>JBDWHY010000099.1:0-58580 GCA_039974975.1 Fuerstiella sp. | reverse complement strand
GTCAAGTGAAAGCGTTGACTGGTGAAGGTCGAATTAGTGGCGTGGTCCTGATGGGATTGCCTCCGTGTCTCTTCGCTGCGGTGTATTCGTTAAACCCTGAATACGTCATGGTTTTGTTTGATCGTGAAGAAGGCCGCAAGATGCTGTTTGTTACAGGCGTGCTTCAGGTTCTTGGAGCCATCTGCATCAAGAAAATCATCGACATCAAAGTTTGATATTGCAGTCTTGATCGGCTTTGATGTGAAGCCAGTCAATGGACTTCAATTTTTAGATACGCTTTTTGTGGCGACTGCAAGACAGCTGTCCACTGACCATAATGCTTCTTAAGGGGCAATCAAATGCAGCCCGAAATTCTCATCTCTATCGCGGCCTTCGGAGCCATTGCAGGCGCTGCTTGGGTCGTGATGTCGCTGGTTGGCGGAAACAAGTCACGAGCGTCAGAACGCCTTGATGAACTTCGAGATCCTCGATCGCGAGCTCGAGGCAGTAAGGTTGATGATGGCACCATGAAGGGCATGATTGAAAAAGCGGCTCCCGCTTTATCGAAGGCCCTTCAACCCAAGTCTGAGACCGAACAAAGTAACCTGAAAGTTCGACTTGCGAATGCCGGATTTAGTTCGTCAAACGCGCCGCGAAACTTTCTGGCTTTAAAGATCATCAGTTTGGTGATGGGCATTTTGTTCGGAGCGATCTATGGCTTTACTCAAATGGGAGTCGGCCAAAAATCTTGGATGGCATTTGTGATTGGCGGTGGAATTGGATTCTATTTGCCAGAACTGATTTTGACGTTTTTGAAGATGTCACGTCAGGGGAAGATCTTCCTACAGCTGCCAGATGCACTGGACCTTCTGGTTGTGTGCGTTGAAGCGGGGCTGGGACTTGATGCCGGTATGCGTCGAGTGTCAGAAGAACTTGGTGAAGCGGCTCCTGAAGTTTGCCACGAACTGGCGACAGCCAATATGCAGTTGCAAATGGGTAAGGCTCGACGAGATGTATTGCATGACCTCGGTGTTCGGACAGGCGTTGACGATATGCGATCTCTGGCGGCCATTCTTATTCAGGCAGATCGCTTCGGATCTTCCATCGCTCAGGCTCTGCGAGTCCAATCGGACAGTATGAGAACCAAGCGACGGCAAATGGCAGAAGAGAAAGCTCAAGGGGCAGCGGTCAAAATGATCTTTCCTCTGGTACTTTTCATCTTCCCCGGTATTTTCGTAATCCTCGTGGGCCCTGCTGGAATTCAGTTGATGGACAACTTTGTTTCGAAGCCTCTGTAAATCAACAACAGTAAATCAACAGCAGTAAGCAGCCTGACAGTGTCAGGCTTGGCACGATGGCCGACTGAATGGCCGACCGATCAATGAAGCCGCTCGAATCATGTGATTTGAGCGGCTTTTTCTTGCGCGCAAAAGATGCGGCTCAGCTGCAATCTTTGAACTGTGCGGAAGCCGCGTTCAGTCGCTTTTCGCGAAATTTGATTCTTGTGCAATCTAAACAGTTTCTTAACAAGTTCTTCACACTCCAGCAGAGACTGCCTCGTGAAACGACAAGACCAATCGATCGCCTTGACACGAAGCCATTACCATGTCACGAACTTCCCGTCGCAGTTTTCTTCAATCAACAGCTTCGTTTTCGCTGGCAGCTTCGTTCCATAGTTTTTTGGGACGAGTGGCCACAGCTGGGCTTGGGTATCGAGTCTCTGGATACGGGCCACTGCGACCAACGCCCGACGAGACAACCGGGATTCCATTGCTGAATTTGCCCGAAGGATTTTCTTACCGTTCATTCAGTTGGACGGGCGACGTGATGTCCGACGGTAACCTTACTCCACCTGATCACGACGGCATGGGTGTGATCGCCGATCATGATGGCATTCTCACGATTGTCAGAAATCATGAAATCACAACGTCAAGCGTTCCCTTCGGAACGGCCGCCATTCAGTACGACGCCAAAGCGGGGGGCGGTTGTGCGGCTTTAAAGTTCAATAGCAAAACGGGTGAATGGCTTGAAGTTAAGCCAGTGCTGGCCGGTACTGTGAAGAACTGTGCTGGAGGGCCTACACCGTGGGGGACCTGGCTATCGTGCGAAGAATCGGTGTTTGGGCCAGGCAGCAAAGATGACGGGAAGATTCTGGATTTTGAATCCGAACACGGTTGGGTCTTTGAAGTCGATCCAAGCAATCCAGGGACACCGGTTCCACTAAAAGACATGGGGCGCTTCGTTCATGAAGCGGTCGCCATCGATCCTGCAACAGGCTATGTCTACGAAACAGAAGACCGTGGTCTTGCGGGCTTCTATCGCTTTCTGCCCAATACCCCCGGCAAGCTCGTTGAAGGTGGAAAACTTCAAATGCTGAAAGTGGCTGGAGCAACCGACCTTCGAACGGGGCTCAAAGTGGGACAGGCTTTCGATGTCAGCTGGGTTGACATCGAAGATGTGCAACGAGCTCATAGCAAAGAATCCAAACCCACGGAAGAAGAAGATGGAGACTGCCATGGGGTTTACAGTCAGGGCAAGGCTTTAGGAGCTGCGACGTTTGCACGACTGGAAGGCTGTTGGTTTGGAAACGAACGAGTGTATTTAGATTCCACCAGTGGTGGAGATAAAGGCACCGGACAGATTTGGGAATACAACCCTCGTGAAGAACGGCTAACTTTGATCTTCGAATCTCCGTCTGCCGAAGTGCTGGACAGCCCAGACAATCTGACGGTGAGTCCTCGAGGTGGCATTGTTCTTTGCGAAGACGGAGACGTTTTGCCTCATCGCATTCACGGTCTGACCGCTGAAGGATCGCTGTTTACCTTCGCCGAAAATAACGTCGTCTTGAACGGCGAACGAAACGGCTTCAAGGGCGACTTCCGAGCACAAGAGTGGGCAGGTGCCACGTTTTCTCCGGATGGCAAATGGCTGTTCGTGAATGTTCAAACACCGGGGATGACATTGGCGATTACTGGACCATGGGGCCAAGGACTCATTTAGAAATGTCGCGAAGCCAAACGTTGCAATGTGCAGCGTTCGGCCTTCGCAAAGAGCGATTTTGTATGGGGCAGTCGGCTTTCCTTAAGAGCCGAGCTTGTCTGAAGTTTTAACCAGTTTGTTGTGAGACAGATTGTGTTCCGTTGATGGAGCCAAAATTCTGTCGGACTTTTTTACTTGACTGAAAGAGAATAACATGAGGCGTATTCGGAACCGTGAAGCTGGCTTCACACTGATCGAATTGTTGGTCGTGATCGCCATCATTGCGATCCTCGTTTCCTTGCTATTGCCCGCTGTTCAGCAGGCCCGTGAGGCTGCTCGTCGCACACAATGTAAAAACAATCTGAAGCAAATCGGACTGGCTTTGCACAATTACCATGATGTTTACAGCGTCTTCCCCTTGGGAGCCTACACGGCGATTGACGACGATATGGGATACGACGACGACGGCTATGGATGGGCAACCATGCTGCTGCCTTACATCGAACAAAAGAATCTTTACGATCAGCTGCCAACGACTTGGGGCGATGGCGATGCTTATCCAGGCAACTGGGGGATTCACCAGCGTTACTTCGACGCCAACGGAACGATTCTTCCCGGCAGTGGCCAGCCATTGACAGCATTTCGGTGCCCGTCGTCAACTTTGCCAGATGTGACAGGAGTGTTCGCTGTTCCTTGTCAAGATCGTCCGGGCTCGCCATGTAGCGACCTGACAACATCCATTAGCCCACCCGATTACGCGACCGGCCATGCAACATCAGACTACAAGGCGTCGGCCGGGGCTGATGATAGAGGCATGTTTAGCAAGGCTCGAGACGCCGCGGGTGGAGCAGCAAAAGGAACAAAAATTCGAGACGTGACCGACGGGACAAGTAACACGATTGCGATTGGCGAAGCAGCCTATGTGCGTAACACGGCTCAATGGGGAGTCTGGATCGGCGCGAACAATGCGGACGAACCAGTGATGTTTAAAACAGAATCTCCTTCATTCATCAACGCTGGAACGACCATCAACGATATGGCTCATGCCGTTGATGATGACTGTGCGTTTAGCTTTCACACGGGGGGAGCTCAATTCCTGTTCGCAGATGGATCGGTTCACTTTGTGAGCGAAAACATCGATACAGGATTCAACGATGGCAATGATTCATTCAACGGCACCTACGAGCGACTTGGTGTGGTCAACGATGGCGAAGTTGTTGGTGAATTCTAAGACGCCCTTCAGCGATTATCTTGATAGCAGCGAACGCCTTTCAGACACACTCTGACAGGCGTTTATTTCTTTCAGCAATCCAACGATTGCTGAAGCCTGATGCTTTTTAACTTTCAGATAACGCCTCGTGCAATTCTCTGTGCATGATGGCGTTGGCCTTAGAATTTTAACTTAGGTGAATCATCATGACTCGCTCTGTTTACCTGTGTCTGTGTACCGCGGTATTGCTGCTGGCACCCGGTTGTTCTGACGAGCAGTTTGAAACGGCGGCCGTTTCTGGAACTGTGATCAGTGGTGCGGACCCCGTCAGTTCGGGGACGATTATCTTTAACCCGATTGCAACGGGTACCAACACGATGGTCGGAAAGTCGGCCACGGGTTTTATCGAAGACGGCAAGTTCACTCTCAGCACTTATGGAAATGGTGATGGAGCTGTCGTGGGCGAGCACAGCGTGATTGTTACCGGTAAGGAAACTCCGCCAGCCGACGTCGATGAAGTCGAATGGGGATCGGCTCCAAACTGGGGCAGCACCACTGCAACCTTCAAGGTTGTCGCAGGGGTTGACAACAGCTTCGAAATCAAACTGACGCCTCCTGCCCCCAAAAAACGTCGCAAAAATGCCGATGAAGACGACGACGACGATTAGTGGTCGCGGGGCCGAGTTTTCTTTTCGGGGGATTGGAGTCTGTGCAACGGAATTCGGTTGGTACCTTGCCAGCTGACTCTCACAGTCTTAAGTTCATCTGTGGTTTTCGTATTTGGCTGCATCAGAAAACATCAGAAAACGTCAGCGAGTCGTCGGCTTGCTGGCGTTTTTTTTTGGGTTAAGGAACAAGATCTATGAGTCGTGATTCGTCGAATTCAAAACTGTCGAACGCGATGACGGCACCCGTAGATGCCGCCTTTCTCGCTTGGTTTCGTTTTGCGTTTGGCATCGTGATGGCCTGCTATGCCGTCAGTAATTTGATGTCAGGGTCCGTACGAATGATGTACGTGAATCCCACGTTTCACTTCAAGTACTTCGGCTTTCATTGGGTCCCCGTGTTGCCCCAAGCCGGCATGTTTGCCTTCTTTATCGGTCTTGGAATTCTGGCCTTAATGATCGCGCTCGGGCTGTGTTATCGGTTCGCAAGTATCGTATTTGCAGTGATGTTTACGTGGCTGTTCTTGATGGATCGCACGTACTACCAAAACCACTATTACCTAGTCACGTTGTTGTCGTGGATGATGGTGATTTTGCCCGCTGGAAAGATCTTTGCTCTTGATGTGTTGGGGCGTTCCGACAAGTCCATTGCGACTGTACCTGCATGGATGCTGTGGGTCGTTCGCTTTCACATTGGGCTTCCCTACTTTATGGGAGGCATTGCAAAGTTGGATGGAGACTGGTTGTTAGGGCAACCCATGAGAATGACGTTGGCGTCTCGCACATGGGTGCCGGGCATTGGCCCATTTATGACAGAAGATTGGATGGTTTCACTGTTTAGCTGGGGAGGAATGCTATTCGACTTGCTTGTCGTTCCGGGCCTACTTTGGAAGCGCACAAGGGGACTTGCGTTTGGCGCGGCTCTCGCATTCCACCTGACCAACGCGTTTATGTTCACCATTGGTATTTTTCCGTGGCTGATGATTGCGGCAACGTTGGTGTTCTTTCCTCCCGGCTGGCCTCGCAGAGTTCTCACAGGGCGTCGTTTAAAGCGACCTGCTCCGATCACTGATGGATCAACGCGATCGGCCGGATTGGGTGATGGTCAGAAATCGATGTTGCGAGTTTCAACGATTGCAATTCTGCTTGGCGTCTATGTTACCTTCCATTTCCTTTGGCCTCTCAGGTATCTCGCGACGGATCAGTCTCCGAATTGGACAGAACGAGGTCATTTTTTTGCATGGCACATGTTGCTACGAGGCAAGAAAAGTGGGCTCAGATATTTCACTGTCGATCGTGACACCGGAGACTTCGAAGTCGTCAATCTTCGTCGGTACCTTGCGATTCATCAGATGCCCAAGCTGGGGCGAGACCCCGAGAACATCAGGCAGCTGGCCAATTTGATTCACGCTGACGTTTTGAAAGACGAAGGTCGAGACGTTGAAGTCCGCGTCTTTTCTTTGGTGTCGATGAACGGTCGAAAGCCACAACTGATGATCGATCCGAAAGTCGATCTTGGTTGCGAAGCCAGCACGCTGTCCATTCCTAGTTGGATCGTCCCACTTAAGGAACCCTTGCGGCGAGATCACTGGAGCTTTCGCATTTCAGAATGGGAACAACGTCTTGGAATCGAAGTTAATGACGTGATGGGCTTCGCAACCATCACATCGTCGCCCATGAAAGCGCGTGCCGATGCCGCGGGAACCGTTTTGAACCAGTGATCTGATTGAACTGCTGTCTTGTTAGCTTGTATGGTCGTCCACCGAACGGTGCGGCCGGTCATTGCTGAAACGAGCGCAATTCCGCCCCGTGGTGATGATCGTGAGGGGCTGAGACTGGTATTCCGGAGCACACTCGCCTGTTTTCGAAGTGTAGGGCGATTTTCAAAGGGTTTTGCAATCGCAGATGTTGTAGGATTGGGAAAACAGCGCATTTGGCTGCTTTACCTCAATGGAACAACGATCGATGATTCGCCCCGCAAATTACTGCCAAGCTCTGATCGCCCTGCTCTTGCTGCCGATCTTTGACGGAAATTCTTTGGCAGTGGCTCAGGTTGACCTGTCAGGGTCCGATCGCACCGAATTGATCTACTTTATTGGTCAGGTCACCAATGTGGCGGGCCGAAGTGCCACAGTGAATTTGGGAGAATGCCATTCTTTGGATCCAATTCACCCGATCACAAAGCAAATTCAGACGGTCTCTATTTTTCGACCGGAAGGGTCCACGATCAGCCCTGTGGGGGTGGTTTCAGTCAGAGAATCCGGAGCCGTTGCTTCGCAAGTGAGGGCCGACTACAAGACAAAAATTCGGACTGGCGACATCGTGGTCTTTGTTCGTCAAATGGACGAGCTCTTGAATCCGGCAGCTCATGAAGATCACGTCTTAAGAAGTCTTGCTTTGCGCAAGAAACAGGTCGCTCGGCGTTCATCACACGAGCGAAATGCGACCGCTGAATTGCTTGCAGTTTACGGTGAGGCCTACCCGAAATGGGAACGATCTCGAAGTCGAGTTTCGGGCTACTTCTTCACACGTCCTGACCTAGAGTTGACCTCTGATTTAGAACGCTTGCTAAAGCAAGTTGATTTGTTCAGAAGGTACCACGGCGATGGTTTTCTATCGGTGAAAGCTGCGGGACCGATCTGGGAAACAACGATGGGGCCGCTGTTTGGACAAGATACCACGGTCAAGCATCGATCTGCCATTGCTGCGGCGAAGGATGCCGAGGACGCTGAACAGCCGCTGAATACAGTGAAGCTGCAACAAATTATTGAAGAACGATTCTTTGACAGCACAGATCAGGGAAAACGCACGGCCGCATTTCTTGCCGCCACTGCTTTGCGAGTTCAGCCCAGAAGCCTGGATCAGTGGCTGCAAACTCAGTTCCTGCAAACGCAGTTTCCTCAATGGGTTGATAACGCTGCAAACATCGAGAGAATTCGACTTTGCGTGCAGGCGATGGAAGCCAATAACTAAGTGGATTGCCTGCATTTCAATTCGAAGTCTGGGAAGTTGTATTCGCCAAACCTCTGGGTTTGATCGTGAGAATCGCTTTGCATCAGCGAGTGCAGTCGCGATCCAATCGAAAAGTTCTTTCTGACGCTTCACATGAAGGTCCACTCGAAAACGTGGTCTCGGGACGGATCGTCTCGAAGAAATGTTGGCCAATTTCAACTTCGCTAGACAACTTCACTTCGTGAAATCATCTGACTTTGGCAGAAGCTGGAATTCGAATAGAATCGAGCCGGCAAACTCGGTTGAACCTTGAAGGATTCGCTTTTCGATGGCTCGAAAATTTCGACGCAATCAAAATGATGGAGGCAGCATACTGGCGGCAATGATCGTCATTGTGCTGGGGGCCATTCTGTGTTCTTGGATCGTGCTGGTGTCTGAATCGGCATTGCAGGACTGGATGATTGCCTGCATTGTGATCGGAGCTGTGTTGGTGATTACCTGTTTGCTTCTGTTTCGTTACGGCGGTTCGAAGCCGGCAGGGCTGGATTTTTGGAGATCAGCCTTCGGAAACCACTACGACGATGGGCTTGCCGCCAATTATCGCCCTGCAAAGGTGAAGGATCGTACGTCTGCTGTGGGGCAGGCCGAAAACCGCCCGGTCAGCGCCAGCGAACTGCGCGATATCCGCGAAACCAGTGCGAATTCATGGGTTCCCGCCGGACCAGCCAAGCCGCAAGATTGAAGGCTCGGACGGTAAATCAGATTTTATGCGCTGAGTCCGTTTTCGTACCAGTTCTTGTCCGTACCAGGTCTTGAATTTGTCGAGACAACCGGTTGGCAGGCGTTCGTCTGGCAGCATTGCAGATCGTCCGCCGTGTTGAAATTGTGTTGTGCGCAACGGGGTCGACTGTGTTGAATAGTCGACTGTGTTGACTAATTGACTGTGCTAAACAGTCGACCGTGTTAAATAATCGACTGCGCTAAATGGTCGACTGTGCTGCGGGCGTGGGGACGGTCAGTGATTCGGTATCGAGTACCGGAGGGTTCCTTGTTTTTTGGTAGAACAAAATTCCCGCTGCCAGAATGGTCACCACGACGGCGATAAACAGTAAGCCCACAAATGGAGAATGCTGCTGGGCGGTTTCATGAGTGATCATGTCTTCAGAAGCTTCGCCAAACGACTGTTGAGCGGCCAATGCATCGTGTGACATCTGGACTTCAAAGGCATCCGAACGTTCGTCCGTGCGACAGAAACCGTACAAGCTTTCCCAATCACTGTCTTCGCGTTTGGCTTCGATTTCGAATTGAAAGATCTGAACCCAACCGGGACGTTCGACGGCTGTTAATTTCAATAGTTGAAATTTGGCCGTCCGCCCAAAGTACCCGTTGTCGTCGAGATAGCTTCTGAGATCCTTTTCGGTGCTTTTGTTGCGGTCTAGATTCACGATGGTTATTCCATTTCGAAGCACTGATCTAAAGTGAAAATACTGAAATCCAGTTTCCTGTTCATGGCAGAAACAGCTTCGGTTATGAACAGGCAGCGATGACAGAATCCGCTGTGAGTCGCCCTGAAACCATTGCTCCTTGAATCGATCCTTGTGAACGATAGTCGCCACAAACGTAGATTCCGTTATTCAGTTTCTGAGGATGCCAAGTGGGTTCAAATGCAGGCATTGAGTGATTGGGCAACGCATGAGGAATGTCATAGGTTCGAAGATGTTTCCAGTCGGAAGCGACCGAACCAAACCATTCGGTCAGTTGATTGCGAACAGCAGTTTCTATGTCTGCATCAGACAACGATTCATCCAATGTCGTTACGGAAACGAGGTGTTGTCCGTTTGGCGCATACGAGCTTGAAATTTGACTCGGAACGGAAAGGTTGTTGATCGGACCTTGTTGGTTTCCATTCAACACAAGAAGACGTTCGGCAACAGGAGCTTCATTGCAATGAAAATACAAGCAGCGGACTCGACGAAATTGTCGAGCCACCTTCAGTTCTTCCGCCAGATTTCCAGCGGCATGCTGGTCTGTGGCTAATACAACCGCCTTTGCTGGAAGAACTTCACCAGAAGAAATAGTGACAGTATTGGCAGTGGTTGAAACAACAGATTGATTCAGTTGAACGGTTCCGTCTGGTAATGCCTGGGCAATCTGAGTTGGGACAGCCTGCATCCCTTCAGAAGGTACGGCAGCAAGTCCGTCGCTGAACATGCGGAAGACAAAGTGCAGCATGCGACTGGATGTTTCCAGCTGTTGATCTAAGAAGACTCCGCCTAGAAACGGACGAAAGAATCGATCAATCATTTGATCGCTGAAGCCGTAGGTCTTCAACGACTGAAACGTGGTCTGTTCGGGAGCGTCGAATAAGTCGTCGATTGTGCCCACTCGTGATTGTCGTCTTAAGGTCTGAATCTTCAGTTTGTCTCCGAGTGAACCCACTTTCGACAGAGCCGTCTTTATCAATCGGCTTGGACTCCGCCACGGGTCGCAGATGACGTCGAATGAATCATTGACGCGGACCATTGCTCCGGGATCATAGGCCTGAAGGTTTAATTCTTCGTAGTTCAACACGTCGCGACATTCCGGGTAGGCTGTCAGCAGCACTTGGAATCCGCGGTCCAGCAAAAATCCGTCGACTTCGTCTGTCGCGACTCGCCCGCCAACGCGATCTGCGGCTTCCAGAACAGTACATGCGACACCAGAATCATTCAGACGTTTCGCGCAGCAAAGGCCTGCTAAGCCGGCTCCGATAACAATCACTCGGTCGTTCATTGGGTTCACAAGTTTCTGTTTTTCAGAATGGAAGATTGTTCGATTACGGTCCAGTATAGAGGATCGAAGAATCCGGAGGCACGGTTGCCGTGGACGTTCCCATGGCCAGACGCATATTTTCCATGACCGCTCTCTTTGGTTTTCAGGTTGATTTTTGCGAACGTCGTTTCGGAAGTGTGCGTCTGAAAAGAGTGTCACGCTTCAATTTGTCGTCAACGGCCTCATTTTGTCTATACCCAATCAGCTGTGCCGTTTTCAGAAGTGCGAGGCAGCATTCCTCTTTATAGACAGCAAGATCAATGACAAATCAAAATGGTCGTTTCGCGGTTTTAGGTGCCACTGGATCCGTTGGGTACCGTCTCGCCTGCCAATTGGTTGCCGCGGGTCACGATGTCACAATCGGTGGTAGAAATGCCGATAAACTTGCAGCGATCGGTCAAGAACTTGGTTGTGCGACGCATGAAGTGACAGCAGGTGATGCTGCTTCGATCGATGCCTGCCTGAAGGCCGCGGCTGGTGACGGAAAGCTGAACGGAGTGGCGAACTGCATTGGCTCGGTGCTATTGAAGCCGGCCCATTTGATTTCAGATGAAGAATGGTTTGAAACCTTGCAGGTGAATCTGTTTTCCAGCTTTGCCGTTGTGAGATCTGCGGCCAAGTTGATGCGTTCTGCAGGAGGTTCAGTGGTTCTGGTTTCTTCAGCCGCTGCTCAAATTGGACTCGCTAATCACGAGGCGATTGCTGCTGCAAAAGCGGGAATTCTAGGCTTGGCTCGCTCCGCGTCGGCAACGTATGCCGGCCGTGGGATTCGGTTTAACTGTGTTTCACCCGGTCTCGTGAAGTCTGAAATGACGAAAAAACTGTGGGAAACAGAATCGGCTGCAGAAATGTCGGCTGGTATGCACGCCTTGGGAAGGCTTGGTGAACCCAATGACATCGCTTCGGCGATCAGCTTTTTGCTGGATCCCGCCAACAACTGGATTACCGGACAGTGCCTCGGAGTTGACGGAGGACTGGGGTCAATTCTCTCACGCATGAAAATGTGAGTGCTCAACGAGTGTTCTTAAGCGCGCTGTCGCATGAATTTTTTCGGATTGGTAAGACAGCCGCGTCCTTTTGTTGTTCGGCTGCGATTTCAGCAAGCATCTGTTGGCAATTGTGAATGTCAGTGGTCAAACTCCACCGACTGCTTCGCGCCTTCAAATCAACAGACGAAATCATGACCCCGCTGCCATCAAACTTGCGATCGAAACTGGAACTTGCAAATCAAACCGAGGTTCTCAGGTTTTGGGACCAGTTGTCAGAATCTGAACAGCAGAATCTTGAAGCTGAATTAGCAGCCGTGGACTTCAAGACCATTCAGAGCGTTCTAGAGAACGTCGAAACAACAAATTCGGCGGCGTCCGGCCCTGCCAGAGCTGAAACTGCTGCCGCCCCGGCAAACGTTGTGCGACAGCCTCAAACGGCTGCGGATCGAAGCAATCGCAAGGCGATGCAAGCCGTTGGAGAGCAGCTACTAGCTGATGGAAAAGTGGCCGTGATCACCGTGGCGGGAGGCCAAGGAAGTCGCCTTGGATTTGATCATCCCAAGGGCATGTTCCCCATTGGCCCTGTGACCGATCGAACGCTGTTCCAGATTTTTGCTGAACAGATTTTGGCTCGACAAAAGATGTACGACTGTGTCATTCCTTGGCTGATCATGACCAGTTCGGCAACTCACGACGAAACGGTCGAATTCTTCGATCAGCATTCATTCTTTGGTCTTTCTCGAGACAGCGTGAAATTCTTCCAGCAAGGCAGTATGCCGGCGGTTGATGCGTCCACCGGAAAGTTGCTTTTGAAAACGAAGAGCAGTCTTTGTCTGTCGCCCGATGGTCATGGCGGCTTGGTGACAGCTCTTAAAGAATCGGGGCTGCTTGGTGAAATGAAGACTGCGGGTATTCAGCACTTTTTCTATCATCAAGTGGACAACCCGACTGCCATTTTATGCGATCCGGAACTGATCGGTTTGCATCATGAACAGCAATCGGAACTCACAACCAATGTCGTTGAAAAGTCGAGTCCCACTGAGCGAATGGGAGTCTTGGTTGATATCAACGGCCATATTGAAATCATTGAATACAGTGAACTGACTGAAGCTCAGGCTGCGGCCGAAGATGCGACGGGTCAGTGGATTTTTTGGGCAGGCAATACTGCCATTCATGTGGTTCGGTTGTCGTTCTTTGATCGACTGACAGCCGACGGATGCCAGTTGGAATTGCATCTTGCCCGTAAGAAGATGCCACATTTGGACAGCGATGGAAAACTGGTCGAACCAACAGAGGCCAACGCTTACAAATTCGAGCGTTTCATCTTTGACGCATTGCCGCTGGCTGAAAATGCATTGATTGTTGAAGGTGACCGAGAGCGTGAATTTAATCCCGTGAAAAATGCCACGGGCAGTGATAGTCCGCAGACGGCCAAGGCCGCTTTACAGCGCATTGCTAAGACGTGGCTGAAGGAAGCTGGCCAAGATGTTCCTGACGGGCAATCCATTGAACTCAGTCCATTGGTCGCTGTCAGTTCCGATCAGCTTCAAGCCGCCTTGCAAAACGGTGATGTCACACTTTCAGATTTGCTGACGTCGCCTTAGTTGCTGGCGTTGCCGCAGTCACTGGTATCGCTCCGGTTGCCAACATCGCGACAGTTATGTTCTTCAAGACCTGAAGTTCGCCCCCACTCAACGGGGACTCTTGTTTCCACGAATTGACCTTTGCTAGTGCGTTATGCAGTACCGTCTGACCAATCTAAGAACTCGAGTCGAAGAGCCTGAGCACGAACTTCCAATTCGAGCCGCGAAGGCGTTGGGGGTCTCGTCTGAAGATGTTCGTTCTTGGAGAATCTTACGGAAAAGCTTGGATGCTCGGCAAAAGGACAAACTGCAGTTTGTCTACAGTCTCATCGTCGATCTTCCTGCCCCGGGATCTGGTGCTGGGCCAAGTGCCGGAAGTGGTGATGTTCAACTGGATGAGTATCAGCAAAAGCACTTTGTGGATGCAGCGCCGGGGGCTGCTCCGCTAAGGCAACGGCCCGTGATTGTTGGGTCAGGGCCTGCTGGTCTGCTGGCAGGCTACTATCTGGCTTTGAAGGGTTATCGACCGATTATTTTAGAACGAGGTCGTCCCGTTAAAGAGCGGGTTCCTGCGATTCGAAAATTTGATTCTGGCGGACAACACGATACCGAAAACAACTATCTGTTTGGTGAAGGCGGGGCCGGCTGTTTTAGCGACGGAAAACTGACATGCCGCATCTCAGGGCCTGACGTTGACTGGGTGCTGCAAAGTTTTGTTGACTGTGGCGGGCGACCATCGTTGACGTATGAACATCGGCCGCATCTGGGTAGCAACAAGCTGCCCATGATTTGCCGCAACTACCGTCGTAAAATCGAAGCACTTGGTGGCGAATATCGATTTGGGTGCCGTCTCGAAGGATTCCAGATTGAAAATGACCAAGTCACTGCTTTAGAAACATCGTCTGGTCGTATCGACACAACGGTTTGCATTTTGGCGATGGGCCACAGCGCTCGTGATACGTATCAAATGCTGCTTGAAGCTGGCTTTCCGTTGCAGCAAAAAGATTTTCAACTGGGGCTGAGAATCGAACAGCCTCAGGACATCATCAATCAACACAAATATGGCAAGCAAGAATACTTAGAGCAGCTTGGAGCAGCAGACTACAGCTTGGTGGCGAAGGGCCAACGAGATCTGTTTACGTTTTGCATGTGTGCTGGCGGAGTTGTCATTCCCAGTGTGTCGGAACCTAATCTGTTCTGCAGCAATGGCATGAGCAATTCTCGACATGACACTCCGTTCGCCAACAGTGGCTTGGTTGTCACTTTGAAGACAACGGATTTCGGAAGTGATCATCCGTTGGCCGGAGTCGAAGTTCAAAGACAGTATGAATCAAAGGCATTTGCGTTGACCGGCGGAACCTATGACGCGCCCATTCAACGAGCGGCCGACTTTTTAAACCAGCGAACTCCGTCTTCTTCAGCTGCGATTCCATCGTCGTATCAACGAGGAACTCAGCCAAAAAATTTGAACGAAGTGTTGCCTCCTGTCATCGCTAAGGCCATTCACGACGGACTTCCCGTGATGGATGCTAAGTGGAAGGGGAAGTATCTTCCAGAGGCCGTTTTGGTGGGGCCTGAAATGCGTGGCAGTTCACCCGTGCGGATTGAACGCGACCGAGAATCGTGGCAGATTCCCAAACTGATGGGCGTGTATCCTGTGGGCGAAGGAGCTGGGTATGCCGGAGGCATTGTGACAGCTGCTGTCGATGGCCTGCGAGCAGCTCGCGAAGTCGTCAACACCTATGCGGTCCCCAACGACGCATGACCTTGCCGCGTGTTTGATCAACAAGTCGAAGCCGTCATGTGGGCAGCTTCGGCTTCACCAACAAGATGGTTTAGTTGTTCTTGCTTTCGGATACATCTGCAGCACTAACGGCACCAACATCGATGGAACCGTTTGAACTGCCGATTGTCAATGCCGCAGTCGCTATTGCTTGAGTTGATGCACCCGATCCCACGATTGCTTTGAGATAGTCGTCATCCTGTTTTATGACGGCGTGTTCCGTAGAACAGGCAACTTTTCCGTTTGACGTTTCTGCAGTCACGGCAACCAACGCGTCGGAAGGAAGCATCACTTGGACGCTACCGTTGCTGGTTGAAATTTGATTGTCCTGGCCTGTCAGATTCCCGTCGAATTCAACTCGACCGTTACTTGTTGAAACGTCAATGGGGCCCGTGCAGCCTACGATTTCGATTCGACCATTGCTGGTTTCAAGGTCGATTGCTCCTTCGATATTTTCTGCTCGAATTCGACCGTTGCTGCTCGTTAAATCAACATCACCACTGAATCCTTCAACACTGACGGCCCCATTGCTGGTTTGTACTTCGACACGGCAATATCGAGGCACCTTTAAAGTCATGGCTGCTGCAGATGAGTAGTCGTTTGCCGGTCGAGTTGCATTTAGCACAAGCCGACCATTTTCATCAGAAAGATGGCAACCCAGCGTTTCACAATTTGCAGCAGCAGCTTCCTCTGAATCGCCTCGAGCAGAATAGTCAATTTGGACTTCTACCTCTGCAGAATCATGAGCCGTGATGTTGACCGCTCCATTAAAAGTTGACACCTCGACCACTTCAAGATTTGCCGGAGCCAGCGACTGATGTTCTGTTCGCGTGTGTTCGAATTTTCCAATCGAACATCCAGACAGAATGGCCATGGTTAATCCGGCCAGCACAACTTCGAATCGCATCTTGAAACTTTCAGAAGAACAAAACAAACTCTGTATCAGCTTGAAAGTTCGCTCACCACCCAGAAATCTTAGGAACAATTTGAACTGGTGCAGTAGCGGGGTGAACTGCATCTTTTTGGTGATATGCAAGCGATCGAAGACCGGCAGCAATCACGGTTTATTCCCAACTGACGATTGATCCTGCCACGATTTGTCGAACACCGTCAGGCGATTGCAACAGCAGGCAGCCGGTTTCATCGACACCGACACACTGTCCGGTAAAAATTTCGTGCCCTAGGTCAATCGTCACGAGCTTGTTGGTCAGTAAGTGTTGCTGATTGAGCTCTTGGATTAATCCCATTTGATCGTCCATCAGTCGATTGCAAGAGTCTTGAATTGCCAACAGAAGCTGAATGAGCAGTTCAGAAAGATCTACCGATTGGCCGCAGACGTCAAAAATGGAGGTCGCTTTCGACTGAATTTCGGCAGGTAAAGAAATCAGGCTGTTGTTCACATTGATTCCCACCCCAATCACGACGGACACTTGGTTTGTATCTGCAGACAGCTCTGTCAGAACTCCGCAGACTTTTCTGCCGTCAATCATCACGTCGTTGGGCCACTTGACCATGATGTCTCGACCACGGCCGATCGTATCTTCTGTTTGCAGAGCGGCATTCAGGGCGTCTTCCAGAGTTTTGCGAACGGCGACCCCTGTGGCGATTGAAATCATGGACCGTTCGGCTGCGGGAATCGCTTCGACACCCAAAACAAGGGAAAACGTCAGAGCTCCAGCATCGGAAAACCACTGATGAGACCCTCGACCGCGCCCCGCCGTTTGTTGTTCCGTGAGGATCAGTGCGGGCCGACAGGCGGCTAAGTCGGCGATTAACTGCATTGCCAAGGAATTTGTGGAATTCAAGACAGGATGAAATTCCAAATGCTGCAACTCAGCCGCCTCTTGGATTCGAGATAAATCAAATATGGACATCTGAGGTAAACATTTCCGTCAGGGATGGGATGGGCGCGGTTGGATTTGTACCATTCCCAGCCCGAAGTGCTATCTGAATAAGATCGCATGGCTATCACGTGGGTAGCTAATTCTCGCCCACACACCCCCGATTTCCGCTTAGGAGACTTTTTATGACATTTCAATCTCTTGCCACCGCCTTTGCCATTGGTCTCGTTGGACTTTCCGGATGCATGTCACCAGCAGCTGCAACAGCCGCCGAAGATGAAAAAGCACCAGAAGAATTTCAGGTGGAATTTGACACTTCCAAAGGCAAATTTACGATCGAAGTGACTCGTAAGTGGTCGCCAATCGGGGTCGATCATTTTTACACGATGGTCAAAAAGGACTTCTATAACGAGTGTCGATTTTTCCGAGTGGTTCCTAACTTCATGGTTCAGTTCGGCATCAATGGCGACCCAGCAGTTCAGGCTGAAAACCGAACTACAATTAAAGACGATCCATTGGTTGCGTCAAACCGTCGTGGTTTCCTGACGTATGCAAAGACGGGTGCTCCTAACAGCCGTTCCACTCAGCTGTTCATCAACTTTGGAGACAACAGCTTTTTGGACAACCAAGGGTTTTCACCGTTTGGTCGGGTCGTGAAGGGCATGGAAGTTGTTGACAAGATCAACAGCGAATACGGCGAACGGCCAAACCAAGGCAGCATTCAAGCTCGTGGGAACGAATATCTGAAGGAAAGCTTCCCGAACCTTGACTATATCAAGTCTGTCAAACTGGTTAAGCCAATGAAAGACATGAAAGAAAAGGAATAGTTTGCAGGTCTCTCGACGCTGATTCCCTCGATGCTGATTTGGCCGCAGTCTTCTTTTTAAATCTTCGGCCGTGAATGCGTTTTAAGACAACAGCCGAACAAGCTCGCGTTTGGACGTCACTGAGAATTTTTAATTCTGTGTCGACCAAACAACGGTCAGTTCGGCTGACGCATGATCATCACCGAACGTTGATCAGCCAGTCAAGAAAAAGATGGGCGTGGTACCACCGAATTCCGGTGGTCAAAGCGTACTTCGCAAAAGCTTCATTTCATCTCAACACATTGTTCGCAGTATCATGTCTACCGATTCCAACCGCAAAATTAAGCCTCAGACTCTTCGAGGATTTCGAGACTTTCTTCCTGATCAAATGATGGCGCGTGAGCATCTGATTGATACTGCTCGATCGGTTTACCGCAGCTTTGGATTCGCTCCGATCGATACGCCTGCATTGGAATATTCGGAAATTCTGTTGGGCAAGGGGGGAGAAGAATCAGACAAACAGGTCTTTCGATTTACCGACCAAGGTGATCGAGATGTGGCGATGAGATTTGACCTGACAGTTCCGTTGGCGCGCTATGCGGCACAGCACATTCAGGACTTGGGGACCCCCTTCCGCCGGTATCACATCGCTCCGGTTTGGCGAGGCGAGCGACCTGCTCGAGGTCGCTTTCGCGAATTCATGCAGTGCGACTTTGATACCATTGGAAGCACCAGCAACACAGTCGACATAGAAACTCTGCTGGTCATCAATGATCTGTTCGAAAAGATTGGAATCAACGGATTCACAGTACGTGTCAATAATCGAAAAGTATTGAACGGCCTTCTAGAAAAGAACGATCTTCAAGATCACGCTGTGGGGATTTTGAGATGCTTGGACAAGCTTGATAAAATTGGTCGAGACAAAGTCGTGGCCGAGATGCAGGATAAAGTTGGCATCAGTGAGCAGCAGGGAAACAGCGTCTTAGACATGGCCACGTTGTCTGGTTCCAATGGCGATATTTTGAACTCGCTGGAAACGATGTTAGCTGGAAATGAAACGGGTGAAGAAGGTCTGGCCAATCTCAGAGAACTGTTTCAAACGGTTGATGCCTGCGGTTTTCCAGAGGATCGTGTTAAGCTTGACGTTTCGATTGCTCGAGGACTGGATTACTACACGGGCACAATTTACGAAACCATTCTTCACGACCTGCCCGGGATTGGAAGCGTTTGCAGTGGGGGACGTTACGATAACTTGGCATCGAAGTTCACGGCTCAGAAATTGCCCGGAGTGGGTGCGAGCTTAGGCCTTGATCGAATGCTGGCTGCTATGGAAGAGCTTGGCATGGTCAAAACAGCTTCGACTCCTGCTCCCGTTTTAGTGACAATGTTCGACCAAGATCACTCGGGTGACTACATCATGCTTGCTCGCAGACTGCGAGCAGCGGGTATCGGAGTTGAAGTTTACCCCGAAGCCAAAGGCATCGGAAAGCAAATGAAGTATGCCAATCGCAAGGGCTTCGAACTTGCGATTATCGCTGGAGCTGATGAGTTTTCTGAAGGAAGCTGGCAAGTCAAAAGTTTGCAGGCAGGAAGCCAGCAAGATATTCCTGACGAGAAAATTGTCGCAACGATTCAAGACTTGCTAAGCGTTGCTTCTGGATAACGAAGTACCGTGCACTTTGGTGTGGGTAGCAGCGACTTCGGGTGCAATGCTCCACTCCAGCAGGGCAATGCTCCAACAGTGCAATGCTCCGACAGTGCTGACGTTGTTTTCATTTGCTTGCCAACACGGGTAAGCAGACCCTACTGCACTTTTCACATGGCGAACTTTCATGCCGGACAAGAATCTATCTCCGACCGATTCACTCACGCCTGACCGTGCCACTGATTCGACTCTGCCGGTGCGTCCTGCGGCACGCAGACCGTGGCTGTTGTCGATTCTTACGCTCACTTTGTTCGTAGGTTTCACGGCTGCGTTCTATTGGAATAGCGAATTGGAAGATGCTTTTGGCATCCCGCTGGACGTGACCAATATTTGTGCTCTCATGGCCTATCTGGCCGTTTCTCTGTTGTGGATTTTGTGGATTGGTATTTTCAGCCGCTGGGATTGGTCAACCAGGATCATGTCCATGATTGCCATCGTCGTGGTGCCTTTTACAGCAGTGGTGGTCTTGAATCCCGTGTTCGGTGGGGACATGACAATCATTGGGTTTCGTCCCATCTGGATGGCGGCTCCTGTGGTTCCCAAGGCGAGCGAAGCCGCATCTGTCGATGTCGCTGATTTGAATCCAGAAACCCCGCTCGACTTCGCTCAGTTTCTCGGCCCTCAACGAAACGCGGAAGTTCAGTCTTCGCTGTCGCTGGATTTCGCGGGGCTCAACAAGGAAGCCATCCAGTGGAAAATTCCTCTTGGACCATCGTGGTCAGGGTTTGTTGCTCGTAACGGCTTTGCGGTGACGATGGAGCAGCGTCAAGCAAAGGAGTGTGTCACCTGTTATCGAATCTCTGACGGCGATTTGATTTGGATGTACCAGCACGATGCTCGGCATCAAGACTCGTTGAACATGGGCCATGTGGGACCGCGATCAACTCCAGTGATCCATCAGGGGATGGTCTATGCGACGGGCGCTCTTGGAAATCTGGTGTGCCTGAATGGGGCAGATGGGTCAATGGTCTGGCAAGTTGACTTAAATGAATTGCTCGGTTTGAAATTGAAGGAAACCAGCGGCGGACCATATCCTGCGAGCGGAGAAGAAGATTCCACTTTGGAGTGGGGGCGAAGTGGCTCGCCCATGGTTTATGATGATTGCTTGATCGTGCCGGGAGGCGGGCCGAAACAGGGGCCTTATGCGACACTGTTTGCTTTCGACCTTCAGACAGGTGCTGTGAAGTGGAAGGCCGGGGACGAGATGATTGGCTACGGTTCTCCAACATTGCAAACGGTAGGTGGCGTCCCACAAATTCTACTCATGGCCGAATCAAAAGGGATGAGCTTTGATCCAGCGTCGGGCAAGGTGTTGTGGACTTGGGATCGTCCAGGGGACTCAGCAGGAATGGCAAATACGTCTCAGATGTTTGCCGTTGGCGATGATCAGGTATTGATGTCTAAGGGCTATCCGGACGGAGGCGGAACGTTGATCCAAGTTGTTGAAAGTGACGGCAATTGGGACACAAATCTCGTGTGGAATAGCTCTCGAGTTTTGAAAACGAAACTGACAAGCCCCGTCTTGAAAGGCGGCTATGCCTATTCCATCTGCAACGGATTTCTTGAGTGTTCTCGGCTGTCAGATGGAAAGCGTATTTGGAAGCATCGAGGAAGACTGGGGCACGGGCAGCTACTGCTGGTGAATGATCAATTGGTTGTGCAAAGTGAATTTGGAGAACTCACAGTCGCAGCGGCTTCTCCAGATGGGTACTCACAACTGGCAGAATTGAAAGCCGTCGAGGGCACATGTTGGAACACACTTTGCCTGACGGGCGACAAATTGATTGTTCGCAGCGATCAAGAGGCAGTCTGTATTCAGCTCTCAACGAAGTAACAGTTTGCCATAACGATCCTTCAAGTGGCTTCCAGCGGCATCATGTGGTTTTCAGCGAGTGGAGAAAAATGTTGGCTGTGGCACATTGCGCAGGCAGGGAAAACGGCGGCGAGGGAGCTCAAGCCTGAGAAATGCCGCAATCCAGAGGGAATGGGCGAATTTCATCGGTTCTGATCCTTGCTGGTTCCAAAATGAAAGTCACTGAGCCTGGAAGCGGCTGTATTCTTGCAGTAAGGTAAAACCACGCCCGAATGGTCGAAATGACAGGATCTCTCGGGGAAGCAATTCCGCACATTCATGACGGATGAAAGGGAATTGCATTTCGGTGCAGGCTTTCGATCACATCAAAGAGCTGCTTCGAGAGCATTCAATAAATTTCATTCACGACGACTGAATAAAGGTTTGCCTGATGGCGAAGAAGAAGGCAGCGGCCAAAAAGAAAACAACAGCAAAGACGGCTAAGAAGGCGGCCTCGACTAAGACCGCTCGTCCTGCAGCAAAGAAAAAAGCAAGCAAAGCGGCAGGCAAAAAAACAGCTTCGAAGAAAGCTGCTAAGAAGGCTGTGAAGAAAAAGAAGGCGACTCCTAAGCCCGCCGCTGAATCTCGTCCTGCCAAGAAAAAGGCAGTTGCAGCAAAGAAGGTTGTCAAGAAGGCGGCGCGTCCTGCTCGCAAGAAAGGAGTTCGTCGCGCAACATTAGTTGCTCCGGTTTCGACGGAATCCGAAGGCAACAAAATGGGGCGATCACGGATCCCGACCGATGCTCCTTTGGCCGTGGTCTTTCAAAACGACTTGCAGGCTCAAGAAGCATTCAACTTGCTTGGAATCACCACGATCCGAGAACTAGAAGAAATGGATCCGGACGAATTGGTACGTCTGCTGACTCGGCCTGCCAAGCACACGGTCGGTCGAATTCGACGGACACTCGCGATGAACAATCGCTGCTTGTTAAGCGACGAAGCATTCGCGGTCGACTATCAGGAACGGCTGGCCAACGATCCAAATGTTCGTGTCACTGCAAAATAGTCGCTGTTGGCGACGGCTGAACAAGGAAGTCCCATGAAGTGGATCTTCGCTTTGGTGTTCACTGGTCTTGCAACCAGCTGCCCCCTGACCGGCCAAGTTTTGGCCGATCAGGGTGTTGCTATCGGTGAATCTGCCCCCACATGGAAATATCTTCCTAGCACAGACGGCAACCTACACGGTTCTGATCAGGTAAGGTCTGCGCAAGCCTGCGTCGTCGTCTTTCTGTGCAACAAGTGTCCTTGCTCAAAGGGGTACGAGCAGAGACTGAATCAACTTGCAAAAGACTTTCAGGCCGACGGGGTACAAGTTATTGCAGTGAATGCCAATCAGGGGCCTCTTGAAAATCTTGCGGCAATGACCAGCCGAACAAAAGGTTCTCGATTCACCTATCTTCGAGATGCTCAGCAGCAGCTTGCTCGAAAATTTGGAGCTCGTTCAACGCCTCATGCCTTCGTCATGAATGGCCATTGGAAGGTGGTGTATTCGGGAGCATTTGATAACGAAAAAACGGGTAAGAATGTGACGCAGCCATACGTTCGCATGGTGGTGGATGCAGTGATTAAAGGGACCCCCATTCCTGTGGCCGAAACAAAATCAATCGGCTGTGCCATCACGTTTCGCTAATCACGGCAGTTTTGTAACCAGCCCTGCTCTGCTTCCGACGGCCCCTTTTCTGACGGTTCGTTGAAGCAGTTTCCGCTTCCTTTCAGTGCAAAGCCTGTGTCCTTGTCGATCTACACCAAAGTTTGCGGACTCACCCAACAAGAGAACACTCGCATGGTCGTCGCAGCGGGGGCGGATGCGATCGGGCTAAATTTTTATCCCAAGTCAAAACGATTCGTGTCCTTGGAAACGGCGGTTGAGCTTCGAAAGCAGATTCCGGAACACGTCGACGTGGTGGGTGTCTTCGTCAACCGCTGTGCGGAAGAAGTGATTGATATCGCTCAGGCTGTCAGCTTGACTGCCATTCAGTTTCATGGTGATGAATCAGTCGCTCAAATGAAACACGTTTACGATTGCCGTCCGTCGACAAAAATTTATCGAGCCTTTCGTTTGGGCCACGAAAATTTGAAGCAAACGATTGCGGAAGTTGCTGCCTTAGAAGAGGCAGGAGTTCCGCTTTCTGCGGTGCTTGTCGACGCTTTCGTCGCTGGCGAATTTGGTGGTACGGGCCATCAGCTGGATCACAAGCTGATTCAGCAGCTGCCCATCGATTGGCCGCCGCTGATTGTCGCCGGAGGTCTCACGGCAGATAACGTTGCCGATTGCATCAATGCGGTGAACCCGTGGGGTGTCGATGTGGCCAGCGGAGTTGAATCCGAACCTGGAGTCAAAACGCGTGGCAAGACCGAGCAATTCATTCGTGCAGCAAAGGCTGCCAAGCACTGATGTGGATGTGCCGTCCGGCAGGGCTAAGTTGGATACACAGACGCCAAGAATTTGCGGCTTTCGGCAACCAATTCATCGGTTGCATCTTCAAACACGTAGTGGCCAGCATCTGCGATGGGATGCTGCTGAGCGTTCGGAAATCTTTGGCAGAATTCTTTGAAGAATTCTGGGCTGAAGCACCAGTCTTTCATTCCCCAAGGCAGCAGCATTGGGGAATCTGCGAACTGAGCCAAGCCTTCTTCCACTTCAACCAACGTCGCGTAGCTTCGATGAGCAGGGCTGAGTGGGATGTCATGAACGAACTCTTTGACGGCCAAGCGATGTGACCAAGAATCGTAGGGGGCGACAAACCCTTTGGCGGCTGCGGTTGATAGCTTTCGTTCAACCGCCATCTTCAATGCTGTTACAGAAAACAAGTTGAACCCCTGCATCCCCAAGGTGCCCAGTAATGGAATTCGGCATAGAGAAATTCTGAAGGGAATGCGTTGGCTACGAAACGCTCCGGTGTTCATCAGTACGAACGCTTTGAAGCGATCGGGCATCCGTCCCGCAGTGCCCATTCCGATGGCTCCACCCCAGTCATGGGCGAATAGCGTGACTTCCTGTAGATCCAGACATTGCACCAATTGTTGAAGACGCTCGATGTGCATTGCTAAGGGATAAATATCCTGCTGTGGCTTTTGGCTAAACCCGCAGCCCAGATGATCAACGGCAATGACTCGGTACTGCGCCGACAGTTGCTTGACCAGATTACGCCACGCGAAGCTCCATGTTGGGTTGCCATGTACCATCAACAGCACGGGCCCCTTACCCTCGTCAATGTAATGCATGACGTGGCCATCGATTTCGACCCATCGAGATTCGAACGGGTACTCGTCCTGAAATCCAGCTCGCTGCGAAGCAAGTTTGATGAGGTCAGACGGAACTTCAGCAGAATCGAGTCGACGCGGGGCAGTCACGGTGCAGATGATTTCAGATGGAGGCAAGGGATTCGGTTCGGCCAGAGTTTATCTGAATTTTATTGTTGAGATGAGGTTGCTCCGGATTCCCCGAGTCATTTTTTCTGCATTCCCGGTTTCCTGATCGGCTTTCCTCAAAGGAACGCAGTCAATTATCGTTCTGACCTTCAGGTATTCGGTATTCGTGACTTTCCTCGCTTCAGGCACAGGCAAGCCAGAGTCGCCGCTAGGCCAGCGATCGCCAGTGGCTAGCCGTTATCGGTTGTCGTTGCAGCAGCTTCCTGTTGCACTCTATTCAGTCTCACAGAAATATCTCGAAACCGTTGATCTAAGCTGGCCACGCGCTGGTAGTGCCAAGTGGCCTGAGGAGTCGCCCGAGCGGCTTCGAAATATCGTCCCAACCAGTAATGAGCCAGCTTCACGGAATTCGGACGGCTTTCAGCGTCGATCATCTTCAAGGCTGTTTCTAAGTGTCTGCGTCCGATTCCCGCTTTGTTGGATTTCAGGCAACATTCGCCCATTCCAATCAATGATTCTGCATGCAGGTTCTTGTCGCCAACACATTTTTCGAACAGCTTCACTGCTTGGTCAAGTCGGCCCATGCGTCGGCACAGGTCGGCGAGACGAAAAGTTTGCAGCAGGTTACTTGGATCGCGTTTTACTCGGCCTTGCAAGACATCAAATTCTGTCTGCTGGCATTTTGCAGCATGCTGTGCGGCAGACTTGACCAATCGATCCGTGTTTGGATGTTCCATTGCTGCCGCAGCAGCGGAGCTGGCTCTTTTGCGAAGCAGTGCAAGATGGATATCTGCCGAGCGATCTTGCACCGCTTGGTTGTCTGGCATTTGCTGAGACACTTTTTCGTATTGCTCGAACGCTTGTCCAAGCTGATCGTTCTGCACGAAGGCTTCAGCTTTCTGAATTTGCTGAGCGAGCAGCTTCAATGTATCGCTGCGATCAGCTTCGTTCATCGCCTGTGACGATTCATCAGGTCGACGGGCTAAGGCACTGTGGTCGTTGGTAGATTCATCCGTGCGTCGCAGGTGAATGCCTCCGTCTCGCAGTAGAGTCGCCACATCCACAGCATGCATTAGCTCTTCACCCCCTCGAGTTGAAGGATCGATTTGCTGAATTTTGGCATAGCAACCCTTAGCATCTTCATGGCGACCAACGTGATGTAGGAGGTCACCTAAAGCACGCAACCACTTCACTTGTTTGCCGTCGATTTTATTGGCGCAAACCCAACTGTATTCTGCGATGTCTAACGCCTGACGCTTTTCCGCAGCTCGAGCAACGGCAGCAAACATGCCGGCGTCCCAAGGGTTTCGAGCCAGCACGTCTTCAGCCAATGTATCGACAGAATTCCAGTCGCCTCGTGCTTCAGCTGCAATCACGCGGCTTTTGATCGCGGTCAGTTTTAGCGTTTCCGCCTTTTTTAATCCGCCATTTTGCTTATGAACTCTGCGGCTAGCTCGGTGCTTTTGTTTACGAGCCGAGCGGTGATCTGGATCCGCTTGGACGGCTTTTGACAAACACTCAAGGGCATAAAGCCAGCTCTCGCATTCAACCGCTTCCATTCCAATCTTGTGCCAGCGATCGAATTCAGAATGATCGAGATTCTTTGGCCCAGAATTCATGCCTCGCCTTTCAGTTGCAAGCTCACTCAGCAATTGGTGTGGTGAAATGCCGCCAGTGTAACATTCACAGAGGCCGTCACACCAATGAAATAAAAAGTCGGCCTCCATGCCAATCGGCTTGTCGTGAGCAACCGTGGCTGCAGAAACTGCCTCATATCGTCAATCATTGCATGGAATTGACGGAATGGTCTGATTCGGATGAACTTGGCGTGTGGCTGCATCCTTCCGGACGCTTTGACTTTGTTTTGTGTTGCAAAGTTAAGCCAGAGAAACTCTCGCCTAGTCTTTGCCTCGAGCTGGATTCTTCCACACAAAGATGTCTTCTTCTCGAAGCCGCAGATAACTGTCGTACCGAGCCGCGCTGATCATCTTTGCTTCGACAGCCATCTTGATTCCGCACACGTCTTCATGAGTATGACTGCAGTCGGGGAATCGGCAGTACGGAATAAAAGGCCGAAATTCGATGTAATAGCCATCAACTTCTTCGAGACTAATGTCCCAAAGTTCAAACTGTCGAATCCCGGGTGTGTCGACCACCCAACCGCCTTCGGCGATCGGCAGCAAACGAGCCCTTCTTGTGGTATGGCGTCCTTTGCTATTCGTGTCACTCACCAGCGACGTGTCAAGATGCAAGCTGCTATCAACAGAATTCAACAACGATGATTTCCCAACGCCACTTTGCCCGCTGACTGCCGTTTGATTGCCACGTAGGTAGCTTCGCAATACGGAAATTCCTTCGCCCGTGTGCATGCTGGTCAGCACGATGGGGTAACCCAATTCGCTGTACAATCGCTCAACCGCTGCCAAGGTGTGCCGATCCACGAGGTCGATTTTGTTGATGCAAATGACGGCCTTCAGTTCATGTCGTTCGGCCATGATGAGAAAGCGGTCGACAAGGTTGGGTTTGAAGTCTGGGTCAGCGGCAGATGCCACGATGAGCACTTGGTCAATGTTGGCCACAATCATATGTTCGCGACCGCCACTGTTTCGAGACAGCACGCCGTGTCGAGCTTCAATTCGCTCAATGACTCCTTGGTGCTTGTCTCCGTCCCGGCGGAATAGGACTCGATCTCCCGTGACCACAACATTACGGCTATCTCGGGCAAGAGTTCTAAGAACCCCGCGAATGGTGCATTCGTAAGTCTGCCCGTCGGCTTCGCTTTGCACTCGGCAGTACAGCCCAATAAAGCTGACCACTCGCCCCATATCACAGTCGGTTTCGTCAACATCTCGCAGCAGCTGATCACCTTCAGCCTGAACTCCGACAACCGTGCGTCTACGGCTTAAGGCTCCCTTGCCGCTATATCGCTCTGTTGCATCCGCATCTTCTGCAGCGACATCGTCGTTTAAAAGCTCGTGAGTCAGGTTTTGATCGCGCGTTCGAGTCTGCTTGTTTCTGCGCAGATCCACTCGGACCTTGCTGCCACCAGACTTTGACTTTCGTTTCTTCGAATTCTTTGCCATGCTGAAAATGTACCAGTGGTGTGCTAAAAAGTCGCCCTCAGATGGCACTCCTGTCCGGAACCATGTCAATCGTTCTGCTGAATCCCCCCCCCCACCCTCTTCGTGAGAGAATCACTGTGAAACGAAAAATCCGCGTCCTTTATGCTTTACTGACACTGATCTGCTTATCGGGCGTCATGCCGCCCGCCAGTGCCGATCAGCGGCCCAATATCGTGTGGATCATTGTCGACGACATGTCGGCCAATTTTTCGTGTTACGGAGAAACGGCGATTCAGACACCGAACGTGGATGCGTTGGCTGCTAGAGGCGTTCGGTTTACCAACGCATATGTGACGGCTCCGGTTTGCTCAACCTGTCGTTCTGCGTTCATTACGGGCATGTATCAGACGGCGATCGGAGCTCACCATCATCGCAGCGGTCGGGGAACAAAGAAAATTAACTTACCGAAGAATATTCCCATGGTGCCTTCCCTGTTTCAAAAGGCTGGCTACCAAACCTCCATCACTGGTTGGCCCATCAGACCTGACAAGAAAAATCGCATGGGAAAGACGGATTACAACTTCGAATGGAACAAAGAAATTTACGATGGAACAGATTGGGCGGGCCGCGAACCGGGGCAGCCGTTCTTTTGTCAAATTCAAACGCCGGGTGGTAAACGTCGAGGAGCTTCGCCGGAACAAGCTGAAAAGTTCCAACAGAAATGCCAGGCACTGTTCGGAGACATGACTCGACCCGACCAAGTCACATTGCCTCCTTACTACCCCAACGAGCCAGCGATTTTACAGGACTGGGCCGCGTACTTAGATTCCTGCCGCTATACCGATCATTTGGTCGGAGAAGTCGTGGCGAGGCTGAAAGAAACGGGAGACTACGACAACACGATTATTCTGTTCATGACTGATCATGGCATCAGTCATGCTCGAGGAAAACAGTTCCTTTACGACGAAGGCCTGCATGTCCCACTCGTGATTGCTGGCCCCGGAATTTCAGCAGCGACAACTCGTACTGATCTTGTTGAACACATCGACATTGCGGCGTTGTCACTAGGGCTTGCCGGAATTGAAATCCCTTCGACCATGCAGGCCGAAGACATTCTTGCTGAAAACTACGTCGCAAAAGATGCCGTGTTTTCGGCTCGAGATCGCTGCGATGAAACGGTTGATCACATCCGCAGTGTTCGTACAAAAAGGTTTAAGTATATTCGCAACTACCTGCCAGAACGTCCTCACTTACAGCCTTGTGCCTACAAGGACAAAAAGGAGATTCTAAAGACACTGCGTGCAGCTCATGCAGCCGGACGGCTCAACGAACTTCAAGAACAGCTGCTGTTTGCTGATTCCAGATCAGAAGAAGAACTGTACGATCTGCAAGCGGATCCGTTTGAAACAAACAACCTTGCGGCAAACCCAAAATTCAAGAAGCAGCTGCAAGATTTGCGAGCACGCCTGCAAGCTTGGGAAGTCGAATCGAACGATCAGGGACGCACGTTGGAATCGAACGAAATGTTTGATAGCGACATGCAACTGTATGTTGATACGTTGAAACAAAAGCAGGTCGATGCCGTGCATCGTCAAACACTGGATGACAACATCGAATTGATGCGGAAGTGGAAGCGAGAAGGAAAGTAGTTGATCGCTTGGTGTGGTTGAGCACTGGATGGGCCAGTCCGAAGAAGTGTCCGTGAAGTGAGCAGACTTGCGGGCACTTGAGCACTTCAATTGCACTTATGCAGCAGCTTCAGCAGGCTCTTCGTCGTAAAAGAAGTTCGCCATTAAGTGCTCGCCGCAAAACAGAATCAAAAGCAATCCCATAAGGACAGGAAACACTTCAACTCCAAGCCGGCCTAGGTTCACCGCTCGATCCAGCTGCTCAAGATCCTTCACGCGTGAATATCGCTTTTCACCCAAGATCTCGTTCAGCTGTTTGTCTGTCACCTTTTCAAGGTTGCTTTCTTGGTCTGGCATATTGACAGCAAATACGGATCGAAATGTTTGGCTTTCGTCGGCGGCGGTTACTTCATAGTGCCCCGCTTCATGAGCGTCGGTCAGCAAGATTGAAGCATCTTCAATCGCCATTTGCCCTCGGGTCTGCCTGAGTCTAGGGCGAGCGACCATATACTGCGAGAACCTGTCTGATATTGGCACGTTCACTTCAATGGGCTCACCCACTTCGAAGTTGTGCTTCGTTTCGCTTGCGCCAGACAGGTATCTCATCGTTTCATCAACGAACATCAGGTATGTCCAGTTATCGATCACGAAGCTTTCGTTCCACAGATCGCCGCCGTTGCTATCTAACGCTGACGCAAACAGTAGGACTTTGCCTCGACCCACTTGGCGTTCCAACAGAGCTGGCGGAGCATTTCGATGATTGAATTTCATCAGTTCTCGAGCATCTTCTGCAACTTCGAAGGTCCAGCAACGATCAAAGATGGCTCGGTTCAATTCTGTTTTCGCCTGTTGCAAATCATTGAAGGCATCTACGATTGGGTGATCATCGGCAACAAGTTTGATCCGAGCTGGTTGAGGGCTAAACCGCACTGGCGACAGAGGGAGACCGGGAAGGAGTTGTCTGGATTCTGCAGTCACCCACGCATCTGCTTGCAGCATCTGTTCACCGCCAGCGCTCACCAATAATCTGCCTCCGGCTCGTACAAACGCCAACAGGTCCGACCACGACGATTCAGTGGGGCGTTGCCAGTTCAACACACAAACGATGTCGTAATTTGAAAGCGATTCACGCTGAAAGTTAGCGGATGTCACTGCTTTGACCTGAAAACGCTTTGGTAAATTGAGGCGTTCAATTTGAGGATTCAAGACGTTTTCTAAGTACGTCACATCCAAAGCGCGGTCACCCACCAACAGCACTCTGGGAACAGCTGACACTCGGAATGAAAAATAGCGAGTGTCATCAATCGTCAGAGGATCTGGACTGGAAAGCCGGATGATTCCCGAAGTGAATTCCCCCAAGGCATTGCCCTTCACTTGAAAGCTAACCACAGGGGCCGTTTGATCCGGAGTCACGCTACGTCGAGGGCTTCCGATAACGCCTCCACCACGAACTTCATCTCCCGATTCATCTAATGTGAATAGCTCAACAACTGCATTCTTTGTTGCCGCCGCCGTACCGGCCACTGCCACAGAAACGGTAACGGGTTGATCTGCGACGGTTGATTCGGTGTCTAGCTTCAGTTCTGTCAAAGCCACATTGGCGGGATTGTCAACTCCGACATCGATGAAGTAAATCTGCAGCCAATCGTATTGCACCAGCAGATCGCTTAATGAAGATTCGTCAGGTTGCCTCCATGCGGAAACGGAAGAATCCGTCAGCAAGTAAATTTCACGCACAAACGAATCATCAAGTCCGCCCTGCTGCTGCACCAGTTCTCGATCAGCCACCTGTTCTTCAATGGCGTTCTTCAGGACAGAATTCAATGATCTTGATACTTGACTGAATTTCAGCGCTTCAATTCGAGAACGAACTCCTGCAAGGTCTGCTTGGAAGACGGATTCAGATTCAGTTTCAGTTGTTGTGATCGCGACGCGACTTTGCCCAGGCAGTACTTTGAGTTGATCGAGTGAAATCTGTTGAGCTTCTTCCAAGCGAGTTTTGCCTTCTTGCTTGAAGGTCATGCTGGCGCTGGTATCGAAGACGAAAACCGCCGCCACGGGCAGCTCGGCGGCCATGGCGTTAACCGGAGCCGTCATTTCGCTGCGAACCCTAAGACCCCAAGGAATTCCAACTGCAATCAGCACGGCCAATAAAGATCCAAGGAGTGCGACCGCCTTCCACGTGGCTCTTTTTTCACGTTGAATGTGTTCAGCGGCAATCGATGATTTGAGCTTGCGATCTCGCCATAAAAACACGCCCACACCAGCGCAAACCACGGCCAACAATAAGCACCATTCATACCAGCGTAAGCCGTAGCGAGCAGCCGGAAGAGACGGGCGGGCCAAGGCCAGTACAGCCAGTACAACAACCAGGCTGCGAAGAATCAGCAGCAGCAAATGTCGGATTCTCATCCGTCGAGAATTCGATGTTTGTCGAGTTTGCAAAAGGCGCAATGCCGGAAATTCAATTCGCTTCGGCTTGGCCTTCATGATCATATGAAGCAGCACAGGCAGTGCGGCAAAAACGGCCCCAGCAATCAAAGATGCATTGATCAGTGTCATGCCAACAGCTTAGCAGTCATTTTGCAGACATACGAGTGCGAGACACACAGAACGTTGAGGCTAGGCCGGAATACGAATACTGCCTCAACGCGATCTGCTGCGCCTGACTGCTTGTGCCGTTTGAATGGCCTCGCCAGTTGAACGATCGAGCCAGTTGAATGATCGCCTCAGGTAAACGATCGAGCAAGAGATGCAAGACGGAGCACCAAGCAAAACAATATTCGCTTCACCTGAACCAGAACTTTGCCAAACCATCAGCAGGGCCGCTGGACCAGACTGATTTCGTGATGGGAGTCCAACGGAAAGGGGAATCCGAAGGTTCCCCTCGAACGTTTCATGCAGCCTGTTTTCAGCTTGCTGTTGATGATGGTTTGGTGCACCGGCGACTGCCGAGCACAGCTTCGGTTGCAATGTTCTGCGGGCAAAAACCTAACGGGAAGTGGTACCTCGGCCGCAGGCCTGAAGTCAGTTCAAGGGGAAATCGCAGGACTATTTGCCGTGGACCGTCAGTTTTGCATTCATGGCTTGTGGATCGTTAGCAGCCGCTTGGCGTTCCTTCCACTTCTGCATGCCGCTCTTCAGGAACTTGCGGAATTCCTTACCGCCTGCATCAAAGCCTTTGTGAACGGCAAGGATGTCTTTTCCATCCGGAGACGCGATCACATAAAGAGGCAATGTCGTGTCTTTCAGCCAGGTTTCTTGCAGAGTCTTATTTCGAGACAGGATGCGATCGTACGCTTCCGAACCCTCTGTGACTCCGGGCACAATGTCGGTGTACAGCTGAACTTTCACTAAGTCCTCTAATACCTCGTGGACGTCATCCGCCTTCAGGACCGTGTTTTCCATCTTGCGACAGTTGATGCAGTTTACTCCGGTGAAGTCCAAGAACATTGGTTGCTCGGAATCTTCAGCCGATGCGACAGCCGCGTCGAAATCCAGAGAATACTTTAGTCCATCATGATCGATGAAGAGGCCGTCCACTTCTAACTGAGGAGGAGCGAATGCCACGATCTGTTGCCACAGTGCTCCACGAGGTGGCTTACCAGAAAATAGGCCCACTGAGATGTAAGCGGCAGTGCACAAGAACCCGATCGCCATCAAGCACTGAAAAGCGGGCACAGATTCAGATGGCGTATCATGGGACGTACGAAAGATGTGCAACAGGTACAAACCAGTCACGATTCCGATGGCAATCCAGATGCCCATCGCCATGTGGTAGTCCAAATATCGAGGCAAGCCGTCTGGGCTAAATCCGATGTCTGCAACGCTTAAGAACTTGACGACAACGGCAAGTTCAAGCAGGCCTAACGTCACTTTGACTCGGTTCATCCAACCACCACTTTTCGGCAGCTTCTTCAAGAAGCTAGGGAACAGTGCCAGGAGGAAAAACGGAGATGCGAAGGCGGCAGAAAAGGCTGCCATCCCCACAATGGGTCTTAAGAAAGATTGGCCACTTGCGGCTAGCACCAAAATGTTCCCTACGAAAGCAAATGTGCAGGTGAAGGAAACTAAGGTGAATGTCAGAGCCATAAACAGAACTCCGATGACTCCACCAGATTCCTGTTTCTTTGATGACCAAGTGAGCAACCATGATGGAATTTGGAATTCGAACATGCCCAGCAGCATCAGTCCGAAAACCGTAAAGACGAATGCAAAGAAAAGGTTGAGCCAGCGATTATTGGCGAGAGCATTCAAAGCGGTTGGGCCAAGGACGACCGAAACCGCGAGTCCCAACACGGTGAATGCTCCGATAATACCGATACAGTAAATGACGGCTAATCGAATTGTTGAACCAGGATTGCTTTCACCCTGCTTTAGGAAGTAGCTGACCGTCACAGGAATCATGGGGAACACGCAAGGTGTCAATAACGCGACAAAGCCAGCGCCGATGGCGGCCAAGATGAACGGGACCCACGCCGCCAGATCTTCTTTTTCTTCTGCTCCGTCTTCGGCAACCAGATTGCCAGTTGCAGCAACAGAAGCGGCTCCAGCTGAGTCTGTGGAAACCTGAAAATCGATTGACGCAGGTAAGCAGCGGCTGGGATCGCAGATTTGAAATCTGACAGTTCCCGCGATGGCAGCTGAAGAATCCAACACTACAAATTCACGTCGCCACACGACTTCATCATGAAAATATTCGAGCACTGCGCCAGGGTAGGCACCTTCCGATTGTTCGATTTTTCGGTCGGCTCGAAAAGTGAGTTCGCTGGCTTCAACCTTTTCAAGACTGGTGAGTTCAATTTCTGTGGGTTGTCCGCCAACGCCCTCTTCCATGGTTGTTGAGAAAATATGCCACGTTGGTTGCATGTTCGCTTTGATCTCAAGCACCACATGCTCTCCTGGCTGTGGATTCGAAGGTGAAAGCGAAACTTCAAAATCGACTGGTGAGACAGACATTCCTTCAGGCAGTGGAAAGTCTGGAACGATTTTTTGTTGAGCAAAATTTGCAGCGGAGCCGTCTTGGGTTGGCGTCGTTGGTTGAACGGGAACTTCGTAGTTCGCTGGGTCAAAGTCAACGGGCAGCTGCGCCAGAAATGTCAAGGGGGGATCAATATCTTGGCAAGTTTCGTCCGAGCAATATTGCCCCGTCACCTCAACGCCAATGGTCAAATCTTTGCTGATCGGCCCCGTCTTTGAAACCAGTCGTTGAGTCCAGCTGACGGAATCGTAGTACTTTTCCATCTTCAAGCCGTATTCTTCTACGACCTTCGGTGGATGGTCGGCTCGAGTCGGGCCGTCGATGCGAAATTCAGTCGACGCAACGTCCAGCTTAATTTTGGTCGGTTTGCCAAACGGAGTTGTCGCGGAATAGGTGTGGAATTCAGGAGCAATAATCACCGTGACTTTGACATCAACCGTCAACGCATCAACGGGAATCAACTGTGCTTCAACGGTTAACGGTTCGGAACCGGATCCGCCACCAAATCCACCTTGGTCAGGAAACAGATTTGATAGCTCTTGCTGAGCGACGGCAACAGAAGCCGGCAAAAGCGAGAACCCTGCCAGACAGATGGCGATTAGTGACAGCTTGCGAATCATGAGATTAAATATCCGAGTCCAGTTTGCCTGTACGGCGAAACAGCTAAGTCAATATTAGCTTCGACGTTACGACATTATGACCTTTCAAAGCCTTACATGGAATTCCACTCGTAAAACTTCCCGAATCGCGTTCCCAACCCAAGTTAACCGGACAGTCTCGCATCAGGCGTAAACTGCTTCATACCATGTGATTACGCAGCAAAATTAGCCGGTTGTTTGGACGAAAGTTAACCTAAATTGTCTGTGAGGTATCTCACAATTACGGAAGTTCGAAGGCCGATCTGAGGCTTACTCCCCAGATGTCGAGTCTGAATTTTCAGTTGTTTCGGCTGCCGGAATTGCGGCGGCAGCTGGATTTTTCTTGGGTGGGCCGTGAGGAGTATTGATTGCGACGAGCACGACTCCGGCAAACACCAAGGCCATCCCCACCCACAAATAGCTACTGATTGTCATGTCTGTATTCGTGCGAAACTTGTTCCAAGATACCAAGCCGTTGACCGTCACGGCACCTCCGAAAACGATTGGCATGACTAAAGCCGTGTTTCCTTTGCTGTACACGACCGCGCTTGTCAAGAACAGTGCTCCGGCTGCTCCCAGCGATCCTCCGATGAATCCCCAATTTCGAGCTGCCGCGTGAGTGCCGCTGAAATCAAAAGTGTCGCCTTTGATCTTCATTGCGATCAGTCCCCCAATGATCGCAATCACTAGATAGGCGACACCAATGAAGACGTAGGGCTTAAACGGGCTCCATTCAGGAGGCTTTCCGGTGCTACGGGCGTTGGCAATCGCCGGGCCGTACATTCCCCAGCACAACGCAGTACCCAAGGCAAGCAGGATAGGGATCAAAAGAACCTTCATAGCGTTCTATTTCTAAGTCGGTGAAGTTTAAGTGTTCGATGTACCATCGCCAAACGGCGAAGACGTGATCTTAGTGGTCAGAACGTTCTTTTCGAGCCAACCGATGGGAAATCCAAGTCAGAAGGTGCCAGTCGTTTTAGGCAAATCGTCCCTGCCATTCAGCCACTCGTTCTGCGACAGGTCCTGCTCCGCCAGAGCCGTAACTGATCAATGCCTTCATTGCGTTGGCTGTCCCAAGCACGCTGTAGACATCATCTTCAATCAAGTCGCACGCGTCTTTGAGTTCCGAAAGAGATAGGTCTTTCAGGCGAGTTTCCTTTTGTTCACAGTAGGCGACAAGTTTGCCCACAGTGGAATGCCCGGTTCTCATAGGGACGCCTTTGCGAATCAAGTATTCCATCAACGCTGTGGCGTCAAGAAAGCCATCTTCTAGCCGAGAATTAATTTGATCAACCTGAAGCTCTGCCCCAGAAACAATCGCTGGAGTTAATTCTAAGCACGCCTTGACCGTGTCGAAGGCGTCAAACAAAGCGATCTTGTCTTCCTGAAGGTCTCGGTTGTAGGCCATCGGAAGGCTCTTGATTAGAATCAAAATCTGGGGCACTGATGCCATCACGCGAGCCGTTTTTCCTCGAATCAATTCCAAGACATCGGGGTTACGCTTTTGAGGCATAATCGACGACCCAGTGGTGTACGCATCTGGCAACTTGATAAAGCCAAATTCTGTGGTGAACCAAATGATCCACTCTTCACACCAAGTGCTTAGATGTGCAGACACCAAAGACAAGGCCAAGCAGAATTCGGCCATGTAGTCTCGATCGCTGCTGACATCCAAACTGTTTGCAGCAACTGCTTCGAAACCCAATGACTTCGCTGTCATGTCTCGATCGATCGGCAATGAACTGCCAGCTAACGCCGCACATCCAAGAGGACTGACGTTGACTCGCTTGCGGCAGTCGGCCAAGCGATCACGGTCACGTTGAAATTTTTCGCAGTATGCCAGCCAGTAATGAGCAGCCGCGACGGGTTGAGCTCGTTGCAAATGAGTATAGCCGGGAAGAATCACGGCGGCGTCTTTTTCGCAGCGGCTCACAAACGCTTCTTGACAGTCCTTCAGTAAAGCATCCAATTCATCAATGCAGTCTCGAACGTACAGCTTCAAGTCAGTCGAAACCTGATCGTTGCGGCTGCGTCCGGTATGCAGTTTTCGTCCAACATCACCGATGCGTTCGATTAACGCACTTTCGATGTGCATGTGGATATCTTCAAGCTCTGCCTTGTGCTGGAAAGAACCAGCTTCGATCTCGGCTTGAATTTCAGACAGCGCTTTGCTGATCTGTTGACTTTCTTCATCTGTGATCAAGCCGACGCTGGCCAGCATGTTGGCATGCGATTGACTGCCGCGGATGTCGACTGCGTACAGCCGAGCATCAAAGCTAATCGATTCGGTGAATGCTTCGACCCGTGGATCAGTGTCTTGGTTGAATCGTCCGCCCCATGCTTTTGCCATCGGATGCCTGCTTCCGTTACTGTCAAAATGAATAAATTCAGCCGAGTCGGCGGTTGGAAACGCCTTCTATCTGCCATTTGCGCCGCCCGCCGCCTGTCGCCCGCGTGACCTGACGGGCTCTGTCAGCCTGATGCCTGAATGCGATACGCAATCGGCCTCACTAAGGCCGACGAGAAAAACGCGTGTCTGTAAAAACACGGCGCCAGCAACATCTGCAAAAACGCTACTCTGGTCGCTTGCCGTGTTCCACGATCACGTTGCTTCGAATGCCACCCCGAGGTGTGAACGCGGCTTCTAGTTTTAGCCAGCGAGGTTCCGTTACAGCCACAAGATCGTCTAGAATCGTATTTGTGACTCGTTCGTAAAATGCACCGTAGTTGCGAAATTCTTGCAGGTACATTTTCAACGACTTCAGTTCAAAACACACCTTGTCGGGGATGTAACTGATGGTCAAAGTTCCATAATCGGGTTGGCCCGTCTTTGGGCACAACGACGTAAATTCTGGAGCGATGGTTTCCACGATGAAGTTGCGATCTGGGTACGGATTTTCGAACGTTTCCAGAGTGTCTCGGCTTGGTTCCGTCATGACTGGCAGCTTGCTTTCCTTTTGTGGTAGTAAAACGCTGCAAAGTCTACACAAACCGACTCCTCACTTTTCGATTCTCACGGGCTCGTTTCTCGATGTTTCCCCGGTTTGACAACCTGACTGATTTAAAATTCGAGCTCAATCGAGATCTGTTGAACCAGATGTCGCTGAGCGACGCCGATCAAGCGACTCGCTGCCTGCACCGAATCGCCGACGCTTTCCGTCGATCTCTGTTATGCGGATCTGGCCCAAGCGAATCTGGCCCAAGCGAATCTGGGTCAAGCGAATCTGGGTCACGCGAATCTGGGCCAAGCGAAGCTGGGGCCGCCGGTCTCGCGAATTCGCAGGCAGAAGATGCGATTCCGGCCAGAAACCAATCTTTCTCACCCTCCGTGGAGCAAGAACCACAGTGGTATCAGTCGCTGAAACGTATTCTGCAAGAGGCTCCCTCGCCAGAAACGATTTTGGAATCTCTTGATCACTATGTGAAACGTAGTCGTGATGTCCAATCGGCATTTCTGCTGCTGGAAGAAACTCCCCGAGCACTCGAAATTTTGGCTCGACTGTCCTGCAGCAGTTCGTTTTTGACTCAGATTTTGGTCAACGATCCACAAAGTCTTGCCAGCTTGGCTCGAGAACGCCGTACGGCAGAAATGAAGTCGCGGGAGGATTTTCGAGATACCGCGATGGCAGCGATTTCGAAAATTGCTTCGGGAAAACCAACGCTCGCACAAAAGCTAGATGCTCTCAGAGCATTTCAACGGCGTGAAATTTTGCGCATCGGGATGTGTGACGCTTTCGGTCTGTTTGATTTGAAATTTGTGACGCTGCAGATTTCGCTGTTAGCAGACGCGCTTGTTCAAGTATGTCTCAAGTTCATCTGCGATGAAGCCCAACTTGAACATCCTCCGTTTTCTGTCATCGCCTTAGGAAAACTGGGAGGTGAAGAACTCAACTACAGTTCTGATATCGATCTTGTTTTGATCGCTGATGCCAACAGTACATCCGCCGAACGAATTGCTCGGCAGATGATCGACCTATTAAGTCAAAATGCGGCAACCGGTTTTCTCTACCGGATCGATATGAGATTGCGGCCGTGGGGAGATGCAGGGCCACTGGTGACGACTCCCGATGCGTATCACGACTATTTGCAAGGCGACGCAGAGCTTTGGGAAAAACAGGCTCTTTTAAAAGCTCGACTGATCGCTGGGATCAACGAACCTGGCAGGCGTTTTTTGAAACGACTGCCCGAGTTGTTGTTTTCTGAATCTGAAGCAGACGTCTTAAATAGCATCAGACGCATCAAAGGCTTTATCGAAGAGCGACTGCGTAAAGCTGGGCGACTTGATACTGAAGTCAAGCTTGGTTCAGGTTCCATTCGAGACGTCGAATTTATGGTTCAAGCACTGCAGCTTCTAAATGGAGGAACTGAGCCTCGATTGTACAGCCCAAACACCTTAGACGCCTTGGTCCGATTGGCCGAACATGGCATTCTGAATGCGTTTGAATATCGACAGCTTCGTGAAGGCTACATCTTTCTTCGAACCGTGGAACATGCGCTGCAACTGACTCATAACCAACAGATCCACCAGCTGCCGGATGATCACCGGCAGCTCAATTTGCTGGCTCAACGATTGGATTATTCCAACCGTTTGGATCTCATGGAACGATTCGACGAACACCGCAAAGCCGTGCGGCGCACGTTTCAGCAGTACTTTGGTCGCAACGAAACAAGCAACCGAATTCAGCGCGAAAGTTCGGCCAACCCGCAAGAACCAAGTCACCAAGAACCAAGTCACCAAGCCCCAGGCATTGCATCATCGACCGCAGAGCCAACAACATTTACGGGTTGTCACGACGAATACTTAAAAGAAGTTTTTGGCCGTCCGACTCATGAACAGCAGGCAAATATCGATGACATGCTGGAAGAAGTGAGTGAACAAAACTGCTGTGTCATTCAAATCACTGCATCTGTTCCGCATCCACAAAACTTGATCATCACAATCGTGGGCCTGGAAACTGCAGAAGCACTGTCCATGATTTGTGGCTGTCTTGTGAAGCAAAAACTGGACATCCGTGAGGCCGCCCTTTCAGCCGCGAGCCAATCTGCCCCCTTCGAATTTCAAGTGAAGCCTGGCCATTTTGTAGGCTTCTTGATTGTCGAACCGGTTGGTCCGATACAGCTGCAGAATTCGACTTCGACAGAGTACAACGGCTGGTTGCGAGATTTAACAACCAACCTTAAGTCAGACCTATCGCAGATGCTGCTTGACTTACGCAATGGGCAAGGGCAAAGAATGCGAGAGCAACTGGTTGAGATCATTTGTGAGCGTGTGAAAGCAGCCGAAACAGACACGACTGTGGATGCTGAACTTGAGATTCTGTTTCGCAGTACTCCAACGAATAAAGCCACCATCCTGTTGATTCATGCGAACGATTCACCGGGCTTCTTTTTGGAACTTTCTGGAGCATTAGCACTCTTTGGTTATCGCATTCAAACGGCTCAGCTGGGTTCGTCATCGGGGCGAATTCTAGACGTGCTGAAGATCACAGGTAGCGACGGGTTGCCGATCGAAACACGGCAGCGGCGAGACGAACTGGTGGCGGCCGTGACAATCGTCAAGCAGTTTACTCATTGGTTACCAAACAACAGCGATCCGTTGAACGCGCTTCTTCGTTTTCGTGATCTACTGAAATCGTTGATGGCCGGGCCTGCTCGAGAAAGCCATGTGGCTCGTTTAAATCAGCCGACCATTCTTCGAGACGTCGGGCGAGTTTTAGGTCTGAGTCGTTTTTTGTGGGAAGACTTTTTGATGGTGAGAAGTCAAGATTTTCTTGACTTCATGGACGATCAGCAACGTCTAAAAACGGCGATTCCTGTTGCTGAAATCAACTCCGAGTTAGCCGCCACTCTTTCCAGCGTTTCTGCTGCCAACACGACTGGTGCCTTGAATAGGTTTAAAGACCGGCATCTGTTTCGTATCGACTTACGTCATGTTTTAGGGCACTGCCCAGAGTTCGGTCAGTTTTCTCGTGAGATCACTGCGCTTGCGGAAACCATTGTGACAAAGGCGGCCGAACTGGCGTGGGACAAGCTGGTTCAGCAGTCTGGCGAACCAATCAATGTTTCAAATTCCACAGCTCAATATTGTCTGGTGGCTTTGGGGAAATTTGGTGGCATCGAGATGGGGTTTGCTTCCGACCTCGAACTCTTTTTGGTTTACGACAGCGATGGGCAGACAAATGGAAAAACGCCTGTTTCAAATGCGATCTTCTTTGAGCGACTGGTCACCCTTTTGACGGAAACAATCTCCGCTCGACACAAAGGGATTTTTGAAATTGATCTGCGGATGAGACCTCATGGACAAGCGGGGTCAGCGGCCGTGTCTTTACAGACATTTCGTGAGTACTTTGGCGAAGGGGGAGACTGCTGGCCTTACGAACGACAGTCGCTGGTGAAGCTGAGACCCATTGCTGGATCGCTCGAATTTCTAAACAAAATACGTCAGCTTCGAGATTCCATTGTGTATGACGATCGCCCATTTGATTTTGGTGCAATGCGAGCATTTCGAGAACAGCAGGTTCGTCAACTGGTGCGTGCCGGAACCACCAATGCGAAGCTAAGTGACGGAGGGCTCGTCGATAGTGAATACGCCGTCCAAGCACTGCAGATCACATTCGGAAAACAGCATAAAGAACTTCGCAGCCCGAACACGATGACTGCACTGAATGCTGCATTGAATGCCAAGTTTTTATCGCCGGAACAGCATCAATCTGTGAGCTCAGCGTATCGTTTTTTAAGAGAAGTCATCGACTGTCTCAGAATGGTTCGCGGTAATGCGATGGACCTTACTGTTCCCATTCAAGACTCGCCCGATTTCACTCAATTGGCTCGACGAATGCACAGAGTCCACGAGTCTGAAATTCCGCTTGAAGACCTAGAAAATCAAATGCAGGTGATCCGAGAATTCTCTTCCACGATCTTCGATTTATGTGATCGGCAAAGATAGTGTGGGGTTCTCTTTGATCACGATTTACCGTGTGCGGCAGCAACTTGCCACACGCTGCAGTGCGTGTTATCGAGAATCAGAGTGGCTTGTTTGTTCACGCCGGTCACCGACGATCTTTGCGGGAACTCCGACAGCGATGGCGTAGTCGGGAAGATCAGACAGCACGACAGCTCCTGCACCAACAACACAGTGCTTGCCGATGTTTGCAGACACGATTGCCTTTTCACCGATCCATGAATCTTTACCGATCGTAATCGGCGGAAATTCGCCCACTTGTTCTCGGACGGGAATATCAAGACGGTCGATGCGATGTTGGCGAGTTCCGTTCATTAAGGAAACGTGAGATGCGATCAAGACATCTTCTTCGATCGTCACGTTTCCAATTGAACAGTAGTTTCCGATGTAGGTGGATTGACCGATTGAGACATGGCGATCGCTGAAAATTGTGCCGTAGCCAATGAAGGCATCCGCATCACATTTTGCTGCTGCAAATTGATAGAACGCGTGACGTAAGTACACGCCCGTTTTGCCGGGGAATTGACACAGAAACTGGCTGAAGGCCACAAATGCGCCGTTTTTGCCGACGCACGCCGCCGTCACTGCGTACATCGCCAGTACTGGCAACATGGTGACTATGCTGGCTGCTCGAACGGCTGATTTGATCAAGTCCTTCACGGTGATTTTTTGCTTGCTTGTTGAGGAGAGGGCGGACGTTGAAAGACGGTGTCCGTTGATCAGTTGGTGGCTGAGTCGGCTTGAAATGTGGCCGGCTTATCGATTGATTTTTCCAACTTGGCTAAACGTCGTTCTTTCAGATACTGCTGAACCAAAGGGAGGCCTTCTCGTCCAAAGAAACAGAAGGCCAATAAAGCACAGATTCCTACAGACACGGCAAGCTGAACCCACGGGCCGGCAATCGGAAAGATCAGAAATCGAACCACGAAGAAGCTGCACATCAGTGCCGCCATTTTTATGAAGCTGGCTTTCCAAGGGTAAGGGATCTGATCTGCTTGTCGTGAGTAATGCAGGACAACAGCGGAATACGCGAAGTAGGTGAGGACTCCGGCCACGCCGGCTCCCCAAGCGCCCATGATGGGGATCAGCAGAACGTTGGCAACGATGTTGACGGTGAGTCCAACAATGGAACCGGGCACCATCAATCCGGTCTTCTTTTTCAGAAGAGAGGGGACTTCAAACATGCTGCTCATTGCGAACAAGTAAAAGCCCAGCAGGACAACGGCAATCAAATCAATTGCAGCACTGTAGTCGTCTGGAGTCAGTAGTGGCAGCACTGGGTGAACACTGAGACAAGCGCCCAAGATGAGAATGCCTAGACCAGAAGTAAACCATTCAAAGACTTTGGCAAAGACACGCTTTGAATCATCCATGCGTTCGATGTCATAGATCGCAACATGCCAGATTGAATGAAAGGGAATCAGGCACAAGGTGTGTACCGCAAATCCAATTTTATGAGCCAGTGAATAGATGCCCACTTCGTCTAGGCTGACCCAGATTCGTAGAAAGTAACGATCGGCTTCGTGCATCAGCATTCCCGCAAGAGCGGTGAAGACTAATGGGCTGGCGAAGCGGAACATTTCGTTGGCCAGCTTGCGTTCAAATTGATAACCGCCTCGGCTACGAATGAAGACGACGACCATCGCGGCGGAATGCAAAGCAGTGGCAATTAAATTGCCAATCAGTAGTCCTTCCACCCCCAGATTTAGGCCAATCATGAAGTAGACATTCAGTCCCACGTTGATGACCAATCGCCCAAGGCTGATGGCAACAAACAGGCTGCTCCATTTCATGACTCGCAGGTACGCATCCAAAACAGTGGCAATGACTGTCAGCCACAGATTCATCGTGGTGAGCGCGTAGAACCATGCTCCGGACGATATTTCTTTTCCCAAAGTAATGTCGGCCAGTACTTGTCGGCCCAGGTACATCGGCAGACAAATCACAAAGCACATGATGACCACCATGGTCAGGCCCGTCCACCAGACCTTGTCATGATGATCTGTGTCGCCGTCGTCGAAGTGGTGTCGAGCAATCGCGCTGACGAGGCCTCCGGCGATAAATGTTCCCAGAATTGCAGCGGTCAGATCCAAGATCGCCGTCACGCCGTAGTCTGCCGTTGTCAATACGTGAGTATAGAACGGCAGCAACAACACTGACGCCATTCGCGTCAGAATCTGTCCGACCATGTAGACGGAAGAATGCTTGAGGAGATCTCGGAGCGGTTTCATGGAATTCTCGGCGTGTGCGCTTGGCCCTGTTGCTGAAACCTACGTTGCGAATTCTCAACGTTTGTTGTTAGCTGAATTCGGAAAGCATGGCTGCGATCAGTTTTGCTTTGCAAAAACGATGACAACAAATGTAACGGTTATTTCGCGGCAGATACCAGTGGGAAAGTGGCGATCTGAAGTTGCGTACGGACGAATGCACAAAAAAAACGCCCGAACATGCCATTGCAAGCTCGGACGAGTGATTGATTTTTCGGTTGTGTGAGGTGCTTTACAATTCAACCAGCTCTTCAGATTTCGAGCTGCCTCCGAAGCTTTTTCGGAAGTCTTTGGCTGCAGCTTTGATGGCGGCGTCTGGGCCGGTCATCTTCAAGTAGTAAACCTCGGAATCGACAGTAACGATGGCTCCTAACATTCGATACCCCTTGACGGCTTCCGTTTTTCTCATGATGGGTGGCCCAACAGATTTGTTATACGTGCCCGACAATTCCAAGAGGTGGTATTCTTCGTTGCCCGCTTTGCCCTTCACGACTTTGGATTCGCGACCTTCTGCCCCAAACTGACCGATCCAACGTTCGATGTTTTGTTTGAGACCTCCGCCTCCACCAGTAAAGTTGAAAATGGCCAGCTCGCCTTTGGCTCCGTCTTTGGATGCTGCTGGGATGTCTAAAGTCGTTAATCTCATTCGGCTTTGGATGTCTGATTCATTCCACGTCGCGGGGACAGTGAGAGTCAGAGTCTTTAGCTTCATGACGATCGGTTTGGCGGCCTCGGCTGGGGCAGCCTTTTGGTCGTCTGCATTGATCGCGATGGATGGTACGCACAAAGGAAGGCAGGCGAATGCCACAAGCAGCTTGCGGGATGTGTTCATTGTGTCTCTTCTTATTTTGGATTTCGACAATGGAATCGGTGGCTCGGAAATCGGCCGACAGTGAATCGGCCGACAGTGAATCAGCCGACAGTGAATCGGCGGGCAAAGGTTTTCAATTTGTCAGCCCAGAGTATGTCAGAAAGAAGCTGCCTTTTTTAGGTCTTCGTCCTCCATCACTCCGATAAATGGCAGATGCCGGTACTCATCGTTGTAGTCCAAGCCGTAGCCAACAACAAACTCATCGGGAATCTTGAAGCCGAAATAGTCAGGCTGCATGCTGACTTCTGTTCTTTCCGTTTTCCACAATAGCACGGCAGTCTTGACGGATTCCGGTTCAAACTTTTGGATGGTGTCCGCAAGTCCAACCATTGTTCTGCCGGTGTCAAAAATGTCATCCAAAATCACGACGTCTCGCCCCTTTAAATCGGGCACAAGCGCGTCGTTGATCGTGAGCTTCCCTGGTGACGTCTGAGTGCCTTCGTAGCTTGAAGCCTGAATCAAAGCGACTCGTAAAGGAACCGACGTGGCTCGGATTAAATCGGCCAGAAGCACGACGCATCCTGTGAGAACGCCTAAGATGGTCAGTGGTCGGCCTGCGTATTCGCGGCTCAGAGTGTCTCCAAGCTGGATAACTCGGTCGCGGATTTCGGCTTCAGTGATCAGGGTTTTCATTTTGGCTCACGGCAAATGCATTTGAACGCTGTGACGGGCGATTGAAGCACAGCATGCAGTGATTGTGAGCACATCCAAATTCACAGCAATTCTACGTCACAACATTTGTGGTAAGTTCAGCAAAATCAGGGGCTGATTTTTGACGCTGCGAATCTTGAACCACAAAACATCAGCCCGCCCACTCTCGTGCAGTAAAGACAAACTGGCCGAAGGCAACCACTGATCGAAGTTTTCGCCTAGGCAAAAATTCGCAGTTGAACGGTACTGTCATTTGAATGTTCCGCCTGCAAACCATTTCGGATTTGAAGCAGCTGCTGTGAAATTTCTTCACAGCTGTGAACCAGTTCGATTCGAGGCGAATTGGGCTGGAAATTTTCGTTTTGAATGCCGTCGAATTCAGTGGGTTTTTCGGGTGATTCACCGGAAGACCACGAGTCCAATCGTTCGGGGCGTTCAGGGTGCCTTCTGTCGATTTCAGCCAGCAAAGAATTGGCTGTGGGGAGTTGAGACGTCGAAAAAGGACGAGCTGAGTGGGGAAGTGCTTCAAACGCAGCGATCATGCGAGACATATGAAACCTTTGGTGAAATGTGGTTGCTGTTTTTGCTTGCGGGGCCGTGAACGCACTGCGTTCTCCGAGTGAAATGTGGTTTTCTCGGATGACTGCGTTTGGTGCAAATTCGCGGACGAGTGGGCGAGTTGATAAAGCTCGGCGGGTTGACCTTTTGGGAAACTTAGCAGTGAGCCGCCATGGTTTCCTCGCTCTTATTTAGGGGTGAATTTGGTCAGCCTCAGGAAGCTTGGATTCACAAGCTTGCACCGATGTGATCGTCCATTCAGTCGCCTTAGGTTCACTAGCCTGCGTGGAATGTTGAAGTTTCCTGACACCCCAAGAGTGCCTGATCGAACTGATCAGCCAAATCCGGACGACCGGTATTCATTGGTCAAGGCTGCGATTCGCTGGTTGCCCAAAGGCACGGTCTGCCCGTCGGCGTCTGTTGCCACGTTTCTGTCTCGCTGTGAAACGTTCACAATTGTGTTGGGTGGCGGCTTGGTGTGAATGTTTTGAACGTTATTTTGACTAAGTTTTGTATTTTGGCAGTGAATTGTCGAGGAATGATCTACAATTAATGGCTGTTTAGACTGTTTTTCCTCGCCCTGTAAGCAGATAATAGAAGTACACAAAGAGGGAGATGCGCACCAAACGCGTTTTCGAGTTCTCACGAAGGAAAAGATCCAAGATGGCGATTGAAACATCAGATTCAGCATACGATGAGCCGGTTGCTTACATCTTCAGTTCAGAGTTCGATGACGCTGATCATGGGCAGATGACTCAGCTGTCAGATGGCAGTTCGATTTACGCCGACCGCGAAAGCGAAGGCACCATTGATGTGGGCGGCAGTGGCGACTTTGACACTCTTCGCGACCTCCCTTTGCTTTCACCGACCGGTGAAGCGTTTTTGTTTCGCAAAATGAACTTCCAAAAGCATCGAGCCGAACAGGCTCGAACAGCTCTTGCTGCTGGAGATCGATCAGAAGAAAATCAGTTTGACTTCGAAGACTTTTTGGAGGATGCCGAGACTCTGCGAAATCATATTGCCGAGTGCAATCTGCGATTGGTGATTTCGATTGCTCGAAAATTCGCCACTTCGACGTGCGATTTCGATGAGCTGATGAGTGAGGGCAATGAAATCCTGCTGAAAGCTATCACAAAGTTCGACTACTCTCGTGGTTACCGATTCAGCACTTACGCGACTCATTCTGTGCAGCGACATTTCTATCGTTACACACAACGAAAGCACAAACGAGATTCGGTCGAGTATCGCTCGTCGGTTGAGCTGTTGAACGAACTTCCTCAGGCGGACGCTGATGAGCTGATTCAGCAGTGGGTTCAAGAAGAGGAACGCATGTCTGCTTTGATCGCTCAGATGGCGGATCGCTTGGACGAGCGGGAACACCGAATCGTGACTGCTCGCTTTGGACTGAGTACAAGCGGTGTCACGAAGACTTTACGAGAGCTATCTGCGGAACTCGGCTTGTCCAAAGAACGCGTTCGTCAGCTTCAAATGGCGGCCGTTGAAAAGCTGAGAGACCTATTCGACGATCTCGATGTCGAATTTTCGGCGACCTAAGCTGCGGTCACCTCGGCTGCGGAGACGAAAGGCGGTCTCGGGCGGTCTGATTGACAAACCCACGCGAAAGCCGATGGCCAGCTGGTCTTCGGCTTTTTTTGATTGAGCAGCTTTTGCATCAGCGATGTTACAGAGGGTGTGTCTACTCATTCTTCCTGCCCCAAAGTCGTCTCTCGTCTCTCGTCTCTCGTCTCTCAGCAGTGAGCAGTGAGCAGTGAGCAGCGGCCAACACTTTCGATTTCGTTGTGAGATTGGGGTTAGCCGAAGGCGTAGAACGTGTTCACAGTCCAAAAATTGGCGTTCACGGCTGGTACAATCTGAAATTTGACGCAACCACCTCGAATTTTACAGCTAGTCTTTCGGTGACTCAACGCCCTAGAATCGTTGAACGAACACAGGTTTGGCAGTTCAAATGAGTGCAGAAACCATCCGAATATGCGATGGCTTACAAAATTCTTCACCATTTCCCCTTGATGCAATGGTTACCGTTTTCGTTCGGTCTATAACTTCTCAGACTATTTTCCCTCCAACTTTGTCAACGGCGTAGCCAAGTGATTGCTGAAACAAATCCCCATTTGAATCAGCCTGAGGCTCTGGAAGAGTCGCCTCGCTGGATGACCAACGTTTTGCTGGCTGCTGCCATTTACAACTTGGCTTGGGGGGCGTTCGCTATAGCGGCTCCGACGTTCATGTTGCGGATGGTGGGGCTTCAACCGGCTCCGTTGTACCCCGAATTCTGGCAGTGCATCGGAATGATCGTAGGAGTCTATGGGATCGGCTACTGGATCGCATCTGCTCATCCCTACCGTCACTGGCCCATGGTTCTTGTGGGTTTGCTGGGTAAAGTTCTTGGTCCGATTGGCTTTGCATATTCGGTTTGGCAGGGACGATTGCCAGCTGCGTTTGGATGGACCATCTTGACGAACGACTTGATCTGGTGGGTCCCGTTCTTTGCAATCCTTTGGAATGCTGCTCGGGTGAATCAATCAAGTTCTCAGGCGTTCTTTGTTCCCGCACCGGGGCGCACTTTGAACCCTCTTTCTCGCAAAGTAAGCCAGCTCGGCAGTACTCTTACAGAGCTGTCTCGACGGCAATCCGTGCTGGTCGTGTTTCTACGACATTCGGGATGCACTTTTTGTCGAGAAGCGTTATCGGATATCGCCGATCAGAGAAAAGCGATTGAAGCAGAAGGAGCCACCATTGCTCTGGTCCACATGGGGCAGTCTGAGCCTGTCGATTTGCTTGACAAGTACAAGCTGAATGACCTGCACTGTTTTCGAGATCCCAACTGCGTCTTGTATGATGCGTTTGGTTTACAAATGGGTGGCTTTCGAGCTTTGTTTGGGCTGAAGGTTTGGTGGCGTGGATTTTGGGCTTGGATTTCGGGTCACGGAATCGGACCTCTTGAAGGCAACGGCTTTCGAATGCCAGGCGTCTTCTTGATTCGCCGCGGAAACATTCTGCGTGCGTTCAAGCACCTGACAGCTGCCGATCGCCCAGATTATGTTGAACTAGCGACGACTCCTTTGAAAGGCGATCAAGCGTATGTCGGCCTTCCCATTGAAGTCAAGACGCACGAGATCACTGAAGCGAAGCAGAAAAGCTTCGAGTCTTGAACCTTAGATCTTCGTGTTCACTTTTCGGCGGGGCGCCGCTTCGTTCTCGTGGAATCACGAACCCCAGTGGTGTGTTACAGCGCTTCCTCTGCTGTCGTGTGAATTGTTTGCTTGATTGCTGATTGCTGATTGCTGATTGCTCAGTTCAGCTCAGTTCAGTGTGTTGCTCGTAAACACGTTCGTCAGATGACAGTCGTTCTTTTCTTGGATACAGTGGAAATCCTTGCAAGGAAACATCGCCGAATTCATTGGCGAAACCGATTGATCTGATGGGGAAATTTCATGGCGACATGGGGCGTTTTGGCGGCCGGCCTACTGGTTGTGGTCGTGGGCATTTTGCGGTTCAAGCTGCATGCATTTGTGGCATTGATTGTTGCTGCAATGGTTGTCGCTCTTCTGACTCCTGCAACTTTAATCAGCCGCTCTTCTGCTCGTGAAGCGATTGATCGATCGGCAGTGTTCGATTCCGAAGCAAAATTATTCACGGTTGATGGTGCTTTGGATGGCTTCCCGATTCAAGAGTATCTCATCGTCGCAGAGACAGCCGATGGCGTTGGCATGGTGCGCTTTGGGCAAGTCACTCAAGAGCTTGAAGATAGTGATCGTGGCAAGGTCTATGGTTTTGAATTACTGTCAGGTGTCGATTCAAATTCTCTGGCCAAACCTTTGTCGTTGTCCGTGTTGTCTCAGGCCGCTTTGGAGTCTGCGAACCAGTTGTCTGGCGAGTCGTGTATATCGCGATTGACGAAAGCGTTGGGCAGTTATTGCGGCAAGCTCGCGATTTTGATTGTGGCCGCTTCGATCATCGGGCGATGCTTGCTTGAGAGTGGCGCTGCTGATCGAGTTGTGCAGTCGGCCGTGTCTCGAGTTGGCGAAAAGAATGCTCCGGTCGCCTTTGCCATCAGTGGCTTCACGTTAAGCATCCCCGTGTTTTTTGACACCGTATTCTACTTGATGGTGCCTTTGGCGAAGGCGTTGCGTTTAAGGACAGGAAAGAACTATTTGCTGTACGTGCTGGCAACTGTGGCGGGCGGAACGATGGCTCATTCTTTAGTGCCGCCAACACCGGGACCTTTGTTTATCGCCGAAGCGTTTGAAGTTCCCTTGTCGTCGATGATCTTGGGTGGGTGTCTTGTTGGGTTGATCAGTGCCAGTGTTGGAATGCTGTACGCCGTCTGGATCAACAAGCGTTGCGTGCTTGAACTTTCTGAAGATGCCACGTTGGCTCAAGAGGCGATGGAATCGAAGCCTTCTGGTGGTGCAGCTGAAGATCGTCGTCCACCGAGCGTGGCGCTTGCCTTGGTTCCCATTTTGCTTCCAGTGATCTTAATCGCTGCAGGAGCTTTTGTTTCTGGCGAGATGGGTTCAAGGGTGTTTCTAGGGGTACGCGTATCCGATGGTTTTGCACATGCCTTGAAGGTGTTGGCTGAAAAAAATACGGCTCTAATGATATCGGCGGCTGTTGCAGTCGTGATGTATGTCCGTGCCGTTCGACCGACGGGGCAACGTTTTCAGACCGTGATGCAAGAAGCTGTTAGCAGTGCGGGCACGATTATTTTGGTCACGGCAGCCGGCGGAGCATTTGGTCGAATGATGAGGCAGGCGAATGTTGCTGAGATGCTAGAAGGTCTTCCCAGCACTTCGCCTGTGATGCTGGTGGTGGCCGCATTTTTTGTCACGACTGCCGTCAGGACGGCTCAAGGATCATCGACCGTTGCCATGTTGACATCGGCCGGAATCTTTGGAGGTCTTGTGACGAGCGGAGCGGCTGGAGTCGATCCTCTTTATGTTGCTTTGGCCGTCGGCTGTGGTTCGAAGCCATTCGCTTGGATGAACGACAGCGGCTTTTGGGTGATCACTCGAATGTCAGGCATGTCTGAATCCGAAGGGCTCAGGTACGTGACTCCGATGACAGCGTTGGCCGCGTTTGCCGGTTTGGGAACGGTGATCGTTGGCGTGGTATTCTTCCCGTAACGATTGGGCGCGGCAGGCGTTGGATTGCATGCCGCGTTTGAGGGGAAGTGAGCCGCATACTCACGCAGGTCATGACCCGCGCTGTAAGCAGCTCGCCCAGTAATTGGTTTGCCCAGTAATTGGTTTGCCCAGTAATTCGCTCGCACAATAGGCAGTTGGTTTAGCAAGTGATGCACGGCTTGAAATAGGCCGCACGGTCGAATCAATTGCCCTGCTCTTCTTCCGCAGTTTTCGGTTCCCACTGCAGTGCCAGTACAACGCTGTCGCTGTCGTGGCCGGGAGGCCGGTATTGATCGATCACCTGCAATTTTACGCCATTCATCAGACCTTCATCTGCAGCTTCGTCTCGTTCTTTGGTCCAGTTTGGTCCCTTAATCAGCAGCATCTGTTCAAATTGGCCAGACTGTTGTTGGAACCAAAACAAAAGTTTTCTGAGACCCGCAACAGCTCGAACGGTCAGAAAGTCGAACTGTGATGTTTTCAGTACGTCTTCTGCTCGCCGCGGAAAAACTTCGATCGGCAGGTTCAAAGACTTAACGATTGCTCGCAAAGTCTTGGCCTTCTTGCCAACTGATTCTGCCAGAGTGATTGATAAATCTGGCCTCAGGATCGACAGCGGGATCCCGGGAACTCCTCCGCCCGAACCGACATCTAAGACGGATGCATGTTCAGGTAGGTGTTCTCGTAATTTGATGGTGTCGAGTAGATCTCGTCCAGCAAATGCCTCGACGTCAGTGTGCCGAGTCAGATTGATTTTCGCGTTCCACTTCCACAGCACTCGACAATAATCGCACAGTTGCGAGACGTAGACATCATCGATGTCGAGGCTGTTCTTTTGGATTTCCGCCGTGAGTTCGGCAATAGCTTCTTCTGTGGGTGGCAGCATTCAGAGTTCACTTGGGGCGCGGCGGAGAATTCCGCGTGCAAAAAAAGGAAAGAGAGCGTGTGTTTGGAAGGCGGTGAGCCTATCAGTTGGTGCCCCAACGCGGAATCAGTTTTCCCCAAAACGACGGCGTATATGCAGACACTTGTTGTCTCATCAGGTAATTTCTCAGGTCATCGACGAATTCTGTCATATTTTGGTATCGATCCTGGGGATCTTTTTGCAGCGCCTTTTCGCAGACGGCGTTCAGGGCCTTGGGCACTTTGCCCTTACCGACCACATCGATTGGTGTTCTGACTGGGTCGTTCAGGATCTTCTTCTTGATCTCTTTGAAGTTGCGGCCGCTCATGAAACTTTGGTTGGTCAGCAATTCAAACAGGATAATCCCGATGTTGTAAATGTCCGTCCGTTCATCCACGTCTCCGGTTTCACGAGCCTGTTCTGGAGACATGTAAAACGGGGTTCCCTGCACGTCGCCTCGGCCAGTCAGCCTGCCGGAAACCTGCTGCTGACCGTTCCGTACCAGTTGTTCGATTTCATCGTCTTCTTCTTGATCCCAGACCTTGGCCAATCCCCAGTCCAGTAGGGTGATTTCGCCGTAGTCTCCAACCATCATGTTGGCAGGCTTTAGGTCTCGATGCACAACACCTCGGCTATGAGCATACGCGAGGCATTGCCCAACGTGGATCAATACGTTGATCAGGTCGTGCATCGAAAACTGTTTCTGCGTGTCTGAATCGCCTTCTGCTAATCGATCCAAAACGTCGCAGAGATCTCGACCCTGCAATCGCTTCATTGTGAAGTAGACGTTGGCTTCTCGATCGCGGCTGATTTCGTAGACAGGAACGGTGGCCGGGTGAGAGAGCTGCGCGGTGACTCGAGCTTCACGAAGAAATCTCTTGCGGTAAACTTCAAGGTTTGCCAATTGCGGCAGCAGCGTCTTCATGACGACAATGCGTCCGAGATTTTCATCGAAGCATGTTTGCAGTAAGGCCTCGCCGCCCTGCGTTAACGGCTTGAAGTCCGAAAATCGCATGAAGCCATTTTTCACGTGCCGTGGCAGATCGCGATCTGTTTCAGACAATGTGATCTTAGTGGTCACTAAATCCCGCCTTCATGGAAAATGCCTACCGTGTTTCCTACCCCCCCAAGCACCACGTCTGAGTGACCTTCGCCTTCATGCTCGATCCGAGTGATGAGCTGATTGGCTGAGAGATCTGGGCGTTTGCTTTCGTTGGTTCATCGTGAGTGTAACACGCAGACTTTGCTGAGGGCCACTCGGAGGCCGCTTTTCAACAAAGTGAGGGGCTGTCTGGTAAAATCGACGCCGATCAGCACAATGGAATGTCCTCCCTGACCGTATTGCTCGGGTTTCCCCAAGAATTGGCTGCGAGAGCGTTGCCCGCTGTGTTTGTGGGACTCGCTCAATCTGAATGCAGTTTTCCCACCGTTTGACTCTTGAAGATTCCAACATGACAACACCACTTTCCCGCCGCTCTGTCATCAAATCTCTGGCTGCTGCGTCCGCAGGGACAACCGCCGCCGCTTCAGCAGCTGTTTCTGAAACTGTGCCTCTTGGAATCGGTGGCGTGAATCAATTCGAAAGTCACTGGGAAGATTGTCATGACCGAGTGTGGCTGGGGCGAGAATTTTGGGCCAACCCCATGGAAGATTGGCGAATCATTGATGGGGCGGCAGAATGTATCACGGGCGGCGGTGACCGCAATATTCAGCTGCTGACTCACCAGCTGACAAACACTGCTGGTGAGTTTGTGATGTCGGTCGAAGTTGAACGCGCAGAGACTCAGAAAAAAGACGGCGGAGCTGGGTTTCGTATTGGGTTGAAAAGCGAACTGAATGAATATCGCAGTAACTGTTTCGCGAAGGGGGGCTGGCAAGCAGGTGTCACTCAAGGCAAGCTGGTCTTGGGGCAAAAACGTGTTGCCTTGCCCGGCAACGACGATCGGTTTCGATTGAAGCTGACTGGGGCTCCCAAGGGCGACCAATTTCGACTCACGCTGCAAGCTCTGGGTGAAGATGGTCGACCACTTGCCGAATTGAACTTGGATTTGGACAAAGCAGCTGTCACTGGCAACGTTGCGTTAGTCAGCAACTTCGATCGTAAGTTGAAGAATGGCGAGGGGGCTCGTTATCGCTTTCGAAAGTGGCAGGTTGCTGGTGACGCGTTCACGGTATCGCAAGCACACACCTTCGGTCCCATTCTTTGGTCAATGTACACGCTCAGTGATTCGCGTTCGAAAGACGGTTTCATCATGAAAATGTCTGCTTTGACTCCACCTTTGAGTGAAGCCGACAACCAGACTGTTGAACTGCAAGTTGATCGAGACGGAACTTGGAAGTCATTGGGGCATGCGACGTTGGATACGGACGCTTGGGTTGCCACTTTTCGAGTCATTAAATGGGACGAATCAACCAGTCATCAGTACCGACTTGTGTACCGAGAAAAATCGACTGGACGCAAAGTTAAGCCGTTTTACTGGGAAGGGAGTATCAAGGCGAATCCGACAGGCCGCCCGCTTCGTTTGGGGGCACTTACGTGCCAGAAAGATTACGGGTTTCCGTATCAGCCGGTGAATGAAAATCTGCTGCGGCTGGATCCAGACATGCTGTATTTTTCAGGAGATCAAATCTACGAAAACCATGGTGGCTATGGATTGATTCGCAGTCCTGCGGAACCCGCGATTCTGAACTACCTTCGCAAGTTTTATATGTTTGGATTGTCATTTGCCGATTCGATGAAGGACCGACCCACAGTCTGTATTCCAGACGACCACGATGTGTTCCAAGGGAATCTGTGGGGTGAAAACGGCAAAGCGATGGATGTGAAGACGAGCGGCGCGTCATCGAATGGCGGCTATATTGAACCGGCTCGCATGGTGAATGCCGTTCACAAAACGTGTGTTGCCCATCACCCCGATTCATTCGATCCGACTCCGTGTCAGCAAGACATCAGCGTGTATTATGGTGACATGGTTTACGGAAATGTGAGCTTTGCGATCTTGGGTGACCGGCAGTTTAAAAGCGGACCTCAGCAAGTCGACACTGGCAAAGGAAGGGCTGACCATGTCACCGATCCTGGTATCGATATGTCTCGTCTTGACATCGATGGTTTAGAGCTTTTGGGGGAACGCCAAGAGCGTTTTTTGGAAGAATGGGTTGAAGATTGGCGAGGTCATTCGATGAAGGTGTTGCTGTCTCAAACAGTTTTTGCAGGAGTGGCAACTCATCATGGTGGATACAACAGTTACCTTCGAGCAGATTTAGATTGTGGTAGCTGGCCTCAAACTCCTCGTAACAACGCTGTTAGGATTTTGCGAAAAGGGATGCCGTTGCATGTGAACGGAGATCAGCACTTAACGTCATTGGTGCAGTACGGAGTCGACGAACAGCGAGACAGTTGTTGGAGCTTTTGTACTCCTGCAATCGCCGCTGGCTATCCTCGCTGGTGGCGTCCCGACGATGTTGAAATGTCGCACGAAAACCGTCCGTCACATGGTCTGCCCAACACGGGTGAATACTTGGACAGTTTCGGAAACATGGCTTACGTTTATGCCGTGGGAAATCCGGAAGTCGGTAAGGCCGCCAATCGCTACGATCAAGCTCATGAAAAAGGCAGTGGCTTTGGAATGGTGACCATCGATACGGAAGCAAAAACCTACAAGTTGGAAGCATTTCGGTTTCTGTGTGATGCTTCGGCCAACAATCCAGAAGATCAATTTCCAGGCTGGCCGATCACCATTCATCAACAAGAAAACTCGGGCGAAAATCTTATTGGCTAAAGATTCATCATAAGGTAAAAGTTGGAACCGTGCTGTTGGATTTTCGTTGCCGTTATTCGACGACGCGTCTGTGCCACAGCCAGCATTCTACCATGATGGCCAACATCACCAGAATGAGAAAAGTGTTCTGAATGTTCCAGTGACTGCCCGCAGCTTGAACTCTGCGGGTTGCAGGGGCAGAAACCTTCGGGACCGGTTGATTCAGCCGGCTTTCCTGTGATGAAACCAAATTGCAGGGAAGCAAAAGGCGCGTGGGCGAACTGGTTGAACGGTCTGCAAAGTTGCTGACAGGCGAGGTGCTGATCTCTGCGGTGTTGATCTCTGCGGTGTTGATCACCGAGGTGTTGGTCACTGGGCTTGATTCCAGGCTGTATAATCCAACCTTCGTGAGTTGGCCAAGGTTGGCGTTACGTTGTGTCACCGCGACAGGTTGCAACTGCCCGTCGGGGTGGTTCAGAATCAGTGTTGTTTTGCTCGCAGGTGTTTTCAGTGCAGCTGTCTTGTCCTGTGTTGTTTTGTTGAATGTCAACGATGGGGCAAGCGTCACTGTGGTGGGTTGGGTTGTGTCTGCTTGAGGCAGCATCTCGGGACTTGAATCTGCAAGCCATTCCAAAGCATTGGTTAACAGAATGGGAAACGAGGATCGCAGTGGTAGGTCAGAGCGGTTCAGCTTGACGGCCAGCATAAGAACCCGTGTGTTTTGTGTATTTAAGCTGGCTAACAGCGGTTGCCCTTCCAGTGCGGTAACGATTGGATTCAGTTCCTCACCGAGGGTGACATCCGAAGCCGAGTTGATGGCGATGTCTTCAAGCTGCAGATATTCGACCAACGGATGGGACTTCTGGAAGTCACCGACAAAAGTCGTGTCGATGTTTCCGTTGTATGTCCAAAGGCGAGTCGACGCCTGGGGGGCAACAACGAGAGCTTTGTGAGGCACTTGGCTATTTTCTGGAGGCCACATCGGTGGAGTGTCTCCATCGAACACGACAATGCCATTGGTTGAAGCTTGGCTGTTGATGAAGCGGGTCGGTTCGATGACCGTCAAACGGACCAGTGGATTCGCGTTCAGGGCTTGTTGGAGAAACCAATTGCCTTTCGTGACCAAAGTGACATCGATATTGGGGCGATTGGCGAGCATCGATGTTGCCTGATCATCGATGGCAAGGCTGTCTGACCATTGACCGTTGTTATCAGCCGAACGCAGTGTGCCGGTGAGCAAGCCTCCTTCTCGGGATGTTTTAGTCAGGACGGCACGGCGTGATTCAGCGGGCTTCAGCTTGAAGGGAAGGACGTCAATCAGATTTCCATCTCTTTGAACTTCTAAATTCACAGCGACGGGCGAATCGGAAAAGTTTGAGATCTCGTACAGTAAATGCCAAAGGGTTGGATCAGTTGATGCTCGACGAACTCTGAACAGCGTCAGTCCGACATTGGATTCGGGTTGACCAACCTGGATTGTCGAAACGTTGGTAGAGCCCGAGGTTGCCGTGGGTTCTTGAAGAGCAGAGGTCGCGACGGCATCGCCGCTTGGTGCGACGTTGTCATTGCCATCGGTGATGATGACGATCGATGCTTTTGTTGAGCCGCCGGCAATGGCATTTGCAAAATCAACAGCATCTTGAAGCCGGCCGACACAATCTGTTTGCTGAAGATGATTGAGTCGACTTTTTGCGAGTGCTCGAGACTTTGTGGGCGGACAGATTACCTGAGGTGAAGGGCATGAAACGATAATCGAGACGTGATTGCTTGGCGACATTCCATTGATGACCGCTTGAGCTTCCGCAATCGCGATTGTAAGTCGTGATTGCTGATTGGTATCAACGGCTTGCATGCTGGCGCTGTTGTCGATGACCAGTACCTGATGATCAACTGCGATTTGATTCGTCCGGTAAGAAGGGTCACTTAGGGCGATGACAAACAGCAGCAGCAGAATTAACTGAAGCAGCAGCGAACTCGGATGGCGCAATGTTTTAAAGAACGAAGTTGTTGCGGGTTCATCGGCAACTTGTTCCCAGAACAGCAGGGTCGACACAGATTGAGTCGATGGGCGGTTCCGGACCAGGTACACGGCCACAATGGGGATCGCGAGAAAGAGCGCCCAGAAGGCGGATGGATTCGCAAAGTTCAACGCGACAAGTCTCCGTTAGCAAGATGCTGACAGCACCCGCAGTTCTGTTGCCTGAACGAAGTCAGCCACTTTCGGGCGGTATTCAACCATGTGAGGAGCGCTGAGATGGCGATCGAGAGCCGCAAGATCACTCCATTTTTCCACAATGGTGACTCGGTTTTCGTCGCAATGCTGACCAGCGATCGATGACGGTTCGTCAATAGTGGGCGCGTATTCCATGCACCCCAATTCGTTTAAGACTTCAGGCACAATCTTTTTGAATTCAGAAAGGAACGCATCTCTTTGACCGGGGACGCAGGTGACGGTCGCAATCACGACGATCATAATTTTTTGCTTTCCATGTAGGAACGAGAACAAAGTCAATGGGCCACGGCTTGAGAAGACTATCAAACCCGACTGGCCGTTGTAATCCGCTACCAGCGGTTGATGAGTGAGCGAATTCGAATTGCCTTCACCACTCACATGCTAAATTTTTGTTTTT
>JBDWHY010000098.1:0-3873 GCA_039974975.1 Fuerstiella sp. | reverse complement strand
GCGGCGCCTAACATGATTTTTACGCTAGGCCTTCGGCACACCTTCGCTCTTTGGCAACGGGCGTTGGCCTTGGTACAATCTCTCGTGGTTCAGGCATTGCTCGCTTCATTCAGGGCGGTGTCGTAAAACCCTTCCGTTGTGGGTCACAGGGTCTCCGACTCTTCATCGTTAACGGACTGAGATTACTCGTCGTTTGGTTCTTCCACGTTTGGATTGTTCCGGCTGATTCACCACATTGTTTTGCGTGCGTCGCCTTCTTCGTGTGCGTGCTCGCAGGCTGCTACTGTGATTCGCCCGTGCAGTCTTTGGAATCCGCTGTTTTCGTTGGCAAGTTTTTGCGTTGTTTTAATCTGTGCCGCGTTTTGTTGTGTGCGTGATTCTCTGCTGTGTGCCCTACCGTGTCCTCTGATTAGTCAGTTTTCCGTTTGTGCTTGTGCCCCACAACATGGGTTTTACGCAGAGGCCCTTCGGGCACACCTTCCTTGTTGCTCTGCATTTACTGGGGTGGTACGCTGCCGTCTTGTTCCACACCGTCTCCGTTGTCATGGATCGGTGTCGTAAAACCCTTCCGTTGTGGGTCACAGGATCTCCGACTCTCTATCGTTGACGGACTGAGATTACTCGTCGTTTGGTTTTTCCACGTTTGTGATTTTCCGCGTTTGGATTGTTCCGGCTGAGTCACCACATTGTTTTGCGGGCGTCGCCTTCTTCGTGTGCGTGCTCGCTGGTTGCTACTGTGATTCGCCCGTGCAGTCTTCGGAATCCGCTGCTTTCGTTGGCAAGGTTTTGCCTTGTTTTAATCTGTGTCGCGTTTTTGTTGTGTGCGTGATTCTCTGCAGTGTGCCCTACCGTGTCCTCTGATTAGTCAGTTTTCCGTTTGTGCTTGTGCCCCACAACATGGGTTTTACGCAGAGGCCTCCGGCACACCTTCTTTGTTGCTCTGTGTTTGTTGGGGTGGTACGCTGTTGTCTTGTTCTACGCCGTCTCCGTTGTCATGGATCGGTGTCGTAAAATCCTTCCGTTGGGCGACTCTACCGTAATGGCTAATCCCGATGCATTCGGCACTGAAGGATTCCTGTTTCCGTTGGATGACGCTGCAGCAGAATCCCTTCGCAGTGATACCATCGACGAACGAACATGGCTCGAAGTTGTAGATGTCCCACGGATGCTCCAATTCACAATTCGCGCCCGCGAAATGCGCGGTGCGTTACGTGAATTCGGCGTGCCTCACTGGCCCAAGGGGGAATTGTCTGGCGAACTCCTGCTTCTTTTTCTTGATCGCCTCAAGGCAATGCGAACCGACAACGTGTTCCTCAAAGATCAGGCCGACCTCGCAAATCGAATCATCAGCCTTTTTGAACGCGCGGTCGGGGAGAACCGATCCGCTTGGCTTAACTTTTAGCTAGCTCACCGAGTCGCCCAACATGGTTTTTACGCTAGGCCTTCGGCACACCTTCGCTCTTTGGCAACGTGCGTTGGCTTTGGTACAATTTCTCGTAGTTCAGACCTCGCTCGCTTCGTTACGGGCGGTGTCGTAAAACCCTTCCGTTGGCCGACCCAGAGTGAACTTTCGCAACGTCTATTCGCCGCTGATTGCTGCCATGGAATCCGCTTGCTACTTTGTCACTGAAATGCCACTCGATTCCGGTGGTGATCGTATTGTCTGTTGCGGACAGCGCCGCGACGGTGGTGGCTACACTGGCAATAGTTTCTGGTTCGCCGAACGTGATGGTCAATGGTTTCTCGGCGCATGGGGCGGACTGCTCTATCGCGTAACCGACGTGGACACCGCATGTTCGATTGCAACCGCTTGGCTATCTGCCAATCACACCAAAACGGCTTCCGGCGTTCCAAATGACATCAAGGCCCAATTTGGCTTAACTCTTGCTGACGATTCAGAGTTCGATCCCGCTCCATAGGGTCGGCCAACATGGGTTTTACGCAGAGGCCTCCGGCACACCTTCTTTGTTGCTCTGCATTTGCTGGGGTGGTACGCTGTTGTCTTGTTCTACACCGTCTCCGTTGTCATGGATCGGTGTCGTAAAATCCTTCCGTTGGGCGACCTCAGTGAACGATGAGATCAATCCGTATCAGCCCAGTACTGAGCCATCGCCTGAGGACTCTGGTACTTCCCGTCACTCGTTACTTTGGCCGCATACGAAGACGCGATGCATCTTATTCGCACTCTTCGCGTGGCCGATTACTATGTTCGCCACTGACATCATCGGTATCATTGCTGAACCGATCATTGGACTCGACGATTTCGGCCTTTTCGTTTCTAACTTCACGTTGCCATTGTTCTGGATTTTTGGCGTTTGCCTGTGGTGCCGCGGGTTCCTACTCCACGAGCGCAGCCCCGCCACCATTGCCGCCGCGATACTTACGCTTCCTGCATGGTTCATCTTCACTGCGATTGTCACATTCCTGAACTTCCCATTTGGACGAATTGACCCTAATTTCTAGTGTCACGGTCGCCCAACATGGTTTTTGCGCTAGGCCTTCGGCACACCTTCTCTGTTTGGCCACGCGGGCTGGCCTTGGTACAATTTCCCGTAGTTCAGGCATCGTTCGGTTCGTTTAGGGCGGTGTCGTAAAAACCTTCCGTTGTGCGGGCAATCATTCATGCGTCTTCGCTACCCAACGAAATCGGAATGGTGCGCCATCGCCGTGATTGTTGCGCTGCTCGTTTTGGTTGCGCCACCGACGCCTCACTGGCGAGAGACATCAAGCCAGTCATGCCACATCTGTGGAAATCGACGCATCTTGATTCGCGTATATCGTTGGTGGTCCCTTCACAGCGACACAATTGAACCCGTGTTTGGTGCCGAATACCCCATTCCCGAAAGCCATACGCACGAATGGTGGCAATACAGCTCGACATACAATTCATGGTCCATGAAATGGGCGGCTGACAACTCGTCCCGCTACAAGGACGGTCGTTTCGCATGGACACCGTAATGCCGCACAACATGGTTTGTACGCAAGGCCACGGCTTCGTCGTTGGAGAGTCGTTCGTTTTGCAGCGTTCTTTCGCTCCGTTGTTGCCTGCTGGTTTGCCACGCCGTGGACACCGCCTCTTTGGCAACGTGGTTTCCTTTTGGTAAACTGATTTGTGTTGCGACGCTTTTTGGCTTCGGAGAGAAGCGGTGTCGTAAAACCCTTCCGTTAGCCGCTCATAGACTATGGAACATTTCCTCGTTGTGGACCTCGAAGCAACTTGTTGCGATGACAACTCGTTCCCTCGCACGGATATGGAGATCGTCGAAATCGGCGCTGTTATGGTTTGCCCGTCGACGCACCAACCCATTGATGAGTTCCAGACCTTCATCCGTCCTGCACTCAACCCAATACTGACTGACTTTTGCCGCGAACTTACCAGCATCTCGCAATCACAGGTTGATTCCGCTCCGTCGTTCGCGGATGCAATGGCCAACTTCATAGATTGGGCCAACGGTTTCGCTCCGTTTGCCTTTTGCTCATGGGGCAACTACGACCGCACGCAATTCCAGTCCGACTGCATTCAACACGATGTCGCTTATCCGTTTGGCGATCGCCACATCAATCTCAAGGCTGAATTTGCATCGGCCAATGGTCGTCGCAAAGAACTTGGAGTCCCTGCAGCTTTGCGTTCTGTCGGCTTGACGTTTTCTGGCTCCCATCATCGCGGCATCGACGACGCTCGCAACATCGCTTGTTTACTGCCGTACATTTTCCCTCCCGCATCCAGCGTGGGCGGCGCCTAACATGATTTTTACGCTAGGCCTTCGGCACACCTTCGCTCTTTGGCAACGGGCGTTGGCCTTGGTACAATCTCTCGTGGTTCAGGCATTGCTCGCTTCATTCAGGGCGGTGTCGTAAAACCCTTCCGTTGTG
>JBDWHY010000097.1:0-36150 GCA_039974975.1 Fuerstiella sp. | reverse complement strand
AAGTTACCAACGAGCAGTTTTCGGAATACGCGGCGCTGCTGCTGAAGTCGGATCCTGGAATTCGGAGTGTTGGCCTGAGCGAGGGCACTGTCATTCGAACGGTCTTTCCTCTGGAAGGTAATGCGGCGGCCATCGGCGTGGATCTGCTGGATGTCCCCGGTCAATCAGATGCGATTCAGGCCATGATTCAAACTGGCCAGCCGATTCTTGCCGGACCTCTGGATTTGATTCAGAACGGGCAAGCATTTGTGTTTCGTGTCCCCGTGATGCTGCCCGTGTCCCAGGAGGCAGGGGACATTGAAGATTCAGCGATTCAGCAAGACAGTGCTTCGACTCGGTTGGAATATTGGGGCAACGTGGCTTTGGTCGTTGACCTCGATTCAATGATTGCAGAGTTTGAAAACTATTCCTCACCCGATCTCCAGATCAGCTTGAAGCAACTCAATGAAGACGGGAGTGAAGGCTCAACGTTGTTCGGAAAGCAGCTTCCATCTGAGGAAAACTGTGTTGAGCATCCGATTCAGCTGTTGGGCTTAAACTGGCGACTCGGTTTGCTGCCTGAACAAGGATGGTCTGCTCGACTCCCCGATCACTATTTCCGAGTTCTCGCCGCCATGGTGCTGACTGCTTTTGGTGGATTCATCGGGTGGCTATTTCTGAAATACCATCTGTTAAGGTCTCACCATCTTGAACAGCTTACGATGGCTCAACGGTCCATGCAACGTGCTCAGGCCCGCCTGCAGTTGGCCATGATTCGAGGCAATATTGGATTGTTCGATTTGCAAACATGCACGGGAGTGACCGTGTATTCCAGCACCTATCGAGCAATGCTTCGAGACAGCAAACCGGGAGACTGGTCGAACACATTGGATGATTGGGAATCTCGACTTCATCCCGAAGACAAAGTGGAAGCTCGCGGTGCTTTGCAGGAAGTCCTTGACGGCAAAGAAATTCACTATTGTTCAGAGTACCGGCTTCGCTGTGGCGATGGTTTGTATCGTTGGTTTCGAACCGAAGCGACGGGCAGCGGTGAACGGGGGACAGAAGATCATCGAATTATGGGGGTGCTGATTGATGTTTCGGCAGACCGTGAATCTCGAGAACGGCTGCAGGATGAACGCCTGGAAACTCAGTTGATCCTGGATTCCATTCCATCCTTGGTGATTCTTCGAGATGCAAATGCTCGTATTCTGCGAGTCAACGAGGCTGTGGTACGGGTAACGGGTGTGGCTCGAGATTCTTTGAAGGGCAAGATGATTCAGGAAGTTCTTCCCGGCATCGGCCAGCCAGAAGGAGGGCAATTGAAAGTCCGTCGAGCCACGGCCACCAGCGTAGCGAGCAGCGATTGTGGCTCGCAAGAGCCCGAGCGAAACCTGAACAATGTGCAGTTGCTCGGAGATCGCTGGATGCAGACTCAGAATGTGCCTATTCGAAATTCGAGAGGCTGGACAGATCGCACGATCATTGTTTCCACAGATATCACTGATTTTAAGCGAGCCGAGTTGGCTCAAAAACAGGCCAGTCGTTTTCAGTCTAAAGTCGGTGACATCGCCCGAATTGGTGGGTGGGACCTAGACGTCGTTACGAACGAGTTATCGTGGTCGGACATGGTGAAAGAAATTCACGAAGTTCCTTGCGATTATCAGCCTGACGTTGCGACTGCCATTCAGTTTTACCGAGACGATGCGCGAGAGCGGATTCAGCTGTTGATTGACCGAGCCATTGCAGATGAATCATCTTGGGATATTGAATTGCCGTTAGTGACAGCGACAGGGCGTCAGATTTACGTGCGAACAATGGGGCAGCCGGTCTTCGAAAATGGTCGCTGCGTCGCGGTGTCTGGCGTGTTTCAAGATGTGACCAAACTGCATCAAGAAAGTGAGTTTCGAGACACGCTGTTTCGCAATGCTCCGAATGCCTACTTTCTGTTTTCAGAGGATGGGATTTTAGAATGCAATCCTCCTGCCGTCAAAATGCTGCGGGCGGACAGCAAGGAAGCCATTCTTCAACATCATCCCGCCGATTTTTCTCCCGAGCTTCAGCCGTGTGGAACTCCATCGTCTGAAAAGTGTCTCGTAATGGATGGAATGGCTCGAGAACGTGGCGTGCATCGGTTTGAATGGATGCATCGCCGGATGGACGGAGACGTGTTTCCGTGCGAAGTCACCTTAAATCATGTTGAAATGGATTCTTCCTATGCGATGTTGGTCGCGTGGCGCGATCTGACTGAAGAGCAGGCCAGTGAGCGGGAACGGGACAGCTTTTTCGCATTGTCTCCGGATCTCTTTTGCGTGATCGATGAAGGCGGCGAGTTTCGGCGAATCAATTCGGCTTGGCGCCAGGTGAAGGGCATCAACGTGGATGCCTTGGGCCGTGCTTCGGTGGCTGATATTGCGATCGATGGGCATAAGGATGCGACCAGGGACATGCTTCGACAGCTAGCGACATCGGGTCGTGTCACCGAGTTTCGAAATCAAGTTCAATGGGCGGACGATACCGATCGATGGCTCGAATGGAATGCATTGGTGTCTCCAAATGACAGCAGCGTGTTCTTTGCTGTTGCTCGAGACGTCACAGAACGGATTCAATCAGAACAGCAGCTCACCGTGCTGAATGATGAGCTTCAGGATGCGAATGAAGCATTGAAGCAAAGCAATGTGGATCTGCAACAGTTTGCCTATGTTGCTTCTCATGACTTGCAGACGCCGCTTCGAGGCATCACCGGCTTTGCTCAGTTGCTGCAAGAAGACTACGCAGATCAGCTTGATGAAACGGCAACCGACTATCTTGGTCGTATCACTTCGGGCACAGAGAGGATGCAGAGGCTGATTCAGGACTTGCTGCAGTATTCTCGAATTGAAATCCAGGGTCAGCAGTTGAAGCCGATTGACCTGAATCAAGTTGTGAATGACGTTCTTGTGTTGCTTGAAGGTGAAATCAAAGAACGGAATACTGAGGTCGAATGCGACCGGCTTCCCACCATCTTGGGGGAAGCAAGTCAGTTGTTTCAACTGTTTACGAACATTATTGCGAATGGAATCAAGTACAATATGTCGGATCGGCCCGCGGTTGAAATTCGGCTGGCTCAGGACGATGTCGTGAGGGAAAATTCGAGTAAGAGATATCTCGAAATGACAGTGAAAGACAACGGAATCGGGATCGACCCCGAGTTCCAAGGTCAAATTTTTGAAGTATTCCGCCGATTGCACACGGAACGCGAGTATTCTGGGACGGGCATCGGGCTCGCCATTTGCAAGCGAGTGATGCAGAGGCACGAAGGTGAAATTTGGGTGACTGGTGAACCCGGTGAAGGCAGTTGCTTTCACCTTCGGTTTTTAGCTTATACTGCCGACAGTTAGCGACTGGCAGAGATCAGCAAGCGGGATTGGACATCAACACAGACGTTTGGCGCTGCAATGTGAGCGGGCCGAGCGAAAAAATGTGAATGCCAGTGTGACAGTGGTAATATTTTGATGGTGTCTGCGAAAAGCAGGAGTCTGATTTCGTTGGCTGGATAAATTTTCCTTTGAAGAGACGATCATGAATCGATCATTTGAAGTCCTACTGGTTGAAGATAACGATGACGACGTTGTCTTGACGAAAAGAGCCTTCCAGCAGACGAAGTACGACATCGTGGTGACTCATGTGGAAAACGGCGTGGAATGCCTCAAGCTGCTTGAAGAACGTTGCAACACAAAAGAGCGACGCCTTCCAGACTTAATGCTGCTGGATTTGAATATGCCTCTGATGTCTGGCAGCGAGGTGATGGAAGTGATTAGCGGCGATGCTCGTTTAAACACGATGCCTGTGGTTGCGCTGTCAACATCAACGTCTGAAAAGGAAATTCGTGAGATGTATCGGCTGCAGTGTCGCCTGTACCTTTCGAAGTCCGTCGACCTGTTACAATTCCGCAAAGACATTACCGCTTTGGGGCATTATTGGTTTGATTTGGTCACCTTGCCGCCACCGCACACTCAAATCGCCAGCTAATTGAATTTCAGCCATGTCCATTCCTCGTCCTCTGACGTCTCAGCTTTCACATTATCACCAGCAGCTGATTACGGTGCTTCCCGATTCGTACTTAAACGAATCGGGTGATGCCAACATCGTGGACTTGTTGGTGGCTCAGCAAACGTCTGGTCCGCAATTCGTCAGATCGATTCCAGCGGATCGGTTAGACATTGTGCACGAAGGCTACGGCTGGTCGGTTCGCCAAGTCATCGAACATCTTCTGGATGCTGAACGAGTTTTCGGTTATCGAATCTTAAGGTTCGCGTCTGGCGATTTGGTCGACCTGCCCGGCTGGGACGAAAACCACTATGCGTCTTGCGGCTACTGCGATCCTGTCGACGTCGATGCCATGGCGGGCGAGTTTTCGGAATTGAGATCTGCGAATCTGAGCCTACTCAAGCGACTTTCCAAGTCTGTGATTTGCAATGCCGGCACGGCGGATGGAAATCCATTTAGTGTCAACTCAATCGCTTACGTCATGGCGGCTCACTGGGTTCACCACCAGCAGATTCTGGAAAAACGCCTCGCGAACTAGAAGCCGAAAACAGGGGAGCCTTTTCGTCGCTTGGCTGTCATGGGGCGTTTTTGTTCGAGTGGTCTTGCTTGGGCGAGTGGTTTGCTTGTGTGAGTGATTTGCTTTTGTGAGTGATTTGCTTGGGCGAAGGCCTCTCAGGTTCAAAGCGAAGTTGCACGGGGCGGCTGCCGCCGGTATCGGATTGCGTCGATTTCGCTGACTTCGTCTATTGCTCTGGGTTTTCGTACCACACGACATTTCGAGATTGTCGGCCAGCGACCAGAAAGTCGTTGTCTCCATCGGCATCGAAATCGAGGACTCGGATGTCGTATGCTTCTTGGTCATTGCCCACAATGTGTTTCGTGAATTTTCCGAAGCCGTTGTTTTCGTACCAAGCACATTCCTTACTTCCGAAGGCGCACGTGACGGCGTCGATGTCTCCATCTTGGTCGACGTCGACGGCTTGGAGGCAGTGAGCTTCTTTGATGGTGGGGTCGATGACTTCGATCTGCCATTCCGGAGCGACAAAGCAGATGATTCCGACACCGTGGCCACGTGAGGCGATTAAGTCCATTCGACCATCAGCATTGACGTCTGCCGGATGGATATTTGTTGCTCCGGGATGCTGACCGGGCAGGCGGTGTTTCACCCACGGATCAGCTGGATTTGCGGGAGCCTGCCACCACGCGAACCATTCACCTTTGCCCGTTGAATCTGTTGGCCCACCCTTGGCTCCTGTGGCGGCATCGGGGCGACCGTCCCCGTCGATGTCTCCAAGACCAAGATAGTGAGTCAGGCCAGGCGCATCATTGACGGCAAAAATATGTCGTTTCCATCGAGTGGCTTCAAGAGGATTCGATGGAGCCGAATACCACGCGAGCGAATTTGGAAAATCGCCTGTTGGCAGAGCACTCGTTGCTAACAGATCGACGCGACCGTCTTGGTTGACGTCTCCGCGAATCACACCATGAATACCATGAATCTGATTGTCGATCAGGCGACGCTTCCAGGTTTGCGTGGCGTCGCGAGGTTGTTGATACCACACGATGTTTCCGGGATTGTAGGCGGCTGCAACATAGTCCGAACGCCCATCTTCATCGATGTCCCATGTTTCACTGTGGATGTATCTGGGGCCATGATTGTCATCCAGAATGATTTGTTTCCAATCGGGCGCTTGAAACAGAATCGTTTTGCTGTTTTTGCCTCCGACATCTGCAATGACATCGATTCGATCGTCATTGTTGAAGTCCGCTGCGACCGCTGTCGAACACACGGCGCCTTCGTAGATCGTGTGTTTTATCCACTTCAGTTCTTGCGCCTGTAGACCAGAGCTAGGGTTTACGCTGACGAAGCCAAAACAATGAAACGTCACCACGAAACACGACACAACACCTGTGCGGATCGCGGAAGGTTTCTGTTGAGTCAAGCATGCCATCGTTCGTTCCTTGCAGGTGATCGGCAGCTTGAAACTTAAGGCGGCCGGGGTGGGGGCAAGATAACACGATGGATGGGTGTGTGAAGCGTTCCAAGTTCAGGCGGGGCTGAGACAGTCTGTGCGCGAACCTTGCTTCGGCAATTTCTATCCCGCTGATCGACGAGCTAACCCAGAAAATTGGGCGCTCTGAATGGAAGTTTGCGGATCAAGACAAACGTTGATCTCGGCAGTGGGCTCGGCAGTGGTTCCGGCAGCAAATTTGGTGCTGACAGGTATAGAGCGAAGCATGTTTAGGTGCTGACGGAAATTTCGGTGGTGTCCACGTCTTTCAACAACGGACTGCAGATGGTGTCCTGCCAGAATTGTCGAGGCTGAGGTCGGCCGAAGAGATACCCTTGAGCGAGATCGAATCCGAGATCTCGACAGATTTCAGCCTGCAGTTCGGTCTCAACGCCTTCCGCCAGGGCAATCACGTCGAGATCGTGAACCATGTTGACCAGTGCCTTCACGCTGGCTCGATGAACCTTTGAGGCGGATTCTAAGCCTCGAATCAACTGCAGATCAAATTTCAGATACTTCGGAGGCACTTCGAAAAGTTCGATCAGTCTGGCTTGGCCTGCTCCGAAATCGTCATACGCCAAATCGATATTCAAGCTCTTCATGACTCGAGTCAATTCGCTTAAATAGCTGACGGATGTGATGGCCGCTTCGTGGACTTCAAGGACGATGTCTAGCTTCGGGAAGTCGTTACGCAGTTCAGTGAGAGACTGAAGCAGTCGAGGTGTTTCAAGTTCTCGAGCGTGAGTGTTTAAGAAGTAGCGATTGTGAGGATCAAGTTGCAAGCCCGAAAGCAGTCCTTCGGTTCGGCACAGTTCACTCAGCTGCACTTCAGCGGTTCTCATCGCCGCAATTTTGAAGATGCGATCCGGATATTCCAGGCCCTCGACAGTGCTGCGAACAAGAACTTCGTAGCCCATTGTTTCCAGATTGTCGAAACGAATGATGGGTTGAAAGTAGGGGTCGATATCTGGCTTGTTCAGCAGACGATCGAAACCTTCGTACAGCAGTGCGTCTTTCGGAGTATCTGAGACGACAGTTTCTGATCCAAACGGAAGGCTGGATTGCGATGGGTCAAAAAGTTCGGTTCTTTTAACAGCAAAAACCAGCTGGCCGAAATGAACCACGTCGCCGTGATTTAGGTTGGTGACTCCGGTTAAACGTTTTCCGTTGATGAAGGTTCCGTTGGTGCTGGTCAGATCTTCAAGAACCAGAGTTCCGTCGACGTCGTTTAAGCTTGCGTGTTCACCACTGACTGTTCGGTGACTGAGGCAAAGGTCGTTGTTGGGTCTGCGGCCGACCGATAGACCTCCGGATGGAATGTCGGTTGTGTGTTCTGTGCGTCCGTTATCTGAATGCCGAATCAAAGCCCATTGGTAGGCCGGTTTTGCTTCCTCGGCTTCCCGTACAAATGCTCCGAAATCAAGCATTGCGCGTTTGGGCTGATTGACTGATGAATTCATGGTGCTGATGACATGCTGAGGATGCAGACTCTGATTTCGTTGGATGCCGCAAGGCAACAGTTCGGGAGGCCGAACAGATAAAAACTAGCTTGCCGTAATTTGGGAATGTTCAAAATGGGGGAAATCGGGCGGCTCGATCGTGCAAAGGCCACCGGTGAGCGGGGTTAGTCAGGTTCTTCCGAATTCTTTTACGCAAAATGATGGTGAAACGGTCGTCAAGCCCCCTGCGCGGGGCTCGCGAAAGTGATCAACTTCATTGTAAACTGCCTGCAATCAGCCCCGAAGCTCCCAAGGAAAGCCCAATCGAATGCCGGAAGTCGTCTGTTCAACTGATCTTAATTGCAGTGTCGCCACCCTGAGGGAATACCTTGGGAAGTCCATTAATCTGAAAGAGATCACCGACCCCGAAATGAATCTGAAGATTGTGTCTGCGGACGATGTGATTCAGGAAGGGTCTGAAATTGAATTTCAGGTTTCGACTTACGGCATCAAGCAGACCATGAAGCATCGATATACCGAGGTGACTGACACGCTGATTCAATCCGAACAGCTGGAAGGACCAACTCGCAGCTGGGTGCATCAAGTCATCATGGAAAGCACGGGGGACAATACCTGTAAGTTGACCGACCAAATCGAATTTGAACCTCCGGGTGGCATGATGGGATTCGTCATGACCGAAGCCAAGATCCGCGAATCCATCACCGAAGGCATGGAATGTCGTTACGAATCGCTGGGTGAAATTTTGGGAGCCGGAAAATAGTTGCCCGTTTCGATTCAGGTAGCGTTTTCCAAAAGCTGCCGAATGAAATCAGAGGCGTAGTTCAACGCGAACTTGCCCGTCAGGCTTCCGCCGTCTGGTTATCTTGCAAAACTAACGAGAGGCAAAATGTCTCGGGTAGACACTGCTTGTCGTTGAAACCGGCACTGTGAAGTCTAAAGCCAGTGGGCGTTCACGTTTTGTTTTCTGCTGGTGTGAATTTGGCAGTTCATGCCTTCACACTTTGTCGCTGAATTGCGGTATTCGAATGACTGATTCAAATTCCAACATCCGTTCTGTCTTGATCATTGGTTGTGGTTATCTTGGTCGTCGAGCCGCCGAGCAGTGGCATGCGACGGGGGTCGAAGTGTCTGCCGTCACTCGTTCTCCTGAAACGGCGGCTCAGTTTTCAGTCGCCGGCTGGCAGCCGATTCAGCTGGACTTGGCGTCTCCCTCGTCCGAGACTCAACTTCCTGAGGTCGACGCTGTGTTATGGGCCGTTGGCTATGACCGAACGGCCGGAGTCGCACGGGATGTCGTGTGGATTGATGGGTTGAAGTGGGTGTTGAAGAACCTAAAGCAGCCTGTTAAGAAGTTTATGTACGTCTCCAGCACCAGCGTCTATGGGAACGTCGACGTTGAGCAAGTCACAGAAGACACGCCAGCAAATCCCGTCACCGAAGGCGGGCAATGTTGCCTGCAAGCGGAACAGCTGGTGCTAAACCACTTTGCTGAACTTGATGCAGCAAGTTCGATGGAACAATCGACCGCCGTGGTTCTTCGTCTTGCCGGAATCTATGGTCCCGATCGACTGTTGCGGCGCATCATGGATCTGAAGCAGGAGGTACCACTGCCCGGAGACCCAGACCATTGGTTGAACCTGATCCATGTCGACGACGCCGCCGCATTGGTGAGAACTGTTGCTGGCCAACCGGTGACTCCGAACATTGTCAACGTGGCGAACACGGGGACCGTTGTTCGTCGAGACTACTATCAGCGTCTCGCAGAATTATCAAAGTCTGCAGCACCCGTGTTTGGATCAACGAACGCGACGGGTCGAGCGAGATCGGCGAACAAGAAAGTGGGCAGTCAGTTCGACTTTCAGGACCTTGCTGAATTCAAGTTTAACAATGTCTTAGCTGGCCTGGACGATGCGTTCGCACGATCAACCATTGTGAACTAGCTGCGAGTCGATTAGGACTTCGCACGATTTTCACGACGCCAATGATCACTCAAATTACTTCTTTTGTATCACGATAATCCCAACTCAAATGTCTCAGAATCCATTGGCTGACGACGCCATCCTAAAGACCTTGCAAGCGAATCTGGATTCTGTACGACTCAGAATTCAGGCTGCGTGTGAACGAGCTGATCGAAATCCCGAAGACATTCAGTTGGTGGCTGTCACGAAGTATGCCGACTGGGCTTGGGTGCAGCAACTGGCCAAGTTGCATGATCAGTTTGGCGAAAATCGCCCTCAACAACTCATTGAACGCCAGCAGCTGCTAAGTGGCATTCACTGGCACCTGATTGGTCAACTTCAACGCAATAAAGTTCGTAGCGTTGTGCCTCATTGCGGATTGATCCATTCCATCGATAGTGCTCGTCTGTTTCAGAAGGTCTGTGATGTGGCGACTGAAACTGAAGTGAAGCCCGATGTGTTGTTGCAAATCAATATTAGCGAAGAAGAAAGCAAGTCGGGATTTACGAAGTCGGAATTGCTCAGCCGTTGGGCTCAGCTGGCGGAACATCACGACAAGGTCAATGTAAAAGGCTTTATGACGATGGCGCCGGCAAATCAAAATCTGCAACAGGCCGCAGATACTTTTCGAGGACTGTCGGAACTTTTGGAAGCAGTGAACGGCCAAGCGGGCCAGGTTCCCAAGACCTGGTCGATGGATCAACTGTCGATGGGGATGAGTGGTGACTTTGAAGTGGCGATTGAATCAGGAGCGACCATCATCCGAGTGGGCAGCGCGTTGTTTGATGGATTGCCGAAAGCACAGTGATCGTGCGTGAACCTGTGAACGATGTTCACCTTACGAATCGATGGCCGCTTAAGCAAAGATTCTCTGACACCAATCGTCCGTACTGATGACTTCGCTCAGCAGCATTTGTTGAGCACACAGGATGGAGCGATGGAGTTCTTCGGCTGTGACTTTTCCTGCCGAGTTATCCAGTGGCAATGTGCCCGTTCCGTCGCTTAAAAATTCGACCGTGTAGCCTGCGTGCACGGCCTGACGAGCTGTTGTGTCGCAGCACATATGAGTCATGTATCCGGCGATGGTCACCACTTCGATGTCGTGTTCTTTCAGCCATTGTTCCAGATTGGTTCCGGTGAAGCTGCCGGGCAGATTTTTTTCAATCAATAGATCTCGCTTCCGACTGGCAACATCTGAATGTAATTGCCATTCAGCAGAGTCTCGTTGAAACAACGGCGGTTCTGCTGCCGTCATCGTGTGCTGGATGACAATCACGGATACTCCTGCAGCAGTCGCAGCGTCCATGGCCTTCAAAATGTTTTCGAGATGCCCGGCGGGGTGACTGATCGGCAGCATGCCAGTGAAGTATTCATTTTGGACATCAATCACCAGTAAAGCTCGAGACATAAGAGGTGGCACCTTGGGATAGAACGGACGAAAGCAGTTTGAGGAGATTTTCTGGCTGGAATGATATCAAGATCGGGGCGCGTTGCATGCGAGGTCGGGCGTTGATCGATCCGCAATAACTGACTGGTATCGGGGGCAAACTGTTGGGGAATGGTCACGATGTCAGCGGATGATTTCAGTGGGACTGCTCATAAATGCCAGACCAGTCGGGATTCTGGTTTGCTGCTGTCCGGAAATTCGAAGGAATCAATGGCCGAACGTCGCAAAGAGACATCTTGAAATTTACCCTTCTGCGAATTCAACGCTGTTTTGCGTCTGCAGAACTTGGATCTTTGCCCAATAGAATGTGTCGCAGGCTTTTATGCTGGAACTCCGCAACCCCCATTCCGTGCTTGCCACTTTAAACGTTCGCCCTAAGGCCGTGCGATCAGTGCGTTTATCGAGTGCTCAAACTGGCACCGAATGGGATCGAGTCGCCAAGGTTGCGGCGAAGAAGGGAGTCGTGGTTTCGGTTGGAAAGATCGAAGCTGAAGGTTCCGGGCGAGGACGTAAGCGCGAAACAGAACGAACGGGAGCCGGATCTGCCAAAGTGGAGCCTGTGTCTCCGCTTCCGATCGCTAGCTTGTGGAAGGGCCGCACTCCGGGAGAACATCAACTGTGGCTGGCGCTTGATCAGGTTCAGGATCCTCAAAATCTTGGAGCCATCTTTCGGCTGGCCGGATTTTTTGGTGTGCGAGGAATCGTGATGACCAAAGACAATTCGGCTCCTGTGAATGCGACAGTGTGTGACATCGCGACCGGAGGCACCGAACATGTCCCGTACAGTTTAGTGCCCAATTTGACTCAAGCTCTTAAGCAAGCTCAGAAGAAGGATCTTTGGGTCTTGGGAACTTGCGAGCGAGCTGAAACAAGCATCATGCAAACTTCACTGGATCGCAATTGGATTTTAGTGATGGGCAACGAAGCAGAGGGACTTCGCCGGCTGACTCGAGAAACCTGCGACCAACTTGTGGGCATGACTCCTATGGGCAACGTTCCATCACTCAACGTGGCCGCCGCCACAGCGTCGTGTCTGACTGCTTTGATGGTGAACGCCAAGAAATAAAGATTGAACCACCGCATGATTCATAAACGTTTGATCCTAGGATCTCAGTCTGAACAACGTCGTCGACTTGTGGAATCGATAGCGGCAGATTGCCCTGTGGTCATCATGCCACCCACGTCCGAAGAGGAACCCGGCTTTCAAGGTCTTGTTACAACAGATGAGATTGAACGCCAACTTCAGTTGATTGTGCAGCTCAAGACCGATGACGTTTGTAAACAATTGAATTGTGCTACAAAGGATCCTGAAAACACTGATGACTTCCGTACCAGCGACACCGTCATTTGCGCAGACACGGTCGTTGTTTGTACTGACCACAACGGTGAAGAAGTCGTGTTGGGAAAACCTCCGTTGGGGTCTTGGCAAGATACCGTGCGGCAATGGTTTCACGATTATTACAGCGGGCGAGTTCATGAAGTTTGGACGGGCTTTCAAGTCTCCTCTGCAACAGAATCGGACTTTCAAATCGTGAAAGCAAAGGTCGAATTTCCGAACGTCAGTGAAGCTTGGATTTCGTGGTACCTGGCAACTGAAGAACCGCTTGGAAAAGCGGGAGGCTACGGAATTCAAGGTCACGCCGCCGCGTTTGTAAAGTCGATTCAGGGCAGCCTCACGACGATCATTGGCTTACCGGTTTGGGAGCTAAGACAAACACTGGTGAATCGTGGTTGTCTGGATTCGTAGATCACGATCAATATGCGGCGCTCGATCGTTGGATCCACGAAGTGAACTTGAAAGCGTTCCACGAAATGGGGCCATCGGTGCTGCCGTTTCCCACGTGAGTGGGACGACTTTCCCGGTTGCGATGTGCATAGAATTGGGGGCGTTTGGCTGGTAAAATGGGCCGTCGGAAGCAACTGAATGAACCTGCCGGTAGGCCCTGACATGAGTCACAGTGAAAATTCCATTCCTTTCACAGACGGCAAGTTGCCCGTGGATTCCGCCGATGAATTGCCTAGTCGGAGTGCTGACACAAAGTTGATCTCTGGCGATCCACAAAGTCCTCTGCTTCAACCGGGTATCCGCATTGGTGGTCGAGAACTGAAAAGCCGTTTCTTTTTAGCTCCGCTCGCTGGCTACACTCATCTTGCTTTTCGAGTCATGTTGCGTCGACTTGGAGGATTGGGGCTTGCGACGACAGATCTGGTTCAAGCTCAGATGTTGATCTCACAGACTCGAAAGTCCATGGAACTGATCCAGACGAGCCCTGAAGATCGCCCGTTGTCGGTTCAGATTTTTGGTGGAGTGACTTCTGCGATCGTTGATGCGGCCAAATGGTTGCAAGATCATGACTATCAGGGCATCGACCTGAACATGGGCTGCCCAATGGCCAAAATTAATGGTTCGGGAGGGGGTGCTCGGCTGATGTGCAATGTGGATTCGGCTGTCGACATTGTTCAATCAGTGATGGGTGCGGTAGACATTCCGGTGACCGTGAAGATGCGTTTAGGCTGGGACAGCGAGACTTTGACCGCACCGGTTCTTGCGAAAGCCTTCGAAGATTGCGGAGTCGCCGCAGTGACTGTTCACGGCAGAACTCGTCAACAAGGCTTTCATGGAGAAGTGGATCGAGACGGCATTGCGAAAACCGTTGACGCTGTTTCGAGCATGCCGATTATCGCAAACGGAGACGTTCGGACGGTGGACGACGCATTCAGTATGATGAAGCATACGGGATGTTCGGCAATTGCGATTGGGCGTGGAGCAATGTTAGATCCGTGGATCTTTCGCAAGTTGAAGGATGTCGAAGAAGGCCGTCCTGCTGCTGAGCCAACGGCAGAACAGCATGTCAAGTTTCTACGAGATCACTTCTATTTAATGGTTGAACAGCACGGCGAATACAGTTGCCGCCTGTTTCGAAAATTCGCGGCGTGGTACGGAGCGACTCTAAGAATTCCTGAGGACCTCGAAGATCGGCTCAGACGCTTCGAATCGGAAGCTGAGTTTGACGAATTGGTGAGCGAAATCGCCGAACGCCACGGACAGCGATCCACGGCCGTGGCGACGGCGTTGATACGAGTTCCCAACGGGCCGATTGAACACTGGTAAGCCATTGCAGCCATGAACACATTGCAACCATGAACTTTACGCCGTCAACGTAAACCAAGCCGCGATGGTACTAAGTCTGCTTCAAAAAGGTCGGTTCGTTTGCCTGTTTGTTTTGATTGGCTGGTGGTGGTGCCGACCCGCGCTTTGACTGGTTCAGTATTGCAACCTTTAAGACAGGTGAAGAGTTGTGCGGAGTTATTCGGTTTCCGGTCGCGCGTGATTTGACCAATGTCCCGATGCATCTTGTCCCAAAACGTGGACTCCTTTTTCGTTCCAGCCCATCGACGCTTTTACGCTGGCGGCCGCATAGCGTAGAGTCAGCCCGCAGCGGCGGCGGTCGCTGTTGTTCGCTTCCGAACCGTGCAGCAATAAATCGCTGTGAATTGAAATCTGCCCCGCCTTGAGATCATCAACGGCGATGGTGCCGTACTGTTCCGGATCTTCGACGGTTTGCCCCAATACGCTGTGATCTTCGGCGCTGCTTTCTCGATACGTTAGATGTCCCGAATGATGGCTGCCAGAAATAAACTTCATGCAGCCATTTTCCAAATCGGCGTCATCGATGGCTAACCACACGGTGACAGCCTTTGAAGGAGACAACGGCCAATAACTGGCATCTTGGTGCCACGCCACGGCTTTGCCATCTCGCGGCATCTTGCAGAAAAAGTGAGAACCCCAGCCGATGACGTCTTCGCCCAATAAGTCTGAAACATAAGCGACGATGCGACGATCGGTCAGAATGTCGTGTACTCCGCCGTGTTTACGATGAGCTGTGCTGATGGAATAGCTGTCTCCACCCGCGGCCATGACTTGTTCCAGCAAGCCGTCGAAGTACTCGCGTATGGAAGTGATTTCAGAATTCGCAAAGACGTCCAGCGGTTTGACGTAGCCATTGGCATTGAAGCTGTTGACTTGATCGGGTGTCAGAGTCTTTGCAGAAGCGGCATCTGATGGATGAAACGATAGATCTCGTTTGAGCTGCTTGAGTTGATCTTCATCGGGAGTGATTTGAAAGTCTTGAGCCATGGTGAGTTCCAGTGGTAAGCAGTCTGAGGCGGGCCCGCGTCTTGTCGCGGTGGTGTGATCCCAAAGTGTAGGTGAGTTCCCTTGCGTCCGCGAGTTCACTGGCATCGACAGCCAGCGGGTGGACCGCTGACTGTCGACGTTGATGCCACCCGTTGTCCAGCCCACAGCCCACCGACGCCAGACCCTTGCCCACTAACCACTAACCACTGCCGCGTCGAAAAATGTCTTCGCGACAGATTCAGGCTGCCTACTCGCTTAACTCGACGATCGACTTCTGAATGCTTTCCAGTTGCTTCGTGAGTCGTTCCAAGGTTTCTCGAACATCTGCAACCAGTTTTTCAGGAGCATTGCTGATGAACTTTTCGTTGCTCAGTTTCTTTTCTGTGTTCGTGAGGTGCTTTTGAGTTTGCTGCTCGTCCTTCTTCAGTCGGACCACTTCTGCTTCTAAATCAATCAGCCCCTCCAATGGAATAAAGCCATTGGCATCTGCCAGTGTGATGGTCGCCGATGCTCCTGGGCGTTCGACATCCAAACCGGCGGCTTCCAACATCGTCTTGGAAAGGTTTTCGAATTGGTCGGTGACATCTCGCATCTGTACGGCCACTTCTTCGCTGCACTTCATGAACAACTTCAGAGGTTGTTTCGGGCTGATCTTGTAAAGTCCTCGAACATTACGCACGGCGACAATGGTTTCTTGCAGGCGTTCGAAACGCTGTTCCAATTCCGTATCGATGAGTGTGTCGGCGACTTCAGCGGTTTCTGTGGCGGCTTCGGTATATGGCCATGGGGCAATCATGACGCTTTCGACGGCCGCTGATGGCTTGTAAAGACCTCGAACAGGAGCCACTTCATTCAGCTTCTGCCACAGTTCTTCGGTGATGAATGGTGCAAACGGATGCAACATCTTCAGCAGAGAATCGATGACGAAGGTGAGAACGGATTGAGCGACTGGCCGAGTTGCATCGTCTTTCAAACGAGGCTTTACCATTTCTAAATACCAGTCGCAGAATTCATTCCACGTGAAGTCTCGAACGGCTCGAGTCGCTTGGTCGAACTGGTAACGGTTCAGCATCGTGGTAACGTTTTTGGCGGTGGTTGCCAGTCGAGACAACACCCAGCGGTCTTCCATTTGGAGATCGTCGGCGTTGATGGCGGCCGGTGAGTAGCCTTCAAGGTTCATGAAGGCGAACCGAGTGGCATTCCACAGTTTGTTGCAGAAGTTACGGCCGTATTCGAAGCGTTCGCTGACAATTCGAGCAACGGCTGCTCCTTCATCAGGAGTGAACCATGGGCTTGGAAATTGGAAGTTTTCCTTGCAGCCACCACACTTGATCGACGGAGTTTCACCGCCCATCGGTTTCATGTCTTGGTGTTTTTTGGTTTGAGGCGTGATGGCTTCGCAGTGAGGACATTCGTAGCCAACCGGCAGGCGGACGTCTTGAGTTTCGCCACACAGCGACGCGATGGTAAAGCGAACCGCGTCGGTACCGTATTTGTCGATCAGTTCCAATGGGTCGACTCCGTTGCCCCTCGACTTAGACATCGTTTGGCCCAAGCCATCCAAGATTTTCGGATGGATGTAGACGTGCTTAAACGGAACGTCTCCCATGTTGTACAGCCCGGCCAACACCATTCGAGCCACCCACAACGTGATGATGTCTCGAGATGTCACGAGAACAGAACCCGGGTAGAAGAAGTTCAGAACTTCATTGGTGGTTCCCGATCCTTCAGGAGCATCGACCATGGGAGGGTTTTGGTCTGTATTGGGCCAACCCAAGGTGGCGTGAGGCCACAAGGCGGAACTAAACCACGTATCGAGGACGTCGGGGTCCTGTTCGAAACCGGCAGCTTCTAGTTTTTGCTGAATGTCTTCGTGACCGTCAGCAACACACGTCAGTACGATCTTCTCGCCCGGCTGGACTCCGTCTGCGATCACTCCGGCGATTTCAGACGAGTTGCCAAATTCGGGCAGTTCAAACAAGACTCCTTCTTCATGAGCGGCCACTTCCGCAGACGTGGCGGGACGGCTCCAAATAGGAATCCGATGCCCCCACCATAGCTGACGACTGATACACCAGTCTCGTTTTTCACCCAGCCAGTCCATGTAGGTCTTGGTGTAGCGTTGAGGAAAAATTTTGACTCGTTTGTCTTCAACCGCATCGATGGCCGACTGAGCCAGCGTATCCATTTTCACGAACCACTGGTCGCTTAAATAGGGTTCCACGGGAGTCTTGCTGCGGTCGCTGAACTTCATCGGAATCTGACGATCTTCGACTCCTTCGAAGTGCCCCAGTTCTTCCATCTTCGCGATGATGGCTTTTCGAGCTTCAAAGCGATCCTGCCCCGCAAATTCTCCGCCTTCTTCTTCGTTGATCGTCGCATCTGGATTCATGATATTGATCATGGGCAGATGATTGCGAAGACCGCAGGCGTAGTCGTTGGGGTCATGAGCGGGAGTGACTTTGACGGCTCCGGTTCCCTTTTCTTTATCCGCCAGCAAAGCATCAGCGATGATCGGGATGGCTCGACCGTTGACTGGAATCAGTACGCTCTTGCCAACCAATTCTGTATAGCGTTCATCAGACGGATGCACGCAAACAGCCGTATCGCCCAGCATGGTTTCTGGTCGAGTTGTCGAGAAGCTAATTTTCTGGCCAGTCGGTTGGCCATTGTCATCAACGACGGGATAGTTGAATGTCCAAAACTGGCCGTCGATGTCATCTGTATAAACTTCGTCGTCGGCGACTGCGGTTTGCAGATGAGGATCCCAGTTAACAAGCCGCTTGCCTCGGAAGATTAACCCATCGCTAAACATCTTGAAGAATGTCCGGCGGACAGCTTGGCTGCAAACGTCGTCTAAAGTGAATCGAGTTCTTCGCCAATCGCAGCTGGATCCAATTTGCTTCAGTTGATTTAGGATGCGAGCTTCGTACTGGTCTTTCCATTTCCAAATTCGATCCACCAACGCGTCTCGACCAATATCATGCCGAGTCAAGCCTTCTTCTTCGAGCATGCGTCGTTCGACGATGGCTTGAGTTGCAATGCCAGCGTGGTCGGTGCCCGGCATCCACAACGCGACCTTGCCTTCCATGCGGCGGAATCGAGTCAGCAGGTCCTGCACCGTGCCGTTCAAGCAGTGACCCATGTGTAGGGCTCCTGTGACGTTCGGCAGAGGAATCATGATTGTATGAGATTCCCGAGATGCATCTGGATCTGCGTCGCAGTATCCCGCGTCGCTCCACTGTCGGATGCATCGTTCTTGAACTTCTGATGGTTCGTAGGCTTTGGCGAGTTCGTTTGTCATCGTCGCTCGAAAATACGTTTGAGATTTGGAATAGGAATATGGTTACGGCGATCGAGTTGCCGTGGGGCGTGTTTTGTCAATTCGTGCGGTTTGTCTGGTCAGTAGGCTTCACGGTTCGTTTGGCTTCACCGCTTGTTGGACTTCACTGGCACGGAAATGGAATCCAATTGGGCCAACGACAAGCAACGCCGCTTGGGCTGGCAGTGTATCAGGCCGACACAAAATGTCAGCGGCATGTTCGCAGCAAAAGAATGGGCGTCTCGCAGGTGGAATCGGCTGTGAGCTGGGAATGTTACTTTTCTGCCGACTCAGCATGATTTGGCAGCGTGTGATTGATTTAATCGGGCTGGCGAATGGCCGTTGTGGGATGGCAGTGGTTGTCAATTGAGCTATCTCAGCCGGAAAATCAGAAAAGAGTCAACCAGATGCGACTCGGCCTTTTCTTGCCTTCATGCTTTGCTTATGCAGGCAATTGGGATCTTTCACGCCGTGAGCTTGTGGTGATTCCCGATTCGACCCGCCTGTTTTGGATCTGAATTCCTGCCGCGTGGCTCGTTGATACTGTCTTAAAAACATGCCGTCGTCTTCATGCTGAATCACAGAGTCCACCGAAAATGCACAACCAATGGGTATATGACGCCGTCAGCAAAATTGAATCCGAAGCCTGCCGGTCTGCGGATACTCATTTGCTAAAACTTCAGGTCCCCGGATTTGAAAACATCGATCTGTACTTAAAAGACGAATCTTCGTTGCCTACCGGAAGCCTGAAGCACCGGCTTGCCCGATCTTTGTTTCTGTACGCTTTGTGCAACGGCTGGGTGGTGGAAGGGACTCCGATCGTCGAAGCGTCCTCTGGATCGACGGCGATTAGCGAAGCCTATTTTGCCAGAATGTTGGGCCTGCCGTTTTGCGCCGTGGTGCCTCGGCATACCACCGTGAGCAAACTGCAGACCATCGAACGCCTAGGTGGCCAGTACCACTTGTGCGACGGCTGCAATATTTATGAAGAAGCCGTGCAACTGGCGGAAAAGATGAATGGCCACTACATCGATCAGTTCACGAACGCAGAACGAGCCACCGATTGGCGAGGCAATAATAACATCGCCGAATCGATCTTTCGTCAGATGCAACAAGAACGTTTTTCTGACCCAACTTGGGTTGTGGTGGGAGCAGGCACAGGAGGCACTTCAGCGACCATCGGGCGGTACATTCGGTACTGTCGCAAGCCAACAAAGTTGTGCGTTTCTGACCCCGAAAATTCAGTCAACTCAGAATATTTTCATACCGGCAACAAGTTGTTGAAATGCGATTTGCCGTCAAGAATTGAAGGCATCGGCAGGCCTCAGGTGGAACCATCGTTTATCCGAGAAGTGATCGATCGAATGATTCAGGTTCCGGATGAAGTGTCCGTGGCCACCATCCGATTTCTGACCTCGATTTTAAGCCGCAAGGTCGGAGCATCGACGGGGACCAACCTGTGGGCCGCTTTGCAGCTGATGATGGAAATGAGATCCGCTGGGCAGTCCGGAAGTGTGGTGACTTTGATCTGCGACAGCGGAGATCGCTATTTAGACACCTACTACAACGATTCTTGGGTAGCCGAAAAAGGCTTTGAACTGCAGCCAACTTTGGATCGACTGAAAGAAATCTGGCCGGTCACGTAGGGCGTTTGCTGCTGAGTTGATTTTGTGCGGGGTGAGCCAGCTTTACTCTGACAGTGAAGGCTGCGATCTCGGTAATCGCCGTGGTCGGTGGCCGTGAAATCGGGTTCCTGCTGCGGCTCCGGCGGTTCCTGCCATTGCACCGTCGTTTTTGAGGTCTGAATGTCTGTCGCAGCGAGAATTTCTTGCTGAAGGGACGTCTTCCCCCGTGGTCGCAATTTGTTGCTTCGCTAGACTCGAAGCATGGACACGGAAGCTCTGCTTAAACATCAACTTTGTACGAAGAGACTGAGTGCTGCGTTTCTGCTTCGCAGCTGGCGGTTGATGTTGTCGCTGGCGTGGTGCGTTTTGATGTCATCATCAGCACAGGGGCAAAGACCACGTTTGGACAGTGCTGGTGCGGGTGCTGACAATGCGGGTGCTGCCGTCAAATCTTCTGGCCGTCCGGATCAGTTGTTCTTCACCAGCGCATCGGCTTCTGTGAGCAGCGGGACGGACGTCACGGTGTCTCGATGGCAAGTGGGGCTTCGAACGGTGCTGCCCATTCAGCCTCCAGAAAAGATGCTGATGGTAAGCCCGTCGTTTGAATACACTCGAATCACGGCCGACGTCCCGTTTGATACTCCTGAAGATCTGTATCGCGTCGGCATTAATTTGATGTGGCTGCAGACTTTGAATGATCGTTGGAGCCTTTCGCTGGCGGTGAATCCATCGCTGAGTGCCGACAGCAATGCGTTTGGAGAATCCATTCAGCTGTTTGGCTTGGCTGCTTTACGTTGGGAACAAAAGCCGGATCGCCTGTGGTGGACATTCGGAGCTGTGCATACTGGTCGCAGTGATATTCCCGTGCTGCCTGCGCTTGGCTTTCGGTGGACTCCGTCGGAACGCTGGGATGTGAACATCATGATGCCTCGCCCCAAAGTTTCGTTTCGGCTGACCACCGACGCGGAATCTTCGACCTGGATCTACTGGTCTGGAGCACTCGGTGGGGGAACTTGGGACGTTGAAAGAGACGACGGAGCTGTTCAGGAGTTTAGTTTCCGAGAATTCCAAACGGTGGCCGGCTACGAATACCGGATTTCGAGATTCAAAAACCTGTTCGCTGAAGTTGGAGCGGCCTTCGGACGCCGTTTGGAATACGAAGAAGCGGGCATTGAAGAATCTGTCGGAGAAGGTCTGTTTGTACGCTGCGGACTCACGTTTTAGGTGATCCAAAACCGCGAACACGGCTTACGAGCTGAGTGACCCAACTGGCCCCACCCAACTGGCGACCGGCCATGCATTCCCGACCGGCCAAGTTTTCGCAGCGGGTTTGGCGGATCCGACTTGATCGATCGACATTCGCATCGGCAGCCATGCTTCGAAAACAACCACGTGGGGTAATTCCCTGGTGGCCCGCGGGGGAATGCGTCAGGGAAGAGCAGGTGACCGTTCTGGCCGGCGTGTGTGCCGTTGAGCAGCAGAGCAGGTAGGCAACTGTCCAGTGAGGCGAGTGCTGACCGTTTTGGCTCGATTCAAATCCGTGCTCTCCGGCACGCAAACAGTCGAATCGATCACGTCACGACACCCTCTGAGCCCCCGTTTCGTGTTGCAGATCGCCAAAATGATCAATATTTCCCCTCAAAAAAATATTTTTTTCAAAAAAACCGACACCCCCAAAACATTTGAAAGAGTCGGGAATTGCCACCTGAAAACTGATTTCCGTCAGGAAAACGTGACTTCATGAACGTTCATTATTTCACAAACATTCAAAAGTGGCCCCTTTATTAAGAAAGTTTGAATATAATGTTGACGCTGTTTGAAGGGTAGACGTTCGTTTGCCCTGTAAGGCGAGCCTGAGTTTTGGGTCGGTTCTGACCTCTGTTGCTCAACGCTCATTTCAATCGTCCGCTCTGGGCATGTTCTTATTTTTTTGGAGTATTCTATGACCACAAGACCTAGAAACCGAGCACGTGGATTTACGCTGATCGAGCTACTGGTCGTCATCGCAATCATCGCGATTCTTGTCTCTCTTCTGTTGCCAGCAGTCCAGCAGGCACGTGAAGCTGCTCGACGAACTCAATGCAAAAACAATCTGAAGCAGATTGGGATTGCCATGCACAACTATCACGACGTTTACAACACGTTTCCGATGGGTTCTGCACCAGCCTACTTGGAAACGAATGGCAACATCCAAGCCAGCCGAGAGTGCTATGGATGGCAATTTGCGATTTTGCCAATGCTGGAACAGAAGAACATTGCCGATCAGGCAAATGGGTTCGGTTCGAATCTGCGAGACGTTCTTGCCAATATGGCGAACGACGGACAAGCCGATCAATTGTTCCCTGAGCTACCCGCGTTTCAGTGTCCAAGTGACACCACGGGAGGTCGACTGCAGGCCGGTATGCGAAGAAACAACTTCAACGGCAACGGTCGAGGTGCAGGTGGTATGACATCAAACTGGAAGCCGCCGACTTCAAACTACATCGGTTGCACGGGACTGGATGAAGTTTCCGTCCCCATTCGAGCCGGTTTTCGCGAACCACATGGTGTGATTTACAACTACAGTAGCGTGCGTTTTCGTGACATCACCGATGGCACATCAAACACGATCATGGTTGGCGAACGTGACAAAGACGGTGGAGCCGGGTCTTGGATTGGAAACCGCAACGCTGCGGGCGGTGGTACTCATGGTGCCGACTACACACTGGGGCGAACGACTCCACCAATCAATGATCCAGTGAATACTGGAAGCGATCGTCGAACAGACGGTTTCAGTAGCCAGCATACCGGTGGAGCACAGTTTTTGCTGTGCGATGGTTCCGTAACATTCCTGAGTGAAAATATTCAACACAGCACTCAATTGAATCGCGGCGACCGAACTTGGCAGGCATTCATCATTCCTGGTGACTTCAACGATTTCAACGCGCTTGGGCTGTACCAAAAATTGTCTCTTCGAGACGACGGATTGGTCATTGGCGAATTCTAAGTCGCTTGCTGAAGCCGTATGAAACAGCACATGCAGCAGTCGGTTTTCCGGCTGCTGCTTGTCATTCAAGACATTTACAGTCACGTGCACATGCACTCATTCAAAGGTTATTTATCGTGCGACTCGCAAACGTTTCTATTTGTTGCTTGTTGATTCTTACTGGGTGCGGTGGACCGTCCGACATGCCCCCGTTGGGTGACGTCGGCGGAACTGTCACGCTTGCAGGTAAGCCGCTGGTTGGTGCAATTGTGGAATACAGCCCCAAAGAGACTGGCCGTCCTTCTGTCGCCACAACTGACAGCGAAGGCTACTATTCTTTGCTGTACACGAATGACTATTCCGGCGCTGTGATCGGAGACCACACCATCCAGATCACCTTGGCTGAAGGTGACGAAGAAGAAGACTACACCGAATACTCGGCAGGCGATTCCGGGAAGGGTGGTGGCCTGCCGCCCAGTGCTTCTAATGGTTCGCTGACTTTCAAAGTTGAAGACGGCAGCAACACCAACGACATTACTTTGTAGACACAAGTTGGCTGATTCGAACGCTTCGCACTGCGATCAACTTGCGGTGTCTGGGCGTTGTACTGGCCTGCGTGTGGATAGAAAAGTTCTTGATGAGGTTCCTTCGAGACGCGTCTTGGAGGAACCTTTTTTGCGCCTTGTTACAGGGGTTAGAGCCTGAAGCTTTGCGACTCACCAAAGATGCGATCGATACCTGCTCTCAAAAACTGCCTCGGCCACATCAATCTGGTGATCAGGAAGACAGTTCGGTGGGCCAGCCGCGTCAGACGTTGGTTCATGAGGCTCGATTGCACTTTCTTTGCTCACGAAAATACGCGTGAGTTCGGGTCCGCATTAGCGTGAGTCCGCATCAGTTCGAGTCCGCGGTTTGGTCTTCGATGCAGTAAAGAAACCGACGGCCTCGTAAGAACAACTGTCTTCCGGCAATCGCCGGAGTTGCTGCGAATTCATCATCTAGCAAATTTCTGCCAATGATTTGAGGCTGTTCTGACGTGGTAAACACCAGCGTGGTGCCGTCAAGGTCGGGGATGTAGATTCGGTTGGCAGCCGAAACCGGAGACGCATAGATGTTGCGAATGCCGGACAGTCGAAATGGCCCAGAAGGCTCTTTCCCAGTGCGAATGTTTCGGCGTGACAAAACATTTTGGTAGTGGCGAAGAAAATAGACGTGATCCTTCACCAACAACATCGACGGCACGTACGGGGTGCGTTGAGTTGTCGACCACAGCACGTGTTTGGAGCCCGTGATATCACCAGCCGCCGAATTTAAGTCGATGGCCATCATGGCTCGGGTATCGTAGCTGCTGGCGGCAATTAAAATTCCATTCGAGGCAACCGGTGTCGCGACGACATTCGCCGAAAGTCCTCCGCACATCCAAATGACTTCCCCGGTCTGTAAGTCGTAGGCTCGAATGCGATCGCTTCCGGCGACGATGACCTGATGGCGTTCTTGGACTTTCACGATAACAGGAGACGCCCACGTCGTGACTTCGTCTCGATCTTTCTTCCAAACGGTTGCTCCTGTGGCAGTGTTGATGGCTTCTACAAACGACTGGCCTTCATGGTCTTGGTTGATCACAAGAATCCCATCGGCCAAGGCCGGCGAAGCACCTTCTCCGTGAGCATGCTTGGTCAGCATTTTTCTGGGTGCCTTCTTCCACAGTAATTCGCCATCGAAGTTCAGGGCGAACAGTCCGAACGATCCGAAGTAGGCATAGATGTTTTTGCCATCCGAAATCGGCGACGCAGACGCTAAACTACCCGTGTCATGGCCACCTTCGTGCGGTAGTAGATCGTTGACCGTCTTTTGCCAGCGGATTGTTCCATCCGACCGATTCAAACACATGACGTGAAAGCGAAACTTCTGAGTGACATCAACGTTGTCGTGCGCACCCGGTGCGATGACGGGTACGGCAGGCAACGTCGGTCCATAGGCTTCTGCCGTGGTAATGAAGACGAAGTCGTTGGTCACGATCGGTGCAGAATGCCCGAGTCCGGGCAGTTTTACCTTCCATTGGATGTTGGTTTCGTCATCCCATTGAACGGGAGGATTCGCATGGGGCGCCACTCCCGTGCGAAGGGGACCACGCCATTCAAGCCAAGATCCATTTGGGTCTTGGGCGAAGGCCTGAGGTTGCAGAAAAACGAACGCCAAACAAACCATTCGATATGCTGTGAACAATCTTCTTTCCCCATCGGATACAGGCAGAATTCTTCGGCCTGACACCAAACCCACTTTCGTTATGAAAGTGCGACTTGTCAGACAACAGAAGCGACAGAAGTCCTACGCTTTCTGCCCGGCGGGTTGAACATCAACGTTGTAAAATCTTTGTAAGCATGCCCTGCATGACGTTTGGTTTTCGTCGTCAGCGGCCGTTGACTGTCATCACAGCGTCAAATCTGAAAAGTTCACGCATGTCACGTTCGGGGCCATTGATTGTCTTCCGGCGGAAGTCGTGAACTTCAGTTTTGCCAAAACCCACATTCGATGCCGCCAAGGATGACAATGGCGAACATGCCGAGTTCTGGAATTGGCATCGGAGGCATCGCCACTTCGGCCCCTGCATCAGCAGCAGATTCGACCGCGGCTTTGATGTCATCGACCAAAAGGTACGGTCGAACAACGGGTGCTTCGGTATCTCGCATCGGTCCACGAACGCCGATCATGCCTCCGTCCTTCAACTTTGCGGTCCGAGCACCACCCAAGCTGGGATTAGGATCGCTGAAGGTGACGGCATAGATCGTCGAGTACTGCCGACAGATGGCTTCAACTTCGGGTGTCACAATTTCAAGGTAGTGGATCTTCATGGATTCTTCTTTCGCAGGCGGATTTGAGGCTTCTGGATCACCGTTTCGCTGATCGGTGTTCGAAGCATCGGTGTTCGAAGCATCGGTGTTCGATGCACCGGTGTTCGATGCACCAGGGGCTGTTGAGGGCTGTGATTCATCGCGGTTGGATTCATCGCAACCGGAAAACAAAGTCAGCATCTCAACCGGAATCGCCAGGGCAATTCCGGTGCTCAAAATGCTGCGGCGAGTGACCGAAGGCATGGGATTCCTGCTCTCTGACGTCTGCCATAGGCTGGCATCATTAGAAGACGATATTTCTGGTGACCGCGTCAACAAAACGGAGATCCGGTTTGCAGCCGTTGGCGAAGGTCCATTCTGCGCTGCGTTCGCGGACTGAGCAACCCAAGGGGCAATGCGATCGTGACGTCCGCTGGAACCTTCACCTGATCAGGATACGACTCGGTCTCTGTTTGTGTGGATTTCCATGCAGCTCGGCCGACCGCCTCCGGTGCCCCGCATCTTTAGCAAGCAAACGGTTGTTCTTGAAGAAGCAGCATGAGCACATCAACGCTGGAAGAGATCACTTGAAGAGGGCGTTGTTCTGAATGGCGGCTGGAGGGGGCATTGATTGACGATGATCCACAGAATTTTAGAAAAGGAAATCGATGATTGCTCAGGCGAACATCGATCCTGTGGACTCGCAGATTGCCTCACTTCGGTACCGTGCAGGCTGAGGTCCTAGGTGTCGTGATTGCGAAACAGTTTTCGAGTGGCTAGGCTGAAGACGTGGCTGATCGCTCGGCGTTTCTCGTGGACCATGCTTTCTTGCCTGAGCATCTGTTTGCTGTTCCTTGGATCATTTTTTAGGTACCAGTTCGTGAATCAACGACTCTTCATTTGGTCTTTAACATCTGCCTTGGCGGGGTTTCTGTTTGGCTTTGACACGGTTGTAATATCCGGGGCCGAAAAGACGATTCAGGCACTATGGGGACTCGCCGAATTCCAACACGGGCTCGCAACGAGTGCCGCTTTGTGGGGCACTGTCGTTGGTGCTCTTCTTGGAAGTTGGCCCACTGATCGCTTTGGTCGTACCAAGACGTTGCTGTGGATTGGAGTACTTTACCTGGTGTCGGCCATCTGGTCGGGGCTCGCAACAGATGTGTACTCATTCATGATCGCCCGTTTGATTGGTGGCCTTGGAGTCGGAATTTCGACGGTTGCTGCTCCATTGTACATTTCTGAAATTTCACCTCCTGAAAGCCGTGGCCGGCTGACGGGCTTGTTCCAATTCAACATCGTCTTTGGCGTTTTGGTTGCCTTTGCGTCGAACTACGTTGTCGGCAAGTTTGGGGGCGATCAGGCGTGGAGATGGATGTTGGGAATCGAAGCTGTTCCGGCAGTGATCTATGCGGTGATGTGTCTTTCCTTGCCTGAAAGTCCTCGATGGCTCATTACAAATCGCCGAGACAAAACAGCAGCAGAAAAGGTGCTGAAGTTAATGAATCCCAATGCTTCCGACGCCGATCTTGCGAAGTCAGTGAGCGACATCGAAGCGTCTGGTGGCAGCGGGACGGCGGATCAAAAGTCGGAACCGTTTTGGACTTCGCGCCTCAGGACTCCGATCTTGATTGCCGTGTTGGTGGCCTTCTTTAATCAGCTGTCAGGGATCAATGCGGTGCTGTATTTTGCTCCTCGCATTTTTGAAATGACGGGGCTGGGGCAACAGGCTGCGTTGTTACAGTCGATTGGTATTGGAGTGACCAACCTGATCTTTACATTTGTCGGTTTGTGGCTGATCGACCGAGTGGGACGTCGCACATTGCTGTTCATTGGATCTGCGGGCTACATCGCGTCGCTTGGCCTGTGTTCGTACGCCTTCTTTACAGAAACATTTCATATCGTTCCAGCCTGCATTTTTGCCTTTATCGCAGCTCATGCGGTCGGGCAAGGAGCCGTGATTTGGGTATTGATCTCCGAAGTGTTTCCTAATCGACACCGCGCTGCGGGGCAATCTTTGGGTTGTTTTACTCATTGGATTTTCGCCGCCTTGCTGACCACGTTCTTCCCTAGCATGATGAAGATGTTTGCTCCGGGTTACGTCTTTCTTTTCTTTTGTTTGATGATGGTGCTGCAAGCTGTTTGGGTCGCCACCATGGTGCCCGAAACCAAAGCCGTGGCTCTGGAAGATATGGAAGCGATGCTGGACGGGAAATCATAAAACACTGTGGTATCACGGCTGATGAAACTCTGCCCAGCAAGGAGGCCCCGTCAGCCTGGTGCCACGCTTTTGTCGTGCCACGCTTTTGTCGTGGATAGAAAAACGGCAGATTTAGGGTGACTGGCGTCTGCTAGGTTGACAGCTGTTTCAGCATGTCCAGGACTCCGTCAACTTCTTTGTGCTGCGAAACATACGTTGCCGATTTCTTGATTTCATCTTCGGCGTTGGCCGGACAGCCGAACCACGAAACTCGATCTGCAATAAACTTGTCTCCCATTGTATCGCCGATGCCAGCCGTTCGTTGCGGGTCGATTCCAGTTTCTGCCAGCAGGCGGTCAATCGCGGTGCCCTTGTTCACATGTTGAAGATCGCAGTTGATATACAGCCAAGTCATGGATACTCGAATGGGCCAGTTTCGCTTCTGAAATTCTTCGGCAATTTTAGGATGGATGGTTTTTAGAAAATCTGTGTCGGGGTGATACAACGCTGTGGATGCCGTTTTCCCCGGCTGTTGCACAAGTCCTTGGTTGGGGAAGAGTGAACGGATCAGCTTTCGAGATTCATGGATGATTTCCAAATGTTCATTGGTGATGGACGCTTCCATTTGCAGTGAATTATCGGAAGGTCTCCAAATCCAAACCCCGTTTTCTCCGATGCAAGGTACCAAGGTGTTGTGCAACAGGCGGCACAGGCATTCGACAAAAGCGATCGGGCGTCCGCTACACAAAGTCACAACAGGGCGATCGCAGTCTGTGATCGCTTTTCGGTTGTGTTCAGCAATCGTGTTTAACGCGATGCCGTTGATGGGTGCATGAGATTCAGACGACAGGCAACCGTCGATGTCGCAGATCACCAAATCATATTGCCCTGTAGTTCGAAACGTCACGATGCTGCCTTCTCGGTGTGGTCAAGTGAATCGATCGCACAACGGCCGACCGTTGAGTTTTCCGCTTGCTTAGATCAACCAGAATGTCTGCGAAGCGTTCTGCGGGTTGGAATTTCAGCGGGACAATAACATAAGACAGTCAAAAATGCAGAGTCCATGCATCAGCTGTCGTCGAACGAATTCGGGCGAACAAATGCGTCTTCCAGCCATCGTCTGAGATTCTGTTGAGAAGTTGAGCCAAGAGGGGGCTCACAGCGGAAAGAACGGGCCCTTGATGGGAGAGGGACGAACCGACATTTGGCCGTTCTCATATGTCCAGCAGATTCCAAACGTTTTGAAAGCCGCTTCGATTTTGCTGCTTGGCGGATTTGCCGTTCGCGACGTGCGCCCTGTTTACCAATTCAATGTCGGTATGTCGCGCTGCGTAACCAATTTGGTTTTGGGTAATCGATCTTGGATGACAGTCAACCGACTGCCACGTGATCAGGCCACTGGATTAGAATATCACCTTTGCTGTTGTTAAGTCGCAGGTGAGAATTTGTGGCTGAACCGGCTCCTTCGCAGACATCAATGCGTAGCAGTTGCAGTACTTCAGTTGTGGGCCAACGCTCATTTCGAACAGATATGCCATGCGCCGCTGACCTGACGTCCATGGCCCTTGAGTTCAATTGATTGGCTTTGGATGGGCAATTATTTTTGAGCCAGCGTCGCGCAACTCAAGTCGCTATTAGGATTTAGGAAAGTCAAATCACGTACCTCGCAAACGACCGGATGGGTGAGTCCGGTGAGACGTCACATGGGAATTCCCATGTCGAATTCGAGTAGTGAAAACGTTGACGAAATTAGAACCGCCACAGGTCCGCTAGTCTTTACTTTTGGGATAGTGATATGAACAACACTTCGATGCGAGAAGACGTCCCGTCCATACCACGTGAGGATGCTGTGGAGTTGCTCAATGCATTTCTTGAGACAATCGCATGTCCTCCCATCGACAAGAGTTTAATGGCCTATTGCTCGTGGCCCGAGTTGTTTTCGAGTTCCTGTGGCCCATTTCACGGCATTGGATGTCAGGCGTTTACAACTTTCCGCATGGAGGCATGGGTGTGGGACCAATGGGCCGTTGTCTTCACCGGCGGGAAAGTGTGCAAGACGGGAGAATTCGCAATCTCAGCGAACTGGAAACAATAGAACGCACCGTCTGATAGTGACGCTAGGAAATGCCTCGTGTCAGACGCCCACTTGGATCGCAAACTGGAGACGTTAGGACAATGGTCGCTTCGAATCCCACTCAGGGCCTCAGAGGACGACCGCATCTCAAAGCCAATATGTCGGCCAGAACAAGGCGGTCCAATTCATGCGGCTATACAGAGGTGTCGGACATGGTGGGATGCTGATTACGCTTGATTCGCTGAATTGCATCGTAAACAGCAATGTGCAACGCCGACGTTGCGACAACTATGGCGGCGGTGAAACATATTGGAGCCAAAACGACCGGATACGAACGAGGTGGCCACCAAACAAGGTAAAGTCCAGCAAAAAAAGAATGGACAGTGAGACTGAAAAGGCGATGGCTGCGTATTTGATGGAGATGAGCATGTAGCTGTGTCCGATACAGGTGGGGCAACGCACAGTCTAACCCCGGAAGCCAGAGATGGTGTCGGAAGAACCACAGAACCCACCGGATGGCTAGACCGGCGGTACGCGTTACTGGACCGCAATAGGTCTAATGGTACCTAGAGATCATCATCAAGGCTCATTCAACAGAACATACTCCGATGACAAGTTCTACTTGTTGCCGGACAAGGCACAAAGGACGGCTTGCGAAGAAATTGCCTCCTTGCGACGGCGGCACCGGACGATGCAGAAAACCCCTAGCCCAAAGCCAAGCGCTGTCAAGACCGATGGTTCAGGGACACTAGCCACAGATCCCAGTACGACGACTGAGATGTCCGAAAAGCCGGTACCGAGAGTTGAAGTGAGAACTGTCCCGTTTGCAGCCTCCAAGAAACTAATTTGGCTGAGAGTCGCACTGGCATAGGAAGTTCTATCACCAACAGCATCGGCTGTCACCGTGGTTGGGATCGGGAACCACGAGACGAAGTATTGAATTCCAGCGTCGCCGAGCGCAAGGTTATGCTGAAGTGGACCAATTGGCGTCCAGAACTCATGAGCAATCTCAACTACAGTCGACGGACCCGAAGGTGGCGTCCCTAATGTCCACTCTGCCAATCCTGCAAAATCCGGAAACGGAGTGCCTGTATCTGTTCCTGTAAAGAAGAATTCTTGCGCAGATGTATCCACATTGAGAATGAGATCCGCATTGCTTCTGGCAGGCAGAGCGACGGTCAGCAGTAACAACGCCGCAATGGCCGAGCGGGTAAAGAGGTTCATTGGATAAGCGTCAGAAGGGTGGGAGTGGGAGAATTGATTACGAGCCCCCAAGACTATTCCAAGTTCGATGCAGGCACAACAACCGAGCTGAAATATGCAAAGAGAATAAAGAACGGCAGCTTTGCCATCCGTTACCGTGATTCAGTCGCAGCCCAAAACGGACGTCGCGTTCACGGAATCATTGGCGCCGAAACCGCTAAACAGATCGGCAGCGATGATCTTCCGCCTCTACTCAGTATGACCTACGAATTCGAAAAGTCACGTAGGCACACTCAAGCGTGAACACACCGCTGATTTACACCGCTGATTTACACCGGTGGATTCCACCGCAGAGAGGAATCGAAATGAGAACACCCATTGTGAAAATACAGCCGGGAATCGATGAACAAGGATCAGGGCTAACGTCTTCGATCCAGTACACGAATCCGGATTTCGCGAATGGAATCCGTGATATGTTCCGGATGCAAGATCACGAAGAGTTGCTGCAGGTCGAGATCCAAGATGGGCGGATCACTGTTCGGATGCGAACGGCAAACCACTCGGCCTAGAGACATAAAGACCACCGCACCACGTGGTGGAACCACCGGTTGTTTGAACCGGTGAGACCACGGATCTAGATTTAAAGACTTCAGCGAATCGGCTACCACACCTCAGCGCTGTAGTCAGTTTCCTCCAAACTTCATTATCGTCGATCTGAGTCATTCAGCGATTGCATGAACACGACGCGAGCCGCCTGTTCAGGGGAGGCACTCATCAGACCGGGGTTAGCTTCCTGAAATTCTTTGCTTTCTTTATACTTGGCTTTTGCCTTTTCGAATGCTTCTTTGACGTCAGAGTCAGCTAGAAAAGCTTCTTCTGGATTTTCGACGTTCTGAAACACATCGTCAAGTTTGTGCGGGGGGAGAGCCATGGGTACGTCCTTTGATTGTTTAACAGGTTTGAGAATCCGGCCTACAGAATCGTAGCTGATTCTGGCTGCACGGAGGGTCTAACACGAGTCTACCCAGTGTGGTGCTCCGTTCAATCGGCCCTAGGGACTTTGCCGTTGCCGGGAACCAAGATCCGATATCCTAGGCGGCATCCCACCGCATGCGGCAACCGGTGTCATCAATGTGCTAGCGAACATGGCGACGACATCGACAGCAGCGGATGTTCCCCCAGCTGCAAAGGCGTATAATTCGGAGAGCACTCACTGCAAGAAAGCAATGCAAGCTCCTGCTCTGAATTGACTTCCGACAGCCGCAACCTTAACTTCTTCATGATGTGATGCCGACCTTTTGAGTGGCAGTCCGTGCAACTCTGGTTCGGATTGACGATTTCTCACACCCGAATAAACGTATTCCTTCACCGCAATAAAGCCGCTTTATCCGGGGCAACTTCCGGGTTACTTATAATTCTTATCCAGCAAAGGTACGATGATACCCTCGCAGTTTGATGAAGCAATTCTGATGCTCCGCAGTGCTGATCCAATGACGTACGAAGACGGATATCATTTGTTGCAAGGCGACAACCTGATTCGATACGTCGATCAAATTGCTGGTATCCTTCAATCAGAATCCGACCCCGAAATGCGGGCCAAATTTGTCGAACTCGTCGGTGATGCAGACTTGCCGAAACACATCCCACTGCTCGTTCAAGAACTATCTCACGAATCCCGTGAAGTACGGTTCTGGGCCTACAACCAGCCTTCACTATCAGAACACCAAGCCGCCAAGATTCAGGCCGAAGAATTTCGGCAAACACATCCAGGCGAAGACTACTATTAACGCAACGCTGGATAACAATACGTTGCACACGGGGCCGCGGGCCGCGCGGATTTTTCGAAACAATGTCGTTCGCCGCGGCCCGGTGATCGTTGACGTTATCTGCAAAGGCGGAGCTGCATCGTGGTCGAAGCACACACTGGCGAGTCGCCGACTTCATTTGAGCCACCTGGTGATGGCGACGCTGTTGGGACACCTTCACTACTCCCGAAGGATCGCATTTTCCTTTCCGTCGCGGCGGTCATAGCGATATCGCTCGGGACCTGGCGTGCCGCGAATGCAATTTCACACGGGCAACGTGGGATGCAGAATGACCACCTCGCAGCGATCTATAGCGGAACTCTCGCCATTGGATTGTTCGCCGTTTCAATCGCAGCAATTTCTTTGGCTGCCGGGGTGAGTGGCTTTCATGAGTCACACGATGCTCGATCCACTCGTGCTTCATCCATCCTAACGGTGATACTCGCGACGCTCTTGGGCGGGATCCTTGTGGTCTGCGGTGTAAACCAAGCCATCTTCCTAGTTGTTTCATGTCTAATTTGGTTTTGTACGTTCATGTACGAGCGAAATCACAGGAGCGAAAACTCGTTCCGTCCATTGCGCTGGCCGATTCGCTCAATCGCGGTGATTTTGGCTCTTCCATTCCTTGCCGGGAGCGCTAGCTTCATCTTTGACGGGCTGAATCTCTACAATAAGCTGCACCTAAAATTGTCAATCCCGGTTTTCAGTCGCATGCCAGCCAATATTCCGGAAAGCGATGCAATGATCATTGGTGATCTCTGTATTGGTGTTCCGTCTATGCTTCTCAGCCTGCTGCTCCTGCGTGAAGCCTTTCGCGGTTTCGTCCTTTTCGGCAGTTCCCTTAACTCGTCTACCATATCGAAATGACGCAGATAACAAAACGGTGCACTCGGAACCGTGGGCCTTGCGGATTTTTGATTTCACATCTTCACTCCACGGTCCGGTGACCGTCGGCGTTATCCCACCAAAGACCGTTTGGCACTTCTGAACTCGAACGAATAGTGATGGCTGAATCGAAAACTAAATGCTTGAAATGTGGTGCTGCGATCCTCCAGTCAACTGCCGAGCAAAATGGTGGACGCTGTAAACCATGCGCGACAGGACCAAAACTTGAGAATGTCGCCGAAGGCATGGAATTTGGAATGCGGCTATTTCTGGGTCTTGTTTTTGCTGTCGTGATTGGTGGAGTGGGGTATGGAATAGGATCATTTTTGGGGGCTATCGGAGGAATCGTTCTTGCGACACCATTCGCACTTGTCGGTTTTGTATATGGATGTTTATGCGTAGAAATAAATGCAATAATACGCTCGTTGTTGCCATTCATGCTCGATCCCTAACGCGAATGGTGGGATAACAATACGTTGCACACGGAGCCGCGGGCCGCGCGGATCTTGGAAACGATGATTTTCGCCGCGGCCCGGTGAACGTTGGCGTTATGCGGCAAACGCAGCAGCGAGCCTTGATCGATGACTGCCAACATTCTATTAATCGACGACTTCATCGCACGCAAGGGGTATATCCCCCTTGCTGACGACAGTGTGTGGCAGCAGATTATAGACCGCGTGTTATCGCTGTATGGGCCACAATTGCACTACCGATGCGTTGGCATAGCGCAGTCATACGATCCGATGGGCAGGTTCTCAACCGTGTTTCCCGACAACCTGACGACCCCACTTCGCCACATCAAATACGTCGAGCTCTTGGTCACAGAATCCGAACTTAGTCAGCAGCTCGTCGACTGGTTGCATTCACTCGGTGTCCCGACTCAACGCGTATGGCAAACAGCTGATGAAGATGATACCGGAGCCCTGCGCATCTTTGGATACGCCGATCCAAATGACAGCCGTAATGACTCGACATGCGTTACATAACCGGGCACGATACACCCAGTTGCCATAATTGCCGGTAGGCATCGTTCGGTCGGTTGCGCGGGCAAATTCGTGTGCCCTATCACACTGCAAATGAATATCAACCGTAAATCGCCACATAACAAAACCATGCAGCCGAGTTGTGGTCGGACCGCAGTCACATGGATCATCAACCGCCACAACCGGCTGATGGTCGGCGTTATCACGCTCAACTAAAACAGTGGCAAACCCCTTCTCACCACCTACGACTGTAGACGCTCCGATGGAAACGAACTTGGCCGTGGTTACCGGTCGAAAAAGTTTCGCGATCGGCATTGGGCTATGCGCGTTTATGACGGTGGTTGGACTCGGTATCCATCTTGGTCGCGGCGTCCCAGTTTCTTCAGCAATTCTTGAGAATCAGGTCTGGGTGTTACTTTTTGCTTCTCTGGGTTCGCTGGCATTGATTTTCGCATTTAATCGCTATGCCGTCGCAGGGAAGTTCACATGCTCAATTGTTGGCTTCAGCATTCTTGCGTACCACCTTGTCGAGTTTGGCATAACCTATTGGCTCGGTACAAACGTGGAGAGATTCGCATTCTATAGACGCGCTCTTGGTGACTATTACTGGGTCTATTGGGCATTGGTTCTCGCTCTCGGTGTTCTACCTCTCATTCTCTTTATTCCGAAAATCAATCGTTCGGCAACAATCTCGGCCTGCTGCTTGTGCATATTCGTTTTCGCCTCTGCGTTTTACTTACGATCAAACTTTGTTGTAAAATACTCAGACGTGATTCCAACGTCGTGGGGCCAATTCTTCTGGCCATTCTGACGGAAACGCGTGATAACAATGTGATGCACGCGAAGCCGGGCTTGCGCGTCTTTTGAAATGGGTGATCACTCGTCCCGGCTCGGTGATCACGGTCGTTAGCAGTGTCAGTTTCCCTTTGCGTGTGGGTGTGGTGTTTGGTCTTCGGCTTCATCGTCGTGATGTGGGCGGGGTGAAGTTTGGTTCAGCAGCTTCGCGGCAGTCACATTGATAGGCTCAGTCAGTCCTTCCGCTTCGTATCAGACAGTCTCGGGTTGATCCACGTGATGTTTGCGAGGCAACGTTTTCACAACAGCTTCCAGACAGTCACCTTTAAAAGCTCAGTCAGTCCTTCCGCTTCCTGTTAGACCTTAGCAAGTTGCTTGACTCACATTGGGGAATGGCTCAATATCAGCTGCTAACAAAACGGTGCACTCGGAACCGTGG
>JBDWHY010000096.1:0-171883 GCA_039974975.1 Fuerstiella sp. | reverse complement strand
CAGCGATGATCGCTTGAGACAACGAAAAGCCAAACATGAACACTGCGGCGAAGCCATAAGCTCCCCCCAGAGTTCCGCTGACGGTAATATGTTCTCGATAAGCTGCCATTGAAACTGACTGAATCCGGTGGCGACGGAAATGATTGTGGCCGACCTCAAAACACGGCCCCATTGTGGATCTGCTGCCGGATTGAAGCCAGACAGATCGCCCGAATCGTAGGACCGAACAAACCAGCTGACGACGTCTTTGCCAAGAATCCCGTTACACTCTGGCAACCATCCCGCCCCAGCCCCTACCGTCGGCAAAAACCGCCGCAACTCGTCAGCCACTCCATCTTGTCAGAATGCCCGATCGACACCACAACGCCCACCTAATTATCGCCGGAGCCAGCGTGCGCAGTCTGGCCCAATCTAGCATCGCTGCCGGCTTGCGCCCCATTTGCATTGACCTGTTTAGTGATTCGGATCTCCATCACCTGCTCACCGAAGCGGGTCTGCCTGCAGATCACATGCGCCTGATCAAATCCTTCGACCAACTGGAATCCGAATTAGAAACAATCGACGGCAACATTCCTTTGGTGCCCGTTGGAGGCCTCGAACTTGCCAGCGGTTCCCTCAATCGAATCCGATCTCTTCGCCCCGTGTTCGCCATGACCAGCGACGTCACCGAACAGCTCAAGAACTCACAAGTAATTTTTCCACACCTCAAAGCGGCCGGCCATTCAGTCCCCAACTTTTATCCACGTGCCCACAACGTCTGTCGCGAGGGTGACTCCACGAGCCAAGTTGAAAGCCACCTGGAACCGCCCCGTCAAGCATCAAGTCCGGAAGTCAGGTGGCTAAAAAAAGACGGCCTGTCATCCGGAGGACAGTCGGTGATCCAAATCGACAATCGGCACTGGCAGCAGCATGCCGAAAATTTGCAGCCGTCGGAATACCTTCAGGAAGAAGTCGAAGGCATCCCCTGCTCGGCCACGTTTTTAGCCACTGTCGATGCCAACGAATCAGCACCAAATCACCCACCAAGGTTGCTGGGATGTTCAATGCAGATCTGCGGTGAGCCTGCCTTGAATGCTCACGGATTTCAGTTTTGTGGCAACGCAGGACCCGTCCGTTTTTCACAAACAACCGAAGCCGAACTTCGCAGCATTGCAGCCACGCTACAACAGCGTTGGCGACTGCAAGGAGCATTCGGAATTGATTTCATCTGGACTTCGGGAAACGTGTCGGTGATTGAAATCAATCCACGACTCACTGCGTCTCATGAAATCATTGAATCTTCCACAGCCAATAGCGGCTGGCAAATCTTGGAACATTGCCTTCAGTTTGACCCTGCCGTATTTTCAGACTTCAGTTCAGGAGGCTCCAATCCACACGCCCCCAATCCACACGATCTGCGGACGCACAATGCTCGGACACACGTCCGTCTGATTTTATACAGTCAACAAACCTTTCAGCTGCCATCGCAACAACAGCAAGCCATGCTGCAAATGCGTGGGTCGCAAATGCGTGGGGCCATCCAACCAGCTCAGACATCATCACGCCGACCAGCAACCGAATCGACGACAGGCCTGTTTTGGCTCAGTGACATTCCAGAAGCCGGAGCCACCATCGAAGCGGGAGCCCCATTTTGCAGTCTCAACTTTGCCGCCGATCACGCAATAGATCTCACCACCACCTGGAAGAACCTATGCCGGCAACCACGGCATTCATTTCTGAAACTTCATGATGTCACGGAACATGATTTCACTGAAATGGTCACGACAATCCAAAATCAGCTGGTCACCCTTCAAAACCACCACGAATCGTCCCCAGCAACAGAACCCTGCTGATTTCCCTACGTTTCTGGCCGACTTTTGCCGCACGAATCCACAAAACGCTGAAAAGTGGTGATCCGCTTGGTCCCACGCTGCGTTGACTCACTGGCCGTTGAAAAAGGGAACCCGACGCGTGAGCGAGGGCGATCGGATATGCAGAACTTCAGAACCTCAGGTTTTTTGGCGGGATTCAGCCCTCGCTTACGCGTCGGGTGGCCACATCCGGGCTTTTTCAACAGGCTGCTCAGTGTCGTTCTCAAGAAATCTGCGACGACCGACCGCATTGCTCGGCTGCAGAATTCCCAAAGACGTGCTCAGAAAACAGAATATCTGTCGAATTCCCCGACAGCGGTGGTCTCTGGCAACTCCGTTCCAGGAACGCTAACCTGCATCCGCTGGACACCCATTTACTTAGACCTAATCTCAGGACTTTTTCGATATGACCGACGCCTCACCAGATGCTTCTCTAGCAGCCACTGGCGAAGATTCAACCAAATCACCTTCCGTCTTCCTGGTGTCCTATCCCAAGATCGTGTTTCTGTACCCGACGGTTTTGGTCGCCCTGTTTGGGGCGATCTACATGATGGCAAACGGCAACGATCCGTCTGCAGAATATGCAGGCCTGCCGGCGAAACTGTTCTTGGTCTCGCTGGCCCTTAACCTAGTCGTCATCGCATTCGACTTTCCTCGCACAACATCGCTGACCCTGTTTTTCGCCATCGCTTTTGGCATCATCGGGCTTGTCCTTCTTTTCAGCAGTAACCCGGGATTGCTGCCATGGTTTGAAATGCAACTCAATTCCATTCAACCGAAGGCTGATGCAACATTCTACATTCTGTATATCCTGATGATGTGCTTCCTGTTCGTGTGCGTTGTCATTAGCCGACGATTCGACTACTGGGAAGTTCGAGGCAACGAGCTACTGCATCACCACGGTATGCTGAGCGACCTGAAACGCTACTCTGCCCCGAACCTGCGAATCGACAAAGAAATCAACGACATCCTTGAGTACATGTTACTGCGTTCGGGACGTCTGATCCTTCACCCAAGCCAAGAACGACGAGCCATCGTGTTGGAAAATGTGTTCTTCATCAACCAGAAGGAAGACACAATTACTCAGATGCTAGGAGCTCTGCAAGTTCGAGTTCGCACTGATTCCGAGTAGGCTCAGCGACAAAAACTCGCTCAAGTCAGCCGCTCTGTCAAAACAAAAAGGCGTCGCCCTCGAAATCAATTCGGTGGCGACGCTTTTTTCATGGTCAACTTAAAGTGGGACAAGCCTCTACTTTACCAGCATCTTCATCATGCTGTCTTCGATTTCTTTGTGCACCAAAATGATGGCCGTGTCGCCTGCTGCAAGCTGATCATTACCACCAGCGACTCGCACATGATCGTCTCGTTGAATGGCGGCAATCAAACACTTCGTCAGACTCAGATCTTTCAGAGGGTGTCGAGTAATCGCAGTGCCTTTTTGGATTTCCACTTCCCAAACTTCCGCGACGTCTCCGGCGATCGGTGAGCGTTCTCGAACAGGCCCTTCAGAGACCAGACCTGCGATTTGTCGAGCCATCGCTTCCCGAGGACTGACGGCCACATCGATCCCCAGTCGCTCCAGCACGTTGGCATAATCGGGACTCCGCACGATTGTAATCAACCGATCGCAACCAAGTTCTTTTGCTTCCACGCCGCAAACAATGTTCTCTTCGTCTCGACCAGTGCAGGCGACAAACACATCCGCTTTTCCCACCCGAGCTTCCTCAAGGTCCGAACGGCTTTTCACGTCAGCATGTAACACGGTCGTATCGGGAAGCCGCTCGGCGATAAATTCGCATCGGCCAAGATCGTGTTCCAATAAAGTGACTCGACAACGAGTCCGTTCCAGCAATCGAGCCAAATTCAAACCAATTTCGCCCCCACCTGCGATCACGATTCGGCTGCGACTGCTATCACGGTCGGCAAACAACAGGGCCACAGCATCCAATGCACCGTGAGCTCCAATTAACGTCACATGGTCGCCCACCTGAACGCTGTCACGAGCACCCGGAATAATTGCCTTTCCGTTACTGGAAATCAGCCCGATACGAACATTGTCGGGCAGCTGCAGTTCTTGCAGAGGAACTCCGATCGCCTTTGCGTTCTTGCCCACGATCATATCATGCAAGTCGACTCCGCCTCGAGCAAAACTTTCCACAGCCAACATCGACGAACTGCGAATGTGCTTCGAAAGTTCCAAAGCCGTCAAATGTTCCAAGCTGATCAAGCGGTCGACTTTGAAGTGACGCTGATAGTCGAACGTGCTGTTGTCGCTCAAAATCGGATTGAACACTCGAGCCACACTGCGAGTCGCCCCCATCTCGCGAGCGATACTGCTGCTCACTAAATTCACTTCATCGCTACTTGTCACAGCCAAGCACAGGTCGGCCGATTGAATGCCCGCCTGAAACAACTTGGAAACGTCATAGCCCAAACCGCAAATCGTTTGCACGTCTTGCTTCTCTTCAACTCGGCTAATCACTTCAGGATCAACGTCAATGACACAGACGTTAATTCCACGTTCAACCAAAAGTTCGGCCACCGTACTACCAACGGTACCCGCACCAATCACAACGACATTCATCATGTTTGAATCTTAATCCTGATGCCAAATTTCTGACTGTCTGATCAGTCTCCGTCAGACACAAAAATCGGGTTGAACCACTGACGCGGTTGCAAAGACAAGCAGTTGACCAAACCAACGCTTTTACAAACGCTGATTCATCTGAGCCGCTGGAACATGTTTATGCTTGGTTCAAAATTTCGGCTGCATCCAAAGCAAAGTAGGTGAGAATACCACTTGCCCCAGCTCGCTTAAAAGCCAACAAACTTTCCAGCATAACCGACTGCCCGTCCAACCATCCATTTTCAGCCGCTGCGCAAAGCATGGCGTATTCACCACTCACTTGGTAGGCGAACACTGGCACATTTGTTGTCGTCGAAATGCGTTGCACGATGTCTAAGTAGGGCATGCCGGGTTTGACCATCACCATGTCGGCACCTTCTTGGATATCCAACGACACTTCCCGAATGGCCTCGTCCGTATTGGCTGGATTCATCTGATACGTCTTCTTGTCGCCCTTCCCAAGACTCCCGCTCGACCCCACGGCATCTCGAAACGGCCCATAAAACGCCGACGCATATTTTGCAGAATAGGCCATGATTGAAACTCCTGAAAATCCGGCTTGATCCAAGGCCGCTCGAATCACGCCCACTCGACCATCCATCATGTCTGAAGGAGCAATCACGCTGCATCCGGCTTCGGCCTGCACCACAGCCTGCTTCTGTAAAATCTGCAAACTCTCATCGTTGTCGACGACTCCGTTGCGAAGAACGCCATCTTGCCCATGAATCGTGTACGGGTCCAAAGCGACGTCGGCGATTGTTCCAAGGTTAAGATCTAAATCTCGAACCGCTCTTAATGCTCGACACATCAAATTTTCACTGTTTAACGCTTCGTCTCCGTCTTCAGATTTCGCTTCTTCCGGAGTCGCCGGAAAAATGGCAATCGCCGGAATTCCGCACTCCGCCGCCTTCTGAGCCACCGGACCCAGCTGGTCGATGCTGTATCTGTTGACGCCGGGCATCGATGAGATGGGCTGAATCACTCCGCTGCCTTCAGTCACGAACACAGGCAGAATCAGATCACTGGCCGTCAGCACGTTTTCTTGCACAAGACGCCGATTCCAGTCAGCTTGGCGATTTCGTCGAAGACGTACGGAAGGAAAGCCACCAGAATTCTGTGGAAAGGACATGAAGATCGGAACCCTATAAAACACGCGAAATCAAGCTGCATCAGTATCCCAAGCTTTGGATACCCGCCCCGGATTTTAGCTGACCCAAAATACAAAAGTACTCGCTCAGCACCACCGCAGATTGAATTTCGGCAATCAAGCCCATCACAGGTCAGATCTTGGGCGTTCCTGACAAATTCACATAAAGTTTCGGAGAATTTCTTCGTCGGCAGTTTCCAATCCGCAACGATCAAAGCCATCCTGCCACATCTTTTAACACCGGCGAATTCAGTCCACCTTGAAAAGGGTGAAATCGCTCAGCCCGTCCCCCATTCATATCTGCCTGCTATGTGGCTTCGCTCTCAGCTGTTTCTTAAACTGTGTGGTCTGTACCTGCTGCCCACCGCTCTGGTTTTGGCTGCCATACTGACGGCGCTGAATGCTCAATTAGAAAACAGCCGTCGCACGATTGTCAAAGACAACCTTGAATCGCGGCTGATCAGTTTCCAAAGCGAACTTGCGGCAACTGATTCCCCAGAACAAATTCTGAACAAATGGTCCTCGGCCAAACGGTCGATCGACAAACTGTGCTACGTCTTGATTCGAAATCAGTCTTCCGGACTGCCCACGTTCACGGTCATGTCAACCGACTACAAGTCTGCAACCAGCACGTCTTCCTCAGACAATGCAAACACCAACATCATTCCGCTTGTTCCCGAGCTGCCAAAGCCTCTCCAACGAAGTCTTTGGCGAGAATCCGGTGAACGTCCCATTGCCTTGTCATGGGATTCTTCCACGAGAGATGTGCTGTACGCTGCGTCTCGACAAACAGCAGAACCGAAAGAAACTTTCATCGTGCTGCGGCATGATGCAGCCAACAGACTTTCAAGAGATCAACTGAATCAGCAGTCCATCGTTTATGTCGCCATATTGGCGTGGCTGTGCTGTGCCATCTTGCTTGCCGTGTTCGGACTTGCCGTGATTCGCCCACTGGGTTTTCTTTTGCAAGCTGTTCGAAATCCAGCGGAATCGTTGGAACGTCGAGACGCTTTATTGCGACTTCGAGATCGCAATGACGAACTGGGGGATCTAAGTCGAGCACTCGAAATGATTGACAAAGTCAGTCAGGAAAAGCAGTCGAGCCTCAGTCATCAAGCTCAGCTGATGACGGAATCGTCAAACCAACTCTCTGCCATTTTGCAGGCGATGGTTGAAGGAGTCATCGCGATCAACAAAGACAGACTCATTCTGTTTGCGAATGATGTTGCCTGTCAACTAATGGATCTAAAAATCGAAGCCGCCATGGGACGACCGCTCTTTGAATGCGTCCGCAGCACCATTATTCAAGATACCGTCACTGAAGTCCTTGAACGAGGAGAAATGATCAAAGTCGAATTCAAACATCCTCGCCGAGACACCTACTTGAACCTTGTCGTGTCTCCACTTGCCAAAGGTGGAGTCATTCTGGTGTTGCATGATGTGACCGCCATTCGTCGACTGGAAGTTTTGCGAAAAGACTTTATGAATGGAGTTTCTCATGAACTTAAAACTCCTTTGACCGTCATCCAAGCTTGCACGGACACATTGCTAAACGGAGCAGTCTCTGACCCAGACGCCGCTCGACGTTTCCTACAAAAAATTGGAACTCAATCAGAACGGTTGCACCAACTGATTGTCGGCATGTTGCAGCTTTCCCGAGTCGAATCCGGGCAGCAAATCTTCAATGAAGAAGCCGTCGACTTGGCTGCGATTTCCAAAGAGCTCATGGACCAACTGCAACCCATTGCCGACACCACGGAAATCCAACTGACGTACGACGGTCCCGAGGAAGCCTATGTTTTGGCAGATCAGCAAGCCATTCGCACCATCGTCAACAACCTGATCGACAACGCCCTCAAGTACACCAATTCAAACGGAGCCGTACAGGTTATTGTCAAAGAAGAACAAGACGCGAACGTGATTTCTGTTCGAGACAACGGAGTCGGAATTTCGCAAGAAGACCAAGCTCGAATCTTCGAACGCTTTTACCGAGTCGAAAAAGACAGAAATCGCGAACGAGGTGGGACGGGACTTGGCCTGGCCATCGTAAAACACCTGTGCCACGCGCTAGACGCTGAAGTGAGAGTCCATAGCGAGCACAGAAAAGGGTGCGAATTCACGGTCAGATTTCCCTTCCGAGACGAAAATCTCGAAGACAATTAACCCGCCACAAAGCGCTCCATTTTCCGAACGGTTCTCGAGCCCTGTGAGACCAAAATCTCAAGCCAAGGTCCTCCATTCCACCGAACCAAAACATGGCCCAATCGCTGTACTGTTCGCTGCGATTTTCGCAGCACTGTTCGGCCTCACACATTCACAGCTGCACCTTTACAGCTGCAAAAGGCGCTCTTGTGCGGCCGGGTGATCCGTATAAAACAGAGCCATCGGATCGATTCCTCGTTCTTCGATCCGTCGCTGCCGATCCATCTGAAAATCTGTTTCAGCGATCGCCGGGAACACAAAACCCCACAGCGCAATCACACACAACACAACGCAAGCCAACTGCCAACGCCCCTTCGCAGTCGACTTGCCCATGCGGACATCCGTCGTTGAATCAAGTTCTACGTCAGAAGTCATTGCCATTTAATTCAGAGCCCTTGCAACAGCTTCAGGGAATAGTTTTTCAAACATCAGCCAAGCCATCGCTAAGGTCAAAATCAAGTTCAACGTCTGCCCGGCGACATACAACACCAACGGACGCCCACCTTGAAACTGCCTCGACAATTCCACGAAGTTGGTTTCCAATCCGATGGATACAAAGGCTAAGCAAAAGAACCATCCACGATACCCCTTGGTCACTTCCTTGATCGCAGTCGTGGTCAATTCGTCTCCACCGGGTAGAAACGCATAGACCCAAGAAAACAACAATGAAGCGGCAACGAACCCCAAGACGAACTTCGGAAATCGCCTCCATATCTCGCCCGCACCAACCGTCGTGCCCTCTCCACCTTCATGGAATCTCACCCAATAGATAGACACACAGAAAGCCACAACGCCAATCAAGATATTCTGAATCATCTTTACGGTCGTTGCAATTTTTTCGGCGTCATCTCCTAAAGCCTCTCCGGCCAACGCAACGGCTCCCGTCGCATCAATCGTGCCTCCAATCCATGCTCCACCAAGAATCGGATTCATGCCAACGGCGTCGATAAAGGAGGGCATCACCACCATCATGATGGCGGTAAACATCAGACTTAAGCCAATGGCCGCAGACAGTTCTTCCTTCTTTGCTTTGCAAGCCGCAGCCGTGGCAATGGCTGCGGAGACTCCACAAACACACATGTCTGCACAGATCACCATGTTTAAAGAAGGAGACTTGATTCGCAGAATCTTTTGCCCAAACCAAAAGGTGGTCACCAACACAATCGGAGTCACCACCCACGCAACAAAGATGCCCGGAATGCCAAGCACCAATAACTTTGAAATCAGGATCTCGGCACCCAAAAGCACAAGTCCTGTTTTAATCAGCAGTTCTGTACGAAGCGCGGGTTTTAGAACGGCAGGAGTACCAATCGTGTTGCTGATCGCCAAACCAACCAGCAGAGCCCACATCGCATAGCTTAACCCGTAGTAATGAACCGTTTGCTGCGACGCCAAAAAGTAGGCCAAAACCGCAAGCAGAAACAACAGAAGGAAGGACTTCAGAAACTGCAACACACGTTCTTGACGAGCCATAGCAACGCAGGCAAAACACACCGAACACAGGAAGTACATTCCCAGAATCGCCAGCAGAGTCCCCGACTTGCCCCCCTGAATGCCGAATGAATGCAAAGGATTTCGTTGCCATTTCCCCGGCTTGCCAACGTAGGGCTTTAACACCGAATGTAGTTCTGGCACTTCTGCCGCCGACACATCTGATGCTACATTGACAGAAGCATCAGCCGGTGGCTGTTGATTCACATAAACGCTGCCAACCGCGATGAGCAGCAGCAACATCCCCAACGCAATGGCCCAAAAATCGTCGCTCACAAAGAAGCTTTTTTCAGGTTCAGCCTCCACCACATCTTGCTGTGAATTGGCCCCCCTATCAGACGCTCCTGAATCTTCAGGTTTGGAATTCGCTTCGTTCACTTCACTGTCTTTCGTGAGGGCAGGCGGGGTAGGCGGGTCGGAAGAATTCAATCGAAAGTGTTGCCGCAGGGAAGTATTGGAATCTGTCCCTACTGCAGCGGTCAGCTGTCGCTGCCAATCGCTTTCTACCAAAGTGATGCAAACATGTTCTACCGAAATGCCTCGCGTTGGCCAATTGTCAGCTTTGCTGACAATTGGAATATGAATCAGTAATCCAAACACGCCCCCTTGGAAATCGTCGAGACGCTTTTTCAGGCTATGATGCACACAACAGCCAATCAGACTCCCAAGTGACTTGGCCAACCCCAAACGAAGGCCCCTTTCAGGTCACTATCTCCCTTTCTTCGTCACTCCTCTCTCTGTCGCCCCTATGCCTGAATCTCAACCACCCACCGACTCTTCAAAGGCGAACCCCATTCCTGCCCGTATGGGAGAAATCCAGCCCTTTGAGACTCGACCGAGTGCTCCTCCGATCTACCAAACCACTGCGTTTGACGTAGCAGACTTCGAAACACTGAATCAAATTTATCGAGGCGAAGCGGCGGGCCACATCTATACTCGTGACAGCAATCCCAACCATTCAGCGTTAGCAGACTCCATCGCAGAATTGGAACACGCCGAAGCCGGAGCTGTCTTCGCATCAGGGATGGGGGCCATCGCTGCAGTTGCGTTGACCCTGGCAGAATCGGGCGGCCACGTGATCGTCGGCCGCTCGCTGTACGGAATTAGCATGAAGCTGATGGAACGCTTGGAACGAAAATTCAAAGTCGAAATGACGTGGGTTGACGTTTGCGACGTTAACAGCATCAAAGCCGCCTGCCAGGCGAATACAAAATTCTGCATCATCGAATCGATTTCTAACCCTCTGCTCGAAGTCGCCGACATCGCAGGCATCAGCGAAGCTTTGGGAAAAATCCCACTGGTTGTCGACAACACGTTCACGACTCCTTTGTTGATGAGACCCTTGGAACACGGTGCCACCTTAGTTGTTCACAGTGCCAGCAAGTACCTGAATGGCCATGGAGACGTGATGCTGGGTGTCGCAGCAGGACAACTGCAAACGATGAAGTCCGTCCGATCAACATCCAGCCTGTTCGGCCAAAATGCCAATCCCTTCGAAAGCTGGCTCACTCAACGAGGACTCAGAACCCTGCCGCTGAGAATGAAGCACATCTGCGAAACCACCCATCAACTGGCAGACTTTTTAAGCCGTCATCCGGCAGTCGCCCGCACCAATCATCCGTCGCTATCAAGCCATGCGACTCACGACATCGCAGCCAGGCTTTACCCAAACGGGTGTGGAGGCATTGTTTCGTTTGAAGTCGCCGGTGGAGGCAAAGAATGCTGCAACGCACTCATCAAAGCTTGCCCTTCGATTCCGTTTTCTCCCACCTTGGCAGATTCAAGAACAACCTTCAGTCATCCGGCATCGACGTCCCATGCCTACATGAAGCCCGCGGCAAGGCGAGCAATCGGAATCCAAGACGAACTCATCCGACTTTCCGTCGGCCTAGAACCATTCGAAGTGCTTAAAGCAGAACTTGATGCTGCGTTGAATTCACTGAACTAGCAACACGAAGTCAACGCCACGGCTTGCCGACAAGTCGGGGCGTTGTTCTGCCCAGAAAATTCGCAGCCAAACCTCAACCAGCGCACACCACTGCAACGCTGTTGCGACCTCAGATCACTTCGCCAGCGACACACCACAACCGATCTTCAATCGGAAGTATTAAACGGGCAGTTTTCCTGAGGGCAGTTTTTACGAAGACTGTTTTTACGAAGACGGTGCAGGCGAAGACGGTTCTTAAGAAGACAGTGCAGGCGAATTTTTGTCTCCATCAACCAGTGCTTCTAATTCATCAAGAATCACACCGTTCAAAACGTCTTCCAGACACTGCAACGCATCAGCCACAAAAGCGCCATCCATCACTCGATGGTCGTAGGCGATTGTCACTCGACTCAACCCACATTCATTCAGTGGTCCGTACGTCAAGCACCCCGTCTGAATCGACGGTGGAGACTGAATTTCGACTCCTTTGCCCGAAAGTGTCGACAAGAAAAACGTCCCCAACCGCTTGGCTCGTCCCGCTTTCGCGACATGAAAATTCCATCCCCAAAACAATCTTCGCAACAAAGTTGGCAACCTCGCAAGCCGCAATAGATCTTTGTACTGAGGACGAATGGGGCCCGTTTGATATTGATCCAAGACCCTCTGCAATTCCGGCAACGGCAATGATTCTGGCCGGTCGATCATCGCCCAAAAAAGCCACGGCCGTTCCTTATGAACTCTTTGCACTGTCATCGCCGCGACGCTGTGAGGATGCTGGTACAAATGAGCGATGGGCCAGCGATACCATGTTTGACGAAATTCGGGGAACGCAACGGCCATCAAACCGAACGCCTTCAACATCAACGCCGGCCAAGAGATTCGAGGCTGCACCTTTGAACGGACTTCTGCAAGCCTCGAAAAATCGCACGTCCGATCATGAGCACACAAAGGCACCTGCCGATTTAGTCTCAACAAATCCCACGTTAACCGTCGAGATGGCGGAATCAAAAACGTACGACCATCTTGTGGTTTCGAACTGTTCATCCGTTCCTTGTCGCGCCTCTTGTTAAAAACAGCATCTGTGTTCGGCCCATGAAGACCGTGAAGATAAAATGCCCTCGCAAACTAGCGAAGCAATTTTTTAAATTCATCCCACGTCTTCGTGTTCGCCACATCATCTTTGGTCAACCCAGCTCGTCTTGCCACATCGATTCCATAAGGCAACACATCGAAGCCGTCTAAAGTATGAGCATCCGTGCTAATCACAATTGGAATGCCCATTTCTTTCGCAGCCGCAGCATGCACGTCGCTTAGGTCGAGGCGCTTATAGTGAGCATTAATTTCCAACATCTTGCCATGATCTGATGCGGCCTGAAGCAGTTCCTTCAGATCAACATCCGCTCCTTCACGCTGACCGACGATTCGTCCGGTGGGGTGGCCGATGATGTCCACATGTGGATTCTTGATCGCATTGAGCAGTCGTTCCATGATCTGCTTTCGAGGCTGTTGCAGGCCGTAATGCAGCACTCCAAGTACCCAGTCGGCTTCAGACAACACCTCATCGTCCAAGTCCATCGTGGCGTCTTCCAGAATATCGCATTCGATACCGCACAGAATTTCGATGCCCGAAATCTTGCTTCGCGCTTCACGCACTTGTTCCCAGTGAGCTCGCAGACGATCAGCATCCAATCCATTGGCCATAGAAACTCGTTTACTATGATCGGTGATCGCAATGTACTTCAGTCCTCGAGCTTTCGCGGCTTCCGCCATTTCAAGAATCGTGCCCGCTCCGTCCGTCGCCGTCGTATGCATGTGCAGATCGCCCTGAATATCACCGACCGTAACCAGCTCGGGCATCGCTTGCTGGGCCGAATCCGCATAAGCAAATTCCAACCGGTTTTCTCGCAGCTCCGGAGGAACCCATGGCAGGCCCACGGCAGCATAGACTTCTTCTTCCGTTGCACCGGCAACCAGTTCTTCGCCGTTGAAGACTCCGTATTCGTTGACCTTCAATCCTAAATCCTTAGCGCGTTGGCGCACAACGACGTTGTGTTCCTTTGACCCGGTAAAGTACTGCATCGCTGCACCATAGGATTCGTCTGGCACGACTCGCAAATCCATTTCGACACCCGTACGAAGCCGGACTCTCATTTTTGTATCGCCCCGCAGCAACACTTCTTCCGTTAAGGGATGAGCTTCCAGGCAATCCATTGCTGCCCCCGTATCCTCGGCCGTGGCTAACACGTCGAGATCACCGCACGTTTCTTTGCGGCGACGACAGCTGCCAGCAACAGCAGCCTGACTGACTTGGTCGAGTGCCAGTAGTGATTCCACAACGGCACTTGCGGCTTCAGTGGCAATCGCAATGGAAACTCGCTTCCCCGCTTCGACAGCTCGATCAATATTTTTCAGAATGGACTCTTCCGTCTTTTTTCCGAACCCTTTCAATGCCGAAAGCCGCCCTTCTGTGGCGGCCTGTTTTAGGTCCTCCATCGTTTCCAGGTTAAGCTGATTGAAAAACACGGCCACCTTCTTGGGACCGACGCCGGGAATCCTTAACATGTCGACCACACCGGGAGGAACTTGCTGTTTTAATTCCACCAGTTGCTCGTGCTGCCCTGTGGCAACAATCTCTTCGATCTGTTTGGCCAAATCTTTGCCAATGCCGTCAAACTGAGTCAAATCGCCACCGTCTTCAATCATCGCCGACATGGATTCAGCGGTCGATTGAATTTTACGAGCTCCGTTGCGATACGCTCGAACACGAAACGGATTCGCTTCCTGAATTTCAAGCAAGTCCGCCAGTTGGCTAAACAACGACGCGATCTGTTCATTCTTCATCTTGCTGCTTCCTGATTGTCATCGATTGCGTCATTGAGCGAATCTTTGACAATCCTTTCACGTTCAAATTATCTGAATCTAATTTTCACTGCACACAACCCATCCAATTCTGCCACGATGCGAATTTTGCCCCGATGCAAACTTTGCCACTGTTCAGAAAGTAGAACTCATGAAAAAACAAAGCACTACGGCGTCCGATTTTCAGGGGTTCCCCAAAGCGTCATTGAAGTTTCTCAAGCAGTTAAAAGCCAACAATCATCGAGACTGGTTTGCGGAACACAAACCGCGCTACGAATCTGATGTATTGACTCCTGCCCTCGCGTTCATCGCCGCCATGGAAGCTCCGATGAAGCGGCTATCCGACTGTTTTGATGTCATTCCCAAACGCATGGGTGGGTCGCTGATGCGAGTTTACAAAGACACTCGATTTGCAAAAGACAAGACACCCTTCAAAACCAACATCGGGATTCACTTTCGCCACATGGCTGGCAAAGATGTGCATGCTCCCGGTTTTTACCTGCATATCGCCCCAGAAGAAATCTTTGTCGGCATCGGTATCTGGCACCCAGATTCAAAGAACTGCACCGCCATTCGCCAACACATGGATGAGCATTCTGAGCAATGGCGAAAAATCTGGAAACGAAAAGCATTTCGCGAAGGCTTCAAGCTGATGGGAGAATCCCTGAAACGACCACCTCGAGGATTTTCAGCGGACCACCCCTTGCTGACCGACCTGAAACGTAAAGACTTCATCGTCACACGCCAACTTTCCGCTCAGCAAATCCACTCACCAGATTTCGACACCTTCGTGGCAAAGCAGTTTCGAGACGGATTTCCATTGATCGAATTTCTGTGTTCAGCCCTCGACCTGCCCTGCTGACTCGGCACTCACAGAAACACAGAAACAATGGCTAGCTGACAACGCTGGCAGTTGTTGATTCCGACGCACCACTTTGAAGCGATTTGCCTGCTGATTCTTTCAGCACAACATTCAAACGATTCACGTCGTTTCGTAATTCTTGCAATTGCCCGGCCGGTAACTTTGCGTCTCCAAAACGCACCGCATTAAACGCGGCCGCAATCCGTAGCGGTAATCCACGATCTTGTTCTTCCCCCAAAGCAGAAGAGAAAAACTGAGTCGCTTCTTCTGCATTTTCCACGGCCGTTCGTTGGTCAGAAAGTTCCAGTCCATGCTTGCGGCAAACCTGCTGAAACATTTCATAAAAACGCACCACGCTGACAGAGGACCCGTCTTTTCCTCGAGCCCACCGAGTCAGCCAGGCTAACTTTGCCTTGATCCAACGGAACGGATTGCGGCGGAAAATCAAAGCGGGAATCAGCAGCACGACAAACGTGACCAACAAAGTTGAAAAGCTAAACCACTTGCTGGGCTGAAACAGAAAATCGACAAAGAACGACTTCACAGTGGCCCACAGCCCTTGAGACTTCATTGCCTGCCATTGCTTTTTGACGGAATCCAAGAGCGGTTGAATCATCTGTTTTTGTTGCTCGGGATTCATCTTCTGCACCATGCTGAGCCAGCCATCGTTCATCACCATTTTCAGATCGGCCCACCAAGCAAAAGATCCCGGCTCATTCACTTCAGCGTTCCTTGCAGCGGCAGGAGTTGGATCAAGAGTTTCCCAATGACCATCCAACCACACTTCAACCCAGCTGTGAGCATGCTTTTGCTTGACTTCAAATTCACCGTTCACTGAATTTTCTTCGTACCCTTTGTAGCCATTCACCAGTCGAGCGGGCACTCCCACAGACTGCAACATCAACGCACACGCCGATGCAAAGTATTCGCAGTGCCCCGTCTTGCGATTGATCAAAAAGTCTTCCACCGGATCAATGCTGTAGTCATCGACTCGAGGACTCAGAGAATAGCTATATTCACCAGACGTGTTCAGATGTCGAAAAATTCGATTGGTGCATTCTCGTTCCGACACCAATTCACCATCATCCGAACACAGATCTTCTGTGAGCTTTGTCAGATCAGGAAGAGCTTCTCTGAGGTCGGGCGTCACACACCATCTGTTCGCAAAGTAATCTCGGTTCTTCGCCGTTAACTGAGGATCGCTGAAGTACGATAGGACTCGAGAATTATCATTCCCCCCCACGGTCAAATCAGGGGAATGAATTTTCTGTTCCTTGGGCCTTTTGGAATACCACCCTTCAAAACTAAGCGGCTTCACTCCTGCCGCCGCAGTCGTTTTTACTCGAGTCGACTGCGAATACCTCAGCTTATTTACGTTGACGCCTGATCCCTTGGCGATGATGTTTCTAAGCGGAGCTGGAACAAATGCAAAGCCAATTTCAGGCGGATCCTGCGACACTTCAAGTCGATAATCGGCGGTCGCGACGTCCTTCAACAAGCTGGCGTTGCCTTCAACATCGGCCATCACACGGCCTCCCGGACGGCCGCTGTCCCAGGCCCCCAGTTCATAAAGCCCCATGACGTTGCCTCGAAACAAAAGTTCGTCCATCCCCATTTCCAGACAGAATCTTTCCGGAGACACGTCTCGGCGATTCGCAGTCGACTTGATCCGGAACTGTAGAACTCGAGCATCCGACTGCATGATTTCGCCGATATCACCCAGCGAAACGTTTTCAGTAAAGCCCGTTCGAGACAACGCCGCCTGCACGGAATTTGTCAGTCCGGCCAAAGGAGATTCCGGAACCCAAACTCGAGGAAAAACTAAGAACGTGATCACGGCCACCAACACGGATGCAAAGTAAGCGATGGCAACCACGGTACGAAAACGCCAACCCACCCACTGCTCGTCGGCGTCGATCTGCATGCCATTTTCGACTTTCACCAGTTCAGATTCCTGACCGGCCAACGGATCCGCTGACACATTCAAGCTGTCTTGAACGGTCGCCAACGCATCGCTGGAATCCGAATTCTTCAGAAATCGCAGCTGAGTTCGAAACAACGTGAACAGAGACAAGGTCCAAATCAACACAAACATCAGACCGAACACAGACAGCCCAAAGCTGCTGTCATCTGTTAACACAGACGCCACGGCGACCTGCAAAACCGACAGTGCCAAAATCCACCAGTACTGCCGAATCCCCTTTGGCAGCAACAGCACAACCCACGAAATGTAAATCAACAAATGCGAACCAGCCATCAGTTTGCCCAGTACCGAACTGTCGACAAATTCGTAAGCCGTCGCAATAAACGCCAACGACCCCAGAACGTTCGCAAAAGCAATGCTAACGTGAACAACCTGGTGTCGATCGATTAAAAGATGAGCCGCCAACGCGATGAATGGAGTCAGCCCCGCAGGCAAGAATGAATCTTCGGCCGCCGCCAAAATCAATGACGCGATGCTGATGGAAATCGACAAACTGCGAAGAAATGCTCTTTGAACTTTTGTCTGGTCATTCATACCGACACCTCATTCTGAACCACGGCTGCCGATTTATCAGGCTGCTGCAGTGCCGGACGCTTCCCTTCGCTCGAACTTGCTGCGACCGAACTGGATTCATCCAGTCGAAAAACTTCGTCCAGTCGAGATTTTCGAGCTTCAACCACCGTCATTCGTTTTGCTGCAAACATGCCTTCTTGGTCGTGCTGTTTCGTCACATCCGCGATCGTTTGAATCACGTCGTTTGGTCGAGGAGTGATGATAATGAGGCGGTCATCCTGAGTCGGATGTTCTTCAATCACTTGGCGAAATAATCCTGTCAGATTCGGATCTGCCGAGCGGCCACACAAGGCCAACGCGTCCAACGCTTCTTCTCGAAAAGCGGCTGGGTTCCGAGACGCAATCCACTGATTGGTCTTGCCGCTGACACCCAAAAGCATGGTGGACCCCGACGCCGAATTCGCTTGCTGCAAACAAACCGTGGCAGCAAAGCTTATCGCAAGTTCGCGATCTTCTTGTGTCCAATCTTTGCTGTCGGGAAGGTCCAATACGACTACAGAATCTGCTTGCCGAGTCTGATGGAATTCACGAACCATCAGTTGGCCCTGCTTCGCCGTCGAACGCCAATGAATGGCTCGGGGATTATCGTCAGACCGGTATTCTCGAACCCGATGAAATTCGTCATCGAACAAACCCATCCCGCTTTTTACTCGCTGATTCGCTTCGGCAAATTCTTTTTGCTGCCGAGCCCATTCTGGCAACAACCGACCGATGGCCGGATGCACGATTATTTCCACTTCGTCCGACAAGACTTGACCTCGTTCCCCAATCCCCATCGGAAAACGACTGCTGAGCCGAATCGAACCCAGTCGATACTTGCCGCGACGTGGAAACTGCAGACGGTAACGGCCGGTGCGTACACTTTGTCCGGGGACTCGCACAAACGAAACACCGACTTCTTGCTCGGTCTTAAAACCCTTTTGATTCAACGGCACAATGCGATCGCTGACTTCGATCAGCTGAGACGCCAACCAACGTTTGGTATTCGTCACTTCTAACTGCACGGTCGTAAACTGCCCCGCGATGGCTCGATCTGGAGCAATCCGTTTGACTTGCACACCTCGCAGCATCGCATGCACAACCCAACCGTTAAAGACAAAAGGGCCTGCCATCATCCCGAATACCAACAACGGCATATTGCGATGACCCAACAAGGCTCCAACCGCCAACACCAACATAATGGCCAAGTAGCCGACACCTTCACGAGGTACGACCACTCGAGAACGACGCCCTATTCTTTGCATCAAACGACTGATCTGACTGCCAAAAAACAGGTTGGTCAAACCTAGAATCAACATGATGATTCCAAGACCAATCAGCACGTACTCTGAAATTCCACGGAATTCCTGAAACGTATTCGGAAGCACAAAGGCTCCCAAGAAACACGCCATCGCGGATAGAAGCTGAGTCAACGCGGCGGCGGAAAGAGTCAATTTCACACGAGAAGATTTCGAATCTTTCGACGCCATTTACAACTCCACACTCAACGCAACACTCGGAATTCACTCAACATCAGACAAGCAGGCCAAGCAGACAACCAGGCCAAGCCAAACTTGCCCCACACTCATGCCCAACATGTCAATCTGGTGGATAATCCACTATTCCCAACCAGTTTGCATCCATTCAGACGGGGAAAAGGCAATTCAAGCGGCCAATTCGTGAAAGCTCGGTCACTCACCACACAAAACCAACTTCACGAACCAAAGCAGCTGCGACTCGCTTCGTGAATGATCTCACGTTGCCCAGTCAAAGCAAAAGCGAACGAATGGGCCGATGTCGTCAACAAAAGTCCGACGAAGTCGTCTCGAACTTCAAGTCAGCCACCATCAACCGCCCTGAATTCAACAGTGCTGCATTCAACACTCAAAGCGACTGTGTTCAGACCGCGGTGTTCAGACGGCGTTATTCAGACGGCGGTGTCCAAGCGGTGAGGCCCAAACAGCTGTGCCCCAGCGGCAACGCGAAACGGTTCGGTAAACCATAATCCAGCCTAGAATCTTTGACCAGACAAACGGCTAAAGGCCGGGATCAGTGCGTTCCAAATGAGTTCGAATTTCAGACGCCGCGGCACTGCTCTCGCTACGCCACGTCCCCAGAGTCTCAAGCGTTTCCGTCATTTCTCCGTAGCTAAACACGCCGTCGCCGCGATCGTCTTTTTGCAATGCTGCCAGATGCAAAACATGGATCTGCTGAGTCAGATCGTGATCAAGCAGGCTAATCATTTCGGGAACGCTGTCGCGGATCGACTTGCTACGAGTCTTCAACAGATTGCGCTCGTCTTGGCGCTCTCGCGAAGTCAGGTCTCGCTTGCCTGTGCAAATCTGTTTTTTAGCAAGCTCTACTTCATTCACCAAGCGGCCCAGCGGAGCCACTGCACGCTTGGCTTCGTCTGTGAGCCCCATGACCTTTTTCAACAATACGGCAATCTTGCGATCCTTCGGACATTCCTTTTGCCCGGCTTCCAAAGTACGAATCGCCTGCTTGTTGTTCTTCATATCGATGAACATGTTCGCCAAGTTCGCGTAGGCTTCCGCCAACTTCGGTTCAATCCGAATCGCTTCTTGGTAGGCAGACACCGCATTGGAATTCATCTTCAACCCCTTCTGCGCAATCCCCAGATTGTAATACGCAGAAGATGACTGCCGATCGTTCTTCAACGCCTTTCGCAAACTTTTGCTGGCTGCTGTGAAGTCCTGCAGTACGTTCTGAGTTGCTCCTAAGTTGACCCAACCTGAAGCGATTTGAGGAGTCAGCCGAGTCACTTTTTCGAAAGCCACTTTTGCCTCAGAGTACTGCTTGGCAGAAAAGTGACACATGCCCAGCAGTTCAAACACCGCCGCGTCTTCCGAAGATTGCTCCACAGCCTGCTTCAAAATTTCAATGGCTGCCGGCAAATCCTTCGCCTTCAACTTTTGCCGAGCTTGAGCGGTTGGTGAATCATTTGATTGAGGCGGAGACATAAAATAAATCAATCTGTTTGTAGAATGCCACCGTGCAGCAGAGAGTGAACACACACTCACATCCTAAACGGCTTAACCAGTTGCTCCTAGTCTTAAAGTGATGCATCAAGCTTCTGGCCACAAAAACAGTAAATTGCAGCCAGAGCCGATTTTTTCGCTGCAAACGTCCATCAATCACGAAACCTTTCACCCCGCACATCGCCGCACTGCAGCTCGCCAAACCTCACGTCGCCACAATATCACTTTCAATCGTCACCTGACTGAAGCCAGAAGTCCACGGACGTGATCCGCCACCCAACTCGTTCACGCGCCAGAATTCACCGCCCAAGTTACGTAACCCGAACCGGCTCACAATTTGACTGGCGCTGTTGGAACTGATTGCTGACAATCTGAGTGCCATTCCACGGCGACCAAAGCAGCTACCGCTCGCTCACAAAGGCGGGTATGTGCACCGCCTTGAATCGCCATTGTGCACTCAATGCCCCACCTTCGGCAAACTTAGCCGCCCCGCCCGTTGACTGGCCAAAGAATGCCTGTCTCACCGTTGCAATTTGCTGCGTTCATTGGGCCAGTTCGCCGCAACACGGGCAGCCTTTAGCAACAGCGACAAATCCCAATCATTCTTCCCGGTGGTGTCACTGCCAATCGGATTAGACGACCTATCTTGACACGATAGTAACGCTGGTAAAGTTTGTGTGTGCGGTACGGCTTGTTCATGCCGCATTTTCAGACGTGCCGAAACAACCCGTGACACCGTAGCTTAAATGGATGCTACGGATTCAGTGCATTGGCGAATAAGAAGCAGGTTCTGCATGTTGTTTCAAGCACAACGAGTTACGGCGGCAATCATGATTTGCCTTACTGCACAGCCATTCTTGGCTGCAGCAGAAGACACCGCAGTAATCTCTACGGCATCAAGCCCTTCAAAGGTCAGCCATGACCCGAGACACACTCCACTGGTGAAAGCCGTGAAGTTGTGTCAAGACAGTGTGGTGAATATCCACACTGAAAGAAACGGCGTCGAAGACACTGATTCCCGCTTCTTTACTCCGAAGGCTCGCAAAGTCACGGGCATGGGGACAGGGATCATTGTTGACGAACGAGGTTACATCGTCACCAATTACCACGTCATCCAAGACGTCGACACCATCACCGTGACCCTGCACAACGGCGAAACCCTGATGGCTCGACCTGTCTCGTTCGACCGCAAACAAGACATGGCCATCATCCAAGTAAACGCCACTGCACCTTTGTCAGTGATGTTGATGGGAACCAGCACAGACGTCCAACTGGCCGAACAAGTTTTCGCCGTCGGCAATCCCTTTGGCTACGGTCATACGGTCACCGCCGGAATCGTAAGTGCACTCGATCGTGACGTCGAAGTCGACGAAACTCAGGCCTACGAAAATCTGATTCAAACAGACGCCAGCATCAATCCGGGTAACAGCGGTGGGCCGCTCCTGAATGTGCTAGGTGAAGTCATTGGAATCAACGTTGCCATTCGAGCGGGTGCTCAAAGAATTGGCTTCGCCATTCCCATCGACGATGCTCGCCGCACCGTCGCTCGACTGCTTAGCACAGAACGGTTGAACCGAGTTTCTCATGGGGTTTTCGCCAACGACGTGAAGACACCAGAAGATCAGAAATTGGTGGTCGAAGAAATTGCCGCCGGCAGTGCTGCTCAACGATGTGGCCTGCAAAAAGGAGACACCATTCGAAGTGTGCGAGGCATCACGATTCACGACAACGCAGATCTAGAACGCAGTCTTCTTGACTTGCCCGTCGGAAAATCTGTCGACGTCGACGTTGATCGCGATGGAAAATCTGTATCACTCAACTTCATCGTGGGGCAAGGTCAACAGATTGCTAAAAATGTTCAACAGCCCGCCACACGAACTCAGGTGCCCGTTCGGTCGGTTTCCAATTCTGTGAACTCGCAAAAACTGACAGTCATCCGGCGTCGAGTACAATCGTTGTTCGGCATGACGCTTGTGAATCTCACTGCGAAAGAAATTGCGAAGCTGCCACGAGACTACAAAGGCGGCTTACGAGTCGCTTCCGTGAACAACAACAGTGTGGCCGCCAAACATCGGATTCAAGAAGGCGACTTCTTGCTGGGATTGGATGGCTTCGAAACTTTGAATGATGCAAACCTAGAATACATCTTGAACAGCAATCGCATGAGAAAAGTGCGAGAACTGAAGTTCACCATCTTTCGAGGATCATCTGCTCTGGAAGGCTACATGCCGGCTCCTCGCTAGCAGCCCGTCGAAAAAGCCCGGACGGGGTCACCCGACGCGTCAGCGAGGGATGAATCCGCCCCACCGAAACCCTGAGGTTCTGAAGTTCTGCACATCCGATATCCCTCGCTCACGCGTCGGGTTGCCTTTTTCAACGGCCAGCTAGCTGCTGTGTCAGCTTCATTCGAATCTCACGGCGAATCTCGTGAGCTGCACGAAGCTCGACGCCGTTCTTCAGCACCAACGGCGGCGAACTTCTTGCCGCTCGCCCATTGCGAGACAAGGACTAGGCGAAGTTGATTCCACTGGCAAGCCAACCACGAACCGCTGATGGACGACTGAAATCAAGAATCAGTCCCATCTGTCTTCCAAGTCAAGCGTTCAACATCAAAGCCAGCCTAGAAAATGACTCACACACCACGCGGTGCTGAGCGTATTTTTTCCGGGCTTGTTTCGTTCCAGATCTGCCTGCCATGACATCGACAAGCAAATCCGTTTCAGATCTGGTTCGCCAAGCGTGTCGACTGGAAGTGCTCGCGACAAAACCAGGCAATGTGTCACCAGCACACAGCTTTAACAACGCCAACGTCGATGACTTTCTGAAGTCTGCCGACGCGATCTCGCCCATCCTTCAGGCCACAGCAAACGGTCCGCTGGGCAAAGCCATTCTTGACGCCGTCCGAGCGACCCAACAGACCGTCGGACACAACACAAATCTTGGCATCGTGCTGCTGCTGGCTCCGCTTTGTGCCGTCACAGACTGGACGGCGGCCCGAACCCAGCTTCAGGAAAAGATTTCTAGCACCACCGTTCAAGACGCGACGTGGTTGTACGAAGCCATCCGAATTGCCTCGCCAGGCGGGCTGGGAAGTTCTACCGATCAAGACGTCGCAGATGCTCCTACGATCACTTTGCTGCAATGTATGCAGCTCGCGGCCGATCGTGATTCGATCGCCCTTCAGTACAGCACGGGTTACGAGTTCGTGTTTGACACGGGCTTAGACCTACTGAAACAAACAGCCGATTGGACTTCGAATCTGGAACAGAGACTGGGGTGGGTGGCGGTTCAGATTCTGGCCAAACAGTCCGATTCTCTGATCGCCCGCAAATGTGGTTTCCACACAGCGACCGCCGCGCAAGAATTGGCAAAGCAAACTGTTTTGGCAGGCTGGCCATTCGAAAGCAAAGGACAGATCGCTTACAACAAGCTGCACCAGTTTTTGAGCGACGACGGACACCGACGCAATCCCGGAACAACGGCCGACTTGATCGCCGCGATTCTGTTTTGCGGACTTCGGTCTGAAATCATTACCTGCGACAAATCAGAAACATCAATGCAGTTTACGAAACGTGAACCATGACGAAGAAATATAAAGCTCGAGTCACCAAAGATTCCCTGGTCTTCAGCGCTGCTCATTTCATCACATTCAACGGCGATATCTGCGAACGCTTGCACGGTCATAATTGGCGAGTCGACGTTGTCGTCGAAGGCCAGCTTGATGAAAACGGCTATGTCTTCGACTTCATCGCCCTACGCGATCGAAGCATGGATTTGGTACAACTGCTGGACCACAAAGTGCTACTTCCAGATTCTCACCCGATGATCAAAGTGGTGACGTCGGCTGACGGTCGAGAAGTCACATCCACCTTTCTGGACCGCCGCTGGGTGTTTCCTGTCGAAGACTGCCAAATCATGCCTATCCCAAACACCACAGCCGAACTGATCGCCGATTGGTTCGGGCAAGAATTGATCCAGTCGCTCAAACTTGCCAACGTGCCCAACGTGGACACAATCAAGGTCTCCATTGAAGAGAACTTTGGCCAATGGGCAACTGCTGAAATTAAAGTCTAGTCAATTCGTTCTTCGACATTCGTCATTCATGGACACAATTGAGCTTGTCCTCAAGAAATCTCACACGCAGTCGATGGCTCCGACGCAAACACCTCGTAAACTGATGGCCCACCCGATCTGAACCTGCTCCACCATTTGAACCGCCCATGAAGTCTCTGGTCTTGATTCCGTCCAACACCGAATACCGGATGCTGCAGGAATACGTGGCCGATCGCTGGCCGCGAACCGGTCAATTGGCCGTGGAAATCTGCGGAGTTGGCTTGGTGGCTTCGGCCGTTGGAACCACCACGCTTCTGCACAAGTTTCAACCCGACCAAGTGTTTCTGGTTGGCATCGCGGGGCTGTTGAATTCAGATCAACTGCCTTCTGGTCTCAGCCCAGAAATAGGCTCATCAGAACAAAGCAAAACTGCGGCAATCGTTGGCCATTCCGTTGTGCAGCACGGCGTAGGAATCGGCGAAGGGGAAGACTATCAGTCGGCAGAAACCATGGGGTTTCACCGATTCAATAGCGATTTGCATCTGCAAACTCCGGATCAAATCACTCTGAATTCAGCCGCCATCACAACCGATGTACCGCAGAACATTCAGACCGGCCAATTCTTAAGCGTGATGTCGGCATCGTCGTCGTTAACGGAAGCCAATCGTCGTCGGAGTGCTTATCCGGAAGCGTTGCTGGAAGACATGGAAACCTATTCCGTCGCGCTGGCCTGCCACACCGCGGGACTTCCATTGATTGCCATTCGAGGAATGAGCAACGTTGTGGGAGACCGCAACTTTGAAAACTGGAAAACTCAGGCCGCGATGCATGCTGCCACTGATGTGCTGCTGGAATACCTTTCATGACGTCCCCCATCCGATTAGCAATTTCAACCTGCCCCAACGACACCTTCGCGTTTCACGCATTGATGAACCGGTTGGTAGATTGGCAGGGGCTTGAATTCGAAATTCAGCTGCTGGATATTCAGCAACTGAACGACGGCTTATTCAACCGGTCTTTCGACATCGCAAAGTCAAGTTTTCACGCAGCACTGTTACTGGCCGACGACTGGTACGTGTTGCCAAGCGGCTCTGCTCTGGGCTTCGGAGTGGGTCCATTGCTGCTCGCATCCTGCCCCGACACCGTCCCCACACATTCGTCTCAAGTCACCCTGTGTCCCGGACAACACACAACTGCCACCATGCTGTTTCGTATGTTCTACTCCGACACCACCACCATCCAACATGCTCTGTTTTCAGACATCATGCCGGCCTTGCATAATAAGACGGCGGATTTCGGAGTCTGCATTCACGAAGGCAGATTCACGTGGCAACAAGAAGGACTTAGCCTCGTCGAGGACCTCGGAACAAAATGGGAACAGGCCACGAATCAACCTTTACCCCTGGGAGGAATTCTCGCCAATCGCAGCCTCCCCGAAGACGTGATCAGTCGAGCTCAATCAGTGATCAAAGACAGCATCCTGTTTGCAAGATCAGACCCTAAATCTGCTCTGCCCACCATGAGACATCATGCTCAGGAATTCGACGACGATGTCTTGATGCAGCATGTAAATCTGTACGTCAACGATTGGACAGTCGAACTGGCAGACGTTGGGACAGCGGCGCTTAATGAACTTTCAATTCGAGCCAAGCAAGTGGGATTAACAGATTCCACTGCCAGCGAACTTCAGATCTTCCAGTCGTAAGCAGACTGTGTTTCACAGTGCCTGGTCTCATGCAAGGTTCGATGAAGTTGTCCCAGTAAAGGTGGCAACCCTGTCATCACACGATCCGCCTGACCGCACCGTTGGCCGCACCATTGCCCCAACAGCAGCACCCAACAGCAGCACCCAACAGCAGCATTCCCTATCCGCAGAACCAACCTGCAACCTGCAACCTGCAGTGCGGTTACCGCGAAAGTCGGGATAGGCACCAGCGATTTTTTGAGACAATCAATCGTTGCCGAATGGCTTAACCAAAAAATGCGGGCGACCAATTTCAACTTGATCGCCCGCTTCAAATTTGCATCGTGGTTTCAGCTTGCTGCAGAGCTCGTTGAAACACGAATCACTTTTCAGCCTAGCCGAGCAATTCAGCCATTGATTTTTGGATCCCTTCGGAATCGACTCCCTGGTAGCCCATTTGCTGCCAAAGTCCGCCAGAACCTTCTCGGTTGGTTCCGATGTTGTTGTACTTGCCACTGAAGCCTCGCTTCAGTAACTCGGTTCCAAATTTCGATCCCAGACCAGTTGTCACGTTGAAAGATTCGGCAACCAACACAGCAGGCGATGCTGCCAGCTTGGCCATCATGTCTTCATCGTAGACATTCAAAGTCGATTTGCAGATCAAACCGACGTCGTGACCAGCTGCTTTCAACTTGGTGACGGCATCGACGGCTCGATAGACAGTTTCACCGAAGCTGACGATGTAACCCGCTGTCCCTTCACGAACAATATCATCCTTGCCCGTTACGAACTTGTAGTCGTCACCAAACAGGCGTTCGCCACCTTCGGTTTGCAGATCAGGAACACCAGATCGAGTCGAAAAGATGAAGCGAAGGCCCGCATCGTTGTAGATCTTGTTCAAGCAAGCTCGAAACTGATGCTGGTCGGCAGGAAAATACAGTGCCGTGTTATCTTTGCCTTCGTCAGGAAGTCCGTTGGCAGCGAACATGTTGTTCAAACCAAAGTGGCACGTGTTATCGGCCATGTCGTCGCAGCCAGCATGGCTGAAGTGAGCCAAGACATTGCAGGCGTTCAGACGAGCCATCGTGACTTCGGAAACCACCATTTCAAGGAACGCACTGAACGTCGCGAAGACTCCCTGCTTACCCGCTTCAGATCCAAAACCAGCGGCGGCAGAAAAGTTGCCTCGCTCCATGATTCCGCCGCGAACAAACACTTCAGGATGCTCCGCACGAACATGATTCAGTCCGCAACTGCCTTCCAAGTCGCAGTCAAAAACCTTGATCGAAGCAACTCGTTCGGCCTCAGAAATTCCATCAAGAATTTCGTTCAAAATCCGACCGAACAAATCTCGGTTCTTGCCGATACTGCTGGCATCAGATCCCACATGCTGGGGACCACCTGGGCCTTTGGTGACCGTGCCAAGATATTCTGCCGCAGCCGTTCGGCCGTTTGCATTTAAATGATCGATGGCAACTGCCGTCTTGATCACATCGTGACCATGAGCACTGCCTTCAAGGCCTTCAACACCCGGACACATTTTACGACGGTTGATCAATGCGATCGGACCATCGGTGGTCACGGCTTCGCACATTCGAGCATACAACGCATCCAGTTCTTCGCCGTCTCCGATATCAATCTTCAGGCCGTGGCCTTCCAATGTCTTCGCTGTGCTGAAGCCCGGCAGATAATCAGAAGGATGGCCGGCAATCGTGACATCGTTGTCATCGATCAGCAGCTTAACGTTTAGGCCTTGAGCCACGGCAAGTCGAGCCGCTTCAGCATCGTTGCCTTCCATCTGAGAACCATCGGATCCCAGCATGAACACAGTCTTGCCGGGGTTTGCAATGGCAACACCATTCACAAATGGCCACATGTGCCCCAAACGTCCTGAACTGAATTTGACTCCAGGAGTAAATCCTTTTTCAGGATGACCTGGCAGATGGGACAAGTATTCGCGGTAGTGGAACAATTTTTCCAGAGGCAATTCGCCTTCCAACACAGCCATTAAATACTGTGTGGCAACTCGATGCCCCGCTTCATCAAAGAAGATCGGCAGCACATCGCAATTGGTCCCATGCATGAAACCGTGCATGATCAAGGTTTCAGGAACCGTGTCGTACGGTCCGCCCGTGTGGCCGCCCAAGCCTTTGGCATCAGCGATTGCAGTGAAGAAAATGATGGCGTCACGGCACAACTGAATGTTGGCTTTCAGTTGTTCTCGCTGGGCGTCAGTCAGCTTTGGATTGGTAGGATCCAGAGCGACGACCTGATATTCATTCAGCGGGATTGGGAATTCCGTAGCCACAGTCATTATCTTCTCCGACAGGCCAGTTACGTAAGTTGAGTGGTACCGAGCCTGCGAATCCACGCACCACGCTCAAACTGCGCGAACCGATCTCCGGCACGCTGCAGCGATATGTCAGGAGTATCGAACGGGGGTGGCGAAAATTCAATTCAAGGACGCAATTTGCAAGGTATTCCAGGGACTTGAACCCGCCAGTCTCAAAACACCGAGCCCTTCTACGAAGAATAGATAGAAATCTAAGCCACGTGATTTCACACAGGGCGATTTCGGGAAACAAGTAAATGCCGTGCTCAAAGAATCAAAAGCCGCTAGCAACCCGTCTCAACAAAACTGAGTCCCGCCCGGCTAAGTAGGCACTCAAACCAGCACTCAAATCAGGGCGCAAACAAACGCGGCATGCAAGCACTCAAACCAGCACGCTGAACAAGGGGGCCAAGCAACATCAGCCGCACGATCACGCAAGGCGATTGGAACAGCATCGAATTTGAAGTGGCGCATGCAAACAGGATTGGCAGCAACACCCGATTTCTTCGTTCCGAAAAAATCAGACTCTGCTGTCAACCCTGTGATGTGAATGTTAGCCTAAACAGGCCAACATCAGCTGCGGACTTCAAATATTCGGACAGCCAGTTTTAAGCCAGTACCAGCCAGATCAAATCGGGCTGGACGGGCCGAAGCATGGATTTGCTTCGACCACTGGTTGTCACTGAATTCGTTCGCTGGTTAAAGAGCGAACGAAAATTGAACCGCTCTAGCCGCCAATTTGAGGCTGGCGCTGTGAGCTTCGCACGCGCATTTCGGTGCGACGCTTTGTGCGACGACGTTCGTCGCTCGCTTTTTCGTAGTATTCTCGTTTTCGCATTTCACGCTTGATGCCAGCATGCTCGACAAGTTTTCGGAACCGTCGAACTGCATCGTTCACATTCTCTCCGTCACGCAGACGCAACTTTACCACCAACAACTCTCCTGATTTGGACTGTCTTAATCAATGAAAATGCAGCGCAGAACGTCTCTGCGACAGCCGAAGTCTACTTGTATCAGCCTGTTATGCAATGCCTTCTGCACACACGAAGGGTCGTTTTTCAGATATCCGAACCTCAAAAACGCTGGTCTTTCCCGTATTTTGACTCTGCAAGCAGACGAAATTCGAAAAATTGCCCCAAAACGCGGCCTCAGGCATGTCACCCACAATCGTCCAGTCGACTTCAGTTCATCCGGCACTTTTTGATGTTTCGAACCATTTTCATGCGTTCGGGACCACGTCGCCAGCTTATTCAAGCACCACCAGCTGAGCAAAGATCCTCGCTTGATTCAGACATCAGACCAAGTGCAACGCACAAAGCCACCTGCTGAATCGCCCTGCCGCTGAAACCTGAACTGCCGCGAACTGCCCCCACAGAACTCTGCGGTAGCTTGCAGTAACTCGCCGTACCCCGCGTGAACCTTCGATCGCTCATACGTGACACGCGCGACAGAAAAAGGGGAGTTCAACCTTTCAATCTACTTCTTCGTATCGTAAATGGTCAGCCCGGCTTCGGTGGCGACCGGCCGAGTCGTCACGGTGATTTTCTTTTGGCCTTCATCAACGACGACCACCAACAGACCTTTGTAGTCGGGATTGCTGACAATGGAATCGATCGCCTTCAACGCAGGCACTTCTCCAAGGTTCAAAGTTTGAGGCATGTTCTGAGTCATTCCAGATAGCTTCAAAGCGTCTCCGTTAATGACGATTTCTGTCTTCATTTCGTCCGCGATGTATGCGAACGCTTCCTGCAGCGGCATTCGTCGGAAGTCGACAATCACGGGAATCTGAAGCCGCCCCACCACCGTTTCAGGCAGATCCTGTTTGTTGCTGGCGACTGCGGGTGCCTGAGAAAAATCGGTGACAGCCGACTGGTTCCAAGAAAACAGCGAAGCGGCCGCCAAATTTGCAGCAGCCTTTGAAGGAAGGTAACTGACAAGACGAGTCAATCCAGAATCAACACTGGCTGTGGTCCCCAATGCGGTCGCTCGCATCATCGCCGGAAAGCGGCCAATCATTTCTCGGTATCCCACGAGGGCCGGTTTCATTTTTCGAGTCGCCGTCATCAGCTTTTCAGGAAGTTGCTGAAGTCGACCTTCCATTGTGCGTCTGAGATTCACTGCACTGGTGCCAGCCGACGGAGCCAACAAGGTTTCAACATAGAATTCTTGCTGACGCAAGTGCAAACTGAAGCTGACGGTCTTGATTTCCTTGCCAAACCACAACACAAACCGATCAGCAAAATCCTGCATCTGATCCCCGAAAATGTATTCTCGATGAGTATCAATGTTGACCAAGTCGAAGGCCAAGGTTAACTGCCGGCTACGGTCGGTGTGCTTCAACAACTTTTCTAAGTCCACCATTGGCAGTTCTCCATACTGCTTAGAATCAGCCAACGAATCAGACATCGTCACGGGGGCCACCACAAACGTCTTGTTGTTGATGGGCATGTAACTGTATTCGTCAGATTCGTAGACCGTCGTCGAAAGATCGGGGCGGACCTGTCCCTTAAATCGATTCAACTGCAGATCCGATGGACGCTGCTCGGAAACCAAACGAACGACAGCTGCCACCTGAGGAGGAGTGGTTCTTGGCCCAAAGTTGATCGCAAATGTGAGCTCCTCGATTTCCTGAGGCTCAAAGCGAGTAATCTGAGCAATGCTGCCGCCCAGCCACTCTCCAAGATGCCCACAGGTTGCAATAAATTCTCTGTGCAGTGAATCAGATGCCCATAATTCGGCCGGTCTCAGATGGCAAACTAAGTGAGGCGTGAAGGGCATATACTGCATCGGAATGACTTCGCCCGACGTGGGGCTAAGCTGCAATGACGCCACGTTGTCTGCTTCCAACTGCTGCTTTTCTTGTTCCCAAGCTTTGTTGGCCGCGGGAGGCTGATTCTTCACCACAGGTTCAGCCGAACTGGAAGTCCCCTGCCAATACAGCCCCGCCATGGAAAGCACAAACAAGACGCTGCCAATCGTCATCACCAAAGCCCCTTTGGGATTTCCGCGACGTCCTCGGCGACCACCGCGTGACACTGCTGGTGCCGCAGAACCAGCACCAGATTCTCCCAATGCGGCCGCCCCACCTTCAGCAGAAACTGACTTTGAAGCAACTGACTCGGAAGGTCCCGACCCCGTAGAAACAGCTACAGTAGAAATAGCAGCAGCAGAAACAGCCGCAGTCGTGTCTGCGATGACCGGAACGTCATTCGATACCGACTGATCCACAAAAGCAAACGGGTTGGGTTCAGCTTCAACAGCCACTGTGTCTGCAAATTGTGGCGCCGGCTGAACAGGAGCAGCCGCAACAGGAGGAACAAATGCGGGCTGCTCGGCAACCGGCATCACTGCAGGCGGCGTGGCGGCAGGCGGCACGGCCTGAGCAGCTGCCGAGCTGGTTGCTGAAACACTCACCGGATCTGGCACCCAGACAGCATTCAGCCCAAGCGGAATTTCCGGATTGGCTGGCTGAGACGTCACAGCGACGGTGCTGGCCAATTGCAATTCCACCTCGTCAGGTTCTTCAACCTTGGCTTGCAGAGCGACTGGTTCTTCCAGCACAAAACGATGTTCACACTTGGGGCATTTTGCCTTCTTCCCCAAAAATTTCCGACTTGGAATTTTCAGATTTGACTGGCACTGTGGACAGGGGATGGACAAGGCAGCCATGGTTGCACCAATGAACAGTTCGAATCGATTCGTATCTTTGCCAAAGTCTATCATACCAAAGCCGGCATTGTGAACGTCGACAATTTTCCATCGAATCAAACGGCCGGAACACAGCCCAACTGGCTCAGGGTCAGCAGATTCAGAGACAGCAGGCTCGAGCACAGCAAACGCTACGGAACCATCAAAGTCCGTTCATGGCCGCCAAAATTCAAATCTCAATCCAGCAATCACCGCAATCTGCCATCTCACACGCCGCAGCCCAACTTTCCAGTCGGTTTCCGCTTTGTCGATTCGCGTCAGACAAGTAAACTATTTACAAGTCAGAATTGGCAGACCGTTTTGCCAGTCCACTGAACAAACTTCCTCGCCCCAACTGCATCACGCGTTCAAGAAACTCGACTGTTATGCCTCTGTTTGAATTTCAATGCTCAAGCTGCGATTCCGAATTTGAATTGCTTGTCGCCGCCAAAGAAAAACCAGCGTGCCCCGAATGCGATTCGAAGAAGCTGGAAAAATTGATGAGCGCATCGGTGGGCCGAGTATCAGCCGGAGCAAGTTTGCCAATCGCCAACTCAGACTGCCCTCCACCGGAAGCCGGTCCTTGCGGCACAAGCTGCTGCCGATTGCCGTAAAACGAGCCCGCAACACCACTGCGACTTGCGACACCACTGGCACTCGCAACACCACTGGAAAAGTCGCTGGCGTTGAAAGACTGATGTCCAGTTTCAACTTGATGTCCGAGATTCCGTCAATCCGTTCCGGTGACTCTGGGTTCGCTCACTTGGCTTTACTGACCGGCTTGCGTTGATCAGGTTGCGTTCGCCTTTAACAGTCCGTTGCAAAAGCCCGGATATGGTCACCCGCCGCGTAAGCGAGAGATGAATCCCGCCCCGTCATCCTGAAGTTCTGCAGATCCGACATCCCTCGCTCACGCGTCGGGTTCCCTTTTTCAACGGCCAGTTCAGAGTTGACCTCGAACTGAAGTCCGAGGCCAACACTGGCGTTACCACTTAGCGATGCGTCTGCATACAGTCAGTCAAAACGGATTACTCTACTTGCTTAAGTCTTTAATCTTTAGGTTCCGGTACCAAACCTGATCGTTGTGATCTTGAAGCACGAGATGCCCTTTGGTGGTCTTTCCAAACTGAGACCAATTTTTGAACTTGCTGTTAGCGACCATTTTGTCCCAAGCCGCGTCGCCCATGGTGGTTTCAACCACCTTCTTGCCGTTGACCCAGTGCTGCAAATTGGCGCCCTGCTTCACAATACGTCCTGAATTCCATCCCCCAACAGGTTTCAACTGTTTGCCTTCTGCAGCGATCAAAGCATACAAAGAACCAGCAGACGTCTTAGGGTTTCCGCCGTCTCTGTGCTTCGCATCATCCAAAATCTGATATTCAGGACCACTCATATAAGGAGCTCCGTCACCGGCTCGTGAAAGGAAGATAATTCCACTGTTACCGCCTGGCGAAATCTTCCATTCAAAGCGAAAGTCGAAGTCAGAATAGGTCGCCTTGGTCGCAACGTTGCCTCCGCCTTTTGAAGCCATCGTCAACGTACCGTCTTCAATCTTCCAAGCTTCACCAACAGGACCTCCCTTGTAATCTTGCCACATGTCTGTCGACTTGCCGTCAAACAGAACTGTCCAGCCATCGTTGTCGTCGGCGGATAGGGAAGACAGCGGCAACACGACGGCTGCCATTAAAATTGTGAGCTTTCGAGACATCATGCGAACGTCTTTCTTCGAATCGATCTTGGCGGGACAACGACACCACAATGGTCGCTGTGAAAGATGGGCCAACAAGGCAGTCGCCCAAGCGTTAAATGACGACAATAGCCGCACAAGCACCTTCTTTGAAGCAACTTGTCACCAAGCGATGCTGAAAACACCCAGCACATACACTCTCAGCCCACACCAACGCCGGAATCAACATCCTGACTTTACGCCGATTGCAAAGCCATCGCAAATCGGGGCTGTAGACTGAGCACTTTTTTCAAAACGTCTGCCGCATCCTGCTGATCTTTGCAGCACACAAAACATGTCGACCCACTGCCAGACATCGCCGCCGGACGCTCGCACACAGCCGACATGCCGTGCAACAAATCAGCCATGCCTGGATTCAATTGGCAAGCAGATTCTGTAAGCCGGTTCAACATGCCTTCTTCCAAAGCGGCGACTGATCCCAACTTCAACGCTTCAACCACATTTCCCGATCCACGTTGCTGCCCGCTTGTCATGAGTTGCCGCAAATTTTTAAACACGGCCGGAGTCGCATTGCCCTGTTCAGGTCGAGCCACCACAAAGTGAAGTGAACTTGCAGCGACAAAGGGAACCACACATTCGCCTCGTCCCGTACAGACGGCCGCCTCACAGTCTTCCACGAAGAAATTGATATCGCTGCCCAAAGTTGCAGCAAGCTGGTGAAGGTCGCTTTTTTTAAGTGGCTTTTCCGCCAACCCGTTCAACGCCAACAACATCGTGGCCGCATTGCTTGATCCACCTGCCAAACCAGCTTCCATCGGAATCACTTTGGAAAGCCGAATGTCGCAGCCGGTACGAAAACCGGTCTCCTCACGAAACGCGGCCGCTGCTCGAAGAATCAAATTCGACTCATTCGTGGGGACTCGGTCTGCCAGCCGAGGATCTCCGGTGACCGTCAGGCGATCTTCAAAACCAGAAGTCAACGCCACCGTCAATTCATCGCAAAAACTGGTTCGCAGCATCACGGTTTCCAGTTCATGAAACCCATCCTTCCGACGCTCTTTCACTTCCAAAAACAAATTCAGCTTCGCGGGCGAAGACAATGTCACAGCAGATTCAGACATATCAAACATGTACCGTTCAAAACGGATCTAAGGTTCTGAACGATCAGATTCAGCAGCACCCACGGAAGGTAAGGTCCATCCCCACTTCACAGCGGCAAGGCGAAAGCACACGATAAACAAAACAGCACTGTAGGTGGCGTAGTCGGCAGGAACATTCCAAGCCTTCAAGAAGAACAGCAGCCAACACCCCACAAACGAGCACGTTGCAAACAGAGGTGACGTCCCGAACAAGCTCGGAACACGATTACAAAAAATGTCTCCCATCACTCCACCAAACGTTCCTGTGACGACTCCAAGCAAAACCGCGATAAACATCGACGTACCAGAATCGATGGCCGCCAAAGCACCCACCACGCTAAACAGTCCCAACCCAATCGCGTCCGGAATATTTAACCAACGTTCCATTGAAGTGGGTAACCGAGGCAACGCCGACGTCACCAAGGCCAGTACGAAAACGATGATCGAATAGTGGTCTTGCTGAATCCAAAACAAGGGATGCCGATCCAAAAACAGATCTCGTAAAGTGCCTCCTCCAAAGGCCACCACAAACGCCAGCGTGAAGACTCCAACAAAATCCATGTGGTGCTGCCGAGCCAATAGCATTCCATAGGTCGCTCCTGCAACCACGGCGAGCAATTCAAGAACCGGATACATGGCAATTCAAAGTCAGACAAAACTTTTGATGGAAGCAAGACAAACCGAAAGCGTCGCCAGCCAAACTCACAGAGGCGAAGTATTCCTCAGCCCCTATTCAAACGGCCGACAACACGACTCGCCGAATCACAAGGTCGACAACGTAAATCATCATGGCAGCCAACAACAATATCGACGTCAAAGCCCAACTTGCAGATGCCGATTTTCCCGGAATCGGTTCAAACACTTGCTCTGCAGGGACTTCAAACTGACCTCCACTTGCCGCCGCGACCGACTGCAACAACAAAGTATTCGTGGGCAACACTTTCAGTTCGTCGTCGTAGCCCATCATGACGCTGCGAGACACCAAGTTCAGCACGTCACCCGACCGTGAATCCTTGCGAGCCTGAATGCTGTAGACACCGGGATCACCAGCGTCAAAAATCGCTTGATACATCCCCGCCGCCACGGCCACCACGTTTACGTTGATCACATTTTGATCAGGATCAACCACAGCAATTGAATACAGGGCCGCCGAAGATGCTCTGTCTTGCGGGCTGACTTCATCGATCGTCACAGTCAATTTTCGTCCAGACCTTTGAATGTCCAACACCATGGATTCATTGGAAACGGTGGGCCTGCTCGACCGAATCAGTTGAGCCCAAAACTGTGAATAATCTTCCCACTGTAACCATTCGGCCGCCCACCGATTTGTGGCATCCGACGTGAAGGCAACTGTTGTCCCAAGCCCGAATTTCCACCAACACAAAATAGGATCCAGGCTTTCTGGTTCAACCAAAATCACTTCGCTGGTCGGCCGAGCTGACGTGACGACATACCCCAACAAAAACGGAGCCGTTTCGAAATCAATATCAGCCACGGCACGCGAAGCACGCACTTGTTCGACCAACACGGCATCTTCCTTCACCGCCGGTTGATTTACTCGCATTGTTTCTCGAGCAAAAATTTGAGGCAGCTCGGTCGCGTCTTTGCATTCGTAATGTCGACCTCGACCAATTTCCGCCAGCTTGCGAAGCAGCTCGTTATCTGCAGCCCCCAAACCGATGGTAGAAACCGTAATTTTCAACGCCGCCATGTCCTGCACGATGCCTTCGAAGTCACCGGGCACAGAATAGCCATCGGTTAAAATCAGCACGTGTTTTAATTTCGACGACGCCGCCTTTAAGCGACCGAACGCTTCCTGCAAAGCGGGATACAAATTGGTTCCACCGCCGGGTTGAATTCGAGCAATTCGATCCACCACTTGAGCCTGTTGAGACGCGCTGACTAAATCAGACACCCAAAACGCAGACCCATCAAATGCGACCACTCCAATCTGATCTCGTTCGGTCAACAGTTCCACGGCCGCTGCCGCCGCCTGTCTTGCAGATTCAATTTTCTGCCCTGTCATGGAATCCGATTTATCCATCACCATCATCATCGCCAAACCGGGTTCTTCTTCTTTCTCTTGAAAGTCACACGTCACAGGAAGAATGTCTTCGATCGCCGTGCCGTAGTAACCTCCTAAACCAAACGAATTTTCACCCCCCAACATCACCAAGCCGCCTCCGAAATCTCGAACCCATGTTTTCATCAGTTGCATCTGAGATGTCGAGGCGGCGGAAGCAGGAACATCTGAAAGAATGACCGTGTCGTACTTCTGCAGTTGAGCCATGTTTTGAGGCCAGCCAGCCGGAGGCACGATCTCCACTTCAATTTGCTGTTGCTGCAACGCAAATTTGAGATCTCGTAAACTGTCGACTTCGGCATCAATCAAGAGAACTCGAGTTGGGCCGTCCACGGTGACAATTTTGCCAGCCGTGTTGTTCGTCAGATTTGTATCGACACTTGCAATAAGATCCAACGACGTTTGATCGGTTGAAGCACTGAGTTCAGAAGCGACTGTCGGAGTTAACCGCACCGTCAATACGGATGATTCTTTCAACGCGTGACGAAAGTCGACGATGTTGCTTCCCTGCACAAGTTCGACCGACTTCGAATCCACCAAGAATTGGTCGGCAAAGAGATCCACTTTGGCTGTCGACAACACATTCGACGTCAGCTCTGCCGAAATCGAAAAGGTTTCTCCGACGTCCACAATGTCGAGTGCGAGGACGGCAGACACCTGCATTTCGGGTCTTTGACTGGCCGGTAAAGGGACGGTCGAAATCGTATGTTCCGCTGCGATGCTGGCAAGACTTCCTTCAGTTTCCAAGCCATCGGTCAACAGCACCGCATGCCCCACCAGCCCTTCGGGAACCATGGCCGCCGCTCGCTGCACAGCCTGCTGCAGATTCGAACCAGTGCTGTGAAAACCGACCTGACTGGTCTTGATGACGGCATATTCTTCCGCCGACTTTCCCCGAGTTGCCGTTGCCAAGAACTTGTTGGCAACGCGAGCCGCCACATCATCGATACTGCCGCTGTCATCAATCACAAAGATGGGAAAGACGGTGGAATTTTGAGTCAGATAGTTCGGAGTCGCGGCGGCCAAAACGACGCAGCAAAACGTGAGCATCCTAAGGATCAGCAGCACGGTCTTTGCTGAATTAGACAAAGCGGCTAACGAGCGACGAAAGCACAACCAAATCAGCGGCAGCCCAATCAGCACGAACAGCCACGCCGGATTAAGAAATTCGATCGGAATCCGAAATGAGGACATGTGGCTGACTTCAACTTCGGATGGACGACAAAACGATACAGACAGAATCTTTGTAAAACGTAATCTTACAACGCCAAGTGAACTTCAGCAGCTTCGACGATCACCCGTTGCCGCTGCAACTACGCTGCCAGCGTTACAACGCTGTGACCGTCGCCGCAGTGTCCGCTGCTACAGTGTCCGCTGCTACAGTGACCGTCGTCAGCGTGACAGTTTTCGGACCAACCAACTCTGGCGAAGCCAGTGACGAAGCCAGTGACAGGGACAGGGACAGGGACAGTCTGCGACAAACAAAAACCCGGCGACGCTATTCTGATTTGCTTTCTGATTGAAACGTTTGGAACTGAGGCGTTTTTACGAAATCGGCAAACAGCTCTTGGCCTTCCAGCGAAAAGTCCATGTCGAATTCATCCCGCAGAATTCTAAGTTCAGCCAGCACCACGGAGTTGTCTTTGCAACGTAAAGCCGCGGACAGTTTGTGGTCATGAGCCATCGCGGTTCCGATCTTGGCGGGATCAGCATTGGTATACAACTCTTTGGCATACTCAAAAGCTCCCCATTGCGACACCACGGATGCAGCCAACAAATTTAAATAGTCGTCTCCACCAGTCCACTGATCCAACGAGACCATGCATTCCTTAACGGCGTCCACGTCTTTCTTCAGCACGGCTCGATCAAATAACATCAACGCAACGGATGGATCATTGGGGAATCGATTGGCGTAGTCTGTCATAGCAGCCATGTATTGATCGTTCGTCAGCCCCTGACTGGCCATCACTCGAGCCAGTTGTACGGCTTTCGAATCCTTCATTTCTGAAGGCAAGCCTTCGTAGATCCGCAATGCTTCTGTGGGATTACCACTTTGAACAGCCTTCATCAGCTCACCTTGCTGCTTCAGGTCTTTTAATTTCTGAGCCGCTTCGCCCGTCAATTTGCCGCTCAGCGATTGCTGGCTTCGAATCGTCGGGCCGATCGAAGTGATCAAAGTGTCGGCGATTGATTCTCCTGTCGCCGCGACAAACATTTGATCAGCCTTCACGGTTCCACCGTCCATAACCAATCGAAAGTCGTGGTAGTTCAGTGATTGATTGACGTCCAACAGGCGAAAAATCGCATGCATCTCGCCACCTCGAACGGCCGTTCTGACCAGCAGATAGGAACCGCCTTGCCCCACTGAATTTGCAAGCTGACTCACAATATTTTTCAAGGGGTCGTTGCTTTGCATTCCTCGACGAAAGCCGGCAGCGTCGGTCCCTGTCAGCTGCAAACCCGAAACAACTCGATCAAGAATTCGACTCGAAAGAATCAAGCGACCCGCAGCAGCCGTGTCGCCGCTGGAAATTGCCGTCGACAACTGCTGGGCAAATGCTTCGGCTTGCTCTTTCGTGACAGCTGTTTCAGTCGATGTCCCTGCAGAATCGCCCTGAGCTTCAATCGATTTCAACTCGGCAGGTGCTGGAGCAGGATCTTTCTTCGAACAACCAACCACACCGAGCGAAAGAAAGCCGATTGCAAAGAGTGTCAAAACTGAACGTGTCATGAAAAACCAAACCACAGAAAGAAAAATCAGAGAAAGTCGATCCATCAGAATTCTGCCAGAAGTATGCAGCAATCCGTTCACGTGGGCAAACCGCTGAGAGTGTCCGAGACAAAAAAGTCGTCAGTTCAACACCTGCAATCGCTCAACCTGCCAGTCATTCGAGCCTGACAAACGGATCTGCGAAGCTTGGGTCATTCAAAAGGGCGTGGTCGGTGAGTGTTTTCAAGAATTCCACCAGAGCCACCTTTTGAAGTTCGGGGATCGCCATTCCTTCCACGGCAAAATGCAGCCGACGATCCAAATTGGGATGAGGCTGCACGCTCCAGTTGTAATGTTCCACCACGCGATCCAACGTTTTGAAGCGCCCATCATGCATATATGGTCCCGTGACTTCTACGTTTCTTAGCGACGGGCTTCGAAAGGCCCCGACGTCTGCCGCGACGTTTGTGACAGCCCCAACGCCCGCATCGTTTTTCGAGTCATCAGAATCGATTCCATTCACAACCGCCTTTTCGATTTGAAAGATGGCCGTCTGAAACACGGGCCGATTCCGATCAAAATCAGGCGTCTCGGCCGAAACGTCGTGGCCAGCAGTCCGACCTTCCGAAAGATGACACGACGCGCAGCCAGATTCAAAGAACTGCCGCTTGCCAAGATTTTGCTGATCCGTGAAGTTTGGAAAGTCGTCGAGCACAGAATCAACCTGCGCCATTCCTACATCATAAGCCGAACGGTAGGACACGATCGAAAGGACAAACTGGCTTAACGCACTCGCCATCCTGTGTTGATTCACTTCGGCGGAACCGAATGCCGCAGCAAACAAAGGCGGGTAAATGGGATCGGCTTGAAGTTGCACGACAAGGTCTTTCAACGAATGTCCCATTTCGACATCGTTTTCAATCGGTATCAAAACCTGCTGCCGCAAACCTGCCGCTCGTTCATCCCAAAAGAACGACTGGTTCAACGAATACCTCAGGTTAATCAAGCTCATCGATTGCCGGCTGGTTTTGCGGCCATCATGGCCCACACTGAATCGACGAACATCACTGAAGGCGAACTGCTGTCGGTGGCAAGATGCACAGGCAACTTGGCCGCTGCCAGACAAGCTGCGGTCGTAAAACAGAACCAGCCCCAATCTCGCAGCCGCATCACCGACTTTGGCAGAGTCCGCGATTGCCCGATATTCCTCAGGAAGATTGTTGAAATGAGGTGGAAGGTCGTGGATGTTACCTCCAGACAACTTGGCAGGAAGTTTTAGCCGACGAGAATCAAGCTGCTTGCTTGCATCCAATACTGTTCGACGGGCAATGGGGTCATCAGCCGTCTGTTCAATTGGGCACGTATCATCTTGAAACACCACAGCAACATCCCAAACCTGATCATCAGCAGACAGAGATTTTGTTGTGATGGCGATCACAAAAAACGTCAGCGTCAGCGTCAGCAAGGGCCCACAGTTCGACCAAACGTCTCTGGTTTGGCGTGGAGCTGTTTGCCGAGATGCCGTCAAATTGTTTCCAAATTGCATCATTTGTCCTAAAGATGTCGACATATCGAAACACCAATGATTTGCTTGGTCAAATTCGGTCACCCGAGCGAAAGTCATAAGTCGTTTCGCAGAAACAAGTTATTTCCATGTTGGGAATTCTGCACTGAATCGTTCTAGTTTTGGAGCGTCTTTTGCCCTTGAGGTTAAGTCCCCCAAAGCGATGACGCAACGAGTATCAGAGCAGGATGACCACCACTGATGATGAACCCGAAAAAGCGGCAAAGATTAAATGTTGAGATCGACGGACCCTGTGCAACAGTGGGACTTGATCAAATCGAGATCTGGGATGGAGCCGACCTAGCACTTCTTCGAGAAGTATTGACTGAACTGATTGGCCGAGATGGCTATCGCTGCATTGGCGTGAACCTTGAATCCGTCAAGTATATCCCCAGCGGCTTCTTCGGGATGCTTTACGAATGGTACGAAGATGGAATTCAAATCACCCTGCATTGCCCTCAACCAAATGTTGAGCAGATGATTTGGTTCCGCATGTTCTTTAACGAACAAGCCGACGGATCGTTCTGCCTGAACGACGAAGCCGTTCGCAATCATACTCCGAACGAGCAGGTCGAATACCACCGCAAAGAATTCACCGGTGAATTGGTTTCAGAAGAAGACGCTGATGTCGTCGAAGAAGTCAGTCTTCCGGCCAGAATTCAAGAGCTGAGCCCCGAGACGGCAATGAACTAGCGGACCGCCGCAACGCATCCGGTCGGCTCTGTCGTTTGAATGCCTAAGCCGTGAAGTTCCATTGAAAACACAGAACCGAGCGTCGCTGGGCGCAGGTTCTTACGGGAACAGGTTCTTACCCGCACGACTTTCAGGGCGCGAGTTTCGAGCATGGTTGCATTCACATGCAACCCGGCTGGTAGAACTCGAGCTGGCAGGAACCAGACTCGTCAAAACCAGACTCGTCAGAACCGGGCCGTCAAAGCCAGGCTGGCACAATCTGCTGGGCCAATCAGCGATCGTTGCCCACCAGTGGCCGTGCAACAATTGTCCTCAACTTCTGCTAAGACTTGGGGATATCAACGACGTGCAAGTCCAGCTGCGGGAATGAAATTTCGATTTCAGCGGCCTTAAATTTTGCGTCGATCTTTTCATGCAGATTGGTAATTGTTTGCAGGCGGTTTTCGAGATTCGGTAGATAGCAGCGTAGTCTCAGATTCAAAGTGCTGTCCCCAAATTGTTCGAACGTCGCCAATGGCCCTGGTTCTTCTAGGACTTCATCCAAGTCTGTTGCCGCTTCAATCAACAGCTTTCGAGCCAAAGTCGTGTCGGTGCCGTAAGCGACTCCGACCTCAACGACAACTCGGTTAACCTTGTCCGACAAAGTCCAGTTCAACAGTCGTCCGGTGATAAATTCTTTGTTCGGCACGATGTATTCTTTCAGATCCCAATCGGTGATCGTGGTTGCTCGCATGCGAATCTGAGACACAGAACCTGAAACGTCTCCAATGGTCACGACGTCCGTAATGCGAATCGGACGTTCGAACAGAATGATCAGTCCGGAAATGAAGTTGGCGAAAATTTCCTGCAAGCCAAAACCCAGGCCAACCGTTAACGCCGCAGCCAACCACTGAACCTTGTCCCAGCCAATCCCAATGTTGGTGAACGCCATCAACGTTCCAATCACCACCAGAAAATATTGAGACACCATCCGCAGCGCGTACCGGACCGAAGGTTCGATCGGCAGCCGTTGCAAAATTGTAATTTCCAGAAAGCCGGGCAGGTTTCGAGTCGCCGTGATCGTCAACACGATGATGGCCATGCTGATCAGGCAGTCGGCCACAGTCACGGGAACTCGAATCTGATCTGTGCGTACTTTGCTGGCCCCGTCGTCTTCATCAACATAGGCGACGCTTTGAGTGATCGTCGTGTCCCACACGGGCCACTTATCCAGAACGCTTAACGCGGGGTGCACGTCGGCCCACACAAAAGCCGTCAACAGCAGGCCAGTGATCAATAAAATGGAATCTGAAAGCCTCTTGCTTTGAGAACTCACTTCCTTCAAATCAACCACATCTTCCACAATCGGGCTCGCAATCTGATCTGCCTGCACACCCGCATGATCAATCGCCGCCTGCCGTTTGGCTCGAGCTTGTTCCAGCCGCAGTTCTCGATGCTGAACCAAGAACAGCCGCATTAAGAACGATCTCGACACCAACAAACTAATGACAATCCAAATGGTGACATTCAGTCGCCAACTGAGCTCGTAAGCTGTGTAGTAGTATCCCGCCGCCGCCATCACCGCCAAACTGAATGGCAGGCCAATGATTCCGCTGAAAGCGACCCACCGCAGTTGATAAACCCATCGTCCAGACTGCTGAAGCCAGCTGGCAAAGATGCCACGATTCGGATGCAAGACTCGCCCCTGATACCAAGCCATCACCAGCAATCCCGCGATGAACACAATCCGTTCTAAGACCTGAGCGGGCTTCAGATTCAAAGAATGCAGCATGGCCTTGCTAAACAACAACGGCAGCAACAAGCACATTAACCGGTAGGTTTCTCGACGCAGTTGATTGGTGCAGACAGCGGGCCAGCCAAAATGCACGGCTCCTAATCCCGTGGGCCGACAAAAATGTCTCAGCAGATTCAACGTAAAATAGCCGGCAGCAAAGGCAAGCAAGCCCTCACCGACTGCTCGAGTAAACACCCCACTGACGTCACTTTGCAGTAATCGCCACGACAAGAATGCAGGCAAACTGGGCCACGCAGCAGCCAACACGATCGTCAAGACCATGGCTCGAACGGTAATCAGAAACGAACGACAGCTGGACTTGCTGGCAGTCTTGGCGATCTCCGAAAGACTTTGGCGAAAGCGATTTTGCACACCAAGTAAAAGGATGACTAAGACGGTAAAGATTGCGTACACCCAAACCGTGGATCGCATATCTTGCCAAAGTCGCTGTCCCACACTGGCCCAGTTCTTCCTTCTCGCAACCTGAAACAATGAATCTTGCAGTTCATCAAAATCTTCCAAACTTGGAACTCGATGACTGCGAATCCAAAGAACCTGTTCACGAATAAACGACTGGTACGAATTCACTTCTCGAATCAGTTCTTTCTCCGTGATATCTAAGTCAACCAACCTGTCGAAGTGATCAGAATAGCTGGTTGTAAGCAGCTTCAAAGATTCGTGGCGGTCGACCAACAATCTCAGTTCAATGTCTGTCGGCTGCCGATCGACCGTGCTTCGAATTTCGGCAAGCCTGAGCGCGACTGCCTGAAGCTCTTCTTCTTGCTCCATACGCTTGAAGTCGATTTCCTGCATCTGTGCTTGCCGGAGTGCGCCATCGGCAGTCAATGTCTGAGTACTCAGTAGCGTTGTGAGCTGCTTTCGCAATTCCAGACCGATGGCTCCTGTCAGCCCAACTCGATCGATCTTGTTGTTCATCTTCGCGACCAAGTTACGGATCTCTTCAAGCCGCACAGTGGCCTCGTTGACCTTATCTGTGGTCAAAGCCAGATCCCCTGTAACGACCACATTGCGACTCGCAAATCCGGCCGTCTCTTTGGCAAAAGATAAATCCAACGCGCGTTCCAAGGGACGGAATACGACCAAGTCTGCTCCCGCTTGATAAGGAGACATGGCCACTTCACCGTTCGCAAAAGCCAGCAACTGATCAGCCACATATCGAGCATCCGCCCGACGTTTCTCGGCAATCGACTTGGACAAGCGTTCGGTTTGCTGCTGCAACTTCGCTTCTGCTCGTTGAGCAAGTTGCAGTTGCAGATTCACAATGTCGCCCGCTCGTTCGGCTTCGTACTTCGAGAGTTCGGCCTTGAAGGCGGGAACAGTGGCGTTCAGTTGCTGCAACTGAGCTTTCAACATCAACAGCCGAGCATCCACTTCCAACGACGACATTTCTGCAGAAGGCGTTGCCGAAATTTGTTCTTCCAGTTCAGCCACACTGTTGGGATTACTGGTCAGCTCTGCACTGATCGTAGAACGCCGTTCTGATCGTCGAGTCGCCTCGCCCTCCCACAAACGCACTTTGTCTCGAGCCTTCTGAAGTTCTGGCTGTAAAACGGCAAGCTTGGCAACCAAGTCTGGCAACGTCGTTTTAGGATCAACCAGTTCTTCAAGCTGACTGGGTTTTTCTGCAAGCCTTGCCCGCAAGGTTTCCGCTTTGGTCGATGCTTCAGCAATCAGCTTTTGATCGGTGGCAGCCTGAGCTTCCAACTTTTTGACACGAGCCAACGAATCTGCGGCCACTTTGATTCTGCCGGCGATCGTCTGGCGAACCTCGTCCGCGACAGTGGAATCAGCGGCAAGCCGTTCTGTCAGCTGCTGAATTTGCTGTGCCGAGACCGAAATCCCGACCGCCGTTTCGCCAGCCTGAACCGGCACGTCGGTGGACTCGTTCGCCAACGTCTGCTTGTCTTGCGTGGCAGAATCCTGCTGCCGCTCTTCTGCTAAATCAGCTCGCCCCGGGCGAATTTCTGGCGGTTGAGCTCCAGCAATCGACACCGCCGACAACATCAAGACAACAAACGTAGACATCGACGTGATGCGAAGTTCGAATTTCATACTTGAAAGGGCCTTCAGCAGGCGGACGAAACATCGGCAACACGCCCGATGTATGAGAGATTCAAGAGATCTGATGTTGGAAGTGCTGACATTCCGATGCAACCAGATTTCGTTTTGCCCGATGACCGTCGCTGCCAGCTTACCCGCCTGAAAGCCTATCAACGAGCCATCCGTCAGTGCCAGATCAGTCAGTGCCAGATCAGCTCAACATCCCGTTGCCGAATTTCAAGCTGTCACACATCCTTCAACATCACCACCTGACAGCCGCACCACCTTGTTCACAACGGAACGTCGGTTTTAAGTTAAGCTTCGATCAACGTCACAATGGCGTTCACCAACGGTTGGATTGTGCACGATTTGAAGACATCTGAAAATTGCGGTGGCTCAAACATTTCAGGTTTCCGAATCGTGATAGATCGTTGATCGCCCCGTGACCTCTAAGCGGCCCGAAATCACTCGACGAATCGCTTCCGGATAGGCCACCCGCTCTTGCTCAAAAACCAGTGCGGCAATGTCGTCTGCCGAGCAGTGATCAGGGATCGCAACGGGCCGTTGCAACACGATGGGACCTTCGTCGTACTGATTGTTGGCGAAGTGCACCGTGCACCCCGAAAGCTTCACTCCACGATTCTTCACCGCTTCGTGAACATGATGCCCGTACATCCCCTTGCCGCAAAACGAAGGAATCAACGAAGGATGGATGTTCAGCACTTGATGCTGATATTCTTCGGGAATCTGCAACATGCTTAAGAAGCCAGCCATAATGACCAAGTCGACATCATGCTGCTGCAACACGTCAAAAATGGCACGACTGTAGTCTGCCAGACCGTCAAAATCAGATCGGCGTTGCACGAAGGTCGGCAGCCCCGCGGCCTCACTGCGACTTCTGCCTTTGCACGCTGGCTGATTTGTCACCACAACTCGGACTTCGGCAGCCAGAGTTTTATTGTTGATGCAGTCCAGCAGGTTCAACAAAGTTGTGCCGCCGCCACTTAAAAGCACGCCCAGCCGGACAGGACGATTCGAAATGGACGGCAACAACATGGCGCAACAGATTCAATGTGAGCAAAAAAATTAAGAGGCAAATTGAAAACACAATCACCAGCATGATCACCACTGCAAGAACAAACTGGGCAGCAGCTTCGCGAAATCACGACAGCTTTTGAACGACTGAGATCGGTTTGAAGCCGCACTTTAACAAGCGAATTCAAAACGCAACAGTTGGCGGCTGAGGTTCGCGTTTGTGGTGCTCGCAGGCACAATGCGGTGCAGATTCCCGTATCACGAGAAGATCTGCACATTCGACACTTGCCAGAAAGTCTCAAAAAGACAATACCCCCGCGCCAAACCACGTGCCTCCAGAATCACAGCCTCCATAATCACGATCGCTGGAAAGAAGGCCGCTGGAAAGCGGGCCGCTGGAACCACGGCCTCCAGAATCAGCCCTGCCGCAGAACCCAATCACACTTTGAAAGCAAAGCAGAACAAGACTCGAACCAAGCCAACCCGGTGATGCTGGCCGGCATACGGCCACTCAGCCGCCTTGAAGCCTTGAAAGTCCTGAAACGAATCGGAACTCGGTTCGCACCTTGCGTCTGTTTCTGCAGCACTTCGCGGTGCTGGTCAATGCGTACATTTCGAAGCACACAATCGTGCTGGTGAAAGCATGGTTTTGGCTAAGGCATATTTCAGCTACTTGTACCTGAAACCGTTTGCTGACGGGCCAGTTGCATGAGCGAATCTATCGAATCCGATTGAGGTATTCATCAGCGGCTGAAGCGAATTCTGGTGGAGGCCCACTTTCGATTTCCTTCACATCCACGATCCGATCACGCAAACGCAGCCGGTCACGTTCTTCTCGTTGAGCTCGGCCCCAAAGAACCATCAAGCCGAAGATGATCACCAAGCTGATCAAAATTAAAGCCGTGTTTCCGGACTGCCTTGATTCCAGCGCTTTGGCTCGGACAGCCAACGGAGTAGTCGGCGATAAATCTCCGGACTTCACCAACGACGTCACATGACTGACGGTGGGAGACCACTGGATCCGCCCCGCCAATATCAGCGGCGCAATTCGTCGTTCGGCCTGTCCTGTATACACGTAACGCTTGAAGAAGCATCCCGTGACAGAAACTTGGTTCACGACGTCGGCATCCATCGGAAAATTGGCTGGCAATTCCGGAGTGAGAATCACGGCCGGAGTATGCTGCGAATCGTCTGTAAACAACCATAGCTCGTACAATGGAACACCATCGTACATCGCGGCATCCGCGTCATAGGTCACGCTGTGCCTAACATGGCCACGCAACGTCACCACCTTGCCTTGCCATTCCTGTGGATTTTGAAACAGGTCAACGTAGGTCGGAAAGTTTTCCGTTTCTGTGCGATACTTTTGGTGCCGCCGCTTTCTCATCTGAAACTGTCGATTCAAACTGCCCAGCCGCTTTTCGTAGTCGACTTGACTCATCTTGGCTTTTGTATATCGAGCCTTCAAAGCCAACGCATCTTCTTTGAACTTGTCAATAATTTCCGACTGCAACACGTCGATGCGGTCCACCACATTTTGATGAGCCAATTCCTGTTGCATGTCTGATCGAGTTTCATTCATTTGCTGCAGAGTTTCGTAGTACAACCACTTTTCTTCTGCCTGAATGCGCTGTTTGTCATAGGTATGAGTCTGCAATAGCGAACGATGAGGTTCCGGCGATAGAAGTCTCATGGATTCACAGTAAATCAGCGGCCGATCTCCCTTAAATTTCTTGACCACCCAGCCCTTAATCAGCACAGGAAACGGAGGCAGATTTCGCCAAGAAGATCGAATGTCTTGGACACCTCGACGAGGAGTGGTCAGGCCAGATGTATCAACCGTCGCCAGTAAATCGCCAGTGTCCGCAGCAGTGAGCGATCCGGTGGTAATGGTGGCCTTGGTGAGAAGATTTTCTGAGTTATAAACCAATCCATGAACCGTCGAACGACTGACGATTGGTTCTAACGGTTCTTCCTCGACCGAGGTGGTTGTGGGGTCAAGATCACCGTCCGTTCGAGACATCGTGCGATCGGATTCTGGACTAAACATGCCGTACAACACGATGGGACGACCAGAAAAATGATCGGGATAGCGGCGAATGTCGTCTAAAATTTCGTAGGTTGTTCGAGTCGTCAAAGATGACTGTTCAACAGTGCCTCCGAATGGATCTTGAAACCCGTTGTGCTGACCGGCCAACTTAGAACCACTTCGAAGCTTGCCATTTGCAAAAGCCATTTGACGAGCTTTTTTGAACTCGTAAAAGCATTCTTCCCACGCAGCTTGCCGAGCATTCACCGACAGCTTCGTCAACACGGGATCTGCAACCAAAGCCTTCTTGCGAGCTTCAATGTCCTGAATCAAATTTAAGTAAGCGGTTTCTTCCGGAATCGAAAGCACAGAATCGGTGTGCTGAAAAATCGTGTTGCTGGGCAGGATGATGTCACCCACAGAAACTCGAATCGTACGCCAGTCAAATTCAGAACTGTTCGCTTCCAAAGCCGCTTCACTTTGTAAGTCGTTCGTCAATGAGCTTCGAGGCGGCAAGTCGCTACTAAATTCAGCGTCTAGGCCACGGTGAAATTCTCGCCCTGCACCACTGTTGTCGCGGGGGCGTGCATCAGATGATGCTCCGAATTCAGAGCCTCGAAAATCTTCAAAACCTGTCCTCGATGAACCAAAGTCTTGGAATGAACCACCAGACTGAGGGCGAGATACGGGCCGAGATTGCCCCGCCGGATAAATAAAGCCAGAAGCATCGGGCACAGATGATCCCGCTGCAGGTTGCCGATCCTGAAACTGCCCGCTTCTAAACTGCCCGCTGCCTGACTGCCCGCTGTCTGACTGCCCGACACCAAACTGCCCGCTGCGAGGCCCAGATGTATAGGGCGGCCTGCTACCAGACGGAGGCAACGTCGTCAGATCGCTCGAGCCATTCCCAGACAAGCGACGTCCTGTGTTGCCGAAAGGATCTTTCAGATCAGAATTGTCTGCTCGATCAGCCGAACCATCATTGGGCCAGCGACCATTGCTGAGATAGCCGGAACCTTGATCCTTTGAATAAGTATCCAAAGGACGACGGCCAGAAGAGGACTGGCCCGAAAATGACTGGCCCACTGGCTGTCCGCCCACCGGCTGCCTGCCACCCGTGGACTGAAACCGCTCGAAATCTGAACCTTCACCGATCCGAGATCGATCATCTGGTGATGAAGAGCGACGGTTGAAATCCCGTGACTGCCTCACAGGCTGATCGTCCCAAGGAGCAATCCTTGAACCAGAACCAGAACCAGTGCGCTCAGAGCCGATGCGCTCAGAACCAGTCCGGCCTGAACGCGAAGCAGGTCTCTTTGCCGGAACAATCGCTGGCCAAGCAGATTCTGGCTGGCGGACGGGCTGATTCAACGTGCGGCCACTGCTGGGCAGGTCCGTTTCACGCATCATGTCGCTGAACGTTGGAAAGTCTTGCCAGCCGTAGACCGACGTCGTCGTGACGCAAAATACGGCAACGCACAAGCACTTCATCAACTGATTAAAACTGTGATTCGCAAACATCCTCGATCCTTCGCGGCCTGCATAACACCTTCGTGAACATAGGAAGCTTAGTCGATTTGCGGCGCCGAGTGGTAGGCTGTCAGCAAATTTCCCCACCGAAAACACAAGTGGAAGTCGTTTCGGCCCCCGAAATAAGGCCTTTCGATCAGACCCGCGGACAACCGAACCTGAACAAGCTTCGAATCAACCGGCTCAGGCACTCGCTTCGCCCCCCACTACCACAGTGAGAGCTCGACACACTTAAGCAAGACACGCGAAACGTCATACCATGCTGACCGACAGCCCAAATTTGCCGTCAGCTCCCGCTCACCAATCTCGGGCAACTCCGCAAATGCAAGCACTCGCCAAGCCTTCGCAGATCAACTTCACACCGCCGAAAGATGGATCTCTTTGACTCACAGAGCGCATCACACGTCGCTCTGTCCCTGAATTCGAACTTCACTGAATACGAACTTCACAGCAAATCCAGTGACCCACACGCCAAACGCCGCGGTTTTTCACCATCAACAGCGGAACTCACCAACAGCGCAACTCACCAACGGCGAAACTCACCACGTGGGTCACTCACTAAAGTGGCCGAACCAGCGTTATCACACAGCCCTGCAGGCAAACTGACTCACATCGCCGATCCCGTTCATTAACTCATGCCCTAGTGACGTCCAGATTATGCGGATCAGGGTTCATCTGGTTTTTGAATTTACTGGTGAATCCCGAGATTATCGCGACAGGCCGTCCGGACTGAGTCTGTAACAGTTGTAACGGTCAGGCCGGCGTGGTGAATCCAAGCCTCATTTGCTGCTGAAATGCAACACCTCGTCCTTAGGTGCGGTCAGTCCAATTCGTTCAATTCCGCGGATATTGGACGGTTAGCGGCCACAATTCAAACCTCTCCGTCACTTTGCGATACATTTGGCCCTCAATTTGCGACATCCATAAGCTACTGGTAATTCTCTGGGACCTTCGGGATAACACCCAGTCGCGAATTTCCTGCAAAAACACTGCAAAATTGATTCAGGACGTGTTTTCGGTAGGGAAATTGTGGCCCGCTTAGGCGGTTATTCGGGACAACCCCGAAAATGCCGATTGAGGCGTGCTGATGCGGAAGGATGACCGTTTGAATCTCGTTTTCTGTTTTTTTGCTGGACTTTGCACTGTTTGAAGTACGGATAATGCCCGTCTGTCTGAATAGGACGGTCTGCGCTGTCTGCAACGATCAACTGCGCTCTGGCCAGTAAACTTATACACCCGACCTAAGGAACCTGCCTGAAACCCTCAATTTGCGACCAAAAGAGCAGCCTTTCTGCACTATTTGCCGTCAAATTTTTCGTTTCAAAAAGTTCCGCTTGTCAATTTGATTAGTCTTCAAGGACGCACAATGCTGATTTCTTCGTGGCTTCAGTCTTTTCGAACCCGCCTTCAAAACCAGCCTCGACGGATGAAACGCCGTGTCGAGCGGACATCGCGGGAAGCGGAAAGTCTCGAACAACGAGCTTTGCTGACTTCGCCATTCTTCCAACGGGCTCTGTTGCCCGGGGGAGCCGCTTTCCCTGAAGCCAGCACATTGCAATTCACACCCACCCAGGTGACTCTGCAATTTGATCAAGACCTGAGTGCGGCCGTTGCGAATTCCATTTCGGTGGTTCGAGCGGGCGGGGACGGAATTTTTGATACCGCCGATGACATCAACGTGGCCATCCAGTCGGTGTCTCGCAACGGAGCTCCTAACCAGAACGAAATCACGTTCCAGTTTGGTGAAGAATTGCAGACCGATTCTTACCGCCTCACCATGGAAGGCGACAACGTCGCCACAGGCATTCGAGACTTGGAAGACAACGAGCTTCTGAACAACGGTGCTGACGAAGAATTCTTCTTCGGCGTCGACCAGCCCGACCCAATCCTGATCGCCATTTTGCCGAACGACGAAACGTCATTGAACGTCGACCCGCTTCTGCCTCCTTCGATCTTGGATACTCCACCCCCCGAATTGGTTCTGCAGTTCAATCCGGGCCAGCGCTTTGATCCATTGTCGATCAGCAGCGAAAGCATCACTGTCACTCGAGCCGGCCACGACGGCACGTTCGGCGACGGCAATGAACAATCTGTCAGCATTGGGTATGTTGGCATCGGAGACAATCCCGAAGAAATCGTGGTTCGCTTCGCCGAAAACTTGGTCGACGACACCTACGTTGTGACTGTAGATGGGGATGGCCCCAATCCTCTTACCAACATTTTTGGCGAAATTGCCAATGGCGGCGAAGATACTGAAGTTCAGTTTGTTCTGGACTTAGGTGCTCGAGTCGTCGCTGTCGAACCTCAACCCGTCAGCCGAGCTGCCGATGGCAGCTTGTCTCAGGCTCGCGACCAGATCGCCGTTTACTTCAACGAAGACGAACTGGACCCGGTTGCCGCCATCAACCCAAATTTCTACCAGCTGATCTTCACCAACGATTCCGTCAGCAACGCGGATGATGTTGTGCACTTGCCAACGTCGGTCGTCTACGACGCACTCACGAACAGCAGCATCCTGACGTTCGCCAGCGACGTTTCTGACCTGTCGGGTGCAGGCGCGTATCGCTTACGAGTTGGTACCGACGAAGTGGTTCCACCAGCCCCCATCGCGATTACTCCACCGGTCGACGCTGGCAGCAGTTTCCGCACAGCCAATCAGTCATTGGGGACCTTGGTTTCAAGCAACGAAATTACAGCATCCATTGATCCTCAGTTCTATGCATTCGATTTCCCCGGAGCGAATGACGAACCTGGCCATCGCGAAGTTGAAGTCGAAAACCATCTTGGTGTCGGCGCAGATGCCACATCTGGCATCACATCGCTGCAGTACAACTTTCAAACCATCTACGGACAAGATCCGCAGGGCAACGATCTATTCAATCTGATTACAGAAAATCAGAAAGAACGAGCTCGTGAAATCTTCAGCTTCTATTCGAAGTTGCTGGGGATTGATTTTCAAGAAACAGATGACAGCGGCATGACCATTGTCACGGGTGACCTGCGAGCACTGGACCCAGCAATCGACACCGGTCCGGGTGGAGTACTGGGCTTGGCAAGTGTGGGTGCTCCGAACGGCACAGCCATCATGGACATGGCTGAAGACTGGTCAGACAATCGTGGGGGCGACTGGTTCGAAACCGCGCTGCACGAAATTGGTCACTTACTTGGGCTGGGACACGAATACGACCTTCCAACCGGAGCCGCTTTGGGTGTCGGAGTTGGTGTCGAGCCAGACTTCCCTGGCGATCACGATATTGTTCACGGACGCCACATTCATCGTCCTGACAGCATCGATATCGACCTGTACGAATTTGAAGTCGCCGACGCTGGATTGTTCACCGCCGAAGTTTTGGCGGAACGCCAATCTCAAGCAAGTCCTCTGGATAGCGTGCTGCGTTTGTATCGACAAAACGCCGATGGCACTCATCAGCTGATCGCTCAGAACGATGACTACTTCAGTGAAGATAGTTACATCGAACTGAATCTTGAGCCGGGAACATACTTCATCGGAGTCAGTTCAACCGGCAACGACGAATACGATCCGACGATCGAAAACACGGGCCTGTTTGGCACGTCGGAAGGAGCTTACGATCTGAAGCTGAATTTCCGACCTTCTGTCGACAGCACAATCGTTGACCGAACGGGCACCGCCTTCGATGGCGATGGAGACGGCGAAGCGGGCGGAGTCTACAACTTCTGGTTTGTCGCGGCCGATTCCGCTGACACCGTGTTCGTAGACAAACTGGCTGTCAGCCATCTTGATGGCGGTATCACGGCCTCTGCAACCACACTGTCGCTGCAACACGTTCAAACTCTTTCCGTAGGCGACTTCATTCGCATTGATTCGGAAGATCTTGAAGTCACCGCCGTCGATACGGGAGCCAATACGGTGACCGTGCTTCGAGGCGCAAATGCCACATTTGCAGCCGCTCACGATGATAATTCTGTCGTCACAAACGTCGCTTCAGACGGTGGCTTAACGACTCCGTTTGGTTTAATCGACGATGCGTTGGCAGCTGCTGGCGAAGGATCCGTCGTTCGAATTGTTGGTAACGGTGGATTGGATGGAGATCTCGATACAGCAGAAGATGCGCTGCCCTACTTGATCGGGTTCGATTCTTCGAACGATGCCTTAGAAGACGGAACGGCACTGGAAGTTCCCAAGGGTGTTTCTGTTGTGATCGACAACGGAGCTGTCTTCAAGATGCGAAGCAGCCGTATTGGCGTCGGCAGCAGCTCTTCCATTTTAGATCGCAGTGGCAGCAGCCTGCAGATTTTGGGAACTCCAGAACACCAAGTTCAGTTCACATCTTTGCTTGACGAAAGTGTGGGCACAGACACCACGAATACTCCAACGACTCCTGCCGCTGGCAACTGGGGTGGAATCGTGTTCCGCAACGAAGTGGATCGAGATCAAAACCGGTTCAACTATCAGAGCGAAGGAATTTTCTTAAACCACGTTGCCAACGCGGACATCCGCTACGGTGGTGGTCGAGTTGTGATTGATTCTGTGCTCACAACAGTGAACGCCATTCACGTGACTCAAGATCAACCAACGATTGCCTACAACACGTTGACGTTGAACGAAGACAGTGCCGTTTCTGCAGATCCGGACAGCTTCGAAGAACTCACGTTTAACACGCCTCGATTCCAAAACGGTGTGGCCGCCTTTACGACAGATTACAGTCGTATCGGACCTGATATCTACTTCAACACGATCACGTCGAATTCAACCAACGGGTTGTTTGTTCGAGTCGAAACAGAAGCGGGTGGCGAGATTCGTCAACTGACAGTTCCCGGTCGCTTCGACGACTTGGACATCGTGCACGTCATTGCTCAGAACCTTGAAATCGCGGGCACCCCTGGCGACACTCGGCTGGAAGAAACCACGCCCGATGTCACCATTTTGAATCTAGGTGAAGACGCCACCGCAGGAACATTGTCTGCCGGTTCAGACTACACCTACGTCATCACATTCGTCGACAAAGAAGGCTTCGAAAGCCCTGCGTCAAATATTTCTGACGTGGTGACCACAACAACAGGTTCGGTTTCTGTTTCTCAGTTGCCTCAAGCGGTTGAATTCTACACGGGTCGTTTGGTCTATCGCAGCACAGACGGTGGCCCGTTTCAGTTGGTTGCCGAACTGGACAAATCACAGTCGTCATTTATCGACGACGGCACGACTCAAAGCCGCACCTTAGATAACGCCACCGCGTTTGCTCCGCGTTCTCGAGGTCGCCTAGATGCTCGATTGGCGATCGATCCGGGCGTCGTTGTGAAGCTGGAAGGTTCTCGTATCCAAACGGGAATTGGAGCTCAACTGATCATTGAAGGTCGAGACGGCAAAGAAGTCATTCTGACGTCTCGAAAAGACGACCGTTACGGTGCCGGTGGTACGTTCGACACGAACGACGATGGCGACCTTGTGAGTGTCTTGGACACCTTGCTGGACGTTGATTTCAACAGCGGTACATTTGACCCAGCTGTTTGGGAAAACGTGACAGCAGGAGCCACAATTGACAACAACAGTAGCAACCCTCCGAGTGCTCCGGGTGCTCTGAATTTGGCTCGACCCACAAACGCAGATCCAGCCAACGTTCTTCGTTCTCAGGCAATCGATTTGTCTGGTGAGCAGGCCGCTCGTTTAGAATTCGCGTTCCAAGTGAATGGAGACGCCGCTGATGTAGGCGACTTAACCATTCAATACCGAACCGCTTCAGCAGCTTGGGTCGATTTGATCACCGAACCTGCAGCTGATGGCGAGCCAGAATTCCAAAACCGCAGCATCGCTTTACCGACAGCAGCATTGCATTCCGCATTCGCATTCCGTTTCGTTCTGCCGGGATCTGGTACGGGCAACTGGTATGTTGACGACGTCGTTGTGCGTCAAGACCGCACCGCCGCCGAAGCTGTTCCAGGCGACTGGGGTGGCCTGTATATCGGACATACGGGTTCATTAAGCATCGACGAAGCACTGCTGACCTTCGCAGGCGGATTGACTCCACTGGAAAGCGACTTTGCTTCATTCAATCCGATTGAAATTCATCAAGCGGAAGCTCGTATCCGCAACACGACTTTCGAAGACAATGCAAACGGCCTAGGAGGCACCGCTCCGAACGATCGCTTTGATCTGTTCAGTCATAACGAAGGCACAATTTTTGTTCGAGGAGCTCAGCCCATCATCTTGGACAATACGTTCCGAGACAACGCGGGTCCTGTGATCAACATCAACACAAACGCGTTGAACAACGAACTAAAAACGGACACGGGTCGAAGCACGGGCCCTGTCGACCTTCAGACAGCCTACACCGGAAACCAAGGTGCATTGATCCGAGATAACATCTTGGGTGGCAACGAAGAAAACGGGTTGCGAGTCCGCGGCGAAATCCTGAGTACTCAGAGCGTCTGGGACGATACCGACATTGTGCATATCCTGCGAAACGAAGTGGTTTCGTCCAGTGTGCATCACGTGGGTGGTTTAAGATTGGAAAGCAGCCCTGACGAAAGTTTGGTTGTGAAATTGTCGGGCGCCACGTCCGGCTTCACCGCCAATGGCTTCACCGGCGATATCATCGACCGCATTGGGGGAATTGTTCAAATCGTGGGACAACCAGGTCAGCCTGTTGTGCTCACGTCGATTCACGACGACACCGTTGGAGCCGGCTTTGACCTTGATGGTCAACCTTTGACCGACACCAACAACAACGGCGATGCAACGACTCCGTCCGGAGCAGATTGGCGTGGAGTTCGCATCGAAGAACTGGCACACGACCGCAACGTTGCCGTATACACCGAACGAGAACTAGCCGATGCCGAAGATCCGGGATCGACGACTCCAGAGGTCGTTGGCTCTTTGGCCGAAGACCTAAAAACGGGCGACGAAAATCTTCGTCTTGGCTTCGAACTGCACGGCGTCATCGATTCACCAGACGACATCGATGTCTACAGCTTCAGCGCAGTGGCGGGAAGCCAGATTTGGGTCGACATCGACAATTCGACTCAGTCGTTGGATACAGTCATTGAACTGTTGAATTCCAACGGAGACGTATTGGCGCTTTCAGACAACACGTTGGATGAAAACAACAACCTACTGCCAGTGATCACCAACAATGGCACTCAGGCCTTCCGACTTGATCATTCTCAGTATGTTTCAGACGACCTGTTTTCATTGAACCAGCGTGATGCTGGGATGAGAATTGTTCTTCCGGGAACAGTGGGTGCTCGAGGCGACTATATTATCCGGGTCCGCAGTAGCAACATTGATAGTCTCGACCCAGGTGCCAACCGAGCGGATCTTGAAGATCCTTCCAAGGTCAACGACGGCCTGACCAGTGGTGCTTATCAGATGCAGATTCGTCTTCAAGAGATCGACGAATTTGGCGGCAGCAGTGTTCAGTATGCCGACATTCGATTTGCAACCGTCGGAATCGACATCGTCGGACAGCCCATCCACAGCCCACTGCTGGGTGAATCTGAAGAAGTCGAAGGCGTACAAACAGACTTAGGAAATCTGCTGGATACCGACCGAGGTGCCTTGGCGATTCGAGGCGAAATCAACGCCACAGATGACGTTGACTTCTACACGTTTGAAGTAACCTATACGGGTACTCAGTTGCCATCCACGGCTCACGTCCCCGTGATCTTCGACTTAGACTACGCCGATGGATTCGCTCGAGCCGACACCACTTTGTCTATCTACGACAGCAACAACCAGCTGATCTTGATTGGTCGCGACAGCAATATCGCCGACGACCAAGCAGGGCCTTTAGAAGGCAACGACGTCGACGATTTGTCGAGAGGATCTGTTGGAAAATTCGATCCGTTTATCGGAAACGTAGAGCTGCCTGGTGGCATTTACACCATCGCCGTTTCAAACAACCGGCAAGTGCCTTCTTCCTTGGATCAGTTCTATAGTGCCAACGCGGCAAATCCACTATTGCGGCTTGAACCCGTCAATAGTGTAGAACGAATTACGGAAGAGCGATTTGGTAACAACGACACCATCACAACGGCAACTGCACCTCAAACAGATCTATTCACTGTTGTGGGTGGCCAGTTAGACGAAAGCCATCTGGTTCCGTTTTCTCTTTCAGACGTCAATCTGTTCGTGACCTACAGCAATGGGATCACGGGGACCAATGAAACGCAGGTTCAAACCGTCAATCCATTCACCGGTTTCCGAGACACCGTTGTGGGTGAATTCGGGCCAAGTATTGGCGATATTGCCATTCGTCCTGACGGCCAACTGTACGGATTCACCACAGGTCCTCAGGGGACTGGACAGTCAACTCCGGGCAACACAGGTAACCTGCTCGAGATCAACACCGGCGACGCCAGCATCACCAACGTGGGCGATGATGGACAAACCATTAACCGAGACAACTTGAACGCAGGAGCATTGACTCCGGGTGACAACAACGTCACACCAGATCCGAATGCATTCTTCGACTATCAGGCGGTGACTTTCGTTGGCACCGGAAACAACGACTTACTGGCCGTTGGTGCGCTCAATCGCAACAACACGGCTCCACCAGCAAACAGTCAGGACGTGCGAGAATATTCCACGAACGTGTTGTGGAACTTCGCCAGCCAAACAGGAGCTGTGGTTGGATCGGGTGGAAACCGAACCAATGATGGTCGAGCCTACGACGGCGCTGGTACGACTCAGCGAGAAGTTGGTCAGATCATCACCAACAATCCGCTGGCGACCATCACCGGACTCACCAGCATCGGGGGCAACCTGTTTGCCGTCGATAATGAAGGCAACTTGTATCAAGTCGATGCGGGCAACGCAGCAACCACTTTCATTGCTCAGATCACAGACGAATTCGGAAACCCAGTCCAGTTTGCCAGCCTAGAAGCTGGTCCAGATGAAGTCGAAGGCGGTGCCTTTGCTCAAACTCTGTTCGGTATCAGTGCGGGCGGCGAGCTCTTTGCCTTCGACCTTGAAGGCATCTTGCAGCCGATTTTTGTGAATGGTCAAACGTCTGTTCAGCTGTTTAGCAATCACGGTTTGACCAGCGGTCAAGTCACAGGAATCGCATTCAGCACATTGGATCGCAACCTGTGGAACATTACGAACAACCGAGGTACCGACGCGGGGCATGGAGTCGACACGCGATTTGACGACAGCATCTTGACGACTCGTGAAAACGGTGGTTCATCGTTGTACTTCGGTAACACTCGCACAGGAGCCGACGCTGGTAACCAAAACGATTTAGCCACGGGCGCAATCAACGATGTCAACTTCCCTGGCGGTGCTCAGGGTTCTGTGATTAGTAACACGTTTAGCCTTGAAGGCTATGACAGTGCTGACAAACCCTCACTGTACTTCAACTACTTCCTTGAAACCGAAGATGCACAATTCGTCTCGAACAACGGCGCATTGATGCAAGATTCGTTCCGAGTCTACGTTGCCGATTCCTCTGGAAACTGGGACTTGGTCACAACCAACAACAGTCGGCATCTAGCTGGCCAAGACGATGAATTCGACTTCGGCCCAGATGGCAACGCAACGGCCGCTCCGACAGCTCAAAACCATACCGACGTCAACGAAACTTTCGACAACACCGATGGATGGCGTCAAGCTCGAGTTGACTTGAGCAGCTATGCGGGCCGATCTGACTTGCGTCTGCGATTTGTGTTCAGCACGGGCGGTGCTTTAGACATCGGCAATGTGAATACTGCCGGAGTTGAACTGTATGCTTTGGATGCAGATCAATTGGCTGATGGCGACACGTTTACCATTGATGGTCAAGACTTCGAATTCGATAAGGGATCCGAACTGAACGTCGCATCGGGCGCCGCAGTGCTTGGTTCTACCTTTACCGTTCACGGTGAAACCTTCACGTATGTCAATACTCCGGGTGGAGCCAATGACATTCTTGTCACCGCCGCCTCAACTCCGACTCAAGTTGCCGCTGCAACAGCCGCTCGCATCAACGCAAACTTCAACCTGCGTGGTCGGTCGATTAACCTGAGCAACATCGCAGAAGGCAATACCATCACATTGGATGGTACCGTCTTTACGTTCACAGCAACGCCTGCCGCAGCCACGGATATTCTCTGGGTTGACGGCGAAGCCACCAGCCAAACGGTTCTACGAGCAGCGGGTATCGTGAACACGGCTCTGGGTGCTAACTCTGTCTTCGCCGATGGAACCAGTCTTAATGGTCCTGGCGTGAACACTGCTGCGACAGATACGGGAACCGTATTCACTTTCAACGACATCGCTCAAAGCGTGGGTGGTACGGTCACGGTGTTCAGTGCATCCAGCACAGAACTGACTTCAGCATCAGCCGCATTGTCTGTTTCAGGCGGAGCGGGCGTGAGTGCTGGGGCGGCCGCAGTGCCAATCACCGACGCAACGGCTGATCGAAATGCCGTCGCCATTCAAATTCGGCAGGCGATTGCCAACGAATTTTCTTCCGTCGCGGGTGACAGCGTCGGAGACATTGCCAACGTGAAGGGTGCCAACGACTTGATTCAAGTCATCGGCAACTCGGTCAACGATCCCGGCCCACTGGGCTTTGATGGCCAGCTTCAAGGTGAAGAATTTGGTGCTGCTGGTGCCGGATACCGACACAACGCCGACGGGTCAAGTAACACGGGTGCGGCGCGTGGAGGTTCATTGAAGGGCCAAAACAACAACGTCGAAGGTGTCTATATCGATGACATCATTATCGGATTCGCTGAACGTGGCGAAACAGTGATCAATGCAAACGCTGGCACAGCGTTCATTGCCAACAACGACGTATTGGATCCAAACTACGATTTGGGTTACGTCGGAATTGATATTGGCGAATACGACTTAGAAATTCGTCGAGCAGCCGATTACGCCACCACAGAAGATGCGGCACCAACTAACACGTTGGACCGTACCTTGGACACCAATGACCGAGAAGCGGACGTCGTTTCGATTACTCTGCCACGAGATTCCGTTAGCTATCGTGACGGGTCCGTTGTGAACATTACAGACGGTATCAACACCGTTGTATTCCAATTCATCGATGCCAATGGAACGACATCTCGGCTGCCAGGTGCGTTCGAAATCCCATTCGATTCCTTCAATGACGATCGCAACGTTGTGGCCGCACGGCTTCGAGATGCGATTAATTCGCCCATCGTGCAGGGCATCATCAATGTGAAGGCCGGAACCAGTGATGGCATCGCAATTGGCAACAGCAGTTCCAGTTCAACCTTGCATCTGACCGGAGTGGTTCAAGTCACGACGACATTGCCAGGCTTGACTGTGACTCAATTTGGTGGAGCAGGTCAATACGGCGATCAAAACCGATTGCGTGACCAAGGCCAGCTGATCATCGATTCCAGCTTCGTTACCGATTCGGCTCAGTTTGGTATTCGAGTCGATTCGGGTGACCGAAGCATCGGTGGCCAAACTCGACCGAATGCCGGAGCCATTCGCAACCTTCTGGAAACCAACGATTCCCGATTGGCCACCAGCGTCGTGATTAGCAACAACGTGATCGCGTTGAATCAACAGGCGGGAATTGTCTTCAGTGGTGACGAACTATCGAATCCTCGAGGCATCGTGCCTTACGGCCGCATCATCAACAACACAATCGTTGGCGGCACGGGCGCAGGTGACAACCAAGGAACGGGAATTATCGTCAGCGACACCGCTGCTCCGACAATCCTGAACAATATCATTGCAGACGTCGCCGTCGGAATTTCGGCCGATGCCAACTCGCAGGCACTGCTTGTCTTAGGAGCCACCACTTTCCGAACTCCTGCGGGTTCAGAAACCAACGGCTTCGGCTTAGGCAGTTTCCCTCAAACTTTGATCGCCACCGACCCACTGTTTGTTGATCAAGCCAATCGAAACTTCTATCTGGCACCGCTGTCACCAGCGATCGATAGCGGTACCGCGTCTTTGGCCGACCGTCCTGAATTTGTGACAGTTAAGAACCCACTCGGACTGGGAATCAGCCCCATTCTTGCTCCCGGAGTCGATGTCTTTGGACAGCTTCGTGGAGACGATCCGTCTGCTCCAAACACCAGCGGGCAAGGTGGAAATGTGTTCATCGATCGCGGTGCGATTGACCGAGTCGACTTTGCGGCTCCGACGGCAACTTTGACTGGTCCTTTGGATCAAAACGCCGAGAACCCTGTCGACTTGGACCCGACTCCAAATTCTGTCCGTATCACTGGTCCAGATCCCGTTCGACAGTTTGTTGTCCAGTTGTCCGACGATGGCATTGGAATTGACAACATCAACATCAACAGCAGTCAGTTTACTTTGCTGCAAGGCGGAGTCCCGTTGGTGGAAGGTGCTCAGTATCTGTTCAGATACAACGCATCCACCGGTGAAGTGACCTTCATTTCGCCAACTCAATTCCCAACGGACCGCAACTACGAAATCCGCATCAAGAATGACGCCGCCGATCCAAATTCATCAACAGATGTTGACGGAGTCAAAGACTTGGCGGGGAACTTCCTGCTCGCCAATCAAACAGATGGCACCACTCGGTTCTTCATCACGTTGTCGAACGGCATCAACGACGCTCCGATTAACACGGTTCCTGATGCTCAAACAACACCCGAAGACACACCTCTTGTCTTCACGGACGGTGCCGGAAATCCGATCGCCGTGTCTGACCCCGATGTCAACTTGGGCACCAACGTGCTGACCGTGACTTTGGTCGCGGAACACGGTTCGACCAACTTGGGTACCCCTGTGATGAGTGCCGATGGAACCACCATCCGCTTCCCATCTGGCAGTGCACTGCTAAACGGATCCGCAACCGGACAATCGTTTTCTGTCGGAGCGACCACTGACGTTTACACGTTTGTCGATGCTGCTCTAGTTGCCACTCCTGCAGCCGACGAAATTGCAATTGCCGCAGATTCAACAGCAGAAGAAGTGGCTGCTGCAGTCGCCGCGTTCTTAGACGTCACCGTCGCCGCTGGCACCGCCGTCGCAACTGATGCTGATGTTGCATTGACGGGAATCACGGGCAATCTGCCAGTGACCTACAGCACGACCACAGCCGGTGTCACAGCGTCTGACCAGCTGACCGTCCTGAACGGTGCAACAGTGATTGGTGAGCGATTTAGTGTCGACGGCGTGTTCTTCACGTTCGTTGATTCTGCACTCGTTGCGGCTCCAGCTTTGGATGAAATTGCGATTCCCACCACCGCCAGCCCAGCCACTGTGGCTGCTGCTGTCGCCACGGTGTTGAACCATGCCAATAACTTTGGAGCCGGTGCAGCCAGTGCATTAACCGACACTGTGACAGTGACCGGTCGATCGGTTGCCGATTCGGACGGTACCGCCATTCCAGTGAACGGTACTTCGTTCTCAACACCCGCCGGCTTCGCCATCATTGGCGAAGAAGTTGTTGTTGATGGTGATCTTTATCGCTTTGTAGATGAAACCCTCGCCGCTGCCGGAGTCGGTGAAATCGGAGTTGACCCAGCCGACGACGCAGAAATGGTTGCTGGTAAAGCGGCCGCCGCTTTGGAAGCCGTTCTTGGAATGGGCACCACATCGATTCTGGATAACGTCGTCACTGTGTCAGGATTCACCGTCGCAGAAGTTGTGCCTCTGACAGTTTCAGGAGCAACGCTGACTGTGGGTGATGGAGCCACTGTGATTGGCGACCACATCAGCGTAGGAGGCACCGTCTTTACCTATGTCGATGCCACCGATGCCTTAGTCATTGCCAACGGCCCCGCTGCCACAGAAATCGCGGTCAATACGGGCGACGACGCAGACACTGTTGCTTTGGCCACTGTCGCTGTCATCGACGCTGTTCACGGGGCAGGAACAGCAACCGCTGTTGCCAACGTGATTCGCCTCGCAGACGTATCTGTCGAATCAGAAATCGTGACTGTCCAAGGACTCGTCAGCGAACTCAACGTTGCGTTGTCTGGCCTGCAGTTCTTGCCAGAAGCCGACTACTTCGGCCCCGCTTCTTTAACAATCGTCACCGAAGACTTTGGCCAGTTCACTTTCGATCCTGCAGCACAGATTCACTTGCAAGATTCTGATCGAATCGAAATCAACATTACTCCTGTCAACGATGCTCCTGTCTTGGACGACATCGCAGATCAGGTCATTACTGAAGACCAAGACTTGCTGCCGCCAACTGGCAACGATACTCAAACAGTCGACCTGACGGGCATTGCCGCCGGTCCGTTGAACGAGCGAGAAGATGTGGCTTTGGCTCCATCATTGGCTGCAATCACAAACGTGGCAGTCGCCAATGCGGAACGAGTCATTGGATTGGGTCTGGATGTTGACGGAGTCACTTACACCTTCGTCGACGCTGCCATCGTCGTGGCTCCAACAGCCACTGAAGTTGCCGTGAACCTAACGGACGACACATCCGCTGTCGCAGCCGCTTTAGCTGCCACTGTAAATGCCAACCGATCTGACAGCGTCGCTGTCGCCGGAACAAACTTCGTCTTCTTCCGTTTGGATTCCAGCTTAATCAGCGGCCCGGCCACTGAATTTGTGGTGAGTGACCAAGATGATTTAATTGCATCGGTCACCATCAACTACACATCACCAAACCAAGTTGGCACTCTCAGCTATGTTCCTGTTGTCGATGCCTACGGTATGGTCGACGTTGTTGTCACCATCACCGATGCAGGTGCCGACAACATTCTGGGCAACACCGACGACTTGTCTGATACTCGCACGTTCACTGTGCTGGTTGAACCGATCAACGATGATCCAACGTTAGACGTAATCTCAGACGTCACGATCAACGAAGATCCAGACTTCGACATGAATGGTGTCAACGACACTCAGTCTGTGGCTTTAACAGGCATCACGCCTCGACCAGCCAACGAACTGGAAGATGTGGCCGTCACTGCGGAATTGCAAGACACCACCATCCTGTTGGTCAGCACCGGAATCGACGTCATCGGCGAAACTCTGACCGTAAACGATGGCATCGCCACAACCGTTTACGAATTCATCGATGCAGACTTAGCGACTCCTGTTGGCAACCAAATTGGAATCTTCCAATCTGACAGCAGTCAAGTTGTCGCCAGTAAAATTGCTGCAGCTGTTAACTTAGTGTCACCAGGCTTGGCTGTCGCGACTTCAAATTCTGTCGCCATTGCCGTGTTGGATACAGACGTCACAGTCACCGACGTGAACGCAACAGCAGCCTTCCAGAAATTCAACCAGGATGACCTGATTGAAAGCTTCAACATCGTCTACACGTCTCGTGACAACACGGGCACATTTAACTTTGTGCCGGGCTCAGACATGTTTGGCGGACCTGTTCAGGTGACCGTCACTGTCACCGACGCAGGACTCGATGGAATTGCTGGCAATGCAGATGACCAGACAACCCAACAGTTGTTCAACATCACTGTGCTACCGGTTAACGATGACCCAACCATCGATCCAATCGCCGACGTCGAAGTGGACGAGGACGATCCAGAAACCACCGTGCCATTAACGGGCATTACATCGGGGGCCGACAATGAACTGGAAGACATTCGCATCACGGCGACCTTGCAGTCATCGACCACAGTTGCCTTCGCCATCGGAGCAAATGTTGTTGGCGAGACTTTGACTGTCGATGGAACAGTCTTCACCTTCGTGGATGCAGCCGTCACACCGACACCGCTGCCAGAAGAAATCGCAGTCGACATTACCGAAGCCACATCAACTGCCATGGCCACCCAATTGGTTGCTCAGGCAGCAGCCGATGTGATCAATGCGTTGCTTGGACCAGATTCAGTGGCCGTGATGGATAACACCATCAACACACTGCTTCCGGTTGTTGGCAGCAGCACCGAATCCTTCGCTCTGATGACATCGAACAATATTGTCACGCCACCAGAAGTTGATTACATCACACCGGAAACCACCGGAGGCATTCGCTTTACTCCGATCGGAGACGCGTTTGGTGAAGTTTACGTGACGGTTGATACAGAAGACGCGGGCTTAGATGGCATCTTCGAAGACGACCTCACCACAACAGGAATCGATGAATCTGCCGACAACGGCTTGGTAACTCAGCAATTCACCATTCGAGTACGGCCCGTCAATGACTTGCCAACCATGGATGAAGTGGATGCTCAGCTAACCACCGAAGCTGCTGCCGAACAATCGGTCGCTTTGGCTGATATCACGGCTGGTCCATTGAATGAACTGGAAGACATCCGGTTGTCTCATGAACTGCTGGACACCGTCACTGTTGCCGTCGGAATTGGCGAAAAAGTCATCGGCCAGGTCATCAACGTGAACGGTGTCGACTTTACGTACGTCGATGCTTCCACATTGGGTGGCACACCGGCTGCCGCCGATCAAATCGCCGTCAACCCAACCGATTCGACATTGGTTGTCGCTGATTCAACGGCCGCCGTCCTCAACGCCATGTTTGGTGCTGGCAGCGTGATTCCTTGGCAAAACACAATCAACACCGCCTTGCCAGTGACTTTGCCTGCTGCAACGGGCGACCCCGTCACCACTGTCTTCCACGAAACTGCGGCTGCGGAAATTGTGCGAGACCTAGCGATCGACTACACCTCGCGTGACGAAACGGGAACCTTCCGTTACACGCCATTCGACGCCGATGCCTTCGGTGTCGTCACGGTATCCATCACGGTCGAAGACGCGGGAATTGACGGAGTCTTCGAAGACGATCCGGCCACGACAACCGTGGATGAATCTGCAGACAACGAAAGCACTGTCCGTACCTTCACCATCACTGTTGATCCAGAAAACGATGCTCCTGTGACGGATGCCATCGCGGATCAAAGTGCAGACGAAGATTCAGGTGAACAGTCCGTCAATGTGACGGGAATCGCCACGGCTGTCGGAGTTGCTGCGGGACCCAATAACGAACTGGAAGACATTCGCTTGTCGGCCGTCATTGAAGACACCACGATTGTGGCATTCGCATGGGGCGAAACCATCATCGGTGAAACTCTGACCATCAACGGCACTGACTTCCTGTTTGTGAACGAAGCCAGCACAACGGCAACCGGCAATCAAATCGGCGTCCTTGACACCGATGATACCAACACCGTCGCCGCGAAAGCTGCCGTTGTGATCAACGCCGCCTTCCCTGCCACTGCAACGGCAACAGGCAACAGTGTGGCCCTGCTGACAAATTCAGCCAACGTCAGCGGTAGCGACGAAGTGGATGCCTTCGCCATTCGAAATCAAGACGACGTCATCACTGACCTTGCAATCGATTACGTTTCTCGAGCCACCACGGCGACTTTGCGTTACACACCGGGCGAACATCAATTTGGCGGACCAATCAAAGTCACCGTCACCACTGAAGACGCGGGTCTTGACGGCATCTTCGAAGACGATCCTTCGACGATCGCTATCGATGAAGCGGCAGATAACCTGTTGATCACAACTGAGTTCAACATCACGGTTGCGGCTCTGAACGACGTTCCGTTGCTCGACCCAATCGCCGACGACCTCACCAACGAAGACAGCGGCCAACAAACCGTTGATCTCACCGGAATCTTTGCTGGCCCTTCTCGAGCTGGCGGAGAATCAACGAACGAACTGGAAGATCTGGAAGTCACTCAGCAGTTGCTGGATACAACAACCGTTGTCTTTAGCATCGGCGAACATGTCGTGGGTGAAACCATCACCGTCGGTGGAACAACGTTTACGTTTGTTGACGCCGCTGTGGTTGCTGCTCCAACCACAACCGAAATCGCCGTTAGCCTTACCGACACGACTCAAGCTGTCGCTGCGGCTGCGGAAGCCGTGATGAACGCCGAACTTGGAGCCGCAACGGTTTCTGTCAGCGACAACACCATCACCACAGCGTCGGTTGTCACGGTGAGCTCTGCAGATCGATTCCGACTGATCAATTCAGCTGACATCGTTCGAGACTTGGACATCAACTATACGTCACGAGATTCCACGGGCACTTTGTTCTACACGCCGTCTGACGACGCATTTGGACAGGTGACTGTCACCGTGACCGTGCTTGACGCGGGTGTTGATGGAATCTTCGGCAATGCCGACGACCTCTCGTTGGATCGTAGTTTCGTGATCACGATTACTCCTGATAACGATGATCCAACGACAAATCCGATTGCCATCCAAACCACCAACGAAGACAGCAGCGAACAGTCTGTTGCCATCTCGGGCATCACTCCTCGACCAGACAACGAACTGGAAGACATTCGACTGTCTCACGAATTGGCCGACACAACGTCTGTGATCTTCGCAGCCGGTAACCGAGTGATCGGTGAAACGTTGGAAGTTCGAGGCACCGTGTTTACCTTTGTGGATGCAGCTACGACTCCGATTCCAACGGCCACTGAAATCGCGGTCAACGCAACCGACGCGACTCAAGTGGTGGCATCGAAGGCTGTAAACGTCATCAATACTCAGTTCGGAGCCGCAGTTGCGATCGCTTCTAACAACACGATGACGGTTGACACTTCTGAAAACGTGGTCACCAGCGACAGTGATAAACTGCAGCTGGTCAGCAGCAGTCAAATTATCGAAAACCTTGCGATCGACTATGTGTCTCGAGACACCGATGGAACCTTCCGCTACACGCCTGTGACAGACGCGTTTGGTTTGGTTCGAGTATCAGTCACAACAGAAGACGCAGGAGTCGACGGTATCTTTGGCAATGCTGACGATGCCAGCATCATCACCACCTTCAACGTGGTTGTTGACCCAGACAATGATCAACCCACTCTCGACCCAATCGCGGACCAGACTGCCGACGAAGCTGCCGTTCAGCAGATTGTCGACCTGACGGGCATCACTCCTCGACCGGGCAACGAACTGGAAGACATCCAAGTCACTCATACTTTGGCGAATACGATCAGCATCGCCTTCGCGACGGGTGACAACGTCATCGGTGAAACCATCACGATTGACGGCACCGTTTACACGTTCGTCTCTGGCACAGCGGGTGCCGCCGATCAAATTGGTGTCGACCCAGCCTGGACGACTCAGCAAGTCGCAGAAGCAGCCGCCTTGGCGATCAACGCCGACTTGGGTGCTGGTACTGCAATTTGGACGAACAACACCATCACCGTTGCAGCCAGCACGGCTCCTGCAGTCAGCAACTCGGACCGATTTGCTCTGATGTCTGCGGCAGAAATTGTTCGAGACCTTGAAGTGGATTACACATCTCGAGACAACACAGGTCGCTTCCTGTTTACTCCAGATGCCGACAACTTTGGACACGTCACCGTGACCATTCTGACTCAGGACTTCGGAGTTGACGGGCTTCGAGGAACCGGCGACGACCTATCGGTGAGCCAAACCTTCAACATCACGATCGACCCTGTGAATGACGAGCCAACGTTGGACGCCATTGCGGATCAAAGTGTGCTTGAAGACAGTGCCACTCAAACCGTCAGCCTCACGGGCATTACGCCTCGACCGGGCAACGAACTGGAAGACTTGGCCGTCTCTCATGTGCTGGCCGATACAACCAGCGTTGCGTTCGCTGCCGGAGTGAACATCATCGGTGAAACTGTCACCATTGGCGGTGTCGACTTCACCTTCGTTGATGCAGCCGGTGCAGCACCAACGGCAACTGAAATCGCCGTCAATCTCACTGACACGACTCAGCAAGTCGCAACCGCAGCAGCCGCTGTGATTACGGCTCACCCAACAGCGGGTGCGGCCGTCGCCAGCAACAACTTCATCACCACGTCATCCACTGTTGCTGTCAGCAACGCGGATCGCATGGCCGTGATGACGGCAGCACAGATCGTCGAAAACCTATCCGTGACGTACAGTTCACGAGACACCACGGGAAGCTTCGACTACACGCCCGTCGCTGACGCCTTCGGCCAGGTCGCAGTCACCGTGACCGTGCTGGATGCCGGAGTCGATGGTATCTTTGGAAACGCCGATGACCTGAGTGTTGAACGCACGTTCTTGATCACAGTGACTCCAGACAACGATGACCCAACATTGGATGCCATCGCTGCCACGGAAGTCACTGAAGATGATACTGAACAGTCCATCGGGCTCACCGGCATCACTCCTCGACCGGGCAACGAACTGGAAGACATTTCAGTCACTCCAACACTGAACGCGACAACATCAGTTGCGTTTGCTGCAGGAACCAACATCATCTCAGAAACGTTGACTCTGGATGGAACCGTCTTTGAATTCGTCGACGCCGCCGTCGTGGCCGCACCAACGGCAACTCAGATTGCAGTCAACCAAGGCGATTCCACTCAAGCTGTCGCGGCTGCTGCAGAAGCAGTGATCAACGCACAGCTTGGAGCCGGTACTGTTGTGGCAACTCACAACAACATCACCTTCGACACGTCTTTGAACGTGCTGACCAGCAATGCCGATCGCTTTGCCGTGCTGAATGCCGCAGATATCGTCGAAGGCATCGCCGTCGACTATGACTCGCGGGACACCACGGGAACTTTGAGGTACACGCCTTCAACCGATGCGTTTGGCCGAGTCACCATTACTGTGACGACACTTGATGCTGGTGTAGACGGAATCTTCGGTAACGCCGACGACCGCATGGTCACTCAGGACGCCGTTATCACGATTGCTCCCGATAACGACGAACCGACGTTGGACCCGATCGCCGATCGAACAGTCAGCGAAGACGATCCTCAACAGGTTGTCTCACTTTCCGGCATCACTGCACGACCGAGCAACGAATTGGAAGATCTGCAGGTCACTCATACTCTGCAAGCATCCACTTCGATCGCGTTTGCGGAAGGTGCGTCTGTTATCGGAGAATCGCTGATCGTGAACGGAACAGCATTCACCTTTGTTGATGCGGCAACCACAGCTGCTCCAAATTCGACTGAAATTGCTGTTGAGCAAACTGATCCGACTCAAGCCGTCGCGATTGCTGCAGCCGCAGTCATCAACGCAGAACTCGGAGCCGGTTCCGTGGCAGCGACTGCCAACTTTATCAGTACCGATCTTGCTGCGAACACAGCCAGCAGCTCGATGTTCGTTTCTGCTTCGACAGATATCATCGGTGGCATCGTCACCAACTATATTTCTCGAGACAACACGGGAACATTGAACTACACACCGGTTGCTGATGCGTTTGGTCGAGTCAACGTGACTGTCACTGTGCTTGATGCGGGTGTTGATGGAATCTTCGGCAATGCCGACGACCTGTTCACCACCGAAACGTTTAGCGTGACCGTGCTGCCAGTCAATGACAGCCCAACGGTCTCTGGTATTCCAGATCAAGCAATCGTCGAAGATTCAGGGTTGAATTCAGTCACCGTCGTGGGCATCACCGCGGGACCTGTGAACGAACTTGAAAATATTCAGGTTGCCGCCACGCTGAACGACAGCACAACATTGGCGATCGCTGTGGGAGCCAACGTGATTGGCGAAAGCATTACCGTCGGTGGCACAGTCTTCAGCTATGTTGACGCCGCCACAACGGCTGCTCCAACTGCCACTCAAATCGCAGTGAACGCAACCGACAGTACTCAAACAGTGGCGACCTTAACGGCCGACGTTGTGAATGCTGAATTGGGTGCTGGCACGATGACTGTGTTGGAAAATTCAGTGACCACCACTGAAACCATCACAGCCAGCAGCACGGTCAACTTTGCGATCATGACGGCTGCTGAAATCATAGAAAACATCTCGGTCAACTATACGTCTCCGGGCAATTCCGCAGTGGTCAACTTCACGACTCTGCCAAACGCCTTCGGAACCGTATCGGTGACCTTCTCTGCAACAGACGCGGGCCTGGACGGCATATTCGGGACAGGTGACGAACTCACAACGAACCAAACAATCGTTGTGAATGTCGTCCCCGATAACGATATGCCCGTCCTTTCAATCATCGACGACCAGACAGTGGAAGATTCGCTGGAACAGTCCATTGATCTGACAGACATTGCCGCCGGTCCGATCAACGAACTCGAGGACCTGAATCTGACTGTCACGTTGGAAGACACCACCACGGTTGTCTTCAGTGCCGATGTGATCGACGAAACAGTGACGGTTGATGGAATCATCTTCACCTTCGTGAATGCGAATCTGGTACCTTCACCGACAGCCGTTCAGATTCCAGTCATCGCTGGCATGACGACTCAGGAAATCGCTTCCGCCGCGGAATCGGTAATCAACAGTCGTCTGGGAGCTGGCGTTGTGACGGCCAGCAGTAACAGCATTAGCACCGCTTCATCGGTTGTCGTGAGCAGCTCGACGAAGATGGATCTGATTACTTCGGCCGATCTTCTGACGGGCTTGGAAATCGACTACACGTCTCGAGACGCCAGCGGAATCTTACGGTACACGCCTGTTGCCAATGCCTTCGGAATAGCAACTGTGACCGTGACGGCCACTGATTATGGCATCGACGGATTGGAAGGCACGGCGGACGATAACCAAACTTCGTCTCGCACGTTTACGATCACTGTGCTGCCTGTCAACGACAGCCCAACGATTGACGCAATCGACGATCAGACAACATTAGAAGACAGTGTTGAACAGTCGTTTGACCTAACGGGCATCACCACTGGAGCCATTCACGAACTTGAAGATGTTCGCATTAGTGCCAGCATCGACGATACAACCGTGGTTGTGATTCCTGCCGGTGTGGACGTGATTGGCAAGACCATCACGATTGGTGGCGAGGTCTTCACCTATGTCGAAACGGCAACCGGCGGAGCCAACGAAATTGTTGTTGCACCTGTCGCTGGATCAATCACGGGGGACACCACCATCAACGTCGCTGTGGCGACAGCAGATGCCTTGAACGCGTTCTTCGGAGCCGGTTCGGCGACGGCAGCCAACAACACGGTCAGCACAACAGTCGCAGTGACTGCCGTTGACGCTCAGTTGATTGCCATCCCGGCGAACGAAATCATCTCGGCCCCAACCGTGACGTACACGACGGGCAACACCACTGGAACCGTTCAATACACGCCGCTCGCCAACGCGTTCGGTCAAGTGACGGTTTCCATCTTGGTTGAAGATGCGGGGATCGATGGCATCGCAGGCAATGCTGACGACGGAAGCACTGTGACTCAAGTGACCATCAACGTCACACCAGTCAACGATGCTCCAACGTTAGACGGCCTCACGAAGCTGTTCTTGCCAGTGTCTGCAGCCGAACAAACGGTTGACCTGACAGGCATTACTCGAGGACCACTGAACGAAGTAGATACTCTGCGAGTCACCGTGACCAGCAGCGACCCAACAGTGATTCCGACTCCGATTGTCACTTATGTGTCACCGGCCGACTTAGGGTCAATTCGCTTTACACCTGTTGCTGGCGTGGCCGGAGCATCCACAATCACCGTGACTGTGGAAGACGCGGGTGTTGACGGAGTCTTCGAAAACTCAGATACCGCAGCGGCCGAAGAATCAGACAATCTCAGCATCGTACGAAGCTTCCGAGTTTCAACGGCTCCGATTGTTCTGAGTCCAACGGGTGTGATCACCGACACGACTCCTTTGATTACTTGGACAGAAATTCCAAGCTCACAAAGCTACGAAGTCATTCTGACAAACATCACGGATGGCACCGTGGTCAACTTGCCAGTGGACACCGTGGCGACCAATCAACTGCAAATCACCACTCCTCTGCCATTGGCAACTTACGAGGTGCGGGTGCGAGCATTCGATTCGGTCGGAGACCCTGGCCTCTTCAGTGCGGTTGAAACCTTCACTGTGGCTGTTGCCCCTGTGTTGCTAACACCTGAAGGAGACAGAATCCCTGACTCGACTCCAACCTTCCAGTGGAGCCAAGTTGATGGAGCCGACAGCTATACGTTCCGAATCTTTGATCTGTCATCTGCGACCCCAGACACAGCGATCTTAGAAGTCACCGACTTGGCAGATGCCACGTTTACGGTTCCCGATGCGTCGTCGCTGCCTTTGGGTCACTACAGATTCGAAGTCGTTGCAGTGAACGATGCGGCCGACGAAAACGACCCAGACGTCTTCGCCGTCTTGTCTCAAGAATTCTTTGTGTCGACACCTCCGGAAATTCTGATTCCGGCTGTGGCCATCTACGACACCACGCCAACCATTACATGGACAACATTGGCGGGAAGTCAGGGCACAGACGGCAATGGCAACGCGGTTGAAAACTACACGTATACTCTCAGGATCTTCCAAGGAAATACGGGAGACTTGGTGTTTGCTCAGTCAGGCATCGATTCAACATCGTTTACCGTTCCTGAAACACTGGCCGTGGGCGAATACCAAGCCACGATCCAAGCGTTTAACCCAGCCGTTCAAGTGCCCGATGCAAACAGTGCCGATCCAAATGCAACCACCGCGTTTGCTTCGGACATCAGTACTCGGCACACCTTCTTGGTTGGAACGGCTCCTGTGATTTTAGGACCGTCTGAAGGCTTGGGCTCTGCTCCATTCTTTTCGACTGTCGATTCGCAGCCAACGATCACATGGGAAGGTTCTCTTGATGGCGAAACCTATGAAGTTTGGTTCAGCAGCCTAACTGAAGGACGCCGTCTGTTCCTTGTCACGGGAATTGAAGAGCAAAGCTGGACCGTTCCGGAAGACTTGGCTGTGGGCCGATATCGCATGTGGGTTCGAGCCACTGCTGGTACGGGTGAGCAAAGCTTGTACAGTCGCAATTACGATTTCGACGTTGTCACTCCTCCTGTGATCGACAGCTTTGGCCCATCGACCTTCAGTCGTCAGCCAACCATTACTTGGGCTGCACAAGAGGGAGTCGACAGCTATCAAGTTTGGGTGAATAGCGTGGGTGATAACGGAGCCACTCGTATCTATCTGGAAACAGTGGATACAAACAGCTTCACCTTCCCAGATGCCAATCCTGATGGACGCTACCGAGTTTGGGTGCGAGGTTTCGCGAGCAACGAAGCATCTGGTCAGACAACTGCAACGACTTGGAGCACGGCTTACCAGTTTGATATCGGTGGCCGACCTCAACTGTTCCTTCCAACCGACCTCACTGACCGCACACCAACGGTCTCGTGGACTCAGATTGAAGGAGCCGTTCGATACGATCTGTACTTGGCCGAAGCATCAAATATTGGCAGCCCAATTGTTCGTGAGTCGGACTTGACTGCCAATAGCTTCACCTTCGAACAGCTGGAACTGGGCAGCTATCGAGTCTGGGTACGAGCTCAAGGACCGGATGGCCAATTCACTCCATGGTCACTGTCCAGTGAATCGTTCTTGAACATCCAAACTGAAAACGAAGTCGAACTGGATCGACCGGCGTTAAGTGGAATCGTCGTGACGAACGGTGTTCCAACAGTCGTGTGGGCTTCGATCGATGGAGCCGCTCGATACGACGTGTTTATTGCCGCAAGCAGCGACAATGGAACGGCCATTCAACGAGACGACAGTATCACGGGAACTCAGTATGTTGGCGAAACGCTCGTCACGGGCGAGTACCGAGTCTGGGTTCGAGCCATCAGTAGCTCAGGACAATTCAGTGCTTGGAGCGTGCCAGTGACGTTCAACGTGGTGGCGAACGATGAGAACTCCGAAGACTTCGATCCGGCAACATTGTTGGCTTCTGTGCGAAACGTGGCAAGCTTGGAAGGCGTTCTGGCCATCAACCAGACTTCGTCCGACTTTGTCACCGAAATTCACTCGACGGAATTCGGAACTGCCATCGAAGGAGCGGGGATTGCAGACGTGAGTGCGGCCCAATCAGCCGCAGTTTCTCAGGCAACAGATGCCTCAACCACCTCTGAAGCCGTGGTTGAAGCAGACATGCTGATGGCGGAATGGGATGCTGAAATCTGGGCCGCGGAAACAGCTCCAGAAGTAACTGCAGCAAAAGCCACTCATTCGGCTGAAGAAGAATCGTCAGAATCTGCAAGCTGGCTCGCCGCCTTCGCCGCTGTGCCCATGTTTGGCAAGCGACGCAATCGCAAGCAGAAGTAGGCTGTCGGAAGTCGAACAAGCATCTGATCGGTTTGCCGATCAGATGCGGTGACTGACAACACGCTGTTTCAGCAGGCTGAAAATCGAAAGCATCCAGAACACGTTTGTTCTGGATGCTTTTTTCATGCGCCGCACCGTGATGGCAGACGTTGCCATGATAGCATTCGCAGCCGTCAGATACGCAGCCGTGGTATTGCCAGCCGCCGCGGAGCCCGCTGCTACAGAGCCAACTGCCGCGAAGCCAACAGCCGCATCCAGCGGCGCAGCAGACAAGACAGCTTCAAGTCTCACTAAAGACCGACATCCCATCACCGCCGGCATGCCATCAACGCCCACCCATGCCATCCCCTGCTGAGATTTTGCCGGGGCGGAAGGCAACATCAAACATCGGATTTGAAGCTTCGATTTGAAGCTCGTCAGCCCAAGCGATTTCACGCGAACAACAGGCTGCCATCGGCTATCCATCCAACGACTGGCTTTACTTGCGATCCGCATCTTCCTGAGTGAACAGGCTTTCACCGTTACGATTGAAGATCAACGGCTTGCCATACGGAATCAGTTGATTCACGAAATCGATGCGAGCTGGAATCACCGTGGACAGCTTTTTTCTGTCTCTCAAAGGAATACGATCGGGATGATGAATCATGGCGAAGGCAAACAACGCCGATTCGGCCAAGTCTTCCCGTTCTGGCTTCTTCTTTCCATACAAAGTCGCAAAGGTTCCGTCCGACATTTGAGCCCTCTTCCACTCAGCCGACTTCGCATGCTTCTTGTCCCACGCCGCATGCACAGATTCGTGAAACAAGGTTTCTTCAAGGTCGTGAGTCGAAATTCGCTTAGTGGCGTTGGCCGAATACATCACGATCAAGCCCACGTCACTGAAGGCGGTCGCGTCTTCGTTGCCCTTATGAATCACGATCCGTTGTACTCCAGCACGCAACACGGTGGGGAGCTTGCCGATCCGAGACGCATAGCGAAGAGCTTCTTGCTTTGCCTGAGCAGCGGTTTCGAAGTCGGCATCGACCGCAATCGTGATTTCAGCCTGGTCCATATAGGAGGCCGTGAACACATGAGCCTTTTGAAATAGCTCTGCATCGTCGGTCTTGTCTGGCATTTCTTCTGATCGAATGCCTTGGTACTTCAGCTTCAAAAAGCAGCTTGGATCGCTGTCTCGAATGATGTCAAAATCGGTACCAACAACCGATGACGCATACTGTTGAGCATCCGCGGTGGAAACATGAAATGCTGCCACAAGAGCAAGCTGCGTGAAGACAAACTTCATAGAACTGCAATGACGACCAAGCCGTGAAAACCAGAACGCTCACATCTGCAGCGGTCGATCAAAACAAGCCGTGTCTCAGTAAGACCTCCGCAATCGTGCAGCATGAGTATGCCAAGTGAACCACCAAGCACGCAAGCCGACTCACTTCAAGCGGCCCATGTTTTCCACGAGCCTACCGGCGGCCATCCAAATTTTCGCCCACTGCAAAAGTCGAATCCAGAACTCATCGACGCCATGCACGGGTGGTCTGCGTTCATTCCCAAAGGCGCGTGCCCTGCCGTGTGATCGCCGGGCCGTGTCGTCGCCGGGCAGCGTGGTCACCATGAAAGCTACGAAAAGCACAATCCTAATGTCTCGTGCCTTTCGAATCTTTCGTGGTTCCAAAGCTCTTCTGCCATCGCACACATCAAAGTGCGACAGAATCATTCAGTTCAATGCCTCAACCTAAAGTTCTTTGATTTTGATATTCTTCCAGCTCACGTCAAATGGCCCAGCCGTCTTACCAATGCCGTGCACTTGCAGACCCAAGTGGCCTTTGGGATGAGATTCAAAGATTGCCTGGTCGGTCAAGTCTTCCACCATGTTGCCATTGATCCATGTTTGAATCCGAGCACCCTTGGCCACAACTTTATAGCTGTTCCATTCGCCGTTCTTGATGAAGCTGTGAGAATGGCTCTTATCTTTGGGCTTCTTAGACAACCAACCTCGTCCTGTCGCTTCGCCGTAGATGTAGCCCGCTTGGCCTGGACTGGCTTCGATTTCAACCTGAGGTCCAAAAATTCGACCGACAGGCTTGCCGTCTGCTGCAGTTTTTGGACGGCTGCGAATTTGCACACCTGAATTGAGCTTGTCGTGAACTTTCACGTCAAAATGCAGTTCGAAGTCTCCGTATTGCTTCTTCGACGCCAAAAACGTGTTTGGACTGCCGGCCACTGTCTTGCCGTAGATCGTTCCATCCTGTACTTCGTAGGTGGCCTTTCCGAGACCAATGGGCATCCAGTGATCCAATGTCTTGCCGTCAAACAACGACACAAAAGCTGCGTCATCTGCAGCAGCGGCAGGCTGAGACGCTAAACCGGCAATTGACAGACAACTGACCAGAACAACAGTAAAAAGGCGGCATTTTCGCATTCGGTGGGACTCCTTATCGAGCATTCAGGCATGATTTTTACGGCAGCAAAGGGCTGCCTTCAGACTTCGATGCTAGCGTCTTGCCCGGCAGTTCTCTACCGGCAATCCGATCGGTCAATGGGCTAGCAGCAAGTCTGAGAGGATTTTCGCGGATGGCAAACAGTGCGGCATTTCTGAGTTGTTTTCGAGGCATCTTCAGGAATGAAAGTCGGCAGCGTTGAGAGCCAATTGGGAAAGGCTTACAACCAGTTCCCGAGCCGTGGGTTGCCGCCGACATTCCAATTCTTCGTGGAATGTCAGGCAATTTCGAAGGTCAATGATGACCACACGGTAACTCATCGCGAAAAAGAGTTGGCAAATCGTCCTTTTGTACAGGTTCGAATTTTGCCGTCGGAAAAGGAATCGAATTCAGTGACGAAGCATATTTTTGTGACCGGTGGAGTCGTCAGTTCTCTTGGCAAAGGCCTGACATCCGCGTCGATTGGAATGCTTCTTGAGCGTCGTGGTCTCACGGTTCGCATGCAAAAGCTGGACCCGTATATCAACGTCGATCCAGGGACAATGAGCCCCTTTCAGCACGGCGAAGTTTACGTTCTGGATGATGGTTCAGAAACAGATCTGGACCTGGGACACTACGAACGATTCACCAACAGCCCACTGAATCGTGATTCCAACTACACCACCGGTCAGATTTACCAAACTGTCATCGACAAAGAACGTCGAGGCGAATATTTGGGTCGCACGGTCCAAGTGATCCCCCACATCACCGACGAAATCAAAAGCAGCATTCGCAGCCTCGCGTCTCCCGATGTCGACGTCGTGATCACTGAACTTGGAGGCACAGCTGGGGACATCGAAGGATTGCCGTTTCTAGAAGCCATCCGCCAAGTGCCTTTAGATGTCGGCAAAGAAAATTGCCTGTTCATTCACCTGACATTGGTTCCCTATCTGAAGGCTGCTCGAGAAGCCAAGACAAAACCAAGCCAGCACAGTGTGCAACAGCTTCGAGGCATCGGGATTCAACCCGACATCTTGATTTGCCGAACAGAACGTCCGATTGGCCGCGAACACACAGACAAAATTGCCCTGTTTTGCAACGTTGAAAAACGAGCTGTCATCGAAGAAGTTGACAAAGAATATTCGATCTATGAAGTCCCAATGGGACTGGTCGAGCATCGATTGGATGAATTGATCATCGAAAAACTGGGCCTCGACAAAGGCACGCTCGAACTGGACGATTACCGTGAACTGATTCACCGGATTCGCAATCCTCGCAATGAAGTCACGATCGCTGTCGTTGGAAAGTACATCGAACACCGAGACGCGTACAAATCGATTTACGAATCTTTGGACCATGCAGGCTTCCACCATTCGACTCGAGTCATCGTGAAGCGAATCGAAGCTGAAGAACTGGAAAAAGACGGCGGAAGCAATCTGCTTGCAGGCGTAGACGGACTGTTGGTACCTGGCGGTTTCGGTATGCGAGGTGTCGAAGGGAAGATTGAAGCTGTTCGCTATGTACGTGAACACAACATCCCCTACTTTGGCATCTGCCTCGGTATGCAAGTCGCCGTCATCGAATTCGCTCGCAACGTCATGGGGCTCAAAGACGCAAACAGCACCGAATTTTCGGCCGACACTCAAGATCCCGTCATCTGTTTGCTGGAAGAGCAAAAGGGCATTGAATCAAAAGGGGGCACCATGAGACTGGGCAGCCAGCCTTGCATCGTGGCTGACGATTCAAAAACAATGAAAGCCTATGAAGCGGCCGAAATCAACGAACGTCACCGGCACCGGTTTGAATTTAATTCGACCTATCGAGATCAATATGTGGCTGCCGGCATGATACCCGTTGGCACCAGCCCCGATGGTTCGCTTGTGGAAATTGTTGAGATCACTGACCACCCGTGGTACGTGGCCGTGCAATACCACCCCGAATTTAAATCTCAGCCAAACAATCCTCACCCTCTCTTCACCGGTTTCATCGAAGCCGCTTTGCAACAACGCCAAAGTCGAAGTCAGGCACCATCCGAATAGCCAAGTTATTCAAACGATCACGATGACAGCGGAAGCCGCCATTCTCTAGCGAAACAGGACGGATCAATCATGACACTTCCTGCTTCAGCGGAATTCGCGGCCAGCTCGTTTCATGTGATGGCCAAGCCGATCGGCCCTATCTGCAATCTGGACTGCCGTTACTGCTACTATCTTCACAAGGAAGAGCTGTACCCGAGCGGCAACAAATGGAAAATTGGCGACGACTGTCTGGAATCCTATATCCAGCAGTACATCGAAGCTCAGCCAAAAAATTCGGCCGAAGTCACCTTCGCCTGGCAGGGGGGTGAGCCCACGTTGATGGGCCTCCATTTTTTTCAACGCTGTATCGACCTCCAACAAAAGCATGCACGTCCTGGCCAGACGATCGCAAACTCCATTCAAACCAACGGAGTCTTGCTGGACAACGACTGGTGCCTCTTCTTGCGTCGCAATCGTTTCTTAGTGGGCCTTTCAATCGATGGTCCCGCCGAATTACACGACGCATACCGAGTTGACCATCAGGGCAAAGGCAGTCACTCGTCCGTCATTTCGGCTCTACGAAAGCTGAAAAAGTTCAATGTCGATTTCAACGCGCTGGTCACAGTGCACCGGGCGAACTGTCAGCACGGTCGAAGAATTTACGAATATCTTCGAGACAGCGGCTGCGGGTTTATCCAGTTTATCCCCATCGTTGAACAAACGGGGATCGGACGACATTCAGAAGGCAACGTGAACCAAGACTGTACCCGCTTCGATTACGCTGCCGACGCCGTGTCATCACGAAGCGTGTTGCCAGAACAGTTCGGCACCTTCCTATGCGATGTCTTTGACTCGTGGATCAAACAGGATGTCGGTCGAGTCTACGTGCAGATTTTCGACCAAGCCCTAAGCGCGTGGCTGGGGATCGAACCTTCACTCTGCGTGTTCAAGAAGCAGTGTGGTCGAGCCGTCGCGATGGAACACAACGGAGACGTGTACAGTTGCGATCACTTTGTCGATGCCGACCATCTGCTCGGAAACCTAGCAGTGGTTCCGTTGACACAATTGATCAACAGCAAGCAACAAGAAACGTTTGGGCAGAATAAAGAAACCACATTGCCCAGCTACTGCAAAAAGTGCGACGTTCGATTCGCCTGCAATGGCGAATGCCCCAAGAACAGGTTCTTGCAAACTCCCGATGGAAACGATGGCCTGAACTATCTGTGTGCAGGCTACAAACAATTCTTCACTCACATCGATCAGCCAATGAAGAAGATGGCCGCCTTGATTCAGTCCAATCAGTCTCCAGCAAAGATCATGGAAAACCAGCAGCCCAGCGGCCAGAACTAGCGAGGCTCGAAACGAATGCGGCCCCCAAACAAATGCGGCTCCCGCGTCTCACATCAGTTGACCGTGTCTACCGCACTCGGCGTCGGCGTTTTGCATAGCTTTCCGATCGTTTTTCGGCAGTGAACACAAAGTAGCCATCCACTTTCTGCACATGGCAACCACCAAACGCGGAACTCAAACTTTTGCGATACCAACCTTCTCGCTTCGTCACAAAGTACATGTGACCTCCGACCTGCAATCGATTGAATCCCTTCAGAATGAAATGCTTCGCGACCGCAAAGTCGGCATGGTAGGGCGGGTTTGATAAAATTTTAGTGAGCCCCGCTTCTGTGAAGTCCTTCAATCCATCACTTTGCTGCACAGTCAATTTGGTCAGCCCGTGAGCCGCCGCATTTTTTTGAGCCACCTTGACGGCGATCGGATCGACGTCCGTCAAAAAGACGTTTTCAGGGCGAGCAAAATGAGCGGCAAGAATGCCAACGAGCCCGTAGCCACATCCCAAGTCCAGTACTCTGTCTTCCGCCCCAAATTCGACAGCCGACAACATCGCCAACGTTCCTCGATCAGCGCTCTTCGGTGAAAACAAAGAATCCTCAGTCTGCAGTTTCAGCGGGATGTCGTGAATCACTGTTTCCACAAGTGGCATGGATGAAATTTCGTAGAACGTGAAGGCTAAGAAGGAGAAAATCGACAATTCAATGAACCGTAGTCTGAACAAAGCAGGGCCAAGAAATGAACCCTAACCTTTGAGCCGTTCTTAAGGATCACCACACTGTCCGAAGATGGCTTGCAATCGCTGGATTGATCGCTGACGGCTGACCACTGATCACTGATCGTGACCAACCGTGATTTCGGCGGCCGCCACGGCAACCGAATGGTGGCCGTGCAGTCACTCACGAGCGGACCGTTTTCGATAGTCCAAAGGCGGCTTTTGACCGGGCTGCATTAAAGACTGATAGCCCGTATCGCCCAGCCGCTGAAGCAGCTCGCCTTTTGCCGACATCAGCACTTCTGGAGCATTCATCAGATCGCTGATTGTCAGAGCCAATGTTCGAGCCGCTAGGTTCATCCCCTTTTCTGCGATTCGATTTCCTCCGCATGCAACCGCCTGCCACGAATGAGCTGGAGTACCGGGAACCCAACAGGCCGTTGCGAAACCAGTCGTCGGCACCACCCAACTTACGTCGCCGACATCCGTGCTGCCTTTGCCAACTGTCCCCGTTAAATCGGAAACAACTTCGATGGAACTGAGCGCAGTTTGCTTGGGCAACTGCTGCTGCATACGAGTGACAAAAGGCAGATCAGATTCTTCATAGGCTAAGTCGTTTAGTTCATTAAGCCGACGTTTGGCCACAGCCGTCAAAGCACTGTTCGGCAAGATCTCTCGAATGCCCCCTTCGAACTTAATTTCTAATCGAGTCCCCGTGGCCGTTGCAGCACCCTTGGCACAGTTTTCAAGTCGATCGTAAAGCGGTCTCAAAGTGTGAGCCTGAGGATGGCGAATGTAGTAGTAAACTTCCGCAAATGCGGGCACGACGTTCGGAGCCTCTCCACCAGATGTGATGACGTGATGAATTCGAGTTCCTTCTGGACAGTGTTCTCGAAGCAATTCCGCCGCATGATTCGTCAGCGCCACGGCATCCAAAGCGGATCGCCCAAGTTCAGGAGATCCAGCGGCGTGAGCGGCTTTTCCATGAAAACGAAATTTCACAGCCATTCTTGCAAGAGTACTGCGGTCACCGACATAGTTTTGACTGCTCGGATGCCAGTGAAGCACGGCATCACAATCTGATAAATCACCATCGCGAACCAAAAACACTTTGGCACTGCCACCTTCTTCGGCCGGGCAACCGTAAAAGCGAATGGTGCCTTTCAGCTTGCCAGCCTTGGTTTGTTCTGCAACCGCAATCGCAGCCGACGCGGATGCTGTGCCAAACAAATGATGGCCACAGCCATGCCCATAACTGTTACTGTCTGCCCGAGGTTGTCGTTCGGCCGCCGCTGTTTGAGACAGACCGGGCAACGCATCGAATTCGCCCAGAATTCCGATCACCGGTTTTCCGCTGCCAAATTCCGCAGAAAAAGCCGTCGGAATTTCGGCGATTCCCACATCGATTTGAAACCCGTGAGGCTTCAGCATTTCGATGAGCGTTTGAGACGAAGTCGATTCTTGATAGCCCGGCTCGGCAGCATTCCAGATCTTCAAAGCGGTCTGCCAATCGGCTTCACGTCGGTCCTGAATGGACTGCAAAACCTGTTGATCAAACACCTCGTCACCACAAGCAGTGACCATCAGGCCAAGCGCCGACAGAAACAGACTAAGGCTACGAACACAGATGCTGCAACACATAACTGACTTCCTTCAAGAATGACTTTGAAGGACGCATCCTATCACGTACAGATCGGCAAAGAAAACTGGGCAAACAATTCAGAAGTCTGCTAACCGATCCGAAATCCCGAACGATTGTCGTTGCCAACCGATCGATGCGTGCTCAGATCTCACCCGCACGGCCGTCAAGCTTTAGAAGGTTCAAGACGCTCATTGGGTGATGCACAGGAAACCATGATTCCACCCAATCACTTCACGGCCGCGGTGACCTAGGGCCAGCAATTTTGCCATTTCGCAGTCTGACCCAGTCAATGACCTTACGCAGTCAGTCATTTTAACCAGTCAGTCAGCTTAACCAATCAGTCATCGCAGCGGCGTCAAATGCACCTGCCCGCTGTTTGACGAATGGTCTTCACCCAGCGCAGCCCAGCGTCTTTCAACCGTCGTCTTTCAATCGCCGTTTTCAATCGTCATCAAGACCGTCATTGAGGCCGTCGTTGAAACCCAATTCGCGATCCATCAACCGAATAAGCTGAGCAAACGTGCCAACCTGCATTTTTTTCATTGCTCGACCACGATGTTTTTCAACCGTCTTCACACTCAATCCCAGCTCTTCGGCAACCGCTCGATTGGTGAAGCCAGCGTAGACTCGATCAATAATCATTCGTTCGCGTTCGCTGAGACGATCTAGGTAGCGAACATGACCGCCAAGTTCAGCTGGCAAATCATCGGCCTGTTCGCAGCGACGTTTCAGTTCGGCAAAGGCATCATGCATCAGAGACTGCAAAGCCGGCACATCGATGGGCTTATCTAAAACCGTAAAGGCGCCTTGCCTCATGGCGACAACAGTGCCATCTGTTCCCGGAAACGCAGACATCACAATCACTGGCCAGTTCAGCCCCCGACCAATCAATCGTCTCTGAAGTTCAAGCCCGTCTATTTGAGGCATCCGGATGTCCATCAGGATGATGCCCGGTACCAAATCATCAAACGCTCTTAAGAATTCGCGACCGCCGTTAAACGTGGAAACGTCGTAGCCATCGTTGTTGAGCTGGTGCGAGAGCGCTTTCAGCAACAGCTCGTCGTCATCAATGACGAAAACACTACGCGTTAATGTCTGTATTGCAGGAGCAGAGTTCAACATGGGTTAAATGCAAAAGTCTTCAAAAACCTAGAGGTCGTGTCACCACACTTGAAAATCACTCGCGGGCAATTCCGTGAGTCGCCTTATCCGCCAGCGAAGTTGTGGTCTTAATCCTGCACCAAGTCATACAGGGTACGATCACACCTAACACCCTAGGAAAGCTAGCACTTTTATAGAGCAGTTGCGACGGCATCGTCGATTCATCAAGTGAAATTTCGTGTCGCTGTGTTTAATTAAACGGCAAAGTTGTGCAAATATGCAACAGAACGATCACCACATGGGCGTATACCCGCATAAGGACAAACCTGTATCGTGATTCACAGCCTCAGATTTCCAAAGTAGAAGTTGTGACCGGACGGGAAAAAGGGGCCGTGATTCAATTCCCCGCCTGACGCAAGATGCTGTATTATTCGACCACACCAGAGAAATCTTGTCCAAACCTCCCAATCTAATAAACCGCAAACTATGAAAAACGTGCTTACTGGAATCGTGATCTCGTCCATTTTCTCGATAGCCGGTCATTCAGCGACAGCATCCGACGAATTGTCGGCTGCTCTCGCCGGAACCTACGGCTTTTCTGGAGTCGAACTTTTCAAACTGGACGAGCGTTCCTTTAACTTGGTCGCGGGAGACTTCGATTCAGACGGTAAAAACGACATCATCTCCGTCGATAACCGCAGCAGTTGTCTCAGAATGTTTCGCCAGCAAGCCGACGACACGGAAACCAAAAATACGGATTCCGGCTTCGTCAATGATCTGACTTCGGACAAACGCTTTGAAACTCGACAGATTCCCGTCAACAAACAAATCGCAGGTGTTGTCGCGGGCGATTTCAATCAAGACGGAGCCACAGATGTTGCCTACGTGGGCACCCCCGATCGGTTGGTGGTGCGATACCAACCCAAAACCGGTCAAGAATGGTCGAAACGCTGGTCTGTTCGCTTGCCAGATCTTACTCCTACTTCATGGATGATTGCCACTGGTGATTTGGATTCAAACGGCCTGACAGACATCGCTGTGCTCGGAAAACAGCTGACGTACATCATTTACCAGCAGGCCGACGGCATGCAGCCTCCGAAACAACTGATCAATACATCGAATCAGCTGTCTCTGTTAAACATCGCAGACGTGGACGCCGATGGCAAAGCCGACTTGACGTATCAAAGCAACAACGGATCAACTCGATCGCTCTGTGTGAGGCTGCAATTGAAGGACGGGCGACTCGGCCCAGAATATTCTTTCCCTTTGGGACAAGCCCGCTCTTTAACCGTCACCGATGTCGATGGCAAAGTGGGTTCCGAAATTCTGACGATTGATAGCCGCACGGGCAGACTGCAGCTGTCAAAAATCGCGAGCAAAGCGTCCGACGAACCCAGCACTCAACCCCTGGTTCGATACGGAATCGGAGACGCCGCCGGCGGCGCAGGACGACAAATTGCCGTCTCAGATATCGACGGCGACGGCTGGAATGACACCGTCGTCACCGACCCCGAAAATGCTCAACTGTTTCTCTACCGCCAAAAAGGAACCATGGGACTGGGGACCGCCGAATCCTTTCCCGGGCTACTGGATTCATCTGTCTTGATTGCCGCTGATCTCGACGACAAAGTTGGGTCCGAACTGATCCAAGTCAGCAACAAAGAAGGCGTGATTTCGGTCAGTCAGTATTCTGAAGGCCGCATCACTTTCCCCCGCCCTGTCATCCAACTGCAAAAAGATCAGTCCGTGGTCGGCATGACCGTCCGAAAGGACGCCAAGAATCAAAGCTTGGTTGTGGTGTCTCGAATCAAACCCAGTAAATCAGCCGACCTGTCTTTGGCTGAATTCCGCTTAGAAGGCAAAGGCGAATGGAAACAAATTGGCGAAGCGGTTGATCTTCCCGTTGCAAGAATTGGAAGCCGAGGCGCTGATGTGTCTGCCATTGATGTGGATGGCGACGGAATCGAAGAAGTGCTGATCGTGCCAGAAGGCTCAAACAAAGACGGACTCACCGTCGTGTCTTATCAAAACGAAACAGCTCTGATTCAGGAACCGTTGAATGTCGGAGTCAATTCTCCGGGTGCCGTTTTCCGATCGGGACAAGATCTTTTGGTTGCTCGAGACGCTTTCGCTCGTCGGATGACATTTGCAGACAACCAGTGGTCGGTCGAAGACCAGTTTAATGCCGGTGAATCTCGGGCCAAAATCGTGGGAGTCGCAGCACTGAATCTAGATGATGACGCTGCCGAACAAGAAGTGGTGTTGATTGATACCGGAGTCCGACGACTGCGAGTTCTAAAAAAGACAGACGGTTTGTTCCGCCCTTGGAAAGAAATCGAACTGGGCACCTTTAATTTTCAGTCCAGCGTTGTCGCCGATTTGAACCACGATCAGCAACCCGACCTTCTGCTTTTCGGACAAGAACAGTTTGCCGTTTTGTATTCGGGAGCCAGCACCATTTCTCTGGAAGAAGTCAGCTCTTGGGAAGCGGATCGAGACGATGCATACGCAGCCGACGCGATTTGCGGAGACGTGAATGGGGACGGAATGTCAGACATTCTGATCATCGACACCAGTGTTGATGGAGTGCAGCTTGTGAATGTAGATGCAGCACTGCAGCTCAGATCTGCAACTCATTTTCGAATCTTCGAAGAAAAACGACTGGTCTCCGAAGCCACATCTCGCGGAACGGAACCTCGCGAGGTTTTGATTGGAGACTTCACCGGCGACAAATTGAACGACGTTGTCTTGCTATGCCACGATCGGCTACTGCTGTATCCGCAAAGCAAAGCCGATTCCGTTCAATCAGCAACAACAGCTGAAGAATAAGAGAAGGTTGTGCGAATGGGCCCATTCCGGGCCGAGCACCAATTGAAGACTGATTGACAGTTCAAAACTGAGTCACATCATTCAAACAGTGGGGCACAATAACCAGCCCCATGTTGCTTGTCCGTTCACGTCAGCGTTTGCTCACAACCCGAACACTGTCTGCATGGAACAGCGCCTGCATGGAATGCCACTGGCCGACTCGCATCATCGCACGCCTGACAGCTTGATCAAGAGATGTTCAAGTTGCAGCCGAGGATCGATTCGGCTTCCGCCCTTCATTCCAGAATCGGCTTCGATCAACCATTGAAAGATGGAAGAGGCATTCGCAAAACCAATCCGCTTCAAATAAGCCTCAGCCGCCCCAACCGAAGACGGATGAATTCCAGATGATCGCAAGGCTCCTGTCAGATCACGAGTTTGTCGAGCCTTCTCTGTCGCCGTCGCGAAGTTACGAAACGTATAGGTGACTCCGCCTAGAATCTTTTGAGGAGCATCGCCGGAAGTCAGCAGGCGATCAAGGTAGTCCAACGCCCGAGTCACATCTCCATCTCGCACGGCGTCCAGCATCTTCCACGTCGTTTCAACTCGCCAACCACCCACCACTTTCACGACATCATCTTCGGTAATTTTCTCGTTATCACCGACCAAAGCGGCCAACTTATCGATCTCTTGATGCAGCATTCCAAGACTGTCACCAGCCAACTGAATGATCATCGCGGCTGACTGCCGAGACAGCTCTTTTTCAAACTGCTCCTTACATTTGGCGACCAGCCATTTTTCCAAGGCCGCCCCCTTAAGCTCTCCGCATTCGACGTTCAACCCATGTTTTTCGAACAGCTTGTACAGTCGAGTATTTTTGGGCCACTTGCCGACGTCAAGAATCAGTAGCGAAGACGCCGAAGCCTTGGCGGCGTATACCTCAAGGCCATTACGGTTTTGAGATACAAAATCGTCAGCAGAATCAATCACGACAACTCGCCGACCACCAAACATCGAAACTGTCTGTAGCTCATCAGCAATGCTACGCAGGTCGGTGTCCTTGCCGGCGACTCGAGTCAAGGAAACGTCTTCGTCTTCCGATTCGCTGAAGCCGGGAATGGAATTCAGGACCTGAACCTTCAAAAATCGTTCCCCACCGAACAGCGCAATCATCGGCACGGCGGAAAGTTCAGGAGGTTTGCTCAGGAAGTCGGTTGCGTGCATCGCTGTCTAGAATCTCCGGTCACCGGCTTTCAATAACCCACGGGCGTGGCGGCGTTGAAGCCACAATAGACCGAATCAACACGACTTGTTCCAGCGAAATAGGAAGGTTCCCCGAAACCAAATTGAACTATCTCAAATTGCCGCAAAATCCGATCGTTCAGCACACGTCTGGCGGCGATGTCAAAGGTCAAAAATGCAATCGGCAGCGGAATCGGCAGCAAGCCGCAATCGCACAATGTCAACACCCAGCTCGCCAACACCCAGCTCATCAATGCCCAGCTCATCAAGGCCCACTCAGCCCAAACAAGCCAATAAAGCTCCGCCGCCCCAGCGACACCGGCAGATTCAGGCTCAGTCCGTCACTGAATACGTACTTGGAACCAGTAATTTCATTTTCTCATCAGCGACGCGAAACGTCACACAGCCCGTGCCACAGGGGTCTCCATCGGCCTGCAAGGGGACCTCTGAATCTTCAGTTTTCAACGAAATCGCGGGGGCCTGGAATCTGACGACTTCCTTCGCAGAATCTTGTCGTCCCCATCTTGTTTTCAAAACGTGCCACGCGGTCTTCACCATTCCAGACTGCTGAAAAACTCGCACGTCCAGCAGCCCGTCATGAGGATTCGCAGTGGGGCAAAATGGAATCTTCATTCCGTATTCCGGCATATTCGAAACCAACACGTGGCTGCCCACTGCAATCGTTTCGCCGTGCTCGTTCACGACTTCCAGCTTCGGAAATCGATATCGCAGAAAAGAAGTCACGATGGGTTTAAGATAGCTAAAATGGCTGATGTTGCCCTGACGAGCCATAGCCAGCAAACGCACCACTTCTGCATCAAGGCCCGCACTGGCCATCAGTAAAAAACGATGAACCTGTCCCGCACCAGTATCCGCTGAACCCGAATTTTCCGAACCGCCTTCGACCGAACTCGCTTCGACCAAACCCGTATCGAACGCCATCGACCGGCCGCCTTCAATCACGTCTGCCAAATCAGCGCCGTCGCACTTCAAATCGAAATGCTTGGCGACAAGATTTTCTGTCCCCAGTGGCAGCACGGCAATCGGAAATTCGGGATGCCGTTGGACCAAACTTGATATGGTTCCATCACCTCCGGCAGCCACCAAACACCGTAAGCGATCGGCTACGCTGGCACGATTTGCCACCGCAGGACGGTTTACGTAACGGCTGAATCGAGATCGATTATGATAGACTCGAACTTCAAAACCTCGGCGTTGAAGTTCTTTGAAAAGACGAAAGACTTCGCGACGACCTCGTCCAGAACCAGACGTCGGGTTGCGTTGAATGACAACCAGATCACGCTGCTGACAGATTGTTTGAATTTGGTTGTCTTCGTGCATCTGGGGCGGCCGTCTGTTGAAATCGACATGGGCCTTGGATTTCAGGCACGACGATAATTAGACCGCATCAGTTGCCTGGAATAAAGCCAACAGATCCGTCAAATGATGAATCTCAACTGCGTTCGGCGGCAGGCACATCGAATCTTCGCGACGTCGATTTACCCAAGCGGCCTTCAGCCCACAACTCGTAGCCCCGATGATGTCGTTGGTAAGATCATCGCCCACCATCAAAATTTGTTCCGCAGGCAACTGCAACTGCTGGCAAACGGCTTGGTAGAAATCGGACGATGGCTTACGAAAACCAATTTCAGAAGACACAACTCGCACGGGACAACCAGACAGTGGTTCCAATCCGTCGCAGACAGAATGCAAACGCTTGTCGAAATTTGACGCCAACGCAATCGGCAATTTCAGACCCCGAAGAAAGCTCACCGTTTCGCTGACTTCTGGAAATAACTTCCAGTTTTCCGGTCGAGCAAAATGCTGAAACAAGTCGTTGAAGCATTCTGAAATCTGCTGTTCAGAAACCGGATGCTCGCTAAATTCACACACCTTGCGAACCACCTGAAGCCAGAAGTCGTATTCCTGTTCTTCGCTGGTGGTCAGATGATCTTCGGTCGATCGAGACGTCATGGCGGTGGAAACCGCATGAGCCACAGAATCTGGGTTCGCTTCGAAACCGCAATGCTGAAGAATGTAGCTGCGGTACGCCACTGATACCCCGGGACTCGGGTAAATCAGAGTCCCCACGGCATCAAAAACGACTGCCTGAATGTTGGAGACAAAGGACATAAGATTAATGGATCTGAGGGGAAGCGAATGGGCGGAAGAAACGCGTTGTCGCACACCGCTGTCGACGAGGACAGTCCTTTTGACCTGGATTCTGAAACCAGCCAATTACGGGAACATCAGTATCACTCGTGATACCATTTTTCGGTGAGTATCCTAAAAGAACAGCCGTGCTTCCCCGAATCTGACGACCTTCTGTCTTGCTGATTTGCTGGAAGAACAACTACACTGGGGAAGATGGCTAAAATCAGGCGCAGGTTTCAGGAGTAAGCCCGCGAGAAACAGCGATGGACTTGGTTTTCACCAGAACACCCAGAAAAACGCTCTAAAAACTGATTCGGACGATTTGCAGAATTCAGGGGAGATCGCGGTGCGATTTCAGACAACACAAAGACCTCGAGGGCTACTGAAAGCCCGAGATCAAAGACGTCTCGTCCTTCTGACTTTGGCGTTCGGACTCTTGATGGTCACCGTTTCCGTCGTTCGACACCCTCAATTATGGGCCAGCCTGTTTCCTCAGGATACGGTCATCGACGCAAACACCGTGGTCGCAGACAACAGCATCAAGAACGGCGATTCGGGAAACAACGGTTCGGCCACCAACCCAAATGGACTTCGCCAAGACGAATTTTGGAGCACCACGAATTCAGCAGATAATCCACCGACAACCCATCCCAACTTAGATGTGGTTGATCATCGAGTCCTGAAATTGGGCGACAAAGGTTCTGGACTGAAGTACGACAAGTATGGTTTACCTCAGGTGCCTGAAGATTTAATCGCAGACGTCAAAGACAATGTGATCGGAGTCCATTCCACCGAAGCAACTGCCTACAACGCCAGTATGGGCTTGGCCTCGAAGCTTGATGCGGGACGAGAATCAAAGGCCGAACTAGGTAAGTATGCTCTGTTTATCGACGCCCCCAAAACGGCTCGGGGTCGAGCCTTCAAAATCGAAGGAAAGCTACGACGATTGACCTTGGTGAAGGGAAGAGTTGACGCATTTCGAATCGGCAACGTCTACGACGCATGGCTAAACACAGATGATTCTGGAACTCAGATGATGCATGTGGTGGCCAGTCAAGTGGACCAAAAACTGGCTCGATATTTAACCGTTGAAGATCGAGATCACAGCGTCGACTTCAACTTCAAAACGGCTCCTAAAATCCACTTCACAGGATACTTCTTCAAGAAAGAAGCCTACGCAAGCCAAAACAACGACGGACTGTCTGTCGCTCCGATGTTCGTGACGGCCACTCTGCAAAAAACAGACATGCGTCAAAAAACGGCAGGCCAAGCCGAAAAATTAACTCCCTACCTTTGGTGGCTCGCGTTCTTCGTCATGGTGGCCATTACGTTGATTGTATGGAGCTTCGCTGCCAGCGACGCCGCTCACTTAAATACTCGAGCTCATCAATTAACTCGCTTGCCAGCGGTCACTTCGTTCGATGAAATCGAATCAGAAACCGTTGACGAAACTTTGCACCGGCTGCAATCAATCGACAACCGATAAAAACGCGTTCGCGATAACACGCGTTCGCAATAGCACCCTGTTGCGGTAACACACGGTTGCGATACCACACGGTCGGGACAACACACGCTCGCGATCCAAGCCCGTCGCAACCTCAACCCATCGCAATCCCAAGCTGCACACACTTTTCAGCAGCAGCTTACTTCTCACAGCAAATCACTTGGCCGTCCTGGATTTCACACCGCACATCACACATTGCGTCGATGTCCGCTTCGTGATGAGTCACATGCAGCACCGTACAGAGATGCTTTGCATGAAATTTGGCCAGCACGTCAGTCACCAAATTTTTGGTTGCCGCATCCAGAGAACTCAAAGGTTCATCCAATACCAAAATCTTGGGCCGCATCACCAGAACTCGCCCGAGAGCGACTCTTTGAGCTTGGCCTCGGCTTAATGTCGTGACGCGACTTTTCAGCAAGTCAGCCAGTTGCAAAGCTTCAGTCACTTCAACCGTTCGCTGACGCTGTTCGTCAGCAGACACCTTCTGTCTGTTCAAACCAAACGCCAAATTCTTCTGGACGTTCAACCACGAAAACAGACCAAGATCCTGAGGCACATAGCCAATGCCTCGATCCGCCGCTGCCATCGTCGTGCAGTCCTGACCGTTCAACAACAGCTTTCCGGCTGATGGCTGCAGTAACCCCGTGATGCATTCTAAAATGGTCGTCTTGCCAGTTCCTGATGCACCGATGAAAGACGAATACGCGGATGTCGGGATCTTCAGGTCGATTCCCTGCAGGCAAAATTCGCCTCGTTGAATGCCCAACTGATGGAGTTCAATCATCCGCCCGTCCTGCCGGTGTTGCCGCCGTTTGGTCTACCGCCGCCGGTGTTGCGGCAGTCTGCGTTGCCGCCGACCGTGTTACCGCCGACCGTCCAATGGATAACTGAAGTCGTTTGGCAATCGCCGTGACGCTCACAGCCACGACAATCAAAAGCAGACTGGCGACAATCGCGGCTTCCAAATTTCCACTTTGAAGTTCAAGCCAAATCGTCGTCGACAGCACTTCTGTTCGTCCTCGAATCATTCCAGCAAAGACAAGAATCGGCCCGAAGACTCCCATACAATGAGCCCAAGCCATCAAGGCGACCGTGGTGATCGCTGGGCGAGCTTCAGGAATCGTGACCCGGAAGAACGCGCCCCACCGATTGCACCCCAAAGTCAAAGCGATCTGTTCGGGACGATTAGACTGTTGATGGAAAACCGTCTGCATCCATTGAATGGCATAAGCCGAAGTAATGAGACACTGGCACAGCACAATCCCGGAAACTTGGAAGGTAAATTTCCAAACGTTGGCTTCAATCAGTTGCCCCGCCGTCGACTGAAAAAAGATCAACAACGCCAGCCCGAAGACCAGCGGAGGAGCGGAAATTGGAATGATACAAATTGCCTCAACCAACCACTTCGCAAAGAATGTTCGTCGAGCCAAAACGTAGCCGATGGGAACAGACAGCAGCGTGGCGATCGCAGCCGAAATGCTACTGGTCATGATGCTTAACTTGACCGAAGATTGAATGCCGTCTGACATCAGCATCACGACAACATCACCCAAGGAAACTCGCATCGCCATCGACGCCAAAATCCATAGCAGAACACCAGCGAAGCAAAACGCCAACAGCTGCAGACTTAACCAAAAACGGCGTTCACAGTTCAAGGACATCATCTAATCTTCGACTCCTGCTGCTCGCTGTCAGACGCAGTTTGAAACTGGAGATCAGAAAAAATCTGCTCAGCATCCTGTGAACTCGTCACAAACCGCAGAAAGTCCTTGGCGACTTTCTGCGAAGTCGAAGTCGACATCAGGCAAGCAGATGTCTGCTCACTGCACAAAGTCAGTTCGGGGTCCTTGATTGTGTTTAAGCCAAACTGCAAAGCCGTCGAATCCCACACAATGGCCGCATCCAAACTGCCAACCTTCAAATCTGTGGCAAGAGCCGTGACTGTCGTTCTGGTAACCACTGCGTGCTGGAAGAAGCGGCTCGCCTGCGATCCCAACCCTTCCTTTGTCGCCTTGCCAATACTTGTCGCCTGAAAATCGCCCAGCCCAAGCTTCACGTCATCTCGCAACAAATCCATTCTGTCTCGAATCTTTGCCCCCGCAGACTTCGTCGTGACAATAACAGGACATTGAATCACCACAGGGACACATTCACACGCCTGCTTTGATAGCACCAGTTCGTCTGTCGAAAACTGATCCGCCGATATCAGCACGTCGGCGGTATTGGTCAGCTTGGCTTGGTTGATCAACATCGATGTCCCACCAAACTGCAACTGAATTCGGACAGAATGAAGCTCTTCAAAACGCTTCGCTAACATTGTCATGGGCTGCTGCAAACTTGCCGCGCAGCTTACTTTTAGCACGCTAGAATCCGCAGGCGCTGACCAGCAACCCGCTGCAAAAAGCAGGGCGATGAATATCACGGCGAGCGGTGCGATTCGCCACTGACGGCGATTCGTCATGAAACCACCGCAGGATGATCCACCTTCAGCAGCAAAGCCTTCGAATCTGTTGACGCTTCCAGTTCTGTTGCCCAAGCATCGGAATCTTGAGCAATCAGTGGCCACGTATCGAAGTGGCAAGGAACGACATGCTTTGCTTTCAAGAACTTGGCCGCTTTCACCGCGTCTTCCGGCCCCATCGTATAGTTGTCGCCAATCGGCAACACGGCAACGTCTAGCCCGTTGTCGGCGATCAATTGCATATCCAAGAACAGGCCCGTGTCACCGGCGAAATACAGGGTGCAATCGGACGTCGTCAGCACAATTCCCGCAGGGTTGCCCCCATGACTGCCATCGGGAAGCATCGAACCATGATGAGCAATCGTGAGCTTCACTTTGGCGAAATCGAATTGATGAGATCCGCCGATGTGCATGCCATGCACATTTTCGAGCCCTTGAGCCGTCAGCCATTCACTGATTTCAAAGTTCGCAATCACCACAGCTCCCGTTCGTTTTGCGATCGCAATCGCATCACCGATGTGATCAAAGTGGCCATGAGTAATCAAGATGGCGTCCGCCGAGACCTCGTTTGCACTCATTGTGGCGGCGGGATTTTCGGTGAGAAACGGGTCGATCAAAATCGAATGAGATTCTGTTTTGACCAAGAAGGTAGAATGGCCAAGCCACGTGAGTTCAGTGGACATGATGTCGATCCAGCGAAGCGATCAATGAAAAATGAAGAAACAGTTCTGCTGAGGCAGTCTACCAGCATCAACAGATTCCGGCGACGCAACAGGATTCAGATTCAACATGAATCCGACAACGATCACCGATCCGCCGTTTCCGCCAGCCGCCGAAAGTTACACCAGCCGATCGAAGGAATTTTTGAAGCGTACCTGGGAAATTCGGCATCCACTTGCCCGGCTTCTGCCAAACGATTTAGAGTGGAAAGCCCAGAGATATCCTCGAGCGAATCATTTGCTGTGACAACGGCCGTTCGTTCAAGATTTTCGTGGCCAACGACTTCGTGTTGCTGAGCTTCTTCTGCAACTGCCGCGCTGTCGACCGACTTCAGCATCACCAACTGATCTGCGCCCAAGGCAGCCGCCACAACCGCCGCGATACTGTCACTGGTGACGTCCCAAGATTCGGCCAAAGGCATGTGCTCCGGTAATTCGGTCAAGCTGTGCAAAAACGGTTCCGCCAAGATCACTCCTGTCTGCTTCAAGGCGGGCAAGCATTTGACAGTTCTGACCAGCTTAAAACAGGCGTGATTTCCGAACATCTGCTTGGCATTCCACGTCATCGCAAAAATTGCCATGCGATGAGATCTCTGGTTTCCCAGCTGACACTGGCCGTCCCATTCACGAATCAAATCCGCCGCCCGTCCACCTCCGACAACCACAAAATTGGTGCAAACAGGCCAGCTTTCCAAAACGGATTTCAGACGATCGGCGATCTGAGGAAGATCCAGAAGACTGCCCCCCAATTTAATGACTCGCCGTTTTAACGTCGAAATGGGCGGCATGTTGGAATTCACAGACATTAGGCTCCGCTGGCAGATCATACGACTGGCAAATCGCACGCCCAAAAATACGAAAACCGGCCCGTGACCAGTCGGCGAGAGCGGAAAAAACGATTTGGGACGGGTGTCCATTTTGAACAGTGGGACGGATTTTCGTACTGACACGTCACGGCGGCAAAATCCAACTGAATGTTGGGAAAACAAATTCAGCCAGATTCTCTGTCAGCATCTGTGAAGGTAGAGTCTGCGGCTAAACGAAACACGTGTCCCGGTGCCGTTCTTTTCACAGAATCAGAAAAGAACGTTTCACCGCTTTGCCATCATACAAACGATTCTTTGTAAAGAGCACACTTCGATGTCAGGCCAAGAACGACGATCTCCGTTGCACGACGAACATATAAAACTGAAGGCTCGCATGGTGCCGTTTGCCGGCTGGGAAATGCCCGTTCAATATGCAGGCATTATGCCAGAAAACAAAGCCGTCCGTTCCAATTTGGGCGTCTTCGATATTTCTCACATGGGCCAGTTTCGAGTCACCAGCCAAAACGATACTCAGGCTCAGCAGTGGCTAGATTCGCTCTTAACGAACAACGTTTCCAAATTAAATGATGGTGATGGGCAATATACGATGCTGCTGAATGAAGCTGGCGGAGTCATCGACGACCTGATCGTGTACCGCATGGCGGCCAACGACTATTTTCTGGTGGTGAATGCCGCTCGAATCGACGAAGACTACGCGTGGATGTCCGACCGAATAGTTGACGGCATCAAGCTCGCCAACGACAGCGACAACTTTGCCGCGATGGCCCTTCAAGGACCCAAAACAGTCGAAGCATGCCAGAGTTTATTTCCAGATTGCCCCGCACTTCCAGAACGCTTTTGCGTGGCAACCCTTTCAACAGACATCGGAGACGTCATCGTGTGCCGTACGGGGTACACGGGCGAAGACGGCATCGAACTGTTTTGTCCGATGAGCGATGGCTCGACATGGTGGAATCGCTGCCTTGAAGCCGGAGCGGATCCCTGTGGGCTAGGATCTCGAGACTCATTGCGGCTCGAAAAATGCTACCCACTCAATGGCAGCGACTTAGATCTGGATCACACGCCCCTGCAAGCAGGACTTGGTTTTGCAGTGGATCTGAGCAAAGATCAATTCATCGGGAAGGCCGTTCTAGACGATCAAAAGGCAAACGGCATGCCCACTCGTTTGATCGCATTAAAACAAACGGGCAAGTGTCCTCCACCACGCCCGGGCTACGACGTCTACGCGGGTGACGAAAAAGTGGGCACGTTGTGCAGCGGAGGCATGTCTCCGACGCTATCTTGTGGAATCTCGATGGCGTATGTCACAACAGGGCATCACAAAGTGGGAACCGTGCTGGAGGTTGAGATCCGAGGAAAACGATATCCAGCTGACATCATCAAAAAGCCATTTGTTTAAAATCAACAGACATCGCGGTCAACGCTGATGCTGTCTTCAATACTGACGCTCTTATTATCACACCTTCGCTCACGGAGCACTCAAAATGGAATTTCCAGACAACCTGAAGTACGCAGAAACTCACGAGTGGGTACGAGCTGACGACGGCGAATTGGTCACAATTGGAATCAGCGATTATGCTCAAGCGGAACTGACAGAATTAGTCTTTATCGAACTGCCTGAGGTCGGTCGAGAATTTTCCCAAGGTGATGAAATCGCCGTGGTAGAATCTGTAAAATCTGCCAGTGATATCTATTCACCCATCAGCGGCGAAGTCGTGGAAGTCAACGAAGAACTGAACGACAACCCGTCACTGGTCAACGAATCTGCCTTCGATAAAGGCTGGATGTTCAAAATTAAGCTCAGCAATGCCAGTGAAATCGACGGCCTGCTGGACGCCGCGGCATACAGCGAAAAAGTGAACTAAACCGGTCGCACTTTTTGAATTGCCAGAACCGCACTTCAATCAAACGGAACCAAAGCAGGCGTGGATCATCGGCCTGCTGGTTCACGGTTCGTCCAAGAATTGACGAAGTGAGACCACCAAGAACGGCCAGTCTCAGGCCGTAGGGTGCGCTGGCAGTGGATTGTGCAAGACTGTCCGGTGTGCATGCTGAGCTGTATGCATGCTGAGCTGTGACCAAGTTCTGCTGTGATTAATCTGTTGTGCTTAAGCAGTGCGATGGTGCTCGAAGGCAGAGCAATGGTGGTCGTGCACACCTGAATATTCGTGCGCTGGCCTTCGTGCGACGGTCTTCGTGCACACCTGATTGACACGTGACCACACGTGCACCGACCACCACGATTGCTGCTTCATTCTTACACGTTCGTTCGCCTTGCCTGGCAGCCAAGCCAAAGTTTCGTATGCTGCGAATGTCACACTGCTGATTTTCCAACACCGCGAGCTTCCGTATGTCTTGGTTTCATTCCATTTTTGTGCTTTCATGCAGCTTGATGATTTCTGCCGCAGTCGGCCCCATTCATCCCGCAGTCAGCGCCCAAGAAACATCACAAGAACGCCGGCCAAAGTCTTCGACCAATCCCAACACCTCAGCAGATGGTGTGTCCCAACAGTTCGGTGTCCTGAAAACATCTTCAGAAGCGTCTCCTGGCTACACTCTGCTTTCACCACTCAGCTCACTGCGCACTTTTCTCATCGACCTGGATGGCCACGTTGTCCACTGGTGGGACACCGATCGCAAAGTGGGGCAAACCGCCTACTTGATGGAAGACGGTACTCTTTGGCGAGCCGGTAAGTCAGACGAGTCATTCCAGTTTCCCGACCGGGCTGGAAGCGGGGGCAGAATTCAAAAATACGATTGGGATGGCAATCTTCTTTGGGACTACAACGCCAGTTCCAAATATCGAATGTCTCATCACGACATCGAACCTCTTCCCAACGGCAACGTCTTGTGCATCGTCTGGGAAGCCTATGATCGCAACGTCGCCGAAGAAGCGGGACGCAATCCAATCAAGCTACAAGGCAACGTGTTGTGGTTTGAGGCGATTTTTGAACTGAAGCCCGTGGGCAAATCCAATGTCGAAGTCGTTTGGAAATGGAGCCTGTTGGACCACCTTGTCCAAGACCACGACAAATCAATCGACAATTTCGGATTACCGAACGACCATCCTGAACTGGTTGACGTGAATTCCATGTTGAGACCCGTGGCCGATTGGATTCACATGAATTCCATCGATTACAACGAAGAACTTGATCAGATTCTCGTCAGCTCTCGAGCACTCAGCGAAATCTGGGTCATCGATCACAGCACAACCACAGAGGAAGCATCCGGGCATACCGCGGGGCGTTACAAAAAAGGGGGCGACCTGCTGTATCGATGGGGGAACCCCAAACACTATCGGGAAGGAGACCATTCAGATCGCATGTGCTGGAATCAACATGATGCTCAATGGATCCCCAAGGGGCTTGCCGGAGCCGGCAATATGCTGATTTTCAACAACGGACTCTCTGGCACCGACGAAGCGTATTCCACCATCGACGAATTCAAACCGCCTCAAAAACCTGATGGCACCTATCAACGTAACTTTGGATCTGCGTTTGGCCCGACCGAACTTACTTGGACCTATGAAGATCCAGGCAGCCTGTTCTCTCCTAGAATTTCAGGCGCACAAAGACTGCCCAACGGCAATACGTTGATCTGCAGCGGTACTCAATGGACGCTCTTAGAAGTGACCGCTCAGGGAAAAGTCGTCTGGCAATATCGCAATCCTCCACGCTTTATTGCTCCGCCGAATCTCAGAACCGGCATACGCCCGCCCGCCATGATCGATCGCACCAAGGAAGAACAAGATTCTTTGCGAATCCCCAACGCGATCCCACTGGAAGACGGAGGCACTTTGTTTCGAGCCATCCGCTATCCAGTGGACTACCCCGCATTTGAAGGCCGAGATCTCAGCGTAAAATCGGTTCCCAAGCCGGAGCGGATTGTGGAATAGCATCGGTGGATGCCGAACCCAACTGTGCCAACGCTCAACTGTGCCAACGCTCAACCAGGCCAACGCTTAACCAGGCCCTCGCCCAACCTACTTTTCTTTGACGAACAGAATGTCGTCAACATAAAAAGTCACCGGTTTTCCTTGGCCCGCAAGAGACCATCCGAAACCCGTTTTGATTCGAGACAGGTCTTTGCCCTTCAACGAAATGGAATATTTTTTCCATTCTTTGGTCAGCTTCACATTCGCCAGCTCGCCCTTCGATGTGTCTCGGTAAGGCTCGTCATTTTCCAAGACGCCGTACACAAAGTTGACAACTTCTCCGCCGACTTCACCTCGAGCATAAAATTCAAGAGCCGTGGCCCCCGTTAAGTTGGCTCCCCCCGGCTTTGTTCCATCCCAATCATTCGCCGGTGACTGCCAAAGCACTCCACCCCAGTTTGCGTTGGCCTGATAGTCGGCCCTCAAACATGTGGCTCCGCTATGAGCACCCGTGCGAAATTCTAAGTCCATTTTGACAGCAGCGGCGTTCCCCATGTAACCGGATGCCGCGTAGATTGTTTGAGCCGCTTTATCGGAATACAAAGCGAACGGCAACGGCACCGTCGGAGCCGCTTCGACATCCATGGGCGGACCTTCAACCTTAATGGCTCGATTCGTCACTGCCGCTCCGCCCTGACCATCATACGCATAAGCGAACAAACGATAGGCGCCCTTTTGCATCGGCAGGTTCACCGTCGCGCTGGTGCCGTCTGACTTCACTGCATTCGCAAGTTCAAGTTCACGATCTTGAGAATCGCCTCCGACGCCGATCGTCTTTGAATCAGCCGTCAGCAGCCACCGCATCGTGATGTCATCGCCTTCCGGATCTGACACAACAACACTGGCACTCAGCTTGCTGCCGGGAACCAAGTAGCGATCGGCTTTCAATTGAATCTGTTCAATTTCCGGACAGCGATTTGCCACTGGTTGCCCCGTCCACAATGCGCTCATGGCATCAACGGCTCCCAGTCGAGTTCCATCGGGGAGCAGCATTCCGAACCACGTCGCAGTGGTTTCCTGCTTGTTGCCCCAAAGAAAGGCGTACGAACCAAGGCACCGATTTGGCTCAGACAACACGGCCGCACGATAGCCGTTGGCAAAAGACGTTGCTTTTGCGGTGCTGGTTGCTTCGATCGCAGATCCCCAGGGCGTTTTGCCAGTTTCCCACGGACCAATGGGCCCATGTTCTGTCACGATGTACGGCTTGGAAGATTTGGCCTTTCGGTAGCGATCTGCGACCGTCGGAATTCCTCCGTAAGAATTGATACCAATGATGTCAATATTCGGACAGTGTTCTTCGATTGCACGTAGCTTGTATTCTTCAGCTCCCAGTTCCGCAATCACGGTCATCGTGGGATGATCTGGATCGATCTGACGCACACTGCGAGCAATCTCATCGACCGCTTTCCAGATGGTCGGCTGCCGGCTTTCGCCTTCCATTTCATTGCCGATCCCCCAAACCAACACCGCTGGGTGATCTTTGTATTTGCGAACGGCTGCGAGGCACTTTTCCTTTTGAGCCTGAACAGCTGCCGCATTGCCATAGTCAAAACCATGCCGTTCATGTTGGAGCCAAAGTCCAACGCAAACCGTCAGACCATTTTCTTCGGCCGCCTTTAAAACGTCGTCTAAACCTTCCACTCCCCAAGTTCGAATACTGTTGCCTCCGGCAGAAACCAATTTTTCAAAATTCGACGTGCCACCAGCACCCTTCACCCGGTAGGGCGCTCCGTTGCGAAGCAGCTGAAACTGATCGCCGTTCTTCTGTAGCACAACTTTCGAACCCGCGAAGGTAGTGACTGCATGAAACGCCACACAGCCAAAAGCGAGCAGGACGGAAATTACGTGTTTTCGATTCGGCATCATAGATTTAATCGACCTGATGAATTGCGTGAGCAGCAAACGTGTGAATTAGGCTGAGTAAGAAAGGCACCGAAAGTGCCCTGTCATTTTGGCGATCTGTCCTTTTCGAGAAAACAGCTCGCCACTGATTTCGGCATCCAAGCAAAGCCCTTGAAAGATTCGAGATTCACCATCGAAAAATTCGACTTCGATCTTGTCCGTTTCGCCCGCTTGGTAAACCACGGGCACTTGAAACAACGTAAATCCAAATCCCTTCGCGGGAATCGACACCGTCTGTTGCACTCCATGCAGATTAAAGAACGTCAGGCTGCTGTCTTCTTCAAGAAGTTCCTCATGGTCAAACAGATCCATGCGGAAACACAGACATCCCGCTTCGATGTGAACTCCAATTTCAGCAAACCGCGAAAGAATGTCTTCCTTCACCTGCCCCGTCATCCCCGGTTGCTTGACACCAGCATTTTCGGGCGTGTGTGAATACGGGTCTGACGGAAACGCGCCGTACTGCAGTGGAGATTTTTCAGCACCAATGCCAGCTCGAATCTCATCCCAATGATCTCGCAAAGCACTCGTTGTACTTTCTGCAGCCCCGGCATCCACCGCCCAGAAAAAGTTTTCAGACACCGCCAAAGCCAACTTCGAAACCATGTGCCAGTAAATCGACCCCAGACCTTCGTAGGCGAAGAATGCCCCAGAGCGACCGGTAAATTGGCGATGACCAAACGTCTCTTCAAACAAATCCACCAGGCCAGACGCTTCCAAAGCAACATCACCCGCGTATTCACTTGGTAGCTGTTCGAGTGCCACTTTTAGATCAGAAGCATTCTTAAGCTGGCCAGAAAAATGGACTCCGCCCAACACGTCTCGACGCACAACAGATTCGTTCCCGCTGGCCAGCAAATCCTGAATCAGCTTGCTATCAGCGACCGCGTCAACAGCCACCGAATTTTTACTCAAGAACCGTGAAAGAGTTCGGTCGGGATACAGTAAATAGCTGTTCTGATTTGCACGATACAAAGAGCTCGATCGCAACGCTCCTAACAGCTTCAGCACGGCCGCACTGGATAGCACGCCCGAACTTAAAACGGCAACTTGCCCTTCCAGCATTTCATAGAAGTGTTCGATTTCTATTCCACGATCGCTCCAATTCAACAGGTTGTACGAGTGATATAAACCGTCCGCGCGTTCGTTCGTCTGAATGGTTGATTCCAAATGATGACGAGCATCATTGAAGAATTCCAAACACTCGACTCGCGAAAGAACGTCAGATTCACCCGACAGACCAGAATCATATAAAACAGAACGATAGTCACTGCCAGCCTTCGACAGCTGCAACACAATCTTCTCGCGATTCGATCCACTGAGTGGACCTGATTGCTGAGGAATCGCCTTCAATGCAGACTTGATATCTCGAAAGAAACTGACCACTTCGACAGACACGATCATGTGATCGGCCTTTACATCTGCAAGTAGTTCTTCCAAAAACTGGAACCAACGCCGCAGGTAACAAGTTGTGACAAGAGACAACCCGTTGCCGACCAAAGCATTGTTGGCGTCGTTCCATTCGGGACGCTGAGTGTTGAGCCAAATTCCACCATCCGGAACAAAGTTGGACAGCTTTGCTAACGATAATGTCAGCAGTTTTTCAACCAGAGACACATAGTGAATCTGTCCCGACTGGTTGTAGACCAGCTTCCCATCGGCTCCCACCTTTTTAACTCGGTCATCAATCACCGCCGCCATGTCGGCATCGAACTGAATCGTGTTTCTTGGATCCAAACGAATCTGTTCGCTATCAAGGATTCGATAGGGAACGTTGGCATGCACAAAGTCACTGGCCGTCAACAATTGTTCGAAATGCCCGCCGTCGAATCGACGAGACCATTCCAACAACTTCAGCAGATAGATGATTTGATGGTCGCCCCAGTAGCCGATATTGGCCCACGGATCTTCAGGAGCCGGTTCTTCCCATTCGAAACCCTGTTTGGTCAACCGATAAGGGTTGTAGCCATCGGCAGTTGTGGCGTTCACAAACCGACAAATCATGGAATCGAAGAAGCGAGGAAACGACAGCCCCAAGGCCTCCCAGTTCTGAAAGATGTCTCTCCAGTTGCCCTGATAGTTTAAATTTGTGCTGCCATTTTCTGATCTCAGATCAATGGAAAAATGATTCCACGGTCGAGTCGGGTCACCATGCCGACGACTGAATGCTAGCGGCAAGTATTCCAAGGTCAGGCGGTTAAGATCTGGATCATTGATCTGCTGAATCGCTTTTCGAAGATCCGTCGTGCTTAATGATTCTGGCAAATCGTGAAGCATCCGTTCATTGCGTTGGAAGGCAGCCAAGTTGCACTGCCGCACGTGACTTTTAAAGTCGTCTAACGGAATCAGGTAGCTATTCAAAGGAATGCCACCTCGCATCACATTGAAAACTGTGTTCGAGAGATGCCGATCACTTCGCCGACTGTTGGCTCCACATTGGATCGCATCGGAAGACGACAAAATTTTCAAAAAGCCGCGTTCGTTCCACTGAATATCTTCAGCTAACTCAGACTTCGCATCGTCAACACTTTCTAGCCATTCGTTTAGCTGAATCACGTCACAGTGGTCTTGGCCAACTTCCGCAACGACGCTCCAGCAAAGACTCTCACCGGCGGCAAGTTCTAAAGATTGGTTCAGTAAATAGGCACCCGCCTTGCCACGAACATCGATCTCAGACGTCACTTCTCGGCCAGCTCGAAATGCCGACATCTGTTCACATGATAAAAGGACGGCGGAAGGCATCAGGCCAGTTTGCCAAACCGTCGTCGCACGAAGGCCCTCACTGGGTTCGGCTCGGTCTGAAGGAATCGAACTGAGATAAAAGAGTCCCGCCTGCGATGGGCGAATCAGCTCACACTTCTTGTATGCGTTGCCAAGATTGCTAAATCGCATCTGAAAATCAGATCCGACACCATGAGGCAGGATGTTGCGAAAACCATCCAGAAGATCCAATCGGCGTGAAGCGCCGCCCGTGTTTTCAAGATGACAGCTGCGCACGAAACCGAATCGATCACTAAACGCCCAGCGGTAACGAAACGTCAGTTCCAGCGACTCATTGATTTCCTCAAAGACCAGCTTATTGCCCAATGCCGTCTTGTACAGATTGCGACGCACGTCAGCAGAACCGTGAACCGGCAGAGCAAATGGTTCCCAAAAGGCACTGGGTTCTGATCCATCCCAAGCCTGCTGATCCCATGATGAAACGTCTTCGATTCGAATCTGAGTCACAGGGCCTGTGGTGCCACGAGTCGCCGAAATTTGATCATCTGACGCATACGGAAACAATGCGTTGTCCGCATTTTGTCGGCCCGCAGTGAGAGCTCCGTGACTGGATAGGAACATCCAATGATCACTTTGCCCCACCAAGGACATAAAGAATTCTGGCATCAAATGGCTGTTCGCAATTTGATAATATTGCTCACCATCTAACATCATTGACTGGCCCGCCACATGAGTGAAATCTTGGATTGCTGCCATCTTTGGCTTTCAACCTTTCAGGAATACGTCGTCACAAAACACACAAGAATGTCTAGCTTAAAGACACCTTGGTGCGTCGCTGTTCCAGCTCTTCGCGAATCTCGTTGGCTCGAGATTCAGTAATTTCATAAGGCCACATGATCACAATGGCCGCAGCCGAAGTGATGATCGGGATCACAACGTCAAACATTCTCAGGTAGAAAAGCGTGGACGCAGACTGCACGACGGGCTCGGTGTCGCCGGGTGTTGGAGTAATAAACCCGGAACCAACCAGCAAGAAACCACCGGCCAAACCAGCCAACGCTAATCCCACCTTCACCATCCACCAATAGATGGCTCCAAAGACACCTTCTCGCCTTTGATGAGATTCCAATTCGTCGTAATCGCACACATCAGAAATCATCGACCCCATCAATGTGAACAAAGAACCTGTGCCAAACGCCACAAAGGGGCACGAGATCAGTAGCAAATATGGCATGCCGGGACTGTATCCAACCCATTTGATCGCGTAGCCCACCATCGAAAGTGTGATCGCAACTCGAAACGTCTTGCGCTTTCCAAGTCGTTGCGAAATCCAAGCCGTCAAAGGAATCACAACGATCGTGCAAACTGCGGTCAACGATCCCCACCACCCATTCAACTCGCCGGCCAAACTATCATTGCCACCAAACAGATAGTAGATCATTACGTATAAAGAAAACGATATTCCAAGCTGGTATCCGTTGAACACCAAGAACGTGGCGGCACACAGTCGAGCAAAGGGGCGACACTTTAACGCAGTCACAAGGTTCGAAAAGAAGTCGGCCAGATTCTTAAAGACGCCGGAAGCAGCAGGCTGATCTTGCACAGAAGCAACATTCGTCATCTGCTCGCGACAAAAGATCGCAGGCACCACGCCGAGAATAAGAATAATGGCTCCAAAGACAATCCCCAGCTGACTGGCTCCATCAACTTTGTCTTCATAGCTTGCCATGATGGCCCAGATCCATGGAGCACCAATCCAAGCGACTTGCCCAAACGCATTTGCGAATGCGTGTAGTCGAGTTCTTTCATGATAATCAGGAGTCAGTTCGTAACCCAATGCGACAAACGGAGTCGCGTAAACCGTGTAGCACAAAAAGTAGATGATCAACGCAATCAAGAAGGCCCAGAAGAAATACGACTGCCTTGATTGGTCGTAGTCGGGGATGCCATTCGAATCCGAATCAGTCTGCTCGGTAATCGGACCCGGCTGGCCAGCACTGATCAACGTAAATTCGAGAGCGTCCGAAATTTTATCAGCAGGACCCGTTTCGTCGTAGGTATCTGCAGAGCCATTCACAACTGGATTGTTGGCATCCAGTGGATCAAAGCCAGCATCAATTTCCATGGTATCTGCGACGCCATCACCATCGGAATCGCGAGCAACATCGATGGGCCAACCTGTTGGAATTTGCCACATGCCGGCAAACACAAAACCAGAAATCAACGCACCCACCAAAATGTAAGGCCGGCGACGTCCCCAACGAGTTCGAGTGTGATCCGAAATATAGCCCATCATGGGGTCTGAAACTGCATCGAAAATGCGAGGCAGAAAACCAATGATGCCTGCCAAAATGGGGCTCAGTCCTAACCCCAAGTTTAGCACAACCATCATCGCCGGAATGGCGGCCGCTTGCAGATTATTGACAAGCATCCCCGCAGCGTAAGCTGACTTTTGTGACAAAGAAATCCGGTCAGTCCGACTGACTTCAGACTGAACATGACTGTCATTGAACTGATCTGGCATGACAAAAAATACACCTTAGGAAATCATGATCCGAGTCACTCGAAATCAAACCGCTCCGCAATCCTGACTCACAGTTTCAACAACCTGATCTTCACGCCGATGATCATCAGCTTCTGGCGATGCGACCAAAAGGCGACCGCTGGAATGTCACAATCAAATGGTTCTACGGGCGTCCTGTTTTTGGATTCAGGTCCCAAATTGAACCGCGAGCACTCTCAAAATCACTGTCAAATAACGTTCAAAACCCAAAAAACGATTTGCCGATGCTGTCAGAAACACTAGAACATAAGTACACAACGGGAATCCCCGCACTCATCGATCAGTAAAGCAGCAGGAATCACTTCTGATTCCGCGACAAAAACTCAGCGTTTTCCCTGCTGAACTCTTTTTTTCATCTGTCTCTATTCCATCAATTTTCATTTGGCCGGCTCATGAAACCGGTTACACACCTGATCACAGATTCTCATAAAATCGTTGATTGTCAAGAAGAAAAGGGTGAAACCGGTTTCACATTGTGTTAGATTTTGGTGTAGATTTGAGATCTGCATGAAACCGGTTACATCAAGGGCAGTACCAAAAAGGCATTCGTCATGGCGACAATTCAAGACATTGCGAAGCGAGCCAACGTTTCAAAAGCAACCGTGTCGCGCGTCATCAACAACACAACTCCTGTCGCTGGCCGAACTCGCGATGCAGTGGTCGCGGCGATGAAGGACTTGAAGTTCCAACCGAACATGATGGCAAGAAGCCTTGCCGGTGGTCGTTCGATGACCGTCGGTATTGTGACTCAAAAAATCGGTAGTCCGTTCTACGACACGATTGCTCAGGGTGTCATCAGCGGTTTATCCAACACGGGTTACTCTCCAATTCTTGTCGATGGTCAGTGGGAGAGTTCAACGTCAAGCGAAGTCATTGCAACGCTACTGGGTAGAAACGTAGATGGATTAATCTTGATTGGTGGTGACCTTCCAGCCGCAAATCTACAAAAGCTGCACGATCGATTGCCGACTGTTTTGGTCGCTCGAGAGCTCAAGGATTGGAGTGGTCCTTGTGTCCATGTGGACAATGAAACTGCAGGCTACCGAGCGACTCGGCACTTGATTCAATTGGGCCATCGATCAATCGCTGTGATTCGAGGTATCGAAGGGCACCCGAATGCGGTCGATCGCGTGGACGGTTACCGACGGGCGCTGGACGAAGCCAACATTCCATTCAACGATGATTTAATCGTTTCCGGTGATTTTTCAGCTCAGAGCGGAATTCTGGGCATAGAGTTTTTATTGAACCAAGGCATTCGCTTCACAGGCGTTTTCGCCGCCAATGACATGGCAGCTTTTGGAGCTCGGTTAGCTCTGCACAGAAACGGCTTACGCGTGCCGGAAGATGTTTCAGTGGTCGGGTTTGATGATCAAGCCGAGTCCGCTTTCATGACACCACCGTTGACCACCATGCGACAACCGGCAACGGAAATGGGCCAACACAGCGCTGCAATTTTAATCGCAGCGTTGGATGGGAGAAAAGTGCCCGAGCAACGTCTAGAGATACAACTGGTGTCAAGGGAATCTGTCGCGCGCATGACTTAACGTGAGTTATCTCACATCGAACTGATCACTCATTCTCTATTTTTTTTTTGCCACCTGACTATCGGGAGGACGGCTGTCCATGCTCAAACAATTTTTACTTAGCAGCTTTGCTGCAACCGCCTTGGTTGCCTTTGCTGGATGTGGATCCGGTGCACCAGCTGAAGCGTCAGGTGAACCCGTTCCGGCGGACTACGAAGCAAATCAAGCGGCCGCTCAGCAAGCCGCTCAAGAAGAAGCAATGAAGAACGCTCGACGCCGGCGCTAATCGCGTTGACGGCAGCGATCGCTCATGATTTCTGTGCTCTGCTGCAGAGCACTCACTCCGGCATCTTTCTTTTTTCTTTTTTTGGTTCAGGAGATTCAGTATGAAAAGCACCCTTAGGTCCGGCAAGTCTGCCGGATTCACGCTGATTGAATTGCTGGTCGTCATCGCGATCATTGCAATTCTTGTATCGCTGTTGTTGCCAGCTGTGCAACAAGCTCGTGAGGCCGCTCGTCGGACTCAGTGCAAAAATAATCTCAAGCAAATGGGACTTGCTCTGCACAACTATCACGATGTTTACAACACATTCCCCCCACTCTTCGTTGGTGGCTGGAATGACACCAGCATTCCTGGCGACGGAAGCTTTGACAATCGCTGGTTAATTTCTGCCAGCATCGCAATCCTTCCTTACATCGAACAGAAAAATCTGTTCGAACAAATCCAAGGCACCATCTCAGATCAATCAACAGATTTGCCGTACCCTTGGGAATCTAGCTATCAGCCATGGCGAAGCAACCTATCAGCCTTGCTGTGCCCTTCTGACGTTCTTGCAACCAGTGCCACTGGAAAGTCGAACTACCGTTACAGCACCGGTCGCTACAACCATCGCATGCGTCAGATCATCGACCGCTACCAATGGGGTGGGACTCGAGTGGACGGAATCTTCGGCCTCGCAGAAGGTGCCAAAATTCGCGACATCATCGACGGTACAAGTAGCACCATCTTAATGGGCGAACGAGTTCAAGGTGCCAACGCACGAGACGTTCTTGGTGGAACAGGTTTGAACCCAGGCATGAATGACGGTTCTGGTGGTGGTGTGACTCCTGGCAACATTCAAGACATGGTTGACCAGTGCCGAGCAACCGTCGATCCCACCAATCGACAACAGTTCGCTGATGGTCAGTTCTTTGAAGGCACTCCATCTGGTGCTCGATGGGCAGACGGACGAACTTACTTCTCATCAATCCAAACGGCGATTCCACCAAACGGTGTTTCATGCCTGACAGATACATGGGATGGCAACTACTCACTGATGACAGCATCGAGCCGACACACAGGCGGTGCTCAGTTTGTACTGTGCGATGGTTCCGTTCGCTTCATCAGCGAAAATGTAGACACCCTGACTTACCGAAGTCTTGGTTCTGCTGCGGGTGGCGAAGTGATTGGTGAATTCTAAACCCGTCCTTCAGTCGTCAGATTAATTAGCCTCGGTCGGCGAATCTTCATCCAAGGTTCGCCGACTTTTTCATTTCACGGGACCAAGTCCCGTTCATCATCAGCGCAGAACAGTTTCACCGCTTATGTCGAACCAATCCCCTTCAGAATCGTCGCCATCGTCCGACTTGGAACTGAAAGCTGACGCTCAACCCACCGCTGCTTGGATTCGTTTTGTCGGCGTCACATCTGCGGGAATTGCCGCGGCAATTGCTTCCTACTTTGTTCTGAGCAGTATCGGAATCGTGTATCCGACTCCTCCCGAATTAATGAATCTGGGAGCGACCCCAACCGCCGAAGAGCGGGCGATTGCAACGGCCGCCAAGGTCCGAGCAGACAGTGGCAACGGCATGATTTGGCTCGGAACCGCCGGAGCAATTCTGGGCGGACTTGTTGTTCTACTAAGCGGCCTGCTTTCAGGTTCTGGGCGCCGCACTCCCATCGCAACCATTGCCGCAGTGATCTTGGCCGGAGGACTGGGATGCCTCGCCGGACATTGGATTGTTGGCTTTCACCAAAGAATTAACCTGGGACTGCAGGGCGATCGCAGCGCCGCGGAATCTCAATTTATGATGATGCATGCCGCAGGTTGGGCGGCCGTGGGACTTGGAATGGGCATCGGCTACGGACTGCTGGCCCCCACGTCCAAACTGCGCATCGGCGGTCGCTCGGCGATGATCGGAGGTATCGTGGGAGCAGTCGCAGGAGCAGCCTACCCCATCCTTGTTGGAGTCGCCGCGCCCCTTGTTGATTCTTCTCGCCCCATCCCCGAACCTGGCACGGCACTGGTCGTATGGCTGTCGATCCCAGCGGTATTAATCGCCGCTGCTTTCAGCCGCAATAGCTGTACCGAATAGGCGTCTGCATCACCAAAACCTGAAACGGCTGTCAAGCTGACAGCACCTGCCGCACGGATCATCTACGTCTCCTTTCACTCAATTCTTCGGGCAGGCTCAGCAGGCACAATCAAGTCATCTGCGATCTCTGATGGATTCAATGGAACAACCACAGACTCTCGAAGATCAACGAACAAGCAGGCGGAAACCAATGCGATCTACCCAGCAGAATGCTTTCAAAATCAAGGACCGCCAGCAAGTCCTCTGAAGAACCGCTGAGACAGACTGTCGTTAAGAATAAGCTTATGGGCACATCACGTAGCACCAATCAGTCCAGTCGCAAGAAGCCCTTGGCGATCCTGATTTTCGTTTTACTCATCGCCCCTGTTTCTGCCGTCGCATGGTGGTGGGTTCAACCTAGCGCCGACGACATCTTGGCCGATGCAAAAAAACAGGCCCGACGATCTCGACCGAAACTCACTTTGGAACTGGCCGAGAAAGCGATTCAGCTGGGAGCAACGTCTCCAGAAGCCTTTTTGATTGCTGGCGAAGCGGCCGTCAAGCTGGAACAGTTCCCGACAGCGTTGAAACACTTCCAGAACATCGATGACACACACGCCAAACAGTCGCTGGCTGCTCGACTCACAGCCGGATCCCTGCATCTGCATCAACATGAAGTGGGACAAGCCGAAGATCAATTGCGTCGAGCACTGGTGGTGGACCCACAAAACGCGAAGGCTCATCGACTGCTGTCAGAGACTCTCGGATTTCAAGGACGACGTTGGGAATCCATTGAACATCTGCGTTTCGAAATTCAATCTGGCGAATTTGATCTCCACACTCTGTGCTACCTCGCTGACACAGATCGCACACTGGAACTTTCAGAACAGCAGCTCGCGTCATTTGTAGAATCCAACAGTGCTCGATGCCTTCTTGGTGCGGCGTGCGTGGCCATTTCGTATCGCAAGTTTGAACGCGGCGAAGAGCTGCTTCGAAAATGCTTGCAGAAAGACCCCAACCTGATCGAAGCTCACGCCCGTCTCGGCAAGCAACTGCTCAGTCGCAACCAATCCGACCAGCTACGAGACTGGGACAGCAACCTGCCTCCAAACGCGCTTAATCATCCTGATGTCTGGTTCGTGAGATCTCAGTGGTGCCTCAAAGAAAAGCTCTACCAGCAAGCGGCCGCCTGCCTCCGCAAAGTGCTGACGCTGCATCTGAATCACTCTGCAGCCAACCATCAGCTGGCTCAAGCTCTCACCTTGCTGAACCGTCCCGACGACGCTGCAGAATTCAGTCGCACGGGTACTCTTTTAACCCAGCTGGCCACCATGGCCAACGACGTCTACATCGGCAACAACCGATCAGACAAGCTTCGAGAAATCACTGAAAACCTAGAAGCCTTGGGACGAACGTCTGAAGCGATGGCTTGGTCCGTCGCAGCAGGCTACGAATATCCTCGAGAAGCATGGCCAATGGAATTTCAGCAACGACTGCAAACCAAGCTGACAACCACACCTCAAACATCTGCCCGTGAACGCTTGTTGCAAAACTTATTCGACACCAGCTACGCGTGGAATCCGCCCGGATTGGATACATCGAACGGGCCTTCAGCGAGAGCTGAATCTGGCACAGTGACAACGTCGCGAAAGACGAGCGTCCAGTTCACGGACGCTAGCGTTCAAGCGGGGCTTCAATTTCGCTATCGCAACGGCGAGGACCTTACCACTGACGGCCGTTTGATGTTTGAATACACGGGCGGGGGCACAGCAGCACTGGATTTCGATAATGACGGCACGCCAGACCTGTTCTTCACTCAGGCGGGCGACGAAATCCCATTCAAAAAACAAACATTGCATGCAGACGCACTGTTGCGCAACCGCCGAGGACAATTTTCGAACGTCGCCCCAACCGCTGGAATTCAAGACTTCGGATTTGGCCAAGGAGTCAGCGCCGGTGACGTCAACAACGATGGATTTGAAGACCTGTACATCGCAAATATCGACGGCAATCAACTGTACGTTAATCTCGGCGACGGCACCTTCGAAAACGTGACTCAAAGCAGCGGGCTTGGTCATGAATTCTGGACAACCAGTGTCGCCATTGCAGACCTGAATTCGGATTCAATCCCAGACCTGTACGACGTGACGTTCCTTGGTGAAGACGACGTATTCACTCGAGTCTGCGAAGAAGACGGAATCAAACGATCCTGTGCGCCTGCCGGGTTTCAGGCTGCTGACGATTTCGTTTTCGTAGGCGACGGCAGTGGAAAATTCGCGGACGTTTCAAATTCCGCTGGCATCCATGTCCCCGATGGCGATGGACTTGGAATTGTGGTCGCCGACTTTTCAGGCAATGGTTCGCCCGAAATCTTTATCGCAAACGACGGTCGAGCCAACTTCTTTTTTCAACGAGATCAAGCTTCACAGCAACTCAGATATCGTGAGCAAGCGGTGTCCAGCGGGTTGGCATACGATCGAGATGGTCGAGCTCAAGCCTGCATGGGAATCGCGTCTTCTGACTTCGATGGAGACGGACAGTACGACTTGTTCGTCACCAACTTTTTTAACGAATCAAACACTCTTTACACCCAGTATGGAAACGCCGTTTTCGGAGACAATTCGCAACTCGCTGGCATCCGTGAACCCAGTCTCAGCATGCTAGGCTTTGGGACTCAAGCAATCGACGCAGATCTCGACGGGTTCGAAGATCTTATCGTTGCCAATGGTCATGTCGACGACTTCGAATACAAAAGCATCCCCTACAAAATGCCGCTGGAATATTTCCATAATCACGAGGGTTCCGGATTCGAACGACTTCCTTCCGAGCAAACCGGCGACGTCTTCAATCAGCCAATGCTTGGTCGCAGCATGGCCGTGCTGGATTGGAATTCGGATGGACAAAACGAAGTGGCGATTTCTCGACTTGAAGATCCAGCACTGCTGCTGCAAAACACAACGACCGACGCGGGCAACCATTTTATTGTGCGACCCATAGGAACCGACAGTTCTCGAAATGCCTGCACCGTTCGCATGACGGCCACCGTCGGAGATCGCCAGATCGTCCGTCAACTGACGGCCGGAAACGGATATCAGTCGTCAAATCAAAAGCAACTTATCTTCGGACTTGCTGATTCACAATCCATTGACGAACTGACCATCGATTGGCCCAGCGGAAAACAACAAAGCCTCACGAACCTGAAGGCCAACCAAACAGTGGCCATTGTGGAAGGCTCGGACAACGTGTTTTCAATCCCGCAATAACACGGTTCGAAACCACGAAACATTCGAAAACCAAACATAGAGCCTTCGCAATCTTTGAGACATCAAGGGAGCTTCCCCGGCGCTTCAGGCGTGCTTCCCTGCCGCTTCCCTGCCGCTTCCCTGCCGCTTCCATGGCGCTTCCATGGCGCTTCCATGGCGTGCTTCTAGCATGCTAAAAGCGTGCTCACATGATCGGTCGCCGAACACAGTGGTGACCACTGCTCGCAGCTTCAGGGAACAATCCGTCACCTCGGATTTACGAACAACCGATCAACATTTTCGATCACGAAGTACGCTTGATTGGCAGAGACGTTCTTGAAAGACTGGCTGGTTCCCGAGGGCCATGTCACGGTCAGCACGTCAACCACGTTTGCTTCGCCCATTCCGAACGTCAGTTGCTTTTGATTTGCAGACGCATATCCGTCACCGGCAGTCACTTGCATCCACCTTTCCATTCCGGAAAATTCAAGTTTCACACTGGCCCCCACAGCGTCTCGAGAACAGCTGTCACCGATCAATTTTACGTTCAGAAAATGACCGGCGTTCTCGGTGGAATTTGTCAACAACGCCATGGGTTCGCTCAGCATAGAAACTCCGAAGTCTTCAAGACCATCTCGGTTCCAATCCAACTTCGCGATTCCTCGAGCAAGGTGGCGTTTTTCAAACCACGCCCCCACACTCATACTCGGCTGAACTTCAAATTGCATGCCTCCTAAATTCATAAACAACTGAGGCTGCATTTCGAAGGGAATGCCTCGATCAGTAAAATCATCCAAGTGTCCGTTGCCCACCACGATGTCAAGTTCTGAATCTAGGTCGGCATCTAAGAACTGAGTTCCAAAACCGAGTTCCGGCAGCGACGGTCCTCGCAGCTTGGATTCCCGAGTCGAATCAAGAAATCCGCCTCCCAGCGCATTTGTGTACAACGTGTTTTCTTGACGGTAAAAATTGGTCACAAACAGATCCAGCCGTCCGTCATGATTCACGTCGCCCGCAGCGATTCCCATGCAGGCCAGCAATTCGCCCGTTCCATTGGCCGCAATTCCCTTCAAAGCAGCTGTATTGGCAAACACCACCGACGCACCGTCGGACGTTCCCGACGAAACTCGTTCCAAAAATTCATTCTGCACCTGATCGTTGGCGACGAACATTTCAACAGCCCCATCGCCGTTAAAATCTGCTGCAACGACTCCCAAACTTTTCCCCGTGAGCTCACTGAGGCCGCTTTCATTCGTGACTTTTTTGAAAGCTCCTGTTCCGTCATTCAGGTACAGATCGTTGATTTCGCCGGCGAATTTTTCAGGAGGACAAGTTCTGGGCAGCTGCAGTTTTGCGTCGATGCAAACTTCAGTAAACGGCCGCTCGGTGGCCAAATAGTTCACTTCAAACACGTCGGCAAAACCATCACCGTCCACGTCAGTAATCAACGCGCTCATCGTCCATTTGTCTGACGGAATTTGTCGAGACGCCCGCTGAAAACTGCCGTCGCCGTTGTTCAGGTACAGATGATTCTGACCTCGATTTGCGACCACCAAATCAGCAAACCCATCTCCATCCACGTCTCCAACAGCCGCGCCATGAGAATAGGCTGAATCAACGCACCCGGCAAATTCCTGAACAGAATCAAATCGATCCGCTCTTCGATTGCGATACAAGGCATCACTGCTGAGGTGGTCTCCTTCAGCACCAAGCCGAACTCCTTGAGGAAGAAACACATCCGGCCATCCATCTTTGTCAAAGTCTAAGACTGCAACTCCACCGCCCATCGACTGCTGAATCATCAACCCGCTGCGCTGCTTGGCTCCATTGTCGTAATCAAAGCCGATGCCCAAGTCCGAGGCGAGATCAACAAACGTGACGGTCGCAGAATCTCTCGCCGAAACCTTCTGACGATCAACGAACGAACCTTCAAACTGCAGCAGTTGATCTGCCGTGATTTGAGGATACCGGATATCCAATTCCAACTGGGCGACAAGCTGCCTGACAGGATGATTCCCTTCCACATCTGACTGGCGAATCTTATCAGCAAAGCTTTGGATCCGCTGTCTCGCCTCCAACCCGGAAGAACTGATCTCACACCACCCGATTGCTTCCTGAAAGCGAAACAGACGATCTGCCAGTGCAATTGCCTGAGCCACCAACGCCGGCTTCGGCCCTTCAAAAAAGATCCGTTTGGTCAACTGACGGTATGTTCGAAGATCATCTTGAAAGCTCGCCACACGCCGTCTTAAATCGTCTTCAATCTGGCCCTGATCCAGCAAGGCGAGTAGCCGAAACATGGACGGTTGATGGTCAAGATCAAGACGCAGCACTTGGCAGTAACACTGAATCGCAACAGCCTTCTGTTGCAAAAATTCGGTCCAAGCTGCTCGAACAAACCAGACGTCGGGATGATCGTCTGCTGCAACTGGAAGGTTTTGATGCCAGTCGATCAAAGCTTCAAACTGCCCAAGGTCTACTTTTACCAAACCCAACAAGGCTTGAACTTCAACATCACTGGGATGTTCCCCAACTTCAACCTTCAACAGCCGTTCAGCCAAGGCCAATTCGCCAGAGCGAACATGAATCAAAGCTCGAGACAAACGATAGGCCTGGCGACCAACATTGGCTCCCTGCAACACCTTCTCAAGAACTTCATCCACAGCCGGGTCTTGCCGGCTGGCCAGCAAGATCAGGTCTTCCACACTGTGTTTTTGACCTTCCACCAGCTTCAAATGAAACTGATTGGCTTCGAACCGCCGCCCCATACGATCCAACAACTTAGCCGACGCCCGCTGCACGGCGGCATCGTCCGCAACGTTATCAGGGATTCGGTTTAGAGCATCGAGCGCGTTGTAAAAATCTAGTTGCTGACTGTAAATCCGAGACAGGCTCAGCAGAACTGATCGAGATTCTTGATCGCGTTCTGCAAATGAAACGGCTGAAAGCAATGAATCGATTGCCTGCTTGGGTTGGCCCATTTTCTCGAAGGCCAAGCCGATGCGCCAGTACGCCATCGTCTGTTCAGGAATCGGTTTTCCGCTTTCGACGATTTTGATCACAGCTGGCATATCGTCGGCCAGAAACGCTGTTTCAATTTCTTCCAGAACAGAATCTGTCACTGCATCAGATCGCCACACGAAGAAGATCACGACGATCCCGATGATACATAACACGGCGATGAAGATTCGAGTCTGCAATCCAACTTCCTCATATCGATTTCAGCACACTTTTGAATCGGCATTTTCGATGTTTGAGTGACAACACACCGTTTCAGACCAAGACAATCGGCCCGCTTCGTTAGCAGCTACTTCTTTCCCAGTGATTTAATCGCGGCGTCCAGTCGACCGCCTTCACGAGCTGTCACTGCAGCAGCTCCCGCTTTTAACACGCTACTGAAGACTGCTTTTGACAAAGACACGTCGTCTTCAGCCTGTTCGGCATCGGTGCGTTCGGGAACGGGTTCGGCATCTGCGACAGCCAACGATAAAGGATCGGGGCCGCCTGTTTGTCGCATAAGTTCGAATTCTCGAGACTCTAATCCTGAAGCCTGTTCCTTAAGCCCCTTGCGTACTTTTTCGATCGCCGCCACCAGTTCGTTAAGCTGTTCAACCGGACGGCGGAACCATTCGATCGTCCATATCTGATGCATGTTCCATCCTTGGCTTCCCAAGACGGCATGTCGAGTTCTATCTCGGTCGCGAGCTGATCGACTGCTGCGATATGATTCGCCATCAATATCAATTCCTAGCAGATAGCGATCTGGATCGTCTGGATCCACCACGGCAAGGTCAACAAAGACACCCGCAATGCCCACATGAGCTTTCACATCGTAACCTTGATCTAACAATTGTTGCTGCAAAATTTGCACCAATCGATCCTCAGCCACACTTGATGTCGCCGATTCTACATTGGCTCCGGATTGAGCAAACCTGAGGTATTCACGGAAGACCTTTGGCCCCTGTCCGCTGACTCGATTCACATCAATATCTTCGGCTCGCATCGACGAAAACATTTCGCAGCGACGTTTTGCTCGAGTCATCAACACGTTCAAACGACGCTCACCCCCCGACGCCGAAACCGGGCCAAAGTTAAGGCTCACTTTGCCATCTTCACCGGGGCCATAGCCCACGGAAACAAAAATCACGTCTCGTTCGTCCCCCTGCACATTTTCGAGATTCTTGACGAAGAACGGATCGGGCGCATTCGTATCGAAGAACGCTTCTGTGTCTGGTTGCTGCCGCCGCAAGGTTTCCAGTTCATCAATGATCAAGTCTCGTTGAGACACGCTAAAGGCGGCTACTCCAAGAGTCCAATCTGTTCGTTCTTTGGCATGAAGCATGATCGCAGCTGCAACAGCCTTGGCTTCCACCACGTTTTTACCAGACTTAAACTGCCCGTCTTCGATAAAGTGGAACTTGACGCCCAATTCTCCCGACCGAAAAGCACTCGGGATAATATACAACCGTCCGTCATAGAATTCGCGATTTGATACAGCGATCAACGATTCGTGCTTACTGCGATAATGCCATCTCAGCATTCTCTGAGGCATGTTGCGAGCGATACAAAGTCCGAGAATACTTTCGACATCGCCCGCCTGCATTGCCGGTGCATCGTCATCATCAATATCAACGTCTCCGACGACCTTGCCGAAGAATTGAGTCGGAGGCATTTGCTTATCGTCTCCCACGACCACCATCTGGCGACAACGAGCGGCTGCTCCTAACGCTTCAACAGGACGAACTTGACTGGCTTCATCGATCAACAGCATGTCAAATTCGATGGCTCCGGGTTCAAGATATTGAGACACCGAAAGAGGACTCATCATCATCACAGGCTTGATCGCCTGAACGGCAGATCCAGCTCGATTCAACAATTGACGCAATGGTAAATGGCGACGCTTCTTCTGCATTTCGTGCTTGAGCAAAGAAACGGCTTCCGCCACATTCCCCGATCGCTTGCGACCGATTCCCGTCCAATGAGCGGCAGCCACTTCGGCTCGAGCCAATTTCAATCGATCTCGGTCAAGCTGCTGGAAGTCTTCAATCCGCTGCTCAAACCGGTTGCCGTCAAACGCTTCTAGCTCGGGATGATCGGCCAACACTTTTCGCAATACCGATTCGAAAAAGCCGAAGCGAAACTGAGCCGGCACTTCGGGACCCGGAATTGAACCACTGCGAATTCCGTTCGCGAATGCTCCATCGGCCACGTCGTGAATTGCCTTCAGGTTTCGAGCATACAACTGCCAATGCTGCAAACCTTCTGGGTTGCCCGTCCATTCTCGCATTCGCTCTTGGATGGCTTCCAAACGCACGTGTCGAGCCGGCTGCAATCGATGCAAGTCCGAGGCAGCGTCGGTGGAAGCTGGCTCTGCCTGATCGTCGGTGCCCGTGCCTTGCGTTTGAGCTCCGAACGCCTCATCGATGTTCAACTTGAGTGAATCGCAGATGGCACAGAAGGTGTCTGCGAATGCTGTCAGCTTCGCCTTGGCGACACTCGCCAGCGGGCGCAAAGAATTTTCGTCGTCCACACTTTGCAGCAGTTGACGAAATCTTGGATCAGCATTACTGGCTGATGTTTTCTGGTCCCACTCTTCCCAATCCGAAATCTGTTGCCAGTCTGTTTTCGAGCCTAGCCAAAACTTTCCGAAGGCACGTTCCCCCAATGAGCGATTTTCGCCCGCATCTTTCAGCGCCTTCTGATGACCGTACAACAGATCTAGAATTTCCTGACGTCCTTCGTAGGTGCTGGGCACAGAACCAGAAACCACGCCCGCCAACGTCGCCTTGGCCGATCGATACGCCGAATAAAAGATCCGGAAGAAAGACTTTCCATAAGTTGCATAGTCTTGTCGAGCCTTCTGGACATCGACATCCCACGCAGCATCCGACACTTTATCAGCTAACGTCGCTTTGGCATTCAGAATGGTTCTGGCACCGTCGGCCAGTTCCTTCACTGCTTTGCGGTGATCGACCCACGTCGTTCCTGCTGCCGCACTTTCATCTAACTTCGGAGCCGCAATCAAAGCGTCGACCGTGTTTAACTGCTGAGCGATATTCGATAGCGATGACGCGGGATCTGCGTTCAGCCCTTGACTTAACGTCGTGGCACTTTCAATCAGCTCTTGGATGGCCGCTTCCGCCTTTGGCACTGCCGTCAAGAGTCGTTCGAGATCCAACGGCAGAATCTGATCCAATTCAGATCCACGCCATGGATGCATCGCCGGATCACCAAGTTGTTCCATCGCTCGAGACACTTCAGTGACGGCCTCTAGCCGATCTCGGTATTCGTCTCCGGACCACGTTGTGGCTTCCTCAATTTTGAAGTCGGGCAACGCAGTTTTTGATGACCTTAAGTCGATCAATTCAGTGAGAATTTGATACGGAGTCATCTGGCTGGGCTGCTGAGCCTGATGCATCACGTCCACATGCCGATTCAATTCGTCTCGACGCTCCTTTAATCGAATGACGGTTTCTTCCAATTCATCGGGAAGCTGAGGTGTGCCAAGCTTCAATGTCCGATGAAGTTCCTCTAACACGGCTCGTTTTCGAGACTTGTTGCTGTGCAATTCCAAGCACATATCGCCAATGCCAATGTTGTCCAAACGCCGCTTCACCACTTCCAACGCCGCCATTTTTTCGGCGACAAACAATATCGTTTTCCCCGCAGTCACCGCAGACGCGATTAAGTTGGTGATTGTTTGAGACTTGCCGGTTCCCGGAGGACCTTGGATCACTAAATTGCGTCCTCGACACGCTTCCTCAATCACTAACGATTGAGAACTATCGCAATCGATCACATGAGCTGTTTGAGCCGGATCGAACAACTGATCAATCGGAGCGTCGTCATCACACAAGGGTTCAACCGGAGGAAATCCGGTGTCCAAAAGAGATCGGATTAAAGGCCGATCTTCAAGCGACTGAACGGCAGGCCATGTTTCCGGATCCAAGTCTCGATACATCAGCAGTTTGGTAAAACTGAAAAACCACAAGACCATGTCGTCTTCCAAGAGTTCCCAATTTGGCTGCCCAGAAATCGCATCTGCCACATCCTTGAAGTAGGCTTCGGCCACCAAATCTTCGACATCTGGCAGATGGGGAAGGTCGATATTGAAATCGATTTTAAAGCGAATCGCCGCACTCAGGTTTGCTTCGAGTTCGTGGCCCGTCCATTTGAGACGATACCGAGTTCCCGCTTTGTCACGTTCCAGTTCAACGGGTACCAGCAGCAAAGGAGCATGCCGAGGCATGTCGGGCTTATCGACTTCAAACCACTTCACAAAGCCGACGGCTAAGTACAGGACATTGATTCCCTTTTCTTGAAATGACGCGTTGCTATCGGTCACCAGTTTGACCAGCCGATCGTCGAGATCTTCCGGAGTCATTTCGGTGTGAAGAAGACAGTCCGTTTTAGGATCCACCGGATCTTCTTTTTTCTTCTTCGTGGTCTTACGACTGCGACGCTTTTTAGGAGAATCAGAATCATCCTCTTCACCGTGATCGAATCTCAAAGCTTCTTGTTGCTTCACCAATAATTCTAAAACGTGCGATGACCATTCATCCTTGATTTCGATCGCCGATCCTCGCCCCTGATCTCGTTTCGTATTAATCAGTCGATTCATCGTCGATAGCTCGAGAAGATCTCTTCGAGCCAATTCGAGCTGTTTATTCAAGGCGTCAGACATAGGTGCAGATCACAAAGTAGCGACAGAAAAACATGTGAATGCCGGGAGTATTGCGGATTTACAAGCTTCTCACCAGCAGAGTGATCAGCTCGACACAGGATGCCAAAAACTTAAACAAAAAACGCCCTGCAACGAACGATCGTTTTGGGACGTGAAATGCTAATCTCGAGACACGCAGACAACATCCGCGTTCTTTTGATAGGGCTATCATCACGGACGTTCGACCCACTGCGATTGGAGACTCAGAAGGCCGCAGAGACCATGCTGACGATGTGACGAATTTTCTTCTGCGAAACTCTGGGACTTTGCGCTCAACAAACGAACACCGTCAAAAACCACTGAACAAAGCGGTTCGAAGGAACGTCCGGAAGGGCAATTGTAACGGAGAGGACCGCGGAGGTGATGCAGACGACGTGACAATGTGGTGTTGTGACAATGCAGACGACGTGGCGGTGTGACGCGGTGCGAGGCGGTGTGGACACTGCCTGCCGCGAGAAACTGTTTCGCAAGGTGTTCCACTTTAGCCCGGGCTTCGAACGGCGAAGGAAATGTTTTGAAAACCTAATACCTGACAGCGTTCATAAACCGTCATAAAGTGCTGTATCAACACTTCATCCTTCGGGTCCAAAATTACTCGGCTGGACGGATCAATTTTCGCCAATTGGCTTAACCGATTTTGCAGCTGTTCACTCGTCACGATCGAATCGTTTAAACGAATGATCAGCTGACCGGCGCTTCGAGAAAGCTGAATGTTGATTTCTTGAGCCGGCACCAATTGAGCGGGGACGACCGACGGCACTTCCCCGCTTATCCCTTCGGCGATGGACGCCGGCAAAAGCTGATCGGGAACCTGCCCAACCGATGCCACCACAAAGAAAATCAACAACAGAAACACAACGTCGATCATCGGAGTCATGCTTTCGGAGGAAAGTTCTGAATGTTGTCGTCGTGGAATCTTCAAACTAAAGCGACTTTCCGTGTCGGTGATTGAAAAAAAATGTAAGACCGCAAGCGGTTTTCTAAGGGCCATCAACAAAAACTATTGACCGTCTGATACGGCAAACTGAATTCGCCGAATCCCCACTTTCGCACAGTGTTCGTAAAGCTTGCGAAATGGTCCATAGACTCCAAACCGATCCGGCCGAATTCGTATCTGAGGTTCTTCATTGGCGGCTGAGGCTTCTGTGGCCAGCTGACTGATACGTTGGAAGGCAGTGACTTCATCAAGAGACTGCCCCGCCATGTGGAAATCTCCGTTCTGATCAATGGTCACCGTCAAGCGATAGGGTTTGTCCTGAGCATCCGTTTGCCCGCTTTTCGCAATCGGCAATTCGACGGCTTGTGACGATTCGCTTTTTACAAAGTGACTGGCCACCAGAAAGAAAATGATCAACAGAAACACGACATCGATCAACGGAGTAATGTTAAATGTCAACGGCGTGCGTCGACCGGATTGAATGGGCTGCCTCATTTGCCTTTCTCCGCCGCCTTCGCCACTTCTCGAAAGTACATTCGAATCAACGCTTCGTATTCGGCGTCTCGAGTTCTTCCCATCGCGCCCGAGGTGTTGGTGTCGAGCTCGTCAACCAACTGCCCCCAGTTGCGACCCGCTCCCGCAGCTCCACTGGCCTTCGGCAACAAGCCATTCCACATTGCCGAACTGCCATTGCCCGCTTCACTGGAAGCTTGACTTTCGTTATTCGATGGGTCGGCCGGACGATGCTGCCCTGGCAAAGATCGCTGAGCCGCCTGAGCCAAACTTTTCGCTGCTTGTGACAACGACTTGCTACCAGATTGACCCTGGCCGTTGGCAGAATCAGATTCCGAAGACTGGCCTTGCTGTTCACCTGATTGGCCTGGTTCACCCGGCTGTTGACCTGGTTCCCCCGGTTGTTGCCCTGGTTGCCCGTCTCCTGGTTCAGACGCTTGCCCCTGCCCATCCGCTTGTTCGTCTCCGGCTTCACCTTCACCGTCAGACGGACGCCCTTCTCCGGCTTCTTCGCCTTGCTGCCCCTGTTGCCCCTGTTGCATGGCTTCAGCTGCTTGCTGCAATTGCTGCAAAGCATCCGCCACACTTTGGCCGACTTCATTTGGCACAGCAGATTGCTGCTGGCCCCCTTGTTGACTGGCTTGTCGAGCCGCCTGGGCGACATCTTGCAATTTTTGAGCCGTTTGACGACCCTGCAAACCCGCTTGCTGAAGGTCGCCTTGTTCCAAATTTTGTGAAGCCTGCTCGCTGGTTTCAGCAGCCTGTTCAGCAGCATCTGATGCTTGCCCTGTCTGCCGAGCTTGATCTTGCATCTGCAACGCTGGAATTTCCAGAGTCTCTTGAAGTTCTTGCAGGCGTTCAGGAAGTGCGCCCGCTTCTTCAGCGACGTCGGCCTGAGTTTGTTGCTGAGCGGCGATTTGAGAAGCATCGTCTTGTTGCATGCCTCGCATATTTTCTGCAAGACCTCGCAGATCTTCACTCAACGCTCCTGCTTGCTGCTGTTGGGCTTGCTGAGATTCTTGGTTCAATTGCTGGCTGGCAGAATTCGCAGACGACGAAGCTCGAGAAAGCTGCTTAGACGCTTCATTAAACCGCCCGGCCGCCGCCTGCTGCAGCCCCTCTGCTGCTCGATCAGCCGATTCCGATGCCGAGCGTTTCGTGTTCGAACTGGCTGCCGGATCAGCAGCGGCAGATTGTGATAAATTTTCAGCCGAGTCGACCGCCTTTTGAAGTTCAGAAAGGATCGCTTGAACCTGCCGATCCTGTTCTGAATCCGCATCACTCTGGGGCTGTGATGATGAAGAGCCTGGCTGTGACGGCCCTTCACTGGGTGATTCACTCGAATCCTGACCAGCCGGCTCACTTTCACTCGGCCGACTGTTCTGGCTTTCTGAACTTGGTGCTGACAGCCCCTCAGCCTGTTCTGCTTCGCCTGGCTGGTCACTGTCATCGGTTCGAGCAGCATCACGAGCCTGATTTGATTCCGCTTCGGCCGACGCGGCCGATTGCGATGCTTCAGAGGAATTGAGGTTCTTTTCTGACTGCAGCTGCTGAATGCGTTCTTCAATCTGCTGCAACTTCTCTTGCACACGCTGGGCGTCCTCAGACGCTTGTTGGCGTTTTTCTTCAACAGCATTCTGCTTCGCTTGGTCGGCTGCCGAATTGCCTGCTGGCTGCTGACTTCTTTCCTGATTCTGCTGTCCGGCTTGATCTGAATTGTCATTCGGCTGAGCCTCACTGCCTGGCTGCTGCTGGCTCTCCGGCTGTGATCTTTCATCAGACGTCTGTTGGCCCTCCGACGGCGATTGGCCATCTGCTGCATCAGATTTTTCTGAGCCACTCTCTGCGCCATTCTCTTGGCGAACCCCTTCAGCCGTTTGAGCATCTGCAGAGTCATCTTTGCGGTCCAGTTGTTCCTTTAACTGCTTGGCTTCCTGAGCCGCTTCGGCCACGTTTTCTCGCGATTCATCCAAGTTGCCTCTTTTCAATTCTTCAACCGCTTTTTTCAGACGTTCTGTATCCGTCTTCGCAGCGGCGTGATCCAGTTGATCAATCTTTTGATTCAACTGCTCTGCTTCGCGGCGAACCTTGCCAAGTTCGTTGGCAATTTGATTCGCTTCGCGGCCGATTTCTCGAGCCTCCTCTTGAGCTCCTTGAGCAACCGCGTTCTGCTGTTCGGCAAGCTTCTGCACATCTTCGGCAAGCTGTGCCAGCTTGTCTTTCTGAGCATTCTGCGCTGCCTTGCGAAGTTCATCCTGCTGCTTCAGAAGCTGTCCAATATCTTCTGTCAGGTCTTGCTGTTCCTGCTGTAGTCCGCTTTGCCGATCTTGCAATTGCTGATCCCACTGTTCTTGGTCAACATCATCGGGCTTCGCTTCCGCTTGCTTTCGATCTTGATCAAGTTGTTCGGCATCCTTAGCAAGCTGCTCGGCCTGCAACGCCAAACGGTTCAGTTCTGCAAGCTCTTGTTCCAGCCGAGCCGCTTGTTCGATCTTCTTAATTTCTCGATTCAGTTCACTGCGAATTTCTTGGATCTGCTCAGCCGCTTCATCCACTTTTCGAGACGCCTGCTTGCGTTCGTTATTCACAGTTTCGTCTAACTTGTCTGGGACTTCCTGACGCAACTGCTGGCCCAGTTCCTGAAGCTTCTCGGCAGATTCTTTCATCAAAGGATGAGTGGCAACTTGTTCGGCCAACTGCTGAAGGATGCTGCCCTGTTGTTGCTCTTTTTCGCTTAACCGTTCCGTTTCAGCGCGGCTTTCATCAGCGAACTGTTTGCTAATCTTAGAGCTCAGTTCACGGCTGTTGCGCTCATCTTCACGCAATAGCTTTTCCAGCAATTTCAGAGCCACAATCATCCCTTCGGATTCGGCCTGCAATGAATTTGCTCCAGCTGCCGCCGCGTCAGAATCTATGGTCACAGCCATTGCATCAGACCAAGTCACTTGAGGTCCAGGATCCGGTCGTTCGTCGGCCGCTTTCACCTTAAATCGAACAACGCTTCCGTCGTGGACATCCAAATCGGAAAGATCAATTCGGAAAGCCGTCTGAGCCGCTAAGGCTCCGGCTTCAAAATTGCTGGCCGGCATAATGCGTTCCACCTGATCATCAATTCGATAGTGCAATTGCACTTCGCCTAAACCGATGTCATCGACTGCTAAGCAGTTCACGGGCACCACATCATCTGCTCGAAAACGATCGCCATCTTTCATTCCTCCTACTTTAAGCCGAGGCGGCTGATCGTAGGTTACGGTCAGATGGCGACTGGTGGCCACGATATTCTTTAGACCAAATTCATCTGTGATTTCAAATTCAAAGTCTCCTCCCGCTTCCGCCACAAACTGGAACCGAGCCGCCTTTCCATCAGCACTTAATACTGCCTCTTGTTCCGTCGGCAAAGCATTCATATCGATCACTTCGGGGCCGATCTGTGCGTCGGGGTCTTGATCAACAATCACGACTTCTTCCCCCGTCATGGCATCGTGTCGAATTTCCTCCAGATCGGATTCCGCGACAGGCATCGCATCTCGTCCTAACCAAACAAGCTTGGCTTGGGCGACCGGTTTATTGAATGTCAGTTCCATTTCCAGCTGACTGCCTTCAAACACTTCCATGTCGCCCAACATGCCGTCGAATCGTTGGACGGCTCGGCCCGTGTAGATCGGAGGTGCGTCTACCATCACGGCTGTTTGAATGATGGGACGGTCGACAACGTTAAGATGGAATCGCTCTGAAGTCACATCCGACGCAGACACCTGATAATCCACGCTGCCAGAAATGGAACTGATCACAGCCACATAAGCCGACTGAGTTTCATCGAATAGCATCGGCAAGGAATCCACTTCCCCATCGCTTGTCGTCAATTGCAGTTGTACAGCTTCAGGAAGTTCAGAGCTCTGTTCGTCTCGCCACTTCGGCTGAGCAACAATTTCCACGTCGCTGAGTCGAGCCACCGTTCGGTTCGCATCGGCAACTTCAAAATACAGATTGCTCACGGTGGCCAGGTTTTGAAAAGGCGAAACGAACCGGTTTAACAACGACGCAGAAATCGAGGGCCAAACCACAACCGGAACCAAGGCCAAGCAAATCGCAAGTCCCGCGATTCCGCAACGCTTACGAGTTGTCGTCAGGTCAACCACTTCAGAAGGAACAGCTTGCTTGATCCGACTGGAAACATGCTTCTGCAAATGACGTCTCATCACGTCCGATCCCGCCTCAGCCTTGGTGGCATCGGGATCCTCGATCGAAATCAACGTGGCCAAACTTTCTTGCAGTTCCGGAGCCGAAAGATCAACCGCAGCACCCACCTGCTGATCCGATAACTGGCTACGTAATGGCTGAATTATGTGGCGATACAACACGTAGGCGACGGCAAGTAACAATGTCAGCAACAATGCGGCTCGCACGATTCCGGGCAAAGGCAATACGTAATCCAGCCCGCCAGCCAACAGCAGCCCCGACACCGCCACCAAACACACGGACGACGCTCCGGCCAGTAACGTGTTGTTGCGAATCTGACGACGACAATTGCTCAGAATTGTTTGAACCTGAGGTTGCTGGCTAAAACTTCTCGACGACATTTTGGCTCACCCGTCAGAAAAAGACGAAATTCGACCGCTGAATGCTCAAAGACTTCGACTGAAAGTGTACCAACGAAGCTTCAATTTGCCCATCAAAAACGACATAGGCACTTTCTTTGAACGTTGCGAGCAGCCGCAGCCAATGCGTCACAGCCACCGCCTCACTGGCCGTTGAAAAAGGGAACCCAACGCGTAAGCGAAGAATATCGGATATGCAGAACTTCAGAACCTCAGTTTTTTTTTGAGGAGGGATTCAGCCCTCGCTTACCCGCCGGGTCACCACATCTGGGCTTTTTCAATGGCCTGCTAACGAAGTCATTGCGAAGCCAAGACCTAAACCGAACATCTGCAGACCGTGAGACCACTGCGTTAGAAATCATGGTGCGAAACAGTCAAACCTCACGGAGACTCAAAAATCTCGGTCAACACCAGTCACAATGGTCACAGCCCCGATCGCTGACTAATATAGACACAGGCAAATGAAGCCCATTGAGCCAACCAGTGACCGGTTGCTCAATCAAAATCACAATCAGCACAGCTCTCCGCACTTCAGGAAAGCATCACGGTGATACTGCAATGATGATCGAAACACAAAACCTCGTCGCTGCCCCAAGTGCGAGTGCTTCGCTGGCAAACACCTTTGCCAGTCCAGCGTCGTTTGCCAAAGCTCGCACCATGTCAAATCTTTGCCGCTCACTCTGCTTGGTTCAAGCGGCCCTGATCGCATTCGTTTTTGGCTCAGCAGCACCCACGGCTTCAGGGGTAACGCCTTCAGGGTTCGCTTCTGCAGATCTTGAATCTGAAATTCCGGGAGCCTACAAGGTCACCATCCAGCAAGTGTTGCTCAAAGGCATTTCCACCTTAGATCGACTTCAGGGAAATGTGTCGGTTGAAGTCACCGTTCAAAACCTGAGCGACGTCAGCATGACTTTGAATCTCTCGCAAATCAAAGCGAAGTGCGCTGAACGACTATTTTCAGTCACAGCCAGCAGGCAGCAGCCATTGATTACGCGAACGCCGATCACGATCGAACCTCAGAAAACGGCAACCGGCTGGCTCGGGTTCGCTGTGTACCATGCATCATCTGATGAACCCAAAATCAGCCTCAAATTCGACATTGATGAACAAGTTTTGGACCTATCCATCAATGATGCCATTCGGAAAACATCGGCCTGCTCATGGAAACCCATCGGTCCAAATGGAATGCTGGCAGTCATTGATCTTCAGCGTCCGGTCGATGGTTTTGCAACTTGGATACTGGCCAAAACTTTTCAGCAGGTGAAGAATTCTGGAATTGAACGAGTCATCGTCAACTTCATTCCCGTGAAAGATACGTGGGCGGTCAGCAGCAATTCAATTTCCATCAATTCCGTGGACGCATGGCTGCAGTCGGCCATTGATGCTCCGCCCACCAACGCCCGGCTTCCGTTTGCGAGTGCTGTGAAGGCTCCGGTAAAATTCAACATGCTGCATGTTGTTCAGCCATCCACCTATCGCCGACCAGCATACGGCTTCGCAGACATCCGCAAGCCGGACCTACCATCTGCGATCGCCGCGTCTTTACGAGACGTCTTTCAGGTAATCCCAGCAGACGAACTGGAATCTGCGTTCACAAGCCCCATTGCCGGCATTCGCCGCGCGGCCATGGAAACCAACTTAGACCGACTTTCAGACGCAAGGCTGCAACAGATTTTCGAATCTGCCGTAGACGATACCAGCCAACAAAAACTGTTGGCCACACAGCTTTACAGATCGGCTTCTCCGATTGCCCTTCGTTTGCTTGAACAGCTCGCACGAAACAAAGATCCCGATGTGTCTCAAGCAGCCATCGAATCCATCATCAAGTCCGCCTCGGAAAAAGCTGTCCCCGCAGCCCTCGCCTTGTGGCGCGACTTCGAAGGCGATGCCAACTGGGAAACAGATTTTGCAGAAGCCATTTTGAAGCAAGACGACTATCGATTCACAGTCGTCTTGGCGGCGTTCGCCGAAAGACGGCTCATGTCTTTAACATCGCACACTGAAGCTGCCTCAAGTCCCCAACAGTCGACAACCACCCCGCGCCTTTCTCCTTTAGAAATATTGGGACAGCAACGGAATGCAGCTTCAAGCAGCTTGATTCAAAGGACTCGACGCCAAAAGACAACGCTGCCTCGAGTCCTCGCATTTCTTCGGCAACAAGAGAATCGAGAATTCGAAGACGTGGCGGTTCGCCAACTGCTGAAAATTCGAGATCCAAGTGTGCAAGATGACGTCTTGCAGTACATCCTGAGCGCCAAATCTGTGCGAGTTCAACAGCTGGTCGCAGACTACATTGAACAGCGACTTCCCAAAATCCCCACCGCGGAGGGCGAACTTAGTGACGAAGAACTTCGCCGACTTCAACAGAAGTATTCCCCCAAAGGCATCGTTCCATCCAGTCGCTATTCGATCGAACTGTTCCAAACCATCAAACGGTTTCCAAAGCCACACTACACGACTCGATTGCTACAACTTGCCGACGATAACACTCTGAATTCCTCTGCAAGAACATCCGCTTTTGTCGCAGCATTCCACGGCGCGACTCCAAAGCAAATCGATTCGATTTTAGAAGACTTCGACGACCTAACTCGCATCCGCCGGACTCAAGCCTTAGACGCTTTACTCAGATTGAATCATCCACGATGGCTGGAATTTGCCAAAATCAGTCTTGAGATCTCACCCGATGCCGCACAGGACACATTAAGGCTGCTTCAACGAGATCGATCTTTGGAAGCCGCACTGATTATGGTGAAGTTTCTGGACAAGGTTCGAAAAGAGGCAGAATTAAGGGCGTCTGGCAATGTGGCATCGAACGCTCAATTCAATCGTCAAGTCTCCACCTTTAGTCCGAGCCTATACCAAGTGAATCACCCCGAATCGAAGGCGTATCTGAATCGTCTTGAAAAGTCTCCGCTGATTCAGTTTCACAACATTGCTCGGCAAACAAAGTACAGTGGAGTCATGAATTCTCGTCGAGGTCAATTGAATCGACAAGCAGACCAATTGAAAGCCGATGGCAAGAATTCGCAAGCCGAAGAAATCTATCGACAGATTATCGATTCGGATCCTTTCAACGAATCAGCCATGATCTCTCTCGCCTCACTGTGTATGCGCTCGGACCGTCCGAAAGAAGCAATGGAACTGTTACAGCGAGCCATCAAAATCAGTCCCGAAGACGTACAGACAGAAAGCTTTATCGCCCTCGCAATGATTCGCCTTGGAGACGTTGAAGGAGGCATTCGACGCACCGAAGAAACCTTAAAGGATGTCCCAGATCTCGCAACACCGCTCAGAATCAACGCGTTATACAACACGGCCTGCGCGTACAGTCGAGCATCAGAAAAGGCGGCAAATGATGAGCAGCGCAAGCAATTTGTGAAAGACGCCTTTCGGTTCCTTAACCTTTCCATCGACCGCGAAGTTGGCTTCACTGATTACACACACGCTCTCGCTGATCCCGACCTGACCGCTTTGCAGAAAGAATCCGACTGGAAAACGGTGATCGCTAAGATGAAAGCAAAAGCTGGACAAGTACAACCCTAGAGACGGTGTGCCTAAATTCGGTGTGCCCAAATTCGAACTTCACCGGGAATCTCGTAAGCCGCACGCCGTTTACTGCCGTTTTTTAGCACCAACGTTTCTCGGCACCGCCATTTTTCGGTGACGCGCGCCGCGCTGTTTACCATCTCAGGGGCAGATCTTTGTCCATGCACTTGAACCAAACGGAATCCCAAGTGAGAATTCGTTTTGCAATCTGCGAGTTTTCTCTCCAAGGCAACTCAATTTCCACGAGTCCACTCATCGTCGAAACCGAGGATTCCATTTCGACGATCGCCCTTCTGCTGTAACACGTCCTCACGTTTTAAGACCCACGCCTTTCACCGACAGCTTTCAGGAACAACCATGAATCCAATTGATATCTTAGGCGGAATGCTCGGACGAAAATCGGGTGGAAGCGGAAGATCTGGCGGGAGTCTTGGAGGTTCAATTTTAGAGAGCATTCTAAAAGGCAGGGCTCGAAGCAGCCCGTCTTCGTCAAGCTCTTCTGGTTCGACATCTCATCTGCAAAGACCAGCCGGCAGCCCCACGATTCGTCCTCGATCCGACAGCGAACAATTCGATAGTCTCGAAGACCTGTTAAGACACGCTCATCAATCAAACCGACAGCGTGGCGGTTCAACACAGCGTGGCAGCTCAACACAGCAGCCTTCGTTTCCAGAACCGACGAATGAGCGCATTCAACAACGGCAGACAGACTTCAATGACCGCTTCACTCGTGAGCCGGCTCCGTTTAACGACGCGGCCAAAATTCTGGTGATTGCGATGATCAACGCCGCAAAATCTGATGGGCAGATTGATCAAAAGGAACAGGACGCCATCGTAAAAGAACTCGGAGATCTCTCGCAGCAAGAGATTCAGTTTTTGAGATCCGAATTTGCCAAGCCGTTGGACGTGAAAGAATTTGTGTGGTCCGTTCCCTTAGGGATGGAACAGCAGGTGTACGCCGTTTCGCTGATCGCCATCGATCTGGACCGGCAAGCCGAAGCGAACTACTTAAAACAACTGGGCCACGGATTACGCATGACACAGGAATCCTGCAACCGAATCCACAAAGAATTCAACGCCCCCGCACTTTAGTCGCCCTCCAAGCGGCACGCTTCATCACGGGGCGAGACCAACGTCGAATTCTTCGACGTTGAACATCGCTTACCACTGTAAGATTTCTCTTGACTGCACGTCTCATGTCAAGAAAGGGGGGAGTAACTTCACTGCCCCCGACGGTCGTATGTTTCGATAGAGCCGAACCCGTCCGGAAAAATTCTCTGAGGGGCTGGAAATCCCCCGAATTCGCGGTTTCCATTCGATTTTTCGGCGATTCTCGCCACAAACCTTCTGCACCCTTAGCTTTCAATTGCGACAACACGACAAGTCTTATGGGTACGGGCTTTACGCGTTTTGGCCCAATGTCCTAAACTACGCAAAGGTGCAGGGCTGGGTCTCGAAAGTTGTGATCCTTTGTTCATGACGACAAGTCCGGCAACCGATGCCATTCTTGAAACCTATTCTGGTGCGACATTTCCGAGCCTCAACCATGATCCGACGACTTTCCACTCTGGCCATTCTGTGCCTTCTTCCCATCACTGTGCAGGCTCAACAACCTCACAATGCAGAAGTCACGATTATTCATCGGGGCATCGATAGCCTGAAGGCCGACGTGTCGGCCTTGCTGTCTCTGACCACGAAAGAGGAACAGAGACAGCAGGAAAACTTGATCGGCACCATCGAGCTGATTGAACTTGGCATCGATCAAAACCGGCCCCTTCGCGTCGACATTCTCACAGGCTTCAGCACGCCGTTTTACGTTGTGCAAGTCGGTTACGTTGAACCAGTCGAAGACATCATCGACAACATTGGTTTTAACTTCACGTTGAAGAAACGATCTCCCACCCTTTGGGAAATCTTGCCTCCCGACGCCGGATGGTTTCGCATCATCCCGGAAAAGAAGACGGCCATCATGATCCTGACGGACAAGGGTAGCCATCAATTGCTGAAGCAGTTGATTCTGAAAATCGAAGACCCACTTCCAGATGCCTCGGCACTGCTCGGTGACAACGCCAGCGTTGCCGCCAGACTGCTGAACACAGCTCTTACTAAAGAAGATCAAGACAAGCGACGAGCTGGATATCAAGAAACAAAAATGTTGCAACTGGACGCGCTGCAAAAGCGGCCCAATGAAACTCAAACTGGATTCGCTCTACGCAAAGGTTTGATTTCCAATCAGCTGCTTGAAATCGAAAGAATGATTTCTGAAGCTGCTGAAGCAAAGGCTCTGATCGGCTTCAATCGCGAGACATTTCAAGCCACAATCAATTTTGATGCCACAGCAATCGCAGGCACGTCCTTCGCCGAAACCCTGGAAGAATTTGGCCAAAATCCTGACCACTTTGCGTCAGTCGCAAAGCCTGAAAATTCTGTCTTTTCACTCCGAGCCAATCATCCGGTCGACAGCTTAAGACAAGCCAACGTCAATCGCACCATGGATCTGATGCAAGCCGATGCAAAGGATCGATTGGACAGCAACAAGGCCATTTCTGAAGAAGCCAGAACGGCAGCGAGTTCCCTGATCAACACCTTCTTGCAGGTGGCTCGAGACACTGTTGCCAACGGCAATCTGAATGGATTCTGGGAGAAGATTCCAGCCGAGAAAAATGAGTTTACAGGTTACGGAGCCATCGCCGTCAAAGACGGAAACCGGCTTGTGGAAGCTCTGAAGCAGCTTGCCGAATCGGAATCCGGAAATTCCATCGAAGCGTCTCTGGAAACTGTAGGAGACGTGGTGATTCATAAGCTGCAATTCAAAAAGGGGTTCTTCAGCCTGTTTGATTTGCTGTTCGATGGCAAAGTCGGATATTTGGGAACATCAGAAGACAAGATTTGGATCGCAACCGGCGGTGAGGCAGCGTTGGCTCCACTCAAAGCGGCAATTCAAGAATTGAAGGATCCGGAAACCAACGACGTCATCCTCACGATGAACGGCAACCTATTGCCCTTCGTCGAACAGACGATTCGAGTCGTAAAGCGTCTGGAACCAGCCAGCACCGACACCCAAAAGAAGGCCCGTCGTGACTATCTACGCCAGCTTGAAATTGCAGCAGAATCGCTGCAAACTGAAGACGAAGCTTCGTTCCGCATGGACGTCGCAGACGGCAAGGCTCAGGGCCTAATCACCTTCGATCGAGGCACACTGAAATTCGTCGCACGATTATTGGCGAACTATTCTGAAAACAACCTTGAGTAACCGTTTGCAAAGCTGCATCCGGCCAAAGTGAAGGAAGTCGCCTAGGACTTTCCAAAAGCAACTTCCCTCACTCTGGTGTTTGCTTCCTTTGACGCAGGAGGCGTCGATGGCCCAAGAACCCACAAACGACGACTTCGATCAAGACTTCCCAGATGCGGATTCCGCATCTTCCGATCACTCACGGGATTCTGATCCGCATGATCAGGATCCGCACGATGTGAATCCGCACGATGTGAATCCGTACGATCAAGAGTCCGCCCAAGATGACTCAGTTGCCACAACGTCCGACATCGAACCAGCGGATTCATCAACGCTGAACCTGCAGCTGACAACGACGCTTTCAGATGATTCGGATGACGAAACACCATCTGATGGCGAAGCCCAAGCTGATGACGAATCCGATGACGAATCCGATGACGAGACACCGAATGCGGACTCCGATGCCGAAGAAGCCATGGGCTTCGACGACATCGAACTCGCTTATCGCGAAGCCTTAAAATCGATCGACGAAGCCGAACAGCAGGTCGGCAACGCGTTCATGGATTTGGCCGACGTTGAAACCGAAGAAGAAGATTCGGAACCTGCCGCGTTTACTTCCATCGGTGAAGAACTGGCAGAAGACCTTGAATCGGCACAGCATCAGTCCGCTGAAATCGAAGCTCAGTTTGAAGAAGATGCCAAACGGATTACTCCCCGATGTGTGGTTGAAGGAGCACTTTTTGTGGGCGGTTCCGTTGCATTGACTGCCCGCAAACTGGCCTCATTAATCGGCCAAGAAACGGATGCTCGCGTGGCCGTCCGCTTGATCGATCAGCTTAACGAAGACTACGCCGCAGAAAACCGGCCCTACGAAATCCGCCTGCATGAAGGTGGATTTCAGCTTGGGCTACGAGAAGAATTTTCTGAAATGCAGGTGAAGGTCTTTGGACTTGGACCTCGAGAAGTCAAGCTGACTCCCGAGGTGCTCGAGCTGCTTTCGTTTGTTGCGTACAACCAACCTGTCAATCAGGTTGAACTTTCGAACATCAAGCAGGACAAGGTCAAAGCACATTTAAGACAGCTGATTCGCCTCCAACTTGTCGAAGTGGAACGTACGGGAAGCAAAAGAAGCGATGTGCAGTACGTCACGGGCAAACGCTTCCTCAGACTGTTTGAACTGGAATCTCTCGACGATCTTCCTCAAGCGGATGTCTTCAGCTTCAAGTAGGCGCAGCCGATGTCGTCGCAACACACATCCATCGTGACGCGACATCGCCCCCCCGTTTCTTATCTTGAAGATCCCCAGGTCGTGGCTCCCGCCTTACGAGCGTCAGACGGCAACTGCTTCACGTTCACCAGATTGTTCGTCGCCCGAAAGTTTGTTTCGCATGACCGCCGCAGAATTTCGAACAGACATCTGGACGGGACGTTCCGTCATTGTTGCTGGTGATCGAGCCAACAGACCTCAAACAGTTTCAAAGCCACGAGATCATTCCGTTGACTCACAGATCAGCGGCGATCGGTTCGAATCAGAATTGGACCCCTTTCTTGAAGGGCGAGAACACAACACGCCTGCCGAACGGCTTGCGTTACGGCAAGACGGAACATCCTCGGACGAACGCGGCTGGCTGTTACGAATCGTCGAAAATCGTTTTCCAGCTGTGACGTCACTGACAGATTCCAGCCCGGCGTCCGCAAAAGGCGTGCACGACGTCGTGATTGAATGCCCCGACTTTCGCCGCTGCTGGCTGCAGTTTTCAGTGTTTGAAGTGGCTCGAGTTCTCACAGCCTGGCAGCTGAGAGTATCTCAGTTGGCCAGCATTCCGGAACTGAAGTCAATTCAAGTTTTCCGGAATCAAGGAGCAGCCGCCGGAGCCAGTTTGGGACATAGCCACTCACAAATCATTTCACTCACCACTGTTCCGAAACTTTGCGAACAGCGGTTCCAAAACTCGGGCGGCTTCTTCGAATGGCGTGCGGCCGAAATTTCTAACGGACAACGAATCGTCTGTGCAACAGACTTGCTGATTGTTTGCCCCGATGCCAGTTGGGTCAAAGGACAGATCCGACTTTGTCCAACCGAAGGCAGTGCCGTTTGGGACGTTCCGTTTTACCAGCTTCCAAGCGAAGCCCTGTTGGTTCTTAGCCAAATGCTGCAAACGTGTATCCGCGTTGTCCGAAAGACTTTACCGCAAGCCAGCTTTAACATGGTGTTGAACCTACCACCCATCATCCACCCGAATGGGTTTCCATGGTCGATCGACATTATGCCTCGAACAGCTTCATTCGCCGGCTTCGAACTCTCTTGCGACATCCCCATCATCACGATGCCCCCAGAAACAGCGGCTGCCGAATACCGATCTGCGTGGAACGAATGCAAAATAGAGCTCGATGAAATTCAAGACATGAGTTCAGGCATATGCCCACCAGACTTCAGCTGGCAACAGGCTTGATGAAGATGGCTTGATGATACCGGCTGGAACATACTGGCTGGAATAGGGCAGCCGGAACATGGCTGCTTGAATGTTGCGGACGGGAAGTTTCAGATGCCAAAACGGAATTTGAAATTCAATCCTTTGTGCCGCATTGAACCGAACGTCATGATGAAAGGTGACCGAACCATCACGTTTACTTGACCGGCGACATTCCACCTAGAACTTGTTGAGATCTTCTTCGGATGGATCCCACTGCTGAGTCACAGGTTTCAGAGGGAAGCTAAATCCTGTCGGAGACGGATGGTGTCGACACGCCAGCAGGACTCCCTGTTCAGATTCCAAACTGCAACCAAGCTGAAAGCCGCTCATCGAGTTCAGAACCCATCGAGGATGCAACGTCATTTCAACTGCTGACGATGGCATCAACGCAGTCATGGGATAGTCTGTATCCAATTCAATGACTTCTTCGGCTAAGAATCGACAGCCGCTCAGTGAGTAATCCATGATGCGACCAAAGACATCTTTTTCTGGACCAACAGATACGACGGCTGGCATGTCCAAAGGGAATCTTAACTGACCACGAAGGCAGTCTTCGGTCTTCTGAGTCAGTTCTTCGGCGATGGTGTCGACTGTGAAGCCAGCGATAACAAGTTCGCCGTAAATATCGCCACACCAATGCAAAATGGTGGTGGCGGTCGCGATTTCTTGACCTTCGGTGATGACACTGATTTCGACAGCTTGCCCAAGCAGCGGGACGAGAGTTTCATCTTCGCAAGTCAGTACCAGATCGTTATGAGTGGCCGCTCGCAACGCACAACGAACCGTCTTGCCATCTGGTGTCAATACATTGGCAACGGTGTTGGGCAGGTTGTAATTCATCAGACGAGTGTCTGGGCTGGAATCACCAGCTTGACGATCTGACGGCCAAGTCCATCGATCAGAACTTCGAAATGTGTTGCGAACAACTTCAACGTAGCGGGCGGCGAGTGACTGCATCGTAGCGGCTTTCCGGGAGTCCAACGTGAGGGAACGGAAATGGGGCTGTTGATGTAGGGAGAAGACCTCATTTCCAACCAAAACCTAGGTCGCGTTTTGGCAACACGGCAAACTTATGAGCCGTGTTGCCCAACAGCGAGAAGACGCCTGTTAAGAAAAATCAATTCTTCCGATTAACCCTGTTGCAAAAAACAGGCCGGTTTTAGGCCCGCAAAAACTGGCTGTCGCAAATCAGTCAGACACCCGATTGACGTGGTTTGCATCACACGGGAATGTCTTCTTCAGCCCTGTTCCGATTTCGGATATGCAGTAAAACACGGATTGGTTTGGGGAATTTACCCGACCGAACATCAGTTCGTCACTGACTCAGATACCGTCAACGGTCTGGGTCCCGAATCGATGTCCTGTAGAAATTCGAAACGAAGAACAAGACACAAGGCGACTGATTCGCCACAGTCTCTGAACACCTAAAGGAAAAACAGCATGGTCGAAATCAACGTGACGTATGAAGGGCAACTGCGCTGCAAGGCCGTTCACGGCCCCAGCAAGTGCGAACTTTCAACAGACGCTCCCGTCGACAACCAAGGGCGAGGCGAATCGTTTTCTCCGACAGACTTGGTGGCAACAGCCTTGGCTTCGTGCGTGAGCACAATCATGGGAATCTACGCCCAGAAACACCAAATCGACTTAACGGGCATGCACTTACATGTTGAAAAACACATGTCGGCCGAACCACCTCGACGCATCGCCCGATTGCCCGTCACCATCACTGTCCCCATTGCTCTGGATGATGCTCATCGCAAAGCGTTGGAAGCCGCCGCCGGACACTGCCCCGTGCACCAAAGTCTGCACCCGGACATCGATGCACCGCTCACGTTTATCTATCCCGAAGCTTAACCACGACCAATCAGTGGCTCTTTGTCGTAGATCGCCCCGTTGCTCCAGCTCACTGCTAGCCCCAGCCCAGTTGCCCAAAGCTTGCTCCAACACTGGGTCGCGGAGTGATCCACGACAATAATTGCTCACAGCAAAGCGTTTGAAACCAAAACGGAACGATCCGGCGGTCATCGAAAACCGCACAGACGTTCCTGAATGAGCGACAGGCCGATTGCAGCCAACTCACTGACAAAGCCACGCTGGATTAAGCCAACCCAGATAAAGCCAATCTAGGTTAAGCCAATATGGTGATGGCTTAGCTGTTCGCTGCCGCCTTCGGTGATCAGGTAATTGTGTTCAAACCGCATACCTCCCACCCCTTCGATATACAGGCCAGGTTCGATGGTCACCACGTCACCGGTTCTCAACACATCTGAACTTTGCGGCACCAAGATCGGTGGCTCGGGGTGTTCCATGCCAAGTCCGTGGCCACAGTGATGAGACAAAGGCGGATAGTCTCGATTTAAAAATTGGGCAGATGCCAATTCATAAATGGCTTGCCCAGTGGCTCCTGTTTTTAACCCGGCCGCTGCTGCATTCAGTGCAGCTTCGCACGCTTGAAATTGCTTGACGGCGGCATCTGAAGGTTGGCCGACCGCCATGGTATTGGTGAAGTCACTGCGATAACCGTCGATGATCACGCTGTAGTCGGCAATAAACAGGTCGCCTTCTTGCAGCACGTAATCGGTGGGCAGTCCTCCGGCTTTGTGTCGAGCCGCATTGTTGGCTCGAAAATCACCGTATACGCAACTTGCCTGACCAGCCGTGCGAATGGCCGCGTTTTGAATCACCAAGTAAAGATCCAATTCTGTCATCCCCGGCTGGATGGCCTTCATCGCGGCCGCATGACCAGAATCACCAGCCTGCATGCAGCGTTTCAAAAGAGCCACTTCATCGGGAAGCTTTTGTCTGCGGAGATCTCGAATAACGGCTCCTAGACTCGTCAGCTTTTGATCGTCGGGATTCACGAAGCCTTCGAACTGGAAGTCGGCGTGCTCGCTGACACTCGCTGCGATCACATCAGGAACGGCTTCGCGTTCGATCAGCCCATGGCCCGATTCAAACACATTGCTGCGTTCTTGCAACGCGTTCAGCAAAGCTTCGTCACGATTGATCACGGACTGCTTATGAGTATACCACGGGAAGATTTCTTCATCCGTTGCATGAACATCGCATGTACACGTGCGTCGAGTAAAATTGTCGGCCAGCAAGATCGAACTGCCGTCTCGTCGAAGCAGTAGCAGAGCCTTCTGATCTGCCGAAAAGCTGAGCGGATTGACTCGAAACCCGCAAAAATATTGCACGTGGCGAGCATCCGCAATCAACACCCAATCGATGGTGGATGGAAGACGGCTCCAAAGATTTTGTTGTCGCTGCGAACAGCCTTCCAGAGTCAGCATCAGAAAGATTCCGAAATTCGAGGTGTAAAAAATAGGGTGGAATGAAAAACTCAATGAAATGATGTGGCGGCTACTTAGAAGCAAAATAGTCTTCGGCAGATTTCAACAACGGATCAATGGCTCGTTCTTGAATGCTGTGAGGCGGCTTCCAATCGAACCACTGGTAACCTTCGTGTTCTGTGACTTCAATCTTCACATCGGTGGTCAGTTCGGCCAAATACACAAGCAACGTCTTGTCGACATCATCGCCCTTGATCCCATATCGCTTGCCGGAAACTTTGTAGCTGACTTCATGGCAAAAGTCTTCGAAAATATGCAAGTCGGATTCCGCGATCCCCGTTTCTTCAATGAGCTCTCGAAGAGCACATTCTTTGTCCGTTTCGCCGGGGTCCACATGCCCCTTGGGAATGTCCCAACGGCGAGCATGCTTCATCAGCAAAAACGATTGAACGGGATTGCCTTTCACGATCAAGAATCCGCAAGAGCGAGGTGTCTTCATGTTGAATCGTCTGGAACTAAAGGAAATGGACAGGCCGTCCGGGCCAAGAAAACAGTGTCGATGTCTGGTGCTGCTCGAAGCGTGGCACTGTGTTGTGCGAATCTGTCGAGACGCATTCATTTTCTGACTTCGCTGACCATCCGCAGTGCCTAGCTTTGGCCTTGAGACGGAAAGTCAGGAGGCGGGAAGTCGGGATGAAACGCAATAGAAGACATTTTCTGATCCAAATGTTCGGGCTTCGTGGTAAAGGGAGTCTGTCTACTCTGACCGTCTGGGCCAAAGTAATCCTGAAACGTCCATTCGTTCACTGGGAACGCCAGATCTTGCCAAGGGATGCTGGAATGATCGGCCTTGAACAGCTGAACATCCAAACTTTCCTGACCGCTGTGAAACTTCGCCGACGTCATCTGAGCAAGATAGACGAGGTGCACTTGGCCGATTCGTGGAATCGAATAGGTGGCGAACAAGCGTTCGATTTCCACCTCTGCACCGGCTTCTTCATAGACTTCACGAGCTGCTGCTGCTTCCGCCGTTTCGCCATTTTCCATAAAGCCACCCGGCAAGGTCCAAAAACCATATCGGGGAGGAATGGCTCGTCGGCAAAACAAAATCTGGTTTTGCCAAAAGCACAAAGCAGAAACGATGATGCGAGGATTTTCGTAGTGAATCCAATCGCACTGGCTGCACACCATTCTTTCTACTGAATCGCCTTCCGGAACTTTGGCTCCAAAATTCGTGAAGTGTGAAATCGGGACATTCATTGAAACGGCGATCGCCCATAAGGAACAAGTGAATTGCCACGGATGATAGCGACCTGAATTCACACGTCGAGATCTCACGGACCTTCGATTTCTGGTCCGCTCAAGCAGTTTGCCTGCGGACCGTACGACCAGAACTGCCAGACAGTCTGCGAAAGTGGGACTGCACTGTGGGACTGCACCGCGGCAGAACACCGTGGCAGTTTGTGATGCCCTTTGTCGAAAACAGATCGCCGTGATGCGAAGTTCACTCTTGATCGTCCTTGGCTGACGGAATCACGTGAAGCCGAATTTCAAAACCGACGTCCAAAGCGGGGCTGGAGTCATCAACAACCAGCCGACCCAAATCATCTTGCTGGTCCTCACCAACGCTATAAACCTGCAACAGCTGATCAGTCGCCACAAAATGGAAGGGCTTTCCGTTGAAGGGATCAATGAGCCGCTGTGAATTGAATTTCGACGGAAAATACTTATCCAAAATCTGATCCAGTGTCTCCGCAAAGTGGCCGTCGCTGCGCCGCTGACGCTCGGCTGCCAGGACAGCAATCGCACAGCGTTGTTTTGCCGCACTCCTGGCAAAGCTGCTCACTGATGACGAGGAAGCGGTTGACGTCAATTGCAGTGGATACAGTCGAATTCGATCGATCAGGCCCGAACGACTTTTCAGCTCGGCTTCGATTTCCATGTGCACCGTAATGGCCTGGTGCCAAGGCCCTTTCACCGATTCCGTCTGCCGCTCGTTGAATGCAATCAGCATCAATTGCGGAGCATTGCCGATCGTCGCATACGGCATGTTGCAATCCATGACTTCTAAAGCAAAGGCTTGTTCCGCAAAGGCTGCTCGAGTATACGCGTCTCGGTAGTCCGGCATCGCAATCGCTTCTTGAAGACGAAGCAGTTCAGCATCAGTCCAATCGCAGTGCGTTGCGTACAGACTGACTTGGTCCAACGCGGTACTGACCAGCGAGCAGCGAATCAACTGGCCGATCAACGTCACCTCGAAACGACATGCTTCGGCCATGTCAAAAATGCCCAGCGTGTTTTCAAAAACTCGTTGATGGTCTTGCCCTTCAAACGCAACGGCACTATCCAAACACAGCAGCCGAACCAGCTGTCGCAAATCTTGAACTTGCTGAAGAGGGGCAACGGCGTTGATCGAAAAGTCGATATCAAATCGCAAGGCCCCGTCGGTCGCAATGGCTTTTCGAGTCAGCTGCAATGTTTCAACTGACTCGGCGACGAATTCTTGAGCCACCTGAAGTTCGGCCCAATCGTCTCCCGGAGCCGGCTCATCAAGATTGCCAACATACGGCAGCACATCAACAACAGCTTCGAAGCGTGCTTCATCCAGAGACTCAATCGCGGCCACCCACTGATCTGTTGCATCGCCCGTCCCTCCGGGAATCGCATAAAAATCCTGCAGTTCTTTCAGGTTCGTCGGTCGATCCTTCGCTCGCAGTTCGGCCAGCTTCCCCGCATAACGATTCGCGCCGGTGAGCAAGACCATCACGGCCAGCAGCGTCGGCATCGCGATGATCGCAACGCACCAAAAGGTCCAGCGTTTGTAGAATCGACGCTTTTTTGATTTCGAGGCCATCGGCAAAGTCCAAAGCAACAGAGCTTATTTTCGTGTCGGTAAAGACGTGATTGATGAATAATCGCAGCCACAAAGATGACTCACACACAGTTCCGGTCTGACGGTTTCAGCCTTGATATCCGACCTGTGCCGTTGGTGAAGTTCAGGTCATTGATGTCAATTCAGCAACAACGCTCGGGCGTTGATGACCGCGTTTTCCGACGAATGCGTGGCCGTTTCGTCAAGCATCACGTACTATGTCAGCACAGCTCTGATGACTCAATCTAAAGTCAGACTGTTTTATCTCGTGAGATTTCAGAACAGGATGATTCCACATGGCGAGTACACCTTCTTCTTCAAATACCAGCCGTCGAGGCTTTTTACAGGGCGTCGCTGCTGCAGGTGCGGCGTCGATCTTTGCAACTCCGACTGGCAGAGCCTTGGGGTATCAGTCTGCCAATGATCGACCAGTTTTTGCAACCATTGGTTTACGTAATCAAGGTTGGACAATCACCAGCAAGTCATTTCAGTTTGCCGACTTCGCCGCGTTGGCTGACGTTGATGAAAACATTTTGGCAGACAACGTTTCGAAAACCGAATCGGCTCAAAAGAAAAAGCCAGATTCTTATGCCGACTATCGCAAGGTGCTGGATCGCAAAGATGTAGACGCCGTTATGATTGCGACTCCGGATCACTGGCACACCAAGATCGCCGTCGAAGCGATGTACGCGGGCAAAGACGTTTATTGCGAAAAACCTCTGACGCTAACGATCGACGAAGGCAAGCTGATCGAAAAAGTTGTGAAGGAAACCGGACGCACATTCCAAGTGGGAACGATGCAACGATCGGAATGCAATTCTCGTTTTCTACAGGCCGTCGCGTTGGTGCAAGCTGGCCGCATCGGCAAGTTAAAGAAGGTCACCTGTGGAATCAATGGCATGATTCCTTCCCCCACCATTCCAGTCGCCGATGTCCCCGCCGGATTAGATTACGAAACATGGTTGGGCCCGGCTCCTGCAGTGGAATATCGAGCTTTACCCGAACAGCGGAAAGGCTACGGCGGTGGAGTTCCTCTTTACAGCAATGGCCACTATTCCTTCCGCAACTGGCATGAATATTCCGGAGGCAAGCTGACAGACTGGGGCGCTCATCATGTCGATATTGCTTGCTGGGCCATGGGAGCCAGCGAAACTGGTCCCAGTAAAGTGACTCCGTTAAGTTTCAACTTGCCCGTTGAATACAAAGACGGACATCCTGTTGTGCTCGACCAGTACAACGCGGCAACAAAATTCCGCATTCAGGTCGACATGCCCAACGACGTCGAAATGATCATTACCAGCGAAGGTGATAATGGCATTTTATTTGAAGGCACCAAGGGACGTTTCTTCGTCAACCGAGGTAAAATTGTAGGTCGCCCCGTCGAAGACCTTGGCAGCAATCCACTGCCCGACGATGCCATCGAAAAAGTTTACGGCGGCCCGGTAAGCAAAAATCATACGGCCAACTTTATCGAAGCGATCAATTCCGGGAAGCAACCCATTTCAGACGTGTGGACTCACAACCGCATGCTGGAAATTTGCCACCTATCGAACATCGCGATGAGACTGGATCGACCTTTGGAATGGGATCCAGCGAAAAGAGAAATCGTGGGCGACGACATGGCCAATTCATTCCTATCGCGTGAATACCGCAAAGGATATGAAATCAACATGTAAATCTTGCGGATAACATTGAGCTTCCCTGACTGCGAAGCTTGAGTGCCGCACAGACGACCGAATTTTGGCAGGCGGAAGCTTGCTGGGATCGGTCGTTTTTTCGTGGGTTTGGCCGTCGTTGCGCCTCAGACGACGCGATGGGTGCGGCAGACGGCGCTATGGCTGCGGCCAAGGATTGCTTCGGTGATCGGATCGAGATGCAGATCCGGCCGGCTTTGCTTTTGGATTCTTAGAATTGCCGCTCTGCAGCTAAGCAACACAGCATCTAAGCAACACGCCAACGACACAACACGTCAGCTTATACAGCCGCTCAGTAACACGGCTACGTTTCTCGTCAGCGCAAGAAGGTGGCCGCCTGGCGGGAGACCAGGCGGCCTGGGAGATTGGCGACCGAGTTTCCTCGGCAACCAGCAGTGACTCCCGGAAAAGCCTTCTTCTCGTCATTTGCATTCAGAGAAAGTCCGGAGTGAACAGCAACTAGTTAGAGCTCTTCACAGTCTTCACGATTTCAGCAGCCACTTTGTATGGATCTGCATTTGAAGCAGGTCGGCGATCTTCGAGCCAGCCCTTCCAACCAGATTCAACAGTAGCAACAGGAATTCTGATCGATGCTCCTCGGTCAGAAACACCGTAGCTGAACTTGTCGATGGATTGAGTTTCGTGCAGGCCGGTCAAACGCTTGTCGTTGTCATGCCCGTAAACTCCGATGTGCTCTTGGATTCGTGGAGCAAACGCTTCGCAAATCTTTTCGTAAGTGGCTTTGTCGCCACAAGTACGCAAAGTTGTGTTTGAGAAGTTGGCATGCATACCAGATCCGTTCCAGTCGGTTTCGCCGAGTGGTTTGGGGTGGTAGTTGATCGCGTAGCCATACTTTTCAGCTGTTCGGTCAAGCAGGTACCGAGCGATCCAAGTTTCATCTCCAGCAGCCGCAGCTCCCTTTGCGAAAACCTGAAATTCCCATTGGCCAGCAGCCACTTCGGCATTGATACCTTCGACGTTCAAGCCAGCCTGAAGACACAATTCCAAGTGCTCTTCAATGCAGTCTCGGCCGTAGGCGTTCTTAGCACCAACAGAACAGTAGTAAGGTCCCTGAGGAGCTGGGTAGCCGCCTGGTGGGAAGCCCGGAGGCAGGTTGTATTCTGGTTCCCACAGGAAATATTCCTGCTCAAAACCGAACCAGAAATCGTTGTCATCGTCGTTAATGGTTGCTCGGCCGTTTGTTTCGTGAGCTGAACCATCGGCGTTCAAGACTTCGGTCATTACAAGATAACCGTCTCCCAAACGACCGGGATCCGGCACGCAGTAAACTGGTTTCAGCAAGCAGTCTGAAGATCCGCCTTCAGCCTGATTCGTGCTACTTCCATCAAAACACCACATGGGACAGTCTTCGACTTTGCCGCTGAAATTTTCAACGATTTTTGTCTTAGAACGCATTCCCTGAGTCGGGTGTGAGCCATCCAGCCAGATGTATTCGAGTTTCGACTTCGCCATGTTCAGTTACTTTCTCCCATGAAATCAATCAGAGTCACTGCCGCTTAATGAGCAGGACTCCTGCTCGCGGTCGCTCAACCACCTTCCACAAATCCGCAGAATTCCCTGGCGGCGGAACAATCCCAAGACATCAACCACTGACGCCAAAATACTTCTGGAATGTCCCTGCAAACATCAGCAGATGCCTACGTTTTGAGCATGAGTGCTAAATCCATCAGCACCGAACGACTCTCACAATGTGAAATGTCGCGATAACTGTCATACAGCATTCGTCGTGCCATACCAGCATGCGGGTGGAATTTCTGCCACTGAGAATGAAACCCTCAAACACAACTGGGCGTTTGTTCAGTAGCTGGTGGAAGTTTAGGAGACTTGCGAGCTTTCGCTGCTCTAGCTGCCGCCGCCAACCGATTGCCGCCAACCGAACTCACAAGTTGAACTCACAAGTTGAACTCACAAACCGAACTGGCAGTCGTGGGGACACTGCCTTTGCCACGATGACCGGCGAAGTGAGAGCAACTGCGACAGCGACGAGCTTTGGGCAAACATCGCACCAGTGGGTGGCATCACCAATCGCACCGACAGTAAACGTTCACCCTTCCCTACCTACTACTCTCGCTCGCAAAACCGTCATTTAGTGCACTGGAGTCATCATTCCTGCTGCAGACGGTACTCCGAGCGAAGAATGACGCCATGCCGCGACGATTTTCCAAATTATACAGAATCTGTGGCGAACCAGTCGTGTTCAGCACTCTGGCGGAAACTGTTGTCTTATCGACCAATCGATTCCACCCGCTGCTTCTGGACGATTTGTCGGACCTGTTCTAGAACGGGTTCTGGCATGATGTTCCAGTCTGGGTAAACTGCCTGCCTTAATCTACCACGATCTTTTTGCGGCCTGATCTCAACGATGTTGAAATTCATGAATCTAATCATCCGCGTTTCAAGCGTGCTTCGACCATCTCGTCCTGTTTTGGGACTCGTTTTGGTTTTGGTTACCTTGCTGAGCGACTGTGTTTGTCAAACAGCACAGGCTCAACGACGCCGTCTGGAAGTTGATCTGCTGAGCCAAAGTGAGACTCGGCAAGAAATCGGCTTGTCCGATGCGGAATCCGAAAAGGTGGCTGAAGTTCTTAAGAATTCCACCCCAGATTCTGACTTCTTCAAGCCCTACCTTGAAAAGCTGGGCAAAGCGCGAGAAGCAGACGATGCCGAGCTGCAGAAGACGATCCGAGCAGAAATGTTCGCCAAACGCGAAGAAATGACTCAGGCTGGAAAAGCCAAAGCCATCGAAGCATTAACCGCTGACCAAAAGACAAGACTGCGAAGCTTGTTTTTAGAATCTGCTGGAATGCGAGCCTTCACTGATGCTCGAGTTGCCAAAGAATACGGAGTCACTGAAGAGCAAATTAAGAAGATCGCCGATGTTGAAAGTGCTCGCAGAACGGCTGAACGAGCCATGGACGACGAAGCAACCGATGAAGCTTGGACCAAGTTTGATTCCGATTGGCAGGGTAAGTTTCTTGCCGTCTTGGATGACAAGCAGAAAGCCATGTATAGCACCCAAGCCAAAAAAGCGGATCCTGTCGTGTCGGCCGTTGCTTCAAATTCATCAGCTTCTGGCTCAGCTCAATCAGCCACGCAACAGCCAGTTGGCGAATCCATCGGCAGCTTTGGTTCAGCCACCAAGGGCGAATCCAAGCTCGTCGAATCCTTCTCGTTTAACTTTCGCAATGAAATTTGGGAACGAGTTCTTCAGATGTACGCCGACGGGGCGGGTTTGACCTTAGATCTCAACCAAGTTCCACCAGGAACTTTCAGTCACTTCGATGACAATTCGTACAGCGCTTCCAAAACGATGGACATCCTGAACGGTTATCTGAACCGCAAAGGCTTCATCATGATTCGCAAAGACGGATTCTTAAGCGTCATGAACGTAGACAACGGCATTCCGCCGTATTTGATTCGAGATGTCAGTGAAGAAGAATTGTTGCAAATCACTCCCAGCTTGTTGGTGGGTGAAAACGAATTAGCCAACTTCAAAATGGATGTCGATGGAATGGACGCCGCCAGGGTGGCTCAGGAAACCGAAGCCATTCTTGGTCCCCTAGGCAGCATGGTGGCCCTGACGGAATCAAAGGTTTTGATTTTGACAGATGTCGGAGCCAACCTTCGACGTATCCATGGTTTTCTTCAAGACGCCAAGTCGAAGGCGAAGCCAGACACTCTGATTTTCAAGTCTTACTTCTTGACCAACATGGATGTCGAAGAAGCCGAAATCGCAGTGATGACTCAGTTTGGCATGAGACAAAACGTACAAAATGTCAGCGCCGTCAATGAACAGAATTCTCGCACCCGAACTCGAACCGGACAACAAGCTCCTCAGCAACAACAGACTCGCAGTGCTGCACCTTCCGATGGTCCAGCCGTTCAAATTGCATCAGACCTGAGACTCAACAGCCTGCTGGTTACGGGAACGACCGCTCAACACGAATTGGTGGCCACCATTTTGAAGGCACTGGATGTGTCCGAAGGCCCCAACGGCGAACGACTGACTCGAGGTCGCAAGGGGACTTACCTAGAAGTTTACCAAGTGAACAATTCCGACGCGGGTGAGGTCACGAAGACGTTGACCGCGATGAATATTCCCGGAGTCACTGTTGTGAATGAAGATGGCCGCAATGGTCGCATTCACATCATGGCAACAGAACGCCAGCACGAAGAAGTGGCCATGCTGGTTCGTCAGCTTGATGGTTCGGGTTCCACCGGATCTGTGGCCGTGATTCCTCTGATGAAGATGGACCCACTGTCCGCAGCAGCAACATTGCGATCACTGTTTTATGCCGATGGAGACGACGCTCCAACAATCGAAACCGACATGATTGGTCGCCGGTTGATTATTCGAGGTGACATTGAAGCGATTACTCAAATTCGAGCCGTGTTGGCTGACCTCGGAGAAGACGGAACCGGAATTCGCACCCGAGGCGAAGGCGGTTTGGTACGACGCTTTTCGTTGCAAGGTCGCAACCCAGAACAGTTCCTTCAGGTTCTGCAACAACAGTGGGAATCGCAGCAGGGCACAAAGATTAACATCGTGATTCCCGGCCAAGACAGCCCCATTCGCAGCCGTCGAACTCCGACAGAAGAAATCGAAACCAGTGGTCGACCGGTTGATCCAAGTGCGGATCAAGGTCCTGGCAACAATTGGGATCCTTCAGATCGCCCGTCCAATGATCGCCCGCCCAGCAACGGCCGCCCAAACGGCAATGATATTTCAGACTGGGGTTGGAAGCCTGCCAATGGTGCCAAGTTTGCAGCTTCTCGAAGAGCAGACACAAAGGTGCCTCAATGGCGAACGGCTGCCGTGCAAGAAGGCGGCACCCCGTCGCCTCAAGCCAAACGGACAAAGCCAGATGTCATTGTGCAGTTGATGGGAGACGAATTGTTATTGGTGGCCGAAGACCCATCTCAACTTGACGAACTGGAAGAGCTGCTTGACGTTCTGCAGCAGTCATTGCCAATGAAGGCCGAATGGACGGTCGTGTATTTGGAACTTGCCGATGCAACTGAAGCCGCCGACATGCTGTCTCAGTTTTTCCCCAGCAGCTCCGTTTCGTCTCCAGTCGGAGCAACCGGAGGGAGTTTCTTGGGTGACCTAGGTTCCAGTCTCGGAGGCATGGGAAGCAACCTATTGGATGCCACAGGCCTAAGCGGTCTTGGCATGACGTCTTCCACGCTTCGCATCATCCCAGACATTCGTACCAACAGCCTGTTTATGACGGGCCCTCAATCGATGATTCAAGACGCACTTTCGTTTCTGCAGGTGTTAGACACCAACGATGTGCCCAGCAGCTTAAAAGACATGCAGCCACGACAAATTGCGGTGAAGTATGCCGACGTCGATTCCGTGGCCAGTTTGGTTCGAGACGTGTTTAAACCATATCTGGAAGCTCCTCCTCAACAAAAAGGCCAGCAAGCAAACCCATTGGCGATGATGTTTGGTGGAGGTGGCGGAGCAGCTGCAGCAGCGGCTTCTGGAATTCGTATGACGCTGGGCGTCGACAACAACACCAGCATCATCACGATCAACAGCAATCAAGAAATTTATGACGAAGTCCAAAGCGTTATTCTGCAAATGGACGACGCGGCTCAGCTGGCTCGTCCTACTGTCCGATCTGTACAGCTTCGCAACACCGATGCTGCCGTCGTGCAGTCCATGCTACGTAACCTGATGCCTCGAGTCTCAGTCAGTTCGTCATCCACGAGCGGATCATCTAACGGCGGCAATTCCGGAGCATCCGGCAGTGCAAATGCCCAGTCAAGCGCAGCACAGGCTCAGCAACAAGCTCGCGAACGTCTGATTCAGCAATTCCAAGGCGGAGCAGCTGGCGGTCGAGGGGGCGGAGCAACCGGAGGACGAGGCACTGGTGGCGGAGCAGCCGGAGGCCGAGGTGCGACTGGCGGTGGCCGAGGTGCCACCGGTGGTGGTGGCCGAGGTGGCGGTGGCGGTGGCGGCCGAGGAGGTCGTTAATATTCGGCGACACTCGTTTTCGACGACACTCATCATCGGCACCATATCAAATGTCGGTGACGTCGCTGCGGGTTCGATCTGTCACCGTTCGAACCTGCCATTTCGCACAAAATTAGACTGTAGTCAGACACAACCTTCCCTCCCATTTTCTTCCACCCGATTCCGGCGAAGCCCTCCCCCCAATCGCCTGCACGGCAGCCTTCGGAGCACAACTCATGCATCTTGGTCAATTACTCGTCGATGAAGGCGTCGTCACAGGCGAACAGCTGCAACTGGCGATGAGCGAACAGAATGGGGAGCGAATCGACAAAACGTTGATTCGCATGGGGCTGACATCTGAGGACGCGGTGTTAAAAACGCTGGCTCATGAATTTGGAATGGAATATCTCGACCTGAAAGAGGTCGAAATTGACACCGAGCTGCTCTCTCAGTTTCCAACTTCGGCCATCTATCGCCATTCTCTGTTGCCTCTGTATCGTCAGAATGGCCACGTGATTGTTGCGACCGATAACCCGCTGAATCTAGAGGGCATGGACGAACTCAGCACGGTCAGCGGTATGCGGCTTGAACCGGTGCTGACTCGAGGCAACGAGCTTGGAGTCCGCATTCGAGAACTGTTGGGGGTCGGTGGAGACACGATCAACGAACTGGTTCGCCAACGCAGCGAAGAAGGCATCGAACTTCTCGAAGAAATCGAAGAAGACTTTGGCGAATTAGGCGGCGAAGCTCAGGCACCTTCCGTCATTCGTCTGGTTAACGAATTGCTGATCGAAGCCGTCAAACTGAGCACCAGTGACGTTCATATTGAACCTCAAGAATCCGGCCTACGAGTACGCTACCGCATCGACGGTGTGCTTCGAGTCCAATCTGTTCCGGCGGAAATCAACCACTTCTATTCGGCCATCGTCACTCGACTCAAAATCATGTCTCACCTGAACATCGCCGAAAAGCGATTACCTCAGGACGGGCGAATTAAGCTACGAGTTTCCGGTCGAGAAGTCGACGTTCGTGTGTCCATCATTCCGATGTCTCACGGCGAAGGCGTCGTGATGCGTCTGCTTGATAAAGACAAGATGAAGTTCGACTTGAAGAACGTTGGTATGCCTCCAACGATCATCAAGCAGTTTAGCGATTTGATTAAGCTGCCACATGGAATCATCTTAGTCACAGGGCCAACCGGTTCTGGTAAGTCGACCACGCTGTATAGCGCGTTGAATGAAATTAAAGACCCTGCCACCAAGATCATCACCGTGGAAGACCCGGTGGAATATCAGATGGACGGCATCAGTCAAATTCAGGTTCACAGCCGCATCGGCCTGACCTTTGCCGCCGGACTTCGAAGTATTTTACGTCACGACCCCGACGTCGTTTTGATTGGGGAAATTCGAGACGGCGAAACAGCTCAAGCTGCCATCCAAGCGGCGTTAACCGGACACGTTGTGTTTAGCACATTGCACACAAACGATGCCCCCAGCGCGTTCACTCGACTGGTCGACATGGGAGTTGAACCCTACTTGGTGGCGAGCACCGTTGAAGGAGTTTTAGCTCAGAGACTGGTTCGCCGACTGTGTGCTCATTGCAAGAAGACAGTGAAGCTAAGCGAAGTTGAACTACCGGACGACTTCCCCGAAACAGACAAAGACGTGCTTTGCGAACCTGTGGGCTGTCGAGAATGCAGCGACACCGGATATTCCGGACGAATCGGAGTCTTCGAATTGCTACACACAGATGCAACTTTACAAGAAATGTGTGCCGAAAACTTGAGCGCCACGAAGATCCGATCTTACGCATTAAAGCACGGCATGATTACTCTCAGATCCAGCGGCTGGGAACAGGTGCTGGAAGGCGTTACCAGCATCGCCGAAGTGATGAAAATCACTCGAGGCGACATGATCTAATTCCGTGCAAACGTGGGATGATGCAAACCTGGGATGATGCGAAGGTGGCTGAGACATCGCTTCGGACAGCCCTTCACGCTGCTGCCTTTTTGAACCTCAAGGCCGAACTTCCAACTCACCGCGGTGTGCAAGAAAGCCTGCGCCCTAAAAACGCCGTGTGCCACAAAACCGTGTGCATCGATCCCCTGCACACTGTCAACCTGCACACTGTCAACCTGCACACTGTCGGAGTGCACATCGCCAGAGTGCGCACCGTGGGCGGCCTGCGCACAGTCGGCGGCCTCAGCAATCGCTTGCAGCCGTAAAGGGGCCATCAACGTCACTTGCGTTCTGGCATTCCCCTTCAAAAACCAAGGTGTCTCACACTTTACAACCTGAGATGTCTGATGTGCGAAACGGCCCGAGCTGGCTGGTATCCGTCGGCAAAACGCGGTATCACGGATTGCTGCCGGCAGCTGCTTCAGAGATTTTGTGACACAAAATTCTTGCACAAGCTGCCCTGGGAATGACCAGAATTTAACAGGAATAGCAACGATGACGTGCGTAACCCTAGGACTGGAACCTTCGTTTGGATTTGGCGACCGCATTGGGCTGGCCACAGCAGGACATGTTGAAAGCATGAATCGGGCGGGCCAAGGCATTCAGCCGATTTACCCTCAGCAGTCCATTCGAGAAATGTTTCGTACTCAGCGCACAGCAACTCAGGTGATGGACGACGCCTACAACGGAGCCATCGCTGCCGGCTGGAAGGGCAAAATCGGAGCCGACGCAGACCACCTGAAGACTCCAGCTGATGTCGATGTGACGGCAGCCGTGGGCTTCACCTTCTTTACCATCGACCCATCAGACGATGTGGATCAGAAAGCAGACGACTACGACGAAGCCACGGTGAAGGCCAAGTTTGAAGACGTCAAAGGCGATTGCAGTTGGTATTCAGCCTACGTGGGTCAGTCGATCGGCTTGTCCACCGGCACCAACATTGAACTGACCGAAGAAGCCTGCATGCGAGCAGCCGTGAAATACGGAGTCGCCATTCGCAAGGCACTGGAATTGGGCGACTACATTCGCAGTGTGCACGAAACAGCAGGTAAAGATTACGAGATCGAATTGTCGGTCGATGAAACTGAACAGCCAACAACTTTGGCCGAACATTACATCATCGCCGATCAGTGTTTGAAGGGTGGCATGAAGCTGGTCAGCTTGGCCCCACGTTTCATCGGAGACCTTGAAAAAGGAGTCGACTACAAAGGCGATCTCGATGCCCTCGACGCTTCACTCGCCGAACATGCGGCCATTGCCACCCTGCTGGGCGGATACAAGCTCAGCCTTCATTCAGGATCTGACAAAGTATCGATGTATTCGCTGCTGTCAAAAAACACGAAGGGCTGCTTTCACGTGAAGACAGCCGGAACAAGCTACCTAGAAGCCTTACGAGTTGTCGCGCGACACGACGAAGGCCTCTTCCGCAAGATCATTGATTTTGGCCGAGAACACTACGAAGTTGACAAAGCCACTTATCACGTGTCAGCAACGTTAGCCTGTGCCCCCACGACGGCTCAGGTGAGCGATGTTGTGGAACTGGAACGCGAATATCTGGAACTGTGGTCAGAAGTCCCCGAAGGCAAGGGCTTTACCAAGCCCGGCCGCCAGATCCTTCACTGCACCTTCGGCTCCACGTTAACCGATGCCACCCTAGGCCCAGCCGTCCGATCTGTTTTGGAAAGCCATCCTGACACGTACACCGAAGTACTGGCCGATCACTTTGAACGTCACCTTAGAGCTCTACAAGCCGGAATGTAGGCCCGGAGTGTAGGCCGTCGACTGCTGGAAGTTCTTGATTGCTTTCCAGCTGCCCAAACGGGGGGCGGTAGCAGATAGCAGGGGCTTACGTGGCCAAAGTTTCGGTGACCGGTCCGCAAGTGGCTCAGCCATTGATCAGAACAATAGTTGAGCACCCCCCGCCCGGGAAACGACAGCTCCACAGCTTCCAGCTGACAGACACCAACGCTCAGCCCGCCCCTGTGACGCCAACTTCCATGCTCAAGAGAAGCCCTTGGACTGTGAGCGAAGTTCCGTTCCCAAACCCTGAGGCATCACCGAGGGCGCGTTGCCGAGTTCCATCACCGGAACTCCATCACCGAGGGCTCCATTACCAAGACACGCGTTGCCGCGACCATGCGTTTTGTTGCGACCTTGCGTTGCTGATGACAGCACACGACGTGAGCCATACGCCCACGTGAGCCACGGTGCCAATCCGAACACGGTGCCATTCCGGACACGGTGCGAATGCGGCCATCACTCGCAATCCACGGCGCGTTGGACTCCGTGCCAAAGTGACGCTTCAAAGCGCGCAGACAAGTGTGCTCTTAGAGACCCTGCACGCGACACAGCACACAGCACACAGCACTGAAAACTTCCAAGCGAATCAATGGCAACCAACGAGATCATGCACCTAACAAACGCATGCAACCGGCCGGCCAAAATCAAATCGCCTCTGCGACATCCCCACCACGCTTTGCCAGCAAGCCGACTTATGACGCGAGGTGATCGACGATTTGGTCGTTGATGTGATGAGCTTGCAACGTCTGAGCCATCTTCAGGGCGTTCGAAATCGAATGAGCGTCGCTGCTGCCGTGACAAATCATGCAGTTGCCATCGATGCCCATCAAAGGAGCTCCGCCGCTTTCCTGATACTCGTACGTCTTCGCAACTTCACGCAAAATCTCGCTTGCTCTCTGCTGCTCTGTCTGCAGACCACCAATCAGCGCTTTACCGACTGTCTTCAACAAGAACGATGCCATGCCTTCGCTGACTTTCAGGATCATGTTTCCTGTAAAGCCTTCGCAGATCAGCACATCGGCCTCGCCCAAATAGACTCCGCGGCCTTCGACGTTGCCGATGTAGTTTTCTTTCAGAGAAGATTCCTGCAGTAACGCATGAGCTCCCGTGTGCAGCTCGTTGCCCTTGCCTTCTTCGCTACCGATATTCAACAAGCCGATTCTTGGAGATTCAATTCCAAGGATTTCTCGACAGTAAATACTGCCCATCACGGCATACTGATACAGATGCTCTGCCTTCGCCGCCGGGTTGGCCCCTGCGTCGATCAACACGCTTTGGCCCTTCAAATTGGGCAGCGTGATGGCAATTCCCGGACGCTTGACACCCTTCAGGAACAACCGAGTTCTCAGACCAGCGGCAACCACAGCGCCCGTGTTTCCGGCACTGACAATTGCTTCGACGTCTTTATTGGCCATCAGCTTCCAGCAGACTGCGATCGAGCAGTCTGGCTTCGAGCGCAATGCGGCCATTGGCTTTTCGTGCATTTCCACGACGCCATCTGATTCGACAATCGAGATGCGGTCTGAAGTGAAGCCTGTTGCATCAAGTTTTGGCTGCAACACCGCTGGATCGCCAACAAGGACGACGTGCAAGCTTTCAGACTTCTTTACGGCACTGATGGCGCCGTCGATATTTGGATCGGGGGCATCATCGCCCCCCATCGCGTCAAGCGCGACTCGCATTCAATTATTCCTCGCCGTCGAGTTCCATATCACGACCCATGTAGCTGCCACAAGTAGGGCAGGCAACGTGAGTCGGCAGAGAATCGCCGCACTGAGGGCATCGAGTTAACTGGATCGGCTTCACCGCGTTATGACTGCGACGCTTGCGTGATCGTGTTTTCGACTGTCTTCTTTTCGGGACGGCCATGGTAGTAAGGTCCGAGACGAACGTAGTAGTAAAATAGAGGAAGCAGGATTTGCCTGAGCAAGTATCCGTACAACGCTGGCATTGCAAACCGATCTCGGCTGACAGCCTAGGCCGTCACCCCAACGATTTCACAGGAACGCGGGATCGTGGCGGAATTGCTATTAAGTGTCAAGGATTGAATCGGTTCTCACGGCCATCCTAGACGGAAAACAGGCCTGAATTGCTGTTGAATTCGGACAATTGAGAAAAATTCGGGCTCAGATCATCCTTTCTTCGCCCTCCGACAACCGTTCAACCACCCCAGAGCCACCCATAATGCCGGCGATCAGCGATCTCGAAAGTCCCATCTTCGGACTCTCTCACCATCGAATCCACCACAGTTTCACCCGATCAACTCGAAAATCCCAATCCCCACCCCTTCCATCGACGACCAATTTCCCGCCGAACAGATCATTCGACAACAGAAACGTCGTGTTTTCAAAGAGCTCGGTTTTCCATCAACCATCTCTGCGCCAAATCACTCCAAACCGAGGCGTCTGCTACGAGCGGACAGAATTGCCGTGAGCTCTGAAATCAGGCCACTGTGCACCACCCAAGATCGCACGTCGGTCAATCCGGCCGAGAAACCATACCCAGAAATCCGGCCCAGAAACCAGACGGCCTTGCCCCCTCCCATGGTCACGGGTGGCAAACTTCCACAACGTTGCCAAAAGCAACTGCCAGAAACCAGATGGCGTAAAAAAAGGCGCCCCAGGTAAACCTGAGACGCCTTGCTTCCATCGACACGGCGGGCCATGTCATGCCGACTTCCACGCCGAAATAGATAAGCATTCGACGTGCCACTCGACATCACAGAGCGAAAGAAGGGTGTTCCACCAGACCTCGCTCACCACCTGATGACGTTGCATTCAACACCGGAATGTTGAGTTTCGTCAACGTTTCGCCTAGTGGGGGGGAATACACCCCTCAGTTCCACAAGGCAGATAATTAAACCAAGGAAATTTGGAAGTTCTTAACCAGTCCTTCACCAACTGTGCGTCTGTGACCCAAACCGCTGAAAAACAGCACAATCGCGTTGAGCACCATGCTTCATCTTACAGCGTGGCACTCTGACGCACCTGTACAGAAATGCTGAAGTGGTTTTCTGAAAGTGCCAAACAGGGTGTGCTATTTTGAACTAGCAAGCTTTGCAGTCACTTTCACTTCGGTCTCTCCACGCATCACGGTCAGCGAGATTTCGGATTGCTCTGCCTTGCCTCGCAGCACGGCAATCAAAGAACTGTAGTCTTCAATATCTTTCCCACCAGCATTGACAATGACGTCTCCGACTTGCAAACCCGCCGCTTCAGCCGGGCTGTCTTTGCGAACAATTCGAACTCGAACCCCATGAACGCCTTCTTCAGCCGACAGCACAGGAATGGCTCCCAGATAGGGCACTTTCTTTGTTCGGCCGTTCACAGACTGAAAGGTGGGACGCACGGGCATCGCGGCCATGCCCCGCAAAATGTCTTCCGCCAAATCGATCACCTTGACGGCTCCCTCAACATTAATCATGGCGAAGTCGTCGTCCGGAGTGTGGTAGCGATCTGTCATGCCCGTAAAGCAGAACATCGCAGGCACCTTGTTGCGAATAAATGGCAAGTGGTCGCTGCCCGCAAAGGCATGCTCAGTCGTCTTCACTTGCAACTCAGACGTTTCATCCGCAGCACTCACGATCGCTCTCAAACCGTTGCCTGTGCCGACTCCACCCACATCCACTTTGTTGTTTCGCAGAGTACCAATCATGTCGAAGTTCAACATGGCGGCCGTGTCTGCCAGAGGCACAACAGGGTCTGTGACATAATAGCTGCTGCCCAAAAGACCTCGTTCTTCCCCCGAAAAGCAGGCGAAAATGATTGATCTTTTCGGAGCCGGGCCTTCCGCCAATCGTCGAGCCAGTTCCATCACGGCCGCGGTTCCCGATGCGTTATCGTCTGCCCCGTTGTGCACTTCGCCTCGACGAGCAGCTGCTCGAGAACCAACTCCGCCCAAACCAATGTGGTCGTAGTGAGCTCCAACAACAACGAATTCCTTCGCCAGAGGGCCTTCGCCTTCCAAAATCCCCAGCAAGTTGTACGCATTCACAGATTCCGTTTCGAAGCTGATTTCGACTTCCGCGTTCCAGCCAGCCATTGTCTGAGAAACCGGCTTCAGATTGCGGTCGATTTCAGCTTCAACAGCTTCAAGAGAACCCAGTTGCCGCTCAGTACCATCAGCATCGACTGTCAGCGGTGACTTGGCCAACAGCTGGTTGATGGCGTCTTGAGACACATGAAAAAAGGGAACTCCTTGGCTCCGACTGCCAAACCCGTTGGGTTCAGACAATTCATCTTTGGAATTCTTGGTGGATGATGGATCATTCACGAACAAGATGGCCCCCACCTTGTTCTTTTTGGCCAATGCCAGCTTGCTGTTGATATAAGCATGCTGACTGGTGCGCCGTCCATTGAATTTCGAACCTTCGATTTTCTGCCGAGGTTCTCGACGAATCATGACGACGACTTTGCCTTCAACATCCACCCCTTGGTAGTCGTCGTAGCCGTCTTCCTGAGACGAAATCCCATAACCGACAAACACCAATTCTGAATGGGCCGCTCCAGCGCCACCCACTTGAAGAGGCTGAAATTGCTCGGCCAGTTTCAAAGCCATGACGGCATCTTCTGGGCCGCTCAGCTTCACAAGAGTGCTGTCTCCAGCGACCGTTTTACCAACGGAAATCGGGAATTCTTGTCGATAGCTGTCACCCACAGCCGGCTTCAGTCCGGCCGCTTTATACACGTTCAAAATTCGCTCGGCCGCAACTTCGATCCCCTTGGTCTGAACACCTCGACCTTCCAATGCGTCAGAGGCCAAAAATTCAATATCTTCAGAAACTCGTTCCGTCACACCGGTCGAATTTTCTGATGCAGCAGCCAAGCCGCAGATGCCTGCCAACAATGTGACAGAGAAAGTACGCACGAACATCGGTAGTCCTTTAAGAAGAAACCGCCGAGCTCTTCGAAGAACATTTTCTTCGGCACGACGGAAGCAATCGAAAGTATGAATGACGGCCAACGGATTTGCCATTGGCAACGCATGCTGTGAATTGAAAAATTTTTGAGGCCAAAACGACGCAGCCGCCAGATCGACCACTGCGCCAAGCAAACCCACTGTACTCAGTCCCCAACAGGCTTCATGTTATTTGGAACACGATCGCCAGACTGACTGCCCCGAACTTTGGCTGCAGGTTTTGTTGCCAGCAAAGCGTCACGCCTGACGGAAAGCTCAGATTTTTAAGCTCTCGAAGCAGGTTTCAAGCTTCCAAGCGAAGCTTGAACAACCAAACACCTCCGCAAAGCACTCGGAAAACCTGATATCTCGGCGATGCTGATTCCCCAGAGCCGAATGAATCGCTCGCCGAATGCAACGCTTACCGAATAGAAAGCCTGCCAAATGGAACAACGCGACCCACGGGGAATGCGAAATGTCAGCGGCCTCATCGCAAATCACGGCAACGCAATCACAACCGCCTAACGCCTGCTACAGCAGACTGTCACTGCTTACTCGCGACAGTCAAATACAGACAACCAAATACAGACAACCAAATCGCAAAAGACGTGCCGCGGTTTTCCGCCCCAACAAAATCAACTTCGCCCGTTACACCAACCCAAAAACTCGGTCCATATTCGCAGACACTTCTTTCAGCCGATCCAAGGGACCGCCCCCAACTTCAGCAGCCGCCCAGCCGTTATAGTTGATTTCCTGCAAAGCCGCTCTGACGTCCGCCCAATCCAAGTCTCCCTCACCGATCTTGGTGAACTTGCCCTTTTCACGGCTGAACCCCTTTAGGTCGAGCTTATAGATTTTTTTGCCCAACTGGCGAATCCAATCGCCCATGCTGCCGTACTTCCAGTGGTTGCCAATATCAAATTGCATGGCAACCAACGGACTTTTGAGCTCGTCGATGAATTCCACGAATTCCTGAGCTGACTGGTCTGACCCGCCCTCATGGTCGTACAGAAAATGATTCCACACGTTTTCAATGGCGATCACGATCTTGTGCTTTTCGGCAGTCGGCAACGCTAATCGAATGTTGTCCAGTGCCCGCTGACGAATGGTGGCCTTGTCACCATCTTTGCCATGACCAATCACCAGCAAACATGTGTCTCCGCCCAGCTTGGCCGTCGTCTCGATGGCTCCGGTCAAAGATTCCAAAGCCTTCTGCCTCACTTCTGCACTCGGATCCGTATGCCTGACAGACCAGTGAGTCGAATTGACAGTGCCGTCAACCGGCAGGCCGGATTCTTCAATCGCCTTCAACGTTTCATCAAGCTTGACTCCCGGAGCATTCATTTCAATGCCATCAAACCCAGCGGCTTTGACAGCTTTGAATTTATCCGTCAAAGATCCCTCGACCTTGACCATGCCGATCTTCAAAGTCTTCTTGATGCTTCCTTTTAAGCTGACGTCAGCAGACAGTGTTTTCGCAGAACCAGCGGCCGCTCGCTGAGGCAGCAAAACGGTTCCAGCAGCAGCACAACTTGTTAGCAAAGCAGTTCGCCGATTGAACAAAGCTTCTGAGGCACAGGCCTGCGAATCAAGCGGCTGCGAGGCGAACCGTAAACGTTGAGAGGCGGAAGGGCGAGACATGGCAGGGCTTTCCAATCAGGAGGGGCAGTCGCAGATCAGCAGCCGCTTTCTATCCCAGAAAACAGCGCTTCGGCACAACATCCTACGTCTCGCCCACACTGAAACTCAAGCGACCCAGAACCCGCTCGCCGTCGTTTCGTCACTGAAAGGTTAGTCACGTTGTCAGCCGTGTTAACAATCACAGCCCATCACAACCCATCCCAGCAGACAACCTCTAGACCAATTCTGCCATCCCCGGAATCGCGGCCGTTGCCGTTTCACTCCATGGCCCCGATTCCCCTTTGGCATTAATCCATCTCAAACGATAATGAGCAACCTTGCCTGAATCTTTGTCAGAAAACCGCATGACATGTGGGGATCGAGTTGCCCACGCCGCGAAACGGAAACCCGATTCTGGCACATCATCATCATCGCTGACACAAAAATAGATTTCCGCCCCGCTGCTGCCGCTCGGCTGGGAACCTCGACCGCCAGAATAGGCAAACTCAATCACCTGTTGCCCCAAAGAAGGAGCCGAAACTTGAATGACGGGAGCCGTGGCAGGAGCCGGCACGGACGAGCGACCGCTGGCTCCACTGGCTTTGCGAGTCGGCCGAAAGCGGGCAACTTCCGGAGGACGACGATTGATGGTTTCACGAGCTCCGTGAAGTTCTTCAAGAGCATCAACCAGTTGCTTTCGAAGGCCACGTTGAGCAAGCTGAGATTCTCGCAAAGCCAATTCGTAATCATCAGCTTGTTGCCGCTGCTCATCCCATTGCTGAAGAATTTGGTCACATTGCTGCAACGTGTTCTTCGAATCACTTTGGTCCGAATGCCCCAACTGACCCTCTGGCAGGCTGCTCAATTGAGCTTGCACCCAAGCTTGAAATTGATCAGCGGACATACTTTCCACTTGTTGAGATGCTGACATAGACACGGCCCTGTTTGGTCAGAAGAAACGCTGAAGAAGAATCACTCACCCTTGCGACAAGTCTCGCACTGGAACGAAACTAACCTTGATCAGCAGAACTAATCCTCGGTTGCAGAGGAAACCCTTCTGTGAAACCCCTACTGCACCGGACACATATCGGGAAAACTCGCACGGGGAAACCACCACAATACGGCACTTTACGCCGAAGCCTCACCCCAAGGGCCTTCTGGATAGGATGTAACGTGCCGAAGCGACAGCATCACGGCAAATGCCGCTAAGCACAGGATTCGACTCAAGTCGTTTCAGAGTCGCCCGCCGCAACGCTTCAGCACCGCAGCTTCAGCCGCACCATCACGACTCGCTTTTTGAATTCGCGCCCCTGGTCCGCATATTGAATCCTGAAATGCCACTGCCAACGACCACGATGCCCTCACCTCACCAACCCTCACCTCACCAACCACCACCTTGCCTACCACCACCTTGCCACAGCGCAGACCACAGCTTGCCGGCCGTGACGTTACCCGCCTATCAGTCTGCAACTACTGCCCGGCAGGCCGACCATGTTTTCTTGGATCAGATCCAGCCGACAAACCGGCCTGATCTTTGGCCACAGCTTGACTGGCAGCCATGCTTTCAGACATCACCACGTCGTGACCTCGATCTTTCAGATCTTCCGCGACTTCCAAGAACAAGCTTTCTTCCAGCTTCAGAACATTCGGAGACCACTGGTGATGGAACCGAGCCGCCGACACAGATTCCGCCGGACTCATTCCAAACACAATGTGATTTAACACCGACTGAATCGAAGCCGTAATGATCTTGGGACCTCCGGATGCTCCCGTGGAATACGTGGCCTTGCCGTCCTTGACCACGATCGTTGGAGTCATACTTGATAAAGGCCGCTTCCCCGGATCAATCGCATTGGCTTCACTTTGAATCAAGCCAAAGGCGTTGGGCTTGCCCGGCTGAGCTGCAAAGTCATCGATTTCGTTGTTCAACAAGATGCCGTATTCCGGAACCACCACGAAGCTGCCATACGTCAGGTTAATCGTTTCTGTGCACGCCACAGAGTTGCCTGCCGCATCAATCACAGAAAAGTGACTCGTTCCGCCATCGTTGGCCGCGAAAAAGCGGCCGTAGGCTGCCAAGGGCCTCGTCTTCTCTAAGTCGATTTTTGAAGCGATTTGGTCGCTATAGGCTCGGCTGATCATGCGCTCAACGGGCACATCGACAAAGTCTGTGTCTCCTAAAAATTCAGCTCGATCAGCAAACGCGTGCTTCATCGCTTCGGCAACCACATGAACATAGTCGGCCGAATTATGCCGCAACGATCTCAAACTCGAACGACTGACAGCTTCCCATGATTCCAAAGCTTGCAGAGTTTGCAGCAAGGCAATTCCTCCGCTTGACGCCGGAGGCATGCTGTAGATCGTATGCCCTCGGTAGTCATCGTGAAGAGGAATTCGAGTCTTCAAGTTGATCGAATTCAGGTCTTGCCGACTGATCACTCCGCCATGCTTGGCCACCGTCCTTGCAATCGCTGCGGAAACCTCTCCGGAATAAAATCCGTCAGCTCCTTCCACCGCGATCCTTTTTAAAACGGAACCCAGAGGTGAATAAAATCGATCTCCAGCTTTCCATGGAACCCCGTCGTTCAAATACAGTTTTTTGAACACAACAAAGCGCTGGTGGTAACTGGGATAGCGATCAAACTTTCGCAAAGTGTCGCGCTGCGCTGATCGATCGTGACCATCAATCAAAACTCCCTCTTTGGCCAAACGAATCGCAGGCTCAAGCAAGACAGATAAAGGCAAGCTGCCGTACGTTTCTGCGGCGTGACACAAACCGAAGACAGTGCCCGGAATCCCAATCGCCTTGCCACCTCGAACACTGCCCGCTTCGGGACCACCGTTCTGCCCGGCAAACATATCAGCCGATGCAGCCGCCGGAGCTTGTTCTCGATAATCAAGAGCCACCGCCTTCTGTTCGGTCGCATCCCAAATCACCATAAAGCCACCTCCGCCAATCCCGCAGCTAGCAGGCCGAACCACAGACAATGCGAATGATGTCGCAACGGCAGCATCAACCACGTTACCACCTCGCCGCAAGATCTCTGCTCCGGCTTCACTCGCCGCTTGATGATCAGCGGCGACGACCGATGACTGGTAAGCGGAAGGCCGAACAAAAACGCCAGACTCAGTTGCAGCACTCGGCTGCGTGGCCGTCGCTTGACCATTCGCTGTGGGAAGGCCGATCAGCGGAACCAGCAACAAAGCCACCGCGGCGCTGACCGCGGAAAGCAAATTGGCATGCAAATGGGCGAGCAATTGACGAGAAGGCATAGCAAGGAATTCCACAACAAAGCATTGAAAGCGACATTAGCAAACCACACCGTTCACCAAGACTACTTGCCGCCACGCTGCCTCTCAACCCACCCACCTGCCCCACCCAAGGAACTCAGCCACTTGAGCCCAGCCACCTGAGCCAAGCCACACAGACGCCCCCTGCTTTTTGACACACATTGTTGGCTTTCCGAGTTTTTTGAACCTTTCGAACGCCCTGGCTGTCGTACGTCATTGACGGACGTTGTCCCGTGTTTTCATTGGCCAATCCGTAACGACGCACGTCTTTGCAATCGGAAAACCAAAACCGCGGTTGTAGAAGTTCGCTCGGGAAATCAAACTTCGCGGTAAGCCCTACGGAAAGTTGGCTCAGAATGTTTCTGTTCCGACGCTCACTTCGTTTTCCACTTTTCTTCATTCAACGCACGCACGCCAGCCATGACGATCAAGTTCTACAACACTCTGACAAACCAACTGGAAGACTTTCAACCAATCGATTCCGATTGCGTTCGCATGTACAGTTGCGGTCCGACCGTCTATGACTTTGCTCATATTGGCAACTTCCGTTCATTCCTGTTTGCCGACGTCATTCGCAGGACGCTGGAATTCTTCGGCCACGAAGTTCACCACGTGATGAACATCACAGACGTCGGCCACATGACGGACGACAGCAATGCCGATGGTGGCGGCGAAGACAAAATGGAAACGGCCGCTCAGCGAGTCAAAGAAGACAAAAAATCGGGCAAGGTCCCCGAAGGAGCTGTCGCAGACCCTGACAATCCGTACCAAATTGCCGACTACTACATGCAAGCGTTTTTAGACGACGCCAAAATGCTCGGCCTTCAAGTGGCTTCCGAAGACGACAACATCTTAAAAGCAACCGACAACATCGACGTGATGCAATCGATGATTGGTGAGCTCATCGAAAAAGGGCACGCTTATGTCGGCGAAGATCAGGTCGTGTACTTTAGCGTCGAAAGTTTTCCAGACTACGGCAAGCTAAGCGGCAATCGCTTGGACCAGCTGGTGGAAGGCAAAGGCGATCGAGTCAACGCACAGGATCAGGCCAATAAAAAACACCCGGCCGACTTCATGCTGTGGAAACCCGATCAAACTCACATCATGAAATGGGACTCGCCATGGGGCACCGGCTACCCAGGTTGGCACATCGAATGCTCGTGCATGGCACGAAAACGCTTAGGCAAAGACGTAATCGATATTCACACCGGAGGCGAAGACTTAATTTTTCCGCATCACGAATGTGAAATTGCTCAGTCACGAGGTGCCACAGGAGCCGACAGCTTTGCCAGATTTTGGATGCATGCTCGCTTCCTGATGGTCGAAGGTAAAAAGATGTCCAAAAGCGACGGCAGCTTCTTTACTGTTCGAGACGTTCTCGAAGGCAAGGCCACTGGCAACGCCGTGCATCCAGCCGTCCTCAGATTAGAACTGATTAAATCTCACTACCGATCAAACATGAACTTCACGAAAAAGGGGCTGCAAGACTCTGCAAACATCGTGAAGAAACTGACTGAATTTCGAGCAAGCTTAGAAGCAAAAGCCGATGGCAAAACGGCACCGCTGAATTCCAATCATCCGGTGTTGAAAGCATTCGGAGAAGCCATTGCCGACGACCTTAACTTTGCCAAAGCCCTAGGCATCCTGTTGCCATGGGTGGGCAGCGAAATTGAAGATGCAGCGGAAGCTTTGGCCGTGTTGGATAAAATCAATCACGTGTTGGCCATTGCCCCACTGGCATCGTCTGAAGTAGAAGACGCCGGAGCCGATGATATTTCCGCACTGTGCAAAGCCCTCGATGAAGCTCGAGCCAACAAAGACTGGGCCAAGTCAGATGCGATTCGAGATCAAATTCAAGACGCTGGCTACGATGTCAAAACGTCTCCTGAAGGCACTGTCGCAGAAAAACGCCTCGCGTAGTTCTCCGCCATCCCCAAGCTGCCCCGTGCCCAAGCTGCCCCCATCCCCAAGCTGAACGGCGCCCAAGCTGAAGGGCGCCGTAAAACTCAACGCCCAAATGCGCGCCAACACAAGGTTCCATCCAACCACAAGCACGTTGGCCGTACTTCGGCAACCAGGCTTCGGCAACTAGGCTGCGACTCGAACACGCTTCGGCAGGCGGAACCGTGTTCGAGTCGCGCGCAGCCGCACAGCCCATTGGGCGAGATTCATGAAATGGGGGCGCGGCTGGTTAGCAGAGCGTTGAAAAAGCCTGGATGTGGTCACCCAACCCGTCAGCAAGAAATGAATCCTCTCGAAACCCTGACGTTCTGCACAGCCGATATCCCTCGCTCACGCGTCAGGTTGCCTTTTTCAACGGGCAGCTGCACTGGGCGGTGTTGGTCAAGCAGCCGGCGGGGCTAGCGAAATGAGGCATGAAATTTCATGCCTGATTGCCCTCGCCCACCACGCACACCGGTTGCACCACGCACACCACATGCGTCATCCGCACGGCCGCCTATCGAAGCCCCACCGGCCATGCATCAGGCAAGTTTTCCCGGACCCACAATTGCCTGCGGAGACCCCTTGCGCAAGTCACCTCTTAACCAGTCAGCCACTGCTCTTGAAAACACGATTGCTGGACGGTCTGCCAAGAACCACAAAACCCATCCTCCAAGGATCGACAAAGCAGCAATCATCAATGCCGAGACGATCGAGGCCAACTGAACTGGTAAGTATTCACTGAACGTCGTGTACAGTGGATAAGCGACTGAACAAATCAAAGGTAAATGAATCAGATACAGCCCAAAAGAAATCTTGCCCAAGAACACGGGAATCCGACGAGCAAAGAAGCCAGCAGCCGGCTGACTCACAGTGACGTACGCTGCGACGGCCGCCGACAGAAACAGATTCAAAACTCCTGCGAAGTTCGGCAGCCCAATCAAAAACAAGACGGGCAAAATCAACAACCACGCGATCAGACGACTGTGAACGACGAACAAAAACGAACTCGTCACAAACTTAGGCACCCAACGCTTCAGTCGTTCTTGGTTCACAAACCCATCGCAAATCATGGCACCTAACACAAACGAATTCAGCCAGTGCACCTTCAGTTGAAACACGACCGCCAAAGTCGCCATGTAGATCAGTAGTCGAGCTGGATGCTTGCCAATCAAAGTCAGATAGCCAAACAAGAAGAAGGAACCATAAAGCTCAACTTCCATCGACCATAGCACCGGGTTATAAGCAGCCTCGGGATTGTAATCAAAGAAGCATGAATACATACCAGACTTCAAGGCGGTGAAGAGGCTGGGATCAAACTGGTAGAACGAAGCTAACCACGGATGATATTCGGGGCCAAGAAGAGCGGCCAATTTCACGTGAGTCATCCACCCGTTCGCATGCAGTATCCATGCGATAAGCACAGATGCCGCCGATGGCAAAACCAGCCGAGGATAACGACGAATTGTAGCACTGGTCATCAGCCCATTCGCTTGTCCAACATCAGCGGTCGCATGATACCTCAAGGACAGCACCAAAGCAGACATCACCCAGAACAGCCAGACTCCAAACTTGCCATCAAAAAACGCTTCGATACAAACGCTCACAGCATACGGCAGCTCAGATTCCACCCACGCCTTTTCTTCTAGAAAAAACGTACGTCTCAAGTGGCTGACCAAGACAACAACGGCAGCAGTTCCGCGCAGCCCTTCTAGCTGCTGCAGTTTAGAAATTCGATTCGTCACTACGACCGGCTCCAACGCTAAGCGGCATAGGCCTGAAACGGCAAATCACTGGAACCAAAACCGAGATTCCGGCACGTCAGTCGATCACTCACGCTTCCACCTAATAAGTTGTTCATCGGCCCAGTTGGTGCAAACTAAGGTGCACCAAAACCCCTGGTCGGTGAACTACCCCACAATAGCCAAGGAAGCACGACGAACAGTTCGGAATGGAACGCTCAAGTCGGTTGTAAGCCCGCGGCAACATGAACGTTTCAAAATTAACCCACCCCCCTCGCTGCTCACCTTCCCAACTCAAACCGCGATCAAAGGCAAGAAGGAACGGAAAGAGATGAATCGACGGTGAGTCACCGCGACAGGCTTCGCACCAGACCAAAAGCCAAACTCACCAACCAAACTCACCAACCAAACTCACTAACCAAACCCCCGCATCAGCCGCATGCCCACGCATCAGCCCGGAGGGCGAAACAAGATTAGCCGGCGGTGTCAACCGCCGGTTAGCCGTCCCACTAAAAACAGCCCGGAGGGCGACACAATTTCTCTGCCGTCGGCTTTCGTCGCACACAAACTTCCAAGGCCGATACCACACCTACCAAAGAGGAAGGGCCAGCCACAGAGTCAACGGACTCAAGTACGCACCAAGTACGATCATCACGAATCCAAAAGCCCCGAATAGAAACTCGACGACATCCCGTGAATCAGCATCGGCACCCGACTTCGTTCGAGCGATCTGCCAACTCAGCAGCACACAAGTCATGCCCAGCGGACACAGCAGGCTGAACGCAAAAACCAACGCGGTGTAACCAAGTCGCACAATGATGGGCAAATCAGTTCCAGTACCAATTGCACCGCAGATCAGTCCAACGATTGCTAAACAGGGACAGACCAAAATCGCAAACAACTTCAATCGGTGTGAAACGTTGAATCTCAACAAACAGGATCGCAGTATTCTGGCATGGCTGTGTCACATTTCGCGTAACCGGTTGGTGACGGTTGACGTTGATTTCAAATTCGGAGTAAACCACTCCTGTTGTTAGCTGGATCGAGCCTGGCAATGCAATCGCTATCCCGCGTCGGTTTATACCGACGTCATGGACACCACAAAAACAGTACAAATAATGACGATCTGTAAATCAAGCATTAGCGTCGTTAGAATGTGCCGTCGATTTCTAGGGGTCGTTGGAGCAGTATCGACGGCAACTCGCATCAATAGCCAAAGCGAATATAACTGAAGCGGTAAAAAGAGCAGACCAAGTACGGCGGCGTTCCGTGCACGGCCGACAATCTGATCCGTAGCAGATTCGGGCTCATCTTCAACGTCATCATCGTCACCAGCATCAAATACTTCGCCGGTTTCATCCGACCGCCAATCGTCTTCTGTGATGACAACAATATCGGTTGCCTCAAAGATCGAAATGGCACGCTCAGCATCTTCATCGGCCACTTGTAGTTTGATCCCGCCGACTGCTCCGCCGAGATACCAGGCCATCCCTACGATTGCGTTGTCGGCGAGAAAAGCGCGGACACCATCGGCTTCGAGTGCGTTCCGGCCGATGGCTGCCTCTACCGGTGTACTAAATGTGGCCACCGTAACCAACTTGTCGGACATCGATACTTTCCTTGAGCAGCAAAACCAGAATGAGACGGACCTGCCGCTCGCGAAGTCAACATAGACCTCCAACTTTACACCAAAATTGTCGAACGTCAATTCAGACCGGGGACGCTTACCCTATCTCCCTACTGGACCCTATACAAAAACCCTACCACAGGCCAAAAGAAGGATCTGGCTGGTACCATGCATCTCGCATGGCCTTGAAGGATCTGGTTGGTACCACGCATATCGCCTGGCCCTGTGGATCTGACCCGGTACCACGCATCTCGCATAGACGCATATCGCATGGCCCTGAAGTAGTCGAGCGTCTGTTTCAACAACGATGCACCTGTTGACGGCAATCTGCCGAAGCAAACTCGACCAGATCAAAGTTGGTTTGATCTGGTCACGATTCAAACTGAGCATGGCAGATCAGCTCGGCGACTCCGCCACTCAAGCCCCCGCACAAGCCCCCGCACAAGCCCGCCCATCAGCCCGCCCATCAACCCGCCCATCAGCCCGGAGGGCGACACAAGAATAGCCGGCGGTGTCAACCGCCGGTTAGCTGTCGCGACAAAAACAGCCCGGAGGGCGGCACAATTTCACTGCTGTCA
>JBDWHY010000095.1:0-4224 GCA_039974975.1 Fuerstiella sp. | reverse complement strand
AGCAATCAATACCACCCCGTGAGTCCCGAAGGGACGGCAGGAACGATCCGGCCGCAAGCTCTGCCGTCCCTTCGGGACTCACGAGCTTGCGCCAGTCGCTACGTGGAAGTCGAAGATGTGGGTCACTTTGATATGTGTGGTACCAAGTGTTCATTCTGAGCGTCACCGGTTGCGACGATTGATGCTCAATGTGAAAACGCGCCGATCGCAACTCGGCTACATGCTGCTGTTATGCAGCAATTCGTCAACGCCAGAATTGCCACCAAGGCTTCGCAGGTCTCGCTGTGAAGCTCATGTCACCCAATTGATTTATCACACCGAAGGAAGGAATCGTTTTCCTCATGTTAGCAATCATGTCGTCTACTTCTTGAGCGCATTCCTCGAGTGCAGCTTCTTGTTCGGTATTCAGGGAGAGACGTCTGAAACCAGGCCAACTTGGAATATGCGTTTTTGCCTGTGCCCAAAACGATTGAAACTCATTCTCTATTGTTTCTCCGCGCCATACTGCTGTACGAAGATGCACTAGTCGTCGAACTGTCTGCTGACAGTCATCGCAAATAAGCTCATTCCACGGTAATGGGTGCTCATCCAGCCAAACAAGTGAGCCGAAAGGGGCCACGTTTGAGGTGTAACAACACGTCTCGTCGAAAGTGAGACTGCTGTAGCTGGCTTTACATTGGTCACACAATGAGAAATTCATCACTTAGCTGCATAACGACAGGCGTAACCCGGTTGTGACGAGCGACGCGAACTTCTGAAACCGGCCCGATCACAACTCGGGTTCACGCAATTGTTAGCTGGCTGGGTGTGACTTCGGGCTACTGAGCAATTGGTCCACATCAGCACGATCTTGCAATTGCATTAGGCCCAGAGCGTTCGTTGACAGGAACGACTTGAGTTTAGTCAAGTTGCATCCGAATTGCCAAAGAATGCGGCGGCGAGCGTACCAAAGCAGGGTTTTGGACTTCACGGCACCTGACCGAAGACGCTTGAAGACCTGCTCGTAGGTTGTTAGTAGAACGAAGAAGAACAGAAACGGTGCGAACAGCAAGGACAAGAGCGGAGGAAGGACGATGGAGCGAAGCGTGTCGAAGTTGCCAAACTCTTGGGAGTGAGCAATGGCATGGGTGACTGGTAGACACAGCAGTGTGAAGCCAATCATTGCCAATACCCACCCAGTTAGTGTGGCAACCTGTTTCTGTTCATCTCGAAGGGGGGCAACGGCGTTGAGGAGGACCACAAGCGTAGTGAAAGGGACGAAAAAGAGTTCGCCGACCAACGAGAAATTGAATGTGTTGACTACGAATTCGACAAGCAGAACAGCCTTGATGTTATCTTTGACAACGGCTTTGAAGATATTTTCGTTGTCTTTGCTTGTGACGAAGTTGGCGACCATCACGACCCCACTAAAGCAGAACCAGAGAATGGTGTCTTTGACAAAGCCGGGATGCCACACGTGAGCTGCCCAGAGCACGCTTACAACAGCGACTGTATGAACAGCAATTGCCAGTATGGAAATGACGATCAGCGGTTGAAAAAGCGATCGAAGTACATTGGCGATCGCAGATCGGACGCTGGATTTGGTGCAAAGCCAAGCAAAAATCGGAATAAACCAGATTAAAGTGGCTATCTCGCGGTTACTGAACAAGGTCGGTCCGTCGGAAAGTGGTGTGGATACTCTAACATGCAACGAAAGGAGAGACGCATCGGATCAGTCAAAACCCGGAATTTCTTTGCCAACTAATAATAGTGTACTCGGCAAATTGGCGGAGTATTACGTGATTCCAAAGCTTTTTCACCCCTTGTCGTTGTGTCAAGTGAAGTAGGTATTGAATAGTTAGATACCATGAACGGTATATTTGTACTTTACATTTCCTTTAGCATTTCCTGTCTTCGTAAAGAACGAATGCGATCGATCGAGCAATGGTGTTATGTGTGGTACTAAGCGGGCAGCCGTTCTAGTTGCCCGATATCGCGAAACTCACACCTTCGTCGATTTCTACGGGACCCTGGATGGATTCGTCCAAGAGTTGCGTTTGTTCACACACGAGGCGAGACCGAAACAAAGCCCAGACCCATACGAGAAGAATTGAGCTGATGGCAGATGAAAAACTGTATGTCGTGAAGGACGGGAAGAAGAGATCAAAGAGCGTGACCGAGTCGGCTATTCGGAAATTGTTTATTGCCGGAAGAATCAGCGAAGACGCCAGAGTCCTGCAGGTAGGTACAACATTCTATTTGCCAGTTGAGGAATTCCTTGGAATAGAAGCCAGCGATGAATCTGAGTACGAATCGCCGAAGGTGAATCTATCTGCTATAGGCAGGATCGCAGCATCCGAAGAGTCGGTAAGCACCCGGTCTGGTCCGGCACAAAATCCGACTTTGATCATCACGTCGTTGGCGATCTGTGCCGCAGTCGGAGCGATCGGATACATCTACCTTCGAGACAATTGGGACGAGTTGATCGACCCTTTGATTGTGCAGATTAACCAAGCAAGTTCATCAGCCTTAAAGTATGCAGGAATTGCACTAGCTATCTTGATTCTGCTTATACCCGTCACAATGGCCACATGGGCGCTGCGAAGAATGAGGGCGGCAAAATTCAATGTCATACCCAAGACTGGAGTAGACGCGACAAGAGATTATCTGCGTTCATTGCTGACGTGGATCGAGTGGATCCTGAACTTGATTCACGCTGGGAACTTCTACACGTTCTACATCGTTTCAGCTGCCTGCCTCGTCAAAACAGCCGTGCTGATCTACGACACTGCCACCGCAGAATGGATAGATGGACCAATGCTGGGTATGTCGCTCGGTTGGGCAATCGCCTGGGCGGCCATCCCTGTTTTGCTATTTATTATCAACCAGTTTTCCGAGGTTGGTTACCGACTAATGCCGGGAATGATCCGATATTGGATTGAACTGAATGAAGAGAAGCGAGGGTTCTTCACAACAGTGAGCGAAGAGAGTATCGACTAACTAACCAACCCGCTTCAGAATCCGGCTCGCCGTCATCGCCTGCCATTGCGATCCTTCTTTCGTTGGAACCCCTTTCGCGTTCAGTTCACCGGCGATTTACGCGTAGCTTAATCCTTGGCCACGTAAGGCTTTCACCTGTTCAATTACAGCCTGCTCAGCTTCGTTCTCAAGCAAGGTTTTGCCGTCTTCGTGAAGATCGTGGCCAAACGGAATGCGGCCCACACGTTCGCCCTGGGCTTTCTTGTGAGCCAACGCCACGCGGGTACGTTCAGAGATCTGATCGCGTTCGAATTCAGCCATGACAGCCAGCATTCGGAAAACCATCTTGCCCGCCGCAGACGTTGTGTCGATCTTCTCGCTGATGCTTGCAAGGTCGCAGCCGATCCGGTCCAGTTGATCGGAAATCTCGATTGTGTCACGAGTAGAACGAGCCAACCGACTGAGACTGTACACGACAAGAACGCCGCCCGTTTCCTTCACGGCACTCAACGCAGACTGCAAGCCCGGCCGGTTGTGTGCTTTCGAGCCAGACAGGCCAGCGTCAACAAACACTTCCGCCAGTTCGATATCATTGCACAAGCACCAAGCTTCAATCTTCGCTCGTTGGGCATCGAGGGAGACACCATCATCAGCTTGCCCAACTGTCGAAACCCGAATGGGCCATCAGTAAGGCGGGGCCATCCATCGCGATGCCAAGAACTGCCGGAAACAACGACGAATTGATCTGTGAATTACACGAAATGATGGATGGCCCCGCCTCAGATCCCAAAACACAGAGGCACAAAGGACACAGAGGATTCGTCCGCGCATGTTCTCTGTGTCCTCTGTGCCTCTGTGCCTCTGTGTTTCAAATTGTCCGCGCCGAGGTGGCCGAACATGGTGTCAATCAACGTCGGTGTCCCCATGGTTTTTCCCTTTGGGACGGCAGGAGTGATCCGGCGGTAATTTCTGTCGCCCCTTCGGGGCTTCGCGCATGTTTTGATCTTTCGATCCACGGGTTGGCACTCGTGGCTACAATATGCCGTCCGTTCGGGACTCACGAGCTTACACTCAGTCGCTACGTGGAAGTTGAAGATGTGGGTCACTTTGATATGCGTGGTACGCAGCGTTTCCATACCTCAGCCACGAAGTGGCGACATGATGTCGCCATGGGCGTCAGCCCATGGAATAGCAATCAATACCACCCCGTGAGTCCCGAAGGGACGGCAGGAGCGATCCGGCGGTAATTTCTGTCGCCCCTTCGGG
>JBDWHY010000094.1:0-14479 GCA_039974975.1 Fuerstiella sp. | reverse complement strand
ATATCGGCGGTGGAGACGTTGGCAGCGGAGACATCGGTGGTGGAGACGTCGGCAGCGGAGACGTTGGCAGCGGAGACATCGGTGGTGGAGATGTCGGCGGTGGAGACGTCGGCAGCGGAGACATCGGTGGCGGAGATATCGGCGGTGGAGACGTTGGCAGCGGAGACATCGGTGGCGGAGATGTCGGCGGTGGAGACGTCGGCGGTGGAGACGTTGGAAGCGGAGACATCGGTGGTGGAGATGTCGGCGGTGGAGACGTTGGAAGCGGAGACATCGGTGGCGGAGATGTCGGCGGTGGAGACGTTGGCAGCGGAGACATCGGTGGCGGAGATGTCGGCGGTGGAGACGTTGGCAGCGGAGATATCGGCGGTGGAAACATCGGTAGTGTCTATTTCGAAGACACACGCCATTCAACCCCCTATGAACATGCGACGATCGACGGTGATCATTTTTCCCTGGGCTGGAAGGAAGTCGCCGATCTCGACGCAATCGATCCGGAAGGTCTTGCGGTCACCTATTCCATTCGGAAAGTCGAGCAAAGAATCCTCGCTGCTCCACCTGAAGAAGAATCTGAGCCATCTTCCAATCCGAACCCACCTTCACCAGAGACTGATCCAATTGACGGCAATGCCGATCCTGATAGCGATGAACTTGCTCATCCAGACGGATTGCAGATCTCTCGAGAGCCTCTCGCGAACTGGCCCGAATTCATACAAATCAATCACTTAACGGGTCAAGTCTTTGTAGACCCTCAGGCAACAAGTCTCGACTTTACCGACCCTTCGGTTCACGCGCTTGAGATCACGGTTGTGGCCAGAGATCCAGACGGGATTTACAGCCAGTCTATCGAGACGCCGCACGCCGATCAGATCACCGTCGACTTGCTGAACCCAGCATTTCTTGACGCCGATCAAAATGCGTACTACCAGCAGTTCGACACGGACCCAGTCGGCGCTTCGTACCACTATGCTCTAGACAGCGACCCAACCCAAAGCCATAAGCAGTTTACTTGGTTGTTTACATCTGACCAATTGGCGGCAGAAGCTGAACTTGGACAGATTTCTCTGCGTTCAATCGATTCCGACTTTAGCAATGACGCTCAGCACACCATTTCACTGGAATCAAATGACCCCAGTTTTCAGGCGGAATTGTCGGTTGTTGAAAGTGAAGACAACCCCGGAAACTACAGCGTCGTCGTCGACAGTGCTTCGGTTCTGACAAATCAAAGCAACATACTCACAGTACTGGCCGAAACAGACGCTGGCATTGTCGACACAGCTCATCTGTATCTGGGAACCTATGATTCAACAGTCGAATTTTCGTATCAAGCCTCAACGGAAGATGGGACTGTCCTGGTACCGTTAGAAGATGGTGTTTACAACGCGGGCGATTCCGAAAACCCAATCACCGATTCAGCAGCAAATGACTATTTCGACTTTGGCGAACTTGCATACGGGCAGACACGCTCCGTCCTGATCTCTGCACATTCATTCGCCGCCAGTTCGCAATCCCTAGATGCTGTGAGCCTTCAGATTGATAACGGAGCTTTAGGCGATCAATTTGGCCCAGCCGATGCTATCGCAGAACTTGTCACCGTGGGATCTCAGGATTGGATCAAGCTGACAATTCGACCTAGTGAAGAAGGGACTGGGAAGGGTCGAGTGACCGTAGATTTTGCAGACTTGGAAGGTGATGCCAAATTCAGCTACACGTATGACGCTGTTGGCGAATTCCCTGAACCACAAATCCTGACGTTTGAAGACCTAACTGCAGATCGATCGCAAGGTGTCAACGCCGCCGTGATTGAAGGCCGGGTTGCCATTGAAGATGCGGTCGATGGTTCAGCGGTATCTGCGACTGCCAGCAACGCGCTTGTCGAACTTGATATCGATGAAGATGGAACGACAGACTACGCAACCTTCACAGATTCAAATGGTCACTTCAGCGTGTTGGTACGCGGACTCGAAGCCGGCAACAACAACATCGGACTTCATGCAGATTTCACAGAACGCTACGTTGCTGTTGAAGACGCTCCGCATTCCAGCCTCCGAACCATCACGAGCCAGACAGATGAAGTCCGCTGGTCTGCCGAAATGGTTGAAATTGACGAACTGACAGCACCGGAAATCACCGAGCTATTTCTGGCTTACGACACGGGTGTCAGTTCATCCGATTCGATTACTTCTGACACAACAGTCATTGGTCAGTTAGCCACAGATTCGGATCTTGCAATTCAGGCTTATGCCACTGTTGAATTGACAACTCCTTCAGGCGTCATCACTGTCAGAACAGATGAAGACGGAGCTTTTGCTGCCAGAATTCCAATAACGACAGCTGGGCTTGTGGCTGTCTCTGCGAAAAGTCTCGTCAAGGATCCACTGACCGGTGACGAACTGATTGGAAGTTCCTCATCACTTGACTTCGAATACACGGGACACGGATATGAAGTAGCTTGGATCCGACCGGCCGTCCCCATTTCTGCGGATGGCACGGTGGGCAGCGGAGCCATTATTGGTGCCGTGGCCAATGGTGCCGCGAACGTTCAGGTAAAACTGATTGTCGGCGATCAGTCTGTTTCTGTCGTCACAGATGCGACGGGCCATTTTTACTTCGACCCTCAACTCGTGACCAGCGGGCCGATTAACGTGACGGCCACAGCGCAGGGCTGGGACGCGACCACGCAAAGCAAAGTTGTTGGCAGTGCATCCACAATCACTTTAGATGTTGATGTTGTAGAAATCATCGACGCCACTTCTTTAAGCCTTTCCGCACGGAACGGCAATCTGGTTGATGGTGTGTGGCAAGTCAATTACCCCGTCATCACTGGCACGGTGTCTCAATATGACCATGACGAAACACTGCACTACTTCAGTGAAGCTTGGCTACGCACCATTGAATTTGATCACGATGGTGACGGCATTACAGATGGCACTGCCGTCACGTCGTTTGATGGTTCGTTTGAATACGTACCAGTGGGAATTCCGTTGCAGTCGACAGTCACCATTACTGCAACTTTGAAGAACTGGAACTATGGCACTCAGTCGCCCGCGGATTCGACCGTGCAGTCAATCGACTTAATAATGCTGCCATTGCAAAACGACGCGCCAGAAATCCAGTCCTTTGGCCTCATTCACGATTCAGGGACTTCAGCCAGTGACGGCATCACCGACAGCCCCGGCGTGCATGGACGAATCACCAATGAGGAATCTGTTGAGGGCATCACTTTAGAAGTTGACCTGAGTTCTGATGGCGATGTTGATCGCGTGGTCTTTACCGATGAACAAGGCTATTTCCAATTCATCCCGGAAGAAGGTGCTGTTGGCGTCTACAACATCAGTGTTCGTCCGGTGGAATGGGATTTTTCCGGAGAGCAATACCTGTTCGGTGAGTGGCAGAATTTCACCTACGAAATTGCGGAAACAGCCTTCGCACGGGCCACCATTAGCGAGTTTCAACTGGCTGAAGAATCTGTTGATGAATCGGGAATATCAACCACGTCGGATCCAAGGCTGACAGGTCTTGTTTCTGGGTCTGGGCAACAGGATGGAATCACGTTGGAATTCGACTACGACGGCGACCAAGCTGCAGACGCCGTGACAGTTGCAAATGCGTTTGGACAATTTAACTTTACTCCATCCAGCGCGAGCGGAACTGGCGTTTCATCGGACAACACCTTGAACTTTGGGCCGGTGACAATCAGCGTTCGATCAGTGCAGTTCGACCCTGACAGCTCTGACCCGCTTTATTCCGACTGGAATCATGTCTCCTTCGTCCACGAAGAATGGACGCCACAAACGCCAGAAGTTTCTGACATCGTTCTTAATGCAGTCCCTGCTGGCTTTCAGCTTGAAGCCGATGTGTCGCACGCGGAAGAAGATTCTGTCACAGTGGAAGTAAAGATCCGCGACAGCCAAGGCATCCTAGTCAGAGAAGCTGCGTACGACGTCATCGATGGCAAACTCGATTTTAACGCCTACAGTCTCGAACCAGACTCATACGTCATTGGCGTGACTCCAGTGGCCTACACATCAAACTTCAGAATTGTGCGCGGGACCACAACGTCAACTTCTTTTGTCGTTGGAGATTCAGTTGAAGAAACTCTGCAAATTACATCCTTGGCTGCCAGCGGTAATTCTGTCTCCGGCTCGGTACAGCTGACATCAGGAATCAACCTAGAAGCTGCACGAATTGCCTATCGCATTCTGAATGGTCAAGACGATTTGCAAGAAGCTTTGATCGATGACACGGGGCAATTTTCTTTTGACATCTCGCACCTTGGCGATGGAACCGTGTCTCTGGTCGCATGGGCGACGACCAATGGAAACAGCGGTCCTGCTCGATACCTGACCTTTGTCAAGGGGGATGATGCGGGCAGCAACGAATCACTCGACACTCTGAACGACGCATGGCAGACTGCGAGACAGCAATACGAAACAGAAGAAGACAACATCAATTCGGACTATTCTTCCGTCACAGAACAGGCACGTTCGACCTACAGTCAAAACGCTGAACAACTGGCCGAGCAACTTCGTATTGAAAAATTAATCGCCGGATTCGACCTGAATGCCACCATCCAAGACGCAAACCTGAACTTCATTAGCGGCACCACAGATCTGTATGCTCAGCAGGCCGGTACGACAGGAATTGCCAGCAACCCAGACTTTGAAGGCTCACCGATAGCCACCAATCCATTCGATGTGATTCCCGAATGGCTGCAAGGATATTCTTGGCCGGCAAGACCGGATGATGCGGGGCTGACTTTGCCGAGCGGTGATGATTTACCCACGGCACCAGCAGAACCGGTTTATGGTGGGCAAAGCTATGACCTGCATCGTGACATCGTGTTCCGCGACGCCGTGAACGATGCTCGATCCCAGCTGAGTGATGCGATGCAGGCTTACCGCGATGCCGAAGCGGACGCATGGACGGCCCGACAGACTGTCATCGACAACATCACATCGCAAGCAGAAGCCGACCACAATCAAAACGCTGTGACGGCAAGTGAAGCGTACATCGACGAACTGTCATCAGCCAATGAAGATCTTGCAGCCGAAATCGTAGAATCCTACACCACGTATCGAGACGATATTGAATCAGCGACTGAACTGGACAACTACCTGTTCACACCTGATCACAGTGGCTATGAATACAAAGCCCAGTTGAATTTAGAGACGGGTGAACGAGGTTCGTTTATTGCCGCTGGCTGGAACTTCGAACCGGACGACATTCAAAAACCCACTGGCAGTGGAAAGTGGATCTTCATTCCAGCCGATGGCACCTTTTCGTACGACCCCTACACTGTCCGCACGCGATATCAAGGGACATACTTCACGTTCGAGGATACGGTTGCCGCAATTCTTGCCGACTACCAAGCGGCTCGCGACGCACACAATTCCGGAAACGTGTGGATGTTTGATCCCCCCGGTTTTGAGCGAGCCATCCCTCCTGCTGAAGCTCTCGCCAATCTTACGTTTGCAGCAAAAGATGCCATCCTGAAAGCACAGATTGCATTCGGCGAATCTGGGCTTGATGCAACGATTGCAAAAGGCCTGAATGACCTACAAGCAGCCTACGACGCAATGATCCAAAGCTTAGATGCCGAGCGAGACAACCTGCAGAGAATCCAAGGTGAAAACGTCGCATACACGGCACGTACAGCTCAAGCAACATACGATCGTGAAATTGCGATTGCCGACAGCCTGCTTGACCAGCGACTGACGATTGCAGAATCCACGAATGCAGCATCGCACACGTATTCCGGAACTGTCCTGACGGCAGAAAACACATTCTCTGGTGCAAACAAACAATCAATTTTGGACATTGCTGACGCTGAAGTCGCAGCGTTTAGCGAATGGGCACAGCATGCAGGGACAGATTGGTCCACTTTTCTTTCCACGTCAGCTGATGAACGGCACACTCACACAACCAACTACGCCGACAACTATCACGCCACGCTGTCTTCCTCTGCAAACGCTTCGCACCTAGAAAGATCCAGCAACAACGATGGACTACTAAGCCACCAATCCACCACCTTCGATGATGATCGAGTGTTGACCGGATTAGAAGCTGAGGCCGCACAGGTGCAGGCCAATGCCGACGCGAATTTAAGTCCGTTCGAAGGACGAATTGACGAAATTTACCACATCAAACGACTGCTGGAAGCTGAACTCACATTCAACAAACAGCAGCTTACAGAGACCGCTAAGAAGGACGAATTAGTCAGAAAGGCCGATCTTCAGTTTGAACGCGAGCTGCTGAAAATTGAAGCCGGTTTATCAAGCGAAACGGAAGAAGCCGCCGCCCTCCGACAGGCGTCACGAAAGGCCGAAGCCGAATATGACTACAACCTTGATATCGCCGAAAAGCAGCGTGATTCCGACAAGCTTCTTGCCGCCCGAACAAACGAACGGCAGGCCAGCGCTGTCCGAATTGCCGAAGAACGAGCGGCCAAGGTTCAGGAAATCGATCTCGCCTATACCACCACCATCAACGGGGCCGCAGCCACCCAAGAACAGTCTTTCCTGACGTCTTGGCAATCCCATCAAGACGGGCGAGCCCAAGCAAATGTGACGTGGTGGAACACCGTGACGGCCGATGCAAACCAGCACGCAGACCAAACGGCATTGTCTCGCCAAGATTCATCAAACGCCTTGGACACGCTGTACTACGACTTTAGAACACAAACCGCATCGCAGTTTTCAGCCAAAACCACCCAATGGAGTGACTGGCTCACCCACTCTGTTGCCAACAATTTCGATGGCACCGCCACACCAACGATTGCCAGCGTCGTGGGCGTCAAACAGCCATGGATCACTCTGCAACTGAATGAAGCGACGGAAGAAGGCAACTATGTCCAGCTGTCCAACAATCAGAATCAGACGGGACGCCAGCTGCAAAATTTGGCGAACTACAGTTTTGATCTTGCCGAAAATGCTGCCATTGCAAGCTTCGACGCACAACCTGCATCTCATGTGCAAAGCTATGTCAATGATTCCGTAGCAGCGGTGGCTGATTACACCTCAGCTGCCAACACCGCTTGGCGAGACACATCGACGGCAATCGAACAAATCAGCTTTGATGCTCTCACCAACATCGCCACAGGCCGAATTGCGGCTGATGAAATTTACTTCGACAAAGAACAGGTCACGACAGAAACGATTGCTGATCTCGAATACGATTTTGCTATCGCTGATGCTCAACAAAAACTCGCTCTGGCCTCCGGACAAATTTCTCAACTCGTTTACAACGAATGGCTTGAGATCGAAGAGAAGGAACTGGCAGGAAAAATCGCTGATGAAGAATTCATCCTGACTCGGGCCAACCTGGGACGGTACGAATCAAAATATGCGACCGACAGGGGTAACGCCAACTTCCAAACTACTAGCCAAAATGCAGCTCGTTTAGATCAGCTCACCGAATACGACACAGCGACGCAAAGCTTTGCCTCAAGCTTCTACGGGGTATCCGGAGCACTTGCGACTCTTGGTCATCAGCTGGCAACCGTTCAAACGACTCAGGTGCAAACATCAGGAAGCATTGCTTCCAGCCGAATTACTTCTGAAATCTCCTCGGCCGATAGCATCGCCTTGAACGCCACCACGCTTGAAAGATCGTCCTCTCAAACCAGTGGCGAACAGTATCGTCAATACGAAATTGGCATGCATCAAGTGCAAGCAGATGCGATGCAAAGCTGGCTCCCCGGCAGTGGTTCATCCAACTTCACAACAATGTCAGACGGCTCTCCGGGGCCAGGCTCATCCTTGGCAACGGGCAGCGCCGGCTGGATTCAGTTCCAAGCTCAATCTGCTATCGATGAAACTGCCCTCGTGACCGAATCGACGGCTTCCCGAGAAACAGCTCGAGCAGCCGTAAATTCGACACTGAATACAGCGGATGCTCAAGCCACAGATAGCGCTTCTACGGCCACTTTGTTGTCCGGATGGATTGGCGATCTCGGAGACACCATTGCCGCTGCTGCTGACTATGGTATCGAACAGGGCAAAGCAGCCGCGAAGGCGATTCAAGATTCACTGACGAATGCCGTTGGCTACGAAAAGGCCATCCTGCAACACCACGTCACGTACTCAAACACCACAACAACAGATCTCAATTCGTACTACAGTTCTATCGATACCGCAGACCGATCCTACTTCGAAACACTGGCTCGTCTTGAACGAGACCTGAAGAAGGAAACGATCACACAAGAATCGCACGACGAGCAAAAAGAAGACGCTCTTACGGAATGGCAGACTTTAATCGATACGGCTCACCAGCAGCTCCTGCAAAAGCTGGGAGACGCTATTACGACGCGAGCCACTTCGATCGGAACCAGCCGAGTTGGCTTTGTGAACGCCAGCAATGTGGCGGTCAGCGGCTACGTCACTTCTGTGACTTCTGCAGATGTTGACTTAACTTCAGACCTTGGAAGTGTCAGCTCTGCGGCCGTCGACCGAGACACATTGGCTTCGCAATCACTGAATACCGCATCTGCCACCGCAGCCGGTACCGTAGCCTCAGGACTAAAGAACGCTTCGGTCATTCAAGCGGGAACCATCACTCAGTCGCTCGAGGATAAGGCTGACAAGACGGGAACCGCAGAAGCTGATTTCCAGAATTACTACCACAACCCGACGGTACCAGAAATTCAGCCGTCACAGGGTAAGGGCTCTTTCATCGCCGACACGGTCACAGCCTTCCAATCGCTGCTGTCCGAAGTGACCTCGTCCTTCACCAAGCAGATTACAGATGCCACGGAAGCCAACGGGCAATACGACGTTGATCAGACACAAGCGTCCTCTCAACTCGGAACAAACCTGTTGCTCGCCAGCAATCAGCAAGTCGATGCAATCACAAGCGAAAGTCATTCCAACGCACAGACGACCGTAGAAACATCTGCTTCGCTTTCGAACTCGCTGACCTCAAAGCAGAACGGTTACCGCAGCAATCTTGCCACCGCTTGGTCGACCTATATTTCGGCAATCGCTGATGCAGAAAAAGCGTGGATCTTGGCCCAAGGTGGCGATGAAGATGCCATCAATGAAGCACAAGAAACTCGAACAACAGACATTTCCAAGGCGTGGCGAGACTACCAAAAGACGGCGGCTGAGCATCGCTTAAGTTATGTCAATTCGGCCACCAACTTGCATCACAGTAGCGTCAGCACGCAGGCATCCACCGACCAATCCTACGTGATTGGACAAACAAACGCCGCAACCGCATGGCTATCTGCGACCGTTGCCGCAGCCGCCGGCTTTGATGTGGCATCACTAAATGCTGCGACAGATCGCACCAAAGACCTATCAGAAGCCAGCCTCGATCAACTGACTTCAACAGTGAATGCCGACGCCGCATGGGCCGACGCGTCCGCTCAGGCAAATGCTTCGATCGCCGGACAGCAGGCGGCAACGGCAGCCAGCTCCTCGCCTGAATCAGGGACCACAGGCTCAAATGCTGATCAAGCGAAAGCCGATTACCTGCAAGCCATCGTGACTTTCACACAGGACAATTCCGGTGATACCCAGCAGGCAACGACTGACGCGACAACAGCAGTCAGAAACTTCGTTGATTCAGCCAACACTTTGCAGCAGCAGGCAGCACAAGCCATTGCCAACCTGACGAACTCTTTGGTCAGCCTTCTGAATTCGGCCGACCAATCAGCTGCCAACACCATTTCACTGGCTGCAAAAACGTACAGAATCGATTCTTCAGCGAATGACAAAACCTACATCCAGACAGTCGCACAGGCTGAAAAGATCTATCTGGACAAAGCGGCTGATCTGTGGCACTCGTTCCGCACAGAAAATTCAGACAGTCCAGATACTGACGGTCGAAATGACGCTCTGGATGTCGCGTGGGACATCTATGCGTCGGCCGTCAAACTGGCCCGAACGACATTCCAGAAGGATCAAGCAGCGGACGCTCAGACTTTCCGAAATGCTCTAGCAGCCGCTGATGTGGCCTACAGCCATTCCACTGCCGACGCGAATGAAAAAGCCAACAACGAAGGATTCGTCCCGCCTGACGGCAACGCGACCAATTTCTCAACCGGAGGCATCGCTGATGTGTTACATGAATTGCAGACCGGTCTTGCTGAACTGCAAAGTGGCCTGCAAGAATTTCTGACACTGAATGATCATGATCTCAGAAACGAAACCGCTCAAGACCTAACGGATACCCTCAATCAATTGGCGAACCCTGATTCCGGAGACGGAACAGCTGCAGCCAATTCATCGCCAGATGGGCCTGAATCTGGAGAGGACCCTCCCAGCAGCCCACTGTGGACGGCTTTAGCAGCCAAGTCTCAACTGGCCGCAGACCACATTGCCAACAGTTCAGGCCTGCACTTGGACTATTTGCTTGGACAGCAAGACCAAGTCTCCGGAGAACGATCCGGAGGCATTTTGGAATCGGAATTGAACTTCCAGTTAGATCTGCTGTCAGAGCAAAAGACCTTGAGTGAGTCGCTCGCGACAGCGGACGCTGATCGCCTACGACGACTGGCAGATTCTCGAGTTCAGTTAGCAGAAGCTCGAGGCATCTTTGAAGTCGGAGTCGCCAATGTCGATCCGTCGGCGCCAGAGCTTGAACAGCCCGTAGCGGTCTTCGACAGCCCCTACGAAGACGGCCCGGGAAGTGAAGCAGATTATCAGCAACGACTCGAAGAACAAGACCCCAACGGGCAGGACGGAGTACCGAAAACACCAGGAGACGACGGAAACGGCAATCCTACCGGTCCGGTAACAGGACCGGCGCCTCCAATTCACGTAACCATTCCGGACAGCTCGCCCATTTATCAACCACCCGGTTACGCAACGTGGACGAGGGAACGGCTTACCGAATCGCGGTTGGAATATTTGCAAATTCTGCAGCGTGATTCGCATCTTCCCACGAGGCCTTCCGATCCACACGCCGGATCAGCTGGTGTTTGCTTTCCCTCACGGACTGCTCTACTAGAGGCCAGACAGGCGGAGTATCAAAAACGCTATCAAGCTGACCTTCGCCAAGCGAAGATCCGGGACGCAAAGATCCAAGAGCAACGCCAGATCGCCCAATTGAAATCCGAAGAACAGCGGGAATTTCAGGACGCCCTCGCTGCTGAACTCCGCAACAACACCGAGTATCAATTGGCAAAACAGGAACTGGACAATCTAGAATCCGCCATCAAAGGTGGTCTCGGAGAACTTCAAAACATCTCGGAGGACGACTTTAGGAAAGTGTTTCAGGGGTACGTCGATGAAGACCTCGATGTGGCTATTTCCAAGGGGGAGGACCGATGGCACTTGTGGGAGCATGTCCCAGAACATGCCAGCGACCCAACAGTCCAGATGATGGGCGAGTGGAACGCGACTATCGAGTACCGAATAGTCCCCGGCTATTGGAGGTTGGATCCAAGGATCCTCTCCAGCAATCTGTCATTCAATGCCGTTCATCAAATTCCGTTGTTCGCCAACGAGCAGGCGAACGAAGAACGTTACTTGTTCATTGGAGAAGCTGCTCTTCATTTTCTTCCCGGTGGTACATTGGCTGACTTTAAACTGAGCCCGAATAGTGGCTTAGATGGAACAGACGTTGCCATTGCGACAGTGGGAGATCTCACGTTTTTCTTCTCAGCGGCGGCCCGTGGAGTTGCGAAAGGCGGAAACGCTTTGAAGGCAACTCGGCTGGAAAAAGCAGGTGCCACGTTGAGCATAGGATCCAACGTCGCAGGGTTTGGATGGAATGTCTATCGCTCGCACCAGAATGGGGAGCTTTCAGGAGCAAACCTTGGAGACGGCATCCTTCGCTTGGCTCTCATCGGTCTCGAAATAAAAGGATACAAGGCAGCCAAAAAAGGAATTCGAGAAACGGCTGTAACGCGGGCCGCGTCGAAAATTGGCGACGGGACCGTTGAGGGAGCAAAGAAAACCATCGTTGCAGCCCAATCAAGAGTCAGTAAACTGTACCGGGAAATAGTCGAGAGAGTGAAGGCAAGGCAAGCCCCAAGGAGAATAACGCCGGAGTCATTGGCTGACGATCTGGCGACTTGGCGAGGAGACTTGGGAACCGATCGGCAAGTGACGGGAATAGCGAGAACGGACATACCGCAAATTCAAGGAAATGGGCAGCCATTCCGAGGTGCCTCGCCATTAGTACGGGACGACGCTGGACTTCCTCGCATCGCAGATGGTCCGATAGCATCACCGAGTAGAAATGCACAGTTCAAGTATCATGCAGAGGAGGACATCGCCAATCAACTCGTTCACGCCATCGACGGGGCCGGGCTAACGAATGCCGATCTTGCCGGTAGAACTGCATCATTTCACGTTAGCCAGCGAGTATGCAATATCTGTAGGCAAGGGTTGCGTGAAGGATCTACGGTTGCGCCTGGAATAATCCGCCAGCTTTCAGAACGATATCCAGCGTTGACTCTTCGGTTTACGGCCGAAGGAACCAGCGAGGTAATTATTGTTCGTGCTGGACGCCGAATAAACTAAGCACGAAGGGAAGTCAAATGTCCGTAATTGAACGTGTGTCAAAGTCCGTAACAATTCGGGGAAGGTGCTTCTTGCTCAGTTTCGTTGCGGAATCGGTTCTTCAATTCATAGATCACGAGAATGCTCGTGGTCTGGCAAAGAATGCTGTTGAAGCAATCCAAAACTGGCAAACCGATCCAAGTTCTCTGACTGGCGAGCAGGTCTACCAATGGTCTGGGGATAATGAGAACGAGGATGGGCTAGTCTTTATTGAACAAGAACTAGACGAAGGCTCTGATCTTGACAATGCAGTGCTTTGCGTGCTCAGTGCGGTCATGTATGTAGCTTGGCACGCCTATATGCACGACGGCGTTGAGCCTCAGTATGCTGCATTGGCGAGTGTAGACGAAAGCGTATTCATGCAGACAGTAAACTATGCCCTGAAGATAGCCGGACTTGACGAAAATCGGATGGAAGCAATCGCTTCGTTCCTTGCGGAGCAACATAGGGCAACTTCCCATACTGAGTTTGGGGAATGCGTACAACTCCCATCATCATTTTCGTGAATCAACCAACTCCCGCACCTCCCGCCTCACCGCCTTAACCCGGTACCCACTTCGTCCGCACAAAACTGCTCGTTTCTCAAGACACGAGGCATTGATGATCTCCTAAAGCACAATCTCGACAGCGGTGAAGGTTAGGAAAGCGGTGAAGATTTGCAAACGTGATATGCGTGGTACGAATGGCACAGTCGTATGTCTTAAGTTGTTTTACTCGAATGAGTTATCTCCTGTTGCGAGTCGGTCTCTGAGTTGTTGTCGTGGCTTCATCATGAGGTTGTAGTTGCTGGCGCGTTTCTTTCTCACACGAGGTTCAAAACGCCCTGGTCGATTGCCGACGACACACCTGCCAATTTGTCTTAATCGGCTTAGGCAATAATCAACACGGAAAGCCGGTAGGTACCACGCACATTATGTTTGCACGAAATGACGTTGGACACATCGTGGTTGGATGATTTGGCTGACCTTTTTGACTAGGAAACTTCACAATGATACTGGACAAAACGATAGTCGAGAACGAGATCAATGACTTGGAATTACCATCTAACGTCGTGAAGCTAACCCAAGGACGAGCGGGTGAGGTTGACAAGGCTCTTGCAACTCAATGCTACGTCCCGCATATCGTGTTTGAGGCAGATGTTACGCCGATGGGGCGAAAGCTGACGCCCTTGTGGGAGAAGAATGGGGGCGAGCCGGTAGGTACCACGCATATTATGTTTGCAATCCTTCGCCACTTCCCTAATCTTCACCGAGTCGAGATTGTGTTTCAGGAGATCAGCGATGCCGCGTGTTTTGAGAAACGAGCAGTTTTGTGCGGACGAAGTGGGTGTTGTGTTTGTGACTCAACGCTGCGTTCGGCGGGCGTGGCTGGCCGGGAAAGATCCGGTTTCCGGCAAGGATTTTTCCAAACGCAAAGAGTGGATTCGACGGCGAATGGAGTGCTTGGCCAGCGTGTTTGCTGTTGACGTTCTGACCTACGCCATTCTGTCGAATCACATGCACCAAATTCTTCGCAATCGCCCGGATGTCGTGAAAACTTGGTCGGATGAACAGGTTGCGATTCGCTGGCTGAAGGTGTTTCCAGGCAGGCGAAAGCCGGTAGGTACCACGCACATTATGTTTGCAATTCTTGGCCACTTCCCTAACCTTCATCGAGTCGAGATTGTGTTTCAGGAGATGAGCGATGCCGCGTGTTTTGAGAAACGAGCAGTTTTGTGCGGACGAAGTGGGTGTTGTGTTTGTGACTCAACGCTGCGTTCGGCGGGCGTGGTTGGCCGGCAAAGATCCGGTTTCTGGCAAGGATTTTTCCAAACGCAAAGAGTGGATTCGACGGCGAATGGAATGCTTGGCCAGCGTGTTTGCTGTTGACGTCTTGACGTATGCGATCCTGTCGAATCACATGCACCAGATTCTTCGCAATCGCCCGGATGTCGTGAAAACTTGGTCCGATGAACAGGTTGCAATTCG
>JBDWHY010000093.1:0-15735 GCA_039974975.1 Fuerstiella sp. | reverse complement strand
CTTTCTGGTAAATCTTTCCAACGAGCGCCTGATTTCAAGATCCAAAGGATGCCTTCCAGGCAGTCTCTGGACGTAACGGGAGTGGGGCCTCCCTTTGGCGATTTGGGCGGTGATGGAAACAGATCCTTAATCAAATTCCATGGGGAATCACTGAGAAATAGCTTTCGACCTCCAATCGATTGCGAAGCCAGCTCAGAAGCATTTCGGAAACCACGAGCAGCATCAATGACCATAAAAGGACTCCTTTCATGATGTCGTATATTCAAATCTCGTGCCAAAAATGAACCTTCTCAGCAGTTGTGAAATGACCACTAGGTATTAGTGCCGCAAATCGTTTAACGAGAGGAAGATGAAATAGTCGCCTAGGCCGGCACGAAATCCTCACGTCGACAACCGCAGTGTCTCCCCTAGCAGTGAGTGAACGTTTGACACCTGACGTAAACTTTGGCAGAGTTATTCAACAGCAGACAGCCGACCAATTCATCAACATGTCTCGATGTCTGGAGTTTCGTCGACACGACTTGAATCAAGTCGTTTCGACGAGATTCTTGCATTTTGGGACACCGGGCCACTGGAGAAATAGCCGTGACTGCATCTCAGCTCATCGACCTAGCACGAAAAGTTTTGAGTTCCTCTTCAGCAGGCACGAAACGCAAATCCAATTTGCGGTCCCCAGTGACGATGGAATGTGACCGCCTTGAAGCAAGGCGAATGCTGACAATCGACGGCTTGACTCCAGAGCTGATCACCGTTCACGTTGGACGGACTTTTGACGGTGTGATTGCAACGTTCGATGTTCCAGCGGCAGAAGGGGCTAATGGCGACGATGGGTACGGTGGCAGCGATGCGTACGGTGGCGACGACGGCTACGGCGACGGGTACGGCGGCAGCGATGCGTACGGTGGCGACGACGGGTACGGCGACGGGTACGGGTACGGCGACGGGTACGGCGGCGGCGATGCGTACGGTGGCGACGACGGGTACGGTGGCGACGACGGGTACGGCGACGGCGATGCGTACGGTGGCGGCGACGGGTACGGCGGCAGTGATGCGTACGCCGGTAGCCCAAATAGCGGCCCAGTTGCCCTCGATTATGTCGCAGAAATTCGCTGGCAGGATGGAACAGAATCACTTGGATTTGTGCAGCGATCCGCGGACGACCCAGAAAAGTATGAGATTTGGGCAAATCGAGTCTTTACAGAGGAAGGCACGTTCTCTGCGACCGTGTCTGTCTATGAAAATGACGAACAGCAACTCGAATCAAGTAGTGTCAACTCAGCATTTACAGTGAGCAGCAATTCTGGGGCAACTCAGAATGGTTCTCTCGAGATTCACGGTAAAAACCTCAGGGCCACAGAAGCAACTGGCTTCTCGGGTTCAATCGCTACGTTTCTTGCCAGTCGTGATGACACACTAGCGAACGATTATTTGGTCGAAATCGACTGGGGTGTGGGCGTCGAAGGCCAAGCAGGGTCTGTCACAAATGGTCAAGTGACGCAAATTGGCCCTAACGAATTTTCGATCGAGCCGCTTAGTGATATTTTCTTTTCAGACGAGGCGAGTACTGCTCCGCGGATCGCAGTGACATACACTCCCCAGAGCGAAGAGACCGTTGGATTTACGTCCTTGATTGTAGGTGGCGCGGCCATTGCCGTGAATGTGGCCGACATCACGTGGATTGGTCCCGAAGTTGACCATCTTATCGCTACTTTTGCAGACCCAACCCCTAACGGGGAGATTGAGGTATTTGAAGCGCAAGTCAATTGGGGCGATGGCTTTCAGTCCACCGAATCGCCAACTTGGAACGATGTCACCCAGGTCTACGAAGTGTGGGCAAGCCACGCGTATGAAGAGAGCGGCAGCTATCCAATTGGAGGTGACTATGGACTCAGTGTTCGCGTCTTAGAAAAGCATGAGCAGGAGAGAGGGTCCCGTGGGAGTGGTGGCGGGAATGTGACTGTCCCCGCGACTGCGAGATACATCGAGCAAGACCATCTAAGTTTTATCCAAGAATACTACATGGTCGTTGACAACGACCAAGAGTACCCCCTAGTGGCATACACCGCGTTGGAGCAATTTAGTGCTACTTCAGGCCACACGCTTGAACGAACTGAAAGCGGTGCTGCAATCGCCAACAGCTGGGCTCCGGCTCCGATCAGCGACATCATTGTTGGACAGGAGTTTACTGCGGAGCTGGGTCGATTGACGCTCAGTTTAGATAATCTCGCCTCGAGTGAAGTAACGGTCACCTATAACATCGGGTGGTATGGGAATAAGGAAGCTATTTTTGACGGGCCGTATTCCACAACTGTAGATGCCTTTGGTGAAATAGTATTGACAGGGTCTCATACGTATACTTCAGGCGGATTCCAAGACATTGTTGTTGAAGTTTCTCTTACTTATCTTGATATTGCAGCGACAATCGAGAATCCCAACCTGCCGCCGCACCAGGTTGGTTCTGGTTTCCAGCTATTAAGCGGTGTTGTTGTCGCGGAAGAACTTCCCCTTGTGAGTGAGTCTCCAACCTTTGCAGACTTAGTGGCCGTTGACGCCCCAATCGCCGTTACTTCGTTGTTTTCAGTAGCAAGTGTCAGCAACACTGCAGTCGGTATCGTCGAATGGGGAGATGGTCTCATTGATGTTTTTGATATCGAAGATGGCAATCTTCCCGATTCACTCTGGCACACCTACAAGTCTGATGGCAACTTCACAGCTAGGCTGACTGTTCGTCAAGGCACGGTTGGGGACTCCGTAGATGTCGATCTTCATGTTTCGCCAAACGATGGCGAGACGACTGAAAGTTCAAGTCTGACACTTGCAGTTGACAGGTTTACTGTCGAGGAATTTGCCAGCACGTCTTCTATCCTGCTAGCGACGATTACAGATCTGAGCCCAGTACATATTGGTGGCTCTCATGTTGTTCAAATTGACTGGGGTGATGGAACCACCACGACTCCTGAACTAACGCCGGGGACGAGTGAAAATGAGTTCCTAGTAAAGGGGGATCACGTCTATCGTTCGGCCGGGATCTATCCAGTCTCCGTGTATTACAAAAGTCAGCTTCAAGAAATACTCAAGGTTACAACAGCCAAGGTGACGCCTTCGGGCTTTTCTGTTATTGATAAAGAAGTCACTGTGGGGAATGTTGGGTATCAAAACGTTCTCATCGGGGAAATCGACCGGGATGACTCAATTCCGCTTGAAGATTTGGCTCCATCTTCCCATTACCGGGCCGTGATCGATTGGGGAAATGGTGATCGGTCTGATGCGTTAGTTGCTGGCTCTGGGCATAAACTTTACGTGTATGCGTCGGAATCGCCAGAGGGCGACTGGGGACATGATTTTGGCGGTAGATTTCATTCGGTAGATTACACGGCTGAGTTTACTCCTCGACTGATCGTGGAATCTGGATACGGTGATGGACTGTGGAAAATGAAAGAGAGCAGTCTCGATGTGGTGCACGGCACTGCGGGGATTGAGAACAGTTTCTACTTGGGTACGTATAGAGTTTGGGGCGGCTTTGTTGATGGCGGCGAACACGGCTATGAAGACCCCTACGGTGGGGCGCTCGGCGATGGTGATGGTGATGGTCAAGATGGACTTGGATCAGTTGGCACAATTCATGGTCATGAGTGGAGCCTCGCACACGATATTGTTGTCACATGGGGAGATGGGACTCCTCAGCACGAATTAAGAGGGATAGAAGAAAGTTCCGGTCCATATTCGTATTGGTGGAATGTTTCCACAGAACATCGCTATGAAGCTGAGAATCTTCTTTCTGCGAATGACGCCACTTTACTGATTAACGGACAAACATTCGCGCCAAACGTGCAAATTGCAGATGGCTTGATTTACGAGCTACAGGTGCGTGACACCGTTTATGGCCACCAGAAGTCTTCTCTAGCCAACGTCGTGTTGGCCAGAATTTCAGGGTCAGAGTTTTCCAACAGTGAATTTAGTATCACCATTGATTGGGGTGACGGGACCACGACAGTCGGCGAGACATCAGAGAACGATGACAACACACTAGATGTGAAAGGGAGCCACATCTACGACCATGCGGGGCTGTATGGCGTGACCATCCTGATCGAATCTGATGGCGGCGCAAATCGCGTCGTCAGAACCAAGGCGGTCATCAACGCGAAGCTGAGCGGTGATGAACAAGAATGGGCGGCCGCCGTGGATGAATCTACCGGTGAAATGCTCGTATACACGATTCCAGCTGGCGTCTGGAATCCACCGGATCAACTGACATCGACCACAGCGGGAAGTATCGAACGCAAACAGGCAATCGACGACTTTCAGATCCACGAATGGTTCACAGGAGCCATCGAATGGGGGGATGGTACGGCCCCTGACGATGTCCTGTTACAGGTCGACGAGAATAGCCTCGATCTGTTGGTTCATGGTCGCCACACCTACGAGATGACAGGGGCGTTTGAATTCCAGTTGGAACTTTTGGATGCCAGTGAGACCACATTCCGTTACACCCGAGATGTCACGGTCTACGACAACTGGGAGATCAACGGGCATCGCAATACAATCGGATTTGATGAAGCAGCTTTGGACAGCATCGGGCAAGCATCCTATTCCGTGAATACCGGTGGTCTGTTCATCGGCCATCAATTGGATCTCGATCTGAGTCCGGGGTATGGTGGTTCCACACTGATCTACAATTCCGACACGACAGATGTAAGGCCCGTGGTTGAAGCGGAAGTCACTTTGGGCGATGGTCTTCTCAGCGCCGCAGCATCTTTTGTCGCTGAAGCCCGCCTTTTTTGGGAAGGCGAAGCAGTATCAGACTGGGTAGCCTTCGGTGCAGACGCAGCCTTCCAGACTCTTGATAGTGTCCTGCTGGCCGCTCAGTCGACCATCAACGTTGTGGCGAGCGGCATTTATGATTGGGAAATCCAGATCCGAGTTGATCTGGATGGAGACAGCGCGGACGATTCGTCTCCTTGGCTTTACATCGCGGATGCTGGTTCAACAACAGTCGTTGTACGTGACCCCGAACCGGACGAGCCGGAAGTACCAGATGAAGTTGGTTTTTACGGAGCGGGATGGTGGTTGGATTTCCAGGATCGGCTGTTCATTACAGACAATGACTTGTTCGTTGCGGCAGACAATGATTTAGTCTGGGCAACGGGAACCGGCGGAACCCGTCATCTCAAAATTTCAGAAGCACATCGCACGGCTTGGGAAAAACAAAGGCTTTGGAATCTGGACCAACAGGCTTTCAAGACACGTTACAATTCGAATGTCGAGCCACCAGCGATCACTGTCATTGAATTTGATGTTCCAATCACGACATCTGGGTCATCCAACGATGTGGGGACTCTGCATCTTCACCTAGAGCGTCCAGATGGGTTTAGTGATCCATTCCCTGCCCCGACGTCCGGTTCCGACTTTGATCGTCCTTTTTTCGAATTCCAAGATCGGCATAAGACGAAGCTGTATTTTAATGCGTCCGGCTTACTCATCGGGCGAGTTTTCACAGCCGGGCCACCGGAATACTACGAATATGACAATAAGGGGCGACTAAAGACAGTGCACGCTGTCGATCAATCGTCGTCAACAATCACGTATGCCGGATTGTATGTCGATGAGATTCAGATGCCGGGCAACCGGAGAGTGACTCTGAACGGCGCCGAAACTGTCACCTCAATTGACGATGTCGACGCAACTTCTCGCAGTTTCCAATACGATGACAATCACATTACCACCGTTACGTGGGATACTCTTACCCAGACTTTCGAATACGACGACCTAAAAAATCTGCAAGAAGTAAAACTGGGGACCAGTGGTTCTGACTGGATTTTGGAAACACGGGAAAGTCGAGTACTAAAGGACAAAAAAGCACTCCTGATTTTGCCGTCTGCCTTTGATCAAGTCACAGCCACCTTGATCCCCAATGCAGCATTCGCACTCGTGACTGATCCTGATGGTACAGTCAGCGCCCATCTGCAAAGCAACGTCGGTCAGTCTCGCTACTTTGGCAAGCCAGATGGTCGCACCATTGATTCGGCAAGCCGTGTCTGGGAATCCGTCTGGTCAGATATCGATATCAATGGCAACGCCTTGCGTTACGAAGATCCGTCGATGGAAGAAGTTTACACGTATGACTACGGAGTCGGTGGAGGTCAGTTAAAAACATCCACGCTTGTTGGGGTTGGCGCTCGGTCATGGGAATATCACCCTGAGTTTGCATACATCACCAAATTCACAAACCGCAATGGCAACTCAATCCATTCAACGTACTGGGCTGGTACGGGGCTATTGAAGTCGGTCAGGAGTGACGAACAACAGTACGGCACGCGTTATACCTACTCCAACGACCTGCTGCATACGCTCACCGACCCTCGCGGCTTCACGACAAGCTATACTTATGATGCGAATCGCCGCCTGAAGACAACATTGAAAGACATCAATCTTGGACTCACCGGGCCGGGGCAAAGCCTGCCGTCCACCCAGACGATTGCGAATCAGTTGACTTACGATGAATTTGGCAATGTCCGGATCGCCATCAACCCACTTGGAGACGCATATCATACGCACTTTGACGCTCGGGGCCGACTTGAGCTTGCAACAGACGGCAAAGGCACAACATTTCAAGTTCACAGCTTCTTTGATCATGGTCCAGCGAAAGAATTCACGCAGTCCGGAATCACAACCAAGGTGTCGCTAGATGGTCGAGGCTGGCAGACGAATGTGGAAACAGGGGCCGGCACACCGGAAGCTCAGTCTTCATCCGTCACGTACAACTTAGACGGGACCATCGACACATCCACCAACGCAGTTGGTCAAGTTACCAGTTACGAATACGACACGTTGAATCGATTGATCAAAACATCATCCGCTATTGGTGTTATAGAAGACTACTTCGATGCTCAAGGCAACGTTCACTACACTCAAGAAGCCCTTGCCAATCGACCAGTGCGTCATCGCAACTATCGGTACAATCTGCAGAATCTCTTGATCAACGAATACATTGCGGATCAAGAACTGTCACCGATTTCGAATGATTTCGTGGGACCAATCCAACACTCGCCGCTTGTGAGCCTCATCTACAACAATGAAGGTGGATTACTGGAATCGCAAGACAGCCGCAGCAACAGCACTGTCTGGACCTACGACTCTGCCGAACGGGTAGAAACCACGACAGATCGGGCAGGCCATGTCACAACCAGTTTTTATGACGAATCTGAAAACCTGATCAAGGTCGAAGGCCCCGAAGGCTCAAAAACTGAATGGGCCTACGACGAAGCCAATCGTCCCTATGAAACCATCCAATACGCCGAACAAACGGCCCACGTTTCCCGCACGTTCTACAACGAAGCGTCTCAGATCGTGGCGACCTACACTCCACAACAGTGGCTGTTCCAGGATGCGTTTGGCAATGGCAACTTTTCGTCGTTCGAATATGACACTCGAGGCCGAGTCACAAAACAGAAAGATGCCGAAGGCCGCGAAGTCAGCTACGACTACAGTGATTCAGCTGACAACGATGATATGAATCTGGTTCATAAAGTTACCGACTATCTGGGCCGAGAAGATGAAATTGTATATGACGGCTTAGGGCGGAAAACACAGCAAACGAATACTGCAAATGAAGTCTTTAAGTGGGAGTACGACGCTGCAAATAGAGTCACGAAACAGGAAGTGCCTTTTTCCGGCACCCACATCGCGACCACGTATGCCTATGACGATAACCTGTTGAAGACAACGGAGACCGGACCAGATGGTTCAACATTGACCACTGAATTCGACGGAGCTGGCAACGCAATCAAGGTCACTGACCCTCGAGGCAACTTCACCACCTACGACTACGACGCCTACAACAGGATGCACACAATGCATCTGCCTGCAACCACGGGGGTGGATGGCACAACAGGTTTGGTAGCTGCCACCTGGGGGTTCCAGCACGACTTCAATGGAAACGTCACCAGTGCCACTGACCCCGACGGCGAAGTGGTCAATTTTGAATATGACGAACTGGATCGACAAGAGCGAGTCAGCCAATATGTGACTCAATATGATCCGGTGACGGGTACCGATGTCCTCACCACCATCCAAACAGACACTGCCTACAGTGGTCTTGGTCAGGTCGAAACAGTTACGACTCCCATTGGCACGTCGACCAACACCTATGATGAAATGGGACGGCTACGAACCAGTACCAATGCCGAACAGGAAACCACCGAATGGCTGTATGATCTGGACAGTCGAGTGTGGAAGACCATCGATGCGATGCAGAACGAGCGGATCTATGGCTTTGATTTCATCGGACGCCAGACTTCGTTCACCGATCCGCTCCAGCAAGTCACGACGACCGACTATGCGGTGAACTTGGCCACCAAGTCAGACATTGTCGAAACAACCGATCCGGAAAACAACGTCCGAAAATCGTCGAACGGACCTGTGGTCGGGGGCACGGGCACGACAAACAAGACGGAATACGGCATCAACAATAGTGGTACCTTCAACGTTCAGGCTACCACAGAAGGTCAGCGAGACTCTCTTGGATATGCCTCGGAATTTTCTTCCGATCAGGACCACGAAGTCGGACTGGAAACTTCGTACGCCACGTACAACCCCCTCACGCGAACGAAAACTATCGAAGATGCCGAAGGGCATCAAGTTGTTCAGACGTTTGATCCCAATGGAAATCTGGTAACAGTCAAGGATCGCAACAATCTGATTACGACGTACGTCTACGACGAACGCAACCAGATGGTCGAAAAGCAAGAGCCGGGTTCCGTCAGCACGGTCTTCAAATACGACCAACTCGGCCAGGTAGAATCCATCACAGACGCCGAAGGCAACACCACGACGTTTGAATACGATGAAATCGGCCGAAAGACTTCGGAAACGAATGAGCGTGGAGATGACAGAAAACTTGATTACGATTCAGGCAGTCGGCTGATACGGCAAACCGACCGCAACGAACGAGTAACGAAATACACCTATGACAACGTTGATCGACTATTGACGGAATCATGGTTTGATGCGACCGGAACGGGCACTCATACGATTTCGTTCGCATGGAACGATCTCGGACAGATGACGTCAGCCAGTGATACGTTCGCCAGCTACTCATTCTACGACTACGACGACAATGGCATGTTGAAAGCGTCCGACGTCAGCGTCACCGGTCTGACTGTCGGTATCGGGTTCTTCAACGACTACGACAACGCCCAAAATCGCACCAAGCTGGACGTGGTCCTTGATACGACCCTGTATTCCACGACTGACTACGAGTACGACTATCTGGGACGAGTCGAGAAAATTGAACAGTCAGGGGCAACGCTGAAGGACAAGGAAGTCCACCTTCACTACGAAGGCACAGGAGCTCTGAACTACGTTCAGAGGTTCGTGGATGGCGGATCCGCACACACGCTGGAAACCAATTTCGAATACTACGACGACGGCATGCTGAAGGAAATTCTTCACTTCGGTGAAAGCGGACTGCTTGATTTCACTCACTACACCTACCAGTACGACGATGGCAACCGCATCACGAACTGGCAAGCGTCTGATACTCACGATGACTTGACCAACCTGAAATTTGGCACCACCGTCGGCTACGACGATTTAGGTCAGGTCACATCAGCCGATCACCTGAACCAAACCGATGAAAACTATTCTTACGACGATACGGGGAACCGGAATTCGCACACCATCAGTGTCAACAATCGGCTGGAATCTGACGGAATCTACAACTACGAACACGACGACGAAGGCAATCGCACCAGACGCACGGCCATCTCAGACGGTTCCTACATCACCTACACGTGGGATCATCGCAATCGCCTGACGAATGTGGATCACTTCACAGCCAGCGGCACGAAAACCAAATCGGTCGACTACACGTACGATGCGTTCAATCGTCGAGTCTCAAAGAAGGTGGATGACACAGCCGACGGCACGATCGATGACGGAGAATTCTACGTCTACGACGAATCTCCTTACAGCGATCTCGACGACGTGTTGATGACGTTTGACTTAAGCGGCAACGTCAAACGCACCAACCTGAACGGCACCGACGTTGATCAGTTATTCGCGAGTGAAGATGCGACTGGAGAAGTCCTGTGGCCGTTGACGGATCATCAGGGGACTGTTCGAGAAGTCGTGGAAATGAGCGACGCCACGGATACTCCTGAAATCGTGGAAACCATCCACTACGGAGCCTTCGGGAACATTGTCAGCATCGAAGACGAAACCGGAGCCAGCGTTGCCGAGCCGACTCTGTCCGCCACGTACACCGGTCGAGAATGGGATAAAGACGCTCAACTGTTCTTCTACCGAGCCCGCTGGTACGACGCCGACACCGGCCGCTTCGTCAGCGAAGACCCGATGGGGTTTGCGGCAGGTGATGCGAATTTGAGTCGGTATGTGGGGAACGGGAGTTATAATGCGACGGATCCGAGTGGGCTACAAGAGAAAAAACAGTACCGCGGACGGACAACCTTCAATCAGGTCGCAGAATACGAAGGGTGGCGTATGCCTGCGGGTGCTGGCAGCAAAACAGGTGCCCAGTTTCCAATTGAACACGGCAGTCACACCGTGCTGTTTGGCGACTCTTGGACGATTAGGCCCACATTCGCCGAAGGCCCAGACGGGAGTGAGTATATTGTCGCATATCACGCTTACACCACTATTCGCGGCCTGACTCCTCGAGACACCCGCTCTCGGACATCGTATATAATTGCGCCTACGAAGGCCGCGCTCACGGAATTTGTAACTAATGCCAATCGATATTCAAGGATCGAGGCACTGGCATTTGGGCTTGATACACAGCTCAGCCCTGGTCAAGTGCACTTTCTATCTACTGGAAATATCGGCAAGTTCGGGCGCGAAGAACTTTATCGCCAATGGTCCGACCCGATGCTGGTTCTTCAAGCCTTCGCAGAAGCCGCCACAGGGCTTCCGGGGCCTCGCCCACGGGGCGTCGCCCCGCGTGTCAGGGCACCTCAGGCGCCAAAGCCGCCAATAAAGACGAGGTCGGGCAGCTTGGACGATGCAGCACGAATGAGGCGCACAGACTCATTTGGAGCTGGCAAAAGTAATTCAAGCTCGAACAGTCGCTTGCCTACGTTCGAACTGGTAGGCCCATCAACACCCCCGGCAGGGTTTTCACAAACCGACCCGGGAGTCCTTGCATTTTCAAAAAAACACAACGTACCTCTAGATGAATCCGTCGCGTTGTATGAAGTCTCATTGCGCAGAAACATGAACCCGAATGGGCAAGTGATTGTCACGGAAGAAGCAATTGCTCGGCATTTCCAAGTACATAGAAACGACTACAAGCTGCCTGAATCGCTATTCGAAACTCACAATGGCAAATTCGTTGCATCGGAAGTAAAAAATATGAACGTAGCTGATGTTGAACACGCCGTTCGTAAGTTCAATGATGTCACGGCTCTTGTCAAGAAGAAATATGACTCCAATAGAATGGGACGGTTTGAGATTTTCATTCGGACGGATAGCAAGTTGCCAGCAAACTATTCCGTCGCAAACGACGGTTCACTCCATTTCTTCGATCAGCAGGTGAACGTGGAAGGTGCGCCTGGCATACCAGTACGAGTAATTCGGAGAGATCTCGGCCCAAACTAAAGGATCCACAATGTCACTACAGACCCTCGTTGGAATTTCGACGTCATCTTCAAGCCTAGCTAAGACGGTTGTCCGTATTCATGCTCAACTATCTGACTGCCCATCTGTTAAGGGGCTGTATTCCGTCCAGCGCCTTTCAGGAAATTCTTACTCCCATTTGGAGCGAAGTTCCATTCTGTCGGCCATTGAGGGGGAGTACTTTGAGACCTCGGCCCTCGATAGAGTCGCCCAAGAGATGGACGATTGCTCTCAAGGACTCGAGGCTCGTTGGGAAGTTGAGCGATTCAGACGGGTCGGATCAAGAATCGTAACCTGGACCCACTATCTGAGTTTCCTGTACGAGCCTGCAGCACTTCGGTCATCGGTGCTGGCCGGGCTCGATGACGTCTACTTCATCGATGCTGGATCACAACAACATTACCTTCCAACTCGAATGAAAGATGACATCGCAGCCGAAGCTGCCGCCCTAAACCTAGAACTTCTTGTTGAGGAGATTGGAGCAATTGCTGCGGTTCCGGTGAAACGGTTGTCTGGCCTTCCACTTCATAGAATTGATCCAGAAGTCCCCACTTCACGCAGTACGCTTTGGTTGTTTTTTGATGGAGCAGCCCATTCGCAATCGAGTGATGACGTCGGAGTTCAGCCTACTAATGCCGGCCCGTTGTACTATTCGTGTTCTGGCCCCCTTGGTTCGCTCGCAGGACTTGACTTAGACGGGATTTTATAACAGGAAGCAACAAGGAAGAAGCAACAAAAAAGCAACAAGGAAAAGCGAAGAGGGCAGCAAGGACAGGGAAGAGGGCAGCAAGGACAGGCATTGTAACGAGGGGAGTCAGCCGCTACACTGGGCCGACCTTAAGGAAATGTGTTATGACAATGGCTCGTTCTCAGCTTGTTGATTCTTCCGTTACGTCTTACTACCACTGCATTTCTCGCTGTGTGAGAAGGGCGTTTTTGTGTGGCGAGGGGTGTGAGCATCGGAAGCAGTGGATCGAAGATCGGTTGCAAGAACTGGCCTCGATTTTTGCGATCGAAGTGTGCGCTTATGCGGTCTTGGACAATCACATGCATGTGGTTTTAAGGCTGAATGATGAAGCTGCGAAGCTGTGGTCTGATGAAGACGTGGTCCGTCGCTGGGGGAAGCTGTTTCCGCCTCGAGGCAAAGATCGCAAACCGCTGGAAGTCAGCGATGCTTGGGTGGCAGCTCACCTGAAGGATGCGAAGTGGGTGGCGGATACTCGGAAGCGATTGAATCAGCTAGGTTGGTTCATGAAGTGCCTGAAGGAACCGCTGGCTCGGATGGCGAACAAAGAAGACGAGTGCAAAGGCACATTCTGGGAAGCTCGCTTCAAGAGCATCGCAATTCTGGATGAAGAAGCTTTGCTGTCGACTCTGGCCTATGTTGATCTGAACCTAGTGGCAGCCGGAATCGCCAAGACTCCAGAAGACTCCGAGCATACGTCCGTCAAGGCTCGCATTCAGAATGCTCGAAAAACGGGAACTCTGCAGGCGACGATTCATCAACCAGACGATCGGACTTTACGAGACACGCCATGCGAGGACGAAGACTTTTGGCTTGTTCCGATCCAGGAACGTCGGGAGGCAGGCGGGTTGCGGGCCGGGATGACTACGGGCATGAACCTCGCTGGCTACTTGCGACTGCTTGACTGGACAGCTCGGCTGGCCCGTCCAGGAAAGACTCGGCTACCTCGCGACGTAGCAGGTATCCTACAGCGCCTTGGCAGCAGCCCGGACCTGTGGCGCCACCGACTGAACGGGTTGCAGAAGACGAGTCGTATTTTTGGAGTGGTGTTCGCGACGAAAGCTGAAACGTTGAACCGGATGCTGGAAGCTCGAGGGGTTTCCAAGCTGGCAAACGTGAGTGGCAGTTGCCGTCAGAATTCGATGTAACAGCGTGAGCCGACAGAATCCCATGTGACAGCGTGAGCCGACAGAATTCGATGTGACGGCGTGAGCCGACAACGCTGACTTGTACTTCCATCGAGCCGGAGGCACGTTCAGGGGCAGAGCCGTGACCTCAAAAATCTCACGAGCAGGGCCTAGAGATCCATCACGTCATTCGACCTGCTGCCGTCTAGGCCGTTTTGCTCGAACACATCGCAAAGATGGGTCAGGCAAGTCAGGCTTGCAACCAGAGCTTTCCATCGGACTCCAATGGTGCGTTCCCAATTCGCCAACTTGGGCCTGACTTTGAAAAATCACAACCGGTGCGCAAGGGGATGGCGTCCCGGACGACAACAACACGGACGACAATAACACGGGGGTCAACAATGACCCAGCCCCAGAACCAGCCCCACAGGATCGAATGTTTGCGCGGTCCTCTTTGACGCTGAACTCTTTTCCTAGACCAAGCCAGTCAGTGTTCCGTCTTTGCAGAAGTCGGGGTTACCGAAGGATTCGACAGGGTGCCCCATTGCTTCGCACACGCTCATTAGCAAACGGTTGTGAGGCACCTTTCCGAAATCCAAAGCGTGACCTGAATTCCAACCGAGACCTCCGCCCACCATGACAAACGGAATGTTGTCTCGTGTATGCGAGTTGCCTTTGCCCAGTTCATTGGTCCAAACAATCGTCGTGTTGTCCAGCATTGATCCATCGGCTCCGGGTTCCGGCGTTTCAGACAACTTCTTCGCCAAGTAAGCAATCTGCTCGCAGTACCACGTGTTGATCTTGATCAGCTTTTCATAGCTATCTTCGTTGCTATCGGGTTCGTGAGACAAACCGTGATGGCCTTCTTCAATTCCCAGCCATCTCATCTTGGGTTGCCCCACACTATTTGTGATTTGAAAGGTGGCCAGCCGAGCAAAATCGGCAGCGAAGCTGTTCACCAACAAATCCGTTTGCATCTTCGTGATCAACGGTATGTTGTCGTTTTGTTCTTCGATGTTTGGAGGCAACGTGGGCACAGCATGCCCTACTTCCCCACTTGTATCAGCGGCCTGTTTTTGACCGGCCGCCATTTCTGTTTTCAAATCTGTTTCTAACTGACGAGTCATCTGAAGATGTCGATCTAAAATTTGACGATCTTCAGTGCCAAGCATGGTTGATAGACGTTTGTAATCGTCATTGAGACCATCCAAAACACTGGCCAACATCTGACGGTTTTTTTGCTGACCATACAGCTTGTCGAACATCTGATAAGGATCGTCAATCGGTGCGACCGGCTGGTTGGCTCCGGCGTATGACATGCGAGTCCACGTGTCGGCTCGATCAGGAACCATGACTCCAAATTCCAGCGAGCCGAACCGAGTCATTGTTTCCGAAGACGCTTGAAACTTGTTCTTTAAATATTGGTCGACAGAAATCCCCATGGACCAACCGGCCGGAGTATCTGAACCTCCTTGAATATCACCGGGAAACAATTCAATGCCCGTCAGTAGGCATCCAATGCCTCGCATATGACCATCGCCATCGCCTTGAATGCGATTGCAGATTCCATGCATCGTTGTTGTCTGGTTCTTGAAGGGTTCCAGAGGCTTTAGGATTCGCTTCAGTTCAAAATCTTTCCCCAACGTATCTGGCCAAAAGTGGTCGGGAATGACTCCATTGGGACTGAAGACAAAAATCAGTCTTTGCTTTTTTGGTGTATTCAACGATTCAGATGCAAGACTTGGCAGCCCCATCGCCAACTGAATTCCCATGGCGCTAAGGCCCGATTTTTTTAAGAAGTCCCGTCGTGAATGAAAGTTGGTCATGTCAGGAATTTTCGTTTGAGGCGGGTGGGGGAGAGGAGAGGGGAGTGGCGGCAATGACTGCAATTTCAACAATCAGTTGCTGAATGTTGTAGTTGCTGGATCGAAATTTTTGAGTCAGTTGCTCAAGTTTTTCTGGGCCGAACGCTGCAATGGGTTGTTTCACAAAGTGCTGGAAGGCTCGATTCACAAAAGCTGTATGAGCATCTTCACTGGTCGCAAGGTAGCGAGCGAGGTCGCCTGAGCCCTGAAAGGTGACCCGTTGACCGCTTCGATCCGTATAGGAGCCCGTCGAGTCAACGGCTTTTCCGCTATCCTGCTTTCGATATCGACCGACCGCATCAAAGTTTTCCAACGCAAAACCTAAACCATTAATTTTGGTGTGGCACACTTGGCAACTGTCTGGACT
>JBDWHY010000092.1:0-4765 GCA_039974975.1 Fuerstiella sp. | reverse complement strand
GGATTAATGATGACAGCTTGGCCGGGTTCCACATTCTTGATGGATGAATTCTTAAAGCCCAAGTGAGTGAGTGCGACGCTTTCGCTTGCTGCCGCAAACAGTCCGCCTTCGATCGCGTAGCACAAAGGACGGATGCCTTGTGGGTCACGAGAAACAAACATTTCTCCGTTGGCGTTTAGGTAGACAATATTCCAAGAACCATCCAAACGTTCGGCCAATGATCCCAACAGTTCCAGCGGAGTGATCTTTGCGTTTTCGGACAATTCTTGTGAGATCAAATGGTTTAGGATCTCGGTGTCTGTTTGACGAGTCAGATGGAAGTCGGTTGTCTGCAAGATTTCTTGTTGCAGATCGGTGTAGTTGGCAAGCTGCCCGTTGAATGCAAAACCAAACCATTTGCCTCGAGCAATATGATGGCGTTCAAAGGGTTGAGCATAACTTTTGTCGTCTCGACCACACGTCGCGTATCGCACGTGCCCGATGGCCGCGTTTCCCGAATAGCGTTCCATCAGCGAAGAGTATTCTTCCTGACGATTCATCTGAAAGACTTCAGAGACTCCGCCGACGTCTTTATGAGTATCGATCAGTTGAGATCGGTCCTCGTTGTAGGACGTAATTCCCGCCGCCAACTGACCTCGGTTTTGCATGTCCAGCAACATGCCGGGAATCAGCCGAGCAGCCTTCAGTGGGTCTTGCTTGGGCACGATCCGATGTACGGGCTCTGTCTTCAATTGATAGACAGCGGCTACTCCGCACTCATGAAATAATTCATCCATTGGAAATCATCGATCCGGTTTGGATGTTGTGGCGTCGGTGAATATTTGAGCGTCTATGCCAAGGTTGAAGAAGCAGAAAACGTTCTTCCACGCGGCAGGCGACGGCGGCAGAGTAACAGCCAGCGGCCCCAAGATTCGACCCGCTTAGAATGAATCGAAAGGTTTTTTAAGATCCGGTAAAGACGTTCGACAAATTCCCGGACTTCGTTCTGAATCGCCTAAACGGACAACCGAAGTTTGCCGCCCTTTCCTGTGGTCAGCGTCATCGTGTATGTCCGGAAGCCGACCCATTCAGGATGATGCCAAGCGGTGCAAATTGCTGTCGTGATTCCGCAACGGGAAGGCAAAATGCAAGATCGACCGTCCCCCTGCTGGCGACATGGTGTTTCTACTGAGATCCGTTGTGCTGCTGACCTGCCGCGTTCAAAAAATTGATCCCCCGTCTGACAAAGCGGCTCAAAACCAGTTTCCTTCAGAGATTAAATGGCCAAATCTCTTGCAGCCGCAACAATCCCTGTGGCGAACGTGGGTTGCAGAATCTTGAGGCCGCTGACTTTGTGAAAACGGCAAATGGAATGATATTGCGGATCACTTCGCCACTAAATTGGGGGAACACAGGGTTTCGAGGCGTACTCACTACGATCGAATTGCACGCTTTCCGCATGTCCGCTAGTCTTCGACGCTTCGGAAAATAAATTTCAAAGGGCAACCTGCGGTCCATGCGGCAGCAGTCTATGCGAACGCGGTTTATGCGAACGCCGCCCAAAACAGCAAGGCGACGACTTCGTTTCCCTGCTCTTTTCAACAGATACACTGGAAAACAGCACTGATGTCAGATTCTTCGGAGGAAAAGTCTTCCGGCCAGAAGCCATCTCAAGGCAAAAAAGGGCCCGAGCCTCGCCGCTCCAATTCGATGACATTTTTCGTAATTGTCTTCGGAATGTTGGCCGTGTTTCTGATTTTCAGCGGCAGCGGAGCGGTCGGCACCACCGTGCCCTACGGCTACTTCTTTGAACAGCTGAAATTAGAACAGGTAAAATCCGTGGAAATCCACGGCGAAATCCTGAATGGCGAATGGAAGCAAATTCCCTCACAGAAACCCGATGGGCTTGTGGGAGATCTCGAAAAGAAGTTCAACACGGTTTTGCTATCACCCGCTGCAGGCGATAGCACGCTTGCCCAACTTCTTGAATCTCAGGCAGCGGCCAAAAAGCTGAACATCGATTCCAAGCGGATTACGATGAGTCGAGGCATGGAATTTTTGACGTACATGTCAATTCCACTGCTGTTTTTGCTGTTTCTTTATCTGATGATGAGACGTTCCAGCGACCCGTTCGGTGGCGGTGGAATGATGGGCGGATTTATCCGCAGCCAAGCTCGACGCTTCGAAAAAAACGAGCAGCAAGTCACGTATGACGACGTCGCCGGTTTGAAGACTCCGAAGCAAGATCTGCAGGAAATTGTTGAGTTCCTGAAGCACCCCAAAAAGTTCACCAAACTGGGAGCTCGGATCCCAAAAGGTGTTTTGCTGGTTGGACCTCCGGGTACCGGAAAAACATTGCTGGCTCGAGCCACCGCGGGGGAAGCCGGAGTTCCCTTTTTTAGCATCAACGGGTCTGAATTTATTCAGATGTTTGTCGGAGTCGGAGCGACTCGAGTACGAGATCTGTTTAAGACGGCTCGCGAAGCTTCTCCTTGTATCGTGTTCATCGATGAAATCGACGCTGTGGGTCGAGTTCGAGGAGCGGGTTTGGGGGGAGGCCATGATGAGCGTGAGCAAACTTTGAACCAAATTCTGTCCGAAATGGACGGCTTCGAACAAACAGAAGCTGTCATCGTTTTGGCTGCCACGAATCGAAACGATGTTTTGGACCCAGCGTTGCTGCGTCCTGGCCGCTTTGATCGCCATGTGACCGTGGATCGCCCGGCTCGAGAAGGGCGTCTTGGGATTCTGAAGGTTCATTCACGCAAAGTTCCCTTGGCCGAAAGTGTGGACCTTGATGCGTTGTCTCGAAGCACCATGGGATACAGCGGGGCCGAGCTTCAGAAGTTGGTGAATGAGGCCGCTTTACGAGCAGCTCGGATGAACAAAAAAGCGGTCGAAATGGACGACTTCTATTTCGCGGAAGACCTAATCGTGATGGGGGCTCGGCGAGACGAGCATGTGGATGAACGAGAACGTCGTTTGACGGCTTGGCACGAAGCTGGCCACGCTGTTTTGGCATGGTACCAAGAAGGCATGGACCCCGTTCACAAGGTGTCGATTGTTCCTCGAGGACGCACGGGCGGAGTCACTCGATTCCTTCCCGAAAAAGAAGTCCCCAACGTTGGTCGCAGCGCGTTTTTTAAGCGTTTGGTGATGAGCATGGGTGGGCGAGCGGCCGAGAAGCTGATCTTCGATGAATACAGCGCTGGTGCATCTGGCGACATTGCTCATGCAACAAAAATTGCTCGCAGTATGGTGTCTCAATGGGGCATGTCGGATGCCATTGGACCGGTGTTGTTTAGCCAGTCTGAAGAGCATCCGTTTCTTGGTAAAGAAATGCACTCTCACCGTGAATTCAGCGAAGAGACGGCTCGTTTGGTCGACGTTGAAGTTCAAACGCTGTTGAAAGACGCTAATACTCAAGCCATCGAAATGCTGACAGAATTTCGTGAGCAATTAGATGCGTTGGCAGAAGCGTTGCTAGAACACGAAGACCTAGACCAAGAAGACGTCCGAAAGATTTTGGGTGCTCGAGCTGGCGAAACCGAAGAAGATATTGCTCGAGCCAAGGAAGAGGCGGAAACTCGAAAACTGGAATCTGACACCATTGCCGGGTCGGAAACTCAGGTCGATGAGCCTCGAACGTCAGATGATTCCGAAAGCAACGAAGACGAAGACGGCCAAGCGTAGTTCGGGTCAGGCTTCAAGGTGGTTGGTTGGGCGGTTTGGCAGTTGGCAGTTGGCAGTTGGCAGTTGGGCGATTGGCCAGTCGAACAGTCGCACGCTGCTGAGTCAGTTTGGCAGCGACTGAATCGATTTGCCGCGCCGCGGTGATGCAACATCGCTTCAGATGACGCCTGGCAGATTCCTTCCCGAGGTTTCCGCAAGCCGCAAATGAGCGACCGCCGTTGGGCTTCGCAGCGAACTGTTGTGGAACGTTTGCCCATACGTTTGCCAAGACCATTCGCTAGGACGTGAACCAAGACCGTGAATGTGGGCACCGTCTGAAATTGACCAGATGGTTTTGGAGCGCGGATACCGCGCGTGTCGTGTTTGAGATCACGGCTTCCCCCGTTCTTTGGGGGGCGAACTTGGGTTTCCACCCGAAGCTATGTGCGGCCGTGCCCTTGGACGTGCCGTCTCGACAGCCGCATTTCGATTGGTTTCCGCACGACACGGCAGCTCGACCCTTGGGCAAATCTTCTGACGACGCATTACTCTGCAGTCCCGCAGTCCCGCAGTCCCGCAGTTCCACAGTTCCACAGTTCCACAGTTCCACCTGCTTATCAATCTGTCTTCAGCGCACAAAAAAAGGCCGCCCGATCGATGCGATCAGACAGCCTTCCATTTGTAAATCAACGGTAATTACTATGCTGTGATTTCGTCTTCTGGGCACGAATCGCTGCTCACGTCGAACCATTCTGGTTTGAATTCAACTCGCTTCTTGTACTTCATAGCCAAGTTGGCCGTTAGAGCCATGATCGCGTCGGCCATGGCAACGTGTCCGTCGCAACGCAGTTCGTTTTTGTTTTCACGAATGCAGTAGCAGAAGTGTTCCATTTCTTCTTTGTAACCACGACTGATTTTGTCGCCGTAGCCTGCCTGAGCCGTATTGGCTGCGGCAGATGGAGCACTGGTTTCGTAGCTGTCCAAAACTGGACCAGCACCTTTGCTGTCGACGACCCAGATTCTCTGATCAACTCCACCAGGGCTGTTCTTGCTGGCTTCTTTATACAGCAAAGCCTCTTTTTCGGTCTTCATCCACAAGGTGGCTCGACTGCCA
>JBDWHY010000091.1:0-3764 GCA_039974975.1 Fuerstiella sp. | reverse complement strand
TGCCAATCCATGGGCTGACGCCCATGGCTACGTTATGTCGCCACTTCGTGGCTGATGATGCTGGGTGGCATTTTGCTGAGACGCATTTGCTGAGACGACGGTGAATCCGATCGCCGGTGAGTCCCGAAGGGACGGCATGTTGTAGCCACGGGTGCCAACCCGTGGATCGGAAGATCAAAACATGTGCGAAGCCCCGAAGGGGCGACAGGGGTTACGGCCGGATCGTTTGTGCCGCCCCTTCGGGGCTCACGGTGCGGTATTGATTGCTAACCCATGGGCTGACGCCCATGGCTACATTATGTCGCCACTTCGTGGCTGATGATGCTGGGTGGCACTTTCTGAGACGCACTTTTCTGAGACGACGGTGAAGCCGATTGCCGGTGAATCCGATCGTCGGTAAGTCCCGAAGGGACGGCATGTTGTAGCCACGGGTGCCAACCCGTGGATCGGAAGATCCAGACATGTGCGAAGCCCCGAAGGGGCGACAGGTGTTACGGCCGGATCGTTCCTGCCGTCCCTTCGGGGCTCACGGCGCGGTATTGATTGCCAACCCATGGGCTCACGCCCATGGCTACGTTATGTCGCCACTTCGTGGCTGGGGATGATGGATGGCACTTTACTGAGACGACGCTGTTGTCTTCAACTCTTCAACTCTTCAACCCGACAACCCGACAACCCAACACTCTTCACCCGTCAATCCGTCAATCGCGTAGGCTTGAAAAAACCATTGCGACACTGACCAACAACCAGATCTGCTAACCCGATCTTCGGCGCCGAGTCCTCAGTTTTAGTGGACTTGCTGGACCGAACATCGCCGAAAGAACTTGTTTGCGAACATCGGAACTTGACGAAACAGAATCGGGCGCCGAGCCACTAAGCGACAAATAGTCTTGCTCTACGGCGGCGGGCAAATGCTGCCACAGTTGGTTCAGGTCGCTCATCGGTTTGTCAGCGATGTGTTCTGCAAGCGGTTGAAGCAACAACACATCGGCCGCACAGTATCTAAGCAAAAGTTGCCGAGCTTCTTCGCTGGAAGTTTGCTCCCACTGCTGCCAAAGCTCAACCGCTAATGCACCGTCGGCATCATGCAAATCGCTTGGGCGATGTAGACCCAGCTTTCCTGTGATGTGTTTGAGCCCACCGGTGAGTCCTCGATGATGACACGCCCATCTGAGATCAAGATGAGGACAAGGCAATTCGGGAATATGAAATGTGTCGAGGACTCGTGGCACATCAAACGTGCTGCCGTTAAATGACACCAACAATTCGATTTCATCAAGCAGGTCTAAAAAGTCGTCGAGGTTTTCCCCTTCGACAAACGTGTGCAGTTGGCCCTGATGCCAGCACGCAATCACTGTGATGCGATCGTCGTATTCAAGCCCCGTGGTTTCGATGTCAAAATACGAAGCCTTGTCACCGTATTCCAACAAGATCAAATGCCGGTCCGCGGGATGAAGACGCTCTGTGAAAAAAGAGATGTCTTTCAGCTTTCTGGCGTCCAGACACGCATGGCATTCTTGCAAAATCTGAAATCGCAAGGAATCAGGCACGCGCTCCGGGTAGTCCACGGCTTCTTGCCAACTGCGAACTCCAAGCTGCTGCAGCATCAGAACCCGAGCAGGCCCCAGCCCCTTCATATGCATCCATGCCGTGCTAATCATTGTGTTCAATTTTCCTATGGAAGAATCACTGTTTCGCTCTGCAAAATCAGCGAATCAAAATCGGGCACCCAGCCCTAGGGTGTGGAACTCTAGCAGAGTCAATCCACCACGCAATCACCCTAGGGGTTTCATCGATGCCAAATTTGTGCAGAAACAGTCTTTTTGACGCGAACCAATGACAAGACCCGTTCTCTTCAGCCATCGATCCCGTTCTGAATCGCAAACGCGCCCCGGAAAGGGACACGAAACGGACGAAATTCTTCACGTCTTCAAACAACATCCCCCTTCAGAAATCGTTCATATTTTCCCGAGTTCTTGTTCCGCGATTTTTGACAGACTTTATTGCCAATAGATCTTGACCATCGTTCTGAGCCGTCTAGACTGCAGGCTCTGATACTGAGTCTCAATAGCAGCCAGGCCATTTCAACCGGCAAAACGCTGGTATTTTCGAATTGAAGCTTGGGAATTCGCTGAGCTCTCGCTGTTAGATCATCAAAAACTGAAACACGAGCCGAATGGCAGCAGGCCGTCTATCTGCTGATCACATCACGTGTTCGATACATTTTCCTCTGAGGGCTCCATTGTTTGGAGTCGCTACTCCCTAAGATCGCACCGACTATGAAAAATCGAATTGCTTTACGTCGCGGATTCACTCTGATCGAACTTTTGGTTGTGATCGCAATCATCGCGATCTTGGTGTCGCTGCTCCTGCCAGCTGTCCAACAAGCACGTGAGGCGGCTCGCCGAACTCAGTGCAAAAACAACCTGAAGCAGATTGGTCTGGCTTTACACAACTACTTGGACGTGTTTCGAGCATTTCCACCGTCATTCGTGTCAGACATTTCAACGGGCAACGACACAGAAGGAGGAGAGTGGTCTGTTCATGCTCGCCTGTTGCCTTACCTAGAACAGGGAAACCTGTTTCAGTCGGTCGACCTGTCTCTGTCATACGACAACGCCGCCAATGGAGACATTACGATTCAACGAGTGGCCGCGTTTCAGTGCCCTTCTGAAGTGAACGATCGTCAACGAGTCGATGACACGGGGGCTGCCGAGCATTACCCAACGTCATACGGATTTAACGGCGGGACTTGGCGAGTTTGGACCAACAGCAGCCGAACGGGCGGCGACGGAGCATTTTTTCCGAATTCGAAGCTAAGCACTCGAGACTTCACAGATGGCACAAGCAATACTTTGGGCTTTGCAGAAGTGCGAGCATTTACTCCGTACAACCGAGACGGCGATAGCCTTTCGGCAGGGGCTCCGATTCCTTCGAGTGCGGAAGAAGTCAGCTTGCTTGTGAGTGCAGGTGGTTCAAACCGAAGCGACAGTGGACACACAGAATGGGTTGATGGTCGAATCCACCAAACAGGATTCACCACAACTTTGCCTCCGAATGCAAACGTGATCGTGCCTGGTGGCATTCGTCCCGACGAAGGTGACTTCACAAACTGTCGAGAAGACCAAGGCTGTGCTGAACCAACCTTCGCTGCTGTGACAGCTCGCAGTTACCACACAGGCATCGTGAATGTTGTCTTGATGGATGGGTCTGTCCGCAGCATCAGTGAAAACATTGACTTGGGCACGTACCGAAATCTTGGATCACGAGCCGACGGGAACGTCATTGGCGAATTCTAAGCCAGTCATGTCAAACCAGTCATGATTGATGACTCAAGCAGCCGCACTTCGCAAGCCGTGCGGCTGTTTCGTTGGTGTCAGGGCGATACGCATCCATCGTCCACTGCCACCACGCCTCTCACAGAACCCAAGTTTTGTTCACTCAGCCACTTCGGGCAGGCCGATCGCTAGGGCCAGGCGATCGGTCGAGTCAAACGAAACTTGGGGGACGTGGCAGGTCCCGAAAAAGCTCGGCCAGATCACTGCGGGAGAGGCCACTGCATGCCGAATCGCCTCATGCCAGCCACAGCCGGACCGAATCACAGCGGGGCGAATCACCGCGGGGGCGAATCACAGGGGGCCAACCTCAGCCGAACCGACCGAACCGGGCTGCTGTCACCAGAACACAACCGCTGTGCTGTTTTAGCCGTCGCGAAAAGCTTCCGCCGTCATGGGCTCACCAATTGCTAATCGCTTCAAACGCCA
>JBDWHY010000090.1:0-1337 GCA_039974975.1 Fuerstiella sp. | reverse complement strand
CTGCGGGCATTATGTCTACAACATCTTTTAGCGCTTGCTCTAACTCGGTTCCCTGTAGCTCTGGTGATTCCAAAGAAATCAACAAGTGGGCGATATACTCGTCAAGTTTGGTCTCTGAGATAGCGTCAACAGCTCGAATAGATCGCGTTTCTCTTGGCTCCGCACCGTTTATGAACCAATAGGCGATGTCTGGTTCTATGCCCAACGACTGGGACGCAAATTCGCGCGCTGCTCTCTCGACTGTCTGTTTGTTGGACGCGGAAGTCAGTGCTTCTCGCAATGGCTTATTCATTACGCCTTGCTTTGCGAATGAGAGCAAAGACTCGACGCCCAACCGAGTTATTTGCTCCGCTTTGATCTCAAAGCTCTTTGGAGGTGAGGCAGGACGCCACCACCTGCGGATCCCGTCCACGATCCTGTATACGACGGGGTCAGTGCGAGCGACGAAATTGAGACGCGCAATTCGTTTCAAGCTCGAAAGAAAGTCTTCGGATGTATCAGTTCGTAAGTCGCGATCATTAGGTCCAGAATTGGGCAGGTGGCTCAGATATAGAGATCTGAGTTGAATGCCAATATCTTCACCGGAGTCGGTCTCAGCGGTTGCCAAGACGTCTTCCAGGCTTGAGCTAATTCGACGAATTCGTCGGCAAATTGCATCTGGGTTATCGTTCAACCACGGCGTAATAAATGAAAGCTCTTTGTTGATGCGTTGCAAAAACTCAGTCAGAGTTGCGCAATTTTTTGAAGCTATGTTCACCCAGACGCGCCTGGCAGTCTCAGCGACATCCTCTTCTGCTATCTCCTTAAATGCCAGGTCCACGATCTTTTTGTTTTCGGAAGTCTCCAGGCTTTTCGCGAGGTAGTAGCGATCTTCGCCGTCGCCCAAACGAATTGCGTCCGGTAATGCGTTTGATAGCCTTTGCGCAATCAGCGGAGCCGCAATCCGTTCCGCCGGTTTCGAAATTGAAGCCATTCGTCCAAGTGTCGAAATGGAAATCCAAACTGTCCTTGGATCATCACTCGCCGCACACTCGGAGACTTTTTCCAAGAGCTGTTTGAATTCAATTGTTTCAAAAAGATCCTTGGTGATCTTCCTCTCACGAATAAGCGATCTGAGTTCCGCGATCGGAGACGGAAATTCCTCAATCGATACCTTAGAAGCCGAGTTATTCTCAGACATTAAGCGTTGGTTCCTTGATTTCGATAGTCAGAGCGCTTCCTCGCCATTTTCCAGCTACGCATCTTGTCTCGTTACTACCACCGCGTTGCGGACGCGTACAGTTGGAGCAAAAATTCTGAAGACTGGAGGTGAGGAAAACAATGAAGTCAGCCGAAAT
>JBDWHY010000089.1:0-62328 GCA_039974975.1 Fuerstiella sp. | reverse complement strand
GAAGTGGGTGTTGTGTTTGTGACTCAACGCTGCGTTCGACGGGCGTGGCTGGCCGGGAAAGATCCGGTTTCCGGCAAGGATTTTTCCAAACGCAAAGAGTGGATTCGACGGCGAATGGAATGCCTGGCCAGCGTGTTTGCTATTGACGTTTTGACGTATGCAATCCTGTCGAATCACATGCACCAAATTCTTCGCAATCGCCCGGATGTCGTGAAAACTTGGTCCGATGAACAGGTTGCGATTCGCTGGCTGAAGGTGTTTCCCGGCAGGAGAATCGAAGAGCAGCTTGCTGAACCGACTGATGTGGACGTCAAGCAATTGTGTGCCGACAAAGCACGCCTCAAAGAAATTCGCCTTCGCCTGTCCGACGTGTCTTGGTTCATGAAAGCGTTGGCTGAACCGATTGCTCGAATGGCCAACAAGCACGATGAATGCACGGGACGATTTTGGGAAGGCCGCTTTAAGGCTCAGAAAATCACAGACGAAGCGGGCTTGCTCGCGTGCAGCGTTTACGTTGATCTGAACCCCGTGCGAGCCAAGATGGCTGAGTCTCCTGATGAGTCAGTTCACACGTCGATCTATGATCGCATTAAGGCGTCTCGAGGAGCAAAGATCGAATCAGCCGCCTATGATCTGAAGGTGGTTGACGCTGAACAGCAGGGGAAAGAAATCCGAGATACTGCTATTGAACAGCTGAAAGAACAGCGAAGAAAGAAGAAGCGAAATCCAACGGGACGCCGAGTGATTCAAGATGCTTGGTTGGCGCCGTTAGCGATGAATGGCAGGTTGACGGCAAACCCAGAGGTTCATTCGGATGGTCTTCGCTGTAGTGATCGCGGCTTTTTGAACATGACGATGAAAGACTACGCCGCTTTGCTTCGCTGGACGTCTGTTCGAGAAGCTTTGGGAGGCCAAGAGACCGTGCCAAAGCATGTTGCAGCCGTGTTGTCGAAACATGGAATCGAATCGAGCATGTTCAAAGACTTGGTTTGGAACTGGCGTCGCTACTTTGGTCGCAGCACGTGTGCGGGGAAGTCAGAGAACATGAAATCTCATGCCGAACAGCAAGGCCGCCAGTATCATTCCGGGCAACGCCAGGCGGCGAAGGTGTTCGTGTAGAACAAGCCAGCGCAACTTATTCTGGCAGCTGGGCCTTGCTTGAATTCGCCGCTGCGCTCAACTCGAATTTTAGCGATTCAAACACCACAATCCGCTGACAGCAGTGAAATTGTGCCGCCCTCCGGGCTGTTTTCAGTGCGACACCTAACCGGCGGTTGACACCGCCGGCTATTCTTGTGTCGCCCTCCGGGCTGGTGCTGGCTGGTGCTGGCTGGTGCTGGCTGGTGCTGGCGGTGCTGGCTTGGCTGGCGGAGTCGCTGAGTTGATCAGCCATGCTTGGTTTGAATCTGAGAACGCTCAAGCCAACTTTGATCTGGTCGAGTTCGCTTCGGCTGATTGTCGTCAGCAGTTTTTTCTCAGTGCAATCGGACACTCGGCCATTTCTGGCTCATGCAATATGCGTGGTACCAGGTGGATCCGAGATCAAGTGGGGCCAGCCAACATGACATTCACGCGATAAGCAATGAACAAGAGCAATATCGCAGGAGACTCAAGTGACAGTCGATACCTAGCCGGAAGGCGTAAAAGGAGACATTGTACTTAATGCCTAAATCAGAATGTCGCCTTGTTGCCCTTCACAGCTGGACACCGAATTCAGCCGACAGGTAGTTGACATGGTATCGACGTATTTCACGCGTGGCATTGCCCCGACAAAGCAGGACTGACAGCGGCCTCAACTAAGATATGCAGAATTTTGGATGAGGCTTGCACAAAAAACGGACTCTTTGACTCACTCACCTATCTGCGCCACCTATCCGCGCCGACGTATCTGCCAAAGGAAACCAACTGCACGGGTATGAATTTAGAAGCGGGCTGCGTGTCGATGCCGACGGCGCCTGACCACAAGGAATGTGGCTGATGCAAACGCCAGGAAAGCGGCCGACGATGGTTCAGGGACCGCTGCAAGAGACGTACTGGCAAGAGACGTGTTGAAAACAAACACATTTTCTGAATTCGCTGCCGAGCCATCTGCACCAGAAAATGTAATGACTGGTCGGACAAACTGTGTTCCTACCGGCGCAACGGCCGTATGTGAGAACGTGAGTCCGCTTCCGGATGTCAATGGAACAATTGATGTCTGCGTGCTTAGGATGAGTGTTGAATCATCTGCTTGGTAGAACTCCAACCCCAGGTCGAAGTTGGAAGCCGCTGCGTTGGATTCAATAAACAGGTCCTCCAGCGTAAACCTGTACTCGGTCCCCGCAACTCCTGCGATGCCCTGTTGGAACACGCCTCCCGAGTTTCCACTATTATCCAGAAAGAAGCTCGCATGCGCATTAGCACCAAAAAATGCATTGAAATCAGCCGCACCAAATCTTCCCCAACCATCACCAAACGTGCCATCTGCGTTTGTGTCTTCAAAGCCCGAATTGGTAATAATGCTGGCCGACACTGGAGTCCGCGGACCCACGGTGACTGCGATCAAGACAGCTGTGGTCACAAAAAAGTACTTCATCAGTTTCCCTTCCGTTACAAATCGATTGTCGTCATTGGTTATTTTTTCGTTGTATGAACGGTGGCTTCGTCAAATTTGACAGCGCCGTCTCGCTGCCCGTCATTCGCAGCCGGTTCGACGATGATGAGACATCGAACGATGTTGTCGAGTGCCGTTGCTTCAAGGCTGAGTTGTGACCATTTACCGTCGCGGGCCAGATGACTGGCTTCAAACTTCTTTGTTGCCAGAACGATCGACTTTCCGTCTTTCCGCGGTGACTCCAGTTTTAGTTCGACACTGCGAGGTGATTGAGTGCCTGGTTTGCCGGGGTCAAAGTTGGCAAACACCGAGAACGTAACCTTCGCTCCTTTTGACACCGTGGTGTTCTGCCACACGCCGCTGTTATCCGTTCCGTCAGTGCGGTAATGCTGGTATGCCAAAATCGCTTTGCCCTCCCGAACGGGTTTCCAATCGTCTTGCCTTCCAAGCCAATTGCCCCATCCGGACCAGCCATCGATTTGACCGTCGTCGTGTGCATTTTCGAACGAACCGTTTTTCAACTTCGACACGCCCACGGTACGTTGCGTCCCGTTACGCGTTTTGGTTTCTTGATCGCGTGGCCGTTGACTCACCTCAACAGCGTCAAACTTCAGCGAGCCATCACGGGCAACGCTCTCGCCTTCGGCGGACAGAACGCGAACAATCAGGCGGACGACGTCCGATTCTGGTGTACCAACGACCTCCAGCGTCGACCAACGATCACCAGTCGCGATTTGCGTGGCCAAGTAGGTCTTGCTGCCAATTTTGATCGGACTACCATCTTTTCCGGGGACTTCGAGCCGCAATTCGACTGACTTCGCGAAAGCCCCGTTCTTGCCGATGTCTGCATTCGCTTGGATGCGAAAGCGTGTTGATTCACCAGGCGTGACGGTCACATTTTGCCAAAGTCCTGAATCCGACTGTTTTTCGATTTGATAGTGGTGGTAGCCAATCACCGCTTTGCCGTCTCGCACTGGTGCCCATTCCGTTTCGCGATTCATCCAGTCACCCCACCGGTTCCAGTCAGCCGCCGTATCCGTGGATTGACCCGGAATCTCGAACGATGGGTTCTTCACCGCTACGGCTGACCATTTGGTGGAGATGTTTGTCTTGCCTGGAGTCTCGCGAACCGGATTCGGCGATTCAGAACGATGTGATTCGGAGTTTTGCGGACTGGCGGGAAGTGCAGCACGTGAGGCAAGGGCGACGGTCGTATCAGACACGTCGAAATTTGCCGCCGACCCGTCGGAACGCAGTGATTGAAATGCCACTCGGTCAAGTCCAACGGTTGTCTGAACGCCTGGAGTCAGCGAACACGCTGCAACGCCCACGACCGCGTCCAGATTGTCGGTCAGAAACGATGGCGAAAAGGTTTGCTTCCCCGTTTGACCGCTGCCATCTGTCCACGTGAAGTGAATCTGATCGTACTCGCGGCTGATTCCCAGTTGGACCGGCAGACCGCCCAACCCCACCACTTTCTGCCAACTCGCCTGACCGGGCTTGTCGCGTCCACAGATGAGAATTTGACCGTCAGGCGTGCAGTGAATCAACAAGTGAGCTGCGTCGGCTGACAGGCTTGAGCGAATCATCCATCCGGCCTTGGCCCACGGACTGGTTTCGTCCAGCCACAAAACGCGTGCGGATGCATGAAACACCTCGACGGCTGGGCGACACCGGAAATAAAAACGATCTCGTTCCCCAAAGATGTCTCGTCCAGCCGCCTGAAGCACCCAGTTTTCACCGCGCACAATTGATGATCCGGCAACATCCGTTTCAATCTCGACAGACTGCCACGGGTCGCGACCAGACCATTCCCAGCTATTCGAATTCCCTTCGAGTGCTTGAGAGAATTTTCGATCCGCATGCCAGCTGACACTGCCCATCTGTGTCAACTTTTGAACCAGCTCTTCGTAACTGTCTGTTTTTAAATCGATGTGGATGCCAACGGAGTTGGTCAGAAGTGACCATGAATTTGCCTTTGACGATGGTTCGCGAAGAAGGCGTTTGAGAGTCCAGATCGCGGTCGACCATCCGCGGCGTTCGTATTCCCTCGAATACCAGGCAGTCAACGCCGCTCCGCCCGCGTCTTCGAAGACAACATTGTATTCACCCAACAGAAACGGAACATTCAGCCTGTCCACCATCCGGTCTACGGATTCCACCCAATGCTTCAGGAACATCTCATGGCTGCGAACCGCAGCAGGGCGCCCGTCAAACAGACCGGGGTAGGCATGCTGTGTGAATCCGACGTGTCTCCATCCCCGCTCAGCCGGGTCGCCGTAAAACGCAAAGCCATCAAGTGTTGCCGGCGCGTAAATCAAAGTGTTCGGATCGACCTTGCGGATTGATTCGTAAAGCCGACTGAACAAATCCAGCATCGGTTGACGCAGGTCCTGATCGAAGTCTCCGTATGGTTCGTTTAAGACGTCATACGCAATGACAGACTCGTTATCTGCGTATCGTTCTGCCATCTTTTGCCAGACCCGAACGGTACGATTACGAGCGTTCTCATCCGTCCAGAGACGATTTGCTGACGCGTCACCGGATGGGCCATCAAGCGATTGGCCACCGGGGGCTGCATGAAGATCAAGGATGACCGACAACCCCGCTTGCTCACAAAGTTTCACCGCGTGGTCGGTCCATCGGAACGCATCTTTTCGAAGATCACCCTGGCCATCGGGGGATTCAAGCAGTCCACAGTCAAACGGCAGGCGAACGGCGTTAAACCCCATCGAACGAGCCGCCTGAAGATCCGCAAGCGTAATCCAGTTTTGGCGATATGTCGCGAGCAATTTCTGTGTGCGCGACGATCCGAAACGTTTGTTAAGAAGTGTTAAAACTGTTGATTGGTCCGGCAGATCGTCGTCATTAATGTCCAGCAACCACGGTTCAAGCAGTAGCCAATTCCCTAGGTTGACAGCCTTCACGACAGACGATGCCGTATGAATGGCCGATGACGGATTGGGTTTGTGAGTCGAATCATCATGCTGCCCGCCGGTCGACGATACCCTGGCCGGGATACTCTGCTGGGCAGATGTAAAGTCGACCCAAATGGAAGACACAAGAAGAGTGGCGAGCGCGAAAATCGACACGGTCCATTTTTGATAGCGTTTCGCCATTGGCAACCGAGCCTTCGAAGGTTCCATGACCGACTTAATGCGAACATGCAATGACGAAGAGCGGGCTGCCATTGGGTGGCAAAGGCTGACGTTGCCCGACTGAAATCGGGCAGACACGTTCAGCAAGACTCGAGCATAGTCACGAGCGGCGATGCCCTGACTCATCGCCCAATCGTCGCAGGCAATCTCACAGTCCTGACGAAGTCGACGATTCAATAAAAGGCTGAAGGGATGGAACCACAGAACGGCTCCTTGAAGTTGTGCTACGACATTTATCCATGCGTCCCCTCGAATTGCATGAGCCAGTTCGTGATTCAACACGGGCTTCAGTGTGCGGTCATCCCACTCTGGCACTTCCCGAGGAAGAATAATCGTCGGCCGTCGAATCCCCACGCACACGGGCATGTGTGCGGGCTGTTCGGAAACTCTCACCGCGACAGGGTGATTTGCAAGTTGAGCCGCGAGCGCGAAAAAACGTCGCTGCTCTGTATGAGTCGCCGGGCGACTTTGAGCGATGCGTGCCCTGGACAAATACCATGACAAACCAATACGCAGACACATCACACTGGAAACAATCAGCCAGACAGCCCAGCTCAAACGCGACACGAAGACCAGCATCTCGTTCGTTAGGAAACCGCTCGGCTGTCGAGCGGACTCTCGCGATCGATCGCTGTCGCCGGAAGGGGGCATTGACGCAACCCTAGGTGAATTCGGTGATGAAGGATGGCCAGTTTCCGTTGAGGCGACCCCAACCACAACCCGCTTCGGCAACGTCCCGTTAGTCGCCGTCAGTGGTGGTGGCGAACCTTCGCTGTCAGGACGTCCCGACTGATCTGTGGGCGGTAACACGTTGGCATCACGGCTGTCAACAGGCGGGATTGAATTGTGATGCGTCAAAGGCGCCGTCGGCGTGTGGACTGATGATTCTGATGGCGTGTGATTGGTGGCAATCTGAAACTGGAAAATCGGCTCCATAAGGTGCATTGCACACACGATTGGCAGAACAAGTAAGCCCAGGGAAAGGACCACGTGACGAAATGCTGCCGATTTCCTTGAAGACAACTGGTGCAAACACAAGACCAGGAACAACATCACTGTCACGCGAATCAGCAGCGGTAGAATTGTTTCAGGCATTGATTGTTTCAGTTCGTATCAGACCAAATAAACACAAGAGTTTTTCCCCAGCCCATCCGCCGTTTCAGTCTTCTTCTGTGTCGTTCGTCGATTGGGGAGTTTCGTCCACATTCTGTTCGATCAACCCAAGGAGCCGTTCATAGGATTCGTCGTCGAGGCGATTGTCGGGATCGGAAAAATGAGACACGAGCAGTTGTTCGATGGAGCCGCCAAAGAATGCAGTCAAGAGGCCACGCAGTTCATTGCGACTGACCGAGGCCTTTGACCTTGCTGCCGAATAGACTTTGGCCGACCCTGCAAGTTTCGCTTTAAGCCAGCCTTTTCCGACAAGAATTCCAACCGTTGTCCGCAGCGCTGTGGCACTTGGTGGATGCGAAATTGCCTTGCCAAGTTCTTTCACCGTGATGGAACCCTTGGCGTAGACCGCACGCATGATCTGGCGCTCGCGCCGACTCAGCTTTTCAGGATCAGTCATAAAAATCGTCGATCTGTTGCCTGTTGGGGGAAGCGTCAAGCGGTTTCATAGCCCTAGAATCTCCTACGCAGATCCCAGCCAAAAACGAATCCGAGTGCCGCCTTTGAACCGGCGGTCACCCGGTTACAGGTAGAGATGCTATGGTTGCAATTCACTCAACTCAATCAAATACCGCCAAATTTTTGGCGGTCCACTGATTCGACTGAATTCGTTCATTTACAGAAGAACAAGGACATGCACTGAAATTTCGCTTCCGCCGGTTAACGTGGGATTTTCATGGGCTCGACAGCCTGTTTTCCGGGGAGTCTTGTGATGACAATGGCTCGTGGATCCTAGGTTGATTCGAGCGTGACGCCCTTCGATCACTGCATTTCCCGTTGTGTTCGCCTAGCACGTGTTTGGCGGGATAGCTGCGAACATCGCCAGCAGTGGATTGAGAACCGGCTGCAGGAATTGACCACCATTTTCGCGGTCGATGTTGCTGGATACGCGGTGCTAAATCACCACATGCATGTGGTTCTGAAACTGAACGATGACGTGGCAGCGGGGTAGTCGGATGAAGACGTTGTTCGCCGGTGAGGCCACAGGAAGGTGCATGGCACCGACTGAATTTCCCTTTAATTCGGAGCTGCGACCGGGAGGTAGATTGTGTTGGCCGCTGCCTGCCGCTCCCCTGCGAGTCGAAAGTGCATGTCGGCGACAATGCAGAGCTGTTGAGTGGGGCTAAGGCCGCCCGAAAACTCGGCAATCCCTTGTGGTTTCAATATTCTCTGAGCCACCACTTTGTCGCCAAATCGGTATTCATGCCAGAATTTCAGGTCCTCTCCTGTGAAGAACACCGCGACAGCTCCTCGATCACTGATCTTCTCGCATCGAGATACAACCGTCAGCTTCATGGAGTCCGCAACGACCTGCCCCACCACGACTTCTTCACCATCTGTTCTGGCATGGGGCTTGACGGAGGAAAGCGTTGCCAATTCTATCACGGCTTTTCGAAACGAGCATTCGCCAACCACCGAATCATCGATAGAAACAATGGCTCGCGCGTCACCCGACTTTCGATACTTGAGCTTGCCCACCCCGATCGTATCGTTGGTCACTTCGGTGAAGTATGTAACCTCGGCAATCTTCCCTGACTGATGACGGAGCATGACAACACCGCCAACGTTTCGACTCTCGTACCCCGCCTGCCGAATCTTTGCCACAACGGATTTGTCTCGGGAAGGGAACAGACTGATTTTCCCTAGAAGCACATCCACCGGCCCGAAATTCTGCACCACAGCAGTGCTGGCACCCGTGGTGGTAGTCTGCCCAGCGTTCTTTGCACTCTGGCACCCAATCAGTGGGCACCCGAGGAAGAACAGAACGCAGAGTTTTGTCATTTGAGTACGCATGTTGGCTCCGTATAGGTGTTGTGAAGAATAGATCAAAATGCCTACTCGCCACTAGCCGTGTTTTATCACTCCCCCTAAGAACTGTTTTCAGGAATGCGTTTTCCACAGGGTTGCCGCCATCCATCGCATCTGTTTGAGTCAACGGAAGCGTGGGGGAAGCGGAAGCGTGGGGCCACCCACTTTGATCCTCGACTTCGGAGCGAAAAGTGGATGGCCCCGTTTGATTCCCACCGATTCTCCACGGCGATCAATCTCCAGCTTGGGCGGGCTGTTTCATCGCGGCGGCTTGCCGTTTTTTTCTGCGAGTCAGCAGGATCCCAGTCGTCAACATTCCCAGAACAAAGCCAATCGCCAAAGTGGCAAACAGTAGGAATGCCATCGGCAAAGAAATTGTGGTCAGCAACAGCGTGGCTTCAACTTGTTCTGTGTTTTGAAAAGTCACGATAACAACAAACAAGATCAGAATTGCCCCGATCGCGTATTTCACTTTTTGCCACATTCAACCACCCCATTTTCCATCGACTTAAACTCACGCCCACTGTTCGAACCATCCTGCCAAGCTCCCATGGATCTCGCAAATCTCTCTTCGTAACAGACGGTTGAATTTCAACAGAAGCAGAACGGAAGCGTAGAGCCATCCACTTTTATCCTCGACTTCAGGGCGAAAAGTGAATGGCCCCATTTGATTCCATTTGATTTCACTTGATTCACATTTGATTCACGATTTGATCCATCCACATCTTCAACTTCCGCGTAGCGACTGAGCGCAAGCTCCTGAGTCCCGTGGGCGGCCGGTCTTGCGTGGGCTCAAACAAACGTCGCAATTTCTTCCAAGCGTTTCTTCTGGATCGCTTTTACTGGGACCTGAACATCAGGTTCGGGATACCCGACAACCAACAACATGGCCGGCCGTTCATTCTTGGGCCGCTCCAAGACATCATTGAGAAATCCCATTGGACTGGGAGTATGAGTCAGCGTCGCTAGGCCCGCATGGTGCAATGATGTGATCAGCATTCCAGTGGCAATGCCGACCGATTCTTGAGCGTAATAGTTCTTCACTTTGCGGCCATCAGGAAGAACATCATAGCCTTTCGAAAAGATCACAATCAGGTAGGGAGCACGAGTCAGAAAGTCTTTGTTGGCATCGGTTCCGAGAGGAGCCAACGCATCCAACCATTCCTGAGGTGCTCGACGATGATAGAATTCCAGTTCTTCTTTTTCCGCCTCAACTTGCAGTGTCTTGCGTATGCTTGGATCTGACACGACGACAAACTGCCACGGCTGCAAATTAGCGCCACTGGGAGCTGTCCCTGCCGATAGCAGACAGGTTTCGATGATATCTTGAGGCACAGGCCGATCAGAAAACTCACGAACGGTTCGCCGTCGCTTGATTCCCGAATAGAACTCAGCAGCCCGCTTTCGCATCTCTTCAACGGGGTACTCGACGTAGTCGTCGTGAGGAACAAATTGAGCTGCCATGAATCGCCCCGTGTCAGTGCTTCACAAATCAAAATTACTGAGAATCTTAACAATAGCGACCGGACCGCAGCCCGTCGAAATCACAGCACAGAAAACCGCCCAAACAGCTTCAAGAAAAATGAAAGACAACCAACGAACGAATCGTTCTTCGCAACTTTCTAAAACCACAGATGCCAGAGAAGCCTTGGCTGTCATGATGGCAGCGAAAGCAGGTCTCAACGCGTTCGTGTGTGTTTACAGAGCCAGTGGGGGGCCATCCCAGTCATTTGGCCAGATCAAGTGATTGCCAAGTGAAAATCTAAATTCAGGGCCCCACTTGATTCTGCGCCCATGCCACAGAAATGATTGGAAACAGTGAAGTCATCGAACCTTCAGTTGTCTACACTCTGCGGCATGGAAGCACACTATCGAATTGATCCCAGTCTCTGTGACGACGGGCTATGTGAACAAATAAGAACCGCGTGCGAGCGGATGGAACAAACTTATGAAGACGGCTTCTATTCTAAGTTGACCGTGTTCCGTCATTGGTCCAAGCACAATCCGGAACTCACGGGCAAGATCGCCAGGCCGCGAGCCTATCGATGGTACTTAAGGCGCGAGCTCTTCAAACTGGCTCGGCGAGGAGCCGAAATCACGGTCTCGCGATCAAGGCCGCGCGTGGATCTCAATTCACCACGCCTGCTGGAAATGATTGATGAATCTGATTTCGATTTAACACGCAAGAAAGTGTTTTTGTTCGGACCGGAACGTTCGGAACTTTCCATCAAGCGACTCGAACACTACACCGGAACACGAGCCGAAGATTTTCAGCGATACGTGTTGCTGACGAATTACAATATGCACATCGAAGCCTTTATGCGGCAATTCCCGGATTGCGAGAAACCGAGCCGCGACAATGTGCAAATGCCAGCTCTTCATCACAAGGAAAGTGACAACCGCGGAATCAGCATCGTGAACATCGGCGTTGGTCCTTCCAATGCAAAAAATCTCACGGATCATCTCGCCGTGCTTCGCCCCGATGCCATGTTAATGGTGGGGCACTGTGCGGGTGTTCGCAACCACCAAGAGATTGGCGACTTTGTGTTGGCATCTGGATACATGCGTGGCGACCATCTGCTTGATGAATCGTTGCCGCTATCTGTGCCGATTACTCCCAGCTTTTTACTAAACCGAGTATTGGCCAGTACGCTTGACGACGCAGATTTGCCGTACCGGATCGGAGCGGTTTACACAACGGCCGATCGCAACTGGGAATTGTCGCTCAAAAAGACGTTCGAGCATCTTCGAGTCAGTCGCAGCATCGCCGTTGACATGGAATCCGCAACGGTCGCGGCCAACGGTTTTCGATATCGAATCCCCAATGCCACAATATTGTGCGTTTCTGATAAACCTCTCCACGGCCAACCCAAATTGCCGAAGGCCGCCAAAGCGTTTTACGAAGATACCAAAAACCAGCATCTCGCCGTTGCCACCAGTGCGATCCAAGTGATTAAGAAGGAATACCCCGACGGCTTGCCGAATAGCGACATTCGAGCGCCCGAAGAATCACTGTTCGAAGGAACTGACTGCTATTCGAAACCGAGGGAATGACGGCATCTTGAACACTGATGGCATTTTCTTGCATTCTTCGCCTGTACGTCAGGTGGTTTCATGCGGGAATCGTCAACGAAGTCCAACCGTCGCCACCACGACTAACAGCCCAAAGAGCAGCCCGAAAAGCAATCAAAGATTGCTGAACAAAAATCACATCGGCGATCGTAAAAAGCGAAACAGGTAAATTGGAATGAATGCAAAAAACGACAATAAGCGATTGTCTCATTGGATCGTCTGCACAATCAGCATCGTCACCGCAGTGGCGGTACACTGCCTGCCAGATTCAGCGTTTGCTCAGAAGCAAGAGCCCGTGGCCAAGAATAAGTTCATGGTGTTCGGCAACACCTACGTCACGAACCCCAAAGTCGCAACGGCCAGCATCTTGGCCTCGATCAACAAAGCCGTTCAAGATGCCAACATTGATTTTGTCATCATCGTGGGCGAGTTGACCCTAGGCGCCACAGTTGATCAATTTGCGGCAGTCAAGCAGGTCATTGACACTTCACCAGTCCCGGTCTACGTGACTGCCAGTAATCACGATCTTGTCTATGCCAACGGCGATTGGAAATCGGGCAAACATGACGACTACGCCCGATTCAGTAAAATGCTGAACACTCAAACTGAATACACCATCCCACAAGGCCGCAGCCTGTTTATCATGCAGTCTCACAAGGGAGGAGTTGGAACCCGTTTCACGAATAACGAACTGGCAAAGATTGAAAACACAACGTCTTATGACTTTGTCTACCAAGTTGTAGAAGAGTCTTTAGGTACTGACATCAATCTGAAGAGCAAGCCCATTATTGGAATCAACGGAGGCAATAAGGGCGTTCATCAATATATCGTCTCTGACCATCATGCCAAGGTCGTCCCGATTGAACATAAACGGACTGACGAAGAAGACGACTACCTGATTTTCAAAGAGAACGAAGGGTCTGTTACGGTTGATTCTTACATTGATCGCAAATTGAATAAGAGCTTCAAAATCATGATCGATCGCGTGTCGAGAACCTGTTCAATTGAGCGATAAAGTTATATTGCGCAGAACCAAGTGGGAAAACTAAGGACACATCACTTGATGAGCGTCAGTGCTGGCCGGCAATGGGCGATCACGGAAGCCGGTCAATTCTGAGACCTTGAATCTGAAACTGACTCTTGTGGGTCTGAATTGCAGGACGTCGAACGTGAGGCACGTCGAGAGTGTTATGCAGAATCAGGCGACGGCTGGCGCCGGACCAATTGTAGATTTCGGTCCCGTCTAACTGCGCAGTAATATTAACGTGTGGGCCGGTTTGACGGACGCTTACTGTCAGTGATCGTTGTTGATCGACGGGAGCCTGAATTCCAAGCTCGCGGCCCGAACGATTGATTACTCGACCATCAATCCCTTCCAGTGTCACCAGGCCTTTCGGTGGAAAGGAATCAATCACAAACAGTGTTCGCCCGTTGGCAAACGGCAGTTGAATTCCAATGTGATCAGTCCCTGTGCGTCTCGTGAAATCCATGGAAATTTGATAGCTACCAACAGGTTCAACGGGCAGTTCAATGCGAGAAAAACGCAACTCGTCACTTGTCAGCGTTTCACCGTCACACGTCCAGTTTCCATAAAACGCGTGTCTGTCGATTTCGTTCGCAAGTCGTGTGAGAATGTTATCGGTTGGGATGTTTTCAAGGCTGTCCTGTGCAAGATCGATGGTTCTGCGCCACTGTCGCCAGGCGACCATGTACTGTTCGCGATTCTGCGTGAGTTCGGCGGTTAAAGTTTCGCTCCGGCCTGAGCCAAAGTCGCGGAGACTTGTCACCAGTTCCACCAAAAGCCGACTGGACTCACGATCCATTGCCAGACGAGGCAACCTGTGTTGCAGCACGCTTCCTGTTGCTGGAGTCGCCACCAGTCGATTCAGGTCTTCCGAAAACGAAAGCAGGTTGTCGTCAAATTCCGAACCGTCAAAGGACGGGCCCAGTTGTTCTCCCGAGTACACGTCCCATGTACGAATAACGCCGTAAGAATCTCGTGATGCAGCAAAACTTCCGTCATCACTGATTGTGGCGGCTCGCGCGAATGTTGGGTGAGGCAGGTGCGGGCCGATTTGCTTTCCTGACATTGCATCCCACACTCTCACGGTTGTGTCAGAATTGGCCGTGATAAACCGCGAGCTGTCTGCCGTGAATTGAATTGTTGCGAGAACTCCGCGATGTGCATCAACCTGAAATCGCTCAGCCAGCGTATCGACATCCACAACGTGATATGTCTCGGAACCATGGCGAGAAATGACAACGTATTTCCCATTCGGTGCCATAACGAAACTGCTCACTCCGCTGAGCAATGCCAAACTTGCCTGCGATTCTGAAGGTCCGGAAGGCGTGTCGGTTGTTCGTCCATCCACAAGAAACCGGCCGAATTCCATATTCCAGATGGCTGCCTGCTCGCTGTTGAATCGCAGCGCCACGAGAATTCCGTCCGCACTGGTGTGCATGGCCGCTTTATCTGGAACCTGCAGCGACTGCCCAATCTGTTCTCCCGTCGTGGCATCCCAAATCGAATACAAGTCGTGATTGATCGTAAACAGGCGATTCCGGTCAGGACCGAACCGAGCGGAAAACTTTGCAGTGGGAGCCGAATTCAATTTGAATTCACGCAACTGAGCTCCGTCTGTGTCCAGCAACTGCCCCTTGCCGTTGGCAAATTGAAACGTTGGCTGGCCTGGCAAACCGGAAATGGCCCAGTTGGCGCCCGACTGCCATCGCAGCCCGACGGAATCTTTCTCATCAACGCGCTCAGCAAACTTCGGTTTGTGGCGATGGCGAAACGAAAAAATTCTTGTTGAGCTACCTCCTGTCACCATCAGCCGCCGATAGTCCACGAATTCAAGCCAACGCACATTTTCCAATTCTGCCATGATTTCTCCGGTGCGCAAATTCCAGACAAATGCTGTGCCTCCTGTTGACCGAGCGGCCGCCAAATCGCCGTCAGAACTGATGGCTACCTTGTTGGATTGCCGTGGATTGGTCAGCGTTGTCACGATGGGAGCAGCCGCCATTCCTTCCGGGAAGTCATAATGCCAGGTGACACTGGTTGCTGCGGCATTCACCAACACGTCACCGCCGTGTTCGCAGAAGTGAACACTTTCAATGCGTTTGGAGGTCTCGTAATTTCCCAGTGGTGAGCCATCGTTCAGGCTCCACAAAAACCACTTGTATCCATCAACCGTCGCGATCCGTTCGTCGGCGAATGTGAACGAAGGCGGGAAAGCGTACGACGGGCGGTGAATCAACGCTGGCGTGATTGCTTTGCCTGTTTTGGTCGACCACATTCTTACCTGATCGTTGCCGCTGGATCCAATAATTCTGTCATTGTCTACGAAGTTCAGAAAGGCGGTTTTTGTGTTTTCGTGGTCGATACTGGTTTCTGACAGCCGTCCATCAATCGCGTGCCAAAAACGGATTGTTTGATCCGCACACGCAGTCGCGATGATGCTGGCGTCTGGAGAAAATCTTGCCTGCCGAACGCGGGCGTCGTGTTCCAGTGTGTGAATCACCTTGCCAGTGCTGATGTCCCAAACGCGGCAATCGTTGCCGTGTCTTGTCACCAGTAACTTCCCGGCAGAACACATCTCCGCTGAAGCCTGTGATTCGTATTTGATGGTTCGTATCAGCTCACTAACCGACGGCTTCCAGATCTCGGCGACACCGTCACCGGACAACATCAATAGGTCGTTCCATGGTTGGTACTGAGGTCTCGACTTGCGTCCTGTCGACATCACGAGCCCGTCCAACTCGGGGTATGTGTTCAGCAACGCCCCGATTCGCATCTGATGAGCTCGGTCGCCCCGCGATCCAAAAGTGTCGCTGTCCCACGCGCTTTGCATCGTGACAAGCGCGCGACTGATGTTTCCGTCTTTCACGTGACCGTAGGCCGACGCGATCTTCAATCCCACAACAGCGGACTGTGCTTTTCGTGCAAGTGTTGCGTTCTCGTTGGCTCTGGAATTTGCAGAATCGTTTGCTTGTGTCAGCAGCGTCGCCTTGGTGTTGAGTTCGGAGTTCAGCCCCGAGACGCGATTTGTGTAGATGGACAAAATCGTAACGGCGCCCAGCAGTACGGCTGCCAGAGTTGACGCGAGCACGGCGACGAGTTTGTGCTGACGAGCCCATCTGGAAAGATGTTCTACCACCGATACTCGCCGCGCCAAAATCGGTTCGTCGTAACAGAACCGACGCAAGTCTTCGGCAAAATCAGCAGCCGTCTGATATCGATTACGAGACTCGCGTTCGATCGCTTTGTGAATGATCGTCTGCAGGTCTTGCGGAATTTCTGCAGCGATGTTCTTCAGCGCCGGTGGTGTGGTATGCATCACCCGTTGGATGGCTTGCTTGTTGTCATCCGTTTCGAATGCTGGCCTCAATGCGGCCAGTTCGTAAAGCGAAAGGCCTAACGCATAGATGTCGGCTGTGTGATCTGCCTTTCCCTGAAACGCTTCGGGAGGCATGTATCGAACGGTTCCCAACAGGGTGCCGGTCTGAGTTAGGTCCTGAGCCCCTTCGGCTTTTGCCAAACCAAAGTCCGTCAGCCATATTCGACCGTGCAAATCAACCAACAGATTAGCTGGCTTGATGTCTCGATGCTGAACGCCTTGTTCATGAGCGTACTGCAGCGCGTTGGCAGCCTGTCGCATCAGTTCCGCGACGTCGCGCCAGTACTCCAGAATGTTTGATGGGTTGACAAACAAAGCTCCCGACTGTGTACGACTTACAGGCGAAGTATCGGTGACTGCCAGCTGTGTCGTTTCATTCGCTGCTGCGTTCTCAGACTGCACAGAACCGGGGCCACGTAAGACTTCACGTCGCGCGACGATGAAGGTCGATCCATCGGATGGCGAATCCGTTCGCAGTCGTTTCAGATCTCTGATCACGGTGTCCAGCGAGCGACCTGAAATCAACTGCATGACCAGATAGTCAATTCCCTGTTCGCTGCCGACTCCGAACACAGGCACGATGTTGGAATGATGCAGTCCGCCCGCAGCACGCGCCTCGCGATCAAACCGTTGCCGATCACGGCCATCGGTCAGCACATTTCTTGCCAACACCTTCAGAGCAACGCGACGATCCAGAGACACCTGTTCGGCTTCGTAAACGACCCCCATGCCTCCACGACCGAGTTCTCGAATGATGCGGAAGTCCCCAATTGAAGCAGGGATATCGGGCGTTTGAAGAAGATTTACACTGCCAGAAGAAGCTGAGCCAGAAGAAGCACTGCCAGAAGAAGCTGAGCCAGCAGTGTGTTTATCGACGTCCATGGCCCGCAGGACACTTCGAATGCCCTCTCGGTATTCGGGAAACCGCTTGTGCAATTCGTCGGCAGAGACAGACTTTCCTGTTCGCTGGCGTGCATCAATTTCCAGTGCCAACACTTCTTCAAACAACGACTCGCGGCATTCGGGCGGCGCCTGTTCGATAAACTGACTGATCGCCGGCGATTGACCATCACGCTGCAGTTCTTCGAACCGATCCGACAGGCGGTCAATTTCGGAAAGTTGGGCGTCGTTGAGTCGCCGAAATTTCAGATTCTTAAGTGACATATCAAAAGCAGAGCAGACGAGAAGTAAAGATCGTCAGGTAGCAACCCCCCTACTGATGTTATGATCATTCGGCCTTAGACTCCGACAAGGCATCACCGGATTGTGTGGAATGATCCGAGATTTCACCAAATTCAGCCGTGTCCGAAGGCACCACACCAGCCTGCACCCAAATTCTTCGGATGACTTCCAGCTTGCGTTCGATTGTTCGCCGAGAACGCTCCAACCTGTGGGCAACTTCTCCGTTATTGCAGCCTTCAAACTTCAAGATCGCGATCCGCCTTAGCGTAGGATCTTCCAAGGACTCGAGCATTTTTTGGCAAGCTTCTGCGACCATCGCTGTAAATTCCGGTGTCGGCTCGTCGCTTTGAAAGTCGTCGAAGCCCAGGGAATCGGCATCCAGAAACACAGAATCTCCTCGTACCTGTCCACCGCCCCGCTTTTGACGGCGTTCAAATCTCCGCTGCACGGCAACTTTTCGTGAAGTAATCACCGCAAGCAATGCCCACAGGCTGTCTCGATCTGACACTTCGAAGCGGCCTTCGTTGATTCCTCGACAAAGGCTGTGGAACGCGCTATTGGCTGCATCATGCTCGTCATAGCTACGACGAGTTCGGGAATCCAGTTCTCTGTGAGCAAGGCGATGCATGCGCTCAGAAAAGTGTTCCCACAGTTGTTCTGTCGCGTGCGACTCCTGGTTCGCCAGTTGGCCAATCCAGTCGGTAACAGGTGTCTTATTCATAACGGGCGTTGACCGCATCTCAAGAGGTTTGCGAAGGCGACATTATGCATCACTTCGTTCGATGGTGCACACCAAATCGAATTCAGCTGAAAGACTCGGAACAACGTCGTATCCAACACAACATAACCGACACAGTCGATTCCAGGCACTGCAGTTGCTCGCAAGTACAGCTTGAATCTGTGCCAAATCCGGCCCCGTCGACCACGTAGATTTTCCCACTGGGATTTCCCTGGCAGCCGCTTACGCCAGGCCGGTTCGCGATTTGGCGAACTGCTCAAAGTTGCTTCCACGCCCGTTTTACGCCGTTTCCAGAGAAATCGGCTCGCGGATGTCGGACCTGTCGCAACTTTGATCCTTCAACAATATGGGCCGACCATCGGCTCTCGATGTCCGTTGTTCCGGACGTCGAAGAACCCGAACACTTCAGAGGAATCTGATCCATGCAGGCAACAGAGAAGCCCATGACGGCCGAAAAGAACTTCGACAAAAAAATCGAAATCGACACAGACATCGACCTTGGCGAAAGCCTTGAGAACGGTTTTGACGCCCTGGGGAAAGTGTTTGGAGGACTGGTTGGGGCAATCAAAGACGCGGTCGGTCCAGAAGTCATCATGACCCTGCAGGCCGCGAACTGGCTGGGACAACTTACCGAATGCCTGCAGCAGATTGTGAAGGGCCTCGATGCAGATGAAATGGTTCCAGCCGAACCAGCGGGGCAATTTTCGTTTCTCGCAGAACAATTCAACACCATTTTGGATGGCTCAAAACTGGAATCACAAAAGCCCGCGTTTGGCCAGCACCTGCAGAACTGTCAACAGGCCATTTCGGATGCCGCTGATGATGCAAAAGCAGCAGCCACTGTGCTGAATCATTCGGCCGGCTACTTCAAAGCTGCTGCCGCGTCTTGCGTACCTGTCAGCGGAAAAACGACGGACGCAGACTCGTAGTGATCCACTTGCGACTGGCGATGCGGCTCTGATGCTGCGTTTGCAACACCAGCCGCCTCGCTCTTCAGAGCGTCAAATTTCTGCTGTCAATCGACGGCCATTCAACAATCACGGGACCAAGTCCCATCGTGCAGTATTTCTACTAGGAATAAAAATGTCAGACAGTAACGGAACCCGATTCACTCGCTTAGCCCTGACACTCTCCTTAGCGTTCATGTGCCAACAATCTCACGGCGACGTGATCGGTAGTGATTATTCAGTTGGTGGAACCATTTTCGCAGATAATGGGGTCGGAGGAGGCGGGATATTTGCTGGTCCTGGCGCAACCACACTCACCTTTGACGGAACTTCAAAATCGATCGGTGCTTTGGCCCGTGGAACTGCCGGTGACGAATTGTTCGTCGACGAATCACAAACGAATGTTGGCAACACGTTTACGGTTGGTGTTTCGATGGTCGCTCGAGATGCCATGGGAGACCTTACCACCTGGGCGGCAGATGGCACTGTCTTTGATAACGACGGCAACGCGGGCACAGCCAGCGTGCCGTTTGCTTTGAGCTTCTTTGACTTGGCTACTGGGAACGCAGGGTCGAACACGCTGGAAGTCAATATCGGCAGCAACGTTTACAACTTTGTTTCATCCGAGGCATTGCTGTTCGCTACAGATGGAGCCATTTTTTCGTTTGGCGACGGCCCCACAAGTGGCTCGGGACCATCTGGTCTTCTTGCAGCGAGCGTCGGATTCAATGCAGGCGACGTGTCGGACGCGGTCGCTGCGATAGGTGGGCGAGAAATTGCGGGATACGGTTTTAGTTGGACTTACGAGCTGAATTCAGCGGCCGCTGTTCCAGAACCGTCAAGCTTTGCTTTGCTGGGCCTTGGCGCCATTGGAGCCTTCGTGGTCCGCCGACGCCGCACCAACAAAGAAGCCATCGCCGCATAGTGCGTTCAGGTGCCCGCAAAGCCCCCGAATTGAACGAAGAATGATGGGTGGCCGAGGCTGAAACGAGACACGAGCGAAATCCCTGGTTGCCCACGCATGCTCCTGGGCTTCCTTCGCAAGCTCTGTCCAGCCCCGGCCACCCTGATTGTCCATCGACAGCTAACGCAGGGCCGGTTTCTCTGGTCCGAACCAACAAAAGAACAACACGGCCGGTAGGAACCGGCCCTACACCTTTCCGGAACCACGTTCATGATTCCATCATTCGGTCAATCACTGCAGGCACTTCGCAACAGCATGGACGCTCAACGAGCGAGTCGGCAGGCGGGGCGAAGACGAAGACAGCAGGCGAGGAAGCATCCGTTGGCCGCTCAGCAGGAATCGCTGGAAGCTCGGCAGTTGCTCACGGCCATCCAGGTAACAACGGATGCCGATTCCGGAGCGGGTTCTTTGCGAGAAGCCATCGCGACGGCGAATGCCAATCAGCAGGCCGATACCATCACGTTTGCCTCAGGTGTTACCAACATCACGCTGACCGGCGGTGAATTGGTACTGAGCGAAACCGGAGCCACCAATCGCACGACGATCAAAGGCCCCGTCAGCATCAGCGGGAATGATGCCAGTCGCATTTTCACCGTGAAACCTGGAGTCTTCGCCGCTTTGTCGTCGCTGACATTAACCAACGGTCGATCCACCGGTGATGGCGGAGCGATCGTTAATCAGGGTGGACTGGAGCTGATCGGAACGACCGTTAAAGACAGTTTCGCCACGGGAAAAAGTGGAGCCATTCAACTGACGTCCGGAACGCTGGATATCGTCAACAGCACGTTGTCGGGCAATCGAGCCAACCAGTGGGGCGGAGCGATCGGAGCCGACGACGGGCGGCTGACGATCTCCAGCAGTACGCTCACCAAAAACACGGCCGACGCGGACGCCAACGGATCCGGTGACGGTGGAGCGATCTCGTATCCCCCGAAGGTTGTCGCCTCGCTGTTCAATTCCATTCTGGCGGGCAACACGCGAGCCAGCGGCACGGCCGACGACATCACGGGCGGAGCCAACCTGCACAAGGACAGCAGCAACAACCTGATCGGCAATTCCAGCATCACACTGGGGCTGACTCACGGAACCAATGGCAACCAGCTGGGTAACGGCGGCAGCGGTGTGATCGACATCAACACCGTGCTGGACACAACGCTGAAAGACAACGGCGGCGGAACATTAACCCACGCGCTGGTGGCGGCAAGTCCGGCACTTGATGCGGGTGATGCCCGATACTTTCGTACGCCTGTGATTGTGGACCAACGGAATCAACCGCGTGTCGACGGCGATGGCATTGATATCGGAGCGGTAGAAACAGTCGTCGCCACCGCACCCAATATCGTAGATGTCGATGGCGTTCGTTTCGTCAGCACGGGTAACTTCAATCGTCCGTTGACCAAATTCACGGCGGCCGGTGACGCGATTATTGCTGTTGGTGGAGGCAACGTCGCGGGGCACACGCCTGTAACAAACGCGCTCGACGGCAATCCTGACACGAAGTATTTCCAGGACAGCTGGACGTCGGCCCCCGGTCTAACGATCACGCCAGCCAGCGGATCTTCCACTGTCGCGGCGTTCCGTCTGACCACTGCCGACGACGTACCCGATCGAGACCCCGCCAGCTATAAACTGGAAGGCGCAAGCAGCCCAAGCGGTCCGTTTACCTTGATTGCCGAAGGCGCAATCAATCTGCCGAGTGCGAGGAAGACCGCCGGATCAACGATCACCTTCAACAACAGTACGGCATACACGTCGTATCGTCTAACGTTTCCATCAGTGAAGGGTTCTTCGACAACGCAGTTTCAAATTTCAGAAGTCGAATTGCTGGCGTTGGATGCATCTCGGCCAAACGATTTTGAATCAACCGGCAGTGTACAAATAGGTCAGATCCCGACCGGAGCCGCTACGTTCGTTCCGTTACTGCAAATGCGAGCCGGCGCAAGAATTACGACGAACTCTTCCGGCGCTAGTGTGTTCAGCACCACAGGCTTGATATCAACTCTTAGTCAGGGACGTTCGCTGGACCTGATGTCCGGTGTCGTCGATGGAGACGCAAATCAGCGAATCCTGATCCCGGTAAAGAGTCTCACTTCAGGCACAGGCTATGCAATTAGTGAAACGCAGGCGAACACGTTTCGGCTGTCCAGCAAGGAAGCGTTCACGCCTTCTGTCCTGACGTTTGGCGACCCCATTCGTGACATTACGGGCCCAGGCGATACTGTAAAGTTTGAGGGTGGAGGGCAGATTTACACAGCCAGATACAACAATATCACGTACGGCCCCAGCCGCCTGTTTGACAACAATCTTGCAGACGGAGTTCAGGCCACTAGCGTGACTTCGGATTTTGCCTTCATCATCACTCCAGCGGTCGGGCAGACCGTAGTGAACGGAGTCCGATTCACGTCGGGCGGCTATGACAACTATGACCCAGTCGAATACAAGCTGGAAGGAGCCTCAAGCCCCAATGGTCCCTGGACGGCAATTTCGGATGGAAGCCCCGCGTTACCCACTCGCAGTTCAAGTCTCGTTACCGGCCCTGTCGTGAACTTCGCGAATACGACGGCGTATACGTCGTATCGAGTGACACTCTCGAAAATCCGCTCATCATCGACATTGAGCTTTGAAGAGCTGGAGCTGCTCGGCACCGTTCCGTCGCAGATCGACACAGTATCGCTAAACGGCACACTTAGGTTTGATGCCCTAGGCGGCGCCGGTGTTGCGTTTGCTGGAGCCGACCAACTCGCTATCTCAGCCTCAAAAATAACGGCGGCAGTTGAAAATGGGGCGAAGGGATTTCGTCCGAATTCAAGCGACAAGAATGGCAAACCAGCTCCGACTAACTTCGACCTTGTTGGTATGAAGTTTGAGGCTCAAACGATGTCGTCGTCATATGATCTGGCCAGGCGAGAGTTTCGCTTTGAAGGCAAGGCCAGCACAATTCTGGACGCAGGACGGATGGAGGTCAGTTTTGGGGGTGGCGTCGCGCCACCACTTTCAATCACGAACGGAAACCTCAACACACCATCGGGAATCGATCTGCTGGCATTTGAAGCCGCAGGCATCTCGTTCGCTAAGAATTCGCAGTCAACGTCCCGTTCAGACCTGTTTGCTCCCGGCGACACGGTGGCCTCATTTGGAGGAGCCCCGCTTTCCGGTAATCCTGTTTCGAATGCGATTGACGGAGCAGATTCGGTGTGGTCCGGCCCAATTGGCACCGGCGTAGTGGTTACTCCGTCCGCTGCGCTGTCGCGTTTCACGGCCGTCGACGAACTGCGAATCAGGACAAGCACGGGAACTCCGTCTAATGATCCAATCGCCTTTACAATCGCAGGCAGCCACTCGCCCAACGGACCGTGGGAGGAAATCGCAAGCGAATGGATGACCAGCCGAATCCCTACCGATCGAAGCCAGTGGTATACGCATAAATTCGCGACGAATAATAAATTCTATACTTCGTACCGCATCGTCTTCGATGCGAGGAACAGGGACGCGACGCCAAACTTTGAAGTCTCCGAGATTCAACTGGCCGGGCAGACTCGACCGGGCGTGCTGATCATCAATGAATCAAACAACACTGCGACAGTTCACGGAGCCTTCACAGCGAAAAGCGCCAGCATTGATCTCGGCGACGTGGGTTTTGGCGTTGACGCCAATCCTGGTGATTCGGACACGAGAATCGGAACATCAGCCACCGTGCAAAACGGCGCGATATCGTCTTTCAAGATTCCGTTGACCGGGTTCCGTTTTCTAAACGGAAAAGCTTCAATTGCGAATCAGGGAACTCAGTCTGCCGACTTTATGTGGGCGGAGTTTTTGCCTGCAAAGGGCGAAATTGCCGTTACGGGGAAGAGTCAGTTGCTGGCCCAGAAACCGTTTCAGAATCTGGAGGCGTTCAGACTTGTGCCTGACCTATCCACCAATGGAATCTCTATTGCCAACGGAAAAGTGACCGACTTTACGGTTCCTGTGAAACGGTTTGATATCGAGCGATCGAATCTCGCAGCGAAATTCCCGAACATGCAGTTTGTCCGCGACGCCGGCAACTCGTTAGATGCAAGCTACGACGCGCAACGACAGACGCTGGCGTTATACGGACGTGGCACAGCCTCACTGTCCCCGGAAGTTTCTTATACAGATGGATCCGTAGCCGCTGCTGTGTCGACACCATTCGGATTGGGAACGATCGCTGATCCCGGATTGTTGTTAAACCTGGGAACGCCCGCGCAATCAGCCTTTTCGTACAGTATCGGCGACTTTGATATTTACGGTCAGAGGTTTCGCAACGTGCGTGTGCAATCCACATACGTGCCCGGGCGTGGGCTCCAACATTCCGGAACCGCGAACTGGGTCAACTCATCGCCAGCAGCTACGTTGACCACCTTATCCCGCAATAGCGCGCCATTTCCATCATTTGAAGTTCGAGGTTCCTTTGTCGCCGGCGGGCTTCAGATTTCGACGAATGGCCTGGAAATCCATCTGCGGAACGGATACTGGTCGCTGGGTGAAAATGTAAATTTACCATTCACTCCAGGTACAACGATTCAGGTGGAAGGAAAAGCGGCGGCCGTTGCACCGATTGATAACAATCGAGACATCTTCTTTGATATTGGCAGCAGCGGACTGATTGTTGGTCACAGAAATCCAACATTGGTGACACCATTGGCGCTGCCAATTGCCGGTATCAACCTGAAGAACAATGGCGGCTCAATTCGCTACCCCAATACGAACAAGAACAACGAGTCTCACTTTACCTACACGACCAACGGGAAGACCGATTTTCAGGTTGGCGACATCAAGACCCAAGCACAGGTCACGATTCCTCTGCACTTAAAAAATGGAGGGCTGGTCGTTGGAAACGGAACACGATTCGATCTCGACGGAACGACCATCCAGAACATTGTCTTCAAGGATGGCGATCTTAGAGCGACCTATTCCGAGCAGGAACGCCGCTACGTTTTCCGCGGAACCGGCAAATACCTCGGGCTGGCTGACGTCACAATTGGAGGAGATCCGAAGAACGCTCAGTTGAGCATCAAGAACGGCACCTGGGAGCTTACAAATTTCACTCCACCGGTTGTTGATGTTGTCGCTGCAGGAGTGACCTTCCCAACACAGGGACTCACCCGAAGTGTTGCCGGAGACATCGTGACATTCAGCGGCTCTAGGACTGTTGATGTCGGCGGAGCACTCATCACGGTCGCACTCGGCGGCGGTGGCACGAACGGTCTGGTCGTCAACATTCAAACCGGAGTCATTCAGGAAATCAGCGGCACGCTTTCCGGGACGTTCACCGTCGGCGGAGTTGAAATTTCAGCGTCAGGAACGATGACCTATGTTCCAGCCTCAAAAGAACTTCGAATCACGGGCGAAGCAGACTTCGCATTTCAAGCGGCCAGTGGCCCGGTCAACATCAAAATCAACCTCGGACACGGTGGCACTCCAGGGTTGGTGATTAAGGATGGACAGGTTCAAAGTGTTCAGGCCAGTATATCCGCCAGTTTTAAACTGTTTGGTCTGGAAGTTGACGTTCAGAACGCTGGCGTGAGTTATGACCGAGCAAAACAGGAATATGGATTCTTTGGCTCGGTTGCGCTGTCGACTCCGGCCAAGGGAGGCCAGCGATTTCTGGATAACTTCAGCGTCACATTAGGCGCACCTGACACACCCGGATTAGTGATCAAGAATGGAGAACTCGAACATCTTGATATTGAACTGAATGGTTCCATCAATCTGTTTGGCATCAATGCGACGCCCGAAAGTTTGAGAGTTGTTTACACTCGCAGCTCCAACCGGTTGGCCTTAACTGGTGGACTGACAGTCACTGTTGCCGGCAAGTTTAAGGCGAAAGCTGCGTTCCCCGGCGACGGCCTGTTGATTGATACGCAGACTGGTGAAGTGCAGATTCGAGGCCTAGAACTGCGCGTTCAGGATGTCACGTTTGGCACGCTGGAAATCCGCGATCTGGGCTTCATTTATGAAGTCGATAGCCAGGGCAACACAACGATTTCCGGCAGCGGTGAAATCACTTTGCCTGCGGGTCTGACGGTCGGTGCCGAAGTTGTCGTCAGGAACAATCGCCTGAAGAAGATCGGCTTCAAGGTCGAACGATCGCCCGGCATTCCGCTCGGCCATCCACCAGTCGTCTTCCTGAACAGCATCGAAGGCGAAATCGATAATCTCGACGACCTGGACAACTTCCAGATCAAAGCGAAAGTGACGGGAACTGTTGGCCCGTCCGTCAAGATTTTCGGCCAGACGCGTGCGTTGGTGACGGTTGAAGGCAGCATCGACATCAACAAGGACCGCATGATCATTCGCGGAGATGTTGACCTGCTGGAAGGGATCATGGGCGAAGGCACCGGCAGTATCACGATCTTCTTCAAGGGGAAGGAGGTTGTGGACGTCAGTGCAAGCTTTAGCCTCTATCCGGGTGGCATCTTCCGAGGCAACATGTCCTTCAAGATGGACCGAGACTTCAACATTACACTCAACGCGAATCTCGGTTTCTTTGTCCCCGACCCCGTGCCGGTTGTGGGTGGCGAGAGTCTCGGCAACTTTGGCATCTACCTGCAAATTCGCCCGACGGAACGTCGTGAAAACAGCTATGTGCGAGTCAGTGGAGATGTGACGCTCGCTGAATTCGAAGTGACCGTCAACTTCGCCGGACGGGTCGAAGGCTACGCGGAAGCTCTTTTCAGGAAGAACTTTGGGTTCTATCTGCCAGGAGCCCGTGACCTAGACTTCCTGTTGCCGTTGAACGAAGGGAATTTCGATGCGATTGATGCATTCACGGAAGTTCCTGCACCGGAACTGGCCATCGACGGCTTTACGGCAGATGGCAACGGTCCGGGAGCGACGGTGACCTATACCGGCACTTCACAGTTGCCGGCAGACACCACGATTGATCTGTTCGTGGACACCGTTGACAGCGGTTTCAACGGGCAATTGATTGCCGGTGGGTTAGCCTTCCAGGATGGACAGCAAACATACAACTGGGCCGACATGGCGGCTTTTGCTTCCGTGCCTTACGACCCGAATCAAAAGCTGTATGTTTATGGCCTGATCAATGATGGTTCAAACATCCCGGTCTACACAGGCTATTCGGCCGCCATTACTCCGCCGAATCTTACGCCAACGATTTCTCTGCCGACAGAACAGACCTTCGGAGCCAATCAGCCGCTCGTGTTTTCAACCAACACCAGCAACGCCGTGACCGTTGCGGATCCGTTAGCCGCTCATGATGCAGACGCGGAACTGGTGGTCACGCTGCATACGGGCAATGGATTCCTAACGCTGGATCCTCAGAAAGCAACTCCGTGGCAGAACATCAGCGACCCGAACGACGTTGACGACGACGGAGAAACCAGCGTTTCTGATGCGTTGCAGATCATCACGATGCTGAACATGGATTCAATGCAGGGCGATGACGGCACACTGCCGATGCAGCGTTCGAGCATCGGAGGAAGCGGGTTCTACGATGTCAACGGCGATGGCAAAGTCACGTCGGAAGACGCGCAGGGGCTGACCGATTCGTTGCTGAATGGAACGTCGACAACGGTCACCACAACCGTGTTTGACAACGTTGAAGTCACGGGTGATGGCACCGGTTCGGTCACGCTGATTGGCACAGCGGCTAACATCAACAACGTGTTGGATGGACTGACGTACGACCCGATCGAAAACGCGTTCTTTGAAGACTCGTTTTCCGTGAGCGTGAATCGGTATCCGGAATTCTACATCGAACGACTGACGGAATCTGTGGCTCTGAAGCCTCGAGCTCTCACCGTTGGCAGCGCCGACGGCGTGGAATTCATGCCAGTCAGTTACGAACAGGGATCAGGTCACGCCTTCCTGCTGGAAGACGTGCAGATTGAAAGTGCGGCGGCGGGTTACATCAATTCGGCCACAATCGCGATCGATGGATTCGAAGCGGGCAAAGATGTGTTGGAACTGAACATCCTCGACCAGCAGCAACTCGGCATCACGGCAAAATTCGACGCGGCCAAGGGGGTGCTGCACCTGACGGGCTTCGGTCGCATCGACGAATACCGCCAAGCCATCGGATTAGTGTCGTTCTGTTCTCACGGAACGGGCGAACGCACGTTGCGAGTCAAGCTGGGCGATCGAGCGTCTCATATCGGCGAAGCGGGTGTGAAGGTTCGCATCACTGCCATCAACCAAGCTCCGATTGTCGTACCGGGAATGGGGGCAACCTACATCACGGGAAGCGGTTCAAGTTCTGCCTTGCTGCCTTCGATCAGCGTTCGCGACACAGACAGTGCGACTTTGGAAAGTGCCACGATCACGCTGGACGCCGCATCGTTCAAAGAAGGCGAAGACGTGTTGAGCTACGTTGCAGCCGACGGGATCACGGGTACGTTTCATGCTATGAGTGGTCGCCTCGAGCTGAGGGGAACCGCCAGTGCGGCGGATTACTCCGCCGCGCTGTTGCGGGTTCAGTATCGCAACACGGCCTCTTCCGCCACGACCGGTATCCGAGAAATCACGATCGTCGTTAGCGACGGCAATGCACATCATTCGTCAACGACGGTGCAGCAACGACTGCTGGTTGCTTCTGCCCACACGACTTTGCAGGGAGTCACCCTGGGCGGTCTGCCAACCGAAGCTCTGACGACAGCCAACAGCGAAGGCAACTTCGTGCTGGCTGCGAATCTGACTCTGACCGACAACGACATGGTTGTCGACACGCTGATGGGTGTCGACGTCGCCATCACAGGCAATTTCATGGCAGGAGACGACTTCCTTCGCGTGGTCGGCCTTCCGGTCGGAATGGACAGCAGTTACGACGTAATGACAGGCGTTCTATCCATCACGGGCGAAGTTCCCGTCGACTGGTACGAATACATGCTGCGGCAGGTCACGTACTCGAATCGCAGCATGGTTCGTGATGGAGTGGCCCGCACGATCAGCTTCACCGTTCATGACGGCTTCACAAAAGGGACCGCTCAATCGATGACGGTGCAGGCGGAAGCCGTGCCGGTTGTCGAAGGTGGCCTGAAAACTCTGGTTTACGAATCCGGCAAAGTGTCAGAAGTCATCGATGCTGACATCAGCGTGATGTACCTGGGCAACCGTATTCTGACGTCAGCCACCGTCGCCTTTACGTGGGATTACAATGCCGACCAGGATCGCCTGGTCTTCACAGACATGCACGGCATCACGGGCGCGTTCGACGAAGCCACAGGAGTGCTGACACTACGAGGCACCACGTTTGTCGAAAACTATCAAGAAGCTCTGCGTTCTTTGCAATACATGAACACGCGCACAAATCCAATCCCCGGATTACGCCAGCTGTCGTTGACAATCGCCGATGGAACCAAAACCAGCGACGTGGCCAGTCTGCAGATCAGCGTAGACACCGACTACGTGGCTCCGACAATCGGCATCGACTCAACAGATCAGGCATTCACCGAAGGCAACGATCCTATCGCCGTCGCCGACACCTTCACAATTTCTCAGCAGGACGCAGCGGCATCTGATGGTCGAGGCACCGTGATGCTAAACGGAGCCGCGATTACGATTGAAGGATACGTGCCGGGCGAAGATGTTCTCAGCTTTACACCGTTTTCCTTCACATCCGATGCGAATGAATCAAATACTGACCCAGACACCGTCACCATCGATGGCGAATTCGACGCCGAACTTGGCCAGCTGCTGCTGACAGGTCGTGCGACTCTTGAACAGTATCAAACCACCATTCGCAGCATCACCTATGAAAATGTGAGCGAAGCACCGACGACGGATCCACGCGTGATCCACATCATGATGCAGGCCGGAGCACTCGATGGCGAAGCTCCGCCCGTCACAATCACTGTGACATCGCTGAACAACCCACCGACTCAGGTCAGCGGGCCTTCGGCCGAAGCAACAATGCTGGAAAACGCAATCACCGGAGACTTGGGGCTGGCCTTTGTGGAATACGCTCCACCGTCAGACAAAGAACCAGACCTGGTCTACACAATCACGGCCGTTCCCGATGAGACTCTTGGTCAGATCGAATTTTTCGATGGCACCGTGGCCCAAATCGATACCGAATACAGCCTGGAACAACTACGCAGCGCAGCTTTCGTTCCCGCGTTAAACGCATCTGGCGAAGGCACATTGACGTACACGGTTGCCGGGTTCAATCCCATTCTGCAACAGAATGACCCGGCTCATCTGACAGAATCTTTCGACATCAAAGTCAACGGCATTCCCACAGACAATCCAAGCGACGCGTTTGTTGCTCAGCTGCATCGAGACCTGCTGGGACGCAACGCAACTCAGGAAGAATTGGATGCCTTCGGTAACGATCAGGAATTTCAGGTGAGTCGACTGAGCGCCTCCGAAACAGTTCAGGCCAGCCGTGAATACCGCGATTTATTCGTTACCAGCGTTTACGAACGGTTACTCAGTCGATCCGCAACAACCGAAGAACTCGACGCATGGTCAGAATCAGACTCGATTTCTCTCGGCGATGTCCCTTCACTGAACGAAGTTTTGCCCGCCGTAATGTCTTCCGACGAATACTTCACGACACGCGGTGCAGATTCTTACGATCTGTTCGTTTCGTCTGTCTTCGAAGACCTGATGGGGCGTTTACCAACTGATCTGGAACTGGAAAACGAAGTCGGACTTCTGGAAGATGGAGTAGCACGGTCCGAAGTCGTCACAGCGATTCACGATTCTGACGAAGCGTCGGCCATCGTGGTGAGCAATGTTATTGCATCGCTGGTTCGCCGAACGGGCGGACAGTTCGAAGTTGTCGACTTCGCTCGTCTGCTGCAGGATAATGGCCAACAATGGCTGATCACCCACTTTGCCGCATCAGACGAATACTTCCTTCGCTACGGTATTCAAGAAAGCGGCGACGCACGCAGTACCGAAGAGGTGCACGCAGACCTGGTCCGCCAGTGGCTGGAAGGCGAAGCAACCGTCGGCAACTCTGTTGTGACTTCCAACTTTGAAGCCACGGGCACATTGGCGATTGATGGGCGTGGTCGAGGTGGTGGAACTCTCATTGCCTCAGAATACGTACTCACGGCAGCTCACCTGGTAAATGGTCGCGACGCTGAATCTTTGCGTTTCACTGTTGGTGGAACAAGCTACGGCGTATCAGAAGTCCATGTTCACGACGGCTATTCACTGGGATTCCTGGGCACAGACGACGGCAACGATCTTGCCATTCTAAGACTGAACCGACCAGTTGTTGATGTTTCTCCAATCGAGCTGTGGCAGGGCCGACTGCAGACAGGAGATGAACTCACACTGGTCGGCTTCGGTCCTCATCCCGGCGACGAAGCCTTCGGTACCAAGCGATCGGGCACCACAACCGTCGATGGCTTGTCTCCAAGGTTGGTGACCTGGACCTACGACAACGCCAGCGAAGCGACCACCGTCCCAGGCGATTCTGGTAGCCCGCAATTGATTGTTCAGGACGGAATCTACTACCTTGCGTCGGTTGCTTCTGGCGGAACTCATCAAGCATTGTCACTGGGAGACTATGCCTACAACACACGAATCGATTCATACGTCAGCTGGATTTCTGAAGTTGTCGGACAGACCGTTCATGCTCTCGGATCATCACAGGGATCTGACTTTGAAGGTCAGCAATCAAGCGAACTGACAACCTCATTCGTGGCCTTCAACACAGACTACAACGTGGAATTGTCGGGCAACGATTTATTGATTAGAGACTTCAGCACAAATGGCCAGGACAACTCGTTTGTAATTTCAACCACGGCCACCGACGTTGTGATCTCTGACGCCTTTCAGAAAATGACAACCGCAATCGCTGGAGCCACAGGAACGGCAACTCATACGATCACCGTGCCGTTGTCGGCCTTCACTGGCAATATTCTGATTCAATCGGCCAGCGGAAATGATTCGATCGAAGTCACCACGCCGTCACGCCTTGTTGATGTCGACGCCGGAACGGGAACAAATTCGCTGACAATCAACGGTTCCAATGGAGCCACAGCGGAAGAATTCCTAATTCGCAACTCGACAATTTCTGCCGGAAGCCTGGAAGTTGAAATGCCCGGCATAGCGGCCCCTGGTCCTTACACGGTGCGAGCACTCAACGTGGCGAACGTGACGCTGAACACGGGTGCTGGAATCGACACCGTGCGACCGAGCGACTTGTCCAATCTGACAGCAGCACCGCAAACGCTCACCATCAATCTGGGTGACGGCGACGACGTTTTGGCCGGTGAAAATGGCACATTGGGACTGATTGTCAACGGAGACGAAGGCAACGATACGCTCACGGGCGGAGCTGGCAACGATCGGCTGAATGGCGGTCTGCTCGACGACACACTCGCAGGCGGACCAGGCGACGATGTCTATGTTTTTGACGTGGACGACATCATTGGAGCCGACACAGTGACTGAGAATGCGAATGCAGGCACAGACACGCTCGACTTCTCATCCACACAGTCCGCCACCGTCGGTATCGACCTGCGAGCAACGGCCGCCGTTCAAACGGTCGACACGAACGGCAACCTGCAACTGACACTTTCCGACGAAATCGAAAATGTCATTGGAGGAGACAATGGCAACGCGATCATCGGCGACGATGGAGCAAACTTGCTGCGAGGCGGTGACGGTATCGACTTCATCCTGGGTGCTGGCGGCGATGACCAGATCTTCGGCGGAGCCAGCCGAGACACCTTGCAGACAACGGCAGCCGGAGCACAATTGGACGGCGAATCCGGCCCTGACGTCACTGAATTTTCGGGCGTCGATATTGCGTTCCCAACCAACGTTCCCGCCATCTTTGAAATTTCCGGTTCAAGCGGATCGCAATACGATCAAGTACGAGTGTTCGGTGATTCACGCACGGTCACGCTGGGTTCGGCCGACTTGCAGCTGGTTCTCGGCAACCATACGCTTCAGGTCAACGACACATTCACGATTGTCAATCTGGTCGCCAGCACGTCGACGATAAGCGGCACCTTCAATCACGGCGGCCAGGCTTTAGCAGAAGGCGCGACTTTCGTGGAAGCTGGACGACAGTTCCGCATCAGCTATCTGGGCGGCAGTGGCAACGACGTGGTACTCACCTTTCTGCAACGCCTGCCAGGCATCACGGTCACCCCCTCCAGTATTGTGCCAACCGTGACGGAAGCGGGCTCAACCGAAACATTCGACGTTGTCCTAGACATTCAACCAGCATCTGATGTGGTCATCAACATCACCAGCAGCGACACCACAGAAGCCACCGTGGATAAAGCCACGATTACGTTTACCAATGCCAACTGGGATACTCCGCAAACCGTCACGATCACAGGGATCGACGACACCGACGTCGATGGCAATCAGTCCAGCACGATCACGTTGTCTATCGATGATGCCACCAGCGACAATGCCTATGACAACGTGACCGATCAAACGGTCGGAGTCACAACGATCGACGATGACGTTGCAAGTCCGCCGTTCTTCGTGACGGGCCCGATCGGAAATACTCAGAACATTCGCCCGACAGTCTCATGGACACCAGTGACGGGCGCTTTGTCGTACAACGTCTACCTGAATATCGATAACAACGGTGGCACTGTGTTTACTCAACGCAATGTCAGCAGCAGCCAGACATCACTGGTGATTCCTCAAGACTTGGAATTCGCTCGGTACCGAGTCTTCATCGAAGCGAACATGCCGAACAGTGTTGTGACCAAACAAGACCAGGGGCACACCTTTGTTGTCGATGTGAAACCTCAACTGATTCCGATCGGAGCGACTCTGGAAACGAATCCGGTATTCACGTGGAATCGAGTCCCTGGGGCTTCCAGTTACCAAATTTTCATCAACGTGCCCGGCAATCCGATCAGGGCAACGGTGACTCCGACGGGTGGAGCCAGCACGGTTTCAATGATGTCTGCAACTTCCCTTGCTGCCAACGACTACAAGTGGTGGGTTCGTCCTGTTCGACAAGTCAATGGAACGGACTATCTGGGGCCTTGGAGCGATTCATCTGAATTCAGCACTGGCGGCCGTACCAAGGTCACATCACCAACCCGAAACAGCACCGTCACAGAAGCAGTGCCGACATTGATCTGGCCTGCCGTTCCGAATGCTCAATCGTACGAAGTGTACGTTTCAAAAGTTGGGACGCCGGGAGTGCTGTACCGAGACGCCGGTATCACGGCCAACAGCATCCGAACCAGGATTCTACAGAACGGTGACTACAATGTGTGGATCCGTACGACTCTTGCTAACGGAAGCAAAATTTGGGGCAACGGCGTTCCATTCAGCGTGAATGCAACGTCCACGTCGCTGCAAACAACACCACAATCGCCGACGAACCCAACATTCAACACGACTCCGATTCTGTTTTCGTGGCAAGCAACGTCCGGAGCGGACAGCTACGATTTATATCTTCACCGCGGAACGTCCTCCATTCTTGAAACCGGAATCACGGGAACCACTTGGACTCCTTCTCCGGTTCTCGCCAACGACTCATGGACGTGGTCAGTTCGTCCGGTCAACAGCAGCGGAGTCGGATTGTTTAGCACCCCAGTCGCCTTGAATCTGGAGGGCCGCACCGAAGTCTTAACTCCCGGAGCCACCACCTCAGACAGGACTCCCGAATTCACGTGGATACCCGTTGGGAACGCCGTGACCTATGAAATCCAGGTGAACAATCAAACGACAGCCACGGCAAATGTCATTCGAGAAACCGGCTTAACGGGAACATCGTTCACACCGACAACGGACCTGCCCGCTGGTGAATTTAGAGTTTGGGTGCGAGCAATCAGTAGCACGTCCACCGGCCCTTGGAGCATTTTGAAAGAATTTACGGTCGCTGACGCTGACTTGAAAGAGTCATCCGATCTATCACAGAGCCTCTTCGCCGCGCTGCGGCATCCAATAGAAAGCGTCTCTGAAACGGTTGAATGGGAAGACGTTTCACATCATGACAAACCGACCCATTCACCAACAGAACAGCATCCGGCGTCCACACCAGAACAACCGCCAGTGACTGCAAGCGGTGAGCCATTCGAACTGGATCAAGAGTTTCAAAATGCGATGGATTGGTTGTCTTCTGTCTGACGGCTGTCCACCACAGATGAGGCCGCTTTGTTCACAGCAGCAAGCGGAAGACAAATGACGGGGCCACATTCTACGCCGACCAAGCGATTTTGGCCCTGTCCTCAAGACCGTTCCTGCACCAAGGCAATTCAAGGCATGGCAATTCCAGGCATGGCTCAAGGCTCATCGACACGCGTGAGCAAAATGGCTGCATCAAATCAGACCTCGAAACTTAGCTGCCCGTTGACAAAGGTAACCCGACACGTGAGCAAGACAGATCGACTGTGCAGAACCTCAGGGCTTCCATGGGATTCATCCCTCGCTAACGCGTCAGTGTGACCAAATCACTTGGGGAGAGAGACTCGCAAGTGGATCTCACTGCCCCACGTATCGGTACTCAACTCGTCCCGCGATGCTGATCAAATCCAAACCGTGGCTGCGTTCTCGATCGTCGATCACATCTTCAGGGCGTTGATAGAATGCGAAGCGTGCCTGAAAGTCACCCTGTGGTAACTTTGTCAACAGCGACCTCCATTCCTGACGCAGGCCGTCGGCTGAGATGTACGACGCGTTAAGGTCTTCCAGTTGATCGCGGCCAAGGTTTGTTGCCGCACTTCCACAGCTGGTGGCGACAAAAATTGGCTGGCCGATTGTCGTACCACGAGCCACCTGAACGCTGACAAGACCGCTCTGACTGAGAATTCGGTGATTGGCAGCGGCCAATGGCGCACCGATCGAGCAATGCGTGTCGCCAAAGTCGTTTCGAACATTGATGATTCCGCGGAGACCGTCAAGGTGCAATGTCGATCGCTGGAAGTGTGCCGCTAGGTTGCCGGTTACCTTCGAAATTTGCAATCGGCGTGGAGTCGGTATTGTAAGAACCCAGTCGCCTTCGGAATGGTGACTCCCCGTATTGGCCATTTCCGTCGTTGATTCAATCTTGATGTCACCATCGACGCCTTCGATCACATCCATCGGAACATCGAAGAGCGTAATCGGCCCGACGTGATCACGAATCGAAAAGACACCGTTGTAGTCCCGATTCTGCGAACCGGCAGTCGTCATCATCAAATGAGCTTTCACGCCGGAAATTTCCATTCCCGATTGACACCCTCGCAACAGTAAGGCGGTGCACTTTGGCACATAAAGCGTCACGTCCGCATTACGTCGCCAGCGACCGCCGAATTGTCCCCCACCCTCCGGACGTTTCATTTCGTATCGAAGGTGCTGGTTGCCTTCTTGGTGGATGAGGCCTTCAACGCGCAGCGAATCGACTTCCCGCCCAACGAAAGGCATAAAGCGTTCGCCATTTGCAAAGTGTCGTTGCCAAAACAGTTTCTTCTCTGCGAGCTGTTCTGCTGTCTGCGTTTCGCCGCCCTTGGCATTCAAATACTCGTCTCGCCATGCCTTCATTTCAGCATCGGTCTTACCCACCAATTTTGGAGAAACCTTGTGTTCGTGAACGATCTTTATTCCAGCCAAATGTTTATCGACAGGCGTTCCTGTTGAAAGCACCTTCTTGACAACGACATACTTCGCATACGGTTCATCCCAGCCAACAACTTTAATTCTGTCGGCAGTCACAACAAGCAACCGTTCCGGGCCAAGATCGATTCTGCCTTCAATCTCCTGCTTGACAATTTCGAACGCGCTGACAAGCGTTTTCTGTTTGTCGATCTCTGCCCGTACGCTCGCCAGCAATTTGCGATGTTCTGCAATCGTTTTGCGTGCTTCGGCAGCGCTGATGTCCCCCCTGCGAATTCGTTGTTCAACTGCCCGAACTCTTGCAATCAAGGCTTCGTACCGCTTATTCAGTTTTCGGTCGACAAACCATGTTCCTTCAAACGACGATTCAAACACATCTGTGCCAGCCGGTGCGACAGCCGTGCCTTTCTCATCTTCATCAGCGAAAGATGCGGCCCTGCCAGTGAGCGATATCGCAATCAACAGAACGGCGGCAATGGGTCGCCGTATTGCGCCGAGAGACTTCATTATTGGTGACTTCATCAAGGTTCTCCTTCGTTACCAAACAGTGCGTTTGTGTAGGGTGTATTCTGCAAGCAATGTCGCCGCATCTGTCTGCACTTCGCCAAGGGCCACTTCGTTTTCCAGAGCGTGAAGACGTGCATCAAGCCGGTCCAGTTGATCCGTCATGCGGTCGAATTCCGGCGTCGGGTCGACAGAAGAGACCAGCACCGGTCCGGTTTTCAGACCAGGGGATTCGATGAGTTCAGAGATTTCGTTCGAAGCAACCTCTTTTTGATCATTCACAAGCCGGCGATTTGAGTTCGGATCGTTGTTGTCAACGTGACACGCCATGAGGCCAATCGCCGCAGCCAACAACGCAACAAGGCTGCAACTGACCGCGATGATGGACGCTCGCCGACCGTCAGGAGCCACCGATGAACGCTGCACTGAATTCTGCATGGCGTTTGCAAGCGCATTCAGCAGCGGCGGGCCGGGATAATCCGGCACGGGCGCATTCCGGATTCCCACCGCGATTTCATCGAGCAGTTCATCTTCGACTTTTTTGTCGTTCATCGTTCCGGCCTATCGATCAGAGAGGGATGCTTGAACTCGAGCGCCGCGCGAAGCCGTTCGCGACAACGGTGCAGCAGGACACGAGTGTGGCTTTGAGTCAATTCCAGCTGGATGGCCACGTCACTCATCTCGACCTCTTCAATACAGTGCAACCAAAAGACCTGTGCCTGCAGTTCCGGGATCCTGGCGAGTTCTGACCGAACAATGCCGATCAATTCAGTCCAGTCTGTGTCGCTGTCTGCAGGCGCATTGCCGGCCAATTCGTAGACTTCAAGCTCTGGATCGATCCTGTCACGTTGTCGAGTTCGAGATCTAAGTCGGTCGATCGCCCGCCGAACTGTCAGCCAGCGAAGAAACGCGGGCCAATCATCGATCGCACTCGATTCTGTGCGACGAATCGCCTCAACAAAGACTTCCTGATGGCAATCGGCCGTATCATCGCGGTTCTGCAGCACGCGGAACGCAACATGCCAAACCAATGGCCCATGTTGCTTCACAATGTGCTGCCAATCATGCATGAGTAAATTCTAGTCTGGATCCAATGTTTCTTGTGCCTACAGCAGTTGTGGCGAACGCCGACGCCACAGCGTTACAAAGAATTCGACAAAAATTTACCGATTGGCAATGACCGAAGAGGCAGGGGCTTTCATTCTAAAATTGCCAATTCAGCTTCTGCCTAATTCACACACTGCGGAAATGTCACCAGACACAAAGCAAAACGTCTTTATCAACGCCGTGCAGCTGATTGATGATGCAATTAATCGCCTTGAAGAGCCAGACAAAGTCACTTCGCGTTGATCACGATAAGTGACTCTTGACGGTTCGACATAAATGCAACGAATGTTTCTGGCCGTCCGCACATTCTGTGATCCAGTGAAGCGACGATGATGGCAGCTGGTGGCGGGCAAGTTTTTTTTTTGATTCGCAGAGAAGGCGATCACTCAAGAACTCGTCTCAGCGAATTGTTAGAATCAGTTTGAAGGTGAAAAGAAAAAGTTGTGATCGTCTCCCGCAAGGAATGGTGACATGAAAGTGCTGGTATTGACAAGGTTGGCCAAGGGCTACGGGCTATTACTCACCATGGCAGGAGGAGGACTGGCCTTTGCCAATATTTTCGGTGTTGTCGCAACAGCGATTCAAGGCAGCGGGGAACGTGCTCCCGATACGACGCCCATCAAGACATCAATGCACATTGGCTGGATCTTCGGTGTGGGCATTGCCTTGTTGGGAGCGGTCATGGAATGGCGAAAAAGAAGGGCAAAGGCGGCAGTTGACAGCGATCCTCTAACAATCGCTAAGCAGACCAAGCAGACCAAGCAGACCAAGCAGTCCTCTTCAAAACGCCAACGCCGTGGACTGCTTGTGTCAGCAGGATGGGGAGGATTCTTTGGCGTCGTGCTTGGTGCGGCGTTGGGAGCCTCGTTCGTGCTGCTGTGGTTTTCAATCACATACAGTCCGCTTGCTCCAAGAGAATGGGTGTCATCGGTATCTGTCGAAAGACAACGTCTGGGGACATCTGGAAGAGAAGACCCAGTCATGTTAAGCAATCATCCTGTGGTGGTTTATGCTTTCGGGCTGCCTGTGGCGTTAGGCGCTGTTGGTGGTGCCGTGTTCGGCAGTGTTGTTCGTGTCACCGATGAAGAATAACTTGATACCTGTAAGAACTTTCTGGTCGCCATCACGAGCGGCCCCGACGGTTTTCGCCTTAAACGAACTCAGCGACGCGAACTGTCGCGATGACGAAATTCGAACAGACATTTCCAAACTGCATGCCGACGCCTTTATGCACGTCAGCAGCAAAGGAAAAGCCCTGCGTTGTGCGGTACTGGGCCAGTGCGGTACCGGGCCAGTGCCGTACCGAGCCAGTGCGGTGACGATTTAGTGCGGTGACCGGCCTGCGATCACGACGGGGCTGCCGTCGTTGGATTTGTCCCTCATTTGTCCGGCAGGTAGAGCCACTGAAGTCTACGAGCCAAGAGAACGCAATGATCGAACCTCGCTCAAGCAGCTGCATCTCAAGACGGGCCAGCATTCCATAAACGTGGCTGGGAAGCAGTTCGAGGACTTTATCAGCGTGGGACATGCATTGATTGTCCTACGGCGATACGATGTCACAAGCAGCTGGGGGGGGAGCAGCCACCTGCCAGAATGACGATGGGCCACGTAAAATATTAAAGACATGCTATCTGACGAAGATTTTGCAGCGCTCGTTGAAAAAGCGCGAGCAGGCGAGCAGGACGCAGCGACTGAAATGGTTCGGTTGTACGAGCCTGAAATTCGCCGAGCGGCTCGGTTGCGGCTGACCGACCCCGAGATGCGTCGCGTCGTTGATTCGATTGATATTGCTCAATCTGTTTTTGGCCGCTTTTTTCGCACGGCAGAATCAGTTGATGTGCAGCGTCCCGAACAGCTGCTGGCATTGCTAACCACGATGACTCGCAATCGAATTATCGACGAACATCGGCGGCAGACGGCTCAGAAGCGAGGTGGAGACAACGGTCAATCAGGGATCGCGCTCGCCGATGTTGGCGACGACACGCCAGGCCCCAAGACAGCGACGATTGCAAAAGATCTGGCTCAGATTGCTCGCTCACGACTTTCGCCGGACGAATTAAATCTGGCGGATCGCAGAAATGCGGGTGAATCGTGGGACGAAATTGCTCGCCAGTTGAATGAATCTCCGGAGGCCTTGCGCAAGCGATTGGACAGGGCTCTGGCACGAGTTCGGGACGAAATGGACGACGATGCGGCAGCCAGCAAAAAAAATTCGTAAGCCTGCTGATTTTTGTGTCCGGTCGCAAACCCATTTACGTTGGAGTCCGTAAGAAGTTTTAATCGGATCAAACACTCGCACACATGACTTCAAAAACACCATCATCCGACGAAGCAATCGACCGCCTGCGAGAAAGCTGGCGAGGAAAAAACAGGCTGTCAGCTGAAGAGCTGCTGAAACAGCATCCTCAACTGGCCGACGATCCGAACTCAGCGGTTGATGTCATCTATGCCGAAATTCTGTTGAGAGAAGAACACGGTGAGAGGCCGTCGAAGGACGAGTACTGTCGGCGGTTCCCTCAGTACTATGAACCCCTTTCGCGGCAGTTTCAGTTGCACGGAGCTCTGGGGCACGGAGTTCTGGGGCCAGTCGGACCGGCACCAGCGGCGACGACGACGTACCCAAAAAAAACGCTGCCCGCTTCACCAGAGTCTCAACCGGCCGCGCATTCCCTAAAGGTACCTGGTTTCGAAATTCATGAAGTCGTTGGACGAGGTGGAAGTGGGGTCGCTTACCGCGCGACTGACACCACACTCAAACGCTCGGTGGCCATCAAGTTTCTGCAGGCGGCCGGTGACGAGCACCACAAGTATCTTCTGCGCGAAGCAGAAGCTGCAGCTGCACTCGTGCATCCGAATATCGTGCAGGTTCATCAGATCGGCGACGTTCAGGCGACGCCATTTCTGGTGATGGAATTCATCGACGGCGAATCACTTGCGTCGCGGTTACAGCAAGGTCCGCTGCCAGCCAGCGAGGCAGCTGATATGTTAAATGATGTGGCTCTGGCGATTCAGTTTGCTCACGAAAACAACATCGTCCACCGAGATCTAAAGCCCGGTAACGTGTTACTGGATCGTTCGAATTCGCCACATGTCTGCGACTTCGGATTGGCTCGAAAGCTGGATTCAGAATTCACTCTACACGCAACAGGCGATGTTGTTGGCACACCAGCTTACATGGCTCCGGAACAGGCTCGAGGCGAATCGGCGACGACTGCAGCGGACGTCTATTCGCTGGGGGCGATGCTGTACCACAGCCTCACAGGCCGGCCTCCTTTTCAGGCCGCGACTCCTTGGGAAATCCTCAATCAGGTGATGGCCGACGAACCCGTTTCAGTTTGCAGTTTGAACGCAGCGATTCCCAAAGATCTGGACACAATCTGCACCGCAGCGATGCACAAAGTCCCCTACCGCCGCATTCAATCGGCTGGTGATTTTGCTGCAGAACTAAGACGGTTCAAGGCGGGCGAACCCATTCATTCTCGCCCCGTCGGTAGATTCGAACGAGCATGGAAATTGTGCCGTCGAAATCCTGCTGTGGCCGGAATGATCACGGTGTCAGTTCTCGCGCTGGCAGCAGTCGCAATCGTTTCGGTGCTGTCACAGCAAGAAATTTCTTCGGCGTTGAAGCAAACACAAACCGCCTTGTTGGATGCGAAGACTCAGCGAGATGTGGCCTTCGAAGCGATGGATAATCTGGTCCACAAAGTTCACGATGATCTAGAGAAACACGAAGCCAGCGTGGAAGCACGCGGAGAAGTCCTGCATTCTGCGATTGAAGGTTTGCAGAAAATCATCGACACCGGCGACTCCGATCCTCAGATTATCATGACGATGGCGGAAGCCCACACGCAGTACGGATTCATCCTTGCTCAGCAGGGACAAAACCAGGCAGCGACCGCCGAATACGAACTGGCAGTGGCGATCACGGAGAGCGTTGAAGGCGACGCCGCGCGGAAAAATCATGCTTTGAACCTTGCTCTGCTGGCCAGTCAGCATTTAAGAAATGCCGACTTAAAATCGGGACTCGATGTAAGCCAACGGGCTGTCGAAGAGTTCGACATTCTGGCGGGCGAATTTGCTGAAGACTTGCCGCTGCAGCTGAATTCTTTTGCAGCTCGCAAGACTCTGGGTGAATCGCTGATTGCACTCGACAGACGCGACGAGGGGCTTGGTCAATTAGAAAAGGCCAGGTCGGCCGTGCGCGAATTTCTGAATCAATCCGCTGACCATCAAATCGCCAAACGCACTCTGATCGAAATCAACATGTCGGTGGCAACCGAGTGCTTCGCCGTCGCGAAGGTTGAACGAGCAGAAGCCGCTCTTGAGGAAGCAATAAGCTTCATTGAAGCAGATCCGGTGGGCATCGATTCCGACACTCAACTGTATCGAGACTACCTGATTTGTTGTCAGCTTTCTGGCATATCGAAGTATTCGCACGGGCAATACAAAGAAGCCATTGCCGCCTACTCGGTCACTAAGGAAGGCTACGAGCGACTGATCGAAAAGGAACCGACGCGGCCCGGGTTTCCGCTGAAACTTGGCGTTGTCAGTGGCTACCTGGCCACATGCCACATTGCGATCAACGAACTTGCCGAAGCTGAAAAACATGTGCAGGTGGCCATCACTCAATTTACCAGAGGCATGGAATTGGGTGGGCCGGAGTACCGAGTTCAGCGATCGGCGATTGCCGGTGCTCTCGGCCAACGCGTAGACCTGCAGCTTCGCGCAGGAGATGTCGAAGCAGCCTCGGTCACTGTCGCTCAGATCGAAGAAACGCTGCGGCCATTGGTCGAAAAATATCAGCTGCAAAGCATGCAGACTGACCTACTGTTTCGCGGCGAACTGCTGAAGGGGCTAGCGGGAATTGAATCCAATGCCGACCCAAATCAAGTTGAAGTAACACGCCGGTCCTATCTTGCGTGGCAGAATCTGTTTGCAGGCGATGTGTCGGAATTCGAAGAATGCGAACCGCAACTACTGGCCGACATCGCCGCCGCTCAGCATCCGATCGTCAAGTCATCGTTGGTGTTTACAATGGCCCTCAGTCGTGGTCAGTATTTCCAACGTCTTTCAGCCAACGCGGACTCGTCGCCTGAACGTTTGAAGACCGCGGAAGCCAAGGCCATCGAATCAATCAAGACTGTCATTGCCGCACCGGGAAGTGATCCAAAGTTTTATCTGGGTGCGCCAGAATTTACAGCCCTCGGTCAGACCGAAGCGTTTCGCGCGGCTTTCGACTCGAAGTAATGTGGCCCGCCCATTGTGCGGGCGAAGGCTGACGAACGCCCCCCATCGTCCCCGCTTTTCACCAGACCCGTCACCGTCTATCCGCCCCGCGACGAAGACCGGCGACGAAAACCGGCGATTACGGCTCGCTAAGAAAAATGTTTCCAGTTTCCGTCCGCTGCACGCGCGGTCTGCGTTTAGCTGGCTGACAAAAGGGAACAGTCCCTTCTGTGTGATCACGAGTATCTGCAGCACGCAGTTCACAGAAACCAATAGTCAGTCACCAAACGGGAGCGACGACATGACGAAGCGGGCCATCACAGTTCTGTCGGTTTTCCTGCTGGCGCAGATGCCAATGGCGTTTGCCGAAAACGAATTCGCAATCGTGACCGGGCAGCACGGCTATCTATTGAATGACCGTGATCAGGTCGTCGATTCGGTGATTATGGGAGCCGTTTTTCGTGTGACCGACGAGACGGGCGACTTCTTGGTCGTCAGACATCTGGGCGAAAAGTTGCGGCTGCACAAGCGATTGTGCCTGTCCTCAGAAGATTGGGACTACGTCAACGCCGATAACGCCGAGCGAGTCTTTGCGTCGCTAAAGCAACTGGAACTCGGCCTACGCGAACAGGAACTGGGCAACAACGATCGGGCGATCGAAGTGCTACAAAAAGCGGCGAGTGCTACGGACCGCAAGTTGCCTATTCATGCTTGGATTGGTTGCTTCGAAGCCTACATCCACTTTACGAACGAAGACTATGGCAAGGCCAACTCGATCCTCGCGGAATGCCAGACTGAACTGCGAGAAACTGGTGCTGAGGCCGAATTCTTCGGAAGCGACTTGCTGAACACTCAGGCACTCATCAAAAGTGGCGAAGGCGAATTGACCGAGGCCGTGAAGTTGCACGAGCAGGCATTGAGTGCTTCCAAAGGCAAACGCCCAAAGAATCACGTTGACATTGCGATTCTTAATTCGAACTTGAGCGCGGCCTATTCTGCGGCAGAGGATTACTCCGCTGCGATCAACAGCCAGAAGAAGGCTTTGGATATTTTCAAAACCATCTATCCGCCGTCAGCCAAAGAGCTTCCTCTTGCGACCGTGCGTCTGGCCAACACGTATCAGGATGCCGAACAGTTTGATGACGCCGCGAAGTTCTATGAATCCGCTTTGCGAAATCTGATCACCTATCACCCGCATCTGATCTATGAAGTTGCCAGCGCGCGGGAAAGCCTTGCTGATACGCATCGATCGCTGGGAAACTACGACGCTTCAGAAAAAGCATGTCGCGACCTGATCAAGTCGTTGAGAAAGTTTGATTTCGAGGACGATATTGCGTACCGAAAAAGCGCCTATCAGCGTCTGGCTCTTAGCAATTACGACCAAGAAAACTACGCCGCCGCACTGCAGTATTGCGAAGACGCAATTAAGCTGGCTGATCAAGAAAACTTCAACCTCGTCGATGGCTTCACCTTCGAGTTTGGGGGCGACGCGTATGTGGGACTCAAACGGTTTACAGAAGCAAAGTTGACTTATGAGAAGGCCGTTGAAATCTATGTCCAGGTCGAAGGCGCGGACAGCCAGAACCTAGTGACCGTCCGAGCTTCGCTGACACAGATCGAAGCGGACATTGCCGAAGCGGAAAGTGTCGGACTGGACAGTGTGGTCGTCGTTGCCGAACCAAGAGGCTATTTGCTGGACGAAGACGACAACATCATCACTCTCGTTCCAGGGCTCACGGTGCTGAAGTGGATTTCTGCCGAAGACGACTATCACGAAGTCGAATTCAAGGGCCAAGTCGGTCGATTGTCGAACTCGCAATTGCGACTTGGTCGACAAATTCCGGGATACGGCGCGGTATCGGTGGACTCGCTGATACAAGTCATGGCTTTCGCTGCAGCCGCAAACAATGCCTTTGATGCTGGCGAACGAGCTGATTGCCAACAGGCTCTGGCAGAAGGAAAACTGGCTTGCGATGATCAAGACATCCAGGGAACGACATTGGACTATTGGCATCGGCTACATGTCCTGACTCTGGTCGGCCGAATGGACGGCACGCGAGCATTGTTCGAAAAAGTCAAAGCGTTGGAATCAGGCGTTTCATCGTTCGATGAGACCGACTATCCAATTCAGATCGACTACGAATCCACGGCGGCTTATGTGCTTGGGGACCAAGGTCAGCCAGACGGACTTTCCAAACAGCAACAATCACTGAAGCTGTCGGAAGACGCGTTTGGAGCAAACCATGGCGTCTCCAACAGAGCGCGATCACGCCTGGCCAAGATCATGGTGGCGTTTGACGACTATGAATCTGCCATTGCCGAATTCGGCAAGGTGATCACGACAACGCAGCAAATCTACCCGCCGAAGACACCGGAATTCGCCAACGTCATCGTCGATCTTGCCGTGCCGATTATCAATTCAACCAACAACGAAATTGCGACCAGCATTCTAGAGGGGATCTTGAAGCATCCTGAAACACTGACGTTTCAATCACAGAGTCTGGCGATGGCGATGTTGGGCAAAGTGTACGCAGATTCAGGGAATTTTCCCGCCGCTCGGACAATATTCACCGCCGTCATCAACGCCCAAAAGAACAATAAGAATGTTCCCATGCTTGCGATTACTCAGGCGCACCTTCAATCCGGACGGCTAGACCTTCGCGAACAAAAGTGGAACGCCGCAATCGCGGCCCTGAAGAAGAGCCTTGAAATCTACAACGAAAACGGGGCTGCCGGTTCCTTCGCCGTGGCCGAAGTACATCGACTTCTGGCTGACGCTTACGAAGGGACAGGTGATTCACAGTCGGCCGCCTCCCAACTGCAAACAGTGCTGAAGATGTATCGTGGCCTCGGAGGCGCCGATAGCCCTCGCGCAAAAGAAATTCGCGAGCGCCTGCAGACGATGGCAGCAGCGCCGGTTCGTGAAGAACCTCAGCCAACGTTCGACATCGCTCAATACTTCAACTTCGCCCCGGAAGGCGAAAAGATGCTGATCGCCCAGCGAAAATGTTCAGTGTTCGCCGATACTGGCGGGCCCTCCGACAAAACGATCGGCGAAATTGAAGCCGAGGCCGTCGTCTGTAGCCTCCAAGAAAGCAACGGTCGACATCGCATTTATGTTCAAGATCAAAAGAAATTCGGTTGGGTGAACGCAGGCGATTTTGTTTTGCAGGAAGACGCCTTGATAAAAAAAGCGTTCCGTGAATTGGACAAGCTGGCCGGCACCAGCGATCGACAAAAGCAGGAAGTTGCCGCCATTCGATCCGCTTTTGATTCGCTTCGACAACCACAGCCTGCCACCAAACCTGGAGACATTCTCGCGTTGGAAAACGCAATCCGGTTGCTCAAGAAACACAAGCAGAGAGACAGTTTTCCGTATATCGTCATTTCCGCTGACCTTGCTGCAATGTACGCACGCGAAGGTAAAACGCTGAAGGCGGCTGAGCTCATCAGTGATCAGCTTTCCGCTCTGCTTTCGGTTGTGCGTTACAAGCATCCACTTGTTGCCGCCAATCGTATGAAGCAGGCGACTCGCGCCAAACAGCGAGGTGACAACAACAAGGCAGGCAGCGAGACGGAAACCGTGATCTCAATCTGCGAGAAACACTTTGGCCCCAATGATCCGCGAACGCAGTTTCAGCGGATGGGGTTGGCGGGAATTGAGGTTCGCCAAGGCTTCTTCGACGATGCTCGTGAGGCCTACGAAATTCAATTGGAGGTGGAAAAAGGAAACAGCGGGGCATCGTTGACTCTGGCGGCCGCTCATCTGGGCCTAGCCGGATTAGAAGCCTCTGCCGACAACGATCAGAAAGCTGGGGAACACGCAATTGCAGCATTGGAAGCGCTACGGGATATGAATTTTCCAATCCCAGACATGACGGCTCAGGGGCTCACTTTACTGGCACGCAGCGTAGGTCGAGGGGGCGAGTTTCAAGAAGCGCTAGGTTTGCTGGAACAGGTTGGAACACTGGCACCTCAAGCTGGTCCAGAAGCAAAACTGCTGACATTGATTCAGCAAAGCACCATCGCCGCTCACATGAACGACGGCGACGCCTCGCTTAATTTCGCAAAGGCGGCCGATGTATTTGCGATCGAAAACTTCGGCGAAAATCACTTTCGTCGCCACGACGCGCTGCAGGCAGCGGGGCGAGCTCAACGTAACACAAACCCGACTCAAGCGGCGATCGCTTACGACCAAGCGCGGCAGCTTTCGCTTGCCTACATCAACGACACAATCGCGTATCAAAAACCTTCACACCAGATTAGCTTCCTGCATGCGGATGAACTCTTGCTGGAAGAAGCGTTGAGTCTTTCGGCAGACGGAAAGTCGGCAATTGAGCAAACGACAACGTGGATGCTGAACTTCCACAATCTGCTGCCGCGCGTGTTGGCTCGCGAACGTCAAGCTCGGGCCCTGGTCAACGATCGTCAGGAATACAACGCGCTGTACCTGTCGGCCAGTGAGCGAACGAAAAGAGCTGAGTTGCCTCTGTTTTCACTGACGGAAGCGAAGCAGTTGCAGGTGGATCAGGTCGCAGCCGACATGGCTGCCGAAGAGCAATCGTATGCAAGAAACTTGCCGGCCAAGCCAAAAAAAGTAATGAACGAACCATTGCCGTGGATCACGCCAGCCGCCATTAAGCAGCAACTGGCTGACGACGAAGTGTTAATCATGATTCGCGAAGTGCGGCCCGCGTATCAGCTGGAAGAAGACCCCTTCGGTGGAGTCCCTCCTTCAAAGTTCGATCGCCGCAGCTACATGGCGTGGATTGTTTCGGGCGAGTCTGCTGATCGAATTGCCGTGGTCAAATTGCCAAACGATGTCGAAAGCGTACGAAATCAAATTGATGCGGTCACCCGATTTGTAAGCGAAATCAACGACGCCGCGAAGCTGGGCGTAAGTCCATCCGCGAAGCTAAGTTCAAACTTTCAGAACGACCTTGGGCGGCTTAGCGACAGCGTCTGGAAGCCAATTGTTCAACGCCTGAAACCCACCGTTCGCAAATTGACATTGTGTCTAGACGGCAGCCTGCATCGCATTCCGTGGGAAGCGCTGCCGACCAGAACCGGTCGAATCGTGCTCGACGATTTCACTCTGCGATACATAACCAGCCCGCGTGACCTGCTGCCCCGTCAGACCACTTCGGAAGCGGGGGCCGCTATCGTGATGGTGAAGAGCGCGCCTAGCGGGCAGGAAGATTTGAATACGTATGCACCAAGTACAATCGACCATATCAACAGGATCACCGGCGGTTCGGGGCATCCGTTCTCGGCTGAAATTCGCAACGACCTGTTGAACATGGCCGTGTTGTCGCGAGCGGGAGAAGACGACATCGTGGAACTTGCTCGACCGTTTATTGAGTCCTTCGGCGAAGAATCTTCGGTGTACAAAGAGAATGAAGCGTCGGAAATCCGGTACTACCTGCTGGATAATCCGCAGGCGATTCACATCGGCGCGTACAGCATGGTGACGCCAGCAGCCACTGTCCGCGACATCTCGTTTTCCTTATCGCAATCACGAACTCAAATTGAATCTCCGTCGGAACACAAAGCGAATCCGTTGCTGCGGTGTTGCCTAACGTTGGCCGGATTCGACATCAAAGACACGCCTCAGCATTTGCTTGACGGCATTCTCACCGGAGAAGAGATTGTCACCAACAACCTTTCGGCGACCGAATTGGTGACCTTAAGTTACGCAGCTCGTGCAACTTCCAATAACGTCATCGACGATTCTTCGCTGTTGATACCACAGGCGTTTCTGCTTGCCGGAGCTCACAGCGTGGTCGCACCGCAATGGCAAGCTGATGAAGCCGCGTCGCTTGCGATTCTGAAGTCGTTCTACGAAGAACTCGCAGCCGGAAAGTCCAATGCAGAATCGCTCCGAACGGCTCAATTAAAATTCCGCGAAGCCTCAAAACGCCGAGGCAATGACCATCCGATGTACTGGGCCGCTTTCCGGCTGACGGGCCAACGTTAGTTGGTGACGGCGTGGGGCGTGCCCCAATGGCCCGGCCTTGGTAGCGCAAGTCGTGAAGACGTTCGGAACTGCCGAGTACTCGGGCCGAAACTCTTGACGAGATCCGTGACTGACGAAGAGTTCTGCCATTGGGCGGTGCCCGCACCCAGAATCCTCACACAAAAAACTTCCCGAAGTTCTGTCCGGTGCGACGTCCGATTGCGTTCAACTGAGTGACGCTCGCTACTAGGCATCGACCCACTGTTTTGCAGGACATTTCCCCATGAAGATGATCGCTTCACGCACGATCCGGCTGTTCTTAATCGCTCTGGCAACCGGTTTGATGGTGCCTGGTGCCCATGCCGACAACGAATTAGAACAGAAGTTCTCTGATGCCACCGCCGACATTCTCAAACAGTTTCGGCGCGACAATATTCGTACAACGGGAGTGCTTAAGTTTTCAGTACGAGTCGGCGGAGGGCAGTTTCCTGGCAACGTCGGCACGCTGAATACTCGACTGGCCGAAAAGCTTGAGATCGCATTGGCACTTGCGAACCCGGCTGAAAAGTCGAAGGCCAATCAGCAGATTGGTGTCGTTCGAGGGGCCAGCGATGTAGCAGCAACGATCAATGGCGCGACTCATCTTGGGGAAGATGGTCGCCGCCTGTTATTCTCGAAGAAGTACCCGTTGGCATGGAAGCATCGTGGGCTTTCTGAAGTGACGCCCGACAGTCTGATCATTGGCGTTGCTCAGGTGGCTACGGATCTGAGCAGCATGACCGTAGAACTGATGGTGCTGACCCGCCGCGACCTGCAACTACAGCCGCTCGCCCGCTTCACCGCTCCAACTGATGTTTCAGACCTCATCGATGGAGGCGAAAGTTTCAGCACACGAGGCTTGTTCGACGGCGGAACGGTTGAAGGGTCTGATTCGGCCACAACGGAAGCAATTCGCAAGGAAGCGTTGCTGACTCGTGTTGAAACGATCAGTGAAACCGACCCTCAACCAGCGACACGACATCCTCTGGCTTCGTCGAAATCGCCAGTGAAATTTGAAATCTGGTACGACGATGACCTGCAGCCAATCGAATTTCGCAACGGAGCAGCCTTCGTAAAAGAGCCTCATGAAGGACAGAATGTTGTACTGGCCGTGAGTCGCAATCGGTCGGACAAGACTCGCTATGGCATCATTGTGCGGGTCAATGGCGAGAACACGTTGTACAGAGAACGCAACTCTGACTCTCAGTCCTCGCTGTGGGTCTTCGAGCCCGATCTCGATGCGTTTTCGATCCGAGGCTTTCAAATGAGCGACGATCGCCGGCAACGATTCCGCGTCCTGTCGCAGTCGGAATCAGACGATCGCAAATTCGATTACGGACGCGATATCGGCCTGATTTCGATCACCGTCTATCCTGAACACACTGGTCTTAAGCGGCTGCCGTCTGACCATGAATTGGAATTGGCCGTTCAAAGCGAAGCGAGCCTGCCGGATGAAATCGCCCAAGACCGAGGCGAACTCGGTACGAGCCTGTTTGCTCAGCTGATGGAGCAAACGACAACGCGAGGCATCATTGCAGAAGGCCGGAACGAGGTCGCGGAAGTTGACACCGTCGAATTCAAACGCGGTAGCACGCCCGTTATGTCGGCATCTGTCCGGTACTACAAGTCGCGCTGAATGTCATCGCAGCTTTGAAGTTCCGCACTTCAGATTTCACGACTCGATCTTCAAATTTGCAATGGGCTCACTCATGTCACGCGTACTTCAATTTCCTGTCGCCTTGCTGCTTTGTCTCGTCACGGTTTCTTCCAGCGCAACGGCCGATCTTTCGGCCACACAGCTTAACGCCGCGAAGTCCATTCTGAGAACTCGCTGTGCCGAATGCCACAGCGCAGAAGCATCAGTCACCGAATTCGATGTCCTCAACGCGCAGTCAATGGTCGATGCCGAAGCCGTCATTCCGGGAGACTCTGACGCGTCGCTATTGTTGAGCGTGCTCGTCACAGACAGTGAAGAAATCCGCATGCCTCAGGAACAGCCCCCGCTTGCGATTGAAGAAATCGAAGTGCTTCGTCGCTGGATTGCCGACGGAGCCAACGCCTTCCCAAAAGACGTGCAACAACCGGAAGCTGAAGTTCGAGAAGAGACTTTCAGCAACGTGGTGGGCGTCGAATACGTTCTGAAACAGATCCTCGCCCATCAACGCAAGCAATCATCGCAGGATCGCCGTTTCATTCGCTATTTCAGCGCGAACCACCTGTTGACTCGCGGAGCAACACGGCAGGAACTGGACATTCAATACGATGCAGTTGCTAAGACAGTCAACCATCTAACGTACGAACGCGAACCGGCTAAAGTGTCGATTATCGACGGCGAAACTGCGTCAGTGTTCGCGGTCGACATTCGAGACCTTGGCTGGCATGCCGATCATGTGTCCGCGTCGACACATTCCAATGCGATGAAAGGTTCGCTGGACGGCTTCGATCTTCTGCTACTCGAATATCCTTATGCAATCGGCTACCAAGATTCCGAAATCTACGAACGCCTGCTGACGGAATTCATACGGCCGTCGAAGATGGTTCGCGACGTACCGTTTGTACGCAGCGACTGGTTCTGCAGCATGAGTCTTCAGCCCGAATTATACCACGACATCATGAAGTTGCCGCACACCGTGCAAGAACTTGAACAGCATATCGTGGGAGTTAACGCAGAGAAAGATTTGCATGACGAACGAGTCGCTCGCGGGGCAGTTATCTTGTCTGGAGTATCCCGCAACAACCGCGCGGCAGAACGGTATCGGTCGCGTCATGGTGCGTATTGGAAGTCGATTGATTACGCCACGAACAAAGGGCAAGAGAACATCTTCTTGAATCCTATCGAGCTGCACGGAGTCGGCGGTGAGATGATTTTCAATCTGCCGAACGGACTTCAAGGCTATTACCTTGCAGACGGAATCGGCAATCGACTGGATGCCGGCCCGACAGAAATTGTCACTGACAAATTCGCTGAAGACAAAGTCGTTCGCAACGCACTGTCGTGCGTAAGGTGCCACGATCGAGGCATCAAGACGTATCGCGACGTCGTGCGACCGGCCGTGGAAACCTTGCCGGGCAATCTGGGCTTCAGTAAACGCAAAGTGCTGGCCCTGTACCCGAAGCGAGACGAATTCACCGCGTTGTTGAAGAAAGACGGCGCGAGATTCATGGACGCGATGGAAAAGGTGCTAGGGCACCCTCAGGAAACCGAACCGCTCACGCCGGTCACGCGACATTTTCTGGAAGACCCTCTGACTTTGGGCACAGCAGCTGGAGAACTTGGACTCGCTCATTCCGCGGATCTGGCGGTCGTGTTTCGCAGTCGCAGTTTCGCCGCGTTGGGTTTGGTGCCTCTGGCCAGCAAAGGGGCAATTCGTCGAGACACATGGGAAGACCACTTCGATCAAGTTGTGCGTGAGTTGGGCTTGGGTGAACCCATTGTGCCGCTCGACGGCAACATGCGATTGGACTACGCACCGCTCGGACACGGTCCCGATATCGGCATCACGACAACTCGGGGAAGCCGCTTTTTCGCACCGGGCGATGAGATCGCAATCATCCTGACAAACAATGGCAAGCAGCCCGTGTTCATTGAACTGGTAGGCACAGGCACGAAGGGCGAAAAGGTCGTGCTGCTGCCCGCGGAAACGGTGATGAACCCGGGACATCAACTCAGCTTCCCGGAACAAGGCACAATCACGGTCAAACCGTCGACCGGGCGAGAACTGATCACCGTATTTGCAAGTCATCAACGGTTCCCCGCAGGCACGCTTTACCGAGCGGACGACGTCGCTGACCGTTACGTCCACGAATTGCCGGGGCCGAAAGACGAGCCCATTGTGAAGAAGTCACTCGTGATTCAAACGCGGTAGAACAGCAAACGACGCTTGCCTGCTGCTGCTCTATGAACATCTGTCACAAAACGAATATCGAAATCCGTCATCTACTGAAGGGTGAAGTCATGTGTAAACAACTTCTTGTACTTGCCGTCGCAGCTTTGACTTTGGACACAACAACAACGGCCGACGACTCGAATCAATCATCCGTTGACGCACGTAATTTCGCGACAAAGATGCTGAAAATCTACCAGACGAAAGAGGTTAAGAAACTTCTGGACCATTCCACAGACGGCCCGGCGACTCCACGAATGCTGCAACGGCTGGCGCCAGGTTCAGGGCGTTACAACAGCCTGTTCGGCGACAGCTCTTGGCGTTGGAAGGCTGTAAAAAACTGGAATGGCAAGTTGGCAGCGGTGAAGTATCACCGCACGGCGATGGTGCAATTTACAAAAGGGGCAGGCACTACAGAACTGGGGTTCGTCACGCTGGTACTTGAGACTGGCAAGTGGAAGTTTCAATCCATCGACCACATGACTGAACGGTCTGTGCTGTCGCCCATGAGTGCCAACTTCAAGCTACCAGAAAAGCACAGGTTTGCGCAATCGCTGCACAAGGCTGCAATGCCGTTGATAAAGGCTCATCAAGAACAAAACACCGCGGCTGTGCTGAAATCATCCTCAGCCGATGGGCCTGCGGTCTTGCAATATCTGAAAAAAGAAGACGAGGGCAAGCCGAAATCAGAATTACTGTTTTCGAAGAAGAACATGCAGGGCGTGGCCGATTGGGATGGCAAATTCAGAGCGATCTACATGTCAGAAATGGCGCGAGTGGAATTTGCCCGAAATGATTCCGAGGTGTTTGTCGTGACGCTGCAGCGAGACAGCCGCGGTTGGAAATTCGAAGACATTCACAGCCCGGATGTTAAGGATTTTGAAGCGTTGAATGATTAGCGTCGTGTCATACAGGTTTGGGGGACCGCCAGTGTTCGTGCGGCCATCGGTTTCCGATGTCAGGTCGAAAGTCAGTTTTATGAAGTACCAATTCCGCCGAGGCTCGTGGTTTGACGAGGAAAGAATCGAGCTGACCGCTTCCGCCGTAAAGCTATTTCGAGACAACCGGAAGGCAAAATGTACGATCCCGTTTGCAAGCGTTTCTAAGATTCATGGGTTCTCAAACATGACGGCAATGTCCGAACACGGGCAACGATTCGAAACTCACATGTGCCGAATTGTCCCAAAGAAGGGCCCAGCCATCATCGTTTGTTCCAGCAGCTTTATCAGACACGGATCAGGCAATCGGCAGGTGGCGACAGACAACGCGGAAGCCTACATCCGCTTGATTGAGCGTCTCAAGAATGACATCGCAAGTGCCAATCCCGATGCGGTGTTGATTGCCGGCAACCGCATCGCGTCAGTAATGGGTGCCTGCGTTGCGACTGCTGCCATCGATTCTCTGGCATTGACTGTCGCGTTGCCGTTTTCGGGCAAACCTTCGCTGAAAGAAGCATGGCCACTGATGTTGGTTGCCGGGCTGGTTTGCCTGGTCTTCTTCCCATGGGGAATTCAGATGGCGAGGGCGTATGCACCAAAGGCTTTCAACTTGCGCGAAGCGGTCCGCGGCGTGAAGCAGCCTTCAGGCGGAACCGCACAAGCCGCGGAGTCCGAAACGGCATAAACCGCATCCAGCAGACGAGCCAAAGACTCGTTTTTCGTAACCATTGATAAGGGCCGATTGATGACACTCCTTGCAAACTTTCATCATAAACATTTTACCGTCGTGGCATTCCTATTGACGTTTTGGAGTCTCTTCGGATGCAGCTTGCTGCAGGCCGCTCCACAAGACCGACAACAGTTAGCTCGGGCAGAAAACCTGCAAAGCCAGGTGCTTGAACTGTTTAGTGCTGGGAAGTTTCGGGAAGCAATTCCCGTTGCTCAACAAGTTCTGCGGATTTGGGAAACGGAATTAGGCCCGCTGCACAGCGACGTCGCGGCCGCCTATTCCAACCTGGGCGAGATTCATCGTCGGTTGGGGGACCTTGCCAAAGCGAAACCGCTTCACGAACGCTCGCTGAAAATTCGCGAACGGACGCTCGGGCAGAATCACGCGGACACGGCGACGAGTGCAACCTATGTGGCCATGATCCACGAAGCACAGGGCGACGACACATCGGCCGAAAAACGCTATCGGCAAGCCTTGAAGATTCGAAAAAGTGTTTTCGGTTCAGAGCATCCCGAGGTTGCAAGTGCCTTGAACAACATCGGCAGTCTGTTGAAGACCCAAAGCAAAACCAAGCAGGCCGAAGTACTGTTCAAACAAGGCTTGGCCATACGGCGGAAAACTCAGGGTGCCACCCATCCGGACAGCGCCCCAAGCCTTGATAATCTTGCGCAGATCTACGAACAACGAGGACAGTTTGCGGACGCAGAACCGCTGTACCAACAGGCCCTGAAAATCCGAGAAACGCACTCCGGAAAGGAACACCCGGACACGGCGATCACGCTGAACAACCTGGCGGCATTGTATGACAAACAAAGCCGTCACACCGAAGCGGAACCCCTGTTTCTGCGTGCTCTGCAGATTCGAGAAAAGTCGCTTGGCGTTGACCATCCCCTGACAGCCGCAACGGTTTCCAACCTAGGTGGACTTCGGGAACGGCGAGGCGATTTTTCCGGGGCCGAAGAATTCTACCAGCGAGCTCTGCGATCGCTAAAAAAGTCGGTCGGCAGTCAGCACATCCAAACAGGTATCATCACGAACAACCTTGCGTCTTTGTACCGTCGGCAGCAGCGATATGACTCGGCAGAACCACTGTTCATCGAAGCACTCAGGATTTTCGAGAACAAGCTGGGGCCCGAGCATCGCAACACGGCTCAGGTGCTCAATAACCTGGGTGGACTGCGAGAAATTGAAGGCGACTTCCCGACGGCCGAGCGTCACTACCGCCGCTCTTTGAAAATTCGACGCAAGGTCTTGGGAGAACGCCATCCGGACACTGCTGAAAGTGTCAACAATCTGGCGTTGCTACTGGCGGCCAGTCACAAAGTGGCCGAAGCGATTCCGCTGTTAAAGCAGAGTCTCGCCGTAAGAATGCAGACTCTTGGCGACGAGCATCCAACAACTGTGGATGCCTTGAATAATCTGGCAAGTTATGAAGAACAACAGCAGGTTTCCGGATCGATTGATCACTTCGAACTGGCACGTCGCGGAATACGTGGCTACGTCGTCGACGAATTGCCCGCACTGTCGGCAAGCGAGCAATCACTGTTTCTGAAAGTGAACTATGAACGAGGGTTTCATCAGGCGTTGTCATGTGCCGCCCTGCACGCAGACAAACGCGACGTTGTCGAAAAATCGGCAGGCTGGCTGCTGAATGGAAAAGCGGTTGGTCGAGCCGCATTGGCTCAGAAAAACCTGGCTCAACGAGCGAACCCGTCCAACACGAAACCCGCACGTTGGGTTGACTTATCACAGTTGCGGAAGGCAATTCCTGAAGGGTCTGTCTTCGTTGATTTCGCTCGCTTCGAAGTATTTGACTTCGAACTTCGGCCCGGCGCGGCTACCTGGTTACCGGCGAGGTACGCGGCGTGGGTGACTCCGGCGGACGGAGCGGGCGACGTACAGTTTGTAGACATCGGACCAGCGGACCAAATTGATGACCTCATACGAGAGGTTCGCAAACAGTTCATTCGCGCCCATGGAAAGGATGGCGAATTCGCCGCTTCCAGTGAGCAGGAAGCTGTCAGTGCACTCGGGAAGACCCTGCAATCACTTGCCGATCGCGTCTGGAAACCGCTGGCTCCGCTACTGGGCGACTCGGAAGAAATAGTGCTGAGTCCAGATGGAGATTTGTGGCTGCTTCCGTGGGCTGCTTTGCCAGTAGGGCCGACGGATGCGTTTGGAGACAGGCCTGCACTGATCGAAAAGTTCTCCCTGAATCTTGTCGTGAGTGGTCGAGACCTCACGCGGAAGGATACAGCCGAAGCCGTTCGCTCGTCCGTCATTCTTGCCAATCCTCAGTTTGATCAGGAGACCGACGACAAAGAAATCTCCATTAAAAAAATCTTCAATGAGATCCCACAAGCTGATGAGGGGACTCTTAGATCGTTTTCGGCGAAGTTCCTTTTCACTGATGTGCAACCGCTGCCCAATACAGAAATTGAAGCGATTTCCATCGAGCCTCAGCTTGAGATCTATTCTGGAGAACCAGTGCGAGTTTTTAAACAGCAGTACGCACTGGAGAGTGTTGTGAAGAAGATGCGTGGCCCCAAGGTTGTGGTGTTCGCGACTCATGGGTTCTTTCTGCCGCGTGAACAATTGAAAAAGGAATCCACAATGGGCGGACCGCGTGGCGAAACAAGGTCTCTATCGTTTCGCCAAAGTAAGCAGCAAGTCGAGAACCCATTGCTTCGATGTGGCCTATTACTTTCGGGCTGCAACCAACAGGGAACAGCCATTGGCAACGACGATGGGATTCTGACTGGAGCGGAAGTCACTGGCGTCGACTTGCGTGGAACAGAATTGGTCGTGCTAAGCGCCTGCGAAACAGGTATCGGCGAAGTCAATCGAGGTGAGGGGGTGGCCGGATTGCGTCAGGCATTTCAACTGGCAGGCGCGGAATCAGTCGTCGCTTCTTTGTGGCAGGTTTCCGATCGTGAGACCGCTCTGCTGATCAGCGATTTCTTCCGCAACCTCGCTAGTGGCCAGACGAAGGCGAAAGCCCTTCAAAATGCTCAACTGACACGCATAAAAAAACGACGCGAACGCTACGGAGCCGCTCACCCGTTCTACTGGGCGGCATTCACGATCACAGGTCGATGACAGAGGAAGCCCGCATCCGCCGTCGATGTGACGACGCCTCAGATTGAGCATGGCGTCTCATGGGCGGGCGTCTCATGGGCGGCCAATCGACTTTGGCAACTGCCGAGGGGGCAGGGGCTCTCGTTCTGGATCTTCCAATCGAGCGTCAACCCGAGTTCGAACCACTTCAGGAATGCCCCCCGAGACAACTCACCGCGTGTTCATCACTGCGTGTCCATCACTGCGTGTCCATCACCGTGTGTCCATCATCGCGGCGCGGCTGATGGATGATGCGTACAATCGCAGCAAGCCGCCACTCAAATTCTCAAAAGCCGCCGACTGGATTTGAACCAGCGACCTATGCTTTACGAAATCTCTGGCAACTCCCAAAACGCTGAAAACACATACGTTTTTGATCGATCAGCGTCCACATAGTGCTGTAAAGGGCTGCTAACAGGTGTCGGGGTGTCGTCTTTTGCCAGCTGGGAATCCGAACGCTCAACCCCCGGTTCCGAAGTTCCAACAGCTTTCCTTTTGCGTTGCTGATGCTTCAAAAGACCCCGTTTTTACGGGGTCTTTGTTTTACCCGAGCTTGGAAAATGCTTTGCCTGAATGCAGATTTCACTCGTTATTTGGGGGGGGGGATTGATGGGGGGCGAAGAACTTCGATAGGAGGCGAGGGGCCGATTAGCGAATTACTCATGCGATGAATCAAGGTCCGAAACTGCCGCATCGCATCTGGCGATATAGGCGGCAAGAACCGGTTCGCTTTGGAATTGGACCAACAGTGATCCAGTGAATTTGAAGGGACGACCGAGAGATTTCTACGAACAACGCAACGGATTCTCTTCCCGAGAAGATCATCGGCAAGGCGGAGTTCTCGTCCGCAAGGGCATGAAAATGAGATCATGAATGTCTAGTTTTTGAGCCACAAAAATGCACATCAGTTTCTAGGCAGTCCCTACTTTCTGAGGAACCTAAAGGTTGATAAATCGACTTCTTCCAGCCAGTCTGTGTTGCCCGAATCATCCTGCTCCCACGGTATCGAAAATGTTGGCATCGCCTCGCGGCACAATTCGTAGACGCGAGAGAGAAATGGGTCGCACCCCGATCGCGGGCACGGAAAGGGCAGTTGTGCCATGGGCTGATCCAGGAATTCATGAGCTGGCTTTGGCACGTAAAGGCCTCGCTTCTCGCGCACCCGCTGTAGGTAAAGAACCTCAGTCGGCATGAAGTAGCCCAGGCCAACTGCCAAGCCAAACACCAGATCATTGTCTGGACTCAAGATGCTGCGAACTTTCTTTAGATGAAAGTCACATAAGCTTATCACAGCATCGTCAAGCTTGCGGTCGTCGTCCCAACTGTCAACGATGCCCTGGAACGGGCCGAAGTCCATATCAAACAAAATGCCTTCGGGTTCCTTCTCCAGCGAACGAACATACAGCCACAACAGAAATGAGGCAGTTGGCCCCACCGTCCAGGCATCCCGCTCGACAAATGGCTCCTCGGACCTTCGCATCCTTAGACATCGTTGTCCGAACCAGTCATGAGCTGCATCTTCTCCCAGAACTGCAGCCTGCGCCATCACCATTCCCATCCCCGACGTGTCGTTGAAGTCAATGTCTCCAATCGGAAGGGCCCGGTTCCGAGCTTTCCTGGGAAACTCGATCGCCAGTTGCTCGGCTCGATGCAGGTAGGCAATCCAGCGAAACGCACTGTATCGCCAAGCAAGATGAATTCTTACCAGGCACTGAGTCTTGTCTCTACCTGTTGCCAGAATGCAGGCTTCGTTCGCCCGAGCCCGCCAGATCGTTTCATCTGCAACACAGGCCAGTGTTTGAGGCGTGGGATCGTCGGCAATTTCCTCTTCTAAGCGTGCTATTTCGGACGCGAGATCCATGCCATTCTTGAGCTTCTTAAGAGATTGTTTTTGCGCTCGTTCGAACGACCATTTACCCCGCATGAGCTGCCCTTAACATGCTTTCTTAAGAAACTTGAGGCGTAGAATCCGCCCCTCGAACATGGACTTGCTCGGCGGCTGCGCCGTGACATTGTTATCAAGCTGACTGCGATCTGCACATCCGCCTGAGTCATTAAGCGATTTCGAAGAATCATATCTCAGAAATTCGAAAAACGCGCCCTTGGATTTCCATCTCACGACACACGCGTCGCCACAAAGCCTGTCAAGCCATTTTTCTGCGCGGCCAACATGACACATTCGCGACACACAATGGCGACGGGCCATTCTTGTGGGCGGACAATATTTCGGCCTTGCAGGTCGCGTGAGTCGATACAGAGATTTCTTACTCCTGCAATTTCTCCATCGTCTCGAAATTCCAGTCGTGAGTTTTCGAAATCGAGACAGGGTAAATGACTCCGTACGTGAAGTACGTACCATTTGTCATCGCGGTCGAACTTAACTGGAATGAACTTAACGTCATTGCGAACATAGGGTTCGATTGTCTTCATGAATTTTTGTGACACAAGAGGGACACCAAAGGCCGTTTCGTTGAAGTCAGCAGGTAGACCGGGTTCTTCGATGCGCAATGCCACAGACTTGGAGCGGAAAACACCAGGGCGAAGAAACTCCCATGCTGCTATCTCATGATCTCCTTCAATGCCAAGATCCCAAAACTCACGTGCTTCAAAATCGGCCGACATGCGGTAGAACTGATCAGTCATTACGAGATGCTGCTGCCTTCAAAAGGTCTCCAAGGTCCGTATTTCTAAGCTCCCATCGGATTTGCATAAGTTCTTCGCGAAGCTGTTTGCCAAATCCTGAGTTGTAACCGTTGCCACTTGCTGTGGCCGTTGCTCTTCGCAGCCTGTCGAGTATGTACTCGTTATAGGAACGACCATGCGGCCCTACGTGCCCAGCTACTTTGATCAAATTGTGCGGATCCGTCTTCAGGTTCATACCAGCCCTCCGGAACAGACTCTGAAACTGTCTGGTGAAGCGTGCTGATTTATTGGAGGCGATGTGGTGTTTGTTAACTCGAGGCTTTAGCGAGTGAATCGGTCGTGATGACATGCCCGGTTCATCGAGGACATCATACCTGCGTCCTGCGTTGTGCACCAATACGCCATCCAAGCCGACGTAATAGACATGCTCGCCGTCGACTTCGAGGTTGAAGACAGGGAATTCTTCCTCCAATGGAACAGCCCGTGTCAGACTCGACGTTGAGCCATCCAAGAGCCGGACGTGTTCTCCGGTCGCCAATTCTCCCGCCTGGACAAAATCCTGCCGGTCTTCACTCCAAAACCGGATCCATCTGGTACCACGCATATTGCATGAGCCAGAAATGGCCGAGTGTCCGATTGCACTGAGAAAAAACTGCTGACGACAATCAGCCGAAGCGAACTCGACCAGATCAAAGTTGGCTTGAGCGTTCTTGGATTCAAACCAAGCATGGCTGATCAACTCAGCGACTCCGCCAGTCAAGCCAGTCAAGCCCGCACAAGCCCGGAGGGCGACACAAGAATAGCCGGCGGTGTCAACCGCCGGTTAGCTGTCGCACTGAAAACAGCCCGGAGGGCGGCACAATTTCACTGCTGTCAGCGGATTGTGGTGTTTGAATCGCTGAAATTCGAGTTGAGCGCAGCGGCGAACTCAAGTAAGGCCCAGCTGCCAGAATAAGTTGCGCTGACCTATTCTACACGAACACTTTAGCGGCCTGACGCTGGCCGGAATGATACTGGCGGCCTTGCTGTTCGGCATGAGATTTCATGTTCTCGGACTTCCCCGCACACGTGCTGCGACCAAAGTAGCGACGCCAGTTCCAAACCAAGTCTTTGAACATGCTCGATTCGATTCCATGTTTCGACAACACGGCAACAACATGCTTTGGCACGCTCTCTTGGCCTCCCAAAGCCTCTCGAACTGACGTCCAGCGGAGCAGCTTCGCGTAGTCTTTCATCGTCATGTTCAAAAAGCCGCGATCACTACAGCGAAGACCATCCGAATGAACCTCTGGGTTTGCCGACAACGTGCCATTCATCGCTAACGGCGCCAACCAAGCATCTTGAATCACTCTGCGTCCCGTCGGATTGCGTTTCTTTTTTCGACGTTGTTCTTTCAGCTGTTCAACAGGAGTATCTCGGATTTCTTTCCCCTGCTGTTCAGCATCAACAACCTTCAGATCATAGGCGGCTGATTCGATCTTTGCTCCTCGAGACGCCTTGATGCGATCATAGATCGACGTGTGAATGGACTCATCAGGAGACTCAGCCATCTTGGCCCGCACGGGGTTCAAATCAACGTAAACGCTGCACGCGAGCAAGCCCGCTTCGTCTGTGATTTTCTGAGCCTTAAAGCGG
>JBDWHY010000088.1:0-2685 GCA_039974975.1 Fuerstiella sp. | reverse complement strand
GCAGAATCTTATCAACCAGCCGCACATCGTGATCAGCGTCCACAGCTTCGTCGAGTCGTTCCGGAAACAGCACCTGCTGATCGCGACTCTCTTTCACTTTCGAAAAACGCAGCCACCACCTCCTGAGATCCCTATTTCTCCCAAAAATAAAGACCCAAAACCAACATTAAATCGACAAGCCCTCACGTGTCGGGTTCTCTTTTTCAACGGGCAGCGAGTAGGTCGTTGATGTGCTTTAAGATCATGAAACGCACGAAGGTTGAGATTCCGGGGGAGTCCGCCGTGATTCAATTTTGAATCACCTTGATCATCTGGTCGCCCGGACGTTGAACTTTGGAGGAGTCAGGTGGGTGGAGATGCTTGAAGGCCGTGATTCGTTTGACGCTGGTGCATTGGCAGCTTCCACTCTGGTTGTGATTCGACCGTTGCGTCAGAGTGGCTAAGATTGGGATCTCATTGTTTGACATTCGATCGTGTGATACGTAGCTTTCACAGGTTCGTATCATGTTAATCTTCCTCTGATGAATCCCACATTTTAGCCCACTTCGGAGAACTCAAAAATGGCTCGCCCGGTAACCCTTTTCACTGGCCAATGGGCCGACCTTCCGTTGGAGACACTGTGTAAAAAAGCCAAGGAATTTGGCTACGATGGTCTCGAACTGGCATGCTGGGGCGATCACTTCGAAGTCGATAAGGCTTTGTCTGACGATGCTTACTGCCAGAAAAAAAGAGACCTGTTGGATAAGCACGATCTGAAACTGTTTGCCATCAGCAATCACTTGGTGGGTCAGGGTGTTTTGGACAACATCGACGAACGCCACAAAAGCATTTTGCCAGAATATGTTTGGGGAGATGGCGATGCAGCTGGAGTCAACGATCGTTGCGTCGAAGAAATGAAGAACACGGCTCGAGCGGCTCAGAAGCTGGGTGTGAGCGTCGTGAACGGGTTCACCGGGTCCAGCATTTGGCACCTGCTGTACGACTTTCCTCCGACTCCGGCCAGCATGATTGATGCTGGTTACGACCTGTTGGCCGAACGCTGGAATCCCATTTTAGATGTGTTCCAAGAGTGTGGAGTAAAATTCGCCTTAGAAGTTCATCCCACAGAAATCGCGTTCGACATTTATTCTGCCGAGCGATCGTTGAAAGCTCTTGGTCATCGAGAAGAATTTGGATTCAACTTCGACCCATCTCATCTGATTTGGCAAGCCGTTGATCCAGTCGAATTTATTCGAGCTTTTTCTGACCGAATTTATCACGTCCACATGAAGGACGCATCAACAACGTTGAATGGCCGCACCGGAATTTTGGCCAGTCATCTGCCTTGGGGTGATCCACGACGAGGCTGGGATTTCCGCAGCGTTGGTCGAGGTGACGTGAACTTTGAAGAAATCATTCGAGCACTGAATGCCATCAATTACGATGGCCCATTGTCAGTAGAATGGGAAGACATCGGAATGGATCGCGAAGCGGGAGCCGCCGAAGCTGCTCAGTTCTGCAAGAACGCCGACTTTGCTCCATCTGGTCATCGCTTCGACGCAGCATTCGGAGACTAGTGGTTCAATCGAATGTTCTTGTCAAAGACGAACCGACAAAAGATAGCCACGGACAATCATCCGTGGCTATTTTTTTTGTAGTGTGCGTTGCTGTCCTGCCGTGCCGCCGTTGTTCGCCATCAGGTGCCGAAGGCACGGCCGCCCGTCACCTCAGCCGCCCGTCACCTCAGCCGTCCGTCACTGTGTGGGCACGTAGCGTGTGGGCCCGTCACTGGTGTGGGCCCGTGGCCTTGGCCGCATGTCGTTTCGGACCGAAGCTCGATGTGCCAGCATTCCGTTTAAGGTCAGCGTCGACCGCATTCGAATGTCGGTCAGTGCGTCTGCTGCGATCACCGCTTCGCGGTGATTTTGCCAATGTGCGGCAGTTGTCCACCAGTCGCAGTTGCCAACCAGTCGCAGTTCTGCCACGAAGTGATTCGGGCAGCGAGGCTTGTTGCTTTACTCGTCAAAGACTCGACCGCAGCCGGTTCCGCCTTGCTTGTGTTTTTCCAGAGCATTGGCGTACAGAATTTTGCCAACCGGAGTTGGGTATTCGGTGTCGACACAGGCTTGGCACAAATTTTCTCGAGGCAAGCCGACGCAGCGACTGATGGAATCGACGGGCAGATAACGCAAGCTATCGGCTCCGATAATGTCTGCCATCTTCTGCTCTTCTTCCGCCGTGACTTCGGCTCCGGCCATGATTCCCGGAGCAAACAGTTCGTCGATCGTCGACATGTCGATGCCGTAGAAACACGGAGCAATGATCGGAGGACAAGCGATGCGAACATGGATTTCTTTGGCTCGACCTCGCTTACGAAGCATCACCAACAGCTCTTTTAAAGTGGTCGCTCGAACGATTGAATCGTCCACCAACAGAACTCGTTTGCCATCCATGATTTCTGGCAGCGGAGTGTACTTCATGCGAACCTTGTCGGCTCGATTCGATCCTTCGATAAATGTTCGACCAATGTATCGGTTTCGGATCAGGCCTTCCAAAGACGGCACTTTTAGCTGAAATGCCATGCTGTCGGCAGCCGCTTTTGCGGTGTCTGGAACCGGAACGACGATGGTATCTTCGTCGATCGGCACGGTTTCCAAGTCCGCCAGTTCTTCACCCAGTCGTTTTCGAGACAGGTAGACTCCGGCG
>JBDWHY010000087.1:0-3399 GCA_039974975.1 Fuerstiella sp. | reverse complement strand
CCGCCAGCGTCGTCTGATAGGCTGTATGTTACGCCATTGTTCGTGCCGTCCGCGTCAGATGCGAAGGCTGTGATGCCAACAACGGCGCCAACAGAGGCGTCTTCATCGACGGCGTTTGCATCTGTGTTTGTATCTGTGATGGCTGAGACATCGAATTCGTCTTGGTCTGTGATGTTTATTTTAAAAGTTTCGACAGAAGTTGAGCCGTCTTCTGACGTTGCTGTAACCTCGATACCGTAAGAATCTGCTGTTTCAAAGTCGAGTTTGCCTGCGACAGTGACTTCTCCGGTTTCGGCATCAATGGCGAATAGTCCTCCTGCATCGTCTGAGAGGCTGTATGTTACGCCATTGTTTGAGCCGTCTGCGTCAGATGCGAAGGCTGTGATGCCGACTGATGTGCCAACAGATACGTTCTCTGCAACGGTGTTTGCTGAAGCGTCTGTGTCTGTGATGGCAGATACATCGAACTCGTCTTGGTCGTTGACGTTGATTTTGAACTCTTTTGTTGAGGTCGAGCCGTCGTCTGATGTGGCTGTGACTTCGATTTTGTGTCCGTCTTGGGTCTCAAAGTCGATATTGCCGGCGACAGTGACTTCGCCAGTGTTTGGATCGATTGCGAAGAGGCCGCCAGCGTCGTCTGATAAGCTGTATGTTACATCGTCAGAGCCGTCTGCGTCTGATGCAAAGGCTGTGATGCCGACTGATGTGCCGACGGCGCTGTTCTCATCGACAGCGTTTGTTGTGCCATCTGTATCTGTGATGCTTGATACTGAAGCTTCAGATGTGTCATCTGTCACATCTATAGTGAAGCTTTGGGTTGATGTTGTGCCGTCAGTTGAGGTTGCAGTTACTTCGATTGTGTGGTCTTCATTTGTCTCAAAGTCGAGGCCTGAAGCTACTGTGACTTCACCGGTGTTTGCATCGATTGAGAAGAAGCTGCCTGGGTTTGAAGACAGTGAGTATGTGACTGTGTCTGTGACGTCTGCATCTGTGGCTAAAGCTGTGATGCCAACGGCAGTGCCGACTGTTGCGCTCTCTGATACTGAGTTTGCAGAGCCGTCTGTATCTGTGATCGCTGAAATGCTTGTCTCGTTGACGTCATTGACGCCGATTGAGAAGGTCTCTGTTGTTGTTGAGCCGTCGGTGCTTGTTGCTGTGACTTCGATGTTGTGACTTGTTGCTGTCTCAGCGTCGAGGCCGGAAGCTACTGTTACAACGCCGGTGTTTGCGTCGATTGTGAACAATCCGCCAGCATCATCTGAGAGGCTGTATGTAACTGTGTCAGTTGCGTCTGCGTCTGTTGCCAGAGCTGTGATGCCAACGACGGCGCCAACGCTTGCGTCTTCATCGACAGTGTTTGCAGAACCGTCTGTGTCTGTGATTGCTGAGACACCCGACTCGTTAATGTTGTCAACATTTATAGCGAATGTTTGCGTTGATGTTGATCCATCGTCTGAAGTTGCTGTGACTTCAATTGAGTGGTTCGTTGCTGTCTCGTAATCGATTGATCCGGCGACAGTGACTTCGCCAGTGTTTGGGTCGATAGCGAATAGGCCGCCAGCGTCATCGCTTAAGCTGTATGTTATGCCGTTGTTTGAGCCGTCCGCGTCTGATGCGAAGGCTGTGATGCCGACAGATGTGCCAACCGATACGTTCTCGGCAACGGTGTTGGCGCTTGCGTCTGTGTCTGTGATGGCTGAGACATCGAACTCGTCTACGTCGTTGACGTTGATTGTAATTGTTTCTGAATAGGTTGCGCCGTGAACATCTGTTACTTGAACAGTGATGTCATGGGTTGTGTCAGATTCAAAATCAATATTGCTGCCAGCTTTGACCCGAACCTCGTTGCCTACAATTTCGAAATTGCCAGATGGGTCATTTGTGATGCTATAGGTTGCCGTTTCAGATGGGATGAAACTATCTGCATCAGTTGTGCCTAGGGTTGCAACGACTGTACCGGTGCTGCTGTTTTCATCAATGCTACCGCCAGAGACTGTAATGTCAGTTGGAGCATCGTTTAAGATATCCGCTTGTGGTACTGTTGCATCAGCGAATTGGAAGTTTTCGATCGTCGTGTGTACAGTATCAGTTCCATCTGGAGAGCCAGGACGGTTATCAGTTATTGTGAAATAACTTCCAGATTGTGTGATTGTATAATCAGCCCAGTTACCTGTGTAGACGACTGTGTCGTTATCAGTACCAAGATACTCATCGCCAATGATGGTATCATCTCCAGCGCCACCTGTGATTGTGTCATCACCAGCTCCGCCTCGGATGGAATCGTCTCCATCACCACCTAGAATGGTATCGTCTCCGCCTTCGCCAAATAATTGATCATTGCCAGTGCCGCCGTCGATGGTATCGTTGCCATCACCGGTGTAGACAGTATCGTTACCTGCTTCAGCATAAACAGTATCATGTTGGTCAAAATAACCTTGCGTGTTGTCAAACTTATCATCGCCAGCGCCAAGATTTGCCGTGGTGCCTTCACTATAGGTGCCTTTGACATAGTCATCATGATCTGAACCGATGACGTTTTCAACATTTGTGTAAGTATCACCTTCAGCTTGACCACCGGTTCCTTTGCCTGTTTCAAAGTTGACAGTTACGCCTTCTGTGCTGCCGCTATAATCTACTGTGTCTTTTCCAGTGCCGCCGTCGATGCTATCAGCGCCATCACTACCAATGATTGTGTCTGAACCGCCTCCTGTGCTTACGGTGTCTTCTTCACTGGTCCCTGTATGTGTGTCTGCATTTGATGCTCCGGTGTAGCTGCCTTCATAATCTTCTACGTTGATTGTAATCGTTTCAGAATATGTTGATCCGTTACTATCGGTTACTTCTATTGTAAGGTCATGAGACGTTGCGGTTTCATAATCAATGGTTTGACCTGATTTTACACGAACTTCATTTCCCACAATTTCGAAATGACCTGATGGATCATTGGTGATGGAATATGTGAAGGTTTCACCAGCATCTACGTCAGTTGTTGAAAGTGTTGCGACTGTTGAGCCTGATGGATCAAAAGCTGACCCAATTGTGCCGCCAGATTCGACAGTTTCATTTACAGTTCCACCTGTGATGGTGATATCTGTTGGGCCTTCATTGACGTCATTAACATTGATTGCAAACGTTTGAGTTGAAGTTGAACCATCGTCTGAAGTTGCTGTGACTTCAATTGAGTGATTCGTTGCTGTCTCAAAATCAATTGATCCGGCGACAGTGACTTCGCCGGTGTTTGGATCGATAGCGAAGAGGCCGCCAGCGTCGTCTGATAGGCTGTATGTTACGCCATTGTTCGTGCCGTCCGCGTCAGATGCGAAGGCTGTGATGCCAACAACGGCGCCAACAGAGGCGTCTTCATCGACGGCGTTTGCATCTGTGTTTGTATCTGTGATG
>JBDWHY010000086.1:0-126790 GCA_039974975.1 Fuerstiella sp. | reverse complement strand
CGGCTCCACCACCGACGGCTCCACCACCGACGGCTCCACCACCGACGGCTCCACCACCGACGGCTCCACCACCGACGGCTCCACCACCGACGTCTCCGCCACTGACGTCTCCGCCACTGACGTCTCCGCAGTGATCTTCTTCGTCATCTTCTTCGTCATCTTCTTCGCCGTCATCTTCGCCGTCTACTTCTTCGTCTATCACCTCTTCCTCATCTACGCTTCCGCTTCCGCTTCCGCTTCCGCTTCCGCTTCCGCTTCCGCTTCCGCTTCCACTTCCACTTCCACTTCCACTTCCGCTTCCGCTTCCGCTTCCGCTTCCACTTCCACTTCCACTTCCACTTCCGCTTCCACTTCCTTCCGAGTCACAGTGCCCTTCATCTTCTTCATCTTCATCTACTTCTTCATCTACTTCCTCATCTACTTCCTCTTCCTCATCTACGCTTCCGCTTCCGCTTCCGCTTCCGCTACCGCTACCGCTACCGCTACCGCTACCGCTACCGCTGCCACTTCCGCTTCCGCTTCCGCTACCGCTACCGCTACCGCTACCGCTACCGCTACCGCTACCGCTTCCGCTACCGCTTCCGCTTCCACTTCCACTACCACTCCCACCAAAATAGCTGCCCTCGGAATTTCCCTCGAAATTCGTTCCTGCATCTACATACGTAAAGATGTCGCTTGAACTTGTCTGTTCCGAAGTGGATTCATTGGCGTCGTTGAGTTGCCTCACAGGAAAAGGTGCTGGGTCTTCCTCAAGGGGGGCGAAAAGACCGTTGGTGGCAGTCGAGGCGTCTCTTGGCGGAAACAGATCTTGGGCCTCGGGGGTTTCCAGTCCATTCGTTGTCGAGAGCAACATTCGCTGCTCAAGCGCTTCAGTTACCTTGGCCCCTTTGACTCGTTTGCGTTGCCAGGTTGAAGATTTTCCAGAGGGGAGTTGACTGCAAATGCCAGTCAGGAATGCTCTTATCCCATGCTGAAAACGACATATTTCCGAAATCCATCTGTGTTTTTATATTGAATTGCTACTGTAGAGGTGGCTCACCAGCGACCCTTGCGGGATCCACTCTTAGCCGCACCATCTCAGGATAAAGATTCTTAGTCAATCCAGTTACGCGGCCGTTGTTCCAAGAACTTCTGAGAATCAACGCGGGTATACCCGCGACCGGGTGTGCGGTACGCGTTGAACTGGCCTGTGTTTGGAGCCAGTAAGGTCCCTAGGATTCTGCGATTCTCGGGAATTCAAGATCTTAAAAGGGTGAAGCTTTCCTTGACGCTCGAGTGTCTCATGGCCCTTGGCGAATTGAGGCGTGATGCTATCGCCATGTTGCTTGATTGGGATTCCGCAACATCGATTCTTCAACGGCGGGGAATCATCTGGGATGAATTTGTTTTCTGGATGGAAGCGGCTGCGGGTCGAGGCAACCGGACTGGTTGGCGAAGTTCTCGACAGCCCTGTCGCGAAGCTGGAAGCGGAGCGCCGCCGAGTCGAATGGGGGCGAGATGTCTCAAGAACAACTTTGGTCATTTTCGGCCGACACAGGTAAGTCAGTTCGGTGAAGCGGCGGAAGGCATCATCGCCGCCGAGGCCGAATCAGTACGTGAAGTGCTGCATTACCTTGGCTGTTCAGGGGCCGCGTTTCGGTAGTTTTTGAAAACAACCTGTCACTCAAGCAGACGAGTGAAATTGTCACGTTCTTTCAGTGGGCGGACGAGGTGGCATTGATGGTGAGTCGGCCGGTTTTCTTCGTAAAGTGCAACTCACTTTGGTTTGTTGGATCTGATTTGAGTTTCTTGCCTTGATGTGGCAGAGCTTCTCTGTCGCCTATGGCGAAGATGACTTTCGAGTCGTTAAGGTGGGCATTGAAGGTGCCCAGGTTTTAGTGTTGCGATATCTTCTCGATCAACAAATTGTGGACTGAATTGATTTGCTGGTCTTCGAATGGCACGTTCGGCTTTTGCTCAACGAAACGGTAGAGACTAGAAAGGCTTTGGCAGCTCGAATCCAACGGGAGGGAGTGCAAATAGCCACTTGGCGGTAGAAACTATGTCCAAATATTTTGAATACTTCGACAAGGTACATGTTCTCAGCCTTCCTCACCGAAGTGATCGGCTCGACGAATTTTATGCCAAGCTTCCCTTGGATTGGCCATTTAAAAAGCCGACTCTGGTTCGAGGCGTGTACGGTCGTTCTTTATCTCCGCCGACATGGTGGAATTCTGGCCCGGGAGCGTGGGGCTGCTATCGTAGCCATTTGCGAATTATTGAGGACGCTCTCTGTGATGGGTGCAATTCTGTTCTGATTATGGAAGATGATGCTAGGTGCGTTCCCGATTTTTCGACGAAAGTGTCGGCGTTCTATCGTAACGTACCCGACCACTTGGGCCTCCAGTATCTTGGAGGAGAGCTCCTGCGTTGTTACGTTGGTCTTCCTGTGAAGATCAACGACTATTGCTATCGCCCTTTCAACGTTAACAGATCGCACGCCATCGGTATTCGAGGTCGCGAACATTTAGAATTCGTGTACCGGTATCTTGCAGATCTGCGAGATTGGAAAGGGCGTCACCACATTGATCACTACTTAGCGATTTTGCATGAGAAAAAAGCGATTCCAGTCGTATGCCCTCGGGATTGGCTTTGCGTGCAGGCCGCTACGACGAGCGATATCACCGGAGATACGCTGGCGGAAACCAATTTTCGAGGCGCGGAAGAATTACTTCGCAACCGAATCGATCGCACCGGAGTTGCAGTTGTGGGCTCCTATCGAAGCGGCTCTAGTTTGGTCGCGGGAATGCTTCACAAAGCCGGTATTAATATGGGGCCAACTCTTAAAAAACCAAACGTCAGCAATCCTCATGGTTTCTTCGAATCCGAGAGCCTAGCGGGTATCTGCAGACGAGCTTTTAAAGAGCCTTGGCTGAAGCGACAGACTCCGGCCGATCAAGCAATCGACCTTCTGGCTCTTTGGGCAAGTGATCACTGCGAAAAGCTTGATCGGCGTTATCCAGTTTTTGGTGGGAAGCATCCTCTGATGGGTTTGCTGACAGCTGAGCTCATTGCAGCTTGGAATAATCCCTATTTCGTTTGTACCGAACGACCTGTTCATGAAATCATCAAGTCACTATCTCAGAGCAACTGGTCTTGGCCGACGGCTGCAATTGAACAGATGATTCCTCGCATGATCGAGTACCGGGATCAGCAGCTGGACCAACTCAGTGACCGCGTTATTCGTATCCCTTTTCTTAGAGCGAAAGAAGATCCTATTGGGGTGCTGAGTGAATTGGCTGAGTTTATTGGGATACCTCTTGCCTACGACACGATTACAGCCGCTGCTGCACATGCTCGATAACAAGGCAGGCTTTGGCGTCTGGTGTCGAGTTAATCAACTTCGTTCATTACCTTGAATAACATCTACGTTAGGCTCTGGCCCTTAATGAGGATATTCTGGAAATCGACAGTCTGGCATCCTCGCTGAGTTACTTACCACAGCGTTTAAGGAGGAGTCAGATGTCGCGTCAGGGTTTGACGGATTTGGGATGTCATTCGCAGGTTTCTTGCTGCGGAATGAGCTGGCAAAGCGGGGCGTCCCCGGAAGCCGCATCGGCAGGTCATCAATGCGATGCTTTTTGTGCTGCACACTGGAATTCCGTGGCGAGATTTGCCTGACGAATTCGGAAGCTTCAAGACCGTCTAGGATCGATTTCGGCGTTTGGCAAAATTAGGCACTTGGCAACGAATCATTGAAGCGTCGATTGCTCGATTGCGCAAATCAGGGGATATTGATTTGGACCTGCTGTGCGGTGACGGCACTGTCATTCGCGCTCATCGTGTGGCTTCCGAAGCACGGAAAGGGAACTGTCTCGCGAAGAAAACGCAACGAGGCAAGCACTTGGGCATTCGTGAAGTGGATTCTCTACCAAACTGCATCTGCTTACAGACGGTCAAAGAATCCCGATAGGGATCACGGCAATCCCCGGTCAACGAAACGAAGCGCCGGAATCTAAAAACGTCATGCAGGCCTGTCTGATCAAGACGCTTCGTAAAGCCAATCGCTCTACAGTCTTGGCAGCTGACAAGGCCTACAGCTCTAAGGTGATTTGGGAGTATATCGCGAAGCTCGAAGTGGAGGATGTGATTCCCACCCGCTCCAACGAAATCAGAAATGACGACTTTGACGAGTCAACATATAGGAAGAGAAACATCGTTGAACGCGCAATCGGCTCTCTCAAAGAGTATCGGAGAATCGCCACTCGTTACGAATAACTCGTCGAAAACTATCTCGCCATGATCGATGTCGCTGTTGCCAGAATGATCATCAATTGGGATTAAGCGACAGGGCCTAGCCCATCGGCATCGGCTTTGAGAAGAATATGGGCTCTGCGAACCTTCTGGCTCGATCCGCTAAGTTTCTTAATCACCGCGTCAAGCTGCTGTCGCTCATCTTCGTTCAACCGAACGATATACTTCTTGTGCATTGGAAAACCCTCCGTGTTCTCCAAAGCCTCGTCGTTTCAGCCAGTTAGGCCAACCTCAATTCTTGATACTGACGCTCCACTAGTTTCAATCCGAGAACTGACACACTCAGGAGGGCAGTTGTCACTGATTGTGTCTCGAGGTTCCTTCTGAACTAGAAGCTGGGTTTCCCTTTCACGTAGTTCGTTCATGGCTTGGGGATTCAGAAAAGACTGTAAGGGGGCGCTATCTGAAGGTTCGGGAAAATCACTTCTAGAGGGTTTCAGGAGACTCAGCATTTAGAGTGGTGCACGAAGCCACCGGAATTGAGGGTAATGGAGAAACCTCATGGCACGAAAAAACACTGGAAAACGTCAGTTCGCCAGTGTTTTCTTTAGTTGATGAGTACACCCGGGAGGATTCGAACCTCCAACCCCCGGTTCCGAAGACCGGTGCTCTATCCAGTTGAGCTACGGATGCTTGTGGCGAAAACACTGGGTTTTCACTGATGTTTGGCCTCAAAGAGCTTCTTGATCTGCATTGCTGAGATCAGAAACTGCCTGAGATGCTGAACATCGGCTCGGCAGCATACAAAGCCTTAAACTGGATTTCCACTTTACAGCCATTCATGTCCATAATGAGCTGAAAAATATCGCTGGAATCCTCTTCTGCCACAACAAATGGAATCTCTTTGCTTGTTCTGACACCGAATTCTGCTGGAAATGGCCTGCTTTGTCTGGGATTGGTGCTGATGAAAATACGGTCAGCCCTTGTTGCCAACAGATTCGAAACGGCCGAATCCCAAGATTCCCCCCCATGTTTGAGGGCGGACGATTCGTTTTGCCGAATGCTGCAAATTCAGAATCGAGGCTGCGCTCGCTTTTTCCACGAAGGCGCATCACTGAGCCAATTGGGTTGTCAATTTGCGTCTCGTGACGGTGGCGGCCATCGAATTTCGGCTGCCATCGTTTTGCTGCGTTTTTGCTCAATCGCTTTTTGCGTGGCTCAACTTTTAAAATGTGACCAAAGCACCGCGCGATCGCGGTCGAAGCTATTACTGCCGTGGGTGTCGAATTCAAAACGAAGCTGTTCCAGTCGGTGCGTCACCGTGCAGATGCTGTGCGAATTGTCTGGGCTTGATGTTTTCTAAAGCGGACATCTTTGCGTCTGGCATTGCGATGGTTATGTAAATGCGTTTTGAATTTCCTGAACCGCTTCTCGCACGTTGTTGCATTCGTCGGAACAGCACGAACAATTTTCCAGATGTGTACGGACCGATTCGGTGAGTTCGGTGAAGGTCCAAGGTTGGCTTTCTGTTTCAACGAATTCGGGGATGAGTGAACAACAGTCATCGCAGTCGAGCTTGTCTTGATCGACAAGAGCAACCAGCTTCAGGAAGGTTGCGATCTGCTGGTTGTTCAGAGCCATTGTGTATTTCCAAGTGTTGAGGTCGTCAGAAATTGAAAGCGATTATTGGTTCATGATCTGACGAGATCATTCGCTGTCCCTTACCTTTCCCTTGAAGCGGTTTCTGTCTTTTTTGAGCTCTGCCTTCAAGGCGTTGCTTAACGGCTCATTGAAAAAGCTTGGATGTGGTGACCCGACGCGGCAGCGAGCGATGAATGCCCTGAGGTTCTGCACAGCCGATCTCCCTCGCTGCCGCGTCGGGTTACCTTTTTCAACGGGCCGTTAAAACCTTAAAGTGACACATCACCGCAGTTGCTGTCTATACAATTCCGTAGCCGACCATAGCGTTGGCGACTTTAATGAAGCCTGCAATGTTGGCTCCTTTCACGTAATTGACGCCAGCATCCATCTTGCCATGCAGGACACATTTTTCATGAATCTGTTGCATGATATCCTGAAGTCGACGATCAACATCTGCACGGCTCCAAGACAGTCTCAGTGAGTTCTGACTTTGTTCAAGACCTGAAACTGCGACGCCTCCTGCATTAGCGGCCTTGGCTGGGCCAAACAGAACGTTGGCTTTCAGAAACTGATGAATCCCTGCGAGTTCGGTCGGCATGTTTGCTCCTTCCGCAACCGCTTTCACTCCGTTATCAACTAACAGCTTTGCTTGCTCGGCATTAATTTCGTTTTGAGTGGCACACGGAAAGGCGACATCGCACGGCACACTCCACGGGCGTTTGTCGGCGAAGAAGGTGACTCCTTCATGAGCATCTGCGTATTCTGAAATTCGTCCGCGACGGTTTTCTTTGATGTCCTTAATCGTGCTGAGTTTTTCTGGTGTGATTCCGTCGGGGTCGTGAATAGATCCGGATGAGTCGGACATCGTGACAACCTTTGCCCCCAGCTGCGTCGCCTTTTCTGTTGTGTAAATTGCGACGTTGCCTGAACCAGACACTGTTGCCGTCTTGCCTTGCAGGCTGTCTCCAATGTGGTTCAGCATGTTCTGACAGAAGTAGACACACCCGTAGCCTGTCGCTTCTGTGCGTCCAAGGCTTCCACCGAATTCTAGCCCCTTGCCAGTGAGGACTCCGACGAAGCGATTTTGCAGTCTTTTGTATTGCCCAAACAGATAGCTGATTTCTCGTCCGCCCACTCCGATATCTCCGGCAGGAACGTCTGTGTCTTCACCCACGTGACGATGGAGTTCGATCATCAGCGATTGGCAAAATCGCATGACTTCACGGTCACTCTTACCTCGTGGGTTAAAGTTTGCTCCTCCCTTCGCTCCTCCCATGGGAAGGCCCGTTAGGCTGTTTTTGAAGGTCTGCTCGAACCCTAAAAACTTGAGCACACTTTGAGTGACGCTTGGATGGAATCTCATTCCACCTTTGTACGGGCCGATCGAGTTATTGAATTGCACCCGCCATGCTCGATTCACTCTGATGTTCCCTTTGTCATCTTCCCAAGTGACTCGAAAAACGATGATTCGATCTGGTTCTGTCATCCGCTCAAGAATGCGTGCCTCTTGATAGATGGGGTTTTGTTTTACAAAAGGCATGACGGTTTCAACAAATTCTCGAACAGCTTGGTGGAATTCAGGTTCTCCGGGATTTCGTCGAATGAGGCCATCCATAAAGCACTTGGTTTCAGAACAGTTTTCGACCCACATTTTGATTGCCTTTACGCGTTGGTGAAGAGGTTGAGAATGAGTGATCAGCGGTCGCTCGAAGGTTGTGGACGGTTGTGGACGGTTGTGGACGGTTGAAACGCAATGTGGCGGCTTAACACCGTTAAGTCGCCACATCAGTCTGGTTGTTTTTTGTCGTCGAGTCGCTTCGCCTAACGTGCGAATAGTGTTGCGAACTTGCCGTACCCTTGCTGCTCAAGTTCAGCGGCTGGTACGAATCTGAGTGATGCAGAGTTAATGCAGTACCTTAGTCCTGTTGGTTGAGGGCCGTCAGAAAAGACGTGTCCGAGATGCGAGTCTGCGTACTTCGAACGGACTTCTGTGCGTGGCGCGACAAGGTGGTAGTCTGTGCTTTCCACGATCAGCTCTTTCACAAGCGGTTGAGTGAATGAAGGCCAGCCAGTGCCAGAAGCGAACTTGTCACGCGAGCTAAAGAGCGGCTCGCCGGAAACAATATCAACGTAGATTCCGTCTTCCTTGTTATTCCAAAAATTGTTTGTGAAGGGCCCTTCTGTGCCAGATTTCTGCGTCACTTTGTATTGCAGCGGAGTGAGGCGTTCTTTAATTTCGGCATCTGAAGGACGGATGTAGACTCGGCTGCGTGATCCGTCTTCGTTGACGACGAGGCCATTGACGGGAGTCTTAACGTGATACTCAAGGTCGTCTCCCCATGTCTTTGCGAGGAAGCCGGAGCGTCCTGAACCTCTGCGATAAGTGGAGTACTTGATCGGGTGTTTTTTGTAGTAGTCTTGGTGATAGCCTTCAGCCGGGTAAAACGTTGCGGCGTCTCGGATGGGAGTGACAATTGGCCCTTGAAACCGACCTGATTCCATGAGTGCTTGTTTGGACTTCTGGGCCGTCATTCGTTCTTGGTCATCGCTGACAAAGATTGCAGAAAGGTAAGACGAGCCTTGGTCGGCGAATTGGCCATTCGCGTCCGTTGGATCGATGCTCCGCCAGAAGACTTCAAGTAAGTCGTTGTACTTGACCAATCGGTCGTCGTAGTGAACTCGAATGGCTTCAACATGTCCGGTCTCGGTGTGTGACACTTCTTCGTAGGTTGGGTTTTTCGTGAAGCCACCCGTGTACCCAGATTCTGCGCTCACGACTCCGGCTAGCTTTTCGAATGGTGGTTCCATGCACCAAAAGCATCCCCCCGCGAAGACGGCTGTCTTGAGGTGTTCGCTGGGGACAGCTGGTCGAGGGATTTCTCGGGCACGGCCTTGAGACTGAAATGCATAGGCGGCAACGATTCCGACAAGTGCGAGAACAACGAGGTTTCGTTTCGTAAACATATTTTACTCCATCATTAGATGACTCATTTTTTGTGTTAATGGTCTGATGGATCTGGCCGCCGATGTCTTACCGTGAAATGTCCGTTGAAAAGTGTTCTGTGTCACACTTTTCCTGTCGGAGGGGCCTTCTGCTGGTTTTGCCAGCAAAAAGAGGCTTGAAGGTTGAAAACAGCAGCGTCTGACGGCGTTTTTTGACGTGCTTGGCAGCAGAAAAGTGGGTTCTATCAAATGCTGGCGATGGGTTTCGAAGGTGTTTGCGGTGGCTTGGCGATGCTTGACGCCGTTGTGCCACGCAAGTCACAAATCAAGCTGACGCCGTCGTGCCGTGATAAGAATGCAAACATGGAATCTGGTTGACGTGTTTTGGCGTGCTTTGAAAAGACGAGTTCTGGCATCACGGAGGATTTGACTGTTGCGAAAATTCGGTGAGCGTTTTTCGAGCCTTCGTGGTCAATCGTCGGCATGTCTTCGCTTGGGCCTTCTCGATGACCACTTGCGGTTGAATGGTTTGATGATCGCTCAGCAGGAGTTAAGAATTTGAGGGGACTGTTTTTTGCCGCCCCATACCGTACTTGGCAATCAAATACAGAATTTTAGACCCGGCCTTGAAGGTGCCAGAGATTGTTCCGCTGATCTTGCTGACTCCGATCCGGCAGCGATACGGAACAGGGATTTCAAGAAGCCGCAGGTTTGCTCGAGCCGCCTTGATCTGCATCTCGACCGTCCAGCCAAAGTTGCGATCCACCATTTGCAGGTCGCACAGTGTCTTGTATTGGATGGCTCGAAAAGGGCCTAAGTCGGTGTATTTTACGCCAAAGCGTAGACGCATTAAGAAGCAGGCCAGTTGATTTCCGTAGATACTTTGAGGCGGCATTGCTCCGGCTTCGCGTTCGCCAAGTAGGCGAGAACCAAGCACGAAGTCATGGCTTCCAGCAAAAATGGGTTCTACTAATTTGGGTAGTTGGTCGGGGTGGTCACTGTAGTCTGCGTCGAGAAAGACGACGATTTCAGGAGGTGAGTCACCCGTTGTGATCGATTGGCGGATTGCTTCCAGTCCGGCAAGACAGGCGGATCCGTAGCCGCGATCGGATTCGACAACCACTTGAGCTCCGCCATCTGCGGCGACTTTGGCGGTCGCGTCCGTCGACCCGTTGTCGACCACGATGATTCGGCCTACTTTGGGAAGATCGGCCAGCACAAGGGGTAAAGAGGCCTCTTCGTTCAATGCAGGAATCACGACGAAAACGGACGATAGGTCCCGAGGTTGCTCAGTGGTTTCCGTCATTGGTTCGGAATGGGCGGGTGGTTGAGGCATGTGATTCGATCGGAAAATCTTCGAAGCGGCAAGAGCGATCCAGTGAGATTATGGGCTGGGCTCTTGGTGAATTCTTGTTGACGACATCGCAGTACCGACGGCGGTTTTTGCGAGGTGCCGACTTGGCCTCCAAGATTGGCCCCTACCAAAAAAACGCACCGTCGTTTGTCGCCCCATGAGTATCGATGGCAGGTACTGAGGCGATTGCGAGACAGTGTATGCGATCAAGGGGTGGATCCGTTGAGATTTTGGTTTAGGAAACGCCACATTTTTCGAGTGGGCGTTTCAACCGGTTGAGTGCGCCGATCGTGAGGATCAAGCGTCTTGCCACCGGATGTCGATGCGACACGTTTCTGACCGAAGTGCAGTCAGAAACGTGCCGTCATGAGACAATCGATGACTGTCTTCTTATCGATTCGATCTACAGATTATTTACTGTCGCTACCGCCAGCGGGTGGTGTGGCCGATTGGCCGCTGCCATCAGATGCTGGTGCGGGTTCTGTCGCGGCGTCAGGAGTTGTCGGAGGTGTGTCGCCGGCCGGGTCTGCACCGCAGCCCACCACAAACATCAGTGGTGACAACAACAGACCGAAAACAGAAAAACCCTTGAGTACGTTGAACGTGAATGGTCGTCGCATGAACGGCTTTCTAACTGAAAATTTCAAAAAGTAAGAAGAAGCTCGCCAAACTACAGTTCTTCGATGACCACTGCCACTCCCAGCAATCACAGAATTCATGTTGGAGACTGAGAAGCTTCGGTTGCTCAAAAAATAGTCAGCCTGCTGGCGAGATTTTTCCCGCTTACGCCGAGTTTTTGCGGTGCAAAGAAGTGCGATTTCGATGGTCGAATTTACGAGCGGCAATCTTTGTGATCTGGATCACGGTGCGTCGGCTGGTGGTTCGGCATGTTGGTTGGTCTTTGCGTTGTTGCCCTTCCGGATGGAAGTCCATATCAGCCAAGCAAACCAAGGTGCAAATTCGATCCAACAAACGACGTAGTCGAAAAATGCGACTCCGACGTATGGAGTTCCAGCGATCGCGACGTTTGGCACCTGATAGCTAAACCAGAATCGAGCGTAATAGATCAGCACCAAGCCTGACATTGCCAGCCATGCTCGCGAACGAGCGAAGGGGACAAAGGGCAATGCCCACGTCCAGTACCAAGGGTTTTGAGTGGGTTGTAAAAGCCAGAACCAAGCGATCGTCAGGAAGACGGTTCTGAGCCATGCTTCTGGATTCTGTGAATGTTTGATCTTCCAAGCCAGCCAAAGAGCAATGATTAAGAAGAGGCTTCCGGTCAATAGCCGAGCCGTGATGAACGGAACCTGATCGCGACTGAGTGATGAATTTTCAGTCATAAAGTCAATCACTGAGTTTCGCCACTGCATGGGCGTGATGGCGAACCATGCTGTTGAACCTAGCCCTGCTCCTCGTAGATTTTCTGCTACCAGTAAGAAGAGGAAGTCATTCATCTGCCATTGGCTGGCGAAGGCGGAAAGTCCTGTTTTTTCGGACTTCGGATTTGTGGGTGGAGTCTGGTCGATCTTGAGTTGCGTTTCTTCTGGCAAGCTCTGATCGAAATTCGTTGCTGAAGCAGCCAGAGGCGGGTTCGTGTCAGGCAAGGACGTATCTGCGTCCGTTGATTCGATGATTGTGGGCAGGGGCGGGAGCGAATTGGTTGTCGTTTGTTCAGACGCAGCGATTGCATCAGGTTGTTCTCGAAACAGCATTGGTGTCACCATGGCAATGGTGATCGCAAGCACGATGATACTTGCCCAAATGGCGGCCATGCGGCCTACTTTTTGCCATGCTGTTAAGAAGAGAAGCGGTGCCAAGATGATCGGATAGATTTTGGCTCCAATGGCAAGTGACAAACTGAATGCGGCCAAGAAAGTCCACCGTGATGCAGAGCGTCTGGCGGCAGATTCGGCCCCTTGCTTTGGCGTGTTTGGAACAAGCTGTTTTTCGTCTGAATCAGAGTCATTGTGTTGCGGGTAGAAGGCTTTAAGTGCGCAGTAGACAGTGACGATTGATAGAAAGACGGTGATTGAATCGAGGTGTCCGCTGTTGGCGAATTCTTTGATGATCAGTGGGCACCATCCGTAGGCAATGGACCATTCCAGAGGTTTGCCGACATGCATCAAGATCAGGATGAGCACGCCCAAGGTGGCTAGGTCGAAGGCGGTGATCAATCCTTTGATGACCAGCAAATGATTTTGTACCGAAGCGGAATCTGGGGTGACGAATGCGGCAACTGCAAAAACGGCTTGACTGACGGGTGGGTACACAGTGGTCAGGCTGCCGAAGTGAACTCGACTTAAAATTTGGGCGTTGGAGATCGCCTGATCTCGTAGACGAATCAACGTGTTCACTTCTGACGGATGTTGCTGATTGGCGTCAGCCAGCAGGATGTGTTCTGGGCTGTAGCGGAACGGGCTGATTCCGGCGGCAAGAACTTTACCGTCCCACAGATATCGATAGGCATCGACTTCTTGAATCGGTTCGCTAAACAGCAAGAGCAGTCGGAAGGCCACACTGAAAACAATGATGACGAGCATTGTTTGAGTTGGCGTGTTTTTGTCTTGCACTGTGCCGTTGTTGGCGGCACTGGTTTCTATCGGGCGTGCTCCACTTTCAGCCAGACCGTGTGCTGGTTGGCGGTGTTGTGACGCACTGGGTCGTGACGGTCTGTGTCTTGACGCCACTTGTTTCGCAATTGCGACCTGAAAAACATACAGGCCAAACAGCAAGGCAAATATGCAAAGCGTCAGTAGCAGCGGTCGATCGGTTCCTGGAACTTCGTAGGCGAAGTGCCGGCTGATGAGCGTGAGGCCGACGTATAGCCACCATGAAACGAAGGCCGACCCACCGAGCCACCACTGCAATTGGGTGTCCGTTGATTTCGCTGGCAATGGGGCGATGTCTTTGCCGAGTGCTTGCGTAAGATTCGGTTCAGTCATCAACGATTCCAGTTGGATGACATACGTTCACAGCCGGGTCTCGATTTCACAGGTTTGTTCGAATTAGGATTGAGTGCTGCCGCTGTGATTGGGTATCGCGGTGATTGAGTATCGCAGTGATTAGGCTTCGGGGTGTCGGCAGTATGAATTGTTGTTTGGGTGACCGGAGGTCACGTTGAATTGTTGCTTGTTGCTCGATGTGTGATCCACGCGGCATCCAGCCGTCCCTTCGAAAACTGGAAGTCACTTGTTTCGAAGGGGTGACGACTGCTGCCGAGATAACATACCGATCTTGTCTGTCTTTTTAACCCTGCGGCTATTTTTTTTAGGTGCCGTACATGGTTGGCGACAGTCTGCAATTGGTGTGGCCACAGGTGGTTTAGAATGAGCCAGATCCACCTGGAGCCTGATAGGGCACTCCGCCACCACCACCGCTGCCGCCAGGTGATGGAGCAAAGGATCCCGGAGGAGCTGAATACGTGCCGGGAGCTGAATAGCCGCCGGGATCAGCATAGGCTCCGGAAGATCCGAAGTTGTTTTGAGGTGGGCACCCACCCCCCGCGTTTCTGTGAGCGCATCCAACGGCCACACTAGCGAATAAAAGCAAAGATGCGGCGAGGCACCATAGATGGTGTTGTTTCATGTCCGGTTCCTTCCGGGGTTTTAAAAAGGGCTGATCGTCGTGACGTGCCCATGTCGATTGGTTATGGTTTGAAATCGAAGTCGCACAGTTTGTTGTGGGCTTCAAGCGGCTGCGGCGAGTCGCAGCGGCCGCGTATCGTGGTGTAATACTCAAAATGAGTCAGTGAGATTTATCACACTGCGTGTTGTGCGTAATTTCTATCCGTCATCTTAGGATGACGAGCGGCCAATTTGCCAAGAATGCTTACTGCAACTCAGTGGTACAGCGGCTTTCGGGCTTGTGAGCCTGATTTTTATTACCGTTGCACATTCTCGGGTTGCGTCCGCCTAAAGTTGAATCAACGACGTGATTTTTGCCTGATTGGCGAGTCCAACTTGTCGACTGACTTCGGCTCCTTGTTTGATAACAATCAGAGTTGGCAGGCTAGATACTTTGTACTTTTGGGCCAACTGTCGATGCTGGTCGATATTGACCTTGATCATGGTTGCATTGTTTTCTGCGGCCTTTGATTCCATGGAGTGCAGGATGGTGGCTTGTCGCCGGCAAGGTCCGCACCAATCGGCGTAGAAGTCGACAATGACAACTCCGGGGGCTTGTTTCAGTTTCTTGTCAAGGCTTTCTCCTTTTGCCAAGGTTGTTAGAGATTTTCGAGGGGTGGCTGAGTCTGGCTTTTGCGGAGTGTGCATTTTTGCGGTGTGCATTTTATGCGAGCTTGAAGCAAGTGTTGTCGCAGCCGCTTCGCGATCGGACGGTCGTTTTTTTGACGTGGCGGGCTGTTCAAAGTTCGTCAGAAACGTATTCGCGCGCTTTGTTTCGTCTTCTGTCTTTGCTACGGAAATTTCTGTCGAGTCTGGTTGGGAATCGTCCTGCGAATTTTCGGCTAACGTGTGCCGTTTTTTAAGCTGGTTTTCGGACAACCATTGTGATGCTTGGGTGCAGCCACTGATGGTAAAGCTGAACATCAGGGTCAGCATGAGGTAGTGATTGTTCATGCTTTTTGCAGGTCGAGTCTCTGGTTTGGTCATGGATCTGGATTCCTGAAATCATGAAGCGATAGGGCCCATGAAGTGGCCGGGCCAATCAAATTTGATCGAAGGCGTTACTGCTTGGACGGCCGTGTCGAGATTGCCTTACGAGATTCCTTGATTGGTTTTTAGATTGGTCAGTGTCCGTTAGGCGTGTTTGGGCAAATCCTGCCTATTCAGAGAGAATGTGATTCGGCGAGTTGTGTGTTTGGTGAGTCAGCCAACACAATCAGCGGTGTTCGGGGCGCGCGTGCATTGAACGGCACATCGTACATCTTGCTTTGCGCACCCTTCGTAACGATTATCTTCGAGCCGCGTCGTGTTCGATTGACTGTTAGTAAAGACAGGGTGCAACGATCTCTGAATTCGTTTTGAAATGTGATTTTGTGAGGAGTGATTTGGTGGGCCGGAAGTTCTTGTTGGTGCTTTGCACGTTGATGACCGCCGTCAGTCTGGGATGTGGACAAGGTCAATCATCGGGTGATGGTGGTGGCCTCAATGGCAAATTGACGTTGACTGGCTCCAGTACGGTGGCGCCTTTGGCTGCGGAATTGGCGAAGCGATTTGAACAGCTGCACCCCGATGTTCGTATTGACGTACAGTCTGGTGGTTCGGGCAAAGGCATTTCGGATGCTCGCTCAGGAGTCGCGGATATCGGCATGGCTAGCCGAGCTTTAAAAGATGGTGAATCCGATCTTACTGCTCATCAAATTGCGGCAGATGGAGTGGGGCTCATTGTGCATTCTTCGAATCCAGTTTCTGAATTGACTAACGAACAAGTTGTTGCGATCTATACTGATCAAGTGGCTCAGTGGAACGAAGTTGGTGGTGGGGATGTTCCAATCACTGTCGTGCACAAGGCCGAAGGGCGTGCGACGTTGGAAGTGTTTTTGGCACACTTTCAGCTGAAGAACCCTGCCGTGACGCCGGATGTCATTGTGGGTGACAATGAACACGGTGTGAAAACAGTGGCCGGATCTGAAGGTGCAATTGGATACGTTTCGATTGGCACGGCGGAAGCAGATGTGAAAGCTGGCGTGCCCATTCGGCTGATGCCTGTCGCAGGTGTGGCCGCAACGACAGCCAACGTTGCGGCTGGCAAGTTTCCGATGAGTCGTCCGTTAAACTTTGTGACGGGTGATGACCCTAGTTTGCTATCCATTGCATTTATTGAATTTTGTCAGTCTAAAGAAGTTCATGACCTCATCGTCTCCCAATACTTTGTTCCCATTCAACGCTGACCGTTGGCTAGCGTTCGTTACTCGCACATGTGCTCTTTTTTCAGCGATCATTGTGCTGCTTGTGGTGACCTTTCTGGCTTTGGAGTCATGGCCCGCGATTCAGCATGTTGGTTTTGGAAGATTTGTTACTGATGCCAGCTGGCACCCGCTTTCAGGTTTATTCAACTTGATTCCCATGATTGTTGGCACAGCTTTGACAACCATTGGCTCGCTGTTCATTGCCGTGCCACTTGGAATTGGGTCTGCCGTGTTCGGTTGCTTCTACGCGCCGCCAAGGCTTGCTGGCTTCCATCGACGTTCTGTGGAACTGCTGGCCGGAGTGCCATCAGTGGTGTTTGGTCTTTGGGGGCTGGTGGTGCTGGTGCCTTTGCTGGCACCTCTTGGAGGCAGTGGCCAGAGCCTATTCGCGGCGACGTTGGTGTTAGGTCTGATGATCGTTCCTACAATCGCGCTGACTTCTCAATCTGCTCTTCAGGCTGTGCCCAGTCAGTTGATTTCCGGAGCAGCGGCGCTTGGTCTGCAGCGTTGGGTGATCGTTTGGAGAATCGCTTTGCCAGCTGGGAAGTCGGGGATTAAGACGGGATTGTTATTGGCGACGTGTCGAGCCATGGGAGAGACGATGGCCGTGCTGATGTTGGCTGGGAATGTGGCGAAGATGCCAGATTCCATCGTGTCGCCAATTCGTACGTTGACGACGAACGTCGCTTTGGAAATGGGCTATGCCACCAGCGAGCATCGAGCCATCTTGTTTGTGAGTGGTCTCGTGTTGATGTCCGTCGTGTGTATTGTGATTTTGCTGATGGACTTTGCTGGAGGCTGGAAAAATGGCTGACGCAGATTCTGTCGTGCAGCCGCAGGTGGTGTGTGCGAGTTCGACGTCAAGTTCAATGGGTGACCGTGCCACGTTTCGCGACGGGACTGTGTCTCGCGACGGGCCTATGTCTCGCGGCGCTGCTATGTCTCGTGCGGGTGCCACATTTCGGGACCGTGCCACGTTTCGGGATAGTGCCAAGTTTCGCACCGTTGGCGTGCGAGTGAAAGAAAGCGTTGCCACTGCAATCGTGTGGGCGGCAGCTGGGTTGATCGTGGCGGTGCTCGGGTGGATCTTAGCTGACATCTTTCTGAAGGGGGTGTCTGAAGTTTCGTTGTCTTACCTTTGGAATGACATGGAAGATGCGGGGCGAGGTGGGGGAATTTTGCCCATCATTGTTTCGACGTTGGCCATTTTGATGGTGACCTTAGCGACATCCATTCCGTTGTCGCTGGCCACAGCGATCGCTTTGACAGAACACACTCGAGATCTATCGACAGCCGGTCGGCTTGTTAGGCGCAGTCTTGATGTTTTGGCGGCCGTACCGTCGATTGTTTTCGGGCTCTTTGGGAATGCCTTTTTCTGCATTGTGCTTGGGCTGGGCTATTCAATTTGGTCGGGCGGGTTTACTCTGGCATGTATGGCGTTGCCGATCATGATTCGCACGACCGAGCAGGCGATTCGAGCTGTTCCCGATGAATATCGCTATGCATCGGCAGCATTGGGGATGAGTCGTTCAACGACGATGTTTCGAATCATTTTACCTGCAGCTGCTCCTGGTTTGGCGGCCGGGTTGGTGCTTGGAATTGGTCGAGCGCTCGCAGAAACTGCGGCATTGATTTTCACCAGTGGCTATGTCACTCGGATGCCAGAATCTTTGTCGGACTCAGGGCGAGCATTAAGTGTGCATATTTACGATCTTGCGATGAATGTGCCTGGTGGCAATGCTCGATCCTGTGCGGCCGCAATTGTGCTGGTGGCTTTGCTGCTTATGCTAAATTTGTTGTCTGCCATGCTCACACGTTATGTTGGACAGAAAACGGGGACATCGATGTTTGAAAGGAACGATGGATGATTCGTACTGAAAAACTGAGTGTCCACTATGGAGCGTTTACGGCAGTTCGCAACGCATCTTTGTCGGTAAAACAAGGCAGCATTACAGCGATCGTTGGCCCATCGGGATGCGGTAAAAGCAGCTTTCTGTCGGCGTTGAATCGCATGACCGATTTAATACCGTCGGCTCGAATCACCGGAAAGGTGATGATCGATTGTTGTGATATTCACGACCAGTGCCGATCGCCTGCCGAACTGCGTCGATGTGTGGGGATGATTTTTCAGAAGCCAAATCCGTTTCCAATGTCGATTCGTCGCAATATTGAATTGGCACTGCGAGAGCATGGAACACGTGATCGAGCGGAATTGAAATCAATCACCGAACGAGTGTTAACAGATGTTGGGCTGTGGGAAGAAGTTTGTGACCGGTTAGACATGCCTGCTTTGCAGCTATCTGGCGGGCAGCAGCAACGTCTGTGCATTGCCAGAGCATTAGCGCTTCAGCCTCAGGTGCTGTTGATGGACGAACCTTGCAGTGCCTTAGACCCAATTGCTTCGGCCAAGGTCGAGAGCTTGATTACCAGCTTGCGGGGGCGTTATACCATCGTCATTGTGACTCATAATTTGGCTCAGGCCCGGAGGATTGGAGATGACCTTGCCGTCTTTTGGGTGAACAAAGGGGCGGGGGAAATTATTGAACAAGGGCCTGCGGAAGACGTTTTTGAGACACCTTCTCATTCAATTTCTGCAGCCTATTTATCGGGGACTCGAGGCTAACCGTTTGCCTGAGGTGGCTGACTGGGGTCACGGCTTTTCTATTTGGCCCCTTCATTTGATGATTTTTGCAGATGGGTTGTGATGACGGCCAAGACATTTGAAGTTCTATGATTCAGCGAAAAAGGCGTAAGGAATTCATTTTCCTAGCGTCTGTCGTGGGGCAATGGAATTGAGGCTGTCTTGGCGTGTCGGGCGTCGTTGAGATGGCGGTTGTGTTCGGTTTATCACAGTCTGTGGTGATGGTTCCGTTTTGCTCAGCGGATTCATTCACAGAGATTGATTACAAGTCCAAGCGGGGCAAATTGGCATGAGGGAAACATTTTTTCGTGTTGCATTTCAGTGGAGTGTGGTTCGTCGCTCGTTGATCATTGCTGCCGTTGTTGGCGTGATATTGGTCGCGATTAATCACGGTCGCTGCATTCTGCTCGGGGAATTTTGTTCCATGTGTGCAGTGCAATCTGGATTGACTTTACTGGTGCCTTATTGTGTTTCCACGGTTTCGTGTGTGTTGACGTGTGCGGCTCATGAAAATGAATCCGACAAGACAAAATAAATCTTTGACTCTTGGCATGTTGGGCAAGTCTGCGGCCACAGATGAGCCGTCTTGAGGTTTGGAATGAGTCTAGGTGAACGCAGATTTTAACTATGACGAAGCACTAGAAATGTTTGCAGTCCATGCGTCTTCTTGAATACACGGTTTTGCCGGTTATCTGGGCCGGCTTGTTATTGGCCGCTTTGTCCATGGGTGACATGCAGGTTTTGAATCAGCATTCAATCTGCGGCCCTTGGGGCTGTGGTCCCCCTACCAATGCATTGGTGGCGATTCACGTGGCTTGGGCCGTCGTACTTTGGCCCTCGTCATTCTACCTGTCGTGGCGAGTGCGATTGCCAAGACCAGTTGTGAAGACTGTGTCGACCGTCATGATCATGGTGGGGCTGTCGGGGTTGGTCGGAATCGTAGTTTGGCAGTGGGCCGTGTGGTTGCCAAATACGTCTGACTGGGCGGCTGAATATATCTGGCAGCGGTGCGGCTTTGCCATTGCGACGGCGAGTGATTGGCCGCTGTTTCAGCTGTTGTTCGCGGGAACTTTGGTGAAAGGAATTCAGCCAGCAATCCGTGGTGCCGAAGCTCCCAAATTGGATGTGGCAGAATAAAAAGAGGCTGACCGACGATATCGGTCAGCCTCAGCTAACAGCACGGTGCGGGCACCGCACGACCTCCGAAGATAGATTTCCATCCGGTGAGGACATGGGGGGAAGTTTGCTGCGTTTGGCTCTTCTGTTCTGTGACGGTGCTCACATTTTAAGAAACTGGTCGCCTTAAATTTGTGATGTCGTCGCCGAGTGGCATTCCGTGTTATGCGCCGCATCAGTCATCGCCGTGTGCTGTCTTGCTCTTTAGTGCTCGTGAGTTTCGGTCACAGAATATCCGGGAAAGTCTATTTGGATGGGCTAAAACGCGTCCGCACTGAGATCTAGATCGGGGAGAGGTGGCGGGAATTCTGGTTCAAAAAGCGGTTGTTGATTCCTGATTGTTGTGTCGGCATTTTGCGTTGTTGAATCGCTTGTTGTTGAATCGCTTGTGGTTGTAGCCCGATCGTTCGATGGGAGTAGTGGCGAGATGAATGGTGAAATTCTCGAATAGGCTCTGTAGGGAATTTTTCCTAAAGCAATCGGTAGCGTTGGGCAGCCATCGTTAAGTCCCCAGTCGTATCCTAGGTGCGACAAAGTCCAGCCGGGATGCGTTGCCAGCCAGTGGCGATGTTCTGCCGGTAAGTAGGGAAACACGCTGGATACAACGTCGTAGTCATTGTTGCCGAAGTCTTCTTGATACCACTTCAGGATGGGTGAGATTTTGACTTTTCCCGTGAGGTGTGCGATATGAAACCTGGAGCGATCAGAGAAGAATTCGACTGCGTTGTCTGAGAGCTGGCGATCGAGGAAATTTGCGTAGTAGGCTTCGTTTCTGAGTCGAGGACATCCGCGTGCAGCGCAGACCAATGCAAAGTGAATTCGATTGTCTCCCATTGGCCGCAGAGCCTCGTTTTCGATTTCGTTTAAGGACAAATAGCGATGACCAACCCACAGCAAGAGGTCATCGAAAATCGAATATCGCGAATTCTTGCCGTCAATTTTCTGGATGCTGACGACAGGATAGTTGTCGAGAATCCCCCACAGGGTCAATGCGTTGTACGCGTTGATGTAGTAAGCCATCGTGGCTTCTTGAGTTGCCTGTCGTGAAGGGTCGACTTGAGTGAGATAAAATAAGTAGGTCTGAAGTCGGTTGATATCGCAGCCGTTTTTAGCCCAGTGTCTGTAACAAACTCGGCCCCGGCCATCGACGTAGTGCCGCAAGAGCATGTTGAAGCTCGAGTGATCAACTTCGTCGAACGACAATTGTGAATGGGAGGTTTCTGGGCCTCCAAACTTCAAGGTGTCACCGGCTTGCAAGGAAGCCAGCATTGACGTCATCAGCAAGCAAGACAGAAGGCCTGATTGGAAATGGATCCGTGTTTGTGTGTTCATCTTTGGTGTTCTGCAAGAGTAGCCTTTATGCGTATGATCACCTTCGGCCGCGCTATGTCAGTGAGCCTGTGAACTAGGTTACAAGCATCCATCATTCATTCGATTTCATCTCATTCAGGTGTGAACACGAAGTTTGTGGAAGCTCAGTAGTTCACCTGAGTGTGAGAAATGTCACAATGCTGTGGTAAGAATGGTGAAAGAGTTTCGTCAAACAAAAAAGCATGTCTTTTCGCGGCGCGGAATGCAGAGTTCAAGTGTTAAATTTGGCCTGCTCGTAACATGGATGGCGATTCGCAAAGCAGACCATGCTGGCTTTTCAAAAAGTGATACTGTGGCTCGTTGTGATGATGGGCGAGGAGATTGTGCATGAGCGTCAATACATCTGTTTCTGGCAATAATGATCAGCCGTCGGCTGTGAATTCGAAGCCGGCTGCGAAAGCATCTCCTAAGTATTTTGCCACGGTTCCGGCTCAAGAAATTTTGCCAATCGTGAACAGTCGATACGAATCGAGCGTTCGCGGCATTTACGTGATTGGTGATGTCACCGGACTTCCACTGGTCAAAGTGGCAGCCAATCAGGGAGTTGAAGTCCTTGAGAAAATGGAGGCGGATGGAATCTTCCGTCAAAGTGGTCAAGACGACGAACGTCTGGACTTGGTCATTATCGGAGGTGGGCCCGCCGGTCTTTCTGCTGCAATGGAAGCGGAAAAACGAGGCCTGCGTTACGTGGTTCTTGAGCGTAATAAAATCGCCAGTACGGTCCGTAGCTTTCCACCCGGAAAGAAAGTTTATGCTGAACCTCAGTTCGTAAAGAACACCAGCGAACTGGACGTCGATGAAGACCTTGATAAAGATGATTTTCTTGCTCGCGTGCAGACGCTGGTTGACCAGAAGCAATTGAAGGTCAAAGAAGATGCCGAAGTCTTGCAGGTACTTCGTCGAGGTGAGCGGCAGTTCGATGTTGAAACGAAATCTGGAAAGATGTTTCCAGCTCGTCAAGTGCTTGTCGCGATTGGTCGACAAGGTCAGCCGCGTTTGCTTGCCTGTCCTGGGGCCGATGATGCCAGCAAGGTGACCTACCGACTGCATACTCCAGAAGACTACAACGACAAGAAGATTCTAATTGTTGGCGGAGGCAATTCGGCGATTGAAGCGGCTTTGCTGTTGAAAGATCACAACGACGTGACTTTGTCTTATCGCGGCGAAGATTTATTTCGTGCGAAGGAGGACAATCGCAAGCTGATTGAACAGGCTGAAACCGAGGGCCTGGTTAAGATTTTATACAGCAGCAATGTCAAAAGCATTCGCAGTGGTGACGTCGATATCGACGTGGACGGTACGGTGCAGACAATTGCAAACGACAATGTGATCGTTCAGATTGGCACGTTGCCTCCTGTTCCATTCTTGATGGACATGGGGTTGGAATTGGATGGTGTCTGGACGGCCAAGCGTGTCGTGATGTCCATTGTTGGTTTGTGCGTTGGTTTCTTGGTGTACTTTCAGGCAAAGTATTTTGTGCTTCGGCCTGAAGCTGCGGGCGACGGAATGCTATTGATTCCTGGCCTATCAGAGTTTGCCAATAGTGCGTGGCTGAACATGCTGTCGTCCGGCCTGAACAATGTCTTACCGGTGGCTCTGGCTTTGATGTTGGCTGTTCGGTTATTGAACGTGCAGTTGGCTGCTCGAGGGAAGCCGACTTTGATGCCTGCTGTTGGTTCAACTGGCCTGCTGCTGGGCGTTGGTTTTTTGTATGGGTTTGTTCTTGCTGCTCCGTCCATCTTTACCTTGATCCCAGCGAATGCCGGACCGGGGCCATACTACATTCCGGGCTTTCAGTGGATGTATGCTGTGATCCCGACATACTTTTCAAATCTGTATGGCTTCTATTACCTGGCTTATTTTTCAGCGATCACAGGCTTCGGTTTGTATTGGGCTTATCGGTCGGGGCACCGGCTCATTTGGCGAAGAAATTTAACGATCATCGCCACGCAATGGACACTTTGGTGGGGCATTCCAACCTTCCTTGCAGTTTTCTTGGGCCGCAATGTGTGGACTCCGGTGACATCAAAGTTGATTAATGCATGGCCTTTGAACATGTCTGCATTTCAGCTAAACCCGGTGGTGAACGGAGGCGATCCTGCTTGGTGGCATACCGTTGCGGTTGTCGGAGTTGTCTGGGCTGTCTTCTTGACATTCGTCGTGATTCCTTTGTTCACAATCAAGTGGGGAAAGATCTATTGTTCGTACATTTGTTCTTGCGGAGCTCTCGCAGAAACTGTGGGAAATGGGTATCGCCATCGTGGCCCCAAAGGTGACACGCCTCGCAAATTAGAACGCATGGGCTTCTTGTTTATCGCTTTGGCTTCAGTGGCGACGATCGCCGACTTCATGGGGATTGATGGACCATTCCGTTGGTACAATATCTATGTTGGAGCCGGAATGGCTGGAGCAATCGCAATTGGTTTGTACCCCTTTCTCGGTCAGAGAATTTGGTGTCGAATGTGGTGTCCATTGGCGTTTTGGATGAACTTTTGGGGCCGCTGGTCGAACTTCAAGATCACGCCCGAAAAGGGAAAGTGCATTGATTGCAATGTGTGTAATCAATACTGCCAGATGGGAATTGACATTAAGTCCAGTGCTCTGCAGGGCAAGCCAATTACTCTAGAAGCTTCGCCGTGCGTCGGATGTGCAGAATGCGTCGTCCGTTGTCCAATGGAAATTTTGCATTTGGGTGATCTGCCAGAATCAAAACTGAAGGAAGCTTTGCTGCCGATCATCGATTAGCCATGGGTCAGCGTAACATGGCGCAGCGTAACATGGCGCAGCGTGACATGGGTCCGCGTGAGATGGGTGGGAAGCCGGATTCGCCAGACTTCGAGGTCCCACAACAAACAACTGAATTGTGGCGAGTCTCGCTATGGTCGAACGCCAAGATTGATTCTTGATGATCGACGAGTCGATTCGTCTGACTGAAGGCCACTTGCCTTGATTTGCAAGTACATGCTGTTGAGACCACTCTGTTCTATTGAAACTGTTTGACTGTTCCACAAGTCTGCGAATTTGAGATCATGACCACAAAAGCCAAACCAAGCTACTACGGTGCGTTCTTCTGGGTGGCCGCCGTTTCATTCGTTGTGCCTTTGTTTGTGGCGGCACGCGCCTTTCAAGAGGTCCCCGTGACCACCAAGCCAGTGCCTCATCCCGATGCATCAGGAGTCGACCACAACGTTTGGGACTACCTGTTGAAAACTTATGTGGACAATGGCTTGATTGACTACGACGGCATGTCACGCGATTACCTGTTTCGCACGTATCTTCGACAGCTTGCAGAATGCGAAATTGAAAAGTTGACTACCAATTCTGATCGCTTGGCGTTACTGATCAACAGCTACAACGCCTTTGTGATTAACGGCGTGATTACTCATCATATTTCGGATTCTGTGATGAACTACGATCATGATGGGAAGCAGTTCTTCGATCTGAATGAGCACATTTTTGCGGGGCGTACGATGAGCCTGAATCACATCGAACATGAGATTATTCGTAAGGGGTTTGCGGAACCTCGAATACATGTCGCGTTGGTGTGTGCTGCGAGAAGCTGTCCATCAATTCGAGCCGAAGCATTCACAGGCTCGCGTTTGTCTGGCCAGCTTGCTGATCAAAGCAATCTGTTCGCGAATACTCCCAAGTATGTGTCATTTGATCGTGAGGCGAATCGAGTGCAGTTGAATCCAATCTTGAACTGGTATGGTGAAGATTGGAAGAACGAAGGTGGTTATTTGGCGTGGTTGGAAGAGCGTGTTACGGATGAGTCGTTGAAGCAAGCAATCGCTGCAGCTCAAGATGGATCAACGGCCGTCGATTGGTTTGACTACGATTGGTCATTGAATACTCAGGCGACACCAGGTGCGACTTCAAGCAAGCCAAAGAGCGACGCGGGATTCGGTTCGGGATCTGTTCCTAACGAGTAGTGGCCATGGAATGACCACGTCTTGCGGTCATTGTTGCGGTTGTGATTGAGTTCATGGCTGATGGTCTGATTGGATGTCGTTTATCGACCGTAGTATGCACTCCCGTAGCCAGACCTTCTGCTGCCATAGCCGTTACCAACGTAGCCTCGTTGGTTGTAACCACTTCCACCACGGTAGCCCGAACCTTGGTAGCCAGTTCGGTAGTTGCCCGAATCGTAGTTGTTTGAATAGCCCGACGGACGGTACCCGTAGCTTGATGGGCGGTAACTGGAATTGTAACTGCCGTTGCGATAGCCGGCGTTTCCGTAGTTGCTGTTCCCGTAGCCATAGTTGCTGCCGCTGTATCCATTTCTTCCAGAGCTTCTGTAGCCGGATCGGTAAGAACGACCGTAGTTGCGAAACAGGTTGTACAGCCCTGCTGTTTGCACGACTTCACCGTCGTAAGCAGGAGACTGAAAGCCCGCGGCCGAGTTGGCACCACGGGGGGTAGGTAAAGCATCGCCGGCGAGTGCGAGGCTAGTGAACGTGGAGGCAAAAACCAGTGTGGAAAATTTCAAAGCGTTTGTCATTGTGTCAGTCCTTCTTCGGTAAATTTGAAAGTGTCGCTCGGCAGACAACCTGCTTGGACTGACAGGTGATAAATGCACAACGCGTGCCAAAACGTTGTTGTGAAGTGCCTCACACGGTTAGCCGCCCTATCTTGCCTGAATCCCATATTTGACATTCTGGCGATGTCAAAAAGACAAGTTGCGCCGCACTTTTGACGACGGGTTAGGCCAACGAAATTTCGCTGAGCCGTGATTGGTGGCGAGGCGACAACGTGATTCGCGAGAGCTTCTGCTGAGGAAAAACGCGGCTACTTTTGTTCCCAGTGATTGATGACTGATTCAGCGACTTCGTCTTTGATACCAAGCTGAATCGCGTTGGTGAACAGGCGTTGGTGAGGCTTAGGGGGGCGAGCACCGTTTTGGAAAACAGCGTGAACACTGGACTTTGGTGGGGATGTGAGCAATCACACCGAAATGAGCCGAGCTAGGCCGCATGCTAGCTTTAAAATTCAGCGGTCCCTTTTTCCACGATCTGTTTCTTCACAAAGACTCGTGGTGGTTGAGGTCGCTTAATAGAAGTCATCAACCCACCAAATAGAAAGCACCTGAATGTTGAATCGTCTCGTACTTACGTTTGCTGTCTTACTGATTGCCTCTCCGGCTTGGGCTCAAAGTGGATCTCGCAATATCGTGCCTCCTCCGACAAGTGGCGGTGGTGGTGTGATCCCGTTTGTTGCTCCGCCAGCCGGTGGCAGTGGAACTCGAAACGAGGTGCCTTCCTTTGCTCCATCTTCTGGTGGCAGCGGAACTCGCAACGCAGTTCCGTCTCAAAGCTTATCAACACCGCAGCCGCCGTTTTCTCAGCTGCCTTCTGAATTACCTCCAGTGGGTGGGCCCGTGTATTCATCACCAAGTCAGGTGCAGTACGGTTCATGTGGTCCCGGCGGATGTTCAGTTTCTCAGCCGCAGTACATTCCGTATGCCGCTTCGTCGCAGCCGATATTCAATTCGACGCCTTACTATTCAAGTGGATTTGGCAGTGGCTGTTCTTCACAGCCAAGCTTCTCGTCAGGCTCATCGTACTATCGCGGAAGTTATTACCAAGCGCCAACTCGGTCTCGATACCAACCACAATATCAGCCCTCATATCGTAGTTCATACCGTCGTTCCTGCAGATGATTTCAGGAAGGATCTGAGAGCCTAAAGCTCGATTGTATTGATTTGACAACCCTCTTGGTTTCCCAGACATTTCGGGCGAGCCAAGGGGTGTTTTTTTATGCCTTGGGCCTGACATTGCATTCTGTTTTCCTTTGAGACCCCGTGATTGGCACTGATGCGAAATTCTCGAAACATCATTCGTCTGGCTGGGGTTGTCAGTCTCTTGGCATATCTTGCCATCTCTGTTTTGTCTCAAAGATTCGGAGCTGAAACTGAATTAATCGGGCGACCTATTTTAGTTGTTTTGAGCTTATTTGCAGTTGCGTTTGTCTGCTATTGCGTGGCGGCGAGATTCGTTTTTCAGACGGAAACATCTTACAACTGGCGGGAGATGTTTTTATGGGGGCTTGTTTTCCGAGCCGTGTTGTGGCCCTCTTTGCCCATTCAGGAAGTCGATCTTTATCGCTATGTCTGGGATGGTGCTGTGAGTCGAGCTGGCGTTGATCCATACCAGTTTTCGCCTCAGCAAGTTGTATCAGCCGCCAGAGGTCCCGTGTCTGCTGTTCGCGATCCCGATTTGCTGACATTGGTGAACATGTATCAAGACCGCGATGGTCTTCGGCAGATCGCCGACAAAGTCCACTTTGCTTTCTTGACGACTCCTTATCCGCCGGTTAGCCAGGCCGTCTTTTCGTTTGCACATATTTTCTGTGCGACAGATGCATCGGAACACGCATTTACGTTGACGTTCAAGGCCGTGGTGTTGCTGTTTGATATCGCAACGGCATTGGTGCTGGTGGCGATGCTGCGGTTTTTGGGCTATTCGCAATCTGTTGCGTTGCTTTACTGGTGGTGTCCTTTGGTGATCAAGGAATTTGCCAATAGCGGGCATCTTGATTCCATCGCAGTGTTCTTTGTGACGGCCAGTTTCTTTTTTCTGCTAAGGGCGTGTTTCTATTCGGTCTCGGCTCAAGCAAAGCTGGAAGATTCAGACGCTGCCCCGCCACGATCACCCTTTGGAAATTCCTTGGCATCGGCCGTGTTGCTCGCGTTCGGGGTGGGAGCAAAGCTGTTTCCGCTTGTGTTGGCTCCGCTGTGGGCCGTGACCTTGTTTCGTCGTAAAAAGTGTGAATGGCGACTTCCGGTTGTGGCATTCGCTGCAACAGCAGCGGTTGTTTGTTGGCCCATGTTTGCGAGAACAGAATTTGTGAAGTCGTATTTAGAAGGGGCGGCCATTGGCGAAGGTTCGGCTGTTGATACGAGGGCCTTGCAGCCGCAGGCAGATACGCCTTCAGGGATCGAAGCTTTCTATCGCTACTGGGAAATCAACGACCTGTTGTTTCTGTTTCTTGTCGAAAACCTGAAGCCTGAATCTCAGGTTGAAGGTCAGCCGGCTGTGTGGTTTGTGATTACGTCAGATACTTGGCGTGCTTCAACTCATAAGACGTGGCACAAGCGATTGGGTATCGCGAAGAACGAGGTGGCGTTTGTGCTGACTCGCCGGGGCTTGGTTGGCGTCTATTTAATCGTAGTGGCTGGAGTCTGCTTTTTTGTGTTTCGATCGCCAACGCCGCAGAACATTTTAACCGGTGGTTTTTTAACGATTGCGTGGCTGTGGTTTTTGGGGCCCGCTCAAAATCCATGGTATTGGACGTGGGCGATTCCGTTTCTTCCATTTGTTCGGAATCGCGTGTGGATAGCGGTCAGCGGTCTGTCGTTTCTGTACTACCTGAGATTTTGGTTCGAAGGTCATTTTGCCGAAGACACGGTGCTGTGGACTTCCTACACAGGAGTGGCATTTTTCGACTTTATTGTTCCGTGGATCGAATTTGGTCCATGGTTTCTGGTGCTGTTGATCGCTTGGATTCGAGGACGCCGGTTCAAAAAACTTGGGAACCGTATTGGTGAGCAGGCTTGATCCGCTAAGAGGTTTTTTACGCTGGATCTGACTTCCATCTACGCCGCAACAGGATGCCCTGTTGGCAGGAGCCCGTTGCCTAACGCTCACAGCCTACAGCCTACAGCCTACAGCCTACTGCTCACTGCTCACTGCTCAGCGTTGACGTTGGCTTGATGTGGGTGCGGATCTGGTTTGTCCGTGGCGGCGTTCGATTGCTGATCGTTTGTTGGCAACGGCAACCGCTGTGCGTCGTCGTCAGAACTTGTCGAAGCGTTAGTTGCAGGTGGGTGGTCTCTTGCGACTGGGTTGGACGGTTGATTTGATCAGCAGATCATGTTCGCTGATAATGATTTGGCGATTTTCAATTCGAATGATGCCCTGCGCCCGTAGTTGCCCCAAGGTGATGGTCACGGTTTCTCGGGCAACTCCAATCATGCTGGCCAGATCCTGATGGGAGATTTTCGGGACGCGAGATTCACTCTCAATAACTCCGCTTCGTGGTTCAGCAAGCTCCAGCAAAAGGGATGCTAAGCGATGTCCGGTGGAGCGAAACATTAAGCTTTTGATTCGCCGTTCGATTTTTTGGCGTCTTGACCCAAAAATAGACAGCAGTTGGAAAGACACTTCTGGAGACTCTTTGGTCAGCTGTTGCAGGGAGTTTGCTGGGATTGACAGGACGACCGAATTTTCGACTAAGTCGGCTCGCTCTTCTTGAGGCTCGGTCATGCAAACAGCAAATTCTCCGAAGAGCTTTCCGGGCGTGACCCAATTCAGAATGGAGCGATGTCCCAAATCGTCCGTATGGCTGATCTGCACTCGTCCTGCCGCGAGCAGGTAGACATGAGTCGCCAAATCGGTTTCGTCGTACAGTGTCGTTCCTCGAGCAACCGATAAGAGTTCACAGTCGAGAGCCAGCGTTGAAAGCTGCGACTGACTCAGGTCTCGAAGTGTGGTGCAAGCCTTGAGTTGTCCTTCCACGTTTGACATCAAAGAGCCTTTCCCCTGCCACTATTCGTATTAAGAATGTTGGTGACGTGCGATGTCCAATGACAAGACGGTGAGATTCAATCGCACGACAATCAACCGATCGATGCTTCTTGAGCGAGTGATGAACAGGCCAAGTAAGCGAACCATGAGTATGGTCCAAGATTGTTAGGGAAAGTGTTGTGTGCCTGCTCACATGTGATCGCAGAACGTGCTGATTGACTGGTCAGAGATCTTCACGAGTGTTCTGAATTGCTTTGGGCGAAGTCTGTTTTTAAGTCGCGCCGAACCACATTTTTGAGACTAAGTCAGCCGGTTCTAGACCGTTGATTTACGTGCTTTGTTGGGACTCTTGTCGTGTATCTATGGAATTCAAAAGTGGGCTTAATTTAGAGGCGTTCAGTCGACTGGGTGAGATGTCACATCTTCTGAACCGTTGGATTCTAAACCAACGGTATTCGTTGCGAAGATTCGATAGCGATGAGATTGATGGGCATCAGGATTAAGATCTTTGAACTGCATCTGCATCAAAGGGTTTGTCGGTGTGTCGCTGTATTGCAGTCCTTGAAAGATGGGGCGACCGAAAGGGTTCTTTGATCGTGTGGTTCCGGATGCTTGAGGGATTGTTGCAATTCGCTTTCCATCTCGTTCGATGACAAATTGTGCGATTCCACTTTCAAGATCTGCAACGACGTCCCATGAAAGAGTATTGCCGCTGAGTCTGAGATTCATCGGTGGAGACGGCGCAGTGGTGTCTGTGACGTTGGTGTCTTTCACATACTCCATCCACAGTCTCGCGATCTGTTTGTTGGGAAGCCAGCTTGCTTCTACTGGGTTGCCCGCAAATTTATCCGCCGCGAACGCTTGAGTGGTTTGCAATGTAGCCAGCCACGCGTTTTGTGTTGGCATGGGATTCAGTGGCTGTTTTGAATCGTTGGGAAGGCGAGCTTCTAGGCATGCGTCCAACCATGGGATTGCAAGGTATCTTTGGTTACCGCATTCGTGAGCTGTGAGTGGATCAATGGCGATGCCGACTAATCCTCGTTTGCTTCTGAGCTTGTTAAAGAAGGTGACGTTGGCTGGCCAGACGCTAGCGAACCGGCCATCCTTGACGGTGAAGCCTTCTTTGGTGCCCAGGTTGCACATGACGGGGACTTGCAACGCGGCGTCTGGCAACTGGTGCGGTTTGATTAATGGTTGAGCTGGATTGGCTTCAAACGATGGAACTCCAGAACGAAGCCATGCCGCGGCGACGCGGTCGGGATGCAGCATCACCATTCCACCTGCCCAGTGCCCTCCTCCGCTGTGTCCCCACAAAGCCCATGGCACACGGGCAAGTTCTGGGTGGCCGGAAGCATGGCCCAGATCAGTCAAGGCCTGTTGAAACGTTTGGCTGGATCCGTTTCTGGGATCACACCACAGTTGGCAGTCGGCCTCTTTGCTGGGCTGTTCGTAGGATGTTCCCAGTAAGGCGCAGCCATGTTTTTTTGCAAGTGCTTGCCAGTGCAGATCGAATGCAGCCGTCAGTCCGCTTTTGCATGACCCTGGCCCACAGCCGTGCTGATGCACAATCACGCCTCGTAAAGTCTGGACTTCTTGAGGGATCCAAACAGTGTAGCTGGCCGCATAAGCCAGCTTTTGGGGTTGGTCTGATGCGACGTAGCGCACTCGAAAATAGGGAGCCGCTATTTCTGGGTATGCGTCATACGGCGGTTGTTGGGCCAGCGTCGAGTCACTGAAGGCAATTGCCAACAGCGACATCCAAACCGTAGATTGAAGGATTCGATTCATCGTTCGAGGTTCTGGTTAAAACATCCTGGGCGAATGAGAAATCAATCTCGGAAAGTCTATCACTGTCAGCCAACAGTCAGCTATTTTGATGGGGCTTGTTTGGGGTTCTGCTTCTTGTTTTTGCGCGGCTTGCGTTCTCGGGCAGGAGGAATTTCCATGCCGTACTGCTTCCAGTACATCAGGTGAAAGGTATTGTGACCGGTCAGTTTTGCGTCTTCGTTGACCATTTTGGGAAGTGCGGCATCGAACCATTGATCGTAGTGCGCGTTCATGGCTTGGGCGATCTGTTGGTGTTCGGCGATCACGTTGTGTTTCTGTGAAGGATCGTTTTCCATGTCGTAAAGCGTATTTCGACCAACGAGTCGAAACCGTTGATTGCGCACTGCGAATTCGGTTTCTCGAGCCTGTTCTGCCTGCCCATTTGCCCAGCGGCCTCTGTGGATCACTCGCATGCGGTCTTTCCACTCTGCTTGAGCATCTTTTAAGAGTGGAGTCAGGCTGAGACCGTGCAGTTCGGTCTGCTGTTTGGGGCTTCCACCAACGATGGCAGCAAACGTTGGAAGAAGGTCGTAGTGATTGGCGATCCGGTCAACGTCTGTTCCGGGCTTGAGAACTCCGGGCCACCGCCAAAAACTGGGGACTCGAGTACCGCCTTCATCCACACTATTCTTGCGGCCTTTGTGGTTGCCATTGTAGGTGGTCGCTGAAGGACCATTGTCGGTCATGAAGATCAGAAGAGTGTCGTTCGCAATTCCCATGTCTTCGAGTTTGGCTATCAACCGGCCAACGTTGTCATCGATGTTTTCAATCATTCCGTAGAAGCCAGCTGACCTTTCAGAGATCCCAGCGTCTGTGAATTTCTTACGGTAGGAATCAGGGGCGATGAATGGTCCGTGAGGCGCATTTGTGGTGATGTATGTAAAGAAGGGTTGTTCGTCCTTTTGGTTCTGGATCCACTTCATCGCTTGATTGAAGAAAATGTCGGTGCAAAATCCTTTGGTCTTAACGAACGTGTTGTTGTGCAAGATGGTGGGGTCGAAGTATTTGTTGTTAGGAGCGTCGCCGCAGCTTCCTGAGAATGATTGTCCGATGCCGCCTGCTCCGTGCATGAATACTTCTTCAAAGCCTCTTTGATCGGGGCGATAAGGGTCTTGGTCACCAAGATGCCATTTTCCGAAAAGGCCAGTTGCGTAGCCGGCGTCGCGGAGCATTTCAGGCATTGTCGGCACGCCGAGCGCCATGCGTTCTCGTTCCAAGATGGTGTGAGTCACCCCGACGTAAAACGGAGCCCGCCCCGACATGATGGCAGATCGCGTGGGGGCGCAGGTTGGACTGACTTGAAAGCGAGTGAATCTCAAGCTTTCATCTCGTAGTTTATCCAGATGAGGAGTCGCAATATGAGGATTGCCGTGGCCAGACAAATCGAAATAACCCTGGTCATCCGTAATGATCAGGATGATATTGGGTTGCTTCCCGAATTCAGGTTCTGTGGCTTGAAGCTGCCCTATTGCTGCGGCAGTGAATATCATTGACAGTACAATCCAAGATTTTCGATTCATCAGGTCTTCCATTTCACTTGAGAGCGTCGCTTGGGAACGTGACTTCCCCGTCTGTGGACAGATCGTCCCAATCGTCTGACTGTTTTACAGATGCTCGCGCCTTAAACAAAGTCACACGGCCTGTCTGCGACGTCAGGTGGGCTTTAGATTGATGCTTCGAAAAACACTTTGAAACCTAGCTGTTTGTGGTATTCAGCTTTTCCTTTTTTGACGTTCATTGGAATACATCAAACGATGACTGCTTTGATTTGCGAGACTGCTGAAAAGCTTCGAGCCACTATCGAGCGAGCGCGAGAAGCTGACGTTGAAATTCCGTGGTTAAAAAGGTTCCCCAAGAACTGCTGTAATTTTACATCCAACCTGCTGTTGATGGATCTGTCTGATGTTGGGGTGAGCTCACTGCGTCGCATGATGGGCGGCGTCCCTGAAGAAGGTGGGGACGATACGGTTCCTCATGTTTGGGTTCAGGCCGACGGGTTTGTCACTGACATCACTGCCGACTATCACGGACAAGCCAGCGTGATTGTCGAAGGCGATTCAGCCTGGCATCAGTCGTTGGAAGACGTGAGAGCGTTTGTGCCACGCCTTGATGTTCCTGAAGGAATTGCCGCCGAAGAAATCACGAGGCTGCGAGAGTTGTATCAAGATGTGCTTCAAAAACTGGAAGCCTTCCGTGACGATGCGTGAATTGGTTAACGCTATTCAGCATGATTGTTACGGTTGGGTTTCAGGAAGACTTGGCCTTGTTGGGTATCAACAATCATGTTGAACCGTTTCAGGATTTCGCCACCGAGCACACTTTGCTTTTGGCTTCCGATGTCTCCGGGAAAGAGTTCGGCTGAAAGATCCCGTAAAGTCACTGATCCCAAGGTCAATGATGGAACATTGACTTTGGTCGTGTTGATGACATTGCCCAGTGAATCTTTGAGTTCTCGACCCGCAGAAGCTTGCCATTGACGATGCAAATGGTGCTTCATGGTGAAGTCATCATCGAACAGTGCTGTGCCACTGAAGCCCGAATGCATCAGGAAGTGATGAGAGACAACATCGTCACCAATTCCGATTTGGCACGCCAGCGTCATGCCACCTCGCTGATACTTCGTTTCGAATCTGTCGTATCCGGTGACGTCTGGTTGTTTCGAATGCAGTCGTAGTTGCTGACGGTCAAAGTCAATTTCTACGACCTTGCCTTCAAATAGTCCCCAGCCAAATTTTCCATCCGTGCCGATTCCTGAAAAGTGGTCTTCGGTGATCGACACATCGGACCACGTTTGGCTTCCGATCTGGATTTTGTTGGCGATACTCAACCGACTTTTTTGGTTTCCACCCCACGAAATGGTGTTGGCTTCGTGTGTGAACTGAACCGACTTCAAATTGGCGGTGCTGGTGGACACCACAGATACAGAATCCACGGCTGTATGAAACATGAACTCGCACTCATCGACTTCATTCAGAAGAACTTTCACCACCATGTTGTTGTGTTGATTCAGGCGGAAGTTGATGACATTTTCGGTGGTCCATGTTGGGGGTGCTGAATGAGACGACGTAGATGTGTTGGGCGCATCTTGATGTTGTGCTTGAATCGGCGATATCATCATGAATAGGACAAAACACACAGTCAAGATGGGCTTCATGAGTGACTTTCGCCATGGAGAAGGAATGAGAGAGTTTGCCAAGATCGAAATTGCGTTTGCTGGCAATGTGGACGTTGCCGCTCTGGCCCATCGGCGAGTTGAAAATGAACGGATTCGCGAGTTTCATCTTTTCTTAAAGGGGAAATGAGCCAGTCTTTCGCGTTTCGAGCTGTTCTGTAAATTCAGGGTTTGTCTCGCACTGTTTCCGCTGAATTGTGTGCTGAAAGGGCGAAATGAAATGGCGAGCAGGCGTGATGAGCAATTTCAGGAGGATGCAGCATGAGCTTTCGGCGGGGAAATTTGGTCTGGTGCAGTCGGCAGTTTTTGCCAGACTGCGGTGTCAGCCTTAACTTTTGGGCATCTGGTACAACAAGCAGTGTCAGGACAGCATGAATGTGTCGAAAAGGCATTCACAAGATGCTTCCAAGCAAGGGGGCTGGAAGAACGTGAACTGAGTGGTTTGCCTTGAAATTCCACAGCAAGTTCAAGTTTTGAAAGTCGAGACAACTTTCACGATAGCGTCCGATCGCCAGCAATTACTTTCGCAGTCTTTGTCCGAATAGATTCGAGTTTCCAACATGTCGACTCAAAAGAATAAATCAGCAGTCACTCTTACCAAGGCTTCAGATGGAGCAGTCGACCATGGTCTGTCGAATTTGGAAAGCGAGATTCAGCGGCATTTGAACTACACGTTGGGCCATCACGATGATGATGTTGCTCCCAATTATCTGTACCAAGCTTTGGCGATTGCTGTTCGAGATCGCTTGGTTTCGAATTGGAAGGAAACTCATGCTCGCATCGAACGAAGCGGGCAAAAACGAGTTTACTATCTGTCTTTAGAATTTTTAGTCGGCCGTTCTTTAACGAATGCAGCTTTAAATTTGGGGCTTGAAAAGGACGTGGCGGATGCGCTCAGCCGCTACGGGATTAATCTTGAAGAAGCGGCCGAACTGGAATACGACGCTGGGCTTGGAAACGGGGGTCTAGGACGTTTGGCGGCCTGCTTTTTGGATAGCTGCGCAAACCTGCAATTGCCAGTGACGGGTTATGGCATCCGTTATGAATACGGCATGTTCAAACAGAAAATAGAGCACGGGCGTCAGATCGAAGATCCTGATCATTGGTTGCGAGATGGCAATCCTTGGGAACTGAAACGCTTTGAGGCGACTCGCACGATTCGCTTCTACGGATATTCAGAACACTTTGTAAATGAAAAAGGTCGTCCTTGTGTTCGTTGGGCAAACAGCCAAGACGTTTTGGCGATTCCTTACGACATGCCCATTCCCGGCCACGAAAATCACACCGTTAACACGTTGCGGCTTTGGAAGTCTGCTGCGACAGATGAATTCAATCTGGGAGAATTCAATGCGGGAGGCTATTCCGAAGCTGTTGCTGCCAAGAACATGGCTGAGCAAATTTCGATGGTGCTGTACCCCAATGATTCCAGCGAAAATGGCAAAGAATTACGACTGAAGCAACAGTACTTTTTGGTTTCTGCCAGCCTGCAAGACGTGCTTGCTGACTGGGTGGCAGAACATGGAGAAGACTTCAATGGCTTCAGCGCGAAGAACTGCTTTCAACTGAATGATACTCATCCGGCTTGTGCTGTTCCTGAGCTGATGCGTTTGTTGATGGACGAGCACGGAATGGAATGGGATGCCGCTTGGTCGGTTGTGACGAAGTGCATGGCGTACACTAATCACACTCTGCTGCCGGAAGCTCTTGAACGTTGGTCGGTTGGATTGTTCACGAACTTACTGCCACGGCTGATGGACATCATCTACGAGATCGATCGACAGTTCATGCTGAAGCTTGCAGCTTTGTGGCCTGATGATCATGAAGTCCGCAATCGCATGTCCTTGATTGAACGTGGAGATCACCCTCATGTTCGCATGGCGTATCTTGCGATCGTTGGTAGCTTTTCGGTGAATGGTGTTGCGGGGCTGCACACGGAACTCTTGAAGTCCGGCTTGTTTGCGGACTTCTGTAAGTTGTGGCCAGAACGCTTCAACAACAAGACCAACGGGGTGACTCAGCGCCGTTGGTTGAGCCACTGCAATCCGGGACTGCGAAACTTGGCAAACGAGACCATTGGCACCAAGTGGGCCGATGATCTCACAGAAATTTCGGGGCTGACAGCTTATGCTGAAGATGACGCATTCCAAAAGAAATGGGTGGCCGTCAAGCAAGCAAATAAGCAGGCGTTAAGTCAGTATGTCGAAGAGCATACCGGTGTGAAGTTCGACACCAACGCTTTGTTTGACGTTCAGGTGAAACGAATCCACGAGTACAAGCGGCAGCTGTTGAACGTGCTGCATGTTGTGCATTTGTACGATCGCATTTGCCGAGGCGACATCGAGGGCATGGTTCCTCGATGCGTGTTGATTGGTGGTAAGGCGGCTCCTGGATATCACGTGGCCAAGTTAATTGTGAAGTTGATCAACGACGTTGCTGCTGTTGTGAATGCTGAACCGAAGGCTAAGGATTTGTTGAAGCTTGTCTTCCTTCCGAACTATCGAGTTTCTGCCATGGAAGTGATTTGTCCGGCGACAGAATTATCTGAACAGATTTCGACGGCCGGCAAGGAAGCATCGGGCACCGGCAACATGAAGTTTATGATGAACGGTGCGTTGACGATTGGGACGTTGGATGGTGCAAATATTGAAATTCGAGACGCTGTGGGTGCCGACAACTTCTTCCTGTTTGGATTGACGGCTGAAGAAGTGGGTGATGTGCGGGCGAACTATTGCCCCGATGAAATCATCGCGGCAGATCCTGATATTCAGCGAGTGATGAACTTGTTGGAATCTGGACACTTCAATCAGGCCGAGCCGGGCATTTTTAGCATGTTGACGAGCGGTCTTCGAAATCCTCATGACCAGTGGCTCACGATTGCCGATTTCCGAGGCTTTATTGACGCTCAGAAGCGGGTAAATGACGCTTATCGGGATCAAAAAGAATGGAACCGAATGAGCATTCTGAATTCGGCAAACAGCGGATGGTTTTCCAGTGATCGCACGATTTCACAGTACGCCGAAGAAATCTGGGATGTGAAGGCTGTGCCAGCGGATGTCTAATGCCGTTCGCCGGCGAGAGGCCGACTGAAAGTGTGATCCTACAACCGGGCTTTTTGAGCCCGGTTGTGTCAATTCGGAGGCACGGTTAGGGCTCACTGAATTCGATGGCAGACGTTGCGATAACAGACGGTGCAACGACAGACGTTGCGATAACAGACAGTACGACAGTGCAGGCTCTGACGAGATGGTTTCACGCAGGGCAGAGTGCAAGTTTACTTTGGTTTATGTTCGGCCGGCGTCACTTGATAGTCGACGAAGTAAGGTGGCCAGTTCGGTGGTCAGGACACCAGATGGGCAGTGCCATTCCCAGTTGCCGTCTGGTTCGCCAGGTGTGTTGACTCGAGCTTCATTGCCTAGGCCCAAGACATCTTGAACTGGAAAGATCACAGTGTGGGCATCTGACTTTGCAACGGCTGTGATTAAGTCGATATGAATGCCATCTGAAGGGCTCGATAAGAGGGGTGAAATCAGTTTCTGCGAAGTTCCTTCGGCCAGGCGTCGATTGAACCAGCCCATCAGGGTTTCGTTGTCATGAGTTCCCGTGTAAGCCACGCTGTCTTCTGGATAGCATTCTGGTCGGTGATACGCGTCGTGCTGATGTTCGAACCCAAACTGCAAAACTCGCATACCGGGAAAGCCAACTCGGGCTCGAAGTTGGTGGACTTCTTCGGTGATCAAGCCTAAGTCTTCTGCAACAATGGGGACGTCTCCGAGTGCCTTTCGAACGGCCCCAAAGAGTGCATCGCCAGGAGCCGGCTGCCATTGGCCTGATGTGGCATCTTTTGCAGCTGCCGGAATTTGCCAGTAGCTTTCGAATCCTCGAAAGTGATCCAGACGCAGCAAGTCGAAGGATTCGAGAGCTTGTTTAAGTCTGCGAATCCACCATGAATAATCTAAGTCTGCATGCTGCTGCCACGCGTACAGCGGGTTGCCCCACATCTGTCCGGTTTCACTGAAGTAATCCGGGGGAACTCCGGCAACAACTGTGGGCCGACGGTCACTTCCCAGTTGATAAAGGTGTTGGTTGGCCCAAACATCGACGCTTTCGTAGGCGACAAAAATCGGCATGTCTCCGTAGATTCGAATCCCACGTGCATTGGCATATTCTTTTAATGCGTGCCACTGTTTGTGAAACAGAAACTGTTCGAATCGCGAAAACTGCATCTCGTCCGCCAAGCGGTCGGCGGCAGCCAGAAGTGCAGATTCTTCTCGCCCGGCAAGGTCAGAATCCCAGTGGCTCCAATCGAAATCATCTTGCTCGATGGCTAACGCTTCAAACAGAACAAAGTTCTGAAGCCATTCCGCTTTCGTTTGGCAGAAATTTTCAAACTGCTGCCGCAGATCTGATTGGTCATTGTTTTGGAACGCTTGAAACGCTCGATGTAAGAGAGCTTTTTTCGACTGCCGGACTGCAGCGTAGTCGACGGGTGGACGCTGCTCTTGCGATTCGGGCGCTGTATTGCCAGCTGTGGATCGGGCGTTGTCTTCAACGTCTTGTTGGGTCAGAAGTCCAAGCTGGACGAGTTCTGGCATGCTGATAAACAGGGGGCTGCCCGCGAAGGCCGAGTAGCTGCTGTAGGGGGAATTTCCTCGAGCCGCCGGACCCATGGGGAGCAGTTGCCACAGGCTTTGGCCGGCAGACTGCAGAAAGTCGACGAAGCGAAAAGCGGCCTCTCCAAGATCTCCGATACCGTGATCGTTGGGGAGGCTGAAGACTGGCATCAGCAGACCGGATGAGCGTGGAAATCGCATATGCTTTTAGATTCTGCAGGCAACGGAAGCGAAGTCTCTGGAAACTGTATCCCGAGTTTTAGCTCGTTGTCTGCATTCACAGAAACGTTTCAAGCGATTTCCTATTCGTAAGTTCACGAAGATGTTTTGTGACTTGTATCCGTGATCTCGTTTGCATCAGGTGCAAGTAGGCACAGGGATGCCAGTGCTGCGATGCCAGTGCTGCGATAACAGTGCAGTGTTTTTTTAGCACTCGTGCGATTGTCGCCGTTCAAGGAGCTTCGCAAACCGACGCTTGATGTTGTGTTGAAGTGACCTTGAGCAAGTTGGTCACTTCAATCACTCCGGGCAGAGCTCGTACTGCTTCTTGGGCCAATTGTTTTTGGCAGTAGTTGTTAACGCGTCCGTGAATGATGAGTTGTCGGCCATCGAATCGGCAGTGCAATTCCTGCCCGAACACTCCGGCTTCTTGAATGACTTCTTCAAACTTCGACGAAGACTTTGCTTCGTTCTGTTGCCTATCAAAACTGAATCCGTCCTTGATCGTTGCAATCAGCATGGCGCTCTCTGCTAAAAAAAATCCTTCGGTTGCAGATGTTGAGTGTGCAAAATCCTTTTGCCAGGCCGGTTCCTTTCCGTCAGAGCCGGCCTGTGTTGCGAGTCGCCAAAAGCGTTGTGCTATTCGGCGTGCTTGCTTTCTGATGGCTGTCCTGTGCTGGCGGGGCGACCCTGAAGAACGTGAGCTTTCGCCATGGCGTCTTCTGCTTCAGGAATTTTTCCGCATCGCTGATAAATGACAGACAGCTGCGTAAATGAAAATGGGTCGTTTGGTTCGATCTCAGTGACTCGAACCGCATATTTAATTGCTTCTTCAAGCCGTCCCAGTTTTTGCAGGTGGACTCCTAGAGCCATTGTCGCTTGCAAATTGTCGTTGTCGATTTCAATGATCTTCTTCAACAATTCCACTGCACCTTCAAGATCACCGGCTGCTTTCAGCTTTAGGACCTCGTCGTACATTTCGTTGGAAGACTGCTGTTCTGACATGGAAATCGGTTTCTGGTCGAGAAAAAAAGAAGATGATTTGACTCACTGGATTTTCGACGAATCAGGCGATTGACGAAAGTCTCAGAGGAGCTGCTTTGGGCCGAATTCAGAAAGAATTTTTTCACACAAAAATCAGTCGCATCTTGCCTTTTGCTGCTGCGAATTTGCATGCTTTCAACCCAGAAAGCTTAGTTTAGGCGGGGCAATCTGAGACTCAATGCCATTCCCTGCAGAACTACAGAATCACTGACAGAAGGGTGATTTCTTGCGAGGGGCGGCTGTCTTGAATAAATTGCCCATTGTCCGGATCTTGAAGTATTCAGCTTCTGAACTCTTGATTCGTGCTTTCCTTCAGCACGAGCTTCAAAAGGCCGAATTGCGATCATCCCAATTTCAAGGGCCGGTGACTTGAACTGATGCAAATTGGGTGCCTGCTTGCGAGACGATTTCTTCCGCCCTACGTGGTGATGGCCAGTTCGCTTCACTTTATTTCCTGTGAACGCCCGTTAACCGTCTGGTGTTGTGTGAGTGAACTTTGGGGCGGTTGACTGACTTCTCGCGCTTTTCGATTCCCGGCCTGTTCTATGATTGACGTATGAACCTGGGTCGGGGACGCTTTTGTCAGCGTCTGCGATCACTCGCGGCTCATTATCGATCGGTTTCCCACCGTGCTCGTTGTGTCCTTTCAAATTGCAGACCACATGTCTTGGATTGCCAACCTTCCTTTTTACGCTGCCAACTTTTGGTCCGCAGGCTCGCGTGTTCATGACTCGGCAGCCAAGGTGCAAAATCCATTTGGCCTGCCGGCTTTGCTGTTCGGTCGCATGACTCGTTTTTTGATGTTGGCGTCCGTGCTGGTCGGGATGAGCTCAGTTTCTCCTGTGGTTGCTCAAGATGTTTTGATTGAAGAGGATCCTGACCGTCGCAAGATTTTAAGAATTTTAGGCGACCTACAGGACATTACTCCGGAAAACTTTTCGCGCCTTGCAGACGCATTCGATGCTGGTTGGGCGTTGGCCGTGAGATCTGAAGACCCTTTGCTGAATCTGACAACAGATCGTGAACAAAGTCTAAAACCGGGCACCAGTGAACTTGATGCGGCAGCTCGTTACCGCCTGCAACAAGTCTTCATGAATTCTCCGGAAGCGTTTCGTCAGATCTATCGAGATCAGGTAAAGAGCGCGGCGGAAGCTGCCTTTAATCAGGCCATGCAATCTGCCGACCTGCGTCAATTGGAAGCCGTCGTGCAGAGATTCCAATTTACAGATGTTGCCATCAAGGGCCTGCAACATTTGATTCAGCTGCGAAGAAGTCGAGGCGAATATTTGCAAGCGGCCCTGCAGCACGGTCGATGGATGAGTCTGAATTCTGATGTGGATCTTAGACACCGCGTTCTGCAAATTCAGCTGTGGTACCAAGCGGGATTGCCAGAAGAAGGATTGGATGATCTCTCTGATTTGCTGGACGGTCTAAAAGGAGAGGAGACCAAGCTGCTGCAACAGGTGAGTGAAGTTTTTTCCATCAAAGTTGATTTGCCCTCAGCCCCCTTCACGCGTGAGAGTTTGGACGCTTGGATTGGCAGTGGATTCGTCAGCTTGGCCGCTGGGCAACCCAAGGGTGATCCATCAATAAAAATTGAAGTCGGTGGTACGGCGGCTGATTCGGTACAGCCGTTAGGGAATGCTCGGCGAAATCAAATCAGCAATGCCTTGCTTGCTGGGCAGCTTGAATCGGTTTGGCGTCAATCGACATTTTCTTGTTTGGAAGCGGTGGAATTGAATGCTGGTCTGGAGCTCATCGCGGCAGGCATCGGTAAAGCCATTCCGGCTGCTCTGGAATTGAATGAAACTGTTCTTCCGATCGCGTCTCCGATTGTTGTTGGCAACCGGTTAATCGTTCGTTGTGCGATGAATCTACGTGCATTGGATTTAAAGACGGGTGAGCCACTTTGGGAATCGTTTTTACTTGATCGCCATTTGCGTTCCAGTCTTGAACTTCAAGCTGCTGGCAACGATCGCGGTTTAGGGTCCGTCGGTGTTAGGGAATCATTTGAACGTTCAATGTTGAATTCACATTGGATTCAGGCAAACACGGGCGGGCAGTTAACGTCAGATGGTCGAACTGTGTTCGCTGTTGAAGACGTGATGTCAGAGACTCTGCGGAATGATGCGAGTCGTCAGCTTGAAGAATCTCGTGTCCCGGCAAACTACTTACGAGCCTACGATGTCGAAACAGGAAGCCTGCGAGCTCAAGCGGGCGGTACGGTTGGAATCAACAGCGAATCTGGAGCCGTGAATCCGTTGGCAGGGATGTACTTTTTGGGAGCTCCGTTGGTTCTAGGAGATCGAATCTATGTGATTGCAGAAGCAGAGCCTGGGATTTATCTGTTGCAGTTAAAAGCGACTCCGTTGTTTGGGCCGATCGACGAATTTGAATTGCAACCAGTGTTGGGCCAGTTGCTTTCGGTTCCTCGTTTTCCGCTGCGAATGCATCCAGTTCGCAACCAAGCGGGCATTGTTCCATCTTATGGACGAGGTCTGATTATATGTAGCACCTGCGATGAGCACATCATTGCAATTTCGGCTGAAGACCATTCTGTGCGTTGGATCTATCGGTACTCGACCATTGTCGCGCCGGCCGAATTGGGACCAGCTCAGGGAGTGATTTCTGGGGCAAGGGGCTTCAATAACTCGATGCGTTTTGATCGCCGAAGTCGTTGGACGGACTGTCTGCCTCGGATCGTCAATAACAGAATCATTGTGACACCTCGTGATAGCGATCAGTTGCTTTGTTTGGATCTTCAAACAGGCGAGCAGCTTTGGACGATGCCTCGAGGTCGATATCGAACTGTTGCCACGGTTGATCAGCAGCAGGTTGTGGTAACCGGCGCGAATGTCGTATCCGCGTTCCGCTTAAGTGACGGCACGGAATTATGGTCCACAAAAATTCAGCATGGGCAGGTTTGTGGGACTGGATATTCAGATGGGGAAGTGCTGCAGTTGCCCACTTCTCGTCCGGGAATTTTGGCTCTCAGGTTAGCCGACGGTCAGCAACTGGTGGATCAAGTTACCGGCAAATTGCCGGGTAATCTGTTGAGCGACGGTGATTCGTTGATCAGTCAGGATGTCGTTGGCATTCAAAGATTTGTGGCGGCAAAATCTGGTCCTGAAGGAATGTTGGCGGCTCGCAAAAAACTGATTCAAGGTGAATTTGTCAATGGGGCAAATTTGTTGCGACAGTGTGTCCAAGATGCGGAGACTTCCAAACAACGCAGGATGGCTCAGAGTCAATTTGTGGACGCAGTTTTAGGTGCACTGCGAGTCAATGATCGAGCTGGAGAAGGCTTTATCTCTGAAGCTCAAACGATGTTGATCGAACTTCGATCTCGGGATGAAGTTTTGGCTTTGTTGTTGGGGCAAGCCATGGGGATTCCTCCGGTGAGTCCCGCCTTTCTTCGGTTTCAGGATCTCGAATATGCCGACCAGCAGTGGGCCGAGCTTGAGGATTTAGTGAATCGCAACAGTCTCGTGAATTTGGATGAGCAACCTTCAGTTGTCGCCGAACGCATGCTTGCACTTCTGAAGCGCACTTGGGTTGAGCGACAAGAGGTCATTCGGGACACTTTTTCAATTGTTCGTAAAGAACGCCGCGTGATGCAAATGATCCGTACGGCAATCAATCAAGCTGAACCACGGCGTCGGGTGGAATTGCAAGGAGCGTTGGGACAAGCTTTGAAGGATCAGTTGGCCGTTCAGGAATCCTCTGAAAAAATTCAATGGTGGCTTAACGCTTGCCTGCTCACAGGGATTACGTCACCTGCCGCAGAATTTGTGATGGAGCAGTCAGATCAGCTTACCGGAATTCCGGACGCTTTTTCCGACCTGATTGTGCGTCACCATGTCGATCGTGAAGGATCAAATGCGGCTGCCGAGATGTTGATTGAGCTGATGCAAAAGAACAATCAAGGTGCGGCATTGAAGGATCTGCTAACGACGACAAAACAGCACCGCGAGTGGCAGGATGTCCGCTTTGACCAGCAGGACGGCGTTCTTGCAAGCGGGCATTTTTCTAACGAACTTCTTTCTGACGCTGACCTAGATTTGCGGCTTGCTGAATTAACGCAACAGCCTCTGCAACAGCCTTGGCGAGGAGTCCCCGCAGTTGTGGAATCAGATGCTTACTCTGCAACTGGTTCGCAAGGCATGAATCGCATGGGCTCTGTTGCCGAGGATCTTCCTGTGTTTGATTCGAATAACCAGTATCGTCACTGGAACTTTTTGGTTGAATCGACAAGCGAACTGGGCCCTCTGAGTCCCGTGATGAATGCTTATGATTCAGAAGGTCAGTTGCGTTGGAGTCATTCCCTTGGACGCGAGCAACGTCGAACACGTTTCTATGGGCAGCACCCCACGTTGCAACGGTATGTGGTGGGAATGGGGCAGCTTGTGTTGTTGCGTCGTTCCAACGAAGTCACGATGTTGGACTGTAGCAAGGCAAACGTGGACGTGGCTCCGCGGGTGCTTTGGAAGAAAACGCTTTTACCTGCTAGTTCTCAGCCAGTCTATTTTTCTTCCGGCGCATCGTCATGGGAACGCACGACAGTTTACGACCGTCAGCCAACAGGATTGGCACCCGCTGGTCCGATTTCTGAATTTGGTCTGCCGATCGTCGTGGGGGCTGAACTTTTCGTTGTTGATCCGTTTTCTGGAATCGAACAATGGCAAGTCAGTGGGATTTCGGAAGACTGTGGATTGACTGTTCGAGATGACAGGCTGTACGTCTTGTCTCAATCTTCCAGTCAGATTGAAATTCGCAGCATGCTTGATGGGGCTTTGATTGAAACGCGTTCAATTCCAGATTGGTGGCGAGACGCAGAAGAAAACTCAACAACGACACCTCGTTACTTCGAACTTGATCGCAACGATGAAGTGCCTTTCAGAATTCAAATCAGTGACGGGAACTGTGTTCTTTATCGCTACGGTCTCAAGAAAGTAACGGTAGAAAGTTACAATCTGGATGATTCTAAAGTGAATTGGCTTCGAGAGTTTCCGGGCGAGAGTTCCGTGTCGAACGTTTGTGGTGGAGTGATTGCCGTTTTGTTGAACGGCAATCAATTGCAGTTGGTCGACACGACAACAGGAGCTGTGAAAGAAGCGGTTGACGTATCGATTTCAACGCCGGAAAACTTCTACTTGTATCTCCGTCGATCGGGGGATCGTTGGTTAGTGATTACCGACCAATTTAACCAAGAGCATGGTGAACAAAATCCGGTCAGCCAATCTGTGATTGTGAGCGGTGCTGTGCATGGCTTGTCGTTGCAGGATGGGAAACTGGTTTGGAGCTACCCGATCGAAAACGAACATCTTCGAATCCGTCGCCCCGGGTCTGGTCAGCCGGCAATTCCATCTGTTGCTCCTTTTTTGACTTTGCTGAAACGGCCTAGTCCCGAAGTCAATCGTTTGGGGATTCGTGTCGGTCGTACTCTTTATCAAGCAAAGATTTTGGATGTTGGAACAGGGCAAGTTGTTTATCGCGATTTAGATGTGGGCTTCACGCTTTCCAATTTTTACATGAAGCTGAAACCCAGTGAAAACCAGATTCTGTTGAACTTCGATAAGCGTTCTGTGACCTTCGATTATTCTCGCGACCAAGCTTCGAAAACACCTTCGCAGGAAAAAACGGACGAGCCGTAGGGTGATGTTGGCGGAGGCTGGTCTGGCCTTGGGTTTGCCCGCAAGGTGGGGCGAGTCTTGGCAAAGTGAAGATCCGCAGTCAATGAAAATGAAAGCAGGGTGCGTCTGAAGAGTGCATCGAGGGATAGGGGCTTTAAGGCACTGGGTGGTTGTCAGGTTTCAGCACTTTGAGTCTTTAAGTTCAAGAGCTTGGGGAGTGGAGGTGCACGGGAAACGTTGCCCTGGGGGCAATGTTTGTTCAGAATCATCCTCTTATGCGTCATTGCGGACAGAAACTGACTTCTGGGGTGAAAATGGTGTCGTCAGTCAGCTTGCAAGCCATGTGTTCTGAAGCAAGAATGAATAACCCGGTCGATTTCAGGTGAGCTTTCAAAAGGAAGTGTTTTTTGCTGGGATCCAGCACTTCTCACCATCAGGATATCGCGATTCTGTTGCGAGCCGGTTAAGTTTCGAAGCATCGTAACGGCGTTTGCCAATTCGCGGCGGAAGAATTTCGTTCGTCAAACGGACGTGCTTTTCGACTGTTGTTTTCCAATCCAGACACACTCTCTTTTTGACAAGATTCAGTCACAGGGTTCCAATATGAAGTTTCTTGAAGGCAAAACGGTCGGCATCGACTTGGGAACAACGTACTCGGCGATTGCATATCTGGGGGACGATGGCAGCCCGATTGTTGCGAACAATGCCGACGGCCGCACGATCACTCCTTCTGTCGTATTGCTTGACGAAGACCGCGTGGTTGTTGGTCCTTCCTTCCAGCGAATTTCGGTTGCTTCTCCTGATCAAATCGTGGAAGCCGTGAAGCGAGAGATGGGCAACAAGGAGTACTTTGTTGTTTACCAAAACAAGAAGCTGACTCCAGAATTTATCTCTGCCTTGATTCTGAAGAAAATGAAGCAGGATGCAGAAGAGCAAATTGGCCCAATTGCCAATGCCGTCATTACAGTTCCGTATTACTTCAACGATGTTCGCCGCAAAGCCACACAAGATGCTGGACGTATCGCGGGCTTGAATGTTGTCGATATTATCAACGAGCCAACAGCTGCGACCTTGGCCTATGCGTGGCAGAAGGGCGAGCTTGGTCGTACCGACCTGAATGCCGACGAGCGTACAATTTTGGTTTACGACCTAGGGGGCGGAACGTTCGACGTCACTGTCGTGCGGTACACGCCGACTAACTTCCGAGTTCTCGCGACAGACGGGGATGTGATGCTGGGAGGTTTGGACTGGAGTAAACGATTGGCGGACCACTTGGTTCAACAGTTCAAAATGAAGTACGACTTGGATCCATCCACAGATCCTGAAGCCATGCTGTCGTTCAACCAAGAATCAGAAGACGCCAAACGTGATCTTTCTGATAAATCGCAGGTGCCTTTGAGCGTGTACTTCGAAGGGAAGACGTTGTCTGTTTCGTTGACACGAGCTGAATTCGAACGAATGACGGCAGACCTGCTTCAGCGAACCAAAGACACGACCGAATTGGTCATGCAGCAGGCGGGCGTTAAGAAGGGCACGTTAGACGAAGTGATCCTTGTTGGTGGATCGACTTTGATGCCGGTGGTTGAACAGATGCTTCGCGAAGTGACGGGGCGAGAACCGTCACGCGAATTACTGCCAGAAAAGGCAGTTGCGGAAGGTGCTGCGATTCACGCTGCGATTCTTGAAGCTCGCCACAGCAGCGATTCCAGCGCTGTGTCTGCCGCCGTTCGTAAGCGTTTGAATAACGTCAAGACGAGCGATGTGAACAGTCATGCACTGGGAATCAAGATTTCTGATCCGTCGGACAGGAGCCGGAAGATCAACCACATCATGATCCCAAAGAATACTCCTGTTCCTCACAACGTGAAGCAACGATTTGGCACAAACAAAGAAGGCCAAGCTCGAGTTCACGTTGAGATCCTAGAAGGTGACGCTGTTGATCCAGCAGCGTGCGAAATGATTGGTGACTTCCGAGTCTTCAATCTGCCGGCCAATTTGCCGAAGGGGTCGCCCATTGAAATCACGTATTCGTATGACCAAGCGGGACGAATTAGCGCTGCCGCGAAGGAAGTCACTGGTAACAATGAAGCCAGTGCTGAGATTGTTCGAGATAGCGGTCTGGACGAAGAGCAAATCGTTGATGCGTTGGATGTGCTTACCAAAGACTACGATATCGAGTAGTTGAGGCTGTCGGTGCGTTGCCATTAAGTTTTGGCACAACGTCAAAGTTGGTGATTCTTGTCATCAGCACCGACAAGCAATACACGAAAAAAGCCCGCTCGGTGATCGAGCGGGCTTTTCTTGTTTTACGAATTGGCATCTCGCACAAAGCCAAATGCCAAGTCATTTTGCTTCATTCATCACACTACAGCGAATCTGTTGTGATGGGCTCTTGAACTCGAATCAATGGCTGGATGTTGATGTTCGACGCAACACTCAGGTCGTTGATGCCTGATGGTGTCTTGAGTCGAGTGGCCGTGGGGAACAGCTGGTTGTGAGAACTGCTGGCTTGGGGGTCAGACAAGCTGTAAGACCGCCACGCGGGAGGTTCCAAGTGAATGACTCGCTTTTGTACTCGGCCCATGTCGTCCACCAAGCCGTAAAGTGGCTGAGCGTCCCATGTTCCCGGTTGGGCTGAGCGAGTTTGCCCAATGGGGTCGACTGGGATGTCGGGCACCATTCCGGGTGCGTCTGGCACAGCATTCGGGCTGCTATCATTCTGCATTGGTGTTTCAATTGCCTGGGGGCGATCATCATATTCGTGTTGACGTTCTCCCAGTGGTGGTGCAATTCGTGGGCGATCTTCGGAATAGCAGTCCCGAGAGCTTGGCGAAGCGGCTTGCCCAGGGCAGTACGTTGATGGTGCTGCACACGTGTTGGCCGGTTGGTCTGTGCATCCGGCTGTGCCAGTGCAAGATGTTTCATCGGTGCAGCCGCCGCATAGTTTTTTAAGGCAGCTGGGGCGTTTGAATTTGAACAGACGGAAATCGCATAGGCGCCACCGATGGCGACAAACCACATCGGTCTGTGAAGCACAGCCTTCTGTGCCGCACGTATCAGAACCACAGGCTGCGGCAGCCTGAGCGTCGCCAGTGCAGGAATCACCGCAGCCGATGGCGCGTCGGAAACCCGCAGGTGTTGCATCAATGATTCGAGACAAAGAAATACCACGGGCGGGTGGTACGGGGGAAGGTTCAGACGCTATGCGAGAACTTTGTCGAGGCGCCGGAGGATCCCGGTCATACTCGTTGAAGTCGTTCGCCGACGATGCGACTCCAGTTGACCCGCGAAACGGGTTGGAGATTGAGCGTGCTGAAGAACAGCCTGAAATCATCAGTGCTGTTGAGGTTAAAGCGATATAGATTAGATGCGGTCGCATGATAACTTTTCCTGTCGCGACTTGGGTTCAGCCATCCTGATCTTTGTCTGGACTACCGAAACCGTGAAAGAACTCCCTGCAGAAATACGATCGACCACTTTGCAAATCTTTCTTTCCAATCTCCGGCGACTTCTGCCGCCCTTTTGCTGTATCGAGATATTTGTGCAGCAATTGCGGGTGTGTTGCTCTGGTCGGAATGGCCCATCTTTTGAGTACAGGTAGTTTTGGCAATCTGTGCGGCCCATCGTTCGTCTCACGGCAGTTCTGAACAGGCATTTCGTGCTGCTACTTGCGAATGAATTGCTTTCCAGTGACTGCAGCGGTTGCCATCAATGGAACTCACACGTGCAGCTTGCCATAATTGGCTGAGCCCTCTTTCATCCTTAATCGTTAGCAACATCAATGTTTGACACTTTCCGTTCGGCTGGGTTTTCATCGCAGTTTGCGGTCGCCGTCTTGATCGTTCTGCTGCCCTGCGCTGCCGGCGTCGGTGTTGCAGAAGATTGGCCTTGGTTTCTGGGTCCTCGACACGATGGGACAAGCAATGAGCAAGGTCTGAACTTGGATTGGAAGAAAAGTCCTGTCCCCGTACTTTGGAAAAAACGAGTCGGAACGGGCTACAGCGCTCCTTCGCTTGTTGGTCAGCAGTTGATTTTTCACGACCTTTCTGGGCGTGACGAACGCGTGTCCAGTCTACGGGTTTCAGATGGCGAAGTCGTTTGGGAAAAAACGTATCCCTGCGACTACAAGGATCCGTATGGCTACAACAATGGGCCAAGGTGTTCCCCATTGATTGTCAAAGACCGCTGTTTTAGTCTGGGGCCGAATGGGGCGCTCAGCTGCTTGAATCGTGCTGATGGAGAAATCGTCTGGAAAAGAAATCTGCAAGATGATTTTGATTTGCCCGATTGGTTTTTTGGCGTGGGGTGCACTCCAGTTTTTCATGACAACATGTTAATTGTGTTGGTAGGCGGTCAGCCGAATTCTGGTGTCGTTGCTTTCGATGCGACGTCTGGTTCTGTGCTTTGGCAGCATGTGGGTCGTGAAACTTGGCAGGGGGCTGAAACGTCTGTTGCTGGCAAGAAGTATCGATGGACGGGAGATGAAATGGTGGCCAGCTATTCGTCGCCCATTGTTGCCACGATTCATGGACAGCAGCATTTGTTATGTCTGATGCGACAGGGGTTGGTTTCGCTGAACCCGCGGACCGGTGAAGAGTACTTTCACTATTGGTTTCGAGCCAAAGTGCATGAATCAGTGAATGCGGCTAGGCCAGTTGTGATTGGCAATCAGGTTTTTCTGTCTGCCGCTTATCGATTAGGGGCAACCTTGCTGGACGTTCAGCCGGATGGCCGAGGCGTGACGACTGTATGGGAGAACGACACACTTCAAGCTCATTGGTCCACTCCGATCCATGTTGACGGTTTTCTGTATGGTTTTAGCGGACGCCATGAAAACGAAGGCGAGCTGCGTTGTGTGAGAGTGTCTGATGGAAAGCTGATGTGGAAGACGACCGGCTTTGAAGGAGATCGTCGCAGTTTGGTAAGGCAACCAGGAAGTCAGCAGTTGCTGGACAAAGCCACGATGAAGCCAGTGCCTTACCCGTACTTCGGACGAGGCTCGTTGACTCGGGTCGGCGAGCACTTTGTGGTTTTGGGCGAGCGTGGTACTTTGGCTGTGTCAAAGATTGATTCTTTAGGTTACGCAGAGCTACACCGGATTTCGTTTCCGGAAATCAGCTACCCGGCTTGGACGGCTCCCGTAATTAGCAACGGGAAGCTGTACCTGCGAAGCGAAGATTGGCTGCTGTGTGTCGATTTGAACAGCCCCTCCAATGCTTCAGGCACCCCGTAACGTGACAGCATGTGGCCCAGATGAGGCAAAGCAGATGAGGCAAAGCAGATCGGGCGAAGGCAGGTCGAGCTGGCTGCTCTTGGTGTCGTTGTTCGCGTTGAGAGCCGTGTGATTCGATATCAGTCGCTGACTCGAGGACCGAATGCTGCCGTCAGATGGTGGACGATACCGGCCACAGCTGCTTCGGTTTTGGTTGTCACTGCGGCTTGAATTTCACAGGTGGCGAAATTGGGGGCTAGGGTTCGGCGTTGAGTCATACGGATGGCTCGCGGCAAGATCTCATCGCTGATTTTCAGCATATGTCCGTGAATGAATAGATTTGAAGGGTTCAGCAAATTCATTGTTGCCGCCATGGCGATCGCTAGGTGTTCCAGAACTCGATTTAGTTCGTCTGGAGCCTGCAGGCTGCCATCTTGTAAGCCGGTCAGAACTTCTTCAACTTGAAGTGGGCGCTTGAGTCGTTCAGAAATCAGGGCGGCCAGTGCAGAATCGGTTGCCAATGTTTCTAGGCAACCGTGATTTCCACAACCGCATAGACGTCCCGTGGGATCAACAGTGATGTGTCCAAGTTCCCCAGCAAGTCCACTATGGCCCGTTAATAGTTCGCCTCGACTAAAGGCGCTCATGCCGAGTCCTGTGGTGATGTCAAGGACGGCAAAGTCATCCAGTCCACTTGCAGCGCCATAAAGTCGTTCGGCCACACAAAGGGCTCGTACTTCCTGAACGCTAACGCATGTGACATTAAGGCGTGATTCCAAATCTGTGGCGGGAGTCTGGCGGTCTGTCACCGGCATATTAGGAGAAACCAAGCATTCGGCTCCATCTTGAAGGCCCGGTACACTGAGCCCGATTCCAAGAGTCATCGATTCAGTTTCTTGGATCATTGCTTGCAGAAGTTGATCAAGCTGCTCTAACAGATTCTCGTAGCTACCCGGAGTCTTGAACTTTCGAGTTCTTGATTCATCAATGTCACCAGAAAGACTTGCTGTGACAAGTTGGCATTCCGCCCCATCTAAAACGACTCCCAATACTTGAGCAGAGTCGCCTGCAAGTTGAAGTTTTTTTCCCGGACGTCCAACAGCGTTCTCCGGAGCCAACCCTTCTTCTAACAGGCCGGAATCAAGAAGTGCTGCAACAGCTTTGGAAACTGTTGGAGCGCTAATTCCTGTTTCTCGAGTTAAGTCTGCTCGAGAAAGTGGGCCTTCAGTCTGCAGACATTCCAAGACCTGTCGAGTGGTCATCTGTCTGAGAAGCGAAGGTTTGATTCGCGATGATGCCATTGTTTCGAAATTCAAGAGATCACCAAACTGACTACTCAACAACTTGGTGATCTTCAAGCTGTTGCGCAAATTGATTACGTCTTTATGGCTCGGCTACGACTTACATCAGCCGCTATTTTTAGCCGCCGTTTTCAGCTGTAGAGGAAGCGATCCCGCCTCGTCTTCGTACAGAGGTCACCGAGCAATGCTCGGTGCCTTGTGAGCCATCGGTCACGGTGTGAATTTGAACTACACATTGTCCAGTAGGTCGACAGCTGCGAATGCGTTGCCTTCTAGCATTGCAAGGCTGGCACCACCGCCGGTGCTGACATGTGAAACTTTGTCTTCAAGTTCAAATTGACGAATTGCCGCCGCGCTGTCGCCGCCACCAATGATGCTAGTGCCCGAGCTTTCAGCCAAGGCGTCTGCAACGGCTCGAGTTCCCGCATCAAATGGGCTCATTTCAAACACACCCATCGGGCCGTTCCAAACGATTGTTTGAGCATCACGCACGATGGCCGCATATTGCTGGGCAGACTTCGGGCCGATATCGAGGCCTTCGAATTCATCTGGAATCTGCCCGGCATCAACAACCACTTTGTTGCAAGCGCTGTTGAAATCGTCGCCGCAATGAGTATCCACGGGCAGGACAAGTTTGTCTCCACCGGCTTCGATCAGTTCTTTGGCCAAGTCAACTTTGTCTGGTTCCACTAAACTTTTCCCAACCGCCCCGCCCTTTGCCAAAGAAAACGTGTAGGCCATCGCTCCACCGATTAAGACCTTGTCGCAAATGCCCAATAGGTTCTTAATGACTTGAATCTTGTCGGAAACTTTGGCTCCACCAAGAATAGCAACGAAGGGACGTTTTGGGTTTTCAATGGCTTCTGTCAGGTACTTGATTTCTTTTTCGACAAGGAAGCCAACGACTCGAGGCTTTCCGGCCATGGCTTCGGGAACAGCAACCATGGACGCATCGGTTCGATGGCAGGTACCGAATGCGTCGTTGCAGTAGATGTCAGCGAATGCTGCCAACTTGCCAGCGAATTCTGAACAGCCTTTTTTCTCGCCCGCTTCGAATCTCAGGTTTTCCAGCACAACGACTCCGCCGTCAGTCAGCTCTGCCACTTTTGCGGCGGCGTCTGAACCGACAGTGTCGGATGCGAAATTGACGTTTGTTCCAAGATGTTCGGCCAGTTTGTCTGCGGCAGGCTTCAGGCTAAACTTGGTGTTGTCTTCACCGGGTTTTGGACGACCCAAGTGACTCATCAAAATCACTTGTCCCCCACGTTCGACGACAGATTTGATCGACGGCAAGGCCATGCGAATTCGGCCATCGTCGGTGACTGTTGTTCCGTCTAAAGGGACATTGAAGTCAACTCGCATCAGTACTTTTTTACCGGCGACGTCTACGTTGGCGATCGTTTGCTTGGCCATATTTTCAAACCCTGTCGTTTTGTTCTGTGGAAAAATCAAGGCGAGACTGCTTCGCAGCGAATTTTGGCAGTTCAAAACCAGGTTTCCATTCCTGCTATGAGCCGACAGCCTTTTTCCCATGATTTCCCGCCTCACAATTCAACTCGGGAAACCAAAGTGTTCTTTTTGATTAACGTTTTGGGTTTTCGGGGATAACTCGCGGCTGTGAAGCGTTTTGTTACCACTGCAGGGCGACCCCATTGAATCCCAAAGCTGGTTTCATCGTGACGTGTGATGAAGTTGCCTGCGTCACGGTGATTGAGCTAAGCCGGAAGCGGATGGCGTCCATCGTCATTCAGGCCGAGCAGCAACCCCAAAATTGCCACGGCGTCGATTGTGGTTTCGTGGGATTCTCCTGAATCAGGGCCCGCTAAGTCCAGCAGTCGGATCATTGGGAAAGGGGCAGCTGCATGAGCCGTCACGTGGCGTAATGTTCGAGGCAATCTTTGGTTTAACCATTCCACAAGTTCAGGATTTTCGATGAGTCGGCCAGTTCTGGACCAGACTTTGAAGAGGCGATCATCCTGAGAAATCTCGATCGTCACGGGTTGGTTGAGGCCGCCCGAATTGATCTGTTCCACGGGCGCTCGTTCTTCGTGGATTTCAATTCTTGCAGAACTGGCTGCGGCCAGCCATTCGATTCGGCCAATCACGATTTCGTTTTGGCAGTAAAGTCTGATGGTGTTTTTGGCATTCGATTGCCCCCACCACTTTAACATGCGATTGCGATAGATCGCTTCCATCGACTGAGTCTGAAGTTGTCCGCTATGCCGACGGCGGCCCGACGGGATTGCTGCCGCATTCGATGTGTCGGGCAAAATCAGTTCGCCCAACTGTTCACTGGTTGCCATGGGGGCGTTTGGTGCTGGATGTGAATCGAAGTCAGATTGTTTGCGAAGGTCTCGAGCAAACTGCTCTGGCTTCGATCCTGCAACAGATTCTGTTTTATGATCATCCGTTCGGCGCAAGCGGACTCGAATTCCATATTTTTGCCAAGGCACACTGATGGATTGACCGTGTCGATCAAAAACATCAAAGCCGATTTCACCAGACAGCGATTTGGACACCGTGGCTGATGTTACGATGATTCCCCCAGTCGCTTTGAACTGGCGGATCGAATGTTGCAAGCTGGCTGCGCTGCAATATCCAATGTCGATGACGTTTGATCCGGCCTGCCTGACGGCTTGCACGATTCCGGTAAAGAGATTGGTAGAATTGGGATCATTATCATACCCGACAACCATCACGTGCGTATCCGGTGCCGACATTGATCCGCTTGATGGTGGCATCGAAGCGCGATCACCTTGTTCGCCGGGCGGTGTTGGGTTTGTTGTGGAGGCGACTTTGTGTTGTTGCCGGTCGAATTCTGATTCTGCCAGATGTGATGTAAAGATCGATGCGAGTAGAGAGGCCTTTGTGCGGTCGATCGCATTCAGGTATGCCCCGCGAACTCCGAATGGCGTTCTTTGGATATGAGCACGGTGTCTTATCGGAGCCAGCTCACCATCCGTTGACGAGGACAGTTGGCGATTCCAGATGCAGTCTGAGCACCCAGGCCAGCCAGCTTCTAAGCGAGCTTGATGAACGGCGAATGAAATTTTGTCTGATTCGCCGGGACACTGATACGCCGCTCCTTCGATGTCATCATCCTTATGATTCAGAAGTTGGCAGTTGCCGTACCACGTTACAGGGTTTGTTCAGCGATTCGCACGGTGCAATTCGGAAGGCGTTTCTTTAAGTCTTTCGCTGCTTTTACACTGCAGGAAGTTTTTGTGAGATTCAGTTGGCTGAGATCGCGTAAAGTTGCGAGTCGCTTCAGTGTGTTGTCGGTGATTGCCGTGTTTCGGGTCAAATCAAGATTCTGCAGTGCCTTGGAAATCAGTATCCACTTGGCCGACTTGTCTGTGATTCGGTTTTGAGACAAAGTGAAATCTGTGAGTTCCGTACAGCCGCGAAGACCTTCCATTGATAGGTCTGTGACCATTGCCTTTGACACATGCAATTGAACCAAGGGGAACTGATTTACAAACCGAAACCCCTGTGTGCCCACTCGCGTGTGTGATGCATTTAAGATTTTAAGCGGCGCTTTGGCTCCGTCTTTGCCCAGCGCTGCTAGGTACAGTCCAACAGTTTCCGTTCCGGATACGTTCAGTTCTTCCAGTGCTGACAATTCGGTCAAGAGCCCAAGTCCCTCGTCGTTGACGACCGTTTGAGCCAAGCTTAGAACCTTCAGTCCCTTGATCTTTGCCACACTTTGCATGTTCAAATTGTTCGTGGATGTTCGCGAAAGGTCCAGCCATTCCAGTGCAGGAAGAGTAGAAATTGCCTGCAGGTTTCCACCGCCGAAAGCGGCCGAACTTAGGTCCAGCTTTTTCAAGCCGGTAAATTTGGCTAAAGCCGCCATGGAAGCGGGCGTAAGTCTGCTGCCTTTCAGGTCAAGTTCTTCAATCTGGTCCAATCCACTTTCGATCGACGCCAGTTCCAAAATATCGGACTCTGCCACGTCCGTCGTCTTCATGGTCTGAAACGCGGCAATGACCTGTTCTGGTGTCGGAGGGACCACTGGGGTTTCGGGGATCTTGGCAGCGGAATCACTTACCTGTTCCGTTTCTGCGATTGGCTCACTTTTGCCGTTGATTGGCAGTTCGGGCAGTTTTTCACAGCCGAAGATTGCGAGGATCGTTCCCAGCGATAGTAATGTTGTGCACTTCATCAGTACGATCCTTTGAACGTCGTTTTAAACCTTGTGAAACACCGAAGGTTACAATTTGACCATGCTTTTGCCATCCTGACTACGAAATCTACCGGGGTGATGGGCAATGAAGTTGCGTGAAATGCCTGCCTAGAGTGCCCTAAGTCTGATTCCAACGTGTTTTCACTTGAGAAACGCCTGCATTCTGCCGATCAGGCTGGAAATTCACAGCGAATGCGACTATCGTTCGCGGCTCGTCTGATTTTCACTGTGGGAAACACCAGCGTTTTTCCTTGATAGTTTTGAAGTCCCATGCCAAACACACCATCAGCTAAAAAATATCTGCGTCAGAGCCAGGAACGACGATTGCTAAATCGTCAGCAGCGGACCAGTCTTCGGACTAAGCTGAAGAGATTCCGAACTCTGCTTGAAAGCAACCCGTCTCGGGAAGAAGCAGATAAAGAAATGAGCCTCGTTGCAAAGGCTCTGGATCAAGCTGCAGCAAAGCGGTTGATCCATCCAAACGTTGCTGCTCGCACCAAGTCTCGCTTGGTTGCCAGCAAGAAAAAAGTTTGCAGCTAGAGCTCAAGCTGTCAGTTCCTGCCAAAAGCAGGCGCTCAATCAAACAGAGGCGTTGACGATTTTTCGTACAACGCCTTTTGCATGCGCCGATATCTCATGAGCTGCCCCCCCCCACACCCTGCTCGATCGGGACCTGCAGCTGATGTCTACGATTCAGTACTGGTTTGCTCTTTCCCGTCTTTTTGCCGCTCTCTTTTCTGCAGGCTGGTGTCGTTGATGTGGCACTCACCAAGCGGCGAATGCGCGATGGTGACAGATCGGGCTCGTGAATATTGGCGGGTGGCGATTCAGAGCCTGTTGACGTTCGCAGCGCCAAATGCCGTCGCTATTCTGAGATCGCAGCGGCTTTTGGCGGCGACTGGGGGGCGACTGAGTGCTGCTGCTTGACTTGAGGGGCCAGCGTGGCTTCAGCATTCGAGTGGCAGGACCGCCTTGGGTTGCATGGCCCCCGGTCTGGTTATTGACAGTCAAGCGGTGTCTGCGGTGGCGGACCGAGACATTTAGACAGGCCAGTCTCAACACGACAGTCCCGATCTATCTGCAGTGCGCTCATACGGTGTGTTGCGCCCGAAGCTGGGATCTTGAGTTCCGGGCGCTCGTTTCTAGAAAAGTTGCGATTGTCAGAATTCACTTCGTCTCGTTCGCGCTTTGAATGATCTGCTTTAATGCGAGGTGGGTTGTTTCGATTTCCACGCCGGTGAGGACAAGTCTGTCGCTGATAGCAGACATCACTCGTGGTGCAGAAAGGAGCTTGCCATCTAGCTCGACAGCGATGTGGCCTGCTGGTTGTAGGTTGCTTAGTCGTGTGGTTTCACGGAACAGTTTCTTGCCGGCTTCTCGAGTGAGTCGAAATTCAATTTGCTCATAATTTGCATCGTCTGTTGCAGTTGTAAATTTCACCGACGTGACGTCTGCTTCAGTTAGGATTGGAGACCGTGTTGGGTCGACCACAGGGTTGCCTTCGCTGTCGATCTGCGTTTCTCGAAATATCAATCGACTGGCTAGGATGGGTTCACTGGGAACACCGTCTGCTATCGTTAACAAATTTCTTAGGTTGGAATCAGAATTGTACAAGGCAACGAAGTCTGCGGTGCCATCGACAAAGGCGGCGTGGAATCCGTTGGAAAACCAACCTCCAAGTTGCGGCAATGGCTGATCGGCGACATACCCAAGATCCACAGGTTGAGTCCATGGGATAGGTTGCTTGGATTCAACGAGGCCAATCGTGTTCGATGTGCCATCTGTAAAGTTTTGCATTGAGGCACCATGGGATGGGTGGAAGAAAGTCCTGTCTTGTTGCGAGCCTTTTTCGTCGAAGTCGACCTGAGGCGATGTGAAGCCTGTCCATGAAGTGTGGATGGAATCTGCTGTATCCAGCGGTGAGCGAAACACGTCTGGCATTTGAGCCTGCAGCGTCAGGTTGTGTTTGCTGTTCCAAGCTTCATTAAAGTGGTAGGCGTCATAAAGTTGTCGTTCATCAAGGAACGGCAGAATGGCGATTCTCCAGCTGTAGGGGAATTTTGCCTGGCCGTTTGTGCCTTTCATTTGCGAGCTGGGAAAGTGTCCATGTTTGTCATGGTATTGATGCAGTGCTTTCATGACGCGTTCTAGTTTTGTTACTGTCTGTGCGTGAGCGGGAGAGGCGAAGGATGAGTCCCAATCGAAAGCTTGAAGTTCAGGAGTACCGTGTGATTCTGACGGCTTGGTAGAAGAGTCTGTTGCCAGCAGTTCGTCGATTTTGGTGACAACATCGGTGGTGTCGTAGCCACCGTCTCCGTAATACGGCATGTGGATTGGGGCATGAAGAATGCCTTGAGCATCAACGATATAGACAGATGGGTAGCCGTCGATACCCCAGTCCAGCTGAATGGGGCCATTGAATTCTTGAGGGATCACGACCCATGGCAGTTTGCCACGTTTCTCGGCGTCATTAAGATTGGAGCGAGCGTTGTTGCTCATGACGCCAACGACCTGAAGAGGTTGTTGGGAATATTTGGCGACCAACTGGCGTATTCCGGCATAGATTTCTCCGTACTCTCCACTGAAATCCTGTGTGAAGAGCAGGACCGTGATTTTGCCTTTCAATTTGCTGAGTTGAAATGGGTTTCCTTTGATATCAGTTGCCAAAAGTTCTGGTGCCCGCATGCCAGTTCGAACGAGATTGATCGCATGGGAAAGATGTTTGGCGGCAGTAGAACCGGTTCCGTATGTTGGCAATGGGATGCTGCGAAACCTGTCAGCAAGGATCGCCAATTTTTGGTTCAGGTCGGTTCGTAGTTGATCGACATTCAATTCATCGAGAACCTTGAGTTGGTCTTCGTATTCGCGTCTTACAGCCTCGGCGTCATTTTCGTATCTCGCCATGATTTCGGGCAGTTGGGCTTTGGCTTGAAGCAATTCCAAGCCGTTGCGAATCTGCACCAGAAGGGAGGCAGCCTGAGCTTTGGGGTAGGGGCTTTTGTCGACCAGTGTTTCTAGGAATGATTCGATTTCTGGACCACGGGGTCCTCCACTAAGGCTTTCAACGGCGACTTCGAGACCCTGACGACTGAGGTAGTGGTCGAGAATGCGTTGGAGCGCGATGATTCGACCTTTGGCAGCAGCTGAATTTGAGTTTCCGACACTGCGAGCTAATTGGGCTGCTTTGATGAGTGCGTCGAGCCCCATTTCTGTCCCACGGTGATCTTGTTCGAATGCTAAGTATTTCGCTGGCATGATTTCTCGAGGGTCCATCTCTTGGTACACCCGAGTGCGCTCGGTACTGTCTTGGGCTGCTTTGAGTGCAGCCTGATATTCGTTTGAGAGCCTTTGATATTCCTCAGTAAGCCTGTGAAGTTCTGGTGTGGATTGCTGGTCGTTTGTCACTGTCGCCGAGATTTTCGCAGCGGGAGTTGCTTGCCATACTCGGCTTGCGATCTTTCGAGCTGTGATTTTTTCGAAGTCGCGCAAAGTGGCATTGCAGAGTCCCAATCCAAGCTCGATCGTCGTCAGGCTTAGCGTTGGTTTTCCAATGATCTTTCCGTCCAGTTCGAGGGCGACTTGGATCCAAGGCTCTTTTTTGACGAGCGAGCGACAGCGACGAAACGCTTCATCTGACAGTGTAAATGTTAAGTAGCTGCGATCTGTCACTATGCTTTCTGTGTTGTGGCTGGTGATGTCTGTGATATCAAATTCCGTGAAGAGCGGTTGATGTTTTGCTTTTCCGGCTGCAAGTGTTGGCTGGTCGTAACCTGCTGAATCATCGGGGGCGATGATCGCCATCACTCTCAACTGAGTCTTCGGTTGAACCTTCGGCGGAATCTTCGGCTGCATGATGGGGCTCGTGACTTTGGTGGAATCATCTGAGTAGCTGATTCGAATCGTTTCTGTGGCTCCCCGGCTTAAGATGCACTTTTGCTTTGAGAGTTCGAGTCCATCAAATTTTGAGTCGACTTCAATGATGTAGGTTCCTGCGGCGATCCGAGTGGAATTTCCATCGAGGTGAACCGTCATTTGCTGGATGACTTCGTCGCCCTGCATGATGCGGATAGGAACACCGTCGAAATCGGATTCAATCTTGATGGTTCCTTTGTTAAGTTCAATCAGTACCAAGCCCATGCAGGCGAACAGCAAAGCTGCTGCAGCGGTGGCAATAAAAGTTCTTCTGCTCGGTGGTTTATTGCTGGCGGCTGAGGCGAGTTCGGCGACCTCAGAAGGTAGTGCCGTTCCATTGGGGTCTTGGACGTGTGCGAGACAGTTTTCTAAAAGCTCGGACACTTCTTGAGCGTTCTGGAACCGATCATCTGTCGATTTGGCTAGCAGTTTTTCCACGATCTGTTTCAGCCATTCTGGAACGTCAGGGTTGATCGTGCGTAGATTCCGCGGAGCATCGTTGCAGATTCGGTTGAGGACTCCCATCGTTGTTTCGGCTCGGAAGGGAGACCGCCCTGTGAGCATAAAGTACATCAAGCTGCCCAGGCTAAACAGGTCACTGCGATGATCGACTGCATCGCCTCGTGATTGTTCGGGCGACATATACTGAGGAGTTCCAGAGATGACTCCACTGCGAGTCAATGACGCGTCGTCGATGGCTCGGGCTAATCCGAAGTCTGTGATTTGAACTCGCTCAACCCCGTTTTCAAGCAACACATTGGCAGGTTTGATGTCTCGATGAACCAAACCCTGTTCGTGAGCAGCAGCAAGCCCAGCGGCGATCTGGGCAGCGATTCGCACGGCTTCGACGATTGCCAGAGGCCCAGCCTGATGGACTCGGGCATCAACGCTTTGCCCTTCAACCACCGGCATGACGAGGTACGGTAGTCCGTCATGCGCGTCTACGGTGTGGATGGGAACGACATGAGAGTGTACGACCGCAGCTGCGCTTTTCGCTTCGCGTGAAAATCGTCTTCTGGCTGCAGCACTGCTGGCGAGTTCTGGGGCCAGCACCTTGATGGCGGAGTGCCGGTTTAGGGCTTTGTCGTAGCCGCGCATGACAACGCCCATGCCTCCTTGTCCGAGTACTTCCATGATTTCGTAACGGCCAAAGCGGCCTAGGGAATCAGGGTGGTCTGATGGTTGCAGTAGTTTGGTTGCCGAATGATCCCAGTGTCTTTGAAGATCGTCGTCTGAAGCACTATCGTCGGAATGGTTCAAGTCCGCTGTGAGTGCTTCCGTTTTCAACAGTCCCGATACTTCATGCCAGGTCATCCCATTGCAAGCGACGGTCTCAAGGCGATCTTGGCACAGTTCGCACGATTCAAGGTGCGATTGTACGGTGTGCGTATCACTCGTCATGCGATTTCGAAGCAAGTTCAGTAGAGCTTCATCGTCGTAGTGTTGTTCGGCTACCATTGTGATGTCTCACTTAAGAATGGGGGTTCTTGGTCGTCTGCTGATCAGGCGTCTGCGGGTTCAAAGCCACCGCTTTGTTCGTGAACAAAGTTTCTGAGTCGATCGAGAACTCGGCATCGAGCTACTCGGACTGCTCCATGAGATTTGCCAAGTTGCTTTGCCGTCGATTCGATCGATTGAAGTTCGACAGCGGTGAGCCAGAAGGCTGACCATGTTGCTTGGCTGAATTCTGCACGAATGCAGGCCGCCGCATGTTGAAAGCACGTGCGGCGGTATTCCATCCGGAAGAGCGTGGCTGTTGGGTCATTGCTGGCGGGGTGCTGGTTTAATAATTGTTGAACAGCACTGTCCCCCGTTCCGATCGCAGCTTTGCGGCCGGAACTGAAACCTCGAGACAAAGAATTCACAACGAGATTACGAGTAATTTGATACAGCCAACTTCGGAATCCACCCGCTGTGGGGTCAAAGGTATTCAGAGACCTTTGCACGGCGGTAAGGACGTCCTGAGTGAGATCTTCGGCATCGGCATGCTGCAGGCCTTTGGCAACGGCAACTCGAAAGATCAACGGCCGATAGATCGACGTAAATTCCTGCCACCCTTCTTCGGCTCTAGGGCCGTTCAGGCTTTCCAGTAGTGATTCGCGTGTTTCCGGACCTTGCATTTGCTTCTCCTGCCAGCAGTACACAGGTGAAGCTTGATTGTTACAGGATAAGTGCCCCGATTGCGAAAGATGAGGAAAGAAAGTGGGCTGTCGCGAAATCGTGAATGGCAGGAAGTGGCACTGTACATGCTATTCAGTCGGTCTGTTTTGAATGGGTGGCAGAAGCGTTTTATTTACTGATCGGCCGTCATTTCCCAAATGACGCCTCGACTTGAGGCCGCATCCACGAAGCCAGCTTTGCGTCCTTTTGGGCCATCGTGAGGGGTGTTTGACTTTGCCCTCAGTCCTCGTTCGGGCAATGTCTGTAGCGTTTGTGCGACGTTGTCCGTCTCAAAACACAGGTGATGCAAGCCTTCGCCATGCTGCTTAAGATGGTCTTGAAGCGGATGGTCTTCTGTGAGAGGTTCTACTAACTGCAGATGCAGATTGCCCATGTCTAAGTGAGTTAAACGGACATTGCCTGTTGAGATTTCTTCGCTCAAAATGAGCGGCAGGCCCAAAGTGTCTCGATAGAACTTCAAAGCTTCTTCTGTGTCTTTGACGACGATCGCGATGTGGTCCAGTTTATTGAAAAGTGGAGCAGTCATGGTGGCGGCTTTCTGAAGTGCGATTCAGGTTGATAGGGACGATCAAGGTGCTACTTCAGTTTGTTGTAGGCCTGAAGCAATGCTGATTCGTCGCCCACGTTTCCTGGGAAGACGACGTAGGAGAGATTGGGGCGACGGCTTTCTGTTTGAGTTTTCCAAACAGGAATGCCAGGCAAGATTTGGCCCAACACGATGGCTCGTTTGACCGCCAAAGCCTTGGTTGCAATATCACTGGATGTGATGCCTCCTTTCGCGATGACGAACCGAAGAGGCCGTTCGATGGATTGGACAATTTGAACTAAAGCGTTGGAAACCTGGTTGCCAATCTTCAGGCTGGTTTCCGCATTGCTGCCTGATTTGAGGTCTCGGCTGGTGTGCAGAACGACGTTCTTTCCAGACTGCAGTGTCTGGTCGATCTGTGAATGGATTTCAGTCAGGTAGGCTTGGTTGTCGTCTTGCAGAACCAAATCAATTTGCAGTTCAACGGCTTCTAAATCTGTCGCATGGTCAACAAGGTGTTTCAGCTGAATCGTCGTTTTGGGCACGTAGGAACCCACAATAATCAGTCCGGCATCAATGGTGGGATCGATCATGGCGTCTGTGGCCAGAAGCGGCCGTTGTTCTAGTCCTGCATAGGCTTGAACAAAGCTGGCCGCCGTTCGAAAGACGAATTCGTGGCCCGCGTTCTGAGCCTTCAATAGTCCGGCAACAAATACTTCGATGTCTCTGATTGATACAGCGTTTACACAGCAAACACTTCCACTTGGAAGACTGGACAGCTGTTGCGTGACGACGTCAGTGGTACTTGTTCTGAGTGTGTTTAAACTGATTGATGTGACTTGGCTGGGTGCGATTGCGCCTTGGCGTTTTTCGATCACCCAGTCGATCAAATTTGAATTTTGAAACCCGAAGGCAGCGTCCTTGGCAAACGCCGTTTCACTGGCTGGGATCAGCTGATCTGCGTCAGCCACATAGTGAACGTCGTCGATCGTAAAACGACCCCCTTGCAGAAAATAGGGGATGATGATTTGAGGAGCTGTTGTGCAGCCTATGGCATCGGCCAGTGCATCGACTTCGGCGGGGTAGTGTCCTCGAAGAGTTGAATCGCTGCGGCTGATGACTGTAAATGCTTGTTCGATGGACTTCGCAACGGCGGCAATGTTGTTGCCAATTTCTTTGGCCAATTCGCGCGCGGCGGGTTCTGTCAGCGAACGAGAATTCGTCAGAATGTAGATCAGCCGGTGACCCTGCTGCCATTCTTGTTGGATGGCTTCTTGAGACCATGTGGTCAGTACGGGGGTGTCGTAGACGGTTTGAGTTCCCGTCGGGTCATCATCAAGAACAAAGATGGTTCTTTGCGACTGCTGTAGCAGGTTGCGTATTTCCGGCAGCAGCGATTTCGAGGCTTCCACAGGCAGTTCTGTTAGCTTGGTCTTCAATGAGATCGTCATGATAAGACGGCTTTCATCAGTTCATCAGAATTGTGAATTCCATCAATGGCGAAGGCTCGACACGGCGCGCCGTCTCCGTTGGCGATTTTGATGGGAAGGGCTCCGAACAGGCATTGCGGTCCTCGGACTTTGTCCAGATTGGTCAGCCCTTCTACAATGATGACTTGGCCTGAAAGCAGGATGTTGTGAATCAACGTGACGGCCGCTAAATCGTTGACATCGGCCACGGAAGGCGGTTCGACTCCGACCATGCGAATTCCAGTCGCCACCATCCATTCCGCTAGTTCGGGGCTAATCGGTTGAAAGTTGTCTCGGTAGTAAGTCGGGTCGTTAACGTGGCGACTCCAGCCGGTACGAAGCAGTAACGCGTCGCCCGCCGAAATTTGTTCTTTCAGTGTTCCTAGGTGCTTCGTTGTGATCGGAGTTTTGGGTGGCAAGTCATCCAAGGGAATCAACCATGCCTTTCCGATGCAGTTGTTCAAGGAAATCTGGTCAACCGTTTGCGGACCGGCTTCGAAGTGAAATTGGGAATCCATGTGGGTTCCGCTGTGCGAATACAGATGTAGCGTGCGAGCATTCCAGCCTTTTTCCGCAACCGTGTACTTCGTTTCGAATTCCACGCCTGGCATGTCGGGGCTCACTGTCAGCGACAGGTCGATAATGTTGGTCACGCGGGTGTCTCCCAAGTTCCTGATTCAGCCGAACGATACATGGCTTCTTGAACAGCGATGCTTTTTAAATAGCTTTCCAGATCCGTTTCGAAAGGCTGCTTCTGCAGCAATCCATCCACGAAGTGTTGCTGAGTCGCATACACGCAGTCACCTGCAAAACCGTCTGCGCTCGGACAGTATTCGTGAGGTTGTTCGGCTTCCCCCAGTTTTTGAATCGTCAAGCGAGCGTCGTCGTACATTCGAATGGTGCCACCGTTGCCTTCAATCAGCAATTCCCCAAATGTGTAGCGGGGGTTTCGGGCGGTCGATTCATTAAAGCGATTGGCGTCGTAGACCGCTGTGCCTCCCTCTGCAAATTGAAAGATGCCCAATGCAGCATCTTCGCCGGCAATCACTGGGTTCAGTTTGCGATGCATGCACCAAGTCTTTTCGATTTCTCCGCCGAGATAACGGAAGGTGTCGATGGTGTGGATACCGGCTTCAAAGATCAGGAACTTGTCCATTGTTTGGAAGTAAGGTTGTCTGGCCAGATACGCGTCGTCGCCCCAACCATCACCCGCTCGATTGCGAAACGTGATCGTGTGCAGTTTGTCTCCGATCACGCCAGAATCAATCAGCCGTTTGGCTTCTCGGTACCACGGCTGGAACCGAAAATTTTCGTGCACCATGAATTTGATGTTGGAAGTGCGGACCACATCGGCAATCTGCTGAACTTCATCCATCGTGGGGGCGAGTGGCTTTTGGCAAATCACGCCCACGTTGCGACGAGCTGCTTCCGTCACGATTTCTAAATGCGTGTCTGGTCGAGTAATGACGTCGACGATGTCGGGCTGAAGCTGGTCCAGCATAGTGCGGTAGTCTGTTGCGACATTGGGGATGTCGTACTGCGCGGCGACTGCCTGAGCCTTTGTTTCTTCCACATCGCACACGGCAACCAGTTGGACGTCTTTGATGCGGTTCCATGCGTCGAAATGAAAGTGGCTAAAGTAGCCTGCTCCAATGACCGCGACTTTTAGCTGACTCATGAGGGCAATTCTTTTATGGAAAGGTCTACTGTATTTGGGGTGTTTTAGGCAGGTCCAGTGAGCCGAATGAAATGGGGCCGTGCTTTGAAAACCCGAACGAAGGCATCGGCCTCACGGCGGCCGAGTTCCCCTAGCCGTTTGTTGGATGGGGAAACAGAACCGTTGTCGTATCTTGCTGCTCAGGTTCTGATCCCGTGAAACTTTACGCGGTAAGTTCTTCTCGGATGCTTCGATCGGGACGGATTCGGAACCACATAAAAATGGCGATGACGTTAAGCCCGGCGGCTAGATAGAAGAAGGGTTCGTGAGTTCCCATGTATTCAAACAGGTAGGGAAAAGCGAGAGCAGCAGTGAAGGCTCCGAGATTGCCAATCATATTCATGGCACCTGAAACTGCCCCGGCACTGCTTTCACCGATGTCCATGCAAGTTGACCATGACGGACTTAAGATCATATCGGATCCGAAAATGGCAATGCACATACAAGCCACGGCTGTTGCGGGAGTCGTCATGTTGACACACAGGCTCATTCCGATTGCTCCCAGCACAAAGCCGATTGCCGCCGGCAACCGTCGAGACAGTTGCCACTTGCCTTTGCTGTAGAGGCGGTCGACTGTAAATCCGGCTAGCCAGTTTCCGGCGACTCCGCATAGCAGAGGTGCGGCTGCGTACCACCCCGTTTGTTCATTGGTCAGGTTGTAGCTTTCCTTCAGGTAGGGGAAGAACCACGTGACGGTGAAGAAGAACGTGAAGTTATGAGCCACATACTGCATCATCAGCATCAGCATGTTGGGCGAGCGGAGCATGTCACTAAAGCTGATTGGGGTTGATTTTTTCGTTGGCGGAGCGTCTATTTTTGCGGCCGGTTTTCTATTGGCAATGATGTGTTTTCGTTCGGCTTCGCTGATTGCAAAGTGTTTTTCTGGTGAGTCTCGAAACAGGACAAACCATGCGATGGCAAAGGCGAAACCGATTGCTCCAAAAAACCAGAACGTCTGTTGCCAGCCTCCAAGTGTTGCCATCAGCCAAACCATTCCCGGCATGGCAATGGCTCCTCCTAAGCGACCTCCGGAAAAGCTAATTGAATTCGCGATGCCTCGTTCATTGATTGGAAGCCATGACGAGAACGCTCGAGTGATTGTTGGGTATCCTCCGGCTTCACCCATTCCAAACAGAAAGCGAACTCCAAGCATCGCCAGCAATCCTCGGGCGACTCCGGTGAGTGACGTGAAGATCGACCAGAAGATGCAGACTCCTGTCATGACGATCCGAGGGCCAAACTTGTCGGCCAGTTTTCCACTGGGAACTTGGAACAAGGCATAGCCCAGCGAAAAGGCGGACATCACCCAACCCATTTGGCGATCGGTGAATTGCAGATCCGTCGCGATGTCGCTTTTTGCCACGGAAATACAGGCTCGGTCAACCCACATCAAAACCGAAGCGGCAAACGCACCGAAGATCAGCAAGAAACGTTTGGGCATAAATGAGGTCCGATGTTTGGAAGGAACTGGTTGCTTGCGATTTTGCGGTCGGCTTCTGTGGGCCCCATGGCGGGAATAGGTGAGCCCGGCTGTGAAAATTAAGTTTTGTAGGGCCGGTTGGTTCTGGCCCTATTTTGCTTCCAGCAACTGCTGCAAAGCTTTTGAGATCTGATCGGTAAGTTCACTTGTCGAAAGTGTGCCCCCCATGTCAGGTGTTCTATTTTTAGGGTCGGCCAAAGCAGTAGCGACGGCGACTTCCAGTGTTTTCGCAGCCTGTTTACATTCGGGGTGATCTAGCCAGTCCAGCATCATTGCGGCGGACAGGATCATCGCGATGGGATTGGCGATGTTTTGTCCGGCGATGTCTGGAGCGGAACCATGCGACGGCTGGAACACGGCCGCGGTGGCTCCAATATCGGCTGAAGGAGCCATTCCCATCCCGCCAACAAGTCCAGCTGCGAGATCGCTAAGAATGTCTCCGAACATATTTTCAGTGACCATCACGTCAAAATCTTGAGGGCGTCTTACCAAGAAGAGAGCGGCGGCATCGACGTAAACATGTTCAGCTGTGATGTCTGGAAAGTCTTTAGCGACTTCGTCGAAGATGTGCCTGAAGAAGACCATCGAAGAAAGCACGTTGGCTTTGTCGATGAGGGCTACTTTTTTGGCCTTGTTTCGCTTGCGAGCCACTTCGAATGCAAGGCGACAAACTCGTTCGGCTCCTGCCCGAGTAATCTTCATGATGTTGGTGGATTCAGCCGCGTTGACGTCTGCGATGGCATCTCGGCCAGCAAACAGTCCTTCGGTGCTTTCTCGGACCAATACAAAATCGATGTCTCCGGGGCCCTGGTTTTTCAGCGGAGTGTCTTCTGCGTTGTAAAGTTGAATCGGGCGAATTCCCCCGTACAGTTGCAGTTGTTCTCGCAGGTCCAGTTGAGGGGCAATTTCCTTACCGTTGGGGTAGCGGACATTCGGAAGCCCCATGGCTCCCAAGAGAATAGCATCGCTGTTGCGACAGGCTTCAAAGGCAGATTCTGGCAGTGCGTTTCCGCTGTTTTGGTATTCGCCGACACCAACAGAATGTTCCTGAAAATCGAAGTCGACTTCCTTCAGGAAAGGTCGCAGTTCTTCAAGCAGGCGAACAGCCTGTTGGGTGACTTCCGGGCCGATGCCGTCTCCACCAAGCACGACAATACGAAACATCCGGGACATACAGGTTCATCCAGCAAGTAGGTGTCAGAGCGATTGAAATGTCAGTCAAGCTCAGAACACGATAGTGTGGAAGGCCGCGGGAAACAAATCGTTCAACGCCAGACTTTGGGATGAGACGTCATGATTGAGGTGACAGGAAATCGAATTCGACTTCTGACCATCTGTGGGCGCGCTGGTAGAAAGCAGAGTGCGGTTGATGATTGAGAGCACTCGGTTGTGCGACAACTTTGCTGAACAGCTGCAGCAGATTCAGCATCTGCGCTGCAAGCAAAGTCTTTGGTCAAGGCTTCAGGCGGTAGCGGTTGATGTAGTTGTGCAGTGAAGCCAGCGAGAGATCCCACAATGGGATTCCCACAAGAAGAGCTAGGCCGCCGACTGACCAAAGATCCAGTTTTTGTGACTTGGTCAATTCTCCGGGGCCTAAGAAGATTGTGACAGCGAACAGTGCAAGCGCTGTGACAGAAATTCCAGACACCCATAGCACTGCTGGAGTCAGAGACATGCTGAACACGGGGTCTCGTCGTTGGACACCGATTCGTTCCATCAGGAAGTCGTACAGAATATCAAGCTCGTCATCTTCGCCGTTGTCGGGCATCAATCGGTATGCGATTTTGATCGCCGACTTCTTGTCATCTTTCTCAAGAAGCTTTTGAAGCTTGGCGCGCAGCTTGCGTTCTTTGCGTTCCGCATTTGATGCGCGCTTGATACCCGTGGTGTCAGCAACCTGCTGTTCGGCCGAAAGAGTCTTCGTGATGTACGACTCGATCGTCTTGGGCGGTGATTGTAAATCCTTTTGGCTCACACGATTCACGCTTTAAATTGGCAACAGAATGCAACTCACACACGTTCGCTTGGCCAAAGTTAGCACATTGGCGGGCTGGCGATATGACAGAGAAACACCGCTTCGAATGAAGCAGAACGACGGGAGGCTGAATGCATGGGAATTTCAGCGATCACAATAACGCGTTGTTCCTGCAGCTTTCCAGTCTAATCTTTCCGAACCTGTCGACCTTCATCAAAGCCTAGATGGTCTTGCCGTTACAGACGTTTCGCTGGTTTGGCTTAATGGTGGGTTTCGCTGTCTAGGCGATCGTTTACGCGGGGTGTGCTTGTTGAAGCGTTTAGAGAGATCCTCCTGTCCAGACTCGCGAGGTCAAATATTGACCTCAGGGTTGAACGTTTTTAGTGTCTCAGTGATCAGGCAACGGGCAATTGGATGCCCTTGCCGCGTATGCATCCCAACGCTTGAAGTTCGGTGGTTGCTTTGCGAAGTTGCCCTTCGCAGATTTCATGAGTCATCATGACCAGTCGAGCCATTTGTTGTTGGCTTGTTTCTTCTGCTTTCGCGGGATCCTGTCTGACAGAAGATAGGCTGATTTGGTTGCGTCCAAGCACATCAGTGATGTCTGCTAAAACATGCGGCCGGTCGTCCACACTGAATCTGAGATAGTAGCTTCTGCGGAGATCGTCGGCAGGGCGAAGTTTGAGCGGTGGTCGTTGTCGAGCTTTAAGAATCGAACGAAAGGTGACTGCCGTTCGGCCGGTGGCATAGTCAATGATATCGGCGACAACGGCAGAGGCAGTGGGAAGTTGGCCTGCTCCTGCACCTGCGAAGACTAATCGTCCCGCGGCACTGCCGTCGACTCTGACAATATTGTCGGCTCCGTCTGTTTGAGCAATCGTGCGATCAACGCCGACTAAAGTGGGTTGTACGGCAAGTTCCAACGAGCCTGCGTCTCGTCGAGCTGTTGCAAGAAGTTTGATTCGGTAACCGAGTTCTGCAGCGACCTGCAAATCCATTAATTGAATATTTTCAATGCCCTGCTTTGTGAACTGATCAAGGCGAACTGGAGTTGCGAATGCGAGGTCGGACAGGATGGCCAGTTTTTGAGCCGCATCCGTACCATCGACATCCATTGATGGGTCTGCTTCTGCGTATCCTAAGGCTTGAGCTTCCTTGAGAACGTCGTCGTATGTCTGGTGGTCGTTTAGCATTCGAGTCAGAATGAAGTTGCTGGTTCCATTCAGGATGGCTTCGATGGAATGGATCTGATTCCCAGTAAGAGACTGAGAAATGGCTCCGACGATGGGAATGCCTCCAGCGACAGCGGCTTCGAAGCCAATCGTTCGTTGCTCTGATTGGGCTCGTTGAAAAAGCATGTCGCCGTGTTCGTAGATCAGCGCTTTGTTGGCCGTCACGATGTCCTTGCCCGACTTCAAAAACGTTGTCATGTACTCGTGAGCGGGATTGATTCCTCCAACCAACTGGACAACCAAGTCGATGTTCGGGTCATCTGCAACATCTTGGACTGATGCGGATAACTTGGCTCCAACAGGCAGCCATTCGCGTTGGCGAGACACATCTCGCACGACAACTCGACTGATTTCCAGATCGCGTCCCGCTTGGCAGGAAATGTGTTCTTGGTGTTCCGACAGCAGGCGAGCGACGCCAGATCCGACAGTCCCAAATCCAATGATTGCAATTTTGAGCGGGTTTGAGGCAGACATCAGCAGTGTTTCCGGCAAATCCATCACGGTGCTCGAGAATGCGAGCGGAATGGTCTTCATGAGCGGGGAAATCGATCCTTGAGAATCAAAAGACCCCGTAATCCTCGCGGCAATCAGTTAAAACTCAGGGTCCCAACCGGATCGTATCAGTAAGAAACATTGAGTTCCCGCAGGCTGATTCGATTTCCTGAGTTCGGGTTTTTGATGATGTCCTGTATCGTCGTTTTGAGTCGGTCGATGAACGCTTATACTGTGTTAACTAATCAGAAACAGCAGAATTGCCTTCGGCGAAAACTGCCGCTTTTGGGCCAGTGAAATCTCAGTGTGGATTTTCAGAGTTGGAGCGAGTAAAAAAATGTTGAGCCCCTTGAATTCAAAACCTGACAACAACGGTTCCATCGCCAACGTGCGTTTGGGGGCTGTCAGCTATTTGAATTCCAGACCACTGGTTCACCAGCTTGCTGAAAATTTGCCTGCATCCAAGGTGACTCTCGACTACCCCAGTCGCTTGGCGGATGCGTTGGCTCGGCGAGAATTAGAAGTCGCCTTGATTCCATCGATCGAGTATTTTCGAGGCAGCAACTACGAAATTCTTTCCAACGCATGTGTTGCGGCTCGCGGGCCAGTGATGAGCGTGAAGTTGTTTTGCCGAGTTCATCCAGGGCAAATTCGTACGGTGGCTTTAGACGAAGGCTCTCGTACAAGCGCCACGCTGACTCGTATTGTTCTCGCCGAAAAATACGGCGTTTCTCCAAAGACTGAACCTCTCAGTCTTTTATCGTCGACTCAGCATAGCGAAGCAGATGCCGTTCTGTTGATCGGTGACCGAGCCATGCATCATCCCGACGAATCTTTCGTTGAAGTGATGGACCTGGGCGAAATTTGGAACGAGTGGACGGGTTTGCCATTCGTCTTCGCGATGTGGGTGGCTCAAAAAGATGCGGACACAACGGGAGTTGCAGATGTCTTAGAGCGAACTCGAGATCTCGGTGTTCGCCACTTGCACGACATTGCGACCACTGAAGCTCCCGGTTTGAATCTCACTGTTCCGGTCGCCGAAGATTATCTCCGCAACAATTTGTATTATACGATGACGTCTGCTGAACGAGCTGGACTGAATCTTTTTCATCAACTTGCTCTCGAACATCAATTGGTCAATCGCCATGACAGCCCTGTCTTCACCGATCTCGTCACTGCTTGATAAAGCCGTTGCCGGAAGCCGACTGAACCAAGCCGAAGGCCTGCAGCTGATGCAGTCTCACGACATCACTGCTATCGGAGCTGCAGCTGATGCTGTCAGCCGACGCCTGCACCCAGAACCGTTTCGTACTTACAACATTGATCGCAATATTAACTACACCAATGCGTGTACGGCTGTCTGCGATTTTTGCGCGTTCTATCGACCGCCCAGCCATCCTGACGTTTACGTACTGCCCATCGAAACTTTGCTGAAGAAGATCAAAGAGACAGTCGAATTGGGCGGCGACCAAATTTTGCTTCAAGGTGGTTTGCATCCCAAACTGCAGATGGAGTGGTACGAAGATATGCTGAGGACGATTAAGAAAGAATTTCCTCAGGTCAACGTGCATGGCTTTAGTCCTCCTGAAATCCACCACTTCACCAAGATCGCCAAGCAGCCTCTTGAGGTCGTATTACAGCGGCTCAAAGACGCCGGATTAGGAAGTATCCCAGGTGGTGGAGCCGAGATCTTAGTCGACCGGGTTCGCAAAGAAATTACTCGAGGCAAGGTCCTGTCTGACGACTGGTTGAATGTGATGCGAGTGTGGCATCAGATGGGCGGACGTTCAACGGCCACGATGATGTTCGGTCACGTTGAAACGATGGAAGAGCGTATTGAGCATCTGGAACGTGTTCGAGAACTACAGGACGAAACGGGAGGATTTACCGCCTTTATCTGCTGGACCTTCCAGCCGGACAACACAGACATGAGCGAAATCGCTCCGGCGGGCGCATTTGAGTATCTCAAGACTCAAGCGATCAGTCGTTTGTATCTCGATAACATTGCGAACATTCAATCATCGTGGGTGACCCAAGGCGAAAAAGTGGGCCAAATGGCTTTGATGTTTGGAGCCAACGATATGGGAAGCTTGATGATTGAAGAAAATGTGGTTTCCGAAGCGGGAACCGTGCATCATCTGACTCTGGATACCATTCGTCGTTGCATCACCGACACAGGTTATGTTCCTCGTCAACGCAATGTGTTTTACGATTGCATTGATGAAGTCGATGAATTCAAGCCCGCTGCTCCGAAGCCCGTGCTGAACGTTCTGCAGCCCTAACAGACGTTGCTCGCATCCGAGCTTGAACATTAAGTGTCTTCCGCCCCGTGCCTCACAGGCCAATTCAGTCAATCTGCATTGGGATTTTGAGACGTTAGCGAACAGAACGTTCACGCCCGCCCTTTCAATCGATTCAACCGATTTCGTGCGCTCAGCCGATCGGGCGGAATGCGATGCTTTCTCTGTCTCATCTCCAATCGTGACCAACACTCCAGTGCCGGTACCAGAACAAATCGGCATTGTTTTTTATCGGTAGTGTGCAGGCCTTCCGTGCGCTGTTGAGTGGCCAATCATGGGGAGATCGTCATGTCAGGGAAAGTGGATAAACGAAAAACTGCCGTCATCAACAAGCCCGTTCAGCACATGCTGGCTGGGCGTGTTTTGTTGCACTTTTTCATCTTTTTGTGCGCCGGAGCGATGTTTGGCATCATCAATCAGTTTTTGTTGGATCCTTTCGCAGGCGTGAAAGAAAACCTTACCGTTTTCCTTCGCCACAGTGCTCCGTTTTTGTTGGCGTTTGTGTGTTTGATTCCAATCTTCATTCGCGACACATTGACACTGAGCAACCGTATCGCGGGCCCCATTTATAACCTGCGAAAAACGATTCAAAGTCATGTGGACGGCGACCGTGACATTCGGCCGCTTCGCTTTCGAAAGAAAGACTTTTGGCCCGACCTACCGGCTGCGTTTAATGCAATGATCGCGAGATCTGGACGAGCAGATTCCGTTGCAAAACCAGAACAAAAGGAGGGGCGAGATTTAGTCGAAGTGTGATTCGTCTGATTGAATCCGCTCCTGTCTATTTCTATTTTTCCAGTGTTGTGTGTTATGCGAAGACAAAAGAAATCAAACCATCCGTCGTTTCGAGACGGGGCCGCCGCCGTTGAATTTGCAGTGTGTTTGCCGATGCTGTTGGTCATCCTAATCGGTGTGATCGAAGCCAGTTCGATGATCTATCTCAAGCAGTCCTTGTCGGTCGCAGCCTACGAAGGGATTCGAGCTTCCGTAAAAGCGGGTGCAACAACATCGGACGTGGAAGCTGCGTGCAACCAAATTTTGACTGCTCGAAGAGTCAACGGGGCGACCATCGAAATCACTCCGTCAAACTTTGAAGACCAGCCTGCACTGTCGTGGATTTCCGTACGAGTATCTGCGACCGGTGGCGACAATTCAGTGATCGCTGGTTGGTTCTATGACACTCTCGTGGTTGATGGCCAAGCCGCCATGATGAAAGAATATTAAGATGCGAATTCCGCCTGCTAATCAAAAGAATGCTCGATCATCTCGAGCGGGAGCGATGTTGGTTCTGATTGTGATTTGCCTGCCCGTGATTTTGGGATTCGGCATTTTCTCGGTGAACGTCGCGTGGATGCAACTGACTCGGACCGAACTTCGCACCGCCACAGATGCGGCAGCGAAAGCTGGTAGCCGTGCGCTCAGTGTTTCTCAGGATGTTGAAATCGGACGGCAGTTTGCGATTGAAGCAGCATCTCGAAATCAAGTGGGTGGATCTCCCATGTTGATGGCTGACTCGGACGTAGTCTTTGGCGCTGGAAATGAAAACGCGGTGGGCGGCTACGACTTTGAATCGAGAGCCGATTCAAGTCGTCAGTTGACTTCAGTGCAGGTGACGGGAGATCGCAGGGCTGGTTCTCTGGGCGGATCAGTGCCACTGCTGTTTAACGGATTCTTTGACCGGACGTCGTTTGAGCCCGTTCGTGTGGCAGTTGCGACTCAAATTGATCGCGATATCGCATTGGTCCTAGACCGATCAGGATCGATGAGGAAAACATCTGGATCGGGGACTCGCTGGGAGGCCTTGCAATCTGCCGTTGATGGTTTTCTTTTTGAATTGAGTTTGACTCCTCAGGAAGAAAAAGTTTCTCTTTCAACCTACGCATTGACTGCGTCTTTGGACTTTGGCCTGACGCTCGATTATCCGCTATTACAAGCTGCGATTGCTCGGCAAAGCATCCGCGGGCGAACGGGCATTGGTCTTGGAATGCAACATGGCATTGCTTCGTTGACCGATCCGGATCTGGCACGAGCTTTGGCATTGAAGACGATCGTGGTGATGACAGATGGCAACCACAACAATGGTGTGGATCCAGAAGTGATTGCGGCCGAAGCAGTTGCGCTTGGCATAACGGTGCACACGATTACGTTTAGCAGCGGAGCAAATCAGACGCGGATGAGACGGCTTGCTGAAGACGGAGGTGGTCGTCACTGGCATGCTGATGACGAAGAATCGCTTGTGGACGTCTTTCGTGAAGTCGCTCGAAACCTTCCCACTCTTTTAACAAGATAAGGTGAATTCATTATGCGTCGTCAACCTTGTCGTCGTCAGCTATCTTACAACAGCCGGGGCGATGCAAATCGCGGTGTGACGGTTGTTGAATTTACTCTTGTGGCACCAATTTTCTTTCTAATGTTGTTTGCTGCCATGGAATTTGCAATCGCCGGAACCATTCGTAGCACCGCAAATAATGCGGCTTACGAAGCGGCTCGGCAGGTCGTCGTTCCTGGAGCATCTCATCGGCAGGGAATCGATGAAGCCGAGCGAATCATGTCGATTGTCGGCGTGCGTAGCATGGCTGTCGATGTCAACCCGGCAGTGATCGATGAAACAACTCGTCAAGTCACAATCGACATCGCCATCCCCTACAGTGAAAACGCGTTTTTCACACCGTGGTTTATGGGAGATGTCACGATCCGGTCCACGTGTACGTTGAATACAGAACGATCCGACGGGACATGACCAAATTGGTTGTTCGCACGCTCTGTCCGGTTTGAGGCAGATTGATCATCATGATTGGAATGATTGATACACGCGAGATCAGACGCCTATTTGTCCCAGAGTGACGGACTCATCGATCACCTCTCGCCAGACGTTGAAAAACACGCATGGGGATGGGTAGTTTCCAAGCACCTTCGAATCGATGTGGTAGTTTTTATTCACATTACCAATTTGCAACATGACCACGTGGCGATGATTCATGATTCGAGTTCAGGGCCTGACCAAAGAGTTTGAAGACTACAACGGAGTCTTCCGAGCTTTGGATGACGTGTCATTCGAAGTCGCACCCGGTGAAATTTTCGGGTTGCTTGGTCCCAACGGAGCCGGCAAAACCACGTGCCTCAGAATTTTGAGCACTGTGTTGAAGCCCAGTCGAGGCGTTGCGGAAATAGCGGGCGTGAATGTCATGCATGATGCCGCCGCCGTGCGTCGAAATATTGGATTTATGTCCTGCAACACCGGGATTTACGACCGCATGACGGCGTGGGAAATGGTGGAGTACTTTGGTCGGCTGTATGGGCTGTCGGAAGATCATCTGGATGCTCGAATCAACGAGATCTTCGATATTCTGCAGATGCATGAAATTCGAGATCGATTGGGTTCGAAGATGTCCACTGGCATGAAGCAAAAGGTGTCGATTGCTCGGACGATCGTTCACGATCCGCCTGTGATCATTTTTGATGAGCCCACGTCTGGGTTAGACGTCTTAGTGGCTCGAGCCGTCTTGCAGGCGGTGGCAGCTTTGAAGGAACAGGGCAAGTGCATCATCTTTTCGACTCACATCATGCGTGAAGTAGAAAAGCTATGTGACCGGATCGCCGTGATTCACAAGGGACGCATCGTCGATGCGGGCACTTTACCCGAGCTGGCTGCACGCCACGATCAACCGGATGTGGAAGAGCTGTTCTTTGACTTGATTGAACAGCGAGAGCGTGAAATCAAAGAAGCTGTGGTTTAGTCCAACACAGTATTTCTGCCTAAAGCATTCAGGCGCACCTCTTCAAGATACGACACCACGATCAGCAAATATTTCGTGTAGAGACCGGTTACTATGAGTTGGAAAAATGTCAAACTGATTTTTATGCGAGAGATCCGCGATCAGCTTCGAGATCGCCGGACCTTGTTTATGATCACCATCTTGCCCGTGCTGCTTTATCCCATGTTGGGCTTAGGCATCGTGGAAATGATGCTGACTTTCAGTGAGCAACGGCGCAACGTTGTGATTTTGAACGCTGAAGAACTGCCCGATGTTCCCGCGTTTCTTAGCAACAACGAAATTAATGCGGACTGGTTTGATTCTGGGCAATCAGATGCCGATCGCCTTCAGGTGATTACCGATTTGCCAGGCGATCCCGAAGCAGACGACGTTGACGTCGCTCAGGCTCCGATGCCTCGAGGCCGTAAGAGTGCTGATGAGCTGCTAAAGAATGGGCAGGGTCTTGGGATTTTGTATCAAGAGATTATTGATTCCAATCAGAAAGATTCAGCTTTAGCTGCTTCGAATCTGGAAGCTGATCGCCTGAAGCTTAGCAACGCGTTTTCGGAAAGTGGTGTGCAAGTTTTGGTGATGGTACCGGATGGATATTCCGCCGCGATCGCGTCCCTTCAAGATGAATCTTCCAACGCTGACAGCAAGGCCGTGATTCCCGCTTTAAGAGTGCTTCGCAACAGTGCCGACGATAAATCGAGCGTTGCCTTTGGGCGAGTTCGAGCGGCATTGGGGCGTTGGGAGAGTGCTTTGCGCAAAGACACCTTCGAAAAAGCCAATCTGGCAGCCGAGCTTCAAAATCCCGCCAGTTTGCAATGGGTGGAAGTGGCTCGAGGCGAAGAAGTCAGTGCAAATGTTTGGAGCAAAATTTTTCCCGCGATGATCGTGATTATGGCTTTGACGGGAGCTTTCTATCCGGCAATCGATTTAGGCGCCGGTGAAAAAGAACGAGGCACCATGGAAACGGTGTTGATCAGCCCGGCTCGTCGAATTGAATTGGTGTTCGGCAAGTTTCTAACGATCCTGCTGTTCAGCATTGGGACAGCGTTGATGAACTTACTAAGTATGGGCTTCACCGGGCAGCACATGGCTTCCACAATGGGGGCCGCTATGTCGACTTCCGCTGGGCTGCAATTCCCGGCTTGGACGTCGCTGGTTTGGTTGATCGTGCTGTTGATTCCATTGGCCGCATTGTTTAGCGCTTTGTGTTTAGCCTTGGCGACGTTCGCAAAATCGACGAAAGAAGGCCAGTACTATTTGACTCCGTTGTTGGTGGGAATCATGGGGCTGACGATGTTTTGTCTGTCGCCTGCGGTTGAAATTAATCCGTTCTACAGCGTGATTCCGGTGGTGAATATCGCGCTGCTCTTAAAGGGTTTGCTGTTATCAGCAACAGGTTCGGCAGATCTGCTGATGTACGCTATTCCGGTGCTAGGTAGTAGCCTGCTTTACAGTGGCCTGTCTTTGTGGTGGGCCGTCGATTTGTACAACAGCGAAGGAGTTCTGTTTCGTGAATCTGAAAAATTCGATCTGCGATCTTGGTTCGAAAATCTGACTCGAACAAAAGAGCCTGTTCCACAATTCGCCGAGGGTGTCTTTTGCTTTATCGTGATTTTGCTGCTGCAATTTGTCGCGATGAACTACATGAAGCCAGATCTAAGTGGTAGCCCCAAGGAAGTGGGCCAAACGATGATGAAGACGATGGTGATTCAACAGCTCACGATGATTGCTTGTCCTGCCATCATGATGGGGCTGATTTTAACCACCAGTTTGCGAGCGACGTTCCGCCTCAGAAGGCCACCTCTGGGAGCGATTGTCATGGGAGCTGGGCTGGCTTTGTTGGCTCATCCATTAAGCATTGAAATCAGTAGTTTCCTTGTGGAAAGTGGCTTCTTGCCTCCTCCTCCGATGGAAGGCCTAAGTCGGGTGAACGACATACTCAAGTCAGACGAATTTTCGCCATGGTTGATGCTCATCGTGTTCGCCTTGACTCCTTCAATCTGTGAAGAGATCGCGTTTCGTGGGTTTATTTTGAGCGGGTTGGCTCGAGGCGGTCGTTTGGGCATTGCCGTTGTGATCAGTAGTCTGATGTTCGGGATCATCCATATGATTCCTCAACAGGCGTTCAACGCTGCGATGTTGGGACTATTGCTTGGGCTGTTGGCTGTCTACAGTCGCAGCTTGCTTCCTGCGATCGTCTTTCATCTGTGCAACAACACGATTGCCGTGTTTCACGGTAAAAACGGGTTTGGCATTCAGGCGGATGGAGTTTTCTTTCGAGAGCAAGAGGGAATGCTGCGGTACGAATGGCCCACGTTGATTCTATGTGGCATTGGAATCGGTTTATTGGTGAATCGGATGATTCAAGAACTGCTAAAGCAGAAGGAAGAAAAGCGGCTGGCGACTTTGGAATCGTTTGAACGTCCGAAAGCCGAGTTAGCGGTTGGAACTGACGATGCTGTGATGAATCAAACTAAGTTGCAGCCGAGTGCTTCCTAGCCCGAGTGCTTTCATTCGAACTTCACGGGGAATCTCGTTAGCCGCACGGCGCTCGCCGCCGTCTTTCGGCACCAACGTCGGCTAGCGTCTGTTCACTCAACCATTGCGAGACAGAGCCTAGATCGATCGGTGCTGGTTAAGTTGCATGGCGGCTATGCCGCCATGCAATGTCAGTCACGTTGCGTCAGTCACGCGACGTGAGGCGGCAAGCGTCGTCGAGTGTCGATCTGGTTGCTGGCATTTGAGGGCGGAGGTGGTCACACTTTGACCCCAGCAAGTCCCTTAATCGGAAAGTCGGCCGTGTGACAGGCAGCCATTCAGGTGTGAACATCAAGAATCAAACAAGCAGCCATCTGCGATCTTTGATCGTCTTCGTTGTGCTTTGTTTCTTGACGGCGTCAGCAGGGGCCGCGTTTCCTCCGGGAGAATGGTACGCTGGGTTGAATCGACCTTGGTACGCTCCACCAAACTGGCTATTCGGTCCGGTCTGGACAATGCTGTACTTCATGATTGCCTTCTCGGGGTGGTTGGTTTGGAAGGCTAGAAACAGTGCTGATTCAACGTCGCAGCCGAAGATCAATTTGGCGATGATGCTGTACAGCGCACAACTGGTTTTGAATTCTGCTTGGACATATTTGTTTTTCGGCTTGCAGCGCCCTGACATTGCATTGGCAGAAATTCTCGTGCTGTGGGTGATGATCATAGCCACGATCTTTGTTTTTCGACGTCATTCGATGCCTGCAGCCGTATTGCTTGTGCCTTACTTGTTGTGGGTCAGCTTTGCTTCGGTGCTCAACTACGGATTTTGGTCGTTGAATTCATGAATGCTGCCGGACAAACACGTGTGAGCATTCGACAGCGGCTCACAAAAATTGCTGCTTTATACTGGGACACACTTTCGTTTGCGGGAGTGATTCTGGCGGCTTTGCTGTTTGCCACATCGATGACTCCTTCGCTACTCCCGCGTTCGTTTACGACTCAGGGATTGTTATCAGGTTTTGCCGCCGCATTTGGCTACGCATGCGGAGTCTTCGTTGATTGGGTGTGGCGTTTCTTGCAGTTTCGTCCATTGAGTCAAGGAGTGAAACGCACCGCTCGTTTGATGAATTTGGTGTGTGCGGGCTGCTTGATGGCGGTCGTTCTTTGGAGAGCCACCTATTGGCAAAATTCCATTCGAAGTCTGATGGAAATGCGTCCTGTTGCAACGTCGTACCCGTTTCTTACGGCACTGCTAGCGGCATTCGTCGCTGTGATTTTAATCGCCATTGGTCGTCTGCTTGTGTTTTGCAGCGTGTTTGTTGCTCAACGTTTAAAATGCTTCGTACCTGATCGGTTGGCCTATGTTTTGGCGGCCCTGTTTGTGCTGATTGCCACGGCGACAGTCTCCAATAAACTGGTGGCTCGCAGCTTGTTGAACTTTGCAGATGCTTCGTTCGCACGCATTGATCGTTTGACGGACGAAGGAGTTTCGCAGCCTGCTTTCCCAAATCAATCGGGGAGCCATTCTTCTCTTGTGGATTGGCATTCAATTGGCCGGCGAGGAAAACAGTTTGTGGTCGCTGGTCCGACCGCAGAGCAGCTGAGCGAATTTCATCAATGCGAATGTGTTCAACCATTGCGAGTTTATGTTGGCCTGACGTCTCGGCCAACGATGCGAGCTCGAGCGCAGTTGGCTGTTGAAGAACTGAAACGCACGGGCGCCTTTGAGCGTTCGGTGATGGTCGTGGTGACTCCGACTGGAACGGGTTGGATTGATCCGAGCGCCGTCGACACGTTGGAATACTTGCATGCTGGCGACACAGCGATCGTTGCTTTGCAGTATTCGTATTTGCCCAGCTGGCTAACGATTATTGTGGACCCCGAACGCCCCACTTTGGCTGCTCGTCTGTTGTTTGATGAAGTCTATGGGCACTGGAAAAGCTTACCTGAAAAGACTCGTCCGAAGTTATATCTACATGGCTTAAGTCTTGGCGCGTTGGGATCAGAATTGTCAGCCGATGTGTTGACAATTTTCGAAGACCCCATTGATGGAGCCCTTTGGAGCGGGCCCCCTTTTCCGAGTACTCAGTGGGCGTCGCTGACGAAAGCTCGCAATCCCAAAAGTCCCGCTTGGCGTCCGGAAATTCGTGATGGACGGATGGTTCGATTCCAGGGCCAATCTCCGTCATCAATGGACGAAGGCGAATGGGGGCCGATTCGGAACGTTTACTTGCAGTATGCCAGTGACCCGATGGTTTTCTTTTCACCCGATTTGCTGTTTGAAGAACCCGCGTGGCTACAGGGCGAACGTGGGCCCGATGTGTCTGCTTACCTAAGATGGTTTCCTGTTGTGACGTGTCTGCAAATTGCCTTTGACTTACCCTTAGCCACGAATGTGCCTTTGGGATATGGCCACAATTACGCTCCTGCAGATTACATTGATGCGTGGTGCAGTGTGACGGACCCAGATGAAATGACGGATGAAAAAGTCAGTCGGTTGAAATCCATATTTGCTGATCGGAAGCCAGCCACCTTCTAGGCGATTCTAGCCCGTTTGATGACCGCTTCGTTTTTCATTGCGAGCGCTCTCGCAGGAACTGCGGCGCGACGGGTATTGAATTTCACGGACAGCTTTATCCTTTTGTATGGAATCACAAGTTTTTGAACTTGAACGCCGGCTGCCAAACATCGTGTTGGGGCTGAAGGCAGGCGAATGGGAATGCCACGTGGAAGAAGATCCACTTGCCTTGTCTGTGGCTCAGAAGATGGAACAATGAAGGCTCAGGCAGTTTTCGCAGTTTGATGTCACAGAGGCAGTGGTTGATTGTCTGCTTCGATTGAAAACTGATAGCAATAGGTCAGTGATGATGGGATGGAACCGGTGGCAAAAAAAGCTGTGAAGAATAACAAGACCTCGAAAAATTTGGTCCGTAAGAAGCTGGCGAAGCAAAAAGTGACCGCCAAAAAGGTGGCGAAAATGAAGGCACAGGCGTCAGCCGTGACTTCTGAGGACACGGCCATTGTGTTGCATGATCGCAAGAAGAAGGCGACTGCCGTCATCCGGCAATTGAAGAAGCTGTTTCCTGTGGCCGAGTGTGCCTTGGATCACGAGACTCCGTTCCAACTGCTTGTTGCCACGATATTGAGTGCTCAATGCACAGACGAACGAGTCAATCAGTCGACTCCTGAATTGTTCAAAAATTATCCAGACGCTCAGGCGTTGAAGAATTCGACTCAGGAAGATGTTGAAGCCATCGTGAAACCACTTGGTTTTTTTCGTAACAAGGCGAAAAATATTCGAGCAATGGCGGGGCAGCTGGTTGATGATTTTGACGGAGAAATTCCGTTGGATATCGAAATGATGGTGACGTTAGCCGGAGTTGGTCGGAAGACGGCAAGTGTGGTTCTGGGTGTGTGCTACGGAATTCCATCAGGAGTCGTGGTGGATACTCATGTGCGGCGAATCTGCAATTTATTGGGCCTCACGGGGTCTCAAAATCCAGAGATCATTGAGCGAGACTTAATGGAGATCCTTCCCAAGAAGGAATGGATCGAATGGTCTCATCGCATTATCTTTCACGGTCGCGCCACCTGTATTGCTCGTCGACCTCAGTGTGCTGATTGCGGCTTACTGAAACACTGCGATCGAGTTGGCTTGCCAGAATTGGGTGAATCAAACGTCCGCTAAAATCGCTGGTGTCGTGCCACACAGTTTTGTGTCGCTGGAAGATTGTTAAGGAGAAAGCAGCTCATGCTGTCGAGAGTCTTAGAGCCAGAAGTGATGGACACTGCTGACGAAGCGGTCGACTATGATGCGATGGATCATCGTGAAGTGAACCGTCGTTTTGTCGATGATCTTCTGTTGCGTTGGAAGCACGCCGATTTGTGTCGGTCCGTTGCTGGGATTTCCGTGACGGATCTTGGGACGGGGACCGCTTTGATTCCGCTGGAAATCTTTCAACGAGAGCCCACCATCGGCAAACTGATTGCGTGCGATCTATCGATGGAGATGCTGAAAATTGCAGATCAACATATTCAGAATGTGGGCGCCGACTGCATTCAAACTCTGTTTTGTGATTGCAAACAATTGCCGATTGCGAATCACAGTCAAGACATGGTGATTAGCAACAGTATTGTGCATCATATTCCTGAACCAGAATCCGTGCTGCGTGAAGCGATTCGGGTTTTAAAGCCCGGCGGCCTGCTGTTTGTGCGTGACCTGATGCGTCCGGAAGCAAACCGGCAGGTGGAGCACTTTGTGCAAACCTATGCGGGCAATGACAATGCCGATCAGCAGCAGTTGTTTCGTCAATCATTGCACGCTTCTTTGACCGTGAAAGAAGTTGAAAATATGTTGGCCAAGTTTAATGTGCCAGCACAGTGTGTTGCTGCTAGTAGCGACCGCCACTGGACGATCTGTTACCACAGTCCGTTGGTTTAGCCTAATGGTTGCGGCAACAAAAGGTTTTGAATGCTGATTGGCTGAAGGCAAGGTAAGCTTGCCGCAACTTCTTGCCTGTACTAAACCTGCTCTTCATCGTCGTCGTTGATGCCCTGCTCTGTCTCTGCTGACAATTCTGTTGTGGAGGCAACTTCCAACTGGTCGACTTGTTCTTTCAGGCTGGTCATGGCTTCGCCGGGTAACATCATGTGTTCGGTTAACAGGGTGGTGTTGATTTGGTGATCACCGTTTTTATCTTCGGTGACTTCTGCGAGGGCGACGGACACACAATTACACTGATCACAGGCTCCGCATTCCGCGACGTCTAGTCTTAAATAGGCTCCTGCACTCGCAGGGGCTTTGGTGAATTGGTTGATCGATGCGACGTCGCCATTGCATAGACTGTCAACGGCCGAGTTGTCGTTTTCTGGCGGGAACAGTCGAGCGTAATCGCCTTGTAGGCTGGTCCATTTCATACACTGTTCGCAAAATGGGGTCGACGCCGTGACCATGCGAGCAACAACGAATGACAGGCCGAGAATGGTCAATGCTTCAGCCGCCCAGACGCAACCAAGAAACACACCACTGACTGCGGCCCCTGCATTGCCCAGTCCCCAAGTACCGTTTTCGTAGCAACTTTTTACGTATCTTTCCAATGTTTGGGCGTCTAATATTGGGCCTTGAATATCTTCAGGGAACTTGGCTGTGGCATCGAAACACCAAGCTGTCGCTAAGCCAACAAGCCCCGCGAGGAGCCCAAAAATTCCGATGATCAAAGGGTTTCTGACATTGCCCAACTTTCCACAGGTTCCCACAACAAACCCGATGCCCGCTCCTAGGCCCGCTGTCAAAGCAAGAGCCGCATAAATCAAAGGGATCCAAGCCAGCCCGTAGGCATAGATGGCTCCTAAAATGATGGCTGAAACAAGACCACCGATGACCATCAGTGGAATTCCCAAAGGTCCAATTCGTCCTGAGTGTCGATATGTTTCTACCATCATTACGAAGAGTCCTTTTGAGTGGATATGATGTTCAGTCTGCTGCTAGAAAGTCGGTAGAGAGGCTGCGAATCGATTGTGTGGTTGAAGGAATTTTTCTCAAGCTAGCTTCAGTAAAAAGCGTATGCAATCGTGAACCCAATTTTTGACTCTTTGAACTCTGGTGAGACCCGAGTGAGCGCTGGTTAATTTTGCAACTGTTTTATCCCAATCTGGCCTTCGAAGATGAGCTCACTTCCAGCTCGTACAAAGCAACGTCTGCTTCTGCAAAAGCGTTGTCTGACTTGGCTCCACTGATGGCTTGGGCGGGCGATGATCACTCGATGTGTGTGGTGCCCGAACTTCCCGATGGGATGCCAAGCTGTTGCGCCGGTCGGTGCGTTGTTGCTGTCGATAAAGATCACCTTGGCACTGCAAACACGTTTCAACCATGGGGTTGGAATCAGGCTGCGATGAAGTTTGCCGCCTTGGATTCCTCGATGACTTTCGAGGCTCCTGACCTTGCGGCCGTTCGAAAAGTGAATAGCCGTTCATTTTTGAATGGCTTTGACGATGCGGTGAATTTGCAGAATGGCAAACGGCATCGGTTTTCGAACCTGTGTCGATCATTCGATGAGCTCACGGATGTCGTTGTGCAGCTGGAAGCAGATGGGCATGCGAAGTGGATTGCGAAGCCAGAGCTCAGCCATGCCGGACGCAATCGTTTGATCATGTCGGGCGGAGACTTCAACAGCCAGCAGACGGGTTGGCTACGTCGTCATTTTGGGCGAGGCGAAGTGGTGAGTGTGGAGCCATGGGTCGACGTCCAGTATGAAGGCAGCGTGCACTTTGAAATCTTGTCGGATTCGGACGACAGCATTTCGGAGATTGGGATGACGGGTTTGTTGAATGATTCCGCGGGGCGGTATCGGGGTTCATTCCGACCCATGCAGCTGCCAGTCTATGAAGGGTGCGGTCATCTAAAACAGTCATTGATGGATCATGGGCGAGACATTTGTGGTCAGCTTCGGCTGGAAGGCTACTGGGGGCCAGTGGGGCTGGATTTTTTCGTTTATCGAAATTCTCGGGGGCAGTTGTTTCTGAGATTATGCAATGATTTAAATGCTCGTTGGACAATGGGGCGGCTGTCTCTTGAAGTTGCCCAGCGAGTTGGGGCGAAGGGGGCTTTCCGGTGGGAGCACTTTGTCACAGGGAATTCGGCAATCCTTGAGCGAGCTATCCAAAAAGGTCTCACAAAATCCGCAGACTCGAGCGTAGACATTTTACGCACCAGTCCGGAACATGTGGGAGGCCGAAACGTTCGATTGGGCAACGTGGCGATATGGGCTTCGGCTTCTGTGGGTTGTGAGTCACAAGCGGTGGATCAAGTGGCCCAACAAATTCGATCGTCTGTGCAAGATCTGGTCTCAGGGAAATCTTCTCAGTAAGTAATTATGACTTCAGAATCCAAAAATTCGTCACTTCGCCCGTGGTCGTCTGAGTGGTATCAGATGTTGGTTGACCGAATCGGCGAGTCGGCTTGTCAGCAATTAGGCTTCTATGTCATTCCCGATGACATCCGCCTTTCTGTCGTGATTCCTGTTTACAACGAACAGCGAACATTAATGGATTTGATCGAACGCGTTCGTAGCGTGCCGATTCGAAAAGAGTTGATCCTTGTAGACGACTGCAGCAAGGATCGATCGTGGGAATTGCTGCAGAAGTTAGAAGCCGACAGCGTTGGAGACGACTTCAATCAAGTGCGGATTTTTCAGCATGACAAGAACATGGGCAAAGGAGCCGCCCTACGAACCGGCTTTAAAAACGTGTCGGGTGATATTGTGATCATTCAGGATGCAGATCTTGAATACGATCCGGCAGAGTATCCGAAGCTGATCAAACCCATTATTCAAGAGAAAGCCGATGTCGTTTACGGAAGTCGTTTCTTGGGCGATCAGGCTCACCGAGTTCTGTACTACTGGCACTATTTAGGGAACAAGTTTTTGACCGTGATGTCGAACTGTTTTACGAACCTAAATTTGACGGATATGGAGACCTGCTATAAGGTTTTCCGAAAAGACATCATCGTAGAATTGGCCGATGTGCTGAAACAAAATCGGTTTGGATTTGAACCAGAAATTACGGCTCGGCTGGCACGACGAAAACACCGTATCTACGAAATTTCAGTCAGCTATTCTGGACGCACCTATGCCGATGGAAAACACATTGGTTGGAAGGATGGATTTCAAGCGCTGTGGTGCATCGTGCGATTCGGCCTGAAAGACTAGTCGCGATTGCAGGGGATATCAGCTGCCCGTTGACAACGGTAACCCGACGCGTGAGCGAGGGCGAGGGATGTCGGCTGTGCAGAACATCAGGGGGGCGATTGGATTCATCCTTCGCTTACGCGTCCGGTGACTACATCCAAGCTTTTTTAACGAGCTGTTAGACGGTCACGGCTTTTGAACTGGTGCGGAATTCGAACTGGTATCATGTTCTTTGAGCCCGAGCCCGAGCCCGAGCCCGAGCCCGAGCTCGCCATCGGCCTCACGGCGGGTGACGACGAGCGTCGTGCGATTACGCGAGTTGGGTGTGGTTGACGTCCGAAGGTGGCCTTAAAGAATTTTCGATTGTCTACTTCCACCATTCTGGCTGAGCAAAAACATCTGGCACTGGCAGTTCAAAGTCTGGAAGGATTTCATTGCCCTGAATTGTCTGTCGTTCTCCGAGGCACAGTGTGTCGCCGCCTTTTGGTAGAATCAGAATTTCCTTCTTCATGGGGTCTGGTACCCAGATTGTTTCGACGCCGAGCTGCTGGTACGCCAAAGTTCTGCGTCTCATTTCTCGTCGCCGGTCAACACTCGAAGCGACATCGATCACCAATCGCGGACAAGACTGAGCCACGAGATGATCGGATTCTGCGAACTGTGCTCCGTGGTCAAAGAAGCACAGGGCTGGAAAGTAGACCGTGTTGTCGCTGACTTTTAGCCCAAGGTCGGCGCATGCGTAGCCGACTTTCTGTTCGACGTTGTTTTGGAACCATCGAGCGAGTGCTTTGGCGATGTTTAAGACGGCCGTTCCGTGAGCGTCATCGGGGGCCTCCAGCATGACCGTTTGGCCTTCGTGTAATTCGTGCCAGCGGCCTCCGTCGGGTAATTCGTGTCGCCCAGCAGTGAACTGGTCGGCGGTCATGAAAGATTCAGAGCTCATTAGCCGAAATTCCAATGGACGGAAGAAACGCAGGGAATGAAAGGATTTTGATTTTAGTTCAATGTCCGTGGTTGCCAACTGCGTGGGCCTTCGTATCACACGGAAAGGTGTGCTTCTTTTTACAGAAGCGACAATCGGCAACTTTTCTAAGCTCATCATACAATTTCTGGATCGCAACAATGACCGAAATTCGCACTGGCGCTGTGACTCTTAAAGGTAACCCTGTGGATCTTGCAGGAGCCGCACTTGCTGCTGGCTCTGCAGCTCCTGATTTTTCTTTGCAGACAACTGGTCTCGAAGAAGCGACTTTGGCCAGTACTGCGGGTAAAACTCGCATCATTGCCACCATTCCTTCTTTGGACACGGGAACCTGCCACGCTGAAACCAAGCGTTTCAATGACGAAGCAGCCAAGCTGTCTGGCGTGGAAGTACTGGTTGTGAGCATGGACCTGCCCTTCGGCCAAAAGCGATGGTGTGGAGCAGAAGGCGTTGAAAACGTGGCCACCCTGAGTGCTCATCAATGCACAAAGTTTGGTGAAGATTACGGCGCGTTGATTAAGGGCGGGCCATTGGATCGCTGCCTGACTCGTGCCATCTTTGTTGTCGACGCTGCGGGCCAGCTGAAGTATGTCGAATATGTTTCTGAAGTTTCAGAGCATCCAAACTACGAAGCAGCATTGGCAGCCGTTTAAGGTTGTCATCTTTTTTTGAATGCCTTGAACGGCTTTCGAAAACTGAAATCAAATGAAAGCGTCTTCTGCTTCAGAGGACGCTTTTTTGATGCGCTGCAAGTTGCTTTTGATTCCGCTCTTGAAGTTTGCTTCACGAAAAGGGCACAATGGGTGTTCCGCGTTCAGTTAGCTTGTTCAATGAAAATCTGATCTTAGCGCGAATCCCCACCTTCCTGACCGCCCCGCCCCGCCCTTTCTTTCGGTCCTGCTATGCCATTTATCCTGAAGAAAAAATTGTCTCGCCGAACGGCCTTAAGAGGAGCCGGAGTTTCGCTGAGCTTGCCGTGGTTATCGGCCATGAGTCCCGCGATGGCGAAGGACAGTCAGCTGGAAAAGCCACCACTTCGCAGCGCGTTTGTGTTTATGCCGAATGGTGTCCGGCCAGATCATTGGACTCCAGAAGGTGACGGCGAAGACTACGCGATCACTCCGATGTTGAAGTCGATGGCCTCTCATCAAAAGGACTTTCTGCTGCTCGAAAATTTGTGGCATGAACGCACGGTGGGCCGCAATGGACACTGGCCCAAGGTTCCCGCGTTTCTTTCTGGAGGGTTCGTGGTGCGGACGTCCGGTCGAAATATGGATACAGGACAGCAGTCTTTAGATCAGTTTTTGGCGGATCGCATTGGGCATCGGACGCCGATTCCATCATTGGAACTTGGTGTTGATGAAGCGTACAAGGGCGTTGATAACGTTGGCGGTGGGTTTACTCGAATCTATGGATCGCACATTGCGTGGCGAGACCCTCATACGCCTGTGCCGAAAGAGATTATTCCTCAGCTCGCCTTTGACCGGTTGTTTCGAACGGGGCCGGTTGCTCCCGTGTTGTCTGGTTTTACTCCTCGTCAAAAAGCGGTCGTTGATTCACTGAATCGAGACGACACAAGCGTTTTAGATTTGGTATTAAACGATGCGAAGTCGCTTCGGTCGGAATTAGGAACTTCAGATCGCACAAAGATTGATGAATACCTTGAATCAGTGCGAGCCGTCGAAAAGCGAATTGAAAACACGTTGCAGCCACAGAAACGCTGGATCAATCGAGGGGACTTTGATTTAAGTCGTCCGGGCCCCGGGATTCCCGAAGAGCATGAAGAGCATCTGAAACTGATGTTCGAAATCATGCTGCTGGCGTTTTGGACAGATAGCACTCGAATCGCCACGTTTATGATGGGGAATGCTCAAACAGGACGGAACTTCTCGTTTCTCGAAGGTGTCAATGGCAGCTTTCATGGGTTGTCGCATCACCGCAATGAAAACGACAAGCTGCTTCAGTACGAAAAAATTGGAACATGGCATGTCGAACAGTTGTCTTGGCTGTTGACTCGGATGAAAGCCATTGACGAAGGCGGTACGTCATTATTGGATAACAGCATGTTGCTGTGGGGCACAACTTTACGAGACGGCAACAAACATGATCCTCATAACCTGCCGTTGATTTTGGCAGGAAAAGGCTGTGACAAGCTGCGACCCGGTCGTCGATTGCGAGCAGAAACAGATACTCCGCTTTGCAATCTCTATGTGGCGATCGCAAAGCGAATGGGAATTGATGTCGAGCAATTTGGAGACAGCACGGGCGAGCTTCAAGGGTTGTCGTAACGTTGCGGCTGCATCTTTCAAAGAGCCTGCATTCTGCATTCAGAAATTGGGCTCGGGATGTCGCCGCGATCTGTAAGCTTGAACTCACTTAAGTGGTTTTATATAGGCCGACTACATTTGAGAGTTCGCTGCGAATTTGCCTAAGAATTCGGCAACAAGGCGGCCAGTTTTTCTGATGCATTCTGACAGGCCAAATAGCCTTGAAGCTTTTGGCAGCATCCTTTCATTTGCTCGCGTTTCGCTTCGTCTGACAGCAGCTGTTTCAAGCAAGATGACAGAACGGCTGAAGCCGTTGGTTGAGCTTCGTCGACGACGAATGCCGCGTTGGCGTCTTCAAACGATTTCGTATTGGCTGCTTGATGATTGTCGGCCGCTTGGGACAGTGGCACCAAAATCGAAGGAACTTTGGCTTGGGCAATTTCTGCAAGAGTAACGGCTCCTGCTCGGCTGATCACAATGTCTGCGGTTGCAAACTGCTGAGCAAGATTTGGGATGAACCGATGGCGACTCCAATTCAGACCTTGGCAAGCCTTGATTTGGCTTGAAGATGGTTGCCAGTTTGGTCCGGTTTGATGTTCGATTTTCCATTCACGCAACCTGTCACTGTGATCTGCGAGAGCGTCACAGACAATGTCGTTGAGTCGAGCCGCTCCGAGGCTGCCTCCTGCGATGATGAGAGTGCGTGATCGCAGTTGCTGTTTTGTGCTCTCAGAAGGTTTCGGTCCAGTGGTCGCCGGAGGCACGGGAACGCCGAACGGAAAAATAGCAGCTTGATTTAACTGTTTGAGATGCTGCGGCATGGGCCAACCGCTCCAAATGGCATTTGAGACACGACTGAGCCAACGAGTGGCTCGTCCTGGAACGGCATTTAGCTCCAACAGAACCGGACGTTTGCCAAGCCTATAGGCGGCCAACACGGGAGCTACAGATGCGAACCCGCCCATGCCGAAAATTACATCTGGCCTACTCTGCTTTAGCATTCGTTGAGATGTGAAGAAGTCTCTGCGAAGGCAGTTGATGAGTCGTAGTTTCTGAGATGAAGTTGTTACGGTTTGAGCCACAATCTGAACATCGCAGTTGTGCAAGTTGGCTTTGCTTAAGACGGTTTGATCGATGATTCGACCGCTGCATAAAAATAGAAATCGGAATTGAATTCGTGGGTTTTCGCTCACCCATGCTCGAGCGAGAGCAATCGCTGGAGTCAAATGCCCACCGGATCCTCCTCCGCAAAACGCGATCGTAAGTTGCGTTCGTTCCTTCAAAGAATCAGGCGACATGGAAGATTCAGTCTTCACAGTATTCGCTGACTCCGTCTGCAGAAATGACCAGCAGTTTGTTGGTGAGAGGATGGTGCATGGATTGGAAGTCGTGAGTTACTCGTTCCTGAACCTGCTGGATCAGTTCGGAATCTTTCATTGACACGGCAACAAAAAAATCTCGATTGGGGACACCCACAATCAGTTCGGCGCCCAACAGTTCCCGAAGTCGTGCACTGAGTTGATCTCCAAGAAGCCTGGCACTGTTATAGGCATTGGGGGTCGAGGGCATCAGGATTTTTGCATCCGATTCGTCTCCCACCATTCTGACTTCCAGTGGGTTTTCGTCTGCAAAGTCTTCTAAGTTATTCAGTGCGACCTGCATCAGTTGTTCGGAATTCATTTCCCATCGTTTTAGCATTTCGGGGTGCACAAAACGGTAAGTGTCATCATCATCTAACACGAACATGATGTTGAGGCCCCCAACCCATGGGATGCGGACAAAATCTTCAAGCTGATTCACGGCAGAGGCATCGTTTTGATCTGCCGCAGGGTACAGCATGGGCATGATGCGATCGGCCACCTCTGCAAGAGGAGGCAACAGTTGTTCAGGGCCCCATTCTTGAATTCTGACCATGGCTGTGATGCCCGGTAGGACAATGCTTTTGATGGAATCTGGTTCGACCAAGTAAGAACGATAGAAGTTAGCCAAGTTGATTTCTGAATCGGCAACTTTGATACTGAAGCTGCCAACAGCCTTGGATTCGAGCAGCGGAAAGTAAGTTTGCGACAGTTGCAAAACTTCTCGCCGAAATAATTCAGGTGGCTTGGCCAAGCGTTCGTTAAATTGAATGGAATTCAACATTTGGTGACAGCTTTTTGTCACGTCATCAGGCAGCTGAAAACAGGCTTTCGATTGCAGGCTGGCGACCACGATAATGGATTCGTATTCGATGACCCAAAGTCGCCATGAGTATTCTTGTCGTCGTCGAAAAAGTCCGCTCCACCATGGGCCTTTGGCTGGTTGAATCGACGTGCCTTGCCATGCCTGAATTTTACCGGCAATGGTCAATTCGGGCATCGGTTGGATGTGTGAGACCAATGGGAACAAGGTCGATGGGTCAAATGCGTTGACTTGGCTATCGGCTTGCTGATCTTCGACCCACGCGCTGTACAATGTCATTGACCACGTCGCTGGGTTTTCTGAGGTAGCCGACGTTTCATTTTTCGATGAGTTTGTGGGGGATGGCTTGGCTGCTTTCAGTTCGATGAATGCTTCGTCTTGTTCTAGTCGCAGTTCGTGGGGGACTTGCAGCGTAAACCATCCCGCGGGTCCTCGAAAAAGAACGCCCGAGTTGTCTGAGTCGGAATTTGAATTCGATTGACTCATATGGATGCGTGCAGAATGTGTTGGTGATGTCGGATGAACGACGACGCTATTTCAGCACCACTCAGTGTAACGGAAGCGGTCAGCGACAGTGAACCACATAATCAGGAACTGCGTGTTGGCGATCAATTTCGGATTTGCCAATGCGTCAGAGCTTACAAAACGCGTCTGTTGCACAAGAGTCGCTCACAGGTAACAGACGGAATCTGGACAGATTCTGCGTTTGAACATTTCGCGTGCGAGGAAAATTGGGCCACCAGAATATGTTGTTCACTTGACGGTAGGACTCTTCGAGACAAGAGTCCTTACCCAGTGATTATGAAACTCTGCATTCTATAACGGTTTTCTCATGTCTGTCGTCACCTCGCTAGATCATCCTCTGGCAACTCATCACCTTGGCCATCTTCGATCTGTGGATTCGGACAGCGCGGAATTTCGCCGCCGGATTCAGGTCTTGACCGGCATGCTTTTGGTTGAAGCGACTCGTAAGTTGCCCGTTCAAGCTGTTGATGTGGTGACTCCGTTGGAAACAATTGCCACGACTCAGCTGCAGCCTTCCATCGCGATTGCTCCGATTTTGCGAGCGGGACTTGGGATGGTTGATCCTGTCTTGCAGATGATCCCTTCGGCTGTGGTGTGGCACTTGGGAATGTTTCGAGACGAGCAGACGGCGTTGCCAGTTCGGTACTACGACAAAGTGCCTCGAGATCAATCGGCCTCTCTGGCATTGGTCTTAGACCCAATGCTGGCCACTGGCGGTTCCGCGATTATGGCGATCGACATTCTGAAGGAATGTGATGTCGACGAGATTCGCATGCTGTCGGTGATCGCAGCCCCTGAAGGAATTCAAGCTGTTCAAGAAAAACATTCTGATGTGGATCTGTTTACATGTGTGATTGATCAACAACTGAATTCGCAGAATTATATTGTTCCGGGATTGGGCGACGCTGGAGATCGGATTTTTAATACTCGAGGGTGACAACTCGTTGATTTTGAGTCTGATCGAGAGGCACAGGGCTTATGAGGGACGGCTTGGTATTTGCTTCAAGCGCTGCCTTCACGAGTCAAAACACTCACTTTTTCATGTGGTCGGCAATATCTGCCGACACGTGCGTCAGTTTGCAGGATTTGTGAAAGCGAATTTGGCAGTCAGCGGAATCTGCAGGCATTCCGACTTTAACCGCTCTTGACCCAATTCGCGTCTTTCCGATAAATCTCCCTCCACTGGGCATGTTTGACGGCACATTTAGCCGTTGAATTGACGGCCTTTGTGAGATGTCGTTCTAGAAATGCAGGAAGCACTCAAGAACGGTCTTATGGAATTTAAAAAATAGCTCGTTCGACATTTGGTGAACGCTATTCTCAAACCACCTCGTCAGAAATTCGGCTTCTCAGCCGAAGGCATCTGCGTCATGATTCCGTGACGTTGATTGATGGCGAGTGACACCCTTCTCCTCTCCATCCACATTCAGACTCTCTTTGCGACGACTTGCCTTTCGGATAGGGCGATGACATCGTGATCTTTGCAACGGATTGCATACTGCGGGCTCGCTGTTTTTGAGTTCGTTGCAGGTTCCTCTCAGGGAAGAAAATCATGTCTCGACAACTGATTCGTACGGCCTCGGCGATGGTTATTCTCACCACCACCTCTTTGGCATCGGCCCAGTTCTTTGGTTCCAACGGTTGTTCATCATGCGGTACGTCCGCGTCTTATGCTCGACCCGTTGCGACAGCAAGTAACTGTGCTCCTGTTCAAGCGGTTAGCCAGTGCACTCCCATTCAGCCGGTTTATTCTGCCTGCTACCAGACTGTGCCGGTGACAACCTACAAGCGTGAAACGCAGAAGGTCGAAGTTCCCGAATACTATACCGACTATGAAGATCGAGACGTCACAACCTACACACCGGTGACTCGAACTCGTGAAGTGGAAGTTCCCACTGTTTCCTATCGAACCGTGTCTGAGAATCGGACGGTGACCAGAGACATGGGACGTTGGGTAACCAATTATCAGCCAGTCGCCAAGTGTGCTCCATGCCAAGTGGATCCACGACCAGGTATGATGGGTTGGCTGAATCGCACAGGATATTCATTCCGCAGTGCGTTTACTCCAAACTACCGGACGTCTCGACAGTACGTTCCTAAGATGATGGCCTGCAACGTGCCTTACACTCGTCAAGTTGCTGTGCGAGGGACCAAAAAGGTTGCCGTTCAGGAAACTCAGATGGTTGCCAAAACCACCAAGCAGCGGGTTGCCGTGCAGCGGGTGCGAATGACAACGAAGACAGTCCAAGTGGCTCGTCCTGTCACCGCTTATCGTTCGGTTCCGATCGGATCCACTTTGGCTTACGGCGGCACAGGAAGTTCATTCGCTTACGGTGGCTACGGACTTGGCGGAAGCAGCATCGCATTCTTGCCAGACGAAGATGACCGTGACGTTCGTTCTGCAAGACGCCCTGAACCTGACGCTGCTTTCAGCGGAGATCGCAGAGAATCAGCAGACCGACGTAACGATCGTGACGGTGAAGATCGTCCTTTCCGAGGTTCAGCGTTCGAACGCGAACTTCCAAGCGATCCGTTGAAGCCCGTCGATTCCGCCGTGCGAAGTCCCTTCGCAGATGAAGCGGATGATGCCTTTCCAGGATTCGACGACGCTCGTCATGAGTCGCGTCGACCGGCTTATTCTGAACGTACTCGAGCTCACCGACCGATCGCATCACGAGGTTGGTCAACATCACGATCAGTTGTGGCAGAGCGAAACAATGGCAACCAGAGTCGTGAACAGCAGGATTCTCGGGTTGCTGCTGTTGAGCGGCAGTCTCGATCACAGGATCGTTAGGCAAACAAAAACTCCGTCGTAAACTTTGCAGGCGAGGCCGAACATGATTCCTACCCCATCCTGTGTTCGGTGAATGGACCATTCTCGGTTCAGTTTTAGCTTCCCTTCTCTTCTCTGATCCTGCACAATCCATGACGTATCCTCGCGGCACCGGTTTCATACCGGTGCCCTTTTTCGTTGGGTGTGATTGGGTTCAAGGTTTTATTTGTGACTGCTTTGCTTCGCCGTTGTTTCAGTTCTAAGTTTACCAAACTGTCGTTGGGCGTTTTGGTAACGATCGCCTGTCTGTGGTGGGCGTTTCAACAAATGCTTGTTGGAGAAAACGGACCGAAGCCTGCGAGTCAAGTTTTTCAAGAAATTGCCGCCGCATTTCGTAAAGCAGACTATCGAACTTTGCCTGTGATGTGGCTGTGCCTTGCCGTGTTTTACTGGCTAAAAGTTGTCCGCTGGAAGTACCTGTTGAGCCCTCTTGGCCAGTTTCAACCTGTGCGAGAATTGTTTCCTTCGACCATCATTGGGTTCGCATTTAACAATGTGTTGCCCGCTCATTTGGGCGAATTTGTACGAGTCTTCGTATTTTCAAAGCAAACGAAGTTACCTCGAACAGCCGTTCTTTCCAGTATCGTTTTGGAACGAATTTTCGACATCATCGCGATCCTGTTCTTTCTTGTTGTTGGCGTTTGGCTGGCCGATATTCAGGGCTTAGATCCACGAGTGGAATCAGCCATCTTGCTCTTCACGGGGCTGGTTTGCTTGGGGCTTGTTGGGGCCATTTTCTTTTTGGTGAAGACGACCTTGGTGGTTTCGGTTGTCGATCGAGTTCTGAGCTGGCTTCCATTTATTCCCAAGTCACTTAGCGGAAAAGTAGAGAAGCTCTTGCACGTCGGTGCAGAAGGCTTGGCGTCATTGAAGAGTGCTCGTTTGCTGGCGGGGATCTTAATCACCTCGCTCTTGCAGTGGTTGTTGAATGCCGCACTGATTCACCTGAGCCTTGTTGCTTTCGGAATCCCGACATCTCCTGCCGTGTCAGCGATTGTGATGGGGGTTACGGCGTTTGGTGTCACGATTCCATCGTCTCCGGGATACTTCGGAGTGATTCAGCTGTGCTTTCTGTTGGTCTTGAAATTGTTTGTCGATGATCAAGAAACCGTTTTCGCAGCTTCCATTTATTATCACATGATGCAGTGGATTCCAGTAACGATGATCGGCATGATTTTGTTCGTGAAATCGGGCCTGACAGTTGCCGATGTCGAACAATCGCAAGAAAGCCTTCCGTCGAAAGACGTTGAACCAAGTGATGATGCGAAGTCAGACGTTTAGAATCCGGTCGATCATTTGATTTTGTTGACGTCGTTGTCTGTGAGAGCAGGTCTGTTCGTCCTTTATTGTTGAACCGTTATTGAGGTTGTCTTGATGTTGCGATTTGTGATTTGTGTTTGTCTTGCTCTCGCAACATGCAGTGCGGTTGCCGCGGAAAAGTCACCGGTGAAGCAGCTGACTTCATGGCTGGCAGAAAATCAGGTGGACGACCAATCCATGGTGAAGTTGCAAACTTTGCCGTGGTCAGAATCTGCTTTGACCAAACAGGAAAGCGACGATGCTGGGGCCGCGCTTTGGGCTGGCAGGAAACAACAGTTGCAGTCCATTCGCAAGGCAGAGCACGACGCTCGTAGCGTTGAGTTAAACAAGCTGAAGATGCCATTCTGGTACAAGGTGTATGGTGAAAAGCCAGAATCGGGGCGTAGCCTCTTTATTTCAATGCATGGTGGTGGGGGGGCTCCTGCTGCTGTGAATAACCAGCAATACGAAAACCAAAAGCGACTGTATCAACCGGCCGAAGGTGTCTACTTAGTTCCTCGAGCTCCAACAGACACGTGGAACCTGTGGCACCAAGGTCACATTGATCAGTTCTTTGACCGGCTGATTACAAACATGATTGTGTTTGAAGATGTTGATCCCAACAAAGTCTACTTGATGGGCTATTCAGCGGGTGGTGACGGAGTCTATCAATTGGCCCCTCGAATGGCGGATCGGTTTGCCGCTGCATCGATGATGGCTGGGCATCCGAATGAAGCAAAATCAGATGGGCTACGAAACCTGCCATTTGCTTTGTTCATGGGGGCGAACGATTCAGCGTACAATCGAAACAAGATTGCCGCCAACAGAGAAAAACGGTTGGCTGAATTGCAAGCGGCAGACACTGACGGCTACACCCATTCTGTGTCAATTTTTGAGGGCATGGGACACTGGATGCAACGCAAAGATGCTGTCGCCGTGCCGTGGATGGCAAAGTTTGAACGACGTCAGTTTCCTGACCGGTTGGTATGGGTTCAGGATGACGTTGTGCATTCGCAGTCGTATTGGTTGCGAACCGCAAAGAAAGTGAAAGCGGGGGACACCATGGTCGCGGTCCGCGAGGGCAACACCATTCAGGTCGAATGTGAAGACGTCGCTCAGGTGACCATTTTACTGAATGACCAGTTTGTCGACCTCGATCAGCCCGTGACCGTCCAGGTTTCCGGTCAACCCACGGTGGAACACAATGCCGTTCGCACGATCGCCGCTTTGGTGCGGTCATTGATTCAGCGTGATGATCCTGAAATGATGTTCAGCGCTGAAGTGAATCTCGGCTCTAACTCGAAAAACTGATCGGCCTGCCGATTGCGACATTCGTGGTTACTGCCCGATGATCTTGACTAGAATTCGCTTTCGCCGTTTTCCGTCGAATTCGTAGTAGAAGATGTGTTCCCACGGGCCTAAGTGCAGTTTTCCGTCGGTAATGGCGACGACCACTTCGCGTCCCATGATCTGTCGTTTGTGGTGAGCATCTGCGTTATCTTCACCGGTACGATTGTGGTGATATCGTTCGGGTGATGCATCGAACGGCGCCAGTTCTTCTAACCAGCGATCGTAGTCTGCATGAAGCCCACTTTCGTTATCGTTGATGAAGACGGACGCCGTGATATGCATGGCGTTCACAAGGCACAGGCCGTCTTGGACTTTGCTTTGCACGACCAAGTCTTCGATTTCATCATGGATCGACACGATGGCTCGCCGCTCTGGGACAGTCTTCCACAGTTCCCGAGTCAGGCTTTTCATGAAACTTGTTTCTTGGATTTGCCAAGTTGACGTGAGTATCGATGTCACGCCCGCTGAGTCGAGTTGATGAAACGCGGTGACTGGATCCTAAGCCGCGATGCGTTGCCGTTCGATTTCTGGTGTTCGAGCTCGCGTGTTCTTCTTCAGACGTCTTGATCCGATGGCAAGAAACGCGGGCAACAACAGCAGGTCACCGATCAGAGCGGCGTTTAGCAGGCAGAACATAAGAATTCCAAATCTCATGGTCGGCTTGAATGGTGACAGTGACAATGCCAGTAATCCGCAGCCACAAATTACGGCCGAACAGATAATCGGTTTGCCCGTATGCAGCAGTGCCCGACGAACGGCTCGGTACCGACAGCCTGTCTCTTTACGGCAGTCTCTGTAGCTGAACAGAAAGTGAAACGTGCCATCAACCGCTAAGCCCAAGGCAATGCTGGCCGTCATCATGATTCCGATATCGATGGGGTAGTCGCACCATCCGAGGATTCCAAAAATGAGCAAGATGGGTGTGAGGTTGGGGATCATGGCGACCAACCCGCAAGACACCGAACGCAGTGCCAGAATCATGATCACGGTGATGATCACGAAGGCTGATGCGAAGCTTTTCCAAAAGCCATCAAAAATCTGGTTTTGGGCAACGGTGAGCAGTGGTGCCATGCCGGTAAACGTCACAGGCAGAGTATCGGAAAAGCTTGCCAGTTCTTCCATCGTTTGCGTTACGAGACTCGGTTCGTCGCGATGCAATCGCAATGAAACTCGCCAAAGACGGCTTCCATCAGCCATGAGTCCACCGACATCACCGCTACCAGAAGCCAAGTTTTTCAACGAAAAGTTGTCTTCAGTCAGCACCTCTGGGAAAAAGTCGGCGAGGGAAAAACAGTGGCTGACGTTGTCAACTTGGACCAACTGATTCTGAATCTCACGGACACGCTGCAGGCGTTCGATAAACGAGCTGCCTTCGTTGCCAAAGTCGACCGTGCATTCAATCGATGTCGGGCTGCTGAGCTTGTCCTGAATCAACAGTGCATCTTGAAGAACTTGATCGTTGTTCGGTAGGAAGTCGAGTGGGCTGATCAGCGAACGCAGACTGAAAATACCAACGGCACAGACAGCCGTGATTGCAAGTCCGGGAACCAGAACTTTCCAAGGTCGATTCACCACATGCATGGCAATCGTTTGGAGTCCGTTCGTGGATGCACCTTGTTTCTTTGGTGTGTAGTTCAGGTGTACCAGAACCGCTGGAGTTAAAAAGATGCCGATCAGAAAGCTGTAGACTGTTCCGATGGCGGCGGCGATTCCAAACATCGGAATGGGGCCGACGTCAGAAGCAGCCAGACTGACCAGTCCTACCACTGTCGTGATGGCTGCAAACGCACTCGGGCGGATCACGTCTTTCAGTGATTTACCGATTGCATTCGAGTGAGGGTATTCCGATTGGTAATGGCCGATGAAGTGAATAGCGGCGGCCGTTGTAAAGACCATCACCATGACGGGAAGTGACGACATGATGAAGTTCATCTGAAAACCAAGCAGGTACATGGTGGCTTGAGTCGCCGAAATGCACAGCAGGTTGCACAGCATGAGTGATCCGGAAACCCGCCAGCATCCGACACTGAAGTTCAGCAACAGAAAGCAGATCAGTAGGTTCAAAGAAAACAGCATCGTGGCGTTTTTCTGAGATCCCAATTCATCAAGTCGAGTGGCGATCACGGGGCTGCCGGTGATAGACGCGTTTCGCAGGTCGCAGTAAGTCAGTTGCTCTTCGATTTGCTGAACGGTTGCTTGGCGATCTTCAAGCCCAGTTTCATTGATTGAAATCAACAGTGTTTTCAAGCTGCCTTCTTTCGAAGACAATAGGTTGACCAGTCGTTGTTCGGCCGTTGCCGGATCGACTTGATTGTCCGTCATTTTGCGAATCAGATCAGCCTGATTCCAGCACATGCTGACGGTGGGTAAACCATCAATTCTGGCAGACAAGGCATCCAATAACTTCTGCTCTGGAAACGGAGCTTCGAACGCAATGATGATCGACTCGTCTGAACCAAATGTCCTAGAGAACTCGTCGTAGCGAGCTCGGATAGGACTGTTCCCCGGCAACCACGTTTCCACGTTGTTGTTCGAAGGGATCTGGTCGCCGAGGGCGTATAGGACCGGTAACGCAAGCAAGCCGAAGAGCAGCGCTTTAGCTGAGTATCGCTTGTAGGCGTCAGAAACCATGCGAGATGGACGTGGCGAGTTGAATGGATGGATTTGCACCTTTCAACTATCGCAATCTTGCGATTCTGTTCGACACGTGGAATATCACTGTATCACGGAAGTCAAGTAGTTTTCTGCCACTTGCATGCTTTGAGCGTTAGAAGTCGTCGGAAGCGTAGCAGTGTCAATCGCGGACTAAACGCTTTCAGGTGGTTCAAGCCTATAACCTGCACCTTTGTCATAAGCCCATCTGGTGCTGATACGGATTGTCGTTGTGCTGCGCGATGTTGGTGTTGTTTGACGAGTCGCTTATCTGACGATTTGAAGAAATGCAAAACGCCTCGGTTGCGAATAAACTTCGCGACCGAGGCGTCCAGTGTGTGTGGGTGTATCGATGAGCTGCAGCGATCTAAGCTTGCTCTGATTCCTGATTCACGAATCGACCGCCGCTCATAAACATTCCGTTGTCGCAAGGGTGGCACCATTCGAGCAAGATTCGATATTCGAATTCTCGAGTTTCGCTGGCCATTCGAACGGTTGCTTCACCAGGAGTGATTGAGCCTTTATGGAACAGGCCAATTCCCGTGCGGCTGATTTCTCGAGTCACGGCAGAAATGGTGTTTCCCCGTGACGTTTTGATTTCAGCTGGTACTGAAAGTTCGAGGCGTTCATTCAACCTCAAATTTTCCACGTCAGGTTGCGCGACGCTTTCAAGTACTTCGCGAAGGTCCTGCATCGACGGGCGACTAAAAGGATCGGTAGGCATGGTTCACTCCGAGCATCCGGCGTTCAACTGAGGTTCACAAGTCGGCAGCAAGCGTTTTTGCTGGCATCTCCAAGGCTCGATGAAAATTCGGCCTTGGAAATGGAAACCTAGGTTGTAATTCATCAACAGAGCGACTTCTCGGCCTGCGATCTCTGCGGGAACAACTGAGTTGAATCCGGCTACTCCGGTTTTAACGCTTTTGCCGTTCCGGCAAGAAGAGAAGTCCTGCAATCAGCACGCATCCAATGATGAGGAACCAGGTTTTGCTGGCCCATCCTTCGGAAGCTTTGACAGCTTGCACGGCTGGACCCATGTCGGCATCTTCAAACAGATTCATATCGCTCTCGATACTGGCTGCGGCTACCGAATTCTGTTCTGGGTTAACTTGCGTTGCTGAAATTTGCTGCACCTTGGAAGGCTGGCTTTCGAAGTCAGTGAAGCGATTGCCGTCAGAAGAATCTGAAGCAGGGATGATGAGGCCCATTCCCTGATTTTCCATTGGTGCAGAGACAGGTTCGGCTGATTGACTTTGCGATGCTGGAAAGAAGGAGGCAGGGGCGGATGCTGAATTTAGGTTATGTGTTCCGTCACCAACGTGAGTGACCAGAGGTGCATTATTGAACTGATGTTCTTCTGGCGGAGCCAGAAGAGTGACTGGCTGATCTTGGTTCGATTCGGCCGTAACGCTTCCCCATGTACTGTTGTTCTCTGAAAATCCGTGACGACTGGCGGTCTGCTGGAAGTCCTCGCCAAAGGAGATTTCGGCGGCGTCTGTCACTTTTTCTTGGGCTGGAAAATCAGATCCGAATACGCTTTCCATTGAACTGCCATTTTGGGTGTCATCTTGATTGTCCAGCTGCATCCAGATGTCGTCGGCAGATTCAGCCACATTTTGGCCGTTCATCAGGCTGTCAAAGCTGTCGCCCGACGATGCTTTTTCTGCTACGGCGTTCGTGGCAAATTCTTCGCCAAAGAAGTCAGTGGCTTCTGGCTGTGATTTCGCTGGCTGATCTAATTCCGCAAAGATGTTGTCCGCTTTGGGTTCGGCCGGGGCGATGGTCATTTGATTGGCTGTGTCAGGAGTCTGCTGTTGATGAGCCTGAAGCAGCTTGTCGAATTCACTCATTTCTGATTCGGGTGGGCTGGGTGTATCAAAGGGGTTGTCGGTTGCTGCCGCGATCAGAGGCTGAGCCATTTCTGGCTTGGACTGTTCGCCAAACATTTCTGCAAAGCTTGTGTCTTCTTGGGGTTCAGTGGAATTCGCTTCGCCGTTCGATTGTGTTTCTTCAGGCTTGCTTTCGGCGAATGCTGCGAACGGATCGTCAATGCGATTCTTACTTTTTTCGAACAGATCTTTTGCTTGGCTTTCGACGTCAGCCAGCGTGGTTTTAGCCGCTTCAGCTTGACGAGCGATTCTCTCATCGACTTTGGCTCGGTACTCGGCGACTTTACTGTCGATTGTGGCTGAGGTCGTGGAATCGATGAATGGATCCGGAGCAATGACGGAAGATTCATCGTCACCCTTCAGAAAGCCTGGCAGACGGAAGAAGCTTTTGTTCTCGTCAGTTTTAGCAGACACAACTTGTGTTTTGTTGCCATCTGGCAAGCCGGGCTGCCCTGCGTCCAGTTCTTCAAGCGACTGGTAGTCGTTGCGGCTCAAGAGATTTTTAAGTTTGCCGCCGGAGCATCCGGAGATGCTGACCATGACTACAGTCGCAAACAAGATTGTATGATTTCGTCGTGTCATTGTAGTCGACCTTTCCCCGGCCCTTTGACATTGCAACGCCAGTCAGATTTGTTGGCGGCTTTGTCGAATAGTCTGCGACGTTGATTGGTGGTTAAAATCGATTGCGCAGGTTTGGTGTGATCTTTTGTTTTTGTCGACTATCACTGCTGTCGTGTTTCAATCACTTGTTGCGAAGTTCGTAAAACAATGATCCAGCTGGCTCGGAATTGCGGGTGCTACCGGTCAGGTGATTTGCGGGTTTTTGGTAAGGATGTCTGGCATGGGCCATTGCCGTGGAATGAAATCTTTGCCCTGCCAATATTCGTCTCAAGTTACGGCCTGAAGAATCCGAGCCCCGGCACTTGGTATGAGCGACCCTTGAGGCTTGCTGGTAAGATGAAATTCTTCTTGAATGCTGTTGGAAGGTAGCCTAGGGGGACGTGTTTGCTAGGCGAGGCAGTGTCTTACGGCGGATTTCAAGCAGGCGACTTTGAAAGCGTACTCGCTTTTGGCCTGAAAAGACGTTTCTCATGGATTCGGCAAATTGCCAAACCGTCGGACAGCAGACTGAATGAGGGTTGCCGGCATCGATCGCCAAATGATCGATCAGCGCGGCCGCGACATGACCTTTAAGGTGATCAGGAATCGAATTGACTCCCAACTGCTGTAGGTTTCGAAAACAGTCTGCTCGATTGTTTTTTGCCTCGACCAATTCGCAGAATGTCGACACCTTCTTGCTCTGATCTATTTTCATTTCAGCAACGCATTTGATCGTCGCCAACAGCAATTGATTGTCGACGGCGGCGGGGTGCTGGCATGCAGGAGTGATGATCCACTTCTGGATCTCGTGAAAACACGGCAGGCTGATTTCAGGATCCGCAATGATGGGGATGGCTTGGATCAGTTCAATCATGTGTTGCGTATTCAATGCTGCTTGTGCGAAGAAAGCCGAGACGTGGTCAGGAGAATTTGTAAGCGCCACTGCCCTGCCAATTTTCTTGGCGGCTGGCCCGTACTTTGATTGATCATTGGTGAGGCATTGATTTTGATTGGCTGTGCCGTGTTTCTGCAGGAGTGCCGCCCAGCGTTGTTGAGCCTGCAGTGAGAGATTTGCTGGTAGTTGCTGCATCGATTCGAGACAAACGGTAGCGATGTGCTTGTTTTGTAATGCTGCTAGGCGAGTTAGGCATGCATTGGCCGTTTCGAGCGAAATGTCGTCTCGGGTGAGCAGTTCTGTCGCGACTGCAGCGGTTCGCACTTGTGTTTCGAGCGAACCTGACGGCTCCATCGCGATGGGCAGATTGGTGTCCGAAGGGGTGCTGCGTGTTTCTGGTTGGAAGGCAAGCAGTAGCAAAACGCTGACGCCAGCGCAAATGGCGGTAGGAATCACCAGATCCGACGGGGAAAACGGCACCTTGGGGCGTTCTTGTGTTGGAACGGGAGTATCATTCTGAGTACGAGGCATCAGTCCTCTCCTTGCTGTGAATGATTCAGCTGTCGTCCGAGCCCGCTCTTTTCGTCTGGTATCAACCCATCAGACACTTTTCTGTTATGAACGTCAAATCTAACTCGCTCAACGCTGAACTTCTGGCTCCTGCAGGTGACTGGGACTGTTTAACGGCGGCTGTTGAGAACGGAGCCGATGCGGTCTACTTCGGCTTGGAGTCTGGGTTTAACGCTCGGGCTCGAGCGACAAATTTTCAACTGGATGACCTTGATCGCATCGTCGACTTTCTGCATCGCCAATGTGTGAAGGGCTACGTTACGCTCAACACATTGGCGTTTTCTGATGAGCTTTCTCGCATGGAGGATGCTCTGCGGAAACTGGCAACCGCTGGGATCGACGCCGTTCTGATTCAGGATATTGGAGTCGCTCGACTGGCTCGTGAAGTTTGTCCCGATTTGGAAATTCATGCCTCAACGCAGATGACTTTGTCGAGCGCAGAATGCATCGATGCTGTGCAGGATTTGGGGATTCGTCGAGTCGTGCTTCCTCGCGAACTTTCGCTGAAAGAGATTCGCAAGATCGCAGACAACACAACAATGCCCCTCGAAGTTTTTGTGCATGGGGCTCTTTGTGTTGCGTATTCGGGGCAATGTCTGACCAGTGAATCCTTGGGAGGCCGCAGTGCCAACCGAGGTCAGTGTGCTCAGGCATGTCGACTGCCCTACGAATTAATCTGTGATGGAGAGGACATTGATCTTGGTCGACAAAAGTACCTGTTGAGTCCTCAGGATCTTGCTGCTTACGATCTGATTCCCGAACTGCTGGATGCGGGAATTTGTAGCTTGAAAATTGAAGGGCGTTTGAAGACTCCAGAATACGTCGCGAATACGGTTCAGCATTATCGCTCTGTGTTGGATGCTGCCATTCAAGGTCGCCGTGAAACCTTTGCCGGAAAACAGATCGATGATTTGGAAATGTCGTTCTCGCGAGGTTTTAGTCCTGGTTGGTTGAATGGGTGCGATCACAAGATGCTGGTGCCAGCCGTCAGCTGCGCGAAGCGAGGTGTTTTGTTGGGGCAAGTTGTCAGCGTGCTTCCAGAAGGAGTGTCCGTTCGGTTGCAACGCGAAATTAAACCGGGCGATGGAATTGTTTTTGAAGCCGATCGCGAACATGGCAATGAGCAAGGCGGCCGAGTTTACGAAGTATGGAAAGATGATTTGAGATGCAGTGGAGCTGTTGTCGATGCAGAGGTGACATTGGTTTTTGGCAACAACTCAATCGACTTTAAGCAGCTAACGATTGGTCAGTCTGTTTGGAAGACCGATGACCCGGCATTGAACAAGCGACTGAAGGCCAGTTATCAATCTGCCGACACGAAGCGACGAGTTCCCCTGCGGATTCAGGTAAGCATCGCCGTGGGGAGTCCAATTAAGCTAAGTGCTGTTGCCGATAATGCGGCCGTCGTAAACCTGCAGTCAGAACATGTTGTTGAGGAAGCGCGAAGGCACCCCATGACTTTGGAAGTGCTTCAGCAACAACTTGGTCGATTGGGAGCTACTGTTTATCAGCTTGATGAAGTCACTGCTGATCTTTCGGGGAACCCAATGGTTCCGTTAAGTGTACTCGGCGTGCTCAGGCGGCAGTTGGTTGAAGCGTTGGCACCGACGGGCGTTGGTGCAAGTCGGAAAGTTTCCAAGCTGCCTGTATTGGCCACGATGCAAGCTGGCCTGAAGGATCAGCAGCCGCCTGTAAATTCGCGTCAGCTTGAACTAAATTTGTTGTGTCGAACATTGTCGCAGTTGGACACTTTGCTGGACGTCGTACAGGATGATGGTTCTGGTTTGGTTCACGAAAGAATCTATGTCGACTTCGCTGATATTCGAGAATATTCCCAGGCCATTCAGCAGGGGCGCGAGCGAGGAGTGTTGGTTTATCCTGCGACGCCTCGAATTCAGAAGCCGGGCGAACTCGGCCTGTTTCGCTTAATGAGTAAGCAGGCTCCTGAGGGTGTCTTGGTTCGGAACCTGGCTGGTTTGAAGTACTTTCGAGAGCAGTCGATTCCGACCGTCGTTGATTTTTCATTGAATGTGACCAACGAGCTGACGGCAGAATGGATTAATGCACAGGGTGCCTTGCGGATGACTCCATCGTACGATCTGAACCGAGATCAATTGTTGGATCTGGTGAGAGTGATTCCTTCGGAGTGGTTGGAAGTGGTCGTTCATCAGCACATGCCCATGTTTCATATGGAGCACTGTGTGTTTTGTTCAGTGTTGTCTCCGGGCACGAATAAGACGAACTGTGGCCGCCCATGTGACTTTCACGAAGTCAAGCTTCGCGATCGCATTGGGAAAGAGCACCTACTGACAGCGGATGTTGGTTGTCGCAACACGCTTTATAATGCGACGGCTCAAAGCGCGGCGGAGGTGATTCCTGTCCTGCAGCAAAGTGGCGTCCGCAGTTTTCGGCTTGAGTTTCTCAGCGATGATCAGGACGACCTTGTCAATACGGTGACCCTGTATCGTCAACTGCTTGCTGGTAAAATTGCGCCTTCTGAAGTGTGGCAGCAATTGCAGGCGAGTAATCGGGTTGGCGTTACTCGTGGAACTTTGGAAGAACGACGCAATCCACTTGCCATTTTGTAATGGGCAAGAAATGAATTTGATGGTCGATCAAGAATTCAACGCTTGTGACGAAGGCAGGCTTGCATCGATTTAATAGAAGCTTGTGGCAATCAGCTTGCTGACAGGTGAGTGAATTTTAAACAGAGGGAATACGAAATGGCGGCGATACGAATTGACGGGAAGCAGATTTCCGCTGCGGTAAAGCAGGAAGTGCAAACGGAAACAGCTGCCTTCGTTCAAAAGACGGGCGTGATTCCACATCTTGCCGCTGTGTTGGTTGGAGACGATCCGGCCAGTCAGGTTTATGTTCGTAACAAAGAACGTGCGTGTGAAAAGTGTGGACTAAAAAGTACGCTGCACCGTCTTTCGGAAGATACGACTCAGGACGACTTGCTGCAGTTGGTTCTTGATTTGAATGCTGATGAATCTGTGCATGGAATTTTGGTGCAGTTGCCGTTGCCTCGGCATTTAGTGGCGACGCCGATTTTGGATGCCATTCTTCCGATCAAAGATGTCGACGGCTTTCATCCAGAAAATGTTGGACTGATGCTTCAGGGGCGGCCCCGATTTTTGCCGTGTACTCCTCATGGAGTGATGAAGATGCTTCAGCACCATAAAGTTGAAACGGCGGGTTGCCATGCTGTCGTGATTGGTCGAAGTGATATCGTTGGTAAGCCAATGGGGTCCTTATTGATTCAGCGAGGAGCTGACGCGACCGTGACGATTTGTCATTCGCGGACGGCTGACATTGGCTCGATCACTCGACAGGCAGACCTGTTGATTGCGGCCGTTGGGATTCCGGAATTCGTAACAGGAGACATGATCAAGCCTGGGGCGGTTGTGATTGATGTTGGAATCAACCGTGTGGATGACAAGTTGGTGGGTGATGTCGCGTTTGATGAAGCGGAAAAAGTGGCTTCGATGATCACTCCTGTTCCCGGTGGCGTCGGACCAATGACAATCGCCATGCTGTTAAAAAATACGCTCATGGCTGCTCAGATGCAGAATGCCTGAATGGTGTTGGTTTGGTGATCCGTTCTTCTTGGATTGCCGGACGGAGTCTATTTCCAACAGAGCTTGATAACGAGGTTGCAAAGTGCCGCCGGAAGGCCCGTGATTCGACGGGCTGTCTGGCAGGTGATTGAGGCCACACCTAGTGGGGTGAGGTTTTTGATGCTGGTTGGGCCCTACTTGCTGATGAAACTGCGCTTCATTTGACTGATCCTGTCATCGGCTCGCGACGCTTTCCAAACGGCGTTATGCTATGCGGCAGGCAACGGGATGCCCCAAAACGTCATCGATTGGTGGTCGGCGACGGAAGATATAGACAAAAATGGATTCACTCGCGATATTTCGTTTCGATTTGAAATCTAGCGAGCTGGTCCAAGGCAAATGTGCCAGTGAAACGATGTTTGAAAATATCTAAGTTCCAGTCCAAGAGCGATGCCACAGACACGCGTTGATTGAAGGATGTTATGGCGAGTGAAGTCACACTAGGTTCTGGGTCGTTAAAGCTTTCGACCGTCGTCGATGTCTTCGATGATGGTGGTTTGTTTCGTGCTTTGACGAACCGCGATGTCATGGCGTTTTCTCGACAAGGTGGTCAGCCCGGCTTTTCTAGCACTAAGGCCATACTTCGATCGACTGGAATTCGTGAGCGGCGAGTTTTGCAAAGCGACGTGACGATTGTGGATTTGGCGGAAGTGCTTTGTGAGAAGCTTGAATCGGCAACTGGCATGGGAGTCTTGGATTTCCAGCATGTGGTGCTTTGTCATTCTCATACCGATCCCAAGCGATGCGAAGACGTTGCAGAGAAGGTTGAACGACGTCTAAATTTACCGCAGGGGGTGATTATTCCTCGCAACTTCGGTTGCTCGGGGTACATGAAGTTGTTGGCAGAAGGGCGTGATTCTTTGATGGGGCTTTCTGCTGGAGGAAAGGTTGCTTTGTTATCTGTGGAGACTCCACAGACGTGGCATGATTCTTCCGACCGGTTGTTCTGTGGAATTGTTTCGGCGGGCGCAACGGCTTCTGTTTTAGAGCTTGAACATGGGCTGCCCATTGCTCAAATCCACTCTGGTGATTATCCGATTCCTGATGATCGTCGGCTGAATCCAGATCCTTTGTTCGTGCGTGACCACTGTGACGGTTTCGATTTTGACGGCCAAGCGTGTTGCCGTACAGTCATGAGGATGAACGCAGAGCCTGTCTTTATTAACGGCATCGAATTGATGCTTGAGCAACTTCAGTCGGCTTTGGAATTCATTGATGCGGACGATCCTGTGCAGCGAATTGTGGTGATCCCTCATCAGCCCAGTGGCAAATTGCTGAAGGCGTTGGTGGCTGCTGCAAAAGCCAAGTATGACCACATTGAATTTGTGAACAATTTAGAGTGGTATGGAAACACGATTTCGTCGACTGTTCCCACGATTCTCGCTCGTCTGCCGGAAGTCTTCGATCGCAACCAGTTGGATCCTCTTCAAGAGGGTGATCATGTGATCTTGTTGGCTGCTGGAATCTGTATGTCTGAAATTGGCGGTCACATGTCTGCTGGGCATGCTTGTCTGCGTTGGGCTCCTGACGCGTTAAACGTTGTGCGGCCTCGCGAGGCTGTTGGCAACGCCGGTTAAGGCAGCCTGTGAGTGTCGCAATTGTTGAACTGTAATTCGATTCGGGTGCAATGCCGCATTAACGTGAAAAAGGCCGCCTGAGAGGTTAACTCTGAGGCGGCCTTTTTGCTGTGCGTTTGATTGTCAGTCGCTGTTTGTTAGTCACTGTTTGTTAGTCATCAAGGACCATGATTTCGATCTTACGGAAGTCACATGGGTGGCTTTCCGACTGGATAGAAATCGTCCCGCTGTTGAGTGCAATTTTTCCACCAGCAGCTTTGATGATTGGTTTGGCAGAATCGTCTCGATCATCAAGTTGAGGTTCGTTGTACTCTAGAACGACGTCACCGTCTAAGATGTGGCGGATCACTTTGTTGCCTCGGACTTCAATTTCGGCCGTGACCCATCCGTCCAGGTGGTAGGTTTTTGAAGTCGAGCTGATGCAGTGTTGCTTCTTCAGTTTTCCTTCCATGACAACATTGGTTCCGGGTGTGCACAGATTTGATGTGGTGCGTTTGTCTGTGCCATTTCCTGCCAGCAGTTGAACTTCGATCGACACGGGAAAATCTTGATCTTTGGCCATGGTTTTAGGGTCTTGGCCGTGCACCATGACGCCGCTGTTGCGAGTTGCCCAGCCGGGGCCACCTTTGCATTGGTCGCCAACAAAGCGATATTCGACTCGCATGCGGTAGTTGCCAAATGGTTGCTTGTAAAACAGGTGGCCAAATGTGTTGTTGAATTCATCATATTCGTCATAGCGAACTGATAGCAGGCCCTCGGCCACTCGAAACGTGTTGCGTGTGTTCTCTCCAAAGTCGCTGTAGCGGATTTTGGGAGTCCAGCCTGTCAGGTCTTTTCCGTTAAACAGTGAGACCCATTCCCCGGCAGGGAAGTTGTCTGCAGCGTTTGAGGAAGAGGGGGCACTGGCGACTGCAAAGGCGGCAGCGACGGCAAGAGCAAAGCGAAATTTCATAAAATCAGACCCGGGTCGAAAACGATAGAAATCATCAGCCAAGAGATTCAAGGCTGCCACCGAATTCACAGGGTACCACGCAATCGAAGAAAGTGAAAACTTGTCGTTGCAGAAGTGCTGCCGCACCGCGTGTTTGGGTGAGTTCGCGGCGTTAAAATTGAGTCATTTGTTGGTAAAAATGGGAGTGTGAGCGTGGTTTGGGGGGCCGTTGAGCAACGAAGTCGTGGCAGACTGCCAAGTGGCGGGAAAACAATGCAAAAGTACGTGTTTTCATGACGTCAAAAGACGTGTCTGGATGGGAAATTAGGGTGTTTTGTGTTAACATGACTCGACGCACAATCTGTCATGTTTCATTGATTTTTTCCCAGCAAGAGTAGGTCTGCGATATGCAGCTTTCCTGTGATCGAGCTCCCTTTTCTTTGGCGTTTCAAGCGGCCGCTTCAGCCGTTCCTTCGCGAACTCCGAAAGACGTGCTTCGAAATGTGTTCATGCACCTTGGTACATCCGGGGTCGAGCTTGTCGGCACCGACCAAGAAGTCGCCATTCGGTATCTGGTTGATGGTGTAAACACGACGTCAACCGGTGAGGTTTTACTTCCCACGAATCGAGTGTCTTCGATCTTGCGAGAACTGCAGGACGATCAATTCGAAATTCAGGTTGAAGAGCAGTCTCTGACCTTGAAGGCTCCTTCTGCAAGTTTCAGGTTGTCATCAGAAGATCCTCGTGACTTTCCACCGGTGCCGGAATTTGACGAGAAAGACTATTTCAAAATTCCGGCCGCCGTGTTTCGCCAAATTGTGAAGCGAACAGCTTTTGCAACGGACGCTGAAAGTACGCGTTACGCCCTAGGCGGTCTGCTCTTGGAATTTCAGGAGGGGCTGGTCACAGTGGCGGCTACCGATAGCCGACGTTTGTCTGTGGCAACAGCTGCGTGTGAGAAAGAAGGCAACCCAACGTTGCCTGAAAAGACGACCGTCGTGCCGACTCGAGCAATGTCATTGCTTGAACGATCAATTGATGGTGACGCTGAGTACGTTGATGTTGCAGTTCGAGAAAATGAAGTTTTGCTTCGTTCTGGTCGCTGCGTCATTTACAGCCGCTTGGTGGAAGGCCGCTTTCCAAAATATCGAGACGTGATCCCAAAGGCGGGCGAAGTTTCTGTTTCGATTTTGGCAGGCCCTTTTCATGCTGCCGTTCGTCAGGCTCAAATCGTAACGGACGAAGAAAGTCGCGGAGTCGACTTTGTGTTTCATGACAACAAGTTGTTGCTGGCCAGTCGTGCTCAGGATGTGGGTGAATCGAAGATCGAAATGCCGATCGAGTATTCGCATGAGGAAATTCGAATCACATTCGATCCGCGGTACTTGGCTGATTTCCTGAAGGTGCTGACTCCAGACACGATGGTGGAATTGCAGCTGATCAGCTCTGAGCATGCTGCCGTGTTCCGAGTCGAAGATTCATACACCTATGTCATCATGCCGTTGGCTCAAAATCGCTAGTTTTAGTGAGCGTGTGATTCGGGTAATTTCATTTGTGAAGCTGGTTGGCTTTAAGTTTTTGATTGCTTTTCCCGAGTTGCGAACACGTGTTTTGCGTGTGGTTGGATTCAATATTTCGACCAATCGTTTGGTATTCGAAAGCGAAGAATAATGGGCGCTGATCGCACGTATGAAGCACCCTACGACAAACCCAAAATGTTGGGGAATCTGCTGAATGGTTTGATTCGGCGTAAAGGAATTGCTGAAGAATCATCAGTCGGTGGATTGGCCGACACTTGGAAAAAATGTTGTGACGAAAGAGTGGCAGCGAAAAGTTATGTGCGACGACAAAAAGGTGATCTCTTAGAAATCGCAGTGACCAATGGAGCAATTTTGGAAGAGCTGACCGGGTTCTTGAAGCATGACTTGCTGAAGCAAATGCAGCAGGCTCATCCAGAATCCGACATTAAGTCTCTGAAGTTTGTTCGAATTCAATAAATCATGAGTGATCGCGGTTGGCCCTGTTGGGGCAATCGGTGATCGCGGTTCAAAAATAAATCGACAGGAAGACTGAACGTGTCTGACGCGGAAGATCCTTCTCAGAATGACTACACTGGTGACGATATTCAGCACTTAAAAGGTGTTGATGGAATTCGTAAGCGACCAGCGATGTATATCGGCGGAACTGATTCTGCTGGATTGCATCATCTCGTGTATGAAGTCGTGGACAACAGCATCGATGAAGCTGTCAACGGTTATGCGTCTGAAGTGACTGTGCGCATTAACGTGGATGAAAGTATCTCCATTTCTGACGATGGTCGAGGTATTCCGATCAGCGAGGTCAAGGGGGATGGCCGGTGTGCTGTAGAGGTCGTGCTGACTGAGATTCACGCGGGCGGAAAATTTGATCGCGACAGCGGTTATAAAACGGGAACCGGTGGTTTGCACGGCGTCGGTATTACGGCCGTGAATGCAGTCAGCGCTTGGCTAACTGCTGAAATTAGCCGCGAAGGAAAGCTGTGGGTGATGGACTTCGAAAAGGGGGTTCGTACATCAGAGTTGCGAGAGTTAAGTCGGACAGACAAGACGGGGACGAAGTTGTCGTTTCAGCCAGATCCGACGATCTTTCCTGAGACCGCCTTTTCATTCGACGTTCTGACTCGTCGCCTTCAAGAGCTGGCATTTCTGACTCCCGGTATCCGAATTCGTCTGATTGATGAACGTGCAGACCGAGAAGAAACCTTTCATTACGAAGAAGGGCTTGTTGAGTTTGTGCGTTATTTGAATCGCACTCAAACTCCGATTCTGAATGATGTGATTCGGTTGAGCGGTTCAGCAGATGGAGTTGAAGTTGATGTTGCGATGCAGCACAACGATGGCTACACGGAAAATATTCGAGCCTTTGCGAACAACATTTTTAACGTTGATGGTGGATCGCACACCAGCGGTTTTCGAGGCGCGTTGACTCGATCTTTAAACACGTATGCCAAGAAGAACAATCTGTTCAAAGACACGTCACCAGCTGGTGAAGATTTTCGCGAAGGTCTGACGGCCATTATTTCAGTTCGAGTTCCTGATCCTCAGTTTGAATCTCAAACCAAGGTGAAGTTAACCAACCCGGAAGTTGAAGGGATTGTGCAGTCCGTGATGGGCGAAGGGCTGCTGAAGTACTTAGAAGAAAACCCGGCCAATGCGAAGAAGCTGGTCGCCAAAGCCATTAATGCGGCCGAAGCTCGAGAGGCGGCTCGTAAGTCTCGTGAAATGGTTCGCCGCAAAGGTGCGATCACGACCGGTGGATTGCCGGAAAAACTGCGTGACTGTCGAAGTCGAGATTTAGAGTCGACCGAGCTGTATTTGGTGGAAGGTGATTCGGCCGGTGGATCGGCCGATACCGGACGAGATTCCAACATTCAGGCGATCTTGCCTCTTCGAGGTAAGATTCTGAACGTCGAAAAAGCTCAGCTGGTCAAGGTGCTGGATAACAATGAGATCTCGAATCTGTTTCGAGCGATTGGAGTTTCTCCGGGTGCCGAAATGGACGTCACGAAACGTCGTTACGGCAAGATTATTGTGATGACCGACGCGGACGTCGATGGAAGTCACATTCGAACTCTCCTGCTGACATTTATCTTTCGTCATATGCGAGCGTTGGTCGAAGGCGGCCATGTGTATATTGCTCAACCGCCGTTGTATCGAGTGTTGCAAAAGGGGCGTAAGACTCCACGTTATGTGCAGACTCATGAGACCATGATGCAAGAGCTCACAGAACTGGGCTTGGACAATGCTCGACTGATTGTGAAGGCGGACGATGCCTTGTTTAAGGGCGAAAATTTGGGTCGAGTTTCCACCGTTCTGCACGAGATGGAAGGTCCTATTGAGACTCTTGAGCGTCGTGGCATTGAAATGAAAATGCTGTTCACAAAGGGCGGAGCCGAAGATACGCGACTGCCACGTTTTCGTGTGCTGTGGGGTGATTCGGAACGCTGGTTCTTTGAGCGTGATGATGCTGAAGCTTTAGTGAAAGAGCTTGAAGAAAAGAACGCTGCGGAGGTCACGGCAGTTCGTGAAGAAGCAGCGGTTGAAAAATCGACTGATGCAGACCCAGATGATAAGCCCGCAGAGATCGAACCTGTGTCTCAGCTCATCGATCTTCATGAAATCAAAACTCTGAACATTCAGATTGGCCAGTTAAAGGACTTTGGCTTTACGTTTCGAGATTTCATTCCAGCGGGTGTTTCGAATGCAGAGCAGATTTATCCTCTGAAAATCGAACGTGACGATGCTGTTGTGCCATTGACCAGTCTTCGAGACTTGTTGCCAGAAGTTCGCAAGTTAGGCGAGAAGGGTCTGACTTTGACGCGCTTCAAAGGTCTAGGCGAAATGAATTCTGAAGAGCTTTGGGATACCAGTATGGATCCTGAGAAGCGGGTGTTGCTTCAGGTTCGCATGGAAGATGCCGCAGCGGCCGATGAGATGTTCCGGGTTCTGATGGGTGACCAAGTTGAGCCTCGGCGCGAATTTATCGAGAAGCACGCACTGGATGTGAAAGAGCTTGACATCTAGTTCGCTGATCAGGCAACCGACAGGAAATGCGCTCTGGAGTGCATTTCTGTTGGTTCGCAGGTTTTCGAATTGATGCTGTTTTGAGTTCGCGGTGTTCGTTGCAGCCAAGGCGCTAGTCGTTGATTAAGAGCGGCTCTTGGTTCACGGTAACGGGCGCTCTGTTGGTGCGTGATCAGGCTTGTTGCGTGAGAATCTTTGTTCACGGCATTGTGCGGCGAAGGCTTTCGGTGAAGCCGGCCTTGAGGCGACTGCTGGCAAGATGTGGCTGCGGGCAAGATGTGGCTGCAGGCAAGATGCGTTAGCTGTTTGAGTGGTCTGGGCTAGCGATTTCTGCGGCGTTGTTTTCCGCTTGGTCTCGTCGTTGCAGCAGTTTCTTAAGTTCCGCTACAAGAGCTTCTGGATCAAGAGGCTTCATGATCACGTGGTCCACTTTTTTGCGTAACTCGTCGCTGAGCGGTCGGCCTGTCATCGCAACGACCAATGAATGAGTGCACATTGGGCTGGTTCGGGCGACATTGACCAGTTCGTTGCCGTCGCAGTGTGGCATGGCGACATCAGTCAGGATGATATCTGGTTCCGTCATCTGGTAGATGTATTCGATGGCTTCATTGCCATCGCCAACTTCTGCAACAAAGAAGCCTGCTTTTCTAAGAGCGTTGCCGATAAGAATTCGTTGGTTTGGATTATCTTCGGCCAGCAAGACTCGAAAAATTTCAGCGTGATTTTGTGTCGCCATAATCGACTTAACGACAGTGGCCATGGATGCGGCGGCCTGTTGGATCTGCTCGATACCTTCGAGGGCCGAAACCAATTCACCGATTTCAATTTGAGTTCCGGTGTGGCTGGCTGCCAAATTAATCAGATTCAGATCGTTTTTGAGTCGATGCATTGTCTTCGCCATCTTGATTTAGGGCGTGTCTCTATCCGGTAAGCGTATCTCAAGCATTGTGTGCCAGCAATCCACAACACTCAGATGTCTGAATTGTGTCATGAAAGTCGGTTGCTGGCACGAGGAACGATGACCGAGTTGGGAGTATTCTGTTTGTCGTGACGCTATAGTGCGTACAATGGTCCAAGAGTACTGGTTTACGCCAAGGTGGTGAGGTGTCCGTGGGGGGCTTTCTCTGCGGGCGATCTTGATGATTGCCGGGGCACCATCACAGCAGTGCTGCTTGGATTTGATTCGATGACCAATCGAGTATTGTTCTGCATTCATCGAGGGTTTTTTGCATCGCTTTACGCGTTGTCGTCCTTCGTTTAGATTCAAAGGTAATCACGTGCCTGCAGTTGATGAACTTTTGGCCTCTCTTGCCGCTCAGTCGACCGATGCGTGGTGCGTTGTTCAGAATTCGCCATTCGAGGTGACTCTTTGTTCTCTCACGTTGCAAAAGCAGTTGAAGGAATTGAGCCCTCGGTCAGATTCGACTCCTGAGGAGGCCACTTTGCTGCTTCAGGCTGAAATTCAGACGATCTGTGCTCAAGTGACATCTCAATTTCGATCTGGTGACTGTCTTCTATTGGACAGTCCGGTTGGCCCGTACAATCAGGCTCGAGTCACCACCCTTCAGTTGTCTCCGGACAACCGTGGGTTCTTGATGTATTTTCTTGAGCGAACCGAAGTGTCGCCCGTGGACGAAATTGCCAGTCGAATCAAAGCTCTTTCTCGTCGCCAAAGCGAAATTTTGGTTGGTCTATACGGCGGCGAAACCAACAAGTCGATGTCGATTCGAATGGGGATTAGCGAAAAGACGGTCGAAAAACACCGAGCAAAGGTGATGGAAAACATGAAGGCGAGTACGGCTGCAGAATTGATTCGCATGATTACGATTGCCCAGATGTCCGGGGTTTCCACACAGCTCGATGGGGAATTGCCCGGACTTGACTGCCCCAATTCAGACTGAAGATGATCTCGTCGCTCAGTCCTCGGCTTGTTCCATGCCACCTTTTGCTGCGTTGCTGCTGGGAGTGAAGCTTTGTGGCAGTTTTATTTCATTCCAGCTTTGCTTCATTCTGGGGTCGCTGCATCTGAGTTTGCTGGATCTGAATCTTGCTATCGCAAAAATGGTGCGTTTCCAGTGGTTGAGCTGCATGGGCTTTAGCCGCGTGCTGTTTTCCGTTGATTACGTCGTGACTTACTGATGCTGAAAATCGAGGCAGGAATCCTTGGTCTTTGTTTCAGAAAGGCCGTCAACAAACGAATATTCGTGAAGCATCACTGTGCTGTAATATTCCGGTGCGTTGCTTTAACTTGTTCTTGTAAACAATCCGCTGTGAAAGCCGGATGTTATGGCTAAAAATCGATTGCCACTTTCTCCTGTCCACAAGCTGCTAATCACTCAGGTCTTGGTTGTGGTTATTTTGCTACTGAGTGCCGCCGTGTACCAAGGGCTCTACGAAAATCGTGAACAGGCGCAGCAAGCGGAGATTGTTGCTCCTGTTCTTAATGTCGATGTGTTTGAGGTACAGTCCGCTCGTTTTCAAGAGATTATCTACGGCTTTGGGACAGCGCAAGCAGACCGAGAAGTCATCGTGGCCGCCCAAGTTTCTGGCGTTGTGATCGAAGTGGATCCCAGCTTGAATGTCGGTAGCGTGGTCACGTCGCGCCAGTTGGTTCCTTTGGGGAGCAAGGGGACGGTTGAAGAGGCTGGGGATTTGCTGATTCGAATTGATCCAGAAGATTATCTGCAGAGGCAGCGGCAGTCGTTAAGTCGCATTGAAGAGGCGAACACTGAACTGCAGCGAATGGACGTCGTGCTTAACAGCACAAAAAGACAGCTGAAGCAAAGTCAGGATGTGCTTCAGACGTTGAAGGCGGAGTACGGGCGAGTTCAATCGGCAATGCGGAAGAATGCCTCATCCGAATCTGAGCTCAGTCGTTCTCTTCTCGAAGTGCAGCGTTACCAAGAAACAATTCTGCAGCTTCAGAATCAGTTGGATGCAATGCCTGCTGAACGCCGAGCTGCAGAGCAACGTTTGGCAAGTAGTGAGGCCGAAGCGAAGCAAGTCGCCAATGACCTCAAGAGAACTCAGGTCTTGCCTCCGTTTGATGGGGTGGTCAGCGAAGTGAGTGTAGAGCTTGGTCAATTTGTTCGTGGTGGTGAGCCACTGTTTCGGCTTACTGATCTGCAGGTGGTTGAAATTGCAGTTGCTCTGCCTCAAGAAGAATTTCTGAGGCTGCAAGAGCTGCAGAAAAATGGCACCAAGCCAACTGTTCAACTTCGAGCAGGTGACGAATCATCTGTCACTTGGGCGGGGGACCTTGTTCGTGTCTCACCCGAGGCTGATGCGGGGTCGCGGACGGTTAAGGTGTTTATTGAGGTGCTGAATACTGAAGCTTCCAGTGTCTTGTTGCCAGGTACATTTGTCACAGCGGCAATAGACGGTCCAGTATCCGCAGGTGCTCTTTTGATTCCTCGTGAAGCAATTGTGTCTGATGCAGTTTACGTTGTCACCGCCGATAGCACGGTTGTGCAGCGGTCGGTTGTTGTAAAAAGAACTTTACAGGCAATGGCTGTGGTTGAGGGTTTGCAAGTCGGCGAGCAAATTGTGATGTCAAATCTTGATTTGTTAACGCCCGATCGCAAAGTCAATGTGCAGCAGCGGTTGTCTCTTCAAGGTGAGATTGGTCGCCTTCAGAAAAGTCGGATCCGGCTGTTGCCACAGCTTGAAAAATAGGCTTCTCGCTTTTCTCTTTGTGTTCGTTGTAAGCAAATTCCACCATGCCACACCGCTATTTTTGTCAGACCTTGCAGCTGGGGGAATTCAGTCTTCCAACCACGGAAGCGCAGCACGCTGTGAAGGTGATGCGTAATTCGGTTGGAGACGAGATCGAAGTGTTCGATGGGAAAGGGGGGCTTGCTTCAGCAGTGATCACGGAAATTGATCGTCGCAATGTCACAGTTTGCATTACGGATCTGCAGCAAGTTCAGCCGCCATCAAAGTCCAACATTGTCGTCGCCGCTGCGCCTCCTCGAGGCGAACGCACGAAATGGATGGTGGAAAAGCTGACTGAGTTAGGTGCCAGCCAATTCATTCCGTTGGAAACTGCTCGCAGTGTGACTTATCCTGGGCAGGGGAAATTGTCGAAGCTGGAATCCACTGTGGTCAGTGCGTGTAAGCAGTGCCGACGCTTGCATGCGCTTGAGATTTGCCAGCCGATTGCCTTGAGTGAGTTGCTTAAAGATCCGTCAGCAATCTTTTGGCTCGGGCATCCAGAAGCGGGACCCACAGTCTCCGTTGCTGAATCTGATCATGAAGCCAAGCACGTCATCTTGATCGGCCCGGAGGGGGGATTCACAGACGATGAAGTTGCTGAGATGCGACATCGTGATGCGAGGTTGTTGACTTGGCCGGACACCATCTTGAGAATTGAAACCGCTGCGATCATGTCGCTTGTGACGGTAAGAAACTTGCTAACCGCTCGAAGTTAGTCCTGCTTCGGGGCAGAGGAGCTTGTTAGTCAAGATGGGTTGATCGTCGCAGAAATTCGTCTGAGGCAACTTTGCGCTTGGGGGCGATATCAGCTGAATTGCTGTGACGGTTGCCACGGGTCTTAAGAAGATGAACCGAAGAGAGAAGAGTGGCCTCCCTGCCAGACGGCCATCCGTGGGTGCATTCGATGCAACCGGGGATGTTTGCCCGGAGAGAATGTTGATTGAGTATTTAGGTCACTCAACTCTCGTTCGGTTCCTTCTGCTTCCAGTGTTTTATTCGTAGAAGTTTTGTTTCGTTTTTGATTGCTGGCTATTCAGTCAACGTCTTAAAGAGGTCACCAAAGCTGGGCATTTCGTCTTTCAGCGTTTCTAGCCAGTAACTTGGGTTCCAGATTTCAACGCAAATCACGGCCCCAACAACAACAAGCTCTTGTCCGGCGGCGACTCCTAAGAAGTCCCGGAATGTTTCCGGCACCAATAGTCGAGATCTTTTCGCCAAGTTAACTTTCTGGTGTCGTGTCGAAAGTAAGCGTCCTAGCTTTTGAACGTCTCCCCAACGACCTTCCATGCGGCCCGAATCGATTTTTTGTTTTAAAAGCGACACGCCGCTTTCGATTCGCTTTTCCCACTCGTCACATCTCCACAGGCTCAGGCAGCCTGATCGTTCTTTGGCAACGATCAGGTCTCCGCTTTCGTCAGTCATGCCATCAGCGAAATCTTGAGGCAGACTCAGACGATATCGATCGTCGAGCGTTCGTCTGACTTCGCCGGTGATGAACATGAAGAAGGTGCCGTCGTAGATGTATCTTGTCTGCTTACACACTACTGGGCAAAAAGCCCACAAGCAATCAGTTTTCAAAGATCAATTGGGCACAAAACCCACATCTGTGACGGTACGCAGTACAGCTTGCCATAGCAATTGGCTGGCTCGGCAAATTTCAAGATTTTGGCCAGTTCACAACACGAGGCTGAGCGGCAACAGGTCTACGAGCCAGATTGCTGGGTTTTCATGCCCACAGCTGAGGTGGCTTCATTGCGGCGTTTTGTGAGAATGGGGTGTCTGCGGTGTTTTTGCTTATCGGGTGAGAGAGTACGTCTTGATGAGCAGCTTGAACTTGTTTTTGTTCCAACATGAAAGTTCGGCACAAGTTGGTTGTTCTGCGCGTGGTAGCGTTGAAGTGCACGAGCGGAATTCGCCACGACCTCTTCTTTTGTGGCCTGTCTTTCGCTTCCTTTGCTGTATTGCATTTCGATTTTGTCTGCCCCTGTGATGGATGGCAGTCAGCGATGTCATCAGTAGCACACAACGGTCTTTTGGTAGTTCGGTCATCATGAAAAAGTTCAAGCCATTTCTTGTCGGGGCAGTCGCAGGCTCGCTACTGATGTTCGTGTCGCTTCAGTTTCATTTGATTCGGTCGGAAGACGGTTTCCGGCTGGTGCCTCGCACGCCTCAGCCGTCGATTGGGCTGTTCTTCGTTGATCTCAGGAACTGGACACCGGAAGACTATGCTGATCGTCCTGAATTAGCCCGGGCATTGGTCGCTCACGGCGATACTGACTTGGTTGCATCATCGGTGAGTGATGAATTGCTGGGGCGTGTATCAGGTAGTGAATCGGCGTTAGAGCAACTGCGCGGCCTGATGAATGAAGATGGGGCAATGGAGGGTCTTCAGATCCCTGGGACGATTCCTGAAGCGGGCGGGCAAGATGGGGCTGGTTCGTCGAATGAGTTCGAAGACCTGTTGAAGTTCCCATTTGGCGAAGCAAAGCAGCCTTCTCTGAATCAGATTGCTCGAATTGATGAACTGAATCCATCTGGTGGTCGGTTGAACTTGCCTTCTGCTGATTCGATCTTTGGGCCAGAAAGTGGCAATCAACTTGGTGTCCAAGAGCGGCCAGATGATGCTGGGATCGTATCGGACCCAGCACGCGTTGAACCGCTTGATCCGTTTCGTGAATCCACCTCTCGCTCTGCCCCGTTTTCTGAATCGATCAATCCAGTTCAACCAACCTTTACGGCGTCTGAGGAGTCGGATTTGATTTCTGACATGCTCTTTGGTGACGATGATGAGGGGCCTGTTAGCAGTACTCCATCTTCAGGGAGTTGGCAGGATACGGTTGCGAATTCACGAGAGAGTGTGACGAACGAAGTTCGCAAAGAAGTCGCATCGCGAGTCGACGAAGTGGCAAATGGCTTCCGGGGCCAGTTGCAAAGAACGCGTGAGCAGGCATTCGATCAAACACTCGAGACGATTGAAGACTACAGCGCAAGGAAGGTTCAAGAAGCATTACCCGGAGCCGTTGGTGATTTCTTTCGGTCGGATTCATCGTTGACTCCTTTACCGACGGCTCGGTCCAGTCAGTCGCCGATCAGTCGCCTTTCGGATGTCATCCCACCCGAACTAGAAGCCCTGCAAAGAGGCTTCGATCCGTTCTTAAAATAGTTTTGGGGCGGACAGCGTGGCTTTTCCCTTCGAATTCCATGGAGGCGAAAGCCGCGGCGATTAAAGTCGGTGATGTTAGGGCGTGTTGCATCTGGTTCCAACATCTTGCTTGCCCTGTTCTGCTAGGTGGCAGGTAGCCACCAGCGACAAGTGGTCTGCAGATGTGTTCGTCCTGCTTAGAGGTCGAAGTCTGTGTCAGCCATCGGCGTATAGTTATCAAACCGCATGAATTCCTTTCGCCATGTCAGCTTGATGATTCCTGTTGGCCCACTTCTGTGTTTAGCGATAACGACTTCGGCTTCGCCCGGACGATCTTCTGGATCATAGGCATCCGGGCGATGTAGAAACATCACCATATCGGCGTCCTGTTCGATCGATCCTGATTCTCGAAGGTCAGCCAGGCGAGGGCGTTTGTCTTCACGAAGTTCGACTCCACGGTTCAGCTGAGCCAGAGCCACAACGGGTACTCGGAGTTCTTTCGCAAGGAACTTTAGTCGTCGCGAGATTCCGGCGATCTGCTGTTCTCGGGGAGCCGCTTTGTCTTCGGGTTCAATCAGCTGCAGGTAGTCGATGATGATGATACCGAGTCCGTCTTTGCGGTGCAGTCGTCTGGCAAGAGCCGCAATCTGGCCCATCGTTCGTCCAGGCTTGTCATCGATGTAAATGGGCATTCGAGATAGCTGATCTGATGCTTCCATCAGCTGATCTCGCTGTTCCCGGCTGAGATGACCGGCTCTCAGATCGTGTCCGTTGACTCGGGCTGTGATGGCCAAGAATCGTTCCACCAATTCTGCATTGGATTGTTCTAGGCTGAATAGAAGAACGCCCTTATCTTCGTTTCTTGCAATTCCTTCAGCGATGTTACAAACAAGGGCTGTTTTCCCCATGGAGGGGCGAGCAGCAAGGATGATCAGTTCGGTTGGTTGGAAGCCGGTGGTGTGCAGGTCGAAATCTGTGAAACCCGTGGAAAGCCCGGAAACGTCACCTTCTTGGTTGATGCGTTCGTCGATGCGATCGAGCGCTTCCATCAGGATGTCGGAGATGTAGATATTGCCGCTTGCATCTTCGGATTCGACGATACTAAAGATGCGTCGTTCTGCTCCTTGCAGCAGTTCATCGATGTCTGTTTTTAGCTCGTAACTTTCCGATAGGATTTCGGTACAAGAGCTAATCAGTTGTCGTTGAATCCATTTTTCTCGAACGATGTTCGCGTAATATTTTGCGTGAGCCGCGTGTGGCACGGCTTCTAGGATTTCGGCCAAGTACGAGACTCCGCCGATTTCTTCCAGTTCGTTCTTGCGCTCCAGTTCGTTTGCCAGTGTGACACTGTCGATGGCTCGGATGTTGTTGTCGTAGAGGGCTCGAACAGCGGCAAAAATTTTCTGGTGAGCATCGCTGTAGAAGTGATCGGTTTTAATGATCTCGCCGACGTCGTCCACTGCTTCATTCAGCAGCATGATGCTTCCTAGGACACCCTTTTCTGCTTCTAAGTTTTGTGGGGGTACCTTTAGGTGGTCAGCAAAGCCCGAGTTCTGGTTGTCGTTTTTCCAGTCCCCTTTCTTCTTGCGTTTACGTGGGAAATCGTCTGAATCGAACGACATCAAACTGTCTCACTAAGTGGGCTGCAGGAAGGGTCAGTCAATGAAAAACCCTCAGATGCGAACAGGCATTCTGAGGGTCATGTTGCAAAGCATTTTGAAGATCTGCTTTGAATGTTTGCCGGCTGTTTTCCGCTTGAGGCCGTTCAGGATCTGGCTGCGGAAGGCAACGGGCTACATGTTGGCTGCGGCGGGAACAACCCAAACTTTGACGTCTGCTTGAACTTTTTCGTGCAGTTTCACCTTCACGGTGTACATGCCAAGTTCTTTGATCGCACCGTCAAGTCGAACGTGTTCTGCTTCAACTTTATGGCCGGCATTTTTCAACGCATCGCTGATATCGCGAGCGTCAACAGAGCCGTAAAGCATGTTGTCTGGGGTCGCATTGGCTTCAATTGTTGCACTGTACTTGCTCAGTGCTTCTGCAATTTTGCTCAGGTCGCGAATTCGGCTGGACTCGACGGCCTTCAGCTTCTCTTTGTGCAGTTCAACCATCTTCTTGTTTTCTTCAGTCGCTACGGTCGCTAAGCCGTGAGGAAGAAGATAGTTGCGAGCATAGCCTGGCTTGACGCGGACAATATCGCCACGCTTGCCGAGATGCGAAATGTCGTGAACAAGCAAAACTTCTGCTGATGAATTTGTTGAACCGGCAACGCCGCGAGGTCTTGTCACATGAACCATGATGGATTGTTCCCTGTATCTAAGCGAGCTTATTTCGTTGTTGCCAAAAGCTTTGCAGTCAGGGTGACTGCGACTTGCTGTGGCTGTTGATATCAAATGTTGGCTGAGCGGTGACGTGGACTTCGTGTTTGTTGCAATTTGTTCAGCGTATGTTGTCTCTTAGAAAGGGACATCATCGTCTTGCGGGGCTGGGTTGTCGTCGTAGAACGCTTGGTCAGGCGTTCTTGAATCCGATGGTGGTGCTGCTGGTTGAGCGGCCGGAGCGGATTGTTGTCTGGGTGCTGCGGGTGCTGGCTTTGAATAGCCGGATGATGGTGCTCCACCGCCCGATCCGCCGTCATTGTCGCTCTTACCACTGAGAAGCTGGAGGGTCTCACCAACAACCTTTAGTTTCGATCGATTCTTGCCAGTTTCTTTGTCTTCCCAGCGGTCCAGTTGCAGTCTGCCTTCGATCAGGCAAGGCCGCCCCTTCGAAAGATACTCGCCAGCTACTTCTGCTGTTCGTCCCCATAGCGTCACTTCAACGAAAGTGACTTCTTCTTTGCGTTCGTTGGTCTGTCGATCTGTCCATTGGCGATTAACGGCCAACGAAACTTCAGTCACGGCTGAACCACCAGCCGTGTAACGAACTTCGGGATCTCGTGTGAGATTCCCGAGAAGAATGACTTTGTTGAATGAAGCCATGCGGCTTTTCCTGTAACCAACTGTCAAAAAGCATCACAGCATGTTT
>JBDWHY010000085.1:0-24149 GCA_039974975.1 Fuerstiella sp. | reverse complement strand
ACATGCACTACCGCTTCGATTCATTCCAGAGAATGCGGTCTGGCACGTCTTTCGCATTGGCTTCAAACAGGTCGAGATCACCGTCGAGGTCAAAGTCGGCAGCGGCCAGCCCCAGTGTCGGTCCAGGACCTGGCACACGGGCATGAGCACTGAATTGTCCGCTTCCATCGTTGAACCACACGATGTTTCGCAGATCCAACGCGGACGCCTGTTTGCCTTTGATTGCAATGGCGAGATCCGGGCTGGCGTCGCCATTAAAATCCTGTGCCACAAATCGCCATGCACTGATGTGGTTAAATTCCGAAATCTGTTCGACCACCCATCCATCCTGACGATTGCGAAGGAATGTCAGTTTGCCGCCATCTGCGATCGCCGCGATGTCAATTCGACCGTCCTTGTCGAAGTCACAGGCGACGTTCCGTCCGATCCCGCGCGTGCCGGCGACGGGCTCGCTTAATGTAAAGTTGGCGAAACCGTCGTTCCAGCAGAAGTAGGCTTCGAGTTCGCCACTCTTGTTTTGAAACTTCGTGAAGGCATCCACATCGCCGTCAGCATCGAAGTCGGCCAGCAAGATGCTCGGGACTGGCGCCACGGTGATCGGCAAGCTAAGCTGACCCTTCGAAAATCGCCCGGTTCCGTCGTTCAGCCAAACGCTATGTCGGCCATGCACGCCGGTCACCCAGACATCAGGATCATTGTCGCCGTCGAGATCGTTGATCGCCACTGCAGCCGACGGTGTTTTGGACAGCAGATCTTTGGTGACCACGAATGTTCGATGACCTTTGTTCAGCAAAACTCGGTCCGGCGCACCGTTGGATCGAGCCAGAAAAATGTCCAGATCGCCGTCGCCGTCAAGGTCGCTGAGAGCCGTATTGCCAGCGTGACCCAGCGTGACATCAGGAGTCAGTTCGCCGGTGACGAAGTTGCCAGGTCCTTCATTCCAGTAGATTGTGATGTTGGACGAGTTGTTTGTGCCGACGACAGCATCAGGACGACCGTCACCGTCAAGATCACCCGCCGCAACGCTGGTGCTGTACACGCTGTGAAATCTCAGGCCCGAGTCAACAAACGTATTCTCCCAAGGGCTGGGGCGAGGAGCGGACGCCGTTGAATCGGCAATCGCTCTCGCAGTTGCAGTATTGGGCGTGGCATGAAAGGCCACGACTTCGTCGCCGTTGCGAACCGTTAGGTCCACCTCGGCGAGATCAGGAGCGGTGACGGTGACTGTTCCTTTCGGTGTTTCTAACACGTAGACGGCACTGCATACAGCAACCAAAACACACGCAGCTGCGGCGATCGTCCAGTTGCCAAAGATACGAAGTGGCCGGTCCTGACCGACTGTAAAATCTGCAAGTGCCGTGGCCAGTCTTTCGCCGGACGCATAGCGTTCCGCCGCATTCGAGGCCATTGCCTTCGTGCAGATAGCGGCCAATTGTGAATTGGTGGCCGGGCTGCGTTCTTTCAGGGGAACAGGATTGCCGACTTTGATTTGGGCAAGAACAGAAAGTGGCGATCCTTGATACGGTCGTTGTCCAGACAACAATTCATACAGAATGACTCCCAAAGCGTAGAGGTCAGTCTTTGGGCCAATGGCTTTGACCTTTGCTTCAACCTGTTCCGGAGCCATGTAAGCCGGGCTGCCAATGATCATTCCTTCCTGAGTGATCGTGTCGCTGGTTGCCTCTTCCCGGCGAGCCAAACCGAAGTCCATGATGATCGGTTCGTTTCGCTGGTTGATCATGATGTTTGCGGGCTTCAGATCGCGATGAACGATGCCTGCGTCGTGAGCCACCTGGACGGCTTCCGCAAGCTTCGTCATCAGCCGCACCGCATTGTCTGTGGGGAACGGACCATCCTGCTGCAGAACTTCTACGAGCGTCGGTCCGTCAACGTAGGTCATGGTCAGAAACTGTCGTCCGTCGATTTCACCGACGTCGTGCACCGGGCACAGATTCGGGTGCTCGACCATTGCCATGGCGCGAGCTTCTCTCAGGAATCGTTCTCCGCCGTTGTTGTCGCTCGCAGAGAACTTTGGAATCTTGAGCGCCACTCGGCGTTCCAGTTGCGTGTCTTCCGCAAGGTAAACCGTGCCCATGCCTCCGGCACCCAGGACGCGTTCGATTCGGTAGCGACCAAATTGTTTTGAAATGGCGACGTCTTGCGGGTTTGCTGTCGTTTGATCGGCACGCGTGTCAGCTGCTGCCGCTGCTGAAATCGACTGAACAAACGAGTCCGTGTCATCCGTCGACATCCGACCGGTTGCGGCCGCATCAATCTTCGCCTCAGCCGCAGCGTCTGTTGATTCATCCTTCCCGTGGAAGAGCGTGCTGACGATCTGAGAATGATCGGGGAACCGTAAGATGTAGGATTGCTCGGTCGGTGCGGCTCCTATTGATCGCAGAAAATCGGCTTCCGTTGAAATCAGCTCTGCGAGCAACGGCGCCCCGAGTTCTTCGCCAACGGATTGCAAAGCCGTTTCAATTTTCGGCTGTTGGCCCGCGATAAGCTTGCTCTCGAACTGCGACGCAACTGTATCAATCTGCTGAAGTTGTTGTCGCGTGAGCTGTTGCAGCAGTTTCTGGTTCATGGGTTTTCGTTCTTACAGAAAGCGATATTCTGGGGCGAATTCGAAGGTCGTCCTAGAGCAAGTCAATATTGCAAGAAAGGTCGCAATATCGAGTCGTCATGGTTCCGGATCGATAAAAACGCAACAACTCTTTTCACCGTGCCATCAAGATGTGTGAGACATGGAATTTGCCGAGACCTGTGGCTGGAAAAAGAAACCACAGTAGACCGTATGCATGTGTGCGACATCATGCCAGCAGGCACACTATGCCACGCAACGGAGGAATCTGGGATGGCAGGTGAAATGAATTTGGCCGCTTCGTGCTCTGTTGAACAATTGACTACGGTTTCCAATGGCTTTGTCGCATAAAAAAGGTGCCGCCGGCATGTGCCACCATTGGAAATGTGTGAACTTGGTTCATCGTAGTCACTCGGCTTGCAATTGACGCTTTCGTCGGACTCGCCTGTACCCCAAGCCACAAAACCCAAGGCCGAGCAAAACGGATGTAGACGGTTCCGGCACAGCTGCTGCACTTGTTCCGGCAACAAAAACGCTTTCGAATTGAACTCCGTCGAACGGCGACACAGTCACGGGCAGATTCGCGACAGAAATCGATGAGATTGCCACATCAGATCGAAATCCGGCAAACCCGGAAAGCGATGTACTGGATGAGTTCGAGTCGATGACGTCCGCAATGTTGAAGTTGTTCCCGTCAACTGTGAATTGCCAACGTTCAGTGTTGGCGTTGAGGCCCGTAATGTTAAAGCCGAAGCCGAAAATCGGACTCGGGAAACTAAATGTCAATGACTGTGTTTGGTCGGTGCCACCCGTGTCAATCTGTAGTCTGAGTGAACCGTTGCTGAGGTTATTGCCACCTTCATTCACCCCTCCCGTTGTCTCATAGAAAACGGAAAACAGTCCAACGTTCTCATTCACCCCTTCCGCCAATTGCGTGTTTCCCACAACACCATTGAAATCGTCTGTCGCAAAACCTGCGTTTGCTGTTTCCCACACCGCCTGACTATTGTAAGTGATGATCGCAGCCGATCCGACCTCGGCTGATACTCCCACCAGCAGAGCAATCGCTGAAACTATAAGAAATGGACTCTCTTTCTTCATCGTTCATCTTTCGATACGAGACATGATTGTGAAGGTTGGCTTCACAAAAAAAAGACCGCACAGAATCACGGGTGAGGTGATTTCGTGCGGTCTTGTCTGAGATCTTTCACACACACGGTGCGCGTGAAAGCGGATGTTTTGTTGTGATGCCAGCCAGCGGGAAAGACACTAGTGATGGATTCACAGTCATTGCAAGAACTTGTCGAAACTTTTTCTCAGATGCCTCAAACTGCCAAAGTCTAAGCTGTGAGCAGAGGACCGATGACGGTGTGCTGGCTAGCACCACGGCACCCAAGGGAGACCGCACTTCCCATCACCGGCCCACTTCAGCTCACGGAAACCGTGCAGCAGATGGCCCGCTATTGATGAAAACGCAGGACGCCAGGAAACCCTGCCACCTTGGCAAAAGTTTTTTTCAAGCGGCGCTGCAGCCCGCCCATCACACAGCGCGTGGCACAGAATGGAGCAGCCTTCCTGCGTGACACAGCCACGGAAAAACTCGCAGGAAACGCCTAGCTTGGAAACGACGTCGCATCTATCGAACCAGCGTGAAAGCAGTTTCCGGTCGCTGCACGAGACAGCCAGCCTGAACGACAAGCTGTGTTGATCACTTTGGAGAAGCACACACTCAAGCACATACGAACTCCGTTGCCATCAGTCTTCGTGTTGTTCGGCCAATTTTTCTTCCCAGGATTTTCGAATCAACAGCAATTTGCGGCTCACTGTCCGTTCACCAAGGCTCAGCTGTTTGGCGATTTCGGGAATGGTGTGGCCATCAAGTTTTAGTAGAGCAATGTCTTGCAGCGTCTGGTCACCAAGCACCTCAAGAAGATGGCGGCATTCATCTTTGACAGCTGCGGAAAGGTCAGGCGTTTGTTCTGTCGAGGCCACTGTTTCCAGCGGAATAGCGGCGGCGGTGCCAGTTTGCGATCCTGTTCTTCGCTGTGCTGTGAGTCGCCTGGTTCGGTCGATCATTTTTCGCTGAGACAGTACCAGCAGCAACGCCCATAGCTCATTACGATCGGAGAGTGTCGCGTAGCGTCCATCTTCGGCGGCTTTGTAAAGAGCTCCGAAAACGCTGACGGCCAGATCTTCTTCATCGTAGCCGGCATCCGGAGTCAGCCGGTTCTTCGCCAAGCGGACGACACGATCGAAATATCGCCCCCATAGTCCGACCGCAGCGGCCTCATCACCCGATTTAAGGGCGTGAAACCATCCCGTCACAGATTGAGTGGCGTCTACGGATTCGGATTCAGAGTCGAGTAGGCCCATTTTCGACGTTCATGATACAGAGGCTGCTGTCATTTGTTCAGCCGCTAGTCTAGCTCCGCTTGTCTGCCGAACAACACCATTTCCTGCGCAGAATCCTCGATGTTTTAGCGACTCACGCACTTTTCACGTATGGCGAAATCATGGAGCAGGCACTGGGAGAAATAAGTTTGCTGCACCTACGCCGAGGCTGCGTGCGATCGACGTTCTTCAGTCACCTGAAGGATGTAAACAAAGGTACGTACCTGCGGATCTCTGCAATCATGATCGTGAATGAGTTTGTCCCGAGGAATTGAATCTGGTTGAAATTCAGCCCGTCGTCACGGCGCTCTTCAATGCGAGCGTCTGCTCACTTCATAGTCGCTCACTGACAGTCGCTCACTGGGCATGTCCGAATGCTCTCACCGAACCAGCCCTGATGGCCTCCCTTGGGCTGCGATGAGCCTTGAGTGAAAAAACGTCTCAATAGGTGAGGGTGTTTGTCTGATTGTGCGTGATCAATTTTGATCAGCCAAAGAGAATTGACATTGCCATATTTCACAACGCTAGGCTGTGTCCCTTGATTCGAATTGGCTGGGGAACGGCTGCTGAAATCTGGCTGGAAGTCGTCAAGAAATTTGAAAGGCGGCCGCAGATGAAATCGCGAGGTGGTAAGCAATTACCGTGGCTGATATCTTGAGTGGCCTCGCCGGTTCGTTAAACAACCAAACCATGGCTTTAACATCCTCTCTCAACAGTCACCCACAAACTGGCTCTTTCATGTCTCGACTTCTTGCTTTTCTGCTGCTGATTACTCTGCCGCCCACCACCTCCGTCGCAGACGACTGGCCAGTCTGGCGCGGCCCGACTCTGGACAATCACACGCCGGAGTCGGCTGTGGATTCCATTCCGCTGACGTGGTCTGAATCAGAAAACGTCGAATGGCGAAGTCCCGTGTCGGGAAAATGTCACTCAAGTCCCATCGTCGTTGGCAAGACCATCTTTCTGCTCACCTACGAACCCGATGCGAAGTCGATTTCGCTGCTCCGTTACAACCTCGATGACGGCAAACAACTTGAGAAAGTCGTCCTGCACACGGCCGTGAATGTCCCTGAGTATCTGCACAAGAAGAACACGCTGGCCCCTGGGACGCCGTCCAGTGATGGCCAAGTCGTATTCGTGTCAGCTCAGGTAAACGAGACCATTCAGGCCAGTGCCGTGTCGCTGGATGGTAAGATTCTTTGGCAGGAAACCGTTGCCCCGTATCGCAAGAGCAGCAAGTACTGGTTCGGTTACGGCGCATCGCCGTTGCTGCTGGATGATGCCGTGGTAATCGCCGTCGACACAGACAACGACGATCGAGGCCTTTTCGCACTATCAACGAAAACGGGGCAGCAACTCTGGAAGGCCCCTCGGCCGAACAAGTCCAGTTTTTCGTCACCCATTCTTGCCAACGTCGACGGCCGTGATCAGATATTAATCAGCGGCGGTTCGAAAGTTTCGTCCTACGATCCGCAGTCCGGCAAGCCTTTGTGGTCGGTCAAGGCAACCAGCGATGTGACGTGCGGAACGATTGTCTGGAACGATTCGATGGTGTTTGCCAGCGGCGGGTACCCGGCAAAAGGTACATTTGGCATCAAGGTCACCGGCAACACCGCGAACGTCGTTTGGCAGAACAAAGCCAAGTGCTACGAACAGTCGATGCTCGTCGTCGGCGACTACCTTTATGGCACCGACGAAAGCGGGATCTGCTACTGCTGGCGAACATCGGATGGAAAAATGATGTGGCGACAGCGAGTCAAAGGACCACACAGTGCGTCGCCTTTACTGATCGGCGACCGCGTCTATGCTTCCAACGAACTCGGCCAGACACTGGTCTTCCGGGCAACACCCGATGGCTTCACCAAACTGGCCAACAACCAACTCGGAACCATTTCGTTCGCCTCGCCCGTCTACGCGGAAGGAAAGTTGCTGCTGCGACACGCGTCAATAGAGTCTGGCGAGCGACAGGAATTCCTTTACGCGATCAGCAAGAAAGCATCCAACTGAAACGTCGCCTGACACGATCACTTTGGCGGCTTGGCGTTGGCCAAGGGAACACTGGCGGCTTTGCTGTTTGGCATGAGATCCCCTGGCGGTTCACCATCTTGATACATTGACGTAATGCAATCATGATGCTGTCATTTGCGGGACCAAAGTAGGCAACTTCATAAAGAGATAGAAACGCAGAGCGACGCAGAGTCTTTGTCCGCGCATCTCTTCTGTGGTCTCTGCGCCTCGGTGTTTCAAATTTGCCGCTGGTATGTACGAGGACATCCTTAGCTTCTGCGTCGGGTTCCCTATCTTGACTTTTTCAACGGGCTGGTAGAAGCCGTCAAGAACTTTGAAAGGCGGCAGTAGGTGAAACTGGCAGTAGAAGTAGATCTGTTTGCCGTGGCTGATATCTTGGTCGGCCCGGGCTGCTTCCTGCGAACTTGTAGGCCGGACCAAGCGAAGCGCAGTTCCGGCATTTTTTCAACATGCAGACGGAGCCCAATTGCCGGAGCGGCGTCGCTTCGCTCCTGGATCCGGCCTACCTTGCTGGCAGGAGACATGAGCCCCGAGACATTGAAACAAAACCGCCACGTGGCAACCGATTGCCGTGGCTGATATCTTGGATGGCCGGGCTGCTTTCTGTGTGAGGAATCGATGTCTGATTTTCGGCGATACTTTGTTCCTGGCGGGACATTCTATTTTACCGTTGTGACGTACGCTCGACGACGGATCTTGACGACCGATCAAGGACGCGAATTCCTTCGCAACGCCATTGCATCGGTAAGGAAGCGGCATCCATTCTCGCTCGTAGCAAACGTATTATTGCCGGATCATTGGCATCTCGTCATGCAGTTGCCGCCTAGTGACGATCGGTATTCGCTCCGCATGAAACAGATCAAATCAGAATTCACCGAGCAATGGCTTGAAGCTGAGTTGCCGGAAGCGAAAGTGACTCAGTCACAGCGAAAGCGCGGTGAACGAGGTATCTGGCAGCCACGTTTCTGGGAGCATACTGTCCGCGATGAAGAAGACTTGGAACGTTGTGCGGACTACATTCATTGGAATCCGCGGAAGCATCAATTGGTCGATCGCGTGCGTGATTGGGAATGGTCGTCATTCCATCAGTTTGTGGAATTGGGACAGTACGATCTCAGCTGGGGCGGATTGGCACCGTTCGACGTCGATGATGACAACTGGGGAGAACCCACGTAATTACTCCCTAGCGCCGAACTCGTAGGCCGGACCAAGCGAAGCGCAGTTCCGGCATTTTTTCAACATGCAGATGGAGCTCAATTGCCGGAGCGGCGTCGCTTCGCTCCTGGATCCGGCCTACCTTGCTGGCAGGAGACATGAGCCCCGAGACATTGAAACAAAACCGCCACGTGCCAACCGATTGCCGTGGCTGATATCTTGGTCGGCCCGGGCTGCTTCCTGCGTAAATAATCCCCAGCGCCGAACTCGTAGGCCGGACCAAGCGAAGCGCAGTTCCGGCATTTTTTCAACATGCAGACGGAGCCCAATTGCCGGAGCGGCGTCGCTTCGCTCCTGGATCCGGCCTACCTTGCTCAATACATGTTCATCTGCAAGGTTTGGCGATCGGCGGTATCTTGTGCGCAGCCAACGTCGTGCAGCCCACGTCGCGCAGCAGCGACAGCAGCCCATCAAGCTTGTGGAAGTATTTCAGCTGCGAAATGTCTTTCGCGGAAGTCTGGGGGTCTTCTTTTTTCTTTCTGCTCCTTGCGATTCAGAACAACGGTTCCATCATTTTGCCATTCATCTTTTCCCACAGTTGCACTAATTCGGTGAGACGTTCGGGGTTTGATTGAGCGAGATTCGTTTTTTCGGAGAGATCTTTGGAAAGGTCGTAGAGTTCCCATGGAGCTTTGCCAGGCGTTCTTCGAGCGCCCATACGAACAAGTTTCCAATCGCCGTGTCGCAATCCGGACCTGCCCCCCTGACGCCAAAAGAGAGTTTCATGTGGGGTGCTGGCATTCTTGCCGGTGACGAAGGGAACTAGGTCAACGCCCTCGACCTGCTTAGGCGCGGTGACGCCCTCACTGTTGGCTGCGGCGGTCGCATAGATGTCGAATGAACTGACCGGTTTTTTATAAGTCTGCCCCGCCGGAATCTTGCCTTTCCACTGCATCATGAACGGAACTCGCAACGCACCTTCGTACATTTGCCCTTTCGATCCTCGTAAAGGCAAATTACTGGAAGTTAGTTCGCGAGTTGGGCCGCCATTGTCGCTGAGGAAGAAAACGATTGTGTTTTCTTCAAGGCCTGACTTCCTCAACTGCGCCATCACGGCTCCTACACTGTCGTCCATGTTGGCCAACATGGCGGCAAAGATGCGACGATGAATGTCTTCGATGTGCGAGAACTTTTCCATGTACGCGTCGGCGCCTTGCAGTGGACTGTGAACCGCGTTGTAGGCGAGGTAGAGAAAGAATGGTTTGTCGTCGTGGCGGTCGATGAAGTCGACTGCTTCGCGGGTGAGCGCATCGGTCAGGTATTCGGTTTCGACAACGGGCTGTCCGCCGCGAATGATTGGATTGTCGGCGTCATAATCCGGCTCGTTGCCGCGCATATGATCGGTATAAATGAGCCCTTTTTTTCCAACCCAACGGCCCGTCTGCCCATTTGGCAAACTCTTGCGGCGCAGCATCGTTGTGACACCTTTGTACGGTGGCGGCACGAAGGAGTGACCCTCGTGCAGGAATCCAAAGAATTCATCGAAGCCGTGGCGAAGCGGGTGATAATCCGCGGTGCCACCTTGATGCCATTTGCCAACCAGTCCAGTCGTGTAACCAGCGTTCTGTAACGTTTCGGCAATCGTGACTTCCGTAACCGGTAGACCGAAGCCACTCTGTTCATTGAGCGCTCCGGTAGGGTTGAATTCATAACCAAAGCGAGTCGGAATTCGCCCCGTCAGCAATCCAGCTCGTGAGGGACTGCAGTTTGGACCAGCGACATAGCCGCTTGTAAACCTCACGCCGTTGGCTGCGATCGAGTCGATATGCGGTGTTGGAATTTCTGGATTCCCCTGACAACTGAGCTCTCCATAACCGAGGTCATCCGCGAAAAGGAGAATGATGTTGGGTTGTACGGCCGCCGAAGCAGTATCGGCAGCCAGCGCTGACAGCAGAAGGGCAATCAGTGGTGTACGTCGCGCACAATTCATAGTGGTTTCCTGTCTTGATTTGGGACGTGGATTCGCTGCTTGTTTTTGCGGTCGGTTGCTGCTTTACGAAATTCGCATGTGCGTGGTTGCCACTGGACTCGATCAAGTCCCTTAGGTCAAGGATGTCTACCTGAGTCAAAGTGTTCAGCGGGGCATTGGGCATCATCGAAACTGCCGAAGGAACCATCTCCTTGACATCCTCGAACTGTTCCGTGTTTCAGTTCATTGATTTGTCGTCGTTGCGGCAGCAATGGGAAACGACAGACCCCGAGACTCAGATCACTCTGAATCTGTCAGCCCGCTTCCGCCGAGAGGCGGCTGCGACCGATGCCAAATTGCCGAAGCTCGCGGGAAGTTGCCGCATCTACCTTTTCAATATGAAACCCGAGGCAAATTCCGATGGAGTTCTCAGCAAGCAGGAATTTGTGACTTTCCTTGGCTCCACGGCTCACTTGGATACCTTCTTTAAGAGGGCCGACAAGGACGGCTCTGGCGACCTTTCGGTTGCGGATTTGGCCAGCTACATCGACTCCGTTCTGCGATGATGTTTTAATTTGAGCCTTGCTTCGGAGTGGGCTTCGCCAAAAGTCGATTGAAATTGCAAACAGAACTTCTGGCGAAGTCCACGACAGTTTGAAACGTTGATTTGCCCAGAGGCTGCCGATGCTGGCTGCAAATCATGACGCGACCCAACAACACTGTTCGGTGACATGAACCATGAAAATGATGAAACAACTTTATTGCCTGCTGGCCACTCTTTTCAGCGCCACTGCAGCCGTCCAGGCTGATTCACCCAACATTGTTTTGATTCTGACTGATGACCAGGGTTATCAGGATCTGGGTTGTTACGGCTCGCCAAATATCAAGACACCTCGCATTGACCAGATGGCGAAGGAGGGGATGAAGTTCACCAGCTTCTATGCTCAGACTGTCTGCGGTCCTTCGCGGACATCTCTTTTGACAGGTTGCTATCCGATGCGAATCGAAAGGGCCGAGCATGACGCAGGAAAGATTCCCCACCCGGCTATGTCGCTCAACGAGATCACGATCCCGGAAATCCTAAATCCGCTCGGCTACCAAACGGGCATGATGGGAAAGTGGGACCTGTCTGGGCGACGACCCACTTTTCAACTTCAACTCAATCCAAGCAATCAAGGTTTCGATTACTCATTCTGGTCTGAAACCAGTGGCACAGAGGTGATTCGCGAGGCGCAGAAAGTGGTGATCAAAGACCCCGCCCGAGACAGCATTACGCGATTATTCACAGACAAAGCGATTGAGTTTATCGAACAAAGTCAGGACAAGCCCTTCTTTGTGTACCTTGCTCATCCCATGCCGCACACGCCCATCGCGGCTTCCAAGGACTTCAAAGGTAAATCAGAAGAAGGGTTGTATGGCGATGTGATCGAAGAGATCGACTACAACGTGGGCCGCGTTCTCGACAAGATCAAAGAACTGGGACTCGATGAAAACACATACGTTATCTTGACCAGCGATAATGGTCCTTGGTGGAGAGAGGGGAAGCATGCTGGCAAGTGCAAGCCGCTGCGAAGTGCAAAGACCAGCACCTATGAAGGAGGGTTTCGCATTCCTTTCATTATTAGAGCACCGGGTAAGGTTCCGGCAGGAACGACAAGCGACCTCGTCTGTGCGAACCTAGACTTGTTACCCACCATCGCCAAGATCACCGGGGCGACAATGCCGCACGATCGAGTGATCGATGGCATTGACATCTCGCAGATCATTCACGGAACTCAGACGGAACTCAACCGGCCCTTCTTCTATTACCAGCACCAAGCTCTTCGGGCCGTCAGGCAAGGAGAATGGAAGCTTCACCTGGCCCACACTGAACTGGATCGCACCAAACAAGGAAAAACCTGGCAAACTCATGTCCCTAAGAAGGACCGTCCCTATATCGAAGACGTCACTCTCTACAACCTAGAAGATGACATCGGAGAAACGACCAACGTAGCCAAAGATCACCCGGACGTTGTTGCCTCACTTTTGAAACAGATCGACTTCGCCAAGAAGGACATTGGATACCACAATCAGATCGGAAAGAATTCCCGCAGGTAGAACCAAGGGAGCGACTCACGCAACTGATCAGCTTGTTGCGTCTCTCGGTGCTGCCGCCTTTCGGGGCTGCCGCCTCTCGGTGCTACCGTCGGTGGCCAACCTGCTTCAGGATGCCGGGGACTCAACCGCCATGTCGGGCAAGTGGCTCTTCGCCCAGTTTGATCGCCATCTTGGCCACAAGGCTGCTTCCGGGCGATTAAACCGATGCAGACTGGAGCGCTTCGGTCTCGATTGGCATGCAACGACCGGGTTCAGTCGATTGACCATTGCTTGGGCAGCGGCGTGAAATTTAAGTACCACGTGCTGCCTGATTGTAAGACTCCATTGGGACAGCATTTCGTGACGTTGCAGGCGGAAACGCTGGATCTCTGGAACAGTTGAGAAGAAAATCGGCAAACTTTCGCGATTCTTTTCTGAATTTCGCTGAGTCACGATGAGACCTATTAAACCAGCATTTTGGGAGAGGAAGTGGAAAGTTCAGTACCAAGTTTTGTCGCTCTGTGGACCCGGTATCAGCCGGAAGTGCGGCGGTATGTCTGTACGTTGGTTCCGGTGGCGGCTGATGCGGAAGACGTCATGCAACAAACGGCTGCTCGAATCTGGGAGAAGTTCGAGCAGTACAATCCAGAGCGACCATTCGTCGCTTGGGCCATTGGGTTTGCCTATCACGAGGTCTTGTCGTCGAGGCAGCGACATGCCCGCGATCGACTCGTCTTTTCTGAAGACATGATCTCGCAGCTCCACGCGACGCTTACGGAAGAATCTTCGCTATTGGAACTGAGACGGAAAGCTTTGGATGGCTGTCTGCAAAAAATAGACAACCGCGGCAGAGAATTATTGCTTTGTCGATACTCGCAGCACGGCGGAGTTCAGCGCGAGGCCGAGAAGTCGAAAACCAGTCCGCACAAACTGTATTACGCCATCGAGCAATTGCGAAGTCGCTTGTTGGCTTGCATCGACAACACGATGCGTCAGGAGGGTTGGTATCATGGGTGAAAAAGAAAAGACAGACGATCTTGATCAGATCATCGCTTGCGTCGTGGATGGAACGGCGACCGCGGACGACATGGCTCAGTTGAATCGATTGCTGGACGGCAATCCCGAAGGCCAACGTCGATATGTGCGTTACATGGATCTTCATCATGAGCTATTGGAAAGGTCTGGTGCGATCGCTGAGTCTCCGGCCATCAGTGTTTCCGTCAAGGAATCGAAGCTGCCGAAGGCCTGGATTGCATTAATCGGCGGATTGGCTGCGTCGCTGCTGGTGGCCTTGGGGTTCGCGATTTCGCATGGCTGGTCGAGCGGTGAGATGACTGCCACAAATCAGTTTGACGCATCTCGCGACACATTGCTGGTGGCCGAAGAATCGGAGATCGGCGTGGCGGTTCTGACTCGAGCGGTGAACGCAGAGTGGCTCGGTGAAGGTCCATCGTTGACCGGACACATCCTGTCACCAGGTCGGCTGCAACTGAAGAGTGGTCACATCGAGGTCAAGTTTTACAACGGGGTAAAATTGCTTGTCGAAGGGCCTGCCGATTTCCAGCTTGTGTCAGTCGACCAGGTTGTGTGCCACGAAGGTAAGCTGCGGTCGATCGTCCCGCCGAATGCGACGGGATTTAGCGTGATGACTCCACAGTTTGAACTGGTCGACTTGGGGACCGAATTTGCGGTCGATGTGGCGAAAAATGGTCGCTCGGATGCCCACGTTTTTGACGGCGAAGTCGAACTCTATCTTCCCGATGGCAAGCGAGAACCAGTCTATAAGCATGTGCTGTATGGCGGCGATGCGATGGCATGGTCTTCCAAGGGGATGGCGTCAGAACGTGAAGCGAACCCTGAATCGTTCTCGTCGTTTGAATCGATCCGCATACGTGAACAAGCCTCGACGCGAGAGCGGTTTCGCAATTGGCAAGATCAGAATCGGGATCTCAGCAATGACCCCAGAGTCGTGTCTCACTACGACTTTCAGTCCAAAGATTCCGACTTGCTGGCCAACAGCGGCCAGGGATCCGACGGAAGTATCATCGGATGTGAATGGACGACTGGACGATGGGCAGAAAAGAACGCGTTGGAATTCAAACGTCCCAGTGATCGAGTGCGGATTCAAGTTCCGGGCGAGTTCGATGCTCTGACACTTGCGGCCTGGATACGAATCGACGCTCTTCCCCGCAGGCGACAGTCTCTGTTGCTGAGTGACGGTTCTCAAAGCGGACAATTGACCTGGCAGATTTCGCCGCGTCGAGGCGTTGATTTCAGCTACCGCGCTACCACTCAAGAAGAACCCAATGTGATGTATCGATCACCTCGGATCTTTAAAGGAAGTCAGCTCGGAGTTTGGAACTTTGTGTGTGTGACGTACGACCGTGCAAATCGACAGGTCGCGCATTGGGTGGATGGAAAGCAGATTTCGACTGCAGCGCTCAAGGTGGATCAGCCAGTTCATATTGGAGTCGCGGAGATTGGGAACCGAGGGGTTACCGCGAAACCCCGTCAGCGTTCGATCCGCAATTTTGTTGGCCGAATCGACGAATTAACGATTTGGGATGAGGCCTTGAGTGAGAAAGAAATTCGGGAACTTTATATGCAGTCGCTGCCTTAAGCGCGCAGCGACAGCACCAAGCTGATCGCTCTTATGATTCAAACGAAATCAACCAAAACGAAGATAAATATGAACCAGACACCCATCATCGCCTTTTGCCTCACTTTTCTTGCCACAGGGTTCCTATCGTCGGAATCTTGCAGTGCTTCACCCGCAGCCAAATCCTTGCAAAGTTCACGTCCGAACATTGTCTTCGTGATGACGGACGATCAAGGAATGGGTGATTTGTCGTGCATGGGCAATCAGGTCGTTCGTACGCCCAACATTGATCAGATGTATCAGAAGTCGACGCGACTAACGGACTACCACGTCAGCCCCACGTGTGCTCCAACCAGAGCTGCGTTAATGAGCGGTCGGTTACCGTTTATGGTGGGCGTCACGCATACGATTCAGCAGCGGGAACGAATGGCGTTGAATCTATTCACGATGCCGCAAGCTTTGAAATCAGCAGGCTATGCAACGGGGCTGTTTGGTAAGTGGCATTTGGGGGACGACCTTCCTTATTTGCCTCAAAGCCGAGGTTTCGATGAAGTGTTGATGCATGGTGCCGGGGGCATCGGGCAAGTCAACTTTGGTGACTTCGCTGCCAACAAAAGCAACGTGTACTTTGACAACGTTCTGCTGCACAACGACACCATTGTGCAAACCAAAGGCTTCTGCACGGATGTCTTTTTTCAGGCCGGTCTGAATTGGATCAAAAAGCAGAAAGATTCCGATTCACCGTACTTCGCATACATATCGCTGAACGCTCCTCACGCACCATTGGTTGCGCCAAAACATTACACAGACCGGTTTCAAGATCTTGGCTACGACAAAGGTACTGCGGCACGCTACGGGATGATCGAAAACATTGACGACAACGTTGGGTTGTTGCTGAAGAAGCTGCAACAGTGGAATCAGCTGGAAGACACCTTAGTGGTCTTTACAACAGACAACGGCGCGACGCATCTCAGCGGCAAGCTGAATGGAGAACGAGTCAAGCACTTCAATTACAACATGAAGGGGGCAAAAAATTCCCCTCACGAAGGCGGCACGCATGTTCCCGCATTTCTGTATTGGAAAGGAGTTCTTAACGAAGGAGCCGACATTGATCAGCTGATTCATCACGTTGATCTGTTCCCAACCTTCGCCGAACTTGCCGGTGCGGAACTTCCAAAAGCCATGCAGCCGCTGGATGGTCGGTCAATCCTGCCTTTGCTGGCAGACAACAAAGCAGACTGGCCCGATCTTGAGCGGTTCGTTCACTGCGGACGATGGAAAAAGGGCCAGCGGGACGAAGGGAAGTACGAAAAAACGGCCGTGCGAACCAAGCGATGGCGTTTAGTAAATCACAATCAGTTATACGACATTGCAAACGATCCGGGCGAAACCACGGACGTTGCTTCCGCGAGCCCCGATGTGGTGACACGCCTTCGCCAAGCCTTTGACCAGTGGTGGGATTCTTCTCTACCGCTGATGGTCAACGAAGATTTACCGTCGGTGCAAGGCCCTGACCAACCGTTTTCGCTTCGCTATGAAAAGCAGCTAAGGGAAAAGGGAATCCCGGATTGGGCGCCGGCTGAATCATTCATGCACGCTAGATTACGAGATGGCGACACACAGAAGCAGTCGATCGCCACGCCAAAGAAATCGGACAACGAACAGCAAGCCGGAACAAAACTTCTCACAAGAAAACAAAGACGTGCGCTGCGAAAAAGCAAGGCCGAAGAAAAAGGTCGTGAGAATCCGGGGCAAGAAAAACGGCCTCAGCAGTAAGTCTCTGTTTGGCCACAGAATAGTCACCATTTGCTCTCCCCAATGTCAGAGGTTACCAGTCGTGAATTTTCGATCGATCACATTGCTTCAAACGGCTTTCGCAGCGCTGCTCGCCTGCGTCGGCACACCTTCGCTGCATGCGGAATCATCGGGCCCCAATGTCGTCGTGTTTTTGGCGGATGACATGGGCAGAGGCGACTCGCCGATGTACGGGCACGATTTGATTCAAACACCGAATCTAGACAAGCTGGCATCACAGGGCGTGAAGTTAACGCAGTGCTATGCGGCTTGCGCCGTATGCTCGCCATCGCGTTCGGCGATCTTGACGGGCCGCACACCTTATCGAAATGGAGTCTGGCGGCATCTATCCGGAAATGGTCCGGCGTATTTACGGACGAGCGAGATTACCTATCCGGAATTGCTTCAGAAAGCTGGCTACGAAACCTGTCATGTTGGAAAATGGCATCTCAATTCGAAACAGATGTTCAATCATCCGGAATTCCCTCAGCCGGGTGACCACGGATACGACTACTGGCTCTACACTCACAACAACGCCAGCCCCAGTCATAAGAACCCCGACAACTTCGTTCGCAACGGGCAAGACGTTGGCAAGATGGAAGGCTATTCCGCCATCCTTGTGGCTGAAGAAGCTCAACGTTGGCTTAAAGACATCCGTGATCAATCCAAGCCCTTTGCGCTATCGGTTTGGGTGCATGAACCGCATAAACCCATTGCGACAGATGATCGCTTCAAGAATCTTTACGGCAAGCACCGCAACGGCACCTATATGGGCAACATCACTCAGCTTGATCATGCTCTGGGGATGGTCATGGACGCTCTGGATGAGCAAGGCGTGAGTGACGACACCCTGTTGATCTTCACTTCGGACAATGGACCAGAAGGCAAGGGCGGCACGACCGGAGGATCGACGGGTGGGCTTCGAGGCCGCAAGCGTGCCGACTACGAAGGCGGAATTCGGGTCCCCGGTGTGGTGCGTTGGCCGGGTCACATCAAACCCGGCAGCGTGAGCGACGTGCCAGTGATAGGGTCCGACATCTTTGCAACGGTTTTAGACGTGTGCGGCATTCCACTGCCAACGGATCGCGTGATCGATGGAACCAGCATGGTGCCCGCTTTCTCAGGGAAACCGGTCGACCGAAAGGTGCCCATGTTCTGGCGCACCCACGTGTCCGGCCCCGATGATCGAGTCGCAATGCGTATCGGCGATTGGAAAATTATCGGTGACGAAACACTGAAAAAATTTCAGCTCTACGAGATTCAGAAAGACTGGAAAGAGACCACTGACCTCGCATCCGTGAATCCCCAAAAAACTGAAGAGATGAAAAAAATCTTGGTGAAACTGTGGTCAGAAATCGCAGCCGAAGGCCCCAGTGAATGGTGGAAAGGCGATGCGCAGAAGCCCAAAAAGGGAAGTCAACTTAGCTACTAGAAGCAGTTTCAAAACTCACATAGCCAAAGTGAGAGCACTTCGCGGGCATTGTTCTTTGCAAGCCCCGCCCGCGAACTCTTGCGAGTCCGGCTGTGGACAAAAAGTGAGTTTTGAAACCGCGACGAAGCTTGGTCGCAAATCATACACCGAACAACGATTGTGAAGTCATGTGCTCCACATCGGCGATCGTTACAGACAACGCCGCGTGACAAACTAAAGTCCCGATGAATATGAATAAATCGACACTCTTGATTTTCCAAGTCATTGCAGCTTTGCTGATCGTCTCTACAGCAGATGTGGTCGCAGCCGATCGTGATTTCGATTTGAAAGTTCAGCCGTTTCTGAAGAAGAACTGTGATCGCTGCCACGGATCGGATCGTGAAGAAGGTGATATTCGCGTCGACAAACTGAAGTGGGACGTCGACGATCTGGCAAGTGTTGACGCCCTGCAAAACATCCTTGATGAAATCGTTGTCGGCTCCATGCCGCCGAAGGGTGAGCCTCGCCCTTCGCGTCGAGCGTTGAAAGACATCACCGATGTTCTCCAAAAACACGTCGCAGCGGCCAAAGAAAAACACAGTTCTGGCGGAGGCAGGCCAGTCCGTCGGCTCACGAAAACTGAGTACATCAATACGCTTTACGATCTGCTCGGGGTGCGTGTTGATGACAAAGAGCTGCCTGAAGACGGTAACGTCGGCAGTTTTGATACGGAAGCAACGGAACTGTACACAACGGACATGCACCTACAACGCTGCATGGTTGTAGCACGCGACGCCGCGAAACGTTTCATTGCCAGTCGCCACAGCCAGCCTGGCCAAAAGAAACTAAGACCCACGCGACCACCGCGTGCGACGAAGAAAAATAAGCTCGGAATTAAAGCGGCCGCCGTTCCTCCGGCTGGATACCAAGTCACTCGCCTGGTGTGTTGGCTGAAAGACACCCAACGGTCGAAGCCCACATTCTTTGGCCCCTCCGGCAGTGCTGTTTTCGAAATTACGGGCACTTCAAAGTCGCCGCAGTACATCGACAGAACGTTCTACAAAACGCAGACGGAAACCTGGTCTGCCAATCCAAATGTGGTTCTCAAAGAGATCCAGAATTTCCAAGTCGTGCATCCACAGCCCTACCGATTCTTTGAAAAGTTCAACAGGCGATATCGAAGCCGAATGCCCGATTCTGCTGCCAGAGCTTTGATCGAAGATTTCGTTTCGCTGATGAATCGCGGGCGTCGAGTCGACAGGAAATTTGTAAGTGACCTGTTCGATATTTTTATGATGGGACGGAAACAGGGGCAGACGTTTGAAGAAGCGATGGTGGAACCCATGGCGTTGGCCATGTGCACGGTGGAAGCAATGTTCCATTTTGAAACTCGAGGAGCAGCCAACGATTCCGCAGTTGCTTCACCGATCGAAATGGTCAATCGAATTGCCTACTTCCTGTGGCGATCCGCTCCCGATGCCGAACTGATCCGGTTGGCTGGATCTAGAAAGTGGAACGATCCCGCCGTCAGGAAGCAGCAGTTCGTGAGGATGGTTGAAGACGAAAAGTTCGACCGGTTTTTGCGAGACTTCACAGTTCAATGGCTTGAACTTGATAGGCAAGATGAAATTGCTGTCGATGATCGGCTGTTCCAAAAATTCAACAACAACGTGAAGGCGTCGATGAAAGAAGAAACGATTCAGTTTGTGTCGCATGTCATTCGCAATGATTTGCCAATTCGCAATCTGATCGATTCAGATTTCATGCTGGTCAACAACCTTCTGGCTCAGCACTACGGCATTGACGGCGTGCGTGGTAACGAATTTCGAGTCGTGCCGGTCCAGAAGGGCTCAAAACGAGGCGGGATTCTGACTCACGCGGGAATCATGATGCAAACCGGAACGGGCGACCGAACGTCAATCGTTGAACGCGGAGCCTTTGTCGCCAGAAAGTTGCTGAATGATCCGCCAGGTACGCCGCCGCCTCTGGTTGATGATTTGCCAAGTACAGGCCAAGCATTGGCAAAACTGACGGGAGCTCAAATCGTGTTGATGCATCGAAAGGCACCTCAGTGTGCATCCTGTCATGCGAAGATTGACTTTCTTGGCACAGGGCTTGAGGAACTGGACGCGGTTGGGCTTTTCCGCACGACTGACAAGCGAATCAATCCGAACATCGACCAGCTTAGCAGGCGGCAACGCAGAAACCCGAACAACCTCACGATTCAGGTTCCCCTAGAAACTGACGGTCGGGTCATGGGGCGACGCTACAGAGGTGTCGAAGGGCTTAAGCGAGCTCTTTTGTCAAAGGATGAGCGTTTGGCTGAAGCTTATATCGAAGCATTACTGTCGATGGCCAACGGCAGAAAATCGGGAGTCGCCGACGAAGCGATTGTTCGAAGGTTGATTGATCAATCGAAGACAGCAAAGCTGCCCGCACGTTCAATCCTATACGCAGTGTTAGATTCTGATGCGTTTCAGGTACACGTTGCAACACCCCAAGAATAGATCTCAGCGGCTGTTAAGGATGTGGCACACTTCATGGAGAGATCCGGTTGAGTTCTTAACAAGCCAAATACACGTGAGCCAGTTCCACGGCAAAGGCCGAAAATTTTGACGAGTTTCGCCACTCATAAAATCGAGGAAACAGAATGACGATCATCAATCGAAGACGAATCCTGATGTCAGGTGCGACTGCCTTGATGCTTCCGCAACTGGAATCCAGTGTGTGCGCAGCGCGGGGGGCTTCAGCGGTCATCCCCAAACGGTTGGTTTTCCTGCCGATGGGCTATGGGGTCAATGGACAAAACTGGTTTCCGTCGACCAAACAGGTCGGAACGAACTACGACTTACCGCCACTGTTGGAATCTTTTGCCGATCTGAAGTCCGATTTTTCGATCATTCAGAACCTGACCAATCAACGAATGGCCAATCCTCACGCTGGTTCTCAGAACTTTCTAAGCTGTGCAAATTTAGGCAAGAAGGTCGGCGGGAACTCTGTTTCGTGTGACCAATTAGCCGCCCAAGTGCTGGGCCAAGAGACACGTCATAGTTCTCTGGCAATTGCCGGTGGTCGAGGTCGAGTCGATGGGCACGGCAGCTACGCTTCGTGGAGCCTAGACGGGAAACCTGTTGGGACGTACGACAAAATGTCCCATGTTTACACAGCACTTTTCGGAACCGGCGGTAAAGCCACAGCCGTCATGGCCAAACTTGAACGCCAACAAAGCAGCCTGGACGCGATCATCGGAAATGCCAAACGCCTGAACTCAGAAATCAGCACTGCCGATCGGCACCGTGTTGACGAATACTTCACGTCGATTCGTAACATCGAAAATCGATTAAGCAAAGCGAAAGATTGGGTCAATACACCGTACCCCGAAGCTCCTTTTGCGAGGCCGCAGGATAACATTGACGGTCGAGAAGAAATCAAACTGATGCTGGACATGATGGTGGTGGCAATGCAGTCCGATTCGACTCGAGTGATCAGCTATATGCTTCCCACCGTTCGCGTGTTGCAGTCGTTGCAGGCCCGACTGAACCCTCACAAAATGAGCCACAAGGCCTCCGGTGAGCTGGATCCAAAATCAATCCACCAACAACGTGACCGTATGTTGGCCGAACTGGTTTCTGATTTTATTCGCAAGCTGAAAAACACGAAAGAAGCCGACGGAAGTTCGCTGCTGGACCATTCCTTGGTCGCCTACGGTTCAACACTTCGCCAGGGACACGGCACAAGTAACGTGCCTTTGCTACTGGCCGGACACGGTGGTGGTGGACTCAAGCAGGGCCAGAATATCGTCTATCAGCCCAAGGTGACCCCACTGGCCAATCTTTGGTTGTCCATGCTCCGTCATGTGGGAGTGCAGACGAAGCAATTTGCCAACAGCAAGCGTGTGTTGAGCGAAGTCGGTTTTCGTTAAGGCATTTGCACGCACGCACGCATCTACGCACGCAGACACGCCTTCACGCCTTCACGCAGAAAGCAGGAACGGCTTCCACTTTTGAAACAGCAGCATTCTCGACGCGTCGACGATCGGCTGGCCAAAGAGGGAACAGACTTAATGCGGTTCACGGTAGCCAGCAGACGACGTTTGACTTTGAAAAAGGGTAACCCACCTCGAAGCCCTGAGATTCTGCACATCCGATCTGCTTCGCTTACGCGTCGGGCTGTCTTTTTCAGCGGGCAGCTAAGACATTGATAGGCAAATGGATTGACTCAACCCCGATGCCATGATCGCCGTGAACGACCAGTGGCCAGGCGGAGAACCCTGGCCACTGAATACTGAATACTGAATACTGAATACTGGCCACGCTCACGTACCCAAAAACCGGCTGAACGCACAGACGGTGCAAGAGATCATCTGCATCGAATCCAGCGACGAACGGCTTGATTGCTACCGTCATCTATAATGAACATGATTACCTAGCGGATAGGACTCGCAAAGCAGTCCACCTCTCCCCTTTGCTTTCGCTCAATATTTGAAATGCAAATCAAAATGAATCAGATCGCTCGAATACCAGTCCGTCCGCGGTTGTCCTTTTTGCTGGCCAGCATGGCGAGCATCTTTTTCGCCACTGATCCGTTGATTGCGACAGGACAAGAGGCCTCCACACTCGGAGTCGCGCCGCCAGCAGACGCGGTCGTGCTGTTCGATGGATCGAACCTCGATGCTTGGAAACCGTTCTCGTTCCAAGCGATTAATTCCAAAGACGATCAGAAAGAAATTCAGTGGAAACTGGTCAACGGTAAGGCGATGGAGATCGCGTTTGAATTTGACGGCAAGAAACGCAAGCAGTTCCTTTGTACGAAGCAGAATTTTGGCAACTACCGATTGCATGTTGAGTTTCAGTTGCCGACTGATGGTGGTAAAGGCAACAGCGGCATCTTCTTCGGTCCCCTGTATGAACTGCAACTTCTGAATCCCACGAAAAAAGCGGCTGCCGGGCTAACCGACTGTGGCGCGATCTATCAAATTCGCGTTCCGGACGTGAACGCTGGATTAGAACCAGGTCAGTGGCAGACAGTCGACCTAGACTATCAAGCCGCGCTAATCAACGCGGCTGGTTATGCAAACGAGAGTGATGCGGCCCGTGTCACAGTGCGACTGAACGGCAAGCTGATTCACGACAACTTCAAGCTATCGGTACGACGGAACAAGTACGCCGCCTACCCCGAGCGGCGGCGCGCGCCCATCGTTTTGCAAGAACATGGCTCGCCGGTAAAGTTCAGGAATATCTGGCTGGTCGAAAAGCCAACCGCCAAAGAAGCGAAAAAGAAACAGTAGCCTCGGCTTAAGAAAAGCAGTAGATCTGGTCCCTCCCGATCTGGAACACCATTTTTCAATGGACAGCTAAGACATTGATACGCAAATGGATTGACTCAACCCTGATGCCATGGTTGCCGGAAGCGAACTTGGTCTAGGCGAAGAAACCTAGACACTGGCCACGCTCACGAACGCAAAAATTCGCCCGTAAACGCAGACGATGAAAAAGATCATCTGCATCGAAACGAGCGACGGAATAGTGGCTAAGTTTAATCGTCGCTAGGTTTAATCGTCGCTAGGTTTCACGCACATTCCATTTGCTGAATGAAGTAGCCATTCGGTCCGTTGCAGGTATTCAAACAACGTCCCGGGTAAGCAGCCCTTTTTCGGCCAGTCCTTCCCGTCGATTGACACGAATTATGGGTGTCCCCGGCTGATTTTCTTGTGAGCGGCAAGGCGCTAGCCGCCGGTTCGTCAGCCCCTACTTACCGCGGTCCATTCGTTCCTGCGCCTCAGTAATGTAAACCACGACCTGCTCCAAATCAGCATCCGTAACAATGAACTGAATATCGCCACCTTTCGTCCAAACCTTCTCGTTCACAATTGGGTTCTCACCTTGCCGCAGAACACGAGTCGCATTCGCCTTGAATTGATCGCGAACGCGTTTCACTCGCGTCAGCAACGCGAAAGTTCTGATTGCCAGTCTTTGGAACAAGCTCTACCGCCACGTGCGCGTGATTCGATCTCACAGAAACCGCATGCAATTCCCAGCCGCGATGTTCTGAATGCGCACGAATAACATCCTCCACTCAACTTACGACCACCAAACCGGCGGCTAGCGCCTCGCCGCTCAGAAAAACAGTCAGCAGCTTGCCC
>JBDWHY010000084.1:0-10044 GCA_039974975.1 Fuerstiella sp. | reverse complement strand
GGCAGGAGCAACCACCCAACATAATCCAGCAACAACCACACTTTGAACGGAATTCATGAGAGCTCCTTGGGATCCAACACACACGACTCAAAAATCAAGCGACCTAAGGTTTACGTCATTTTAGACGGATTCTGGGGGCCGGTCTAACGAAAATCGCCGCTGAGAGCAACGTGATTCAGCCGTCCTCGCTGGATTCACTCACACGTCCGTTTTCCACGAGTCAAACAAAACAGCCCCTCCACCCCATCCTTCCCAGTATTCCCGTCATGGCAACCAGAATCTGACGGCAATCCCCAACGACACACAGATCGAATCATGAAAAAACGAACCGATGCCTTTTGGCCGCATCGAACTCTGCAACTCGACAAAGCTGGCTGCCTGGTCACAAGAATCTAAAAGCTTGATGACATCCGTCTGCCTGATGCTTTGGCGTTCACAGACCACCAGCTGGCAATTCAGTTGCAGTTTGTCAACTAGTCCGTGTGATCGGAATGCCCCGTATTGCCGAAGACGTCCCCGACGTTTACCGATGACGAAACCGAGTTTGCTGATCTGCAACCGCGCTGCTGATTTGCCAGGTTGCCAGGTTGTCAGGTTGTCAGGTTGTCAGGTTTCCATCGACATTCCCACGCGAAAAGGCAGCCTGCCGAGCCATCGCCTCACTTTTCCGTTCCCTGATGCCGCCGAAGACGTTATGACGTCAATTCTGGTCGGGCCGGTTTCCATTTCCAACTGCTTTCATTCGCCAATTGTATTGATATGGGTGATTCATCCACTGCTTCAAGTTCTGATTTCCAGCCCCGTGATCCAAATTCGCAAGGCGGCCGTCAAGCAGATTTCGCCACCGCAGGCAGCGGCTTTTTAATGGGAGCAGCCGACATTGTTCCGGGGGTTTCCGGAGGCACCGTCGCGCTCATTCTTGGAGTCTATGAACGACTGGTCACGGCCATCAGCCGCTGCGACACCACATTTTTTCGACTGCTAAAATCCAAGCAGTGGAAACAAGCGGCAGACTACATCGATCTTCGATTCGTGATCGCTTTAGGATTTGGTATCGCCTGCGGAATTGCGGCCTTAGCTTCGGTCATGAATCGTTTGCTCACAGATCATATGTCAGCGACCTTCGCCGCGTTTTCAGGCATGATTCTAGCCAGCAGCTTGCTTGTTGGCCGCCGCATTCAAGCCTGGAAGGCCGAACACTATGGCACTTTGCTGCTTGGCATTCTGATCGCCTTATGGCTGGTCACATTGCCCGCACTGAAAAGCCCCCCTGATACATTGTGGTATCTCTTTTTATGCGGCACGATTGGAATCACGGCGATGATTCTTCCGGGGATCAGCGGAGCATTTATTTTGCTGTTGCTGAACCGCTACCACTACATCACCGATAGCATCAAAGGTCTTCCCAAAGGAGAAGTGTCGTTCGATATCTTGCTAAGCCTTGGCGTGTTTTCACTGGGATGCCTGACCGGGTTACTGGCTTTTAGCCGAGTTCTACGGTGGCTGCTGACGAAATACCACGACATCACCATGGCCATGTTATGCGGCTTTATGCTGGGATCGTTGTTGAAGCTGTGGCCTTTTCAACAAGAAGTTGGCTTTGCCGAAAAGTTCAAACACAAGGTGTTTGAACCAGTGCTACCGGAAGGCATTCACGCAGAAGTCCTGATCGCCATTGGCTTGGCTTTCGCTGGATTTATCGTCGTGATGGTATTGGATCGCATCGGCCAAAAAGCGAATTCAGACAACTAAACTTCGGCTCTAGCAGCCCGTTGAAAAACCAAGATGTGGCAACCCGACGCGCGAGCGAGGGACGAAACCCTGAGGTACTGCGGTGCTGAGATTCTAAGCTGCTGAGGTGCTGCGCATACGACATCCCTCGTTCACGCCTCGGGTTACCTTTTTTAACGAGCAGCTAGGGATGCAAGGTCCATGCTCGCTGCAACCGCTGCATTGCAACGAACAGCGAAAAGGGAACGGGAGTCAAAAGCCAGGCACCCGTGGTAGCCACATAAATGGAACTGATCACTGCCAAGCTGAAAGCCAAGGCTGACAAGGCTCCAAGTACGCCGGGCACTCGAGTGAGGCTTAATAATGCCATCGAAATCAAAATCCCGGAGAAGCTTAACAGGACGATCAGATAGCCGGGCAGCCCGCCACCTTCGTCGCCGAGATCCTTACCCAAAACAGCATAAGCCAGACACCCTAACGCGGCGGAAATGATCCCGAACCCAATAAAGAAGATCACGATTTCACGAATCAATGCGTCGAAATCTTCGAACAGTTCGGGCACATTTTCACGAGTCACTTCGGCATCCAGTTCTCGTTCGAGCGCTCGAGGCATCCCGACGGAATGGCCGTAGCTTCCGACCCCAGCCCCCGAAAAGACATCTGGATCAGGTCGGCTTTGTCGCTTGCGGCGGCCAGGCTGACGCGGTCGACGAGAACTTTGCGAGACGCTGGGCTGGCGTTTTTGCCGGCGGCCCGCATTCGGAATCACGGCGTCTCGAACTTCCTGAACATCAACGACATCGTGATTTGCAGCAGCAAGCATGGGAGCCTGAATCACCTGGCTGCAGCCGGAACACTTAAAGTGCTTGCCCGCAACTTCATCGGGAAGATAGAACTGCTTTTGGCAGTGCTCACAAATCATTGAAAACGGCATCAGCCCGGCAGCCTCTTGATCAGCGTTGTGCGAATTTCGCAGCTTACTTAAATATCAAGAGCACCGTCAATCACATTGCGGTTCACTGGAACTAAAAAAGGGCCGGACTTGGCGAAATTCCAGCTGACGTGATCCCGCACCTCAACGGCTGCCCAACTGGCTACTGGCAACTGCCCAACTGGCAATAGCCATCAACAGATGCCTCTTCACGCTCTCAGCAATCAGCGTTGCCGCCGTCGACGTCGGTAGACGGCTCCGCCGACAATCATCAACAACGCGGCGACGGATGATGGTTCCGGCACAGCAGCAGCCGCACTTCCAAACGTAAAACTGACCGGTGGTCCCAAAGTAAAATCGACGTCCGAACTGCCCGCTAACAAATCCGTTGCACCAACCCTGAATTCAGTTTGAGACAGGCTAATCGAGTACGTTTCTCCAGAATTTAGGCCAGCCTGAAAACCAAGCTCAGCTCGCACAACAAGCCTTTGACCATCGGCGGCCTCCAGCGGAAAATTGGCCCCCGACAACGTAAAGTCTCCACCACGAACTGTCTGATTTGCGTCTTCCCGATTAGACACAACAAAGGACGAGTCTCCAAAGAAAACGTAGTCTGGATTCGTCGCTTCATCGATCACAGGAGCATCAAAAAACAGACCTCCGCTCGGAGCACCTCCAACCGGGGAAATGTTGATTTCGTAAATGAAGCTATCAAACGCGTCACTGGAATCACTCTCAACCACCAAGTCGATAAACCCAGTGGTAGAATTCACGACCTGCACTGGTCTGAGGTTAAAGATTAAATCAGCAGATGAGCTCGCAGTGGTCAGCGCGGTGAGGCAAACCCCAATTATCAATCGAAAGGTCATGACATCCTTTTCAAAGCGAAGGACTTCTTGGCAACAGCTTTTCACTTGCTGCATCGTTGACCTAAACCCCAAACCCCAACGGCCTGATGGGTGACCACGAAGCAGCAATAAGCAACAGGGTGTTTTCCCTAACTGGTTATCCCTACGCAATCGAATCAGACACACCGTTTTTCAAAACGTTCAAATTAGCAGTTTTGGAGATGAGATACAGCGGCCACGCAGCAATCGCAGCAGATCTCATCGCGAATTGATGGCCAAACGGTCCATTCCTGTCGCAGAAAATCCCCCAACGCCACTGCAGAATTTACCACACGCATGGGTGGACTCAACGATGATCCACCAGGTGGCTCTGTTTGCAACTTCAATTTGGCCGTTGCCAGCTGTCGCACAGCTCAGACTGCCCAATCCTTCACCGCGCACAAAATGCCGTGATCAACTGCGCTGTGTGCCATTGCGCCGTGTGCAACTGCGCTGTGTGCCATTGCGGCCAGCAAGTCACCTGAACGGTCGAACACTGCCGACCGGATTTCAAACTTCCAACGCTTGGTTCACAGCAACATTCACCAATATTTTGCAGAACCTGATTTTGCTGAGCCGGTGGAATTTCGAGCCGTCGCATTTTTTTGAGCCTACAGCTGCCCCTTCACGACTGGGTTTTCCAAAGTGCCGACGCCCGAGATACTAATGGCGACGTGGTCGTCGTTTTCCAGAGTGAAATCGTCGTCGGGAACGATGCCAGTCCCCGTCATCAAAAAGCTGCCGCTCGGGAAGTCGCTTTCGGTGTACAACCACTTCGCGAGATCTTCGATCTTACGGTTCAGTTGCCCTAAATTCGTGTCTCCTTTGAACACTTCAGAACCCGCTCGCCGAATCACCAATTCGATGGTTGTTTGTTCCAAGTCAAGCTCACCATCAGCCAACAGAATGCAAGGTCCGATGCCTGCACACTGGCGATAAACTTTCGCCTGAGGAAGGTACAACGGATTTTCACCTTCAATGTCTCGAGCCGACATATCGTTACCGATGGTGTAGCCCACGATCTTACCCATCGGGTTAATGACGAGCGTGAATTCTGGTTCAGGCACAGACCACGAACTATCAGCCCGAACTCGCACTGGCTGATCCGGCCCGGACACTCGAGACGCCGTGCCCTTCATAAATAGCTCAGGACGATCTGCAGAATACACCTTATCGTAATGTGATGCGGCGCTTTCAGATTCTTCCATGCGAGCTTCTTGGCTCCGCTTATAGGTGACTCCTGCCGCCCACACTTCCTGATCATCGATGGGAGCAAGAAATTCGACTTCACGTTGAGCAATCAAGCCCGAATCGGGTCTCAGAAGAAACCGAGCCAAGCCGGCAGGATCTTCTGAATGCAGAATGTCTGACAGAGTATGAATGTTGCCGACCTGAGTCATATCCAAAGGTTGTACGGTGTCCGCATGTACGGCTGCGACGGTTCGAGCACCATTTTGTGTTCGGATTTTAGCCAGCTTCATAACGACGTTCTTGGAGGAAGGTGAGAAGGGGACATTTTTGAGGCGACACTGTCGGGAAGTTCCTTTCGTTTTGCAAGTCCCGGAAGCATTCCGCTGACCTTGGAAACACGATTCCAAGATCTCAGCTTACCCAGTTTCGCTTCGCAGCCAGAGTTCTTGATATTGCAGAACAAATCTCGCTGGAACTGACGCGAGTAGCTGATTTCTAAATCAAGAACATCACAGTGCCGAGACGTTCGTGAGCCTTTCAAAATCGCCAGCTTTTGGCTCGCCATGTTTCCTTGCACCGCCTGTCAACGACTACACTGTCGATGACAGTAAGACGCTATTTTGTCTGGAAAAATCAGGAGCTTCGATGACTTCCTTCGCGATTTCAATGAGCCATATTTATGAAGCGGAAGGAAATGTTCGCCCCTTCGTGCTGCAAACTCCTTTGATCGAAGCCAACTTAGTCGACGGCCTTTCTTTGTCTTTGAAATGCGAAAACCTACAGAAGGTCAGCGCGTTTAAGGCTCGAGGCGCATGCAACGCCGTTTTTAAGCTGAACGATGCACAAGCATCCGCCGGCATAGTGACTCACAGTTCCGGCAACCACGCCGCGGCCATTGCTTTGGCCGGAAAGCTTCGAAGCGTGCCGGTCACCATCGTAATGCCCCACAATTCGTCACCTCTAAAAATAGCGGCCGTGCGAAGCTATGGCATCGAACCGGCTTTCTGCGAACCCACAGCAGAAGCTCGACAAGCAGCCGCCGACCAAGTTGTGGCAGAAACCGGAGCCACCTTTATCCACCCCTTCGATCACCCCGACGTCATGGCGGGCCAAGGAACAGTGGCACTTGAACTACTGAAGCAATGCCCCGATCTCGATACAGTGATTGTTCCCGTCGGTGGCGGTGGACTCATCAGCGGAATGTCGACCGCGATCAAAGCGTTGCGGCCTTCCGTGAAAATTATCGCCGCCGAACCAGAATGGGCGGACGACACCAAGCGAAGTTTTGAAACGGGAATTCGTCAACCAGCCGAACGCTATGATTCCATTTGCGACGGCTTAAGAACGCCCGTCGGGAAGCTCACGTTTCCCATCATTCAAGCCAAGGTCGACGCCGTTGAAACAGTTTCCGAAGCACAGATCTGCAAAGCGACGATCGACGTGCTGCTCAGCACCAAAATGTTGGTGGAACCATCCGCTGCCGTCGCCATCGCCGTTGCCAGAAAACGGGCCGCTGAACTGCAGGGCCAAACAGTGGCCTGCGTGATGACGGGCGGCAATCTGGCGGCCGACAGTCTGGTTAAGTTATTACAACACCAGTTGGAATCTGAAGAATCAGTCCAGACATGATCCTTCGCCTAACGTTTGGTGACGCGTTTTGCAGCGACCCGGATTAACAATTCTGGTCATCGCAGACCATGGTTGGCCAAGGACGTACCAGGGAATCACCAAGACAGGGCACCTGCCAAGGCGAATCAAGCGACCTCGAATCAAGCGACCTCGAATCAGCTCACTTCAACCCCACAACCGAAAGACCAGCTTCGGGCTGGAACGATGGCAGAGTCTGCCACCGCCCAACGCAGTCCAATACTACCCAACACCGCCCAACGCGAATCTGCTTAGGCTTCCGTTCGATCCTTCGGTTTCGGGTGTTTCACCAAGCACGAACCGATCGCCAAGTAGTCGATATTGCCCAATAGAAAGGCTCGAATTCCATCCGCCGGAGAACACACAATTGGTTCTTCATGCATATTGAAACTGGTGTTAATCAACGCTGGAATTCCAGACAACTCATAGTACTTCTTCAAGATCTTATAGAAGCTCGCATTGGTCTCTGGACTCACGAATTGAGGTCGAGCAGTTCCATCCACATGAACGGCGGCCGGACATTTGGACTTCATTTCTTCGTTGCAGTTAAACGTCACCGTCATGAACTCAGCCGTCTTTTCACACCCTTCTACGTTGGCAAACAAGCGGTGTCCCAAGTCTTGCATGACGGCCGGAGCAAACGGCATGAATTCTGTTCGCCCAAGCTGATGGTTCAACCACTGGTTGACTTCAGGATCTTTGGGCGGGTACAGGATCGATCGATTGCCGAGTGCTCGAGGACCATATTCCATGCCTCCGTTAAACCGAGCCACAATATGATCCTTGGTTAACAGCGCCGCGATTTCGTCTTCAACTTCGTCGCACACGGTGTACTCTAAACCTTCGGCCTGAAGGGCCGCTTCGATTTCAGAATCACTGTAGTTGGGACCGTAGTACACCGCTTCTGTGGCGACCGGAGCAACTCCGTTTTCCGAAAACGCCAACATGGCTGCTCCGGTTCCGCACCCACCGTCGCTCATGTTGGGATACACAAACACTCGGCGCACACCATCGACTTCATGGATGCGTTGGTTCAACTTAACGTTCGCGTGTACTCCACCAGAAACCACGATATTTTCAATACCCGTTTCGTGAACCCACCAAGTTGCTAATTCCTGAGTAACCTCATCCAAAACATCTTGGTAGGCGGCCGCGACATCTCGGCTAGCAAAGTGATCCGCGAGAGCTCGAGCCAAAAAGTGGTTCATGCCGCCTTTGATTTGAATTTCACCATCCACAATTTGGAATCGTGATTTTAAGGCAGCATGCAGATGAGATGAATCTCCGTACGATGCCAAACCGACGATCTTGCCTTCGTGACGAGACGGCTTGTAACCCAGCCCGCTGGTTACGTGTTCGTAAAAGATGCCCATGCTACTGGGAAAATCGAACCGCTTGAGGTTGGTCAGTTTTCCGTTTTCACACTTGTAGACTCCGCCGCAACAGCCCGAACCGTATCCATCTAAAGTGATGGCCAAAGCCGAATCGAAACCCGATCCAAAAAAGGCGTTGGCCGCATGAGTATCATGGTGATGAAAGCGAACCAATTTGTCTTGCAGACCATAATCCTGCAACCCCTGATCAAGTACTTCTGTCCAGCGTTGGTGATCTGCTTTTGCGGTATTCACCCATTGACGAAAAACGTGACGATGAGCCATCCAGTCTAGACGAGGACTACGACTGAGCATGCGATACACGGTCTTCTTCAGCCACGACTTCTTCGCGACGAATTCGTCTGCCACATCGGTGATACCCGGAATCAAACGGCTGCGGTCTACTTGATACGGTTTGGCAAAGCTGGCCGAGATCGCTTGATTGGATTCGGACGTACTGCCGACTCCGAAACGTTTTGCATCTTTATCGAAAGCAATATCAATCAGCCGACCTTCTTCTGTTCCATCGAAGAATGCATAGGCAACGTGGTCGATTGATTCGGGCGTCCAGCCGGTGACTTGAAAGCCTTCATCGATAGCAAGTTTTGGAAACCCGTCCTGCAATTTGACTCGAGACAAGCGTTCTTCCGCACAAGCAAAGACCACTTTGCCATCTTCCATAAACGACACGGTTGACGTTGTATCCAGCGGGCTGATTCCAAGAATCCTCATGCGAACTGTCCTTCTAAGTCTTTGGCGATTTGTGAAATGGTGGCGGGTTGAAAATCTTCCCACTGCTGCAGAATCGAAAGAGAATCGGCGGTGCGTTTCAGCAGCCGTTGCACGTCGTCATTGGTCGGGACGTACAAGTTTCCTCCGGGAAGCAAAGAGGAACTGTGCAACGTAAAGCAGACGTAAAACGGCCGTTCTTTGCGAAGCTGCTGCAAGTACGGCAGCATGTTGTCGCCCATCGGATCTTCGAAGTTCAACCAAACTCGGCGAACAATTCCCAAGCGTTCGGCAAGTCCAATCAAACGAAGATGCCTGAGTGGAGACTGGCGAATGGTTTGAAAAAGTTTGGCATACAATCTTTGAGGATTGCGAGTAAATCCCAGCGTCAAAGGGAGCTCCCACAGTGGAGGCAAGTCATTGTCGTCGATGCGAACAGGCCGGCCATCTCGAGATGCAAAGTCAGGACTGCCCGGACTGTCCCACTGAGTAAACGGGACCGGCGATGCATCCGCGATAAAGCCGTTGTTGCGAAGAAACTTCTGAGTGTTCGGGCCGCACGAATATCTTCCGCCTCGAAAACTTGTTGGAGTAATTCCGGCGGAAATCAGGTGATCGTAAACGTGTTGTAACTTTTGATTCGCGACGTCATCAGGCAGGTTGGCAATAAACGATTCTTCCGCGGTCACCGCCTGATTGCTAATCGGAGGCGTGTTCCACGGATGAATATGCATCCCCATTTCGCAATGTTCGCGATCTTGGAAATCGCGAATCACATCATCGATCACCGGACTATCTAATACGGCTCGATTCACAAAGTAAGTCGTCGCCGCTTCGTACTTTGAACAGACATCTTGGAACGTTTGCAGATGGCGAATGTTTTCGATGGCAGGAATCGAAGTAGGCCAACCCGAATCCCAGTCCCATTCTTCTTCAGTGTCGATGGTGACGCAGTAGCGAACAGTCATTGGTCTATCTGAACGGCTGGTAGATAGCGTGAGTGATAATCGTTGAAGCGAAGCAGCCGCTCTTCGCTTCAATCTCATGAACTCCGAGATCGTTCATGCTCAACAGGATGGTCCGCCTTTGATTGGCGGCAGGTAGGCAAGTCTGCCCTGTGGCATAGGACGAACACAGAAGATCTTTAAATCGGTCACACGATTTCAAAGTCGGAATCAACATTCCGTGAAGCAATTCACCGCGGCAAGAAAACGTTCACACTGATGCGGTTGAGTCTTGAAGGAAGACGCGGACTTGTGGACGCACGGCGAAGACGTTGATAGTTCGCGAACGTCGCCCAGACTTTCGGAAGCCACGGCACGGCTGGCACGGCTGGCAGCGATCGCTCAATTCACAGATCACTGATCGTGACGAACGCTAGCGGCACGTTGAAGAAAGGTAACCCGACGCGTGAGCGGAGATATCGGATCTGCGGAATCTCAGGGCTTCGAGGCAGGATTCATCCCTCGCTGACGGGCCTGTTGATTTAGCGTATGGATCGCACGTCAGTTCTGTGATCCCCCTTTCCCCCGCGTCCGTTGGGGCGCAACGGGAG
>JBDWHY010000083.1:0-13716 GCA_039974975.1 Fuerstiella sp. | reverse complement strand
GTGCTGGGGGGCTATGCGTCAGTCGCTTCAGCAGTGCCTTCGCCACCTTCAGCAACTTCGGCTTCAGGCTCTTCTTCACTGACTGTCAATGCGCCAACCATGGCGTCGAACAATTCGACGCGATGTTTGATGACCATGTGTCGAACAACTAAGTCGCTCAATTGGCATTGGCGATTAAGGATAGATGTTCCAGCACCCGCCATTTTGAAGCACACAAGGTAGTGCAAGCCTTTGCGTTGGCCTTCGATCTCGTATGCAAGCTTGCCGTCCTGCCAAGGGCGATGAGCGACAACAGACGCTCCGGCCTTTTCCAAGATAGACATCAACCCTTCGGTTGATCCTTCCGGATCATTGGCGAACTTTGTGCTGTTTAGAAGGAACATACCTTCGTACATGTTTTGTTTTTCTGTTTCGACTTCTGCCACGGACATTGCCGGGTGCTCCCGCTGAATACGTTGAAAATACCGTCGACGGTATCAGCCGTCTGCGTTGTTCTTTGCAAGTGACGAACTCTTCAAGAGTTGTGCACCTGAAGGTCGGAAACCGTTTGAAACTGTGTTTCGGGGTTCCCCTGTGTTTTATTTGTCCGAATCTTTTGAGGACACGGAGCAATTGAATTTTGACATCACTTGTTCGAACGGCTTATCACACCATGCTTCAATGGAATCAGCTGCTCGGTCAATCGAAGCTTTGACATCTTCAAGTTCGTCGGGCAAAAACCGCCCCAGCACCCAAGATGTCACATCTCCTCGACCACGCGGTCTGCCAATTCCGACTCTTAACCTTGGAAAATCTTGGTTTCCAAGTCGCTGAATGATGTCTTTCAGCCCATTTTGTCCTCCGGCAGAACCGGAAGGCTTCCATCTTATTCTTCCGGGCTCCAAATTCAAATCGTCGCTGATGACGACGATTTCGGTTGAATCCGGTTTAAAAAATTTCACAAATTGAACGACTGATTCGCCGCTACGATTCATAAAGGTGAGAGGTGAAATGAGCAGTGTTTTTTCGCTGCCAATCATAACCTCAGAGTATTCGGCCTGAAACTTTGTCTTATGAGACGTGACCTGGTATCTGTCAGCCAGACACCTCACGACATCGAACCCGACGTTGTGCCGAGTTCCTGAGTATTGGGTGCCGGGGTTTCCCAGTCCAAAAACCAGTCTCACTTGAGTTTCCAGACTATTCTTCGTCCGCAACAGCGGCCGTTTTCGAGTTGATCAATTCGACAACGAGAGAATCTGCAGGTGTTTCTACAGTCACTGTGTCTGGGAACTTCAGGTCACTGACCTTCAGTTCGCTGCCAATTTTCATAGCGCCGACTCGAACGGGAATTGATCGAGGGACACGGTATGAAGCACATTTGACGCGAATACGCTTGAGATGTTCTTTCAGCAGTCCGCCGTCTTTCAGGCCGATCGCTTCGCCGCGAACTTCTGTGTTGACTTCGACGCTGATTTCGTCAGCAGGATCGACTCGCATCAAGTCGACGTGCTTGACGTGGGTCGCAAAAACGTCCCATTGTAGCTCTTTGACAATCGCTTTGTCCGTGGTACCACCGACTGTGATATCCACGACTTTTGAGCCACCAGCGATCAGTTGGTCAATGTCGTCTGCGTTGACTGTCAGGCTGACGGTGTCCTTTTTGAACCCGTAAAGGTTAGCAGGAATTCGTCCCTCAAGTCTCATTCGACGTGAATTAGCTGAACCTAAAAGCTCACGGCTCTCAGCAGCCAATTTGAAATCCTCAGCCATCGCTGTCGATCCTGTCCACAAAAATAATCTAGTGATTCGTATCTGATGCGGCATTCGCCGTTTGTTTCATCTACGGTCACGTCAAAAAACACCTACTGATGAAGGCGACACGATCTTTGCGAGTCGCTTCTTAGCTTCCTGTTTTCATCCGTGCGAGCGATCTTTGACCGCCCTGTTCAAGGCGAACTCCTCCGAAAGCCAATTGATCGACTGCTGAACAATCGAAAAATCAGTGAAAAGCTCACTTTTCACACGGAGGATGCGCCGAATCGCGGCAGGTTACCGGTCACCCTTCGTATCTTCAACACTAATGCTGCGATTCCTGGCAGAGTCTAGCCAATCGGACTGTGTTTTACCCCGGGTTTCGCCCGTCAAACATCTGGTGAAGCTTTCGATGTCTCAAATTTGAGGCTTTGCTGCTGTCAGACAGTCATTCTGAATCTTCAACACCATCTGAGACTGAGCCGGTGTCTTGTGGCAGTTTTTGCCGGTCGACGAACGTGGCGAGTCGTGCCCCGAAGTTTTGCGGTCTGTTTTAACGTTCCTTAGTTTGTGGCACCTTTAGGGTTGGCTTCGTAGGATACTGAGTGAGATTCGCGTGTTCGAGAGCACGTGATTTGGCTGCCAGTGGTCCGTTTTGTTCAAGTCCGTCTTCGGCTTGCTGAACATTCGACAGGACTTATCTGCGATGGCTCAAGAAATTCGGGTAGGAGTGTTTTGTTGATTGCCAATTTGCATTTGCGTTTGCTTGGTGTTGCAGTCCTGCTGGTTGTTTGTTTGGGCAGCCCGTGTGTTGCCGCCCCTTGGCAAGTTCCCGGGTTGATTCCAGACGAAGATTTATCTGCTCCAGCGGAATCGGATCCGGTTGATTCTGCTCAGACGCTCTTCGCCGACCGGAAGATTTCTCGAACAGCCGAGTCTTTTCGAGCGGAATTAGCTGACGGCGACACGGGGGGAGCTCTCGCGGAATTGTCACGACTGCAGGTTGCGGATCCTCAACTTATGGTTCCGTTGGCAAACGGCACTTGGGGCCCCCTGTTTTTAAATGTGCTGCAAGATTTCGATTTATTGCCTCGTGCAGCGAAAACCAAGCTGCAGCAAGAATCGTCTGCTGCGGCCAAACGGCGGCTGTTGGAAATTTTGGGTCGTCGTGAGATTCATTTGCTGCCCGCGTTTTGGTTGAGGTACGCGGGGACCGAGCAGTCTATGCAGGCTTTGTTATTGATGAGTCGAATGCAGGTTGATCGAGGTCACCATCGGTCTGCTGCGATTTGGCTAAGAGCTGTGGCCGAAGCCGGCCTGCCAAAGTACGCGGCGATCGCGCGCCGACAGCTCAAGCGTCTAGAAGAAATCGATCAATCAAATTCTGCATCTGCAGTGAAAGCAGACTCAGAGGCTGACCCAACAGCAAACGGCAAGCCGCGTGACGAACAGAGATCGGTCTTCCCTAAATTCGCTTCATGGGCCTTTCGGTCTGCCATGTCTCCGAAGCTGGAGCTTCAGGTTCGTGCGTTTCAAAAAAGCGCCGCGGGAAATTTTGTGACTCCAACATCGTCATGGGAACCGGCGTTCGATGAGCGACAGGTTTACCAGAGGACAATGCGAGGTCTTGCTGCGATTGACTTAGAGTCCGGACAGCCGGCTTGGCACTATCCGATTTCGCCAACTTTGGATCAAGGGTTGTTGAAGGATCGCAACCACCAGAATTTGTTCAGCCAGATGCTGAAGGACCCCCAAGCGGTTGCCTCGTTTTTTGCGTTGGATAAGTCTTCGTTTGCCAATCTGTTTTGTCGTGACGAAGTTCAGACTCGTCCCGTTGTGTCGAACGGGCGAGTTTTCTTAGTGACTGTTGACGCTGGCGTGAAGCCTCCGGTTGCGACTCGCGGCGGTTTTTTTGGTGGACCGCCCACAACCGCGGTTCGATTTCGGTTGGGGCAGCTGCTTGCCTTGGACGCCCATTCCGGAAGACGTATTTGGACGGTAGGGCGAGCGACGCTAGAGCAGCATCTTGGTGCGGGAGACAATGGTGTTTGGTTTTATGGGCCTCCCTGCGTGACCGACCACTGGGTGTTTGCCGTATTTGAGTGGAAGGGTGAGGTGCGGTTGGGGCGTTTTTCTGTCGAGACGGGGCAGTATGCTGCCAGCGCCCCCATTTCCATTCCCGAACAAACGATCGACAAAGATTCCATTCGTACATTGTGGGCATGCACTCCGGTGCGAAACGGCGGCTTGCTGTGGACAACAACATCAACAGGTTGGTTACTATGTCTGGACGAAACGACTTTGTCTGTGGTCTGGGCAAGTCGTCTTGCAAACGAATCAAGTTTGCGTTCGACAAGCAGTGTGCGTCGCGGTCAAGTGGCCGCTCTGACATCGCAGTTGGCTTTGGATCGCCGCTGGAACCGTTCGTTGTTAAAGCTGGTTGGTGATCGGATCTTGGTGTTAAGCCAAGAAGCTCACGAAGCCATTTTGTTGGATAGCCGGACCGGTCAGCGAGTGCAGACGATTTCGGTATCGCAGGATGTGTTGGTGCATGTCGATGACCGTGTTTTTGTGCTGTCAGATGGAGATGACGTTCGTTGCTTCAAAATTGACGATGGCAAAATGGTTTGGATGCACGATATTCATGATCTTGATGTGTCTGGGAGTCCGGCGTCGGGAGTGGAGATCACGGGCCTTGGCGTTGTGCGGGGTGACTACGTTTTTGTACCGCTCAGTAACGGCAAGTTGGCCAAGATGGATTTGCAGTCTGGTCAGGTGAAAGAAGGCGATCAAAAACTACTGCCACGGGATGGATGGGGGCATTTGATTTCAGCGACGGGTCATCGCATGCTTTATGTTTCCCCCGATCAGGTGTTGCATCTTTCAGATTCGAAACCCCAAAAATCGGCTGGTAATCATCTTCAGCTTGGCCGAGAACTTCTGGCAAGTGGTGATGTCGAGTCTGCATTGCGTGAAGCAAGACAGGTGGGTGAGGCTGATCGAGATTTTCGCTTAGCTCAAAACCTAGCGTTTCAATGTTTGCTGTATTTGGCCGAGAGTGATTCTGCCACCTACTTGCCTGAACTGAAGGCTAAATCGAAGACAGGGATTCAGCAAGCAAAACGGCTGGTTCTAGAAACAAAACTGCTGCTGAAGGAAGAACGCAAGATTGAAGCGATCTCTCTGATCTGCAATCTGCTGAACATGCCAACGACTGTGATTCATTCGGCCGTTGGGATAGCTGACGTGCCTGCTTGGAATGCCTCTGCCGATTTGGATTCGAAAGCGATTCGCACGGCCGATGAAATCGACTTAACGATTCGCAAATGGGCGAATGTGGTTCTGGCTGAGCTGTTGTCTGAAGTGGATTCGAAAGACTGGCCCGCTGATGATTTGCAATCAATTCCTCGTCATCTCTTGCTAGGCGTCAGAAGCTTTGCTGCTGAAAAATTGCTGACAAGTGAAGTGAGTCAAAGTGAAACTCGGCAGCTGGCTTTTGAATTGCTACAGCGAGCCGTTCAGTTGAAATCTGAAAGTGATGATGTCGAGGCTGTTGGATACCAAGATGAAGTCCGGCTCCTTGATGAATTTCTTGCTGGACTGTTTTCGAATGATGATCGCGATGTGGGTGTTCCACCTGATGTGTTACGAGGCTTGTTGAGCGTTGCGATTGCGGAAATGCCTGCTTCGTTTGTAGATGCTGTTCGTACCGCAGGGATTTATGAGAAGTGGTCTTTCGTTTGGCCCGATGAGCTTCAAGAGCAGCAGCAAAGAACAGAACGTCAATGGTATTCAGATTGGGATTCCGGGGAGTGGGCTGCGGTCCCCATTAGAAGCCGCTACGTGTATTCTGGGTCTCAAGGTGTCGTTGATCGAATTTCGATTGGGGATCATGGTGATCTGTTTTTGAATCAGTATGTATGGAGAATAGGGGCAGGCGAACCGGCGCGGTTGTTTTCGTCGCAGCTTGGCAGTGGTGTGTCTTCCGAATGGAGCCTTCCGCTTGGGGTGTCCATTCGTTCGAGCAGTGCGACATCGAAATGGATCTATCGATCTGGCACGGTTTTACTTTTGCGTTCAGATCAGTATCTCACAGCCATGTCTTTGATGGATCGAGAAGTGTTGTGGTCAATTCCCATCTCCTCACCATCTACGTCATCAGGTGATCGCCCTTTTCAGCACTTCATGGAGTTGGGTTCGGGGCGTCTAGGCACAGATTCTGCCCCATCATGGCGGATCGTTTCGCTGGGCGACGGGTGTGTTTGCATCCAAGAAAAAAAGGAATGCCATGCACGCGATCTTTTGACCGGCAACGTCTTGTGGCGATTTTCTTTGGCTTCTAAGGCTTTGCCCGTTGTTGCTGGCCCCAATCATACAGTGTTGATGGCGGGTGGAAGACGTAGCACTCGGGTTGTAAACGTAGCGTCAGGGCAATCTGAAGTCGTTAATGGATTGGCTCAAATCCCAGGGCGAGTCGTTCATCACAATGCTTCTGAAATTGTCGTTTGGGATCTGCAAGAAAGTGATTCATCAAGATTGATGTGGGTTGATCCTCAACAAATCAGTGCAGAAAAGGCGGATGGTCAGTCGGCCAAGCAGCGGGCAGCGGCTGCCTCGAAAATCGTATCACTGGCGCAGTTCGAGTACTTTCAGTTTTTAAGCACTTCGACCTTGGCGGCGATCAATGCTTCAGGGGCCGTGCGTGTCGTCGATCTGGAAAATGGCGAATACCAAGATTATCAGGTTCCATTTTCGAAGTCAGAATTTCCCGCTTTCGTAAGAGAGTCATTTATGGCTGCGAACAAGCACTTCTTGTACGTGGGCTTCCCGGAATCTTCCGCCAATATCATCAGGTTCAATGGCTCTGGGCCAAGAGTTTCGTTTGCCAATGAACTGTTTGTCTTAGATCGAAAGACGGGAGCGATATCGGCAAAAGTGACATCGGAAGAACCGACAGCACTTAGCTTTCGAGATTCTCGATTTCCGATGATGCTCGTGACGTCTCAGCCAAATCAAGATGAGCGACGCGGCCCGCTGAGCGTTCGATGCTTCGGTTTGGACGGCAAGACGCAGCACTTCGAAGGGAGTTTTCCATTCGAGGGTTCGGTAAGGAGTTTTGATTACACGGTCAATCAAATGCGTTCATTCGACTTGATGATCAACGGAGCCAGTTTCCGAATTGAGGCCGCCGATTCCACTGCAAAGGCTGATACAAGCGAATAGCGTTGGTGTGCGACGCTGTGTCTGTATTGCAGGGCCATGAAGCGGCAACGGCGCGATCTTTGTGTTTTGGATTTACGCTGCGCGTGCGTGGTCGCATTTGCGTCGAACCGCGATCACATCGAACGTCTTCATGCGGGCGGCCGTCATGCGGGCCGCTGTCATACGGGCTGCTGTCATGCAGAGTCGCGTGGCGAGACGGGCTTACGCCGAGTCGCTTGTTGCGGGAACGAGAAAGCTAAGATGATGGCCTGCGTGCCAGATCGATAGTCGCAGCCAGTCGTTTCGGTCAAACCGCCCGAAGGCCGGATTGATGGGCCTGACTTCTTCTTCTGTTGATTCCAGTCGGTGGCATAGACTTTCAAATTCTGCGACTGCGTCTTGCAGATGGATCGCATTTTCCGGCTGAAGTTCTTTGGGAGCGGGGGCTCGAAAGTTGAATTGCTTCCCTGACAGCAATCGACGCAAGACTGTTTGTCGCATCAGCCATCGGATGGGCGCGGGCATGGGTTTCATGTTGGCTTCGAACGCTCCGTTCATTGTTTTATTGAGGTGGTCAAGCATCGGAGCCAAAGACCAGTTGCCAAGCTGCTTGTATTCGCTTTCTTGAAGCATCCGCACATCTGCGACCGCGTCGGCGAGTGTCTTAAATTGCAGTTTTCTTCTGTGCATCACGCCATTCCTAAAGCTGGTTGCTGGCTGTCGGTCGATTCTGACGGCCCTGAGAGCGCACTATAGCTTCATGTGTGTTGGCTTTGGAGCCTTTGCTGTGAAATCAGCTGGTCCATGGCTGCTTTTATCGTTTTGCCAGCTGGTTCCGAAAGATCACAAAACGAACGACGGCTCCACCGGCAGACGCCAATAATGTGGCGGAGGCGGCTCCGAATGCAGCGTACGGTTGCACCAGCAAAGCGGCGCAAACGATCGCAATGATCAAGGTCGTGATGTCCGCAATAAAATTTGCTCGAGGACGATCGATTGCCCAAAGGCCGTTTCCAGCAAGAGCTCCTAAAGCGTTTGCGAGTACCGACAGGGTGAGTAGCCCGACCAGTTGGCCGGCTTCCGGAAAGCGCCCGTCATACAGAATCTGAATGACTTGCTCGCCTACTCCAAAGGCGACCGCGCAGACGGTACCAATGCCGATGCTGATCAAGATGAGCATCTTCATCAAGATCGCAGTCAGCTGATTTTTTCCGCCTTGGGCGAACGCTGCCGCCGCTCGAGGGGCGAGAAAATCTCCCATGCCAGCAAGCATAATGTTGGCGACTCCGACGATCACACTGCAGGCAGCTAAGGTGCCCGTTGCAGCTTCGCCGTGGATCGAAAAGAGAATCCATGGCATGATGTAAGGTGTTGATGTGCCTGCAAGATGAGTTGCTAATGCCCAGCGTCCGAACCGCCAGTTTCTGACGGCGTCGGCCTTGATTGCTCGTCGGCTGAATTTGAAATCTGCACGGTGCTTCTGCAGCCACACCAAGGCTGCCGTCGTGCAGGTGAATCCCATAGTGACGTAGACCACGGGCAAGGCCAAATGACCTGTCCAGGCCAAGCTTCCAACGACTCCCAGTTGGCACACACAAACCAACGCGTCGAGTGCGACGACAGAAATGACATCACACCGAGCTAACGCCAAGTTTCTCACAAACGCTCGATACAAGATTGAAGGAGCACTTAGCAGAAGGATCCAAGAGATGGTTGATGGAAGGCCACCCGAGTGGGATATCTGCTGGCAAATTCCAGCAAAGATAGCAAAGATGATGCCTGTCAAAACCGTCTGATGAGCGAAAACACTGCCCGTGTATTGCTTCAGCCGATTGGGTCGAAAGCGATTTTGATACAGGACGAACGGGGCCGTGATTAATTGGTCCTGTAACCCAATCGTCATGGCCAATGCTGCCGCAACAAGGCTGTAAATGCCGAGGCTTTCTGCTCCACAGCATCGTCCAATCAGCACGGCTGTTAGAAAATTGGTACCGCTGATCATGGCCTGGTCGAAGATCGCGAGCAGGCTGGAAGCTAGGTCGGATTCTCGGATTTTATCCAGTAGTCCGACGCTCGGAACGGGCTGATTTGATTCGTGTTCGTTTGGATCGGGCCGCTTGTTTAAGTCTCGAACGGCGCTGGGGGGCGGTAAAACGTCACGGAAATCGACTGCAGTTTCTGTTGGCGTTGCAGTACTCATGATTCGACGTTTCAGTGGACAAGCGAGTCGGGTTTGGCAGTTTGAGTGGCTTCGTTTTTGATTTCGTTCAAGGCTGGAAGTCTTAACGTACCTTGTTCCCAACACCTCAACTTAGTTCACAATGCGTTGTCGGCCGTTGTTTTTTTGAAACGTTTTCAGCGAAGCTTGTTGGCTCCGTCTGTTTCAGCAAAACGAGGCGCACAGAAAAAGGCTCAACGATTTCGCGTTGAGCCTTTGTTGTGTCGTGTTTGGTTCAGCTTTCGGTGAAGCTGCACACTGCTTTTTCAATGAGCCGGAGGAAGGCTGTTTTGGAAAGCTCGGTTGCGGTACAGGAAGTCGATAATGTTTCCTTCGTGAGGTTGCAGCCAGTTCAATGCATTGGTTGGCACGGGGCCAATGTTTAAGCGATCGATGTTTCGAGCACCCATTAACTGAGCCGACCACTCTTCGTCTTCGGTGATGACAGTACCCACCAAGGTGCTGCCAATTTTCTTAAGCATTTGGTCCTGAGGGCACTTGGTGACACTGGCAAATGGGAACATGAATTCTGTGTTTGCCATGTCGTCATCTGGGTCAGACACATGTAAAATTGTTGGCCGCAGATAGTCGCATCGTTCGTGTTGAATGAGCCGATCTCCATCGCGATATTTTTCGGTGACTTCTGTGACGGCAGAAGATAGGCAGCCGTCGTCGATCATGCCGTTCATCGATTCTGCCGCACCTTCCATTGTGAACGCGGCCAAGGCAGCGTCTTTGTCTGTGCTTGGCAATGCGTCAATTGAACCGATTCGTTTTGCGATTGCATCAGCGATTTCTTCGGTGTGTCGAGACGCCCAAATGCTACTGCAGTTGATGCAGCTTCGACCGCCATTCACCAGAACGCTGCCGACCATGATATCGAGGTAATCTTCCCATTGGTCGACTTTGTCGTCTCCTAAAAGGATCTTGCTGAACCCCGGTCCATGAGCTTGAACGGCCGGGTTTGCGGCGTACTTTTCGACGGTCGCTGTGCCACCAAATACCATGGCTCGGCCGCATTTTTCCACGACCGCATTGCCCACTTCGTGGGGTCCGGGGTACAAGCAGAATGCTTCTCGAGGAACTCCTGCTTGGGCAAATGCTTCGTACATTCGGTAAGGAGTCCAAGGTTCAGAAGAACCTGGCTTAAGGACGAGGCCAATTTGCAAAGGAATGGCGGGCAGCCAAAGCGTGTGAACTCCTGGAGAATTCGACGGCAGGACAAGCCCAATTGCATCTGTGGTGGCTTGGTAGCTGACCATCACTCCACGGCTTTCCTTGCCGTAGCCCTTGTGCAAGATGTCCAGCGGCAAGCCACGAGTCAATGCTTCAAGAGTGGCCCCCATATTGGTCAAGACGAATGAGATCTTGCTCATATTGCCTTTGGCCATGTGCATTGGAAGGCCAGTGGTGGCCGACTGGATTTGGCAAAATTGCTCTGGCGTTTGCATTCCATCACCGAGCGGCAGCTCGGCATTTAGGAAAAGCTCGGCCGCTTTTTCACACATCGTGATCAGCTGATCGGGCTTAAAGTCTTTCAGAGCTTCACGAGCCTTCGCAGCTTTCCGCATATCCATTTTGACGAGGCCGCCATTGGCCTGATGCATTTGTGCCATCACTTCGCCGGTTTCGAAGTGGACAACGTCCGCTTTTTCCTTTGATTCGTATGGCTTGCCCCAGCGAACAATGGGGATGTCAATGATTGAAGAAACGGAGCTGTCATTCACGGAGGCGGGATTAGCGATGGACATGGCGAGGGATTCTTTGGCAAAACGGCAAAAGTCAGTCACGAAGTGATTCCGGCGGCAATCCCATCAGGACGACTCGCGCAGAGCATGTTCATGGTAGACCAAGAAACTACGAATTCAACCAGCACGCGGTCCTCAAAACGATCCCCGTTTGTTCGTCAAAAATGGGATACGGTTCGCAGCTCATGTCCGAAATCTTGTCGCCGCAAAACGCAGCCAAATTGAAAAATGATTCGGGACGTCGCCGCCAGTTCTGTTCCTTAAACCGGATTGGCGGCTGATTCTGGCGGACCGATCTCTCTCCCAACGCTGCGGCATTGGGCCGCGATCTTGCTCATGGAAATCCGACTATTCGTGTCAATCAGATCAATCCGAAGGACTGTGTCATTGAGCAAGGTTTGGCTGAACGTCCGTGGGCAATTTTTTTCCGCAACCGAATTCCTTGACCTAGGGTCCCTTCAAGCATGGGGCGCTTGGCATTTGTTCTCGAGCAATCCCATGTGCTGAATTTGTCACTTTTAATTGTAGCGGCCCACGACCGCTGCCGGATGGAGAATCGTTTATGTCGGCCACGACATCTGCTCAAGATACTGTTGAACCCAACCCATTTCATACAGAGCATTCGTATTCTGACGAGGCAGTTGAGCTGATGAGAGCCCTGCGGACTCAGCGAGTCAACAACGGACAGCCGGAATCATCGCCGAGTGAAATCTTGTCGGTCATTGAAGGTTTAGGATACAAGAATCCCCAAACGGCTCAGTTGCACGCGTCTCAGCAAGCCAAACGATTCGTGATGGCGTTGGAACGCGAAAAGTCGCGTCGTCAATCTGCTCATGTCAGTTGCGACGATGTGCTTGCCGTCATTGAAGCACTCGGCTACCGCCGAAGCAATCCTGTTGCCGCTTTGGAAGTGACCCGAGGTCTGCCGATCGATCGTCGACGCTGTGAAGTTGACGATCGAGACAGCAAGACCGAACGTCGAGACGACCTGACTCCGGGGCCTCAAGAGATTCTCGAGCTGACTGCAGACGAGCACGCCTTTCTTGATCAGTTGAAAGTTCTTCGAGAGCAGCAAGGTCGAGACTTTGCTTCCTCACAAGAACTGCTGTCGATTCTTTGGTCTTTGAATTATCGACCTCGACAGAACAACGGACAGTTTTCAGAAGTCTTGTCCGAAGACCAAAAGTTCGCGATTCAGATTGCGTTCACTCGAGCCATCGAAGATCGCATTAGCAATCATTGCGATGATGAGTTTTTGACTGTGAGATCTGTTCTGCAAGTTGTAGCGGAACTTGGGTTTCAGAAAGTTCAGTCCGCCTAACTGTCGCAAGAATTGCATTCGTTCGCCACTGTTTGATTCCTCTTCACCCCCCTGCCGCTTGAAAATCCCATGTCACTACGCCTAAGTTCAAATATTGAAGTTCTTGAGCCTTTGTTGTTGATGTCCGCGACCGCGATCGACGGTTCAGATGCTGATCTGGCTATTGAGGCCGTGGCTGCTGAAGCTGCAGGGTTTGATGCTTTTGGTGACGTAGACGGTGAAGGTTTGCAGGCCGCCGAATCCTTGTTTTCTGAGTTCGCTGAACAGGTCGGGTTTGAGGCACAGACCTTCGCTGCGGACGATGGCGTTGCTGATTTGTCAGCTACCGGCCAACCACTTCAGGTTGAAGATACGAATGAAGGGTTCGACGCTGGTGCTGCAGGGTTCGATGCCGATAATCTGAATGTAATCGACCTTGCTGAAATCGATTTGGGCTCGGTTGAAAATTCATTTGGTGAAGCCGCCGAAAGTGGTTTGACTGTTGTCGTTGAATGTCCAGTGCCAGTTGTAAACTTACCTCCGGTCGCTGTTCATGACTATAACTTCACCGTGGCCGGTGAAGCGGTTTGTGGCAACGTCCTATGCAACGATATCAATCCAGATGGCGACAGCCTGACCGCATGGGTCAGTTCATCACCAGAAAATGGTTCGCTCTGCTTTCAACCAGACGGTACCTATACGTACACTCCGAATCCCGATTTTTGCGGCTTGGATGTCTTCGTCTATGTCGTGACTGACGGAAATGGTGGTTGTTCCAGCACGTCTGTGACAATTGAAGTTGGTGATTCTGTCGAGCCGGTTCCTGTGAACACGGCTCCGGTAGCCGTAGATGACTTTGCAACGACTGATTTCGAAACATCCGTCAGCGGCAACGTGTTGGCGAATGACAGCGACGCTGAAGGCGATGCTCTTCAATCTTGGGTGGAAACGGGGCCTGAAAATGGTTCCATTGAATTGAACGTCGATGGTTCTTTTGTGTACACGCCAGATCCTGGATTCAGCGGTAGCGATACATTCACTTATTCAGTGAATGATGTTGAAGGCATCAGCACGACTGCCACGGTGACTCTTGAAGTCGGCGACGCACCAGTGAACACGGCTCCGGTAGCCGCAGATGACTATGCAACGACTGATTTTGAAACATCCGTCAGTGGCAATGTGTTGGCGAATGACAGCGACGCTGAAGGCGATGCTCTTCAGTCTTGGGTGGAAACAGGTCCTGAAAATGGTTCCATTGAATTGAATTCAGATGGTTCTTTTGTTTACACGCCGAACCCTGGTTTCAGCGGTAGCGATACATTCACTTATTCAGTGACTGACATCGCAGGAAATTGCACGTTCGCTACGGTGACTCTTGATGTCGGCGATGCACCAGTGAACACGGCTCCGGTAGCCGTAGATGACTTTGCAACGACTGATTTCGAAACATCCGTCAGCGGCAACGTGTTGGCGAATGACAGCGACGCTGAAGGCGATGCTCTTCAATCTTGGGT
>JBDWHY010000082.1:0-58882 GCA_039974975.1 Fuerstiella sp. | reverse complement strand
ATGAGTTGGGCCGTTTGAGAATGACTTCTTGAACGGCCCTTTTGCGTGCGTCCTGCCCAGTTGCGTTCTGTCCAGTTGCGTTCTGTCCAGTTGCTGCGAAGGCAACTGTTGTTTGGTCAGATGTTTGTTGATCAGTTGGCGGACATGCTTGTCAGGTGTACAGTGGCCTGAGCTGAAATGTTTGCTGACGTTTATTGATTTCGCTTGGGGCTGCCGCTGTGAAGTTTTCTGTGTTGCTGATTGCCGTCAGTTTCGTTGTTTTCGACCAAGCGAATTTGGTGAGCGAAGATTCTGTTGCGATCGATGAAACTGCCAAAGCATCGGCTGCAACAAACGGACGTGGATGGCAAACGCTTGCCGCTGTCGGAGTTCCGACAGCTCGACACGAAGCTTCGTTTGTCAGCTGCCAAGGCAAGCTGTATTTGATTGGCGGTCGACGAATCAATCCGGTGGATCGCTTTGATCCCGCCACAAATACGTGGACGCGTCATTCGGTGACTCCGTTAGAATTGCACCACTTTCAAGCGGTGGCAATCGGTGATGCCATCTATTTGGTTGGAGCAATGACGGGGAAGTTTCCGAATGAAGTTCCTCTTGAAAAAGTGATCGTCTATTACCCAAATGAAGATCGCTTCGAATACGGACACACGATTCCTCAAAGTCGCCGTCGAGGGGCCGCCGGGGCCGCTGTTTATGACGGCAAGATTTACATTGTCGGAGGCATCACGAACGGACACCAAGATGGGTTTCAGCCGTGGTTGGATTGCTACGATCCGAAAACGGGTGATTGGACGGTGCTTGAAGATGCCGCTCATGCTCGAGATCATTTTCAAGCGGTTGTTGTTGACCATCGCTTGTATGCGGTTGCCGGCCGCACCACCCATCGTATGACCAAACAGGTCTTTAATCTGACAGTTGCTGCTGTTGATGTGTTTGACCTAAAAAATCAGACATGGTTGCCATTAAAAACCTGTCCCGATTTGCCAGTGCCCAGAGCCGGCAACATGGCGATCAATGTGAACGGCAAGCTGGTTGTTGGTGGTGGAGAAAGCGGAGATCAAAAGACGGCTCATCGCGAAGTTCACATCTACGATCCCGCGAAGCAGGTATGGTCATCGTGGTCTGCGTTTCAGCGAGGGCGACATGGTTCGGGATTTGCGATTGCAGATGGAAAACTGTTTACCGCTTCAGGCAGTGGCAACCAAGGAGGAAGCCCGGAACTGGATTCGATCGAGCGGCTTATTCTGCCACCAGAAGTCAACATTTCCCCTTCGCGTTAAGCGGGGGCAACGTTGGCAGATGCGACGCAAGCTTAGATGATTCCAATGGCGGATCATGCAAAGCAATGGAGAAGGGGCAACTTGATGATGCGGAAACATCCGTGACGTTCGTGGAGGCGAAGGCTCAATCATTCACGTTTAGGGTGAGTCAAATACAGGAATTGATCAGACAAGATGTCTCCATGATGCCCGATCGACTTGTTGAAAGTCTGACGGATCAGCAAATTGCGTATTTGATGGCTTGGATTCACAGAAGATAAAGGCAGTTTGTTAATGTGGCCAAATGTTCTCGGTGGTGTGCTGGCGTGCGACGTTTGATTCGCATCGTCTTTTGTGCAGATCGTGGATCTCGTTGACGATTCCTGAACTTCGCCGTAATCTGTCGCAGTCTGGTTTTTTGTTCCTTACTTTACCTTTTGCCTGAAGCTAAATTTTCATGGCGTTCGATTTCGCTGCTGTTCAACACATCTTGACTTGTCCCGTTACAAAAACGGATCTGGTATTCCACGAATCCAGTTTGGTGTGTTGCGATCCACATCGCAGGCTGCAATTTCCTGTGCAGTCTGATATTCCGCGTTTGCTGGAAGATGATTCGTTGGAACTAGACCAAGAAACGTGGCAGGAAGTGATGCAGCTTCACAGCCGTGACCCAGCGACTGGCTGCAACTTGAATGAAGCGTAGATGTCGGCGTGCCACGAATGATCAAGTGGCAAAAAACTCGCGAAATTAGTTGGTAAACGTTTTATGAAATCTGTTCGACGTGACATCGCAACGTTGGTTCGCCTGTTGAGCTGTGTTGTGCTGTCCTGTTCATGTTTTGTGTCGCTTGAATGTGTTCGTGGCCAAGATGATTTAAGCGTTGAACAGTCTTCGGCCGCCCTTCAGATTGCGACGTCGACGGCGAGTGCCATGGGGCGTCTTTCTGAGATGGCAGATGAAACGGGTTCCTTGAGTTCGGCTGCCAAGGAAGAATTGCAGAAGTTGCAAAAGATTTCGACGGAAGCGGTGGCTCGAGCTCTCCAGTTTGGGCCTCCTACGCGTTCCGAAACCGAAGCCAGCGACCCATTGATCTTTCGATCGGTGGTGGTGGATATTCATCAAAAGATACCTCGGTCGACTGTCGAATCATTTCGGGAAGGGTTGCCGAGTACGTTGCAGTCTTTGTCTGCAAAATGGCGGCAATATGAAGTTCAGCCTGAGCTGGCCTATCAGGCGCTGCAAGTTTGCGTGAACCCGCCGAATCGTCCTGACCGATTGTTTTTGTATGCCAAGGAATCTCGAAATCCGATCTTCCCTTCGTTCAGCGAAGCGAAAAGCGCGGCTCATGAATTCGTTTGGTGGGCGGCCAAAGCAAATCGAATCGATGATTTAGAGCGGGCTTTGAATGAGCAGCAATTGGATTCGGTTGCCGAAGGTTGTTTTCTGTTCTTGCTACTGGCGATCGAAAGACAGGACGAAGCATCGATTCGCGAGCGTTGCCAACAGCTGCAAACGTTTGTGCAAAGAGCCAGTGATCCTGATCTGCTAAGGCTGCTGGCAACGTGCTTAATGAAGGCTCAGTTATCTGTGAGGACACTGCCTGAAGCGACTGCGTTGTTGCAGCAAACAGGAGAAACCCTGCTGGCCGTGAACCGTCAGTCTCGGGGGCAGGCAAACTTTGCGGCGACCGCAGCGGCGGATGGCTTTCGAGCGACCGTGAGTGACTTTTTGCGGCAAGAACCAGAAAATCGAAGTTCTGAAGCCGTTGTTGAATGTGCCAATCGTTTGGTGCGGAATCATCGTCTTTCGGGACCGCTGAGTGAAAAGTTCCATGCCGCCATTGCCGACGAGTTTTTACTGGCCGGGCTTGATGACATCGAGCTGGCGGAACCTCTGAAATCATTTGTTGCGGAACGTCGTTTACGCTTTGCGAATCGCGTGCAGCTTCAACCATCGGCTGATGTTGTGGTGAATTGGAACCCCAAGGGATTGTTGGATGAAGATTCTATCGCAGTGCATCTTAGTTCGTTAGAGGATGTGGGGAGTGAAGACTTGCCTGTTGCCTTTACGTTGTCTGGGCTTGTGAGCGTGGGCAGTCCGTGTGCCAACTTTGATGGCAGCGTGATCGCCTTTCATGGAAGGAAAGCGGGTAGGCCGATCGGTGCGGGCAACCATGTGTATGTTGTGAATCGTGATCGAAAGACGATCACTGATATTGGTGCGGCAGTGAACCCCAGTCTGACGGCGACCGGGCGGCGACTTACTTGCAGCCGATATACTCCTGGCATCGGGGTTTGGATCGTTCGCAGCGATGGATCCAATTGGGAACTGTTAGACGAAGCTGGCTGGGCTTCGAAATTCAGCCCAAGCGGTACCAAGGTTGCCTACACGGTGACGTCGAAGGGGCAGACAGGCATGCTGATTTACGACGTGGTTTCTCATTGTTTACGGCCAGAAAACGGACAATCTTTCCCTCGACCAGTGGGGCGTGCCGAAGGATTCGCCATGACAGGCTGGCCCTTCTGTTGGGCAAAAACGGATCTGTCGCAAGAAGGTGAGTACTTTTGGTGGCTCAACCAAAAAGATCATGAGCTACTGATGTACCCGGTGCATCGCTTGCTGATGGATAAGTATTTGTGGAAGGAACGTCTCAAAGACATCGTCAATGTTGTTCAAGATTTGAACTGCCTTCAAGACGGTCGATTGGTTTGGCTAGGACGCATTCAGGGGCAGCAACCTGAACTGGCGTTTTGGCAGCAGGGGCAGATTCAGCCGACGCGATTGCCCGGTCGAAGGCTGCGAGGAATGACTGTGTTCGGCCAAGATCAGGTGCTCACGATGAGCAGCCTGCGCGGTGTTGGCAAATAGGTTCACCGAGTCATTGAGGGGCTCGGCTGTGTGTCAACGAGTGAGGGGAATTGTGGTTTGGCGTTGCCTTCCAGCGAGCATCAAAAGTGGCTTCGATTTCTTGTTAGCAGTGAGGGTCTGTCCACATGGTCTGTCCACATGGTCGACCCACTTCATCAAGACCGAGCGACAATCAGTCGGCGGGTGCCATAAAGCTCGACGAACAAGTTGCGACGAACAAGTTGCGACAACAAGTTGTCGGCGGCCATTTGATGACGACCTCTGGGGCATTGAGAACTGATTACTTGGAAGGTGTTGGTGTTGCTACTGCGGCAGTTTTTTTTCTTTGCCCTGTTTGGTGAAGACAAGGATGTGTTGTCTTGGCAGAACTGCGATGGTTTCTGTCCACTTCAGATTCAGGCTTGGTTGTTCGACTTCTTTTCTAGCCTGAGCTTGTGACATCTTGTGAACCAGTTTGATGGGCACGGTGGGGTCTTCCATGCGGTATTCGACCAATACAACTCGGCCTCCGGGCTTCATGGCCTTGCTGATGGCCTGCATCATCTCGAACGGAAATTCGAATTCGTGGTAGACGTCGACCATGAGAGCGACGTCAATGGATTCGTCCTTGAGATTGGGGGCCTTTTGAGTTCCCTTTATGGGGACAACATTTTCTAGCCCCAGTTCGGTGGCTCGGTCTTTGAGTCTCGCCAACATTTCGTCTTGGACATCGACAGCCATGATCTTTCCCGTGGGAAGAACCTGTTCGGCCATCAAAAAACTAATGACTCCGCTGCCCGCTCCGATGTCGGCAACAACGTCAGCGTCTTTCAGTTTGAGCGATCTGACAAGCAGCGTCAGTCGCTCTTCTTCTTCTCGAGTGTCTCGTTCCAGCCAAAGTGCTCCGGCAAATCCCATGACATGAGCGATTTCTCGGCCCATGTAGAATTTTCCGATGCCATTTGGGTCGTGCTGGGCTTTGTACGTGTACCGCTCGGAATCGCCAGAATCGTCTGCAACTGCCGTCGAACACAGGGCGAAGCAGATAAGAATCGGCATGCTGGGAAAACGGTGAAACATTTGAGGATTCCTGGCAGGAGAGAGCGACGGAGTGTCAAGTTTGGGGAAAGGCAGCCGGGAATTGTAGCGTCATTCGGGGATTTGGCGTGTGGTGAATAGAATTGACGGACGATTTCTATCGCTAAGCCCTTGTGTTGCAGAAGTCATGCGTGTGGGCTTGAGACTGATCAATTTGCGTTTTAGGATCGTGAGTCCGGGCCATATTCGCCCCAGCATTTCACCGTTTAGCGCGACAGATACGATCATGAGCACTGGCAAAGTCGAAGGCAAAGTTCACTTTATTGAAGAAACCAAGACCTATGGTCAGAAGGGGTTTCGAAAACGACTCGTGGTTCTAGAGCAGGACAACGGACGGTTCACCAACTATCTGCCCATGGAATTTATTCAGGACAGCTGCGACGACGCAAATTCATTGAATGTCGGTGACGAGGTCGAAGTGATGTATCGGCTAAATGGCCGCAAGTGGCAGAAGGATCCAAGCAGCGAAGTGAAGTACTTTTTGAGCGCTGAAGCCACGGGCTTTGCTGTGAAGGGAGCTGCTCCGCCTGCTGACGCCGGAGCGGCACCATTTTCAGATGGCGATGCTCCGTTTGGTGAAACCTTTTCATCAGACGATGAAGCTCCGTTTTAACGGACAGCACCGTGCGAAATCTAACCGCTATTCGTGTCTCATGGTCGCGCTGGCGGAAAGTGTTTTGCCACCCAGATAGTTGCCTGTGAAGAAGCTGATCTTGTTGTATGGAATGGCCACTTCTACGGTGATCAAATCGTAGGCTTCTGTTGTGTTCAACTGATTGCCAGAAGCAGCACTGCCGGCCGCAGGATTGACGCCGATGGTGACCGTGATGTCAGCCGCATCGGCACTGGCTGCTCCGGCTAAGCTGGTTTTAGCAAAGTTGGTGACGCTGGCATTCGTGCTTCCATCTAGGATGGCTTGTCGGGCAGATTCTCGAGCCGTGTTGGTCACCAGTTGAGTGACCATCATGCCTCGACCAAATTCCACGATGCCCACAATGGCCATAAAGAAGACGGGCAGTACGAGCGCTGCTTCAACCAATGCGGCTCCGCTGCGCTGACTTTCATTGTAACGTTCCCAGCTGTGTTGTTCTTCAGCGTGTTGTTCCCCAGCGTGTCGTTCTTCAGCGCACCGCTGATGTTTGCGAACACCGCTAGATGACTTTGCTGACTGCATCGGACGTTTCATTTGGTGACCTCTGATCGAAGCATCGTTGAACTTGGTTTGCAAAACGCTGTCGACTGGTTTGGAATTTCTGTGTTCTTGTGATGAGCATTCACCGTGCCGTGTTCACTGTGCCGTGTTCAGCGGTTTGCTCGGACACGTTTTTTGAAGCTGTGATGTTGGAATCACGGCCTCGATTTTGTTTGCTGTTCCGCTACTTGTCTGGTTACTGCACAAGCTTCGACCCCGGTCTCAAGATGATTGATTCCAGCGTTTGAATCAGTGTGGCTTCGTATTGAGCCGGATTTCCAGAACCCCGAGGGCTAAAGCCGCCATTTGCCGTTTTAGAGGTTCGCGCCATGCGGTCTAGAAAGTCGTAGTCGGCTCCTAACCCCATGCCGACACTAAACATTTCTCCTTTGTCTTGTCGCTGAAATCGGCTGGCTTGAATCAACGGTGCGTTGAGCCAGTCGTAGCCAGTGGCGTAGTAGTCTGAGTTGCCGTTGTTCATGATGTAACTGTCGATGTCAGCGGCATCTGTTTCCCACAGGTTGGGCATGCCGTCTGTCAGCAATACGATGACTCGTTTCGCGATTTTTCTTCCTGATGCTCCAGCTGGATCTCCTCCCGGATTGCTGACGGAAGAATTTGTGACAAGATGTTGTCGAGCAGCATTCAATCCAGCTTCGGTGGCCGTGGTTGCTCCGATATCACTGGCCGCCTGAAGATTTGTGCACGCTTGCATGGCAGCGTTGAAGTCATCAGTGAGTGGCAACACAACGGTCGGCTGGTGCCAATTGTCGACTCCATCAAACGTCACAATGGAAACTCGATCGCCTGCTCCTTGAGCAACAAATTCGTTGTTGTCTGCGATAAGCTTGATGCCTGCAATCAGTGACCGGCGAACGGCGTGCATGGGCTGAGCTCGAGGCGGAAAGCTAAAGGTTCCACCAGCCGTCATTTCATTGTGTCGAGGGCAAAGCGGGCTGAGCGCAGATAACGGTGTCTTGCCAGCCAGCATGGGATTGGCGTTGGAACCATTGTGGACATCTGGAGATCGGTTGCGGCCCCAATCCATCATGAATTGCACATAGGTTCGGTATCCAATTTTATTCCGCCATTCCCATGGCGCCGAAGCCGAAGGTGCTGATGAAGTATTGGGATTGTTAAATCGGTAAATACGATCTCCATCATGATTCGGCGGAAGATAAACGTAATCTTCGCCTCCTTGTCGAGGGCATCCGATTCGAGAACTTTGAGGTTCTGGAAGGGCGACGTAAGGAAGTCCAGAATAGATTCCAGAAGCCGTTGTCAGATTCTTGATCGATTGTGAGAGCGAGCTCATCGCCAAAAGAGAGGGAGTCAGCGTTTTCAAAGAAGGAAAGCCGCCAGGCGAAAGCGAACCTGTTGTGGGAGGCTGCGGTGTTGGATCACTTGGTGGCGATGGTGGTGGTGTTGAACTTCCACCGTCAGAAGGTGGCGATGGAGGGGGTGGTTCGCCGACGAACGCGCCATTGGCGATATAGTCCAAGTAGCGGCTCCAGTATTCGAATTGCGTTGACGAATCGGCAGCGGGTGTGACTGCTGGCATGGTTGTGCGGATTTGATTGTCGATCAGCCATCGATAGGCCTTTGTTTTGCGAGTCAGTTCGCTATCTGCGACATCAATACGGTATTCGGTTGGCAAAGATGGGTTGGCCAAGGGGCCGTCATCTTTTGTCATTTCGGCGTAGGCATATCGATCCTGACTGACTCCAAGCGGTGCTCCTAGATGCTGAATGTCGCCGGGGAAATTTCCGTAACCAAAATCGTTGTAAACCTGTTGCATTAAATCGTTGGCAACTGTGGGGTAACCCGTCGGTGTGAAGCGAGCTGTCAGTGCGTCAGTGGCCCAACAGGGTTCTGTGTCGTCATTCATCGATCCAGAAAGATCGACAGCAAATACGATGTCTCGAGGGTTCAGCATGGCGATCGACTGAGCCTGAATGTCGATCGTGTCGTGACCAATAATCGGTGCAAAGAAAAGCTGTTGATCGTCCGCGCGAGCGGTGACTCGAACAGCGTTGGCCTGAGTTGGATCCACCACAAACGACTTGGTATTGAAGTCAAAGAAGCCCAATTCGATATCTGGGTCTTCAAGCACGACAGGTTTGCCACCTGCTTCATTTAGTAAAGCAAGAGACTTTGCTGAACTGCGCGCAAGGGATTGTCCCACAGGAATATCTTGAGCACTTCCCAGTGCTGCTGCATCCGCGGCAGATTGCAGTTGGCTGCGAACGACCGTGACGTAGCCAATGTCGACAGTGAACGACACAAAGGCAAAGACTGCGACCAGAAGAATGGCGGCAAAAATAATGATGATTCCGCCTCGCTGACTTTCATTTCGGAAAGCCGTGCAGGTTGAACCATCGGATTTTGCTGAAATCTGATTTTCTAAGAGTCGCTGCATCATGAAGACTGTCGGTGTTTCAAAAGGCCCGAAATCGCGGTGAGATCCTTAGAGAAAACAACTTGATGGTCAAAAGCGGCCGCTTAGAAAGCACGGTTTGAAGGCGCCAAAACCCACAGTGCGGAATTCGTTCAGCAGTTTCTCTGAAAGCAGCATAGGTCATGATTTCGCCCGTGCCGCGGGTATTGCCACCGGGTTCTGTGACTGGGCATTACTACTAAGAATTTTTATGACGAGCCCCAAAATTGCGAGCTAAGCTGCCCGAATAGCCTTCCTCGTTTTCGAGCCGGACGATCTCAATGCTTCGTACAAAAAACATTAGAAAATCGAAATACGTCAATTCATTCCTTCAAGGCAACTTGATGCTGCGAATGGTGATGTATTGGGCCATCTACAACTTTGCTTTGCTGGCCGCCATGATTGGCGAAAGCATGGTGCGAGTGATCCCCGACCTTCTCAGCGGTTCCAAAGACGATTCGTTTCAGCAATTTATCTCAGAGTTTACAGACCGACAAAGTCCGATGTTGCTGGCGATGACTGTGCTGTGTCCGATTTTAATCTGGGACATGCTGAGATATTCGCATCGCATTGCTGGGCCGTTGTATCGGTTCCGAAAAGCGCTGACCGATCACATCGCCGGCGAACCCTTACAGAAAATTAAACTGCGAGACGGCGACATGTTGCTGGACTTCCAAGACACTTGGAATGAGTTTGTGCAGTTCAAAAAAATGCAGGATGACCATCGAAAGATGTCTGCTTTGGACGCCGAGTCGCAGATCGCGGCCAGGCAAATCGCATCCGGCATTCGGCCATGTTCTGCCCAGCACTCTGAATCGTCACAGAGCGATCAAAGGTCTGGCCAGCCAAAGGCCGAACTGACGGGCGTTTGAAGCTGGCGGGCGGTGCAGTTTTCAGTGCTGTGGTCCCAATGATTTCACGTTCTGGCTAATCGGCAAACGCGACCAACGACTCACAATGACCAACGACTCAGGGTAACCAGCCAATCAGAGTGATCAGTGTCACTGGTCAAATGGCTGGCTAGGGCAAAGCAGTGGATGGCCATCGATTTGCATAGACAGCTGCAGTGTTCACCTTGGCGAAGCGGTTTGCTATTCCCATTCGATGGTGGCAGGTGGCTTCGAGCTGACGTCATAGACCACTCGATTAATTCCTCGTACGGAATTAATAATGCGAGTCGAAATGCGGCCTAGGACTTCCCATGGAAATGGGAACCAATCGGCTGTCATAAAGTCTTCCGATTCGATGGCTCGAATGGCGGCCACGTTTTCGTAGGTCCGAGCATCTCCCATGACTCCCACCGATTGCACGGGCAACAGCACGACAAACGCCTGTTGGATATCTCGGTACAGCCCCGCTTTGTGCAGTTCGTCGATTAAGATGGCATCTGCTTCGCGAATCACTTGCAGGCGTTCTTCTGTGATGTCGCCCAAGCAGCGAACGGCAAGACCGGGGCCAGGAAATGGATGTCGCCAAACCATTTCTTCGGGCAACCCAAGTTCAGCTCCCATGCGTCGCACTTCGTCTTTGAACAAGTCTCGCAGCGGTTCAATCAATTCGAACCCAAGTTCATCCGGTAGCCCTCCCACATTATGGTGAGACTTAATTGTGGCAGCTGGGCCATCGGGGTTGGCACCGCTTTCAATGACGTCTGGGTAGAGTGTTCCTTGAGCCAGAAACTTGGCGTTGTCGATCGTCTTGGCTTCATCTTTGAAGCAATCGATAAACACCTTTCCGATGATTTTCCGTTTTCGTTGAGGGTCGCTGACTCCGGCAAGTTCGCCCAAGAATCGCTCTCGAGCATCCACAACATGCAGGTCGGTTTTGAAGTGATCGGTGAAGTGTTTTTCAACCTGATCGCGTTCGCCTTTGCGAAGCAGTCCGTTGTCGACAAAGATGCAGGAAAGTTGATCACCGATCGCCTGTGAAATCAAAGCGGCAACGACCGACGAATCGACTCCGCCCGAGAGGCCGCAGATCACTTGGTCGGTTCCCACGGCTTCTCTGATCAGCTGCTTCTGCTGCTCGATCAAAGAACTGATCTTCCACGATTCTTTGCAGCCGCAGATATCGACGACAAAGTTCTTCAGTAAAGTTCCCCCGTGTTCTGTATGAGTCACTTCGGGGTGAAACTGAATTCCATAGATCGGCTGAGACGTATGTTGAATGCCGGCGTTCGGACATGTTTCGGTGGCTGCGATGACTTTAAATGAACCGTCCAGTTGGCCCAGCTGGTCGCCGTGACTCATCCATGCGGTGAAGGTTTTTGGGACGTTTCGAAACAACGGGTTGTCTGAAGTGGATGTGCAAGGAGCTCGACCGAATTCTCGGCTGTCCGCTGGTAAAATTTGCCCGCCCAGAGTGTGACACGTAATCTGCATTCCGTAGCAGATACCTAAAATCGGAATGCCCAGATCGTAGATGGCCGAGTCAACAGAGGGTGCTCCTTCGCCGTAAACGCTGGCGGGACCACCGGATAAAATCAGTCCCTTGGGATTGATTTCTTTGATGCGGTCGGCGGTTAAGTCGTGCCTGACGATTTGGCAAAATACGTTTTGGTCTCGAACCCGACGAGCAATCAATTGGGCGGTCTGGGATCCGAAGTCCATGACCAGCACAACGTCTTTGTCATCGCCTGTGTTGATGTCCAGAGAGCAGTTCGTATCTTGAGAAGCGGAGCTCATAGCGACTTACAATTCTGAATCCGACCGAGTGCCGAACAAAAAAAAATGACGCCACGCAGATTGAACGGATTCTTAAGCGGAAGCCGTCCAGAGGCGTGGCGTTTGCCAAAGAGCGAACGATAGCAAACAACGCTGGTTTCTCAACGAGAACCGTCGGTTGTGGCAAGGGGGCGGCAAATTCCCGATTTTGCTGAAATGGCCAGCTTTTTCTGAGCTTGGTGGCATCCGAGCCTTTTTTGCCGTTCGAATCGCCAATCGGATATCAGATTCGGCGTGACAGCCTGAATTGGCTAAGATTTTCGTGTGATTAACTTCTGCCAGAATGAATTTTTCAAAGCCACTGTTCTCAAATCAGCGAGCCTTGTTTCGTGAATATTGATTCATCCAAATCTTTAATGATCGCCCGCCAAGGTCAACTTCTGATTTCCGCTCTTCGCCGGAGCAGGAATCTAAACGGCCTAGTGCTGTGCAGCCTGTTGCTGCTGACCGGCTGTTCATCCGACACGGATGATCGTACTGCGGGCGGCATTGGTGAAACCAAGGTGACTTTGGCTTTAAATTGGTATGCAGAAGCTGAACACGGAGGCTACGTTTTAGCCGCTGAAGATGGTCTGTATTCGGCCAAGGGGTTGGACGTTGTGATTCAACAGGGCGGCCCCGGAGCCGCCAAAGTGGTGATTCAAGAACTGGCAGCAGGCCGAATTGAATTTGCCGTATCCAACGCCGACCTTGTTGTTCTTGGTCGAGCAGAAGGGGTTCCCTTGGTTGCGGTGGCTGCCGCTTTGCAGCAGAGTCCTCGGTGCATCATGGTGCATCAAGCCTCTGGGATAAACAGACTTCAAGATCTCAAGAACGTCGAACTGGCGATCAGCGACCGTCGCCCGTTCGCATTGTGGATGAAGAAAAAATTGCCTCTGAGCAACGTCGTGATGGTGCCTTACAACGGGCAGGTGCGTGAATTTTTAATCAAGCCAAATTTTGCTCAACAAGCCTACGTTTTTAGTGAACCGTTTCAGGCGAAAGAAGGTGGAGGCGATCCGGTTTCACTGATGCTATCCGATATCGGCTACAACCCGTATGGCAGCGTTCTGGTGACGACCGAAGCGATGATTCAAAAACAACCTCTGGTCGTTCGAGCGATGGTGGAAGCTAGTGTGAAGGGGTGGGGCTTGTACTTGGAATCGGCATCCTCCACGAATTCTGCGATTCATCGAGACAACCCTGAAATGAGTTTGGCGTCACTGGAATATGGGGCCGCCGCCATGAAGCCGTTATGCCAGCCGTCTGATCAAACTGGCTTGTGCGGCATGACCGAAGAACGATGGCAGCATTTGATCGATCTGATCGTTGAAGTTGACGAGATCTCTCTGAACAGCGTGGCTGCTTCCGATTGTTTTGACCTGCAGTTTTTGAATCCTGCCGAGCCATCGTCTGCAGAGGACGCATTTGAGTGAAGAAGCAATGAAGCAGAGGGTGCCATCTTCATCTGAGTTGGCACATTCGCTTAGGCTTCATTTGTCCTCAAGGTTTGTCTCTGATCACGATTCCAGTGTCACCGGGTTTCAGAGATACCGGCTTTCTGGTGCATTCGTCCAGAGACCATTCGGTCGCTGGCCGTCGAAAAGCGAGCACGCGTCTGAGAGTGTAGGCCGTCGTATTCTGTCGATGGCGGAAGCACATTCGTTAATGGAAACTTCTGGTCAGGCAACAATTCAGATGTGCCCGCTGCGGGACCATCATTCAGTGATGTAACCTTGGTTCATCGGTTCCCTTTCAATGATTTCGTTGCGTTTTGGAAAGGTGTTTCAGGATCGCGATTCTGACAAGCAGATTTCAATTGGCTGATTGTCTGCCCACTTGACACAGATCATGGGGCTAGCAAAGCTGAAGAATTAAATTTGAATATTCTCACACAGGGGCCAACGGTATGAGCGAGAGAATCAGAGTCGCGTGCCATGAATGCGATAAGAAATTCACTTGCCCATCTCAACCAGCGGGGCGGAAGGTAAAATGTCCTGCATGCGGTGCCGTCATTCGGGTCGGAGCTGTCAATCTTGGTAGCGACAAAGTTGGTAGCAACCAAGTTGGTCAACCGGCACGCAAGAAGCGTCGAACGCCCAGCAAGGCTGCCGCTCCTAATCAGAGCGTCGGAGGCAATGCCGGCTTGCCCCCTCGACAAAGAAAGAAGGCGAAGGTCAGTCAGGGAAAGTCGTCAGCTGCGAGCGACGATGGCCGGCATTGGTCTAAGAAGATGATTGTTGGTGTGGGAATCATGGTTGCCGCTGTTGTTTCGAACGTTGCTCAGGTCGCCATTCAAGGAGCACCCAATCTGCAAACGGCCGAAGGGAAGGGGCAGGCCTTCGGCCAAGGGTTCGTCACCGTTGTCGGCTTGCTTTTTGGGCTGACGATTGTGATTCGGAGCATCAAGGCCGGCCACGATAAAAAATGACAGGTCGGTGTGATGCCAGAGCTGCGTCGTTGTGCTCTCGGAGATCGCTTACGTCAAGACATGCAGTATGCGTCACCGGAACTGTGAACTGTGAACTAGCTGCCCATTGAAAAAGGTCACCCGACGCGTCGGGTGACCACGTCTCGGCATTTTCAACGGGCTGCTAGGCCGACCGGCGACGGCCGACGGGCAAACAAGTTGATCGCGAGGGATCTGTGCATGTGATCTCCCTGTCGTGGTTTATTTCATCCACGCAGTGGTGAAAATTTTGTTGGCTGCGGACCGCGGTCAATTGATCTGCAGGTCGGTCTACCCGCTTTGCCAAGCGCTGGTCGTTGCGAATCAGTCACTTTCCCTGCAGGCGAAGCCTGAAAAGTCTCGGGGGGTGAACATGAAAATGTGTTCGTTGAAAACCCTGCCCTAAAGGCAAAAAACACCAAGAACGTTCAGGAAGACGTTCTTAGTCAAGTGATATTTGACTGTTTTTGGAAAAATTGTGATCTCGGAAATTTTCTTCAAACAGTGGTGACATTGTAGGTGCTCTCCCAAAACGTTCATGTTAGATTTCTAACAAGTGTAATTCTGTCCTCACTTATTAGACGAAGGGTCTTCCTATGAGATTGGTTCAAAAGCGTCCTGGGTTTACATTGATTGAGCTCCTGGTGGTGATCGCGATCATCGCCATCCTGGTTTCTTTGTTGCTTCCTGCTGTACAGCAGGCTCGAGAAGCTGCACGGCGAACACAGTGCAAGAATAACCTGAAGCAATTCGGGCTGGCACTCCACAACTATCACGACGTGTACAACCGTTTTTGCAGTCGCCAAACTGGCAGCGGTACGACCGCTTCGGGCGGCATGCGTGGTCGGATGAGTGGCTTTACCGCCATTCTTCCATTCCTCGAACAGAAGAATCTGTACGAGACGATGGTGAGTGAGAATGCGGCACCTTGGGCCAATCTCCCATCTCTGAACATGAAGCTTTCAGCGTTCATGTGTCCCAGTGACGTTGGGGAACGACAGCCAGCTGGTGGTGGTCCTCGTGGTTTGATCAGCTATGCGATGTGTTCTGGTGATGCCATTGAAAAATCAGTGTTCGAACCAGAAGAGCGAACAGGCAACACGTTTAACCGTCCGATGCCGAATCGTGGAATCTTCGGTCGCATGGTGTGCTATCGAATGCGTGACATCACGGATGGTACCAGCAATACGATCGCGTATTCAGAACGCCAACGTCCAAACGACGTTCGTGGTAAAGGAATGCCTGCCGTTGAAGCCGCCGGAGATGAAACTGCATTTTCACCTCTCACGTGTGCCGCGTACTTTGGTGGCACACGCTACATTGATTCAGCCATCATGTTTACTCAGGACACGTCTCCTGGCTACCGCTGGGCAGACGGTTCAGCATTCTTTAATGCCATGAGCACCATTCTTCCTCCTAACGGAGCGACCTGTCTGATTGGTGATGCTGCATGGCAAACCGGCGGAGGTCACTACGGCCCTGGTCTTTGGACAGCCACAAGTGAGCACACCGGTGGTGTTCAGGTCACGCTGGCAGACGGTAGCGTTCGGTTTATCAGTGAGAACATCGACACTGGAAACCTAAGCGTCAACGCTCCTTTGCGTACCGAGATTGGTCCAAGTCCATATGGTGTTTGGGGTGCACTCGGAACACGTTCTGGTGGTGAAGTCATCGGTGAATTCTAAGAGTGAAAGAGCCATTTCAATGCGAATCAGTCGCAGCTTGACTTGGTGACTCATTCATTAGCAATTCGCAAAAACAGGGGGGCGGACGGCTGGTAGCCTCCGCCCTTTTTTTGGCCCGACGGTTTGTTGAAATTGCAGTTTTCACAGAACTGAACTTCAGATCGTCCGTGCAAAAACGAATCGGCGGCCGCACTTAAGCGTTTAGCTGCTAACAACAAAAACAACAAAGGCAGATTCCAGCAAGTTCAGGCCACGTGATCTCACAAGGAGACGTTGCCGCAAATTCTTGCCGTGAATTTTTCAACAGCTCAAAAAGCAACAGCGAAGGGAATGTTTGTGAAGTACTTATTTTCAATTTCAGGCCTTGGTTTGGCTTGTCTCGTAGGACTGGGATGCGGAGGCAGCGGCGACAAATGGACGGCCAACCAGCCCGACACAGTCGATGCATCTGGAATCGTCACACTTGATGGGGAACCCGTTGAAGGAGCCACCGTTGTGTTTGGTCCGATTGACGGCAAATACCCAGCTCATGCCATCACGGAATCTGATGGAAGTTTTTCGGCTGCCGCATTTACTTCAAAGGCTGGTGCCGTTCCGGGGAAATATAAAGTGGCCTTAACAAAGACCATTGAAGACAAGGACGCGAAGAAGAGGAAGTTTGATCCAGGTGAAGATTCGGAACACGCCAAGGATGGTGGTGGAGATGTTTCATGGGCGAATGAACTGCCCGAAATTTACAAATTGCCAAACACGACCCCTGTTGAAATCGAAGTTCCCGCAGGCGGAGTTTCTGATCTGAAAATTGAACTGACTTCGCAGTAGCACCTCGATGGTGTTTGCTTCGAACTGTGCTTTATGAATCGGCAGCTTTCAGCTGCCGATTCATTGTCCGGTTTTGTCGACGGTTTTTTCTTGAGGCGCCTTCACCACAGCTTCACTGGTTGATCAGGTCCTTCATTTCGCGAACCGCTCGCTCCAGTCCCACCATGACGGCGTGACTGATAATACTGTGACCGATATTCAGTTCATTCAGTCCACTGACTTGGGCGATCGGTTCGACGTTGCGATAGGTGAGGCCGTGCCCCATATTTAGAATCAAGCCCTTCTGAAGAGTGAATTCGCTGGCGGTTTGAATCCGTTGGAATTCAGCTTGTTGAGCGGCTTCAGATTTTGCATCCGCGAATGCTCCGGTGTGCAATTCAACGGCTGCTACCTTAAGATCGCTGGCAGCCTGAATTTGATCTTCACTGGGATCAATAAACAGGCTCACTTTGATTCCGGCGGCATGCAAGCGGTTGACGCACTTGGCGACTCGGTCTTGCTGACCGACAACGTCCAGTCCACCTTCTGTCGTTAGCTCTTCTCTTTTTTCTGGAACTAAGCACGTCCATTCGGGAACGACATCGCAGGCGATGTCGGTGATTTCATCCTCGACCGCCATTTCTAGGTTCAAGGGAATCCGCAGCATCTGCTTCAGCAGTCGCACGTCTCGATCTTGAATGTGTCGTCGGTCTTCACGAAGGTGGACCGTGATTCCGTCTGCTCCGCCCAGTTCTGCCAGCACGGCAGCATGTACCGGATCGGGTTCGTTGGTTTTGCGAGCTTGACGAACGGTAGCGACGTGGTCGATGTTGACTCCGAGTCGAATCATGCTGGCCTGTTTCTTTAAAAGTGATGATCGCGAAGTCGCAAGCGCGCCTTCGGTTGAACGGACTGCTGACACAGAACTGGGTCAGATAAGCGACCTGTCGTGGAAATTCAAGGAACATCCGCACGGACGGGCTGTCGGCAGGAAAGGTTCCTTTTTCGTGGCGACCATTGCCCAAAAAAACAGAAAATATTGCTCGGATGAGCCGCTAGTCCGGCAACAAAAAAATTACCCAAATCCCTTAAAACCTTTGGTCAGTCTGGAACAATGTTTGCTGCGATTGACCATACTCTGGTTGTTCTGCCAACTCGACAGTTGGTGAGTCCCTATTTTCCGATCTGTGTGATCGGTTCCGAATTTCGTGGACGTTCTCTCGGCTGCCTATTCGACAGTCTGCAACGCCCCTTGCTCGAAACTCTACTCGGAAAACAAGAAACATGACTGAATCAAAGTCGGTCGCCGAAGTGCAACAAGACGGCTCAAATCAAACGAGCCAGTCTTCGTCGGCCATGATTGAAGCTCGTGGGTTAAGTAAATTCTATGGAAGCTTTGCGGCGACGACCGATGTCAGCTTCAGCGTTCCTCAGGGGCAAATTTGTGCCTTTCTGGGTCCGAACGGTGCTGGGAAAAGCACCACGATGAAGATGCTGACGGGCTATTTGGCTGCGAGCCAAGGGCAGGCATTCTTGGCTGGCCTTGATGTTTCGCAGCAGCGTCTGGAAGCCAGTGAAAAGCTGGGTTATCTGCCGGAAAACGGACCTCTGTATACCGAGATGACTCCGGAAGGAATGTTGAAGTACATCGGTGGAGTTCGTGGTGTGAGCGGTTCTGAATTGTCTGACCGGCTCAGCTGGGTGGCATCGAAGTGTTCTTTGGGTGAAGTTTGGCGTAAGCCCATTGCGAAGCTGTCTCGAGGATTTCGGCAGCGAGTCGGCATGGCTCATGCTTTGCTGCATGACCCCGATGTTTTGATTTTGGATGAACCCACCAGTGGTCTGGATCCTAATCAAGTTCACGGAGTTCGTGAATTGATTTTGGAGCTAGCGGAAACCAAAACCATTCTGCTATCGACTCATATCCTTCAAGAGGTGCGAGCCGTTTGTTCTCGCGTCGTCATGATTAATGAAGGTCGACTTGTCTTTGATGGACCGACATCGGATCTTGGCGATCAAGAAGTGGCGATGGAAGAAAAGTTCCGCAGCCTGACGACGACAAACAAGTAAACGTTGCTCTTTTCAAGCAACCCAAACGGATCAGATTGCTGTCTTTGATCAGGCGTCTGAACCGCGAACTTTCACACTCATTTTTTTGCCCACCGTAAACGCAGGTGAGATTACTTATGATTCGCATGCATGTGATTCAGGCTGTCACAAAACGCAACTTTGGCAGCTACTTCTCCAGCATTCTCGGCTATCTGTTTATCATCGTTTTCTGCGTATCGTCGGCTGTGATGGCCTTCAATTCTCAGTTCTTTACGGCGAACCAAGCAAATCTGGATCAGCTGACTCAGTCATTTCCTTTGCTGCTGCTGTTCATTGTTCCTGCCATCACCATGACAGCGTGGTCCGATGAAAAGAAGTTGGGGACAGACGAGCTGCTGTTTACTTTGCCCGCAACGGAATTGGAAATTCTGATCGGGAAGTTCAAAGCGGTTGTCGGTGTTTACACGGTGGCTTTGGCATTTTCGTTGTTCAACGTTGTCATTCTTTCGCTGGTTGGGTCGCCCGACTACTGGATGCTGTTCAGCACCTATTTCGGTTACTGGCTGGCCGGTGTTGCTTTGTTGTCCGTTGGCTTGCTGGCGTCCTCTTTGACAAGCAGTGCAACGGTTGCTTTTGTTCTAGGAGTCGTGTTTTGCTGCGTGCCCGTGTTTATCAGCAACCTCGCTGGTGGCCTGCAGTGGGCTTTGACTTCGTTGAGTGACATGGAAGTGTCGCAGCTGTATTCATTTCAGTCTGCCATGCAGGAGCTTAGCCTTGAAGGTCAGTTGCAAGACTTTGGGATCGGCGTGACTCCGTTTACAAGCGTCATGTATTTCGTGCTGCTGACCGCACTGATGCTTTATCTAAATCACGTCGTCATTTGCAAGAGACGATGGGTGGCCAACAATCAGGCCAATATGGCGTTTCAATACGTCATTCGCACGGTCAGTTTGTTAGTGATTTTTGTCAGCGTTTTTACGTTGATTAGCCTTTGGCCTGTGCGAGTCGACTTTACGTCTGAAAAGCTGTTTACGTTGTCTGAAGCTACGAACGCAACATTCGACAACCTGGACGAAAAGAATATCACGATCCAAGCTTTTGTGAGCCCTGAAGTTCCGCGTGAATATAGTGAGACTCGTCGAAACCTGCTTGGCATGCTGCGAGAATTCGATCAGCGAGGCGGTCGTAACATCACCGTGCGACTTGTCGACGTCGAGCCATTTAGTGAAGAAGCCGAAGAAGCTCGCGCATTAGGCGTGAACCCTCAACGTATTCAGTACGAGCAGGATGGCAAGTTCGAAGAATCAGAAGTGTTTCTTGGAGCCGTCGTGCAGTCGACCACTGACACGGTTGAAATTCCATTCTTCGGCAAGGGTTTGCCGGTTGAGTACGAATTGACTCGGTCCGTGCGAACGGTTGCTTTGGAAGAGCGTTTGACGATCGGAGTCTTGCAGACGGATGCTCGGGTGATTGGTTCTGGAGGAATGTCTCCGGGGCGAGAATGGGCCATCGTTCGAGAACTTCGTCAGCAGTACAAAGTGATCGCAGTGAACCCTTCCAACAAGATTTTGGCAGGTGACAAAGAAGGGAGCGAAGAGAAGTTTGACCTGTTGTTGGCCGTCATGCCGTCATCTTTGACGGAACCACAAATGGACAACTTTCTTGAGTACGTGGAAGCAGGGCGTCCGGCGTTGATCTTTGATGACCCGTGTCCGTTCTTCGCCCTGGAGCCATCTGGGTTTACGATGGCTCCGAAGCTGCCAAAGCCGTCTGCGGGTGGAGGAATGATGGGACAGCAGGCTCCTCCTGAAAAGAAGGCGGACAACGGAGAACTGACCTCACTGATGACGACTCTTGGCTTGGAATGGAACAATGCTCAAGTTGTGTATGACAGGATGAAGCCGTTTCCTCAGTTCGAATCCTTGCCGCCAGAATACCTCTTTGTTTCTCGAACAGGCAATCCCAAAGAAGCTTTTAATAGCGATGATCCTGTCACAGAAGATTTGGCGAATGTCGTTTTGCTGTATTCTGGATTCATCAAAAGTGGCAGCAAGGACGGAGTCAATTTTTCACCACTTCTGCAAACCTCAGCTCAGTCTGGTTTGCTTGATTGGGAAGATTACACGCAACCATCGTTCAATTTTATGTCTCGCTCGCAAAGCGTCGTATTGAAGCCGAATCCAGAGCGATTCGACAACAGGTTCAGTCATGTTATTGCCGGCCACGTCACCAGCGACAGCGAAACAACTCCGCTGAACGTGATCTTCTGTTCTGATATCGACATGATTAGCGATTGGTTCTTTTCAGAGCGTTTGCGAGGTAACTTGGATGTCAAATTCGACAACGTGACCTTCATTCTAAACGCCGTTGATGCACTGGCTGGGAATGACCAATTTATCAAGCTCAGATCCCGTCGTTCGAAGTTGCGAACCTTGGAATTCGTGGAAGCTCAAACAAGGCAACTTCGCGAAACGTTGAACAAGGAAGAAAAAGCGGCTGACAAACACATGGGTGAAATGCTGGCTGAAGCTAAAAAGGAACTGAAGGAAGTTGTGGAGAGGGTGCGGCAGCGAGATGATTTAGACGTCCGCAGTCAGGAACAGCTGGTACTTCAAGCTGAAGAGCAAGAGAATCGGCAGCTGGCGTATCAGCAGAATGAACTTGAGCAGGAAAAGAACAAGCGGATTCGCAAGGCGGGGTTAGCCATGATTCGCCAAGTCAGAAAGATTGAAGACGGAGTGAAGTTTAAGGCGTATCTTGCTCCCGCCATTCTTCCGATTTGCTTTGGACTTTTATTCCTTGGTCTTCGCAATCTTTATGAAGCTCAAAACATCAATCCGGAACGCCGACGTCGCTAACGACTCAGGATTGAACGCCCGTTTCACGACGCGCCATGTCTTAGAAATCGAACCGAGAAACAGCCCGATTGAAACGGCAGATAAGATCTCCCGTTTTTGTTGTGTGTCCCAATATTCCGAAGATCTCCCTCCGCGTTTGAAATCACCCGCGATTAACAGGTTGAATTGAAGATGAATCCATTAAGCCGCACCCTGATGTTTGCTGGAATTGCAGTTGCCACCGCCGGCATTGCTTTTGTCGCAAACAACGCATCGCAGCCCGACAATGTTGACGGCTTCGCTGACGTTGGACAGATGTTCTTTCCCGATTTTCAAGACGTCAGTTCGGCAACGTCTTTGACTGTTGTCGACTTTGATGCAGAAAATCGCAGCACTCAATCGTTTGCCGTACAGCAAAACGAAGCAAAGCTGTGGGTGATTCCTTCTCACTATGACTATCCCACTGAAGCTGCCGATCGCTTGGCTCGAACTGCGACATCGGTGATGGGCATCAAGAAAGTGGCTGTCACCAGTCGTAACAAAGTTGACTGGAAGCGATACGGAGTCCTTGCGCCAGATGCCGAAGGAGCATCTGAGGCGGACGAACGAGGAACTCGTTTACAACTGGCTGATAGTAGTGGCAATTCCTTGGTGGATTTGATCATCGGAAACAAAGTGCCCGATCAGGCGGGGCAGTATTACGTTCGAGTTCCCGAAAAAAGCACGACATACATTTCAGAATTGAGTATTGATTTGTCTGCGAAATTCAGTGACTGGATTCAACCAGATCTGCTGAAACTTGAACCAACGGACTTAGTCAGTGTGACGTTAGACGGCTATTCCATCGATGAAACACGGGGCACCATTAATCCGGGAGAGATTCTGAATTTCAAAAAGGAAGGTTTGAAAACATCGGGCGAATGGTCTCTTGCTGATCTTAAGCCTGAATCAGAAGAATTCGATGCGTCTCCAATCACATCGTTGGTCACCAACTTGCAGCAGCTAAAAATTGTTGATGTGCTGCCGAAGCCCGATGGTCTCAGCGACAACATGAGAATTAATCCGGTCGTGAAGCAGATCCTGCAGCGGCAAATGGGGAAACTTGGATACTTCTTTGGTCCCGAACGAGCCGGTGACGGCGAACGGTTGTATTCCAACGAAGGCGAGCTGCTGGCTGGTACGGACAAAGGAGTTCAGTACACGCTGTACTTCGGCGAAATTACCAAAGACGCCAGTAAAGACATCGAAGTTGGTCTCGATGACGAAGACGGTGCCGCAGCGGATGATTCCAAGACGGATGATGAACAGTCGAAGTCTGAAGAGGGACCTCGCCGTTATCTGCTTGTCAAAGTTGATTTCAACGAGGAGCTGCTCGGCCCAAAACCGGTTGCCCCGCAGGAACCCGTTCAACCTGAAATCTTGAATGAAGATGCGGCAGAAGACGCAACAAAGGATTCGGCAGAAGAACCCGAATTTGACGAGCCGTCTGACGCCAAAGAAAAAGATTCTGCCCCGACCGAAGAAGACGAAGAAGAGGCAACCGCCGTTGGTGAGCAAGCAGGCGAAGAACCTGAAGCGAAGCAGGCCGGCAGTGAAGAAAAGAGCGGCCAGGAAAACACGGGCCAAGAAAAAACTGACCCAGAAAAAACTGACCCAGAAAAGGCAGATCAAGAAGCGGCAAAGCCAGAAGGTCAAGCGGACAAGCAAGAGCCCGCCAGCGACAAAAGCGATGTTGAAACTCAGAAAACTGAGGAAGCGAAATCTGAACAGGAAGATGCGAAACCTGATCCGAAACTGCTGGCTGAAGCTGCCTACAACGCGGCACTTCAGGCTCACCAACAGGCCCTGTTAAAATATCAAGCAGAGAAAACAGCTTGGGACGCCAACGCGAAAGCAGGCCAAGGAAAAGTGGCCGCACTTTCACAACGGTTTTCTGGTTGGTACTACGTGATTTCATCTGACAGCTTCGATAAGTTTCGCTTGAATCGCAAAGACGTCGTCAGTGAAAAAGCGGCCGAAACACCTGTCGAGGAAGACGCAGCCACAGACCCGGCAGCAGAAGAAAAATAGACCCGCTGGATTTCGATAGACTGCCGTTCACCACTGCTAACCAACTCGTCGCCGGTTCCTGTTGAGGCAGGCTCTACACCTTCAACAAAATTGAATTGGACAGGATTGGTGTAAGCCGACGGCGGCGGTGTCGGGCGTTCATCGAGATCGATTAGGTGTCGTCCACGAAAAAAGGGGCTGGTGATGGTCGCTTGATGACCGCACCGAAGTTGAAGTTCAGCCCCCATCTTATCGCGTCACGGTTGACGCGTCACGGTCGGCGCGTAACGGTTGACGCGGCACGGTTGACGCCTCTTTTTACTCTTCGAACGGGTTCGAGCAGTTTTGGGCCGCCACGGAAGATCTTTCCGTGGCAGATTGTGTATTGATGATCGTGGTGAAGTGGCTGTTCCACCTCACTGGCTGCGCTGCAGTTGGGTGAGTGAAACTCAGTCATGCTGTGTGGGACAGCCTGTGGGCGACAGTTGATTCTTTCGCTGAATTCGATCGCAGAGGCTTACTTGACTTGATGCAGTAGGCCCAGAACTCCGAGTCCATAGAACGTATATTCCACGTCGGCTTGTTGGTCCCAGCTGGCTCCTTTGAAGCCTCCGTCTTCGCATTCCAAGGCGGTCTGCAGCCACTGCAAGACTTGAGGTGGTTTGAGTAGGTCTCGACGACCTAGGTCTTGAGCCGTTAACAGGCCAGTGAACGTGGACAATCCATCGGCGAATGGGATTCGAGTATTCGCTTGGAATCCTCCTTCCGTGCTTACGACGTCTGTCAGAAAACCTTGTACATCGTCGGCAATATCGTCGTCCATTCCTCCGAGGCGATTCAGTAGAGCAACCGCGGCCGCAGTGGGGTTGGTTCCGCTGCGTTTCATGGGAGCAATTTCAACGAAGCCTCCGTCATCACGTTGTCGGTCGTACAAAAACTGAATCAAGCGATTGGGGCGAGGCAACGTTTGTCCAACCAGTTCGTAAGTTAAAGCCACCATAAACGAATGGTACGTGCTGCCAGCTGCTCCTTCGGTGCTTTTTGCGTAGCCACCGTCGCTTGTTCGAGTCGATTCCAGTTTATCGCTGACTTGAACTGGAAAGTCGACCGCTGCATCTGCCAGAAGATCGATACCTCCGGCTGCCTGAACGACTAATGCGCTGTACAGCCAGCTGAGTAGGTCGATGATGTTTAGCTTCAGTGGGTCATGAGTCGCAAGATACTGGGCCAAGCGGTCAGTCTCTGATAGGCCTCCGGTGATCGCGAGTGCTCGAACGGCAAAGCCCGTATAGTACAAATCGGAATCGCCTTCTCGTCCTCGAAAGCCTCCATCGTGCATTTGTTGAGACAACAGAAAATGGCGATGTTTTTTCAGCCGTTCGTCGTCAACCTGAGCCAGGCCTTGAGCCACTCGTTCGGCAAGTTGAAATAGGTACATCGGAGCGACCAAGAGGGTGTTCGAGGGGTGAATGAAAATGGAGACGCCTTGAAGAAGCGTCTCGGCACGTCCGTTTGAATTAAGGATTGACGGGGACAAACTGGACAGCGTCAAGCACGACGTAGCCATCGGTGCCTTCGCACTTCACTATGATAGACCCTGTCGAACCGAAGTCGAATGTGCCCAGAGACAATGCATCTGGAGATTGTATTGGCCGAGATTTTTGGTTGACGACAAGGTCTGCTGAACCGGATTGATGCTGGATCGTGACCGGCACATTGCTGGCTCGGTTTTTGTTTGTTGGCCAGTACATGCGAACTTCATAGCGTCCCGGCTTCAGTGTCGCTTTGAATTCGGCTGACTTTGATCGTGGTTCGGACTTCGATCCTCCAGAATGTCGGTATCCACTGCCCACGAAGGGCGTGTTGGCGTTCGACATCGACCAACTTCCATGAAGAATAGCCCTGTTGTCGTCGACAACCACTCCCTTTAATTTTGAGGCTCGAAATCGGATTCCCTTGTTGTACTTCAAAACCTGTTTGTCTTGGATCAGTCGCTGTTTCAGGCTTTCGTACTTTAAGTCTTGAACGGCCATGTTTTGGTCAATCGATAGGCAAGCTGCGGTGGCAGCGGACTGGCCTAAGATCATGAACACAGGTTCCATGCGAAGGCTGCCGAAGGCCATGTGGCTGGACGATACACACACGGGGACCAATAGATTTTTGCATTCACTTTTCTTTGGCACAATGGAACCGTAGGCGACTTCGTAAGGAGCCGGAGTCTTCACTCCGATATCGCCTTCGTTTTGTACCATGCCGTCTGGCTTGATGTAGCGCTGTACGTTGTGAGAATCCAATGTGTAGGATCCCATGCCGATTGAATCGGGCGTGTCCTTGGCGTCGAGGCAATCGTGTTCGGTCATCACATAGTCGCCAATCATCCGCCGAGCTTCTCGAACATAGATCTGGTGCGGCCAGCCTCCATTGTCCTGAAATTCATCTTTCGGTAGGCCCCACTTTGACATTGCTTTTCGCACGTCGGCGGGCACGGATGGGTGGTTGGCCGTAAAATACATCAGTCCTTTTTGATAGCGTTCGTGTTCGGCCACAATTTCTGCTCGTCGTTCATAGCTGGCTTCGGGATAATCGTAATTCATGCCGATGTAGTCGGTGCTGACGGGGCCGTGATTGTTGGTGTCGGTCTTGTGATTTTGAATGCGATCGAACTTGCCAAAATGTTCTCGCCAACCGCTGTTGAAGACTCGACTTAGCATCTGATACTGATCTGCGTCATAGCCATCAGGTTTTGGGAAAGGCATGCGATTGGGGGCGTGGTCTGTCAAACACATGCGGAAGCAATAGGCTTGAATGCGGTGATCGCCTTCGCCTTTTGTGCCGGGCGGATCGGTACTGACCAGCGGCAAAACAGAACTGGATGGGTCTCCTGCAATTTTGTAGGGGCTGACTGGTTTTTGGAAGTGGTGTTTGTGATGCAGTGTGCCGGTTTGGATTCCGTTCCAAGTTTCACCATAAACAGAATTGGCTTCACGGCCCACGTGATAGCTGATTCCAGCGCACGCCATTAAGTCGCCTTCGTAGGTTGTGTCCAAGAACATCTGGCCTCGAAAGGTCTTGCCGCTAAGCATATGAATGGCGGTGATGTTGCCATTCTGCATTTCGACCCCGTGGCTGATTGTGTTGTCCGCCTGTGTTGCTGGTCGAGGTCTTCGGTTCAGAAATTCTTCTCGGTAAACGGGAATGCTGTATTCCGCGATTAATTCTTCAAAGACGGCTTCGGCGATCGAAGGTTCGAAGACCCACATCGTGGCTCCACCCCCCTCTTTTCCCGACGAGTTTTGGTGGCGAGCTCCAAACTTTGCCTTCTTCTGCCACGGCCACGCAGAGTCTTGTTGATAGTGTTTCCAGACTCGATGATAGAAGTTGCGGCTAAGTCCACCGATGGCACTTTTACTTCCCGAATCCGTCCAACCAAGTCCTCCGGCCGAAAGTCCTCCGAGATGCTTGTCGGGCCCTACAATGACGACTGACTTGCCCATCTGCTTCACTTGGACGGCAGCAATGACGGCAGCACTGGTATTGCCATAAATCACGACATCAACAGAAACATCCGCGCTTGCAGGAGAGACTGTTGTTGCGGGATGGGCGAGTGGCAAGTTCACGCACAGTGTACTGGAAAACGCGAGTAGGCAGGCAATGAAGCGGGCGTGAAAACGTTTGTGTGTCTGGCGACAGGAAACGTTGGATGAGAATGGCACGATCACACTTTCCGAAATGGGATTCGACATCTTGAGGTGCAGCGGGGTGTCCGCCCAGCACAGGCTAAGCGGCAGGCGATAGGCACACAACCAAGACTGAGTATCGCATAAGTACAGTTGGCACATTCGGTACATCTGGGAAGGTTTCGCCAGAAGGCACAGCTTGCGTTGAAGTCACTGCTTCCGGCTGTCTTCTATTTTACAGCCCATTTTTTCTGGCTATCACCTCCCTAAGCCATCCGATGATTCATACTCACGTGGCACCACTGTTGATTTCACGTTACGTTTTCGTCTTCAAAGAATTTGAAAAACAATGTCTGCAACTTACCGTCTCGACACAGATCACAGCGTGAAGGAACTGATGGAAGCTCGAGCCTTGCAATTTTTTAAACTGCAAGGTGGAACTGTCGAAATCGACGTGGAAGACGACGATGTGTTTCTGACCGGCAATGTTGCTCGATGGTCAGATAAACAACGTTTGCAAGAATCCATTCGTCCGCTTGCCGGTCGCCGACTGATCCGCAACCAAGTGAGCGTTCAGTGAACAGCCTGCATGAACGAGTCACTTGAGACTGTGCGGGCGAGTCTTTGAACCGTCGCGATATGGTGTTGTTGAGATACAGGCCAGCGTGATACCGTCCGGCGCGATACAGTCCGTCTGGAAAACCTCTGCGACGTGGTGAGAACTGACCGCGTTATTCGAGACGAGCCAAAATTCTGAGTGAAGAAAACGCTGCACGAAAAATCGTGCTCGTCCATGCGAGTGAGTCCGCGATGCCGATGGAATCATAGCCATCGAACGCAGGGCCCCGCTTCTTGCAGGTGATCTCTCGTTCCAGCCCCAGTCATCCGCAACTTGGCTCGTCCGCCTCAAAATGTAGTTGGCAATCGGTCAAGATTGACGCTCCCTCTGTTCGCATTCTTGTACGGCGAACGGAGCAACTTAGTCGCGTGGAAACGTTCCTTTTGAGCGTCATAAAAGCGGCCCTGTGGGATTGATTTTGCTCTTGGATTCTGATGCGACAGAACGTGTTCGTGTGATTCAGATTGAAGCGTTCTGGATTTCACACAGGGGTATTTATCCACTGAAAGATATGCATTTTCAGTGCAAGTTGAACGGACCCTAAGAATCGGAACACTCACCGTTGATTCTACATGTTGCCTGACTGGTTGAGTCAGAGCGATCCTTATCGACTCCCGATATTACCCTATGTTTACTGGCAATCTTTGCGCATGAACTGTGCGCCAAGATTGCACCCTTGATGCTCGAAAACGAGCAAGCGATATCAATCGGCATAGGTGCTACAACGCATGTCACTCCAGTCATTTCTTCAACGCACACGTCTCTTGCTAGAGCATGGGCTCTACCAAGCGCGTGAATCTTTTCGCGATCAGCCTGCTTCCTCTTCTGCCCCACAATGGGTGCAACTGGAAGAACGAATCATGATGAGCGCCAGCCCAATGGTTGTCGCTGCGCCTGTCGAACCTGCAAGCGACACGGCAGATACACAGTCTGACGCTGACGTTGTCAGCGGTGACCAGCAGCTTTTGGATCTTGTGGCAGACAATGTTCTGCCCGCGTCTGAAAGTTCTATCGATCAGGCCGATTCCAGTTCTGAACCGGCCGATGATTCGGCGCTGTTAAGGGAAGTCATCTTCGTGGACTCCCGAGTCGTCGGCTTGGATCAAATCCTTCACGATTTGCGGAACGAAGCCAGCAATGACACCAATCGGCTTCTTGAAGTCGTCGTTCTTGATGCAGACAAAGACGGCATTGCTCAAATGACGGCCACTCTGATCAGCATGAGTCAAGTGGATAGCATTCATGTGGTGTCGCACGGGACGGACGGCGTTGTTCAGTTGGGCAGCACGACATTGTCGTTGGATAACTTCGATCAATATCAAAGTGCGATTGGAGCATGGCAGCATTCGCTGTCCCAGGGCGCTGACATTCTGTTTTACGGATGTGACTTGGCGGCCACAGAAGATGGCCAGGATTTGATGGGAAAAATTGCGGCTGCTTGCGATTGCGACGTGGCTGCAAGTGACGACTTGACCGGGCACTCGGATCTTGGAGGTGACTGGGAATTTGAGTATCAGATTGGATCGCTTGAATCTGAGATTGTCTTCAGTGATGAATTTCTTGGCAGTTACTACGCCACCTTTGACATTTCTACCGGTCTTGTTGGGCACTATGAGTTCGAAGAAAACGGTGGAACCACGCTGATAGATTCGGCGGGGAATCAAAACGGTTCGCTGGTCAATGGGGCGACTTCGACAACAGACGAAGCGGTCGGCACCTACGCGCTGGATTTCGCCAGTGACAGTGGTTCGCCCTCCTATGTGTCGGTGGCAGATAACGCCGCACAAGATTTTGGTACGGACGATTTTACCGTCAGCCTCTGGTACAACCAAAACGGCAATCCAGACGGCACAAGTCGCCTTGTCGGTGATTTCGGTGGTTCTGGAAATGGCTTTTTGATCTACGCCCAGGCCAATGGTGCCATTGATATCAAGCTCAGCGACGGTACGGTTCAGGTCGAGAGCATTCAGGGTATCTTTGATGGTACTTGGAATCAGCTAACAGTCGTGCGAACAGGGGCGACACTGGACATCTTCCACAATGGAGTCAACGTATCCTCGACCGGGGATGCTGATGGAGACATTAATTCCAGTAATGATCTGTGGATCGGAGCCAGCGGTGGGCTTGGTGGTGACTTTGATGGTCTGCTGGATGATGTCCGTCTGTATTCACGAGCGTTGTCCACAGCCGATGTTGGCGAGTTGGTCGCTTTGGGACCTGCCGTTTCGGCTCCGCCTAGTCCGCCAGCGGGTTACAGCAACCCAACGGGCGGGGACAATTCTGCGAACTACATTTCGAATGTAACATTCGCTGATATCGATCATACGACGGGACAGGATGTCGCAGGTTATGGCAATCAGACATCTGAAATTGCTTTCGTCACGCGGGGCGATAGCAATGATCTCTCGGTAACAATTGTCGAAGACAACGACAACTACGTCACAGCGTGGGTCGACTGGAATCAAGATGGTGACTTCGACGATGCGGGCGAGGAATATCTTGTTGCGACGGCGACGATGTCTTCGGGGCCACACACGGTCAATATTGCAACTCCGGAAACAGCCGTCCTAGGCACGACGATCCTGCGTGTGGGAACATCTTTTGGGCAAGCTCCCAGTGCTGACGGCGGATCTCAGTATCAAGAGTTCGAAGACTACACCGTGATCGTGGGGGCAACGATTACGGTTGATACCACGGCCGATACGATCGACGGAACGACCACCGACGTCGCATCCCTGTTGGCCAACAAAGGGGCCGACGGATTCATTTCGCTGCGAGAAGCGATCGCAGCTGTCAACAACGATTCAGCAACCAGCTGGACAATTGATGTTGGTGCAGGAACCTATCACATCACGGCGGGAACGGACGATTTTACGGGTGACTTCGACATTTCCAACGATGTCATCATTCGTGGCGCTGGGATTGGTCTAACGGTGATCGACGCCGCGGGCGTTAACCGTGTGTTTGATGTGAATTCGTCGATCGTCACCTTTGCAGACCTGACGATTACGGGAGGTGATGGTTCACAGAGTGGTGGGGGGATCGACGTAGATTCGGGGGCTCATGTTACGGTCGAAGATGTCCTTTTCGATGGCAACTCGGCAACGGGATCAGGCAAAGGAGGGGCTATCAACAATGAGGGAACGCTGACTGTCTTGAATTCCCAATTGACCAACAACACGACCAGTAACGGTGATGGTGGGGCGATCGCGAATTCGGGAGTATTGACTGTCGACGGTTCAACGTTTGAAGGAAATGTTTCGGCTGACGATGGTGGTGCGATTACGAATGAAATCAGCGGCACTGCCGTGATCACCAACTCTCTCTTCGTGGGGAATTCCAGTGGCGACGATGGTGGTGCGATTTATACCCATAGCTCAATCACTCTTACGAGTACAACGTTAAGTAACAATGCTAGTGCAGCGGGCAGTCATGGGGCAGCGATCAATATTGTCGATGGAACGACGACTCTTCAAAACGTCACAGTCACTGATCATTCTGGGTTTAGCAATGGAGCAATTTATGCTCGCAGTGCGGGCACCCTTGTTCTTCGCAATACGATTGTGGCTGGCAACTCTGGGTCAGGATCAGACGACATTCATGTCGTGAGCGGGGGAACCATCAATGATCTTGGTAATAATCTGATTGGTGTTGGCACTGGCCAAACAACCATCGTCGATGGTGTCAACGGAAACCAAGTTGGCACAAGCGGTACTCCTATCGTTCCGCGGTTGGGAGCTCTTGCCGACAATGGCGGGCTCACACGGACTCACGCGTTATTGACGGGGAGCACGGCAATCGATGCAGGGGCCAACACGGGAGCTCCTGCCACCGATCAACGCGCTACGGTTCGTGACGCCAATCCTGACATTGGCGCTTTTGAATACGTATCGCCGTTTGCCAATGTTTTTACAGTCAGCAATACAAACGACAGTGGTGCGGGCTCACTTCGCCAAGCGATCATCGATGCCAACTTGTCCGCCGGTTACGATTTGATCGACTTCGACATCGCCGGAAGCGGTACTCAGGTCATTGCGTTGTCGTCATCGCTTGAATCAATCACGGAACAGGTAAGCATCGATGGGACAACGCAGAACGGTTGGGTAGAAAGCAGCTTTTTGCCAATCGTGATCGACGGAAATGATACTAGCTTTGATGGGCTGCGTTTTTCAGCGACAGCCGACGGGAGCGAAGTGCGTGGTCTGGTGATCCGCGATCACCTCGACTTCGCGATTGAAGTGGATGCGGGATCGGACAACATTTCAATCGTCGGTAACTGGCTGGGTACCTTTCATTCCGACGGAACGGACGCCGGAGCCAGCGAAGCAAATCGGGTGGGAGCCATTCGGACTCGGGGGAACGCCACGATCGTCGGAGGCACCACTGCTGCGGATCGAAACGTGATTTCAGGGAATACCTATGGTGTGATTGTTCGCGGTACTAGCACCGGCACCACCGTGTCGGGGAACTATATTGGTACTGACATCACGGGAAACGCGTTGCTCGGGAGTGTCAATTACGGCGTTTTCGTCCAAGATACGGCGAACAACAATACCATCGGTGGGGCAACATCAGCGCATGCAAATGTTATTGCAGGGGCCCTCACTGACGCAGTCACATTCTGGAGCGAAGGTGTTGACAACAACACGATTCAGAATAACGAAATCGGTGTTTCTGCAGACGGAACAACCAACCTAGGCGGGAGCGGCATCCGTGTTACCAGCGGAGGTGATAATAATCAGATTCTAGACAATCTCATTGCGAGTAGCTCACAAGCGGGGATCGAACTGGATGGAGCAGCGACTGGTAATGTTCTTCAAGGCAATATCATCGGAACTGATGTCAGCGGCACTCAAAACTGGGGCAGTGGCGAGTATGGCATCCTGATTCACGGCGGCGCGAGCAACAATACGATTGGTGGCGTCGGTGATGGCGAAGGGAATGTGATCGCGTTTAGCGGGCAAAATATTCTTTCCTTTGATTCTGGGATTTCGGTTCAGGATACTTCGACCGGCAACACCATTCGCGGAAATCGTATTTACTCAAGCGTTGGAATCGGCATCGACCTGAGTGTGAGTGACGGCGATGGTGTCACTGGCAACGATGCAGGCGACGGCGACACGGGAGCCAACGGATTTCAAAACTGGATCGTGCTAAATTCGGCGTCGATCGCCGGTGATGGTACGTTCAGCTACGAACTTGATACCAGCTCGGTTGTCAACGGGACGTACATCGTCGACTTCTACGCAAGCACCGACTTAGACAGTGGTACGGTAGAAGGACAACGATACTTGGGCGGCGTTACGGAGGCGACGACAGGTGGAATCCAAGCAGGAACGTTGTCGGGCATCACGTTGTCGTCTGGCGAATTTATCACGCTTGTGACCACTGACGCAAACGGAAATAGCAGCGAATTTAGTCGTTATGTTCTCGCGACTGATAGCGGAGTCAGCAACGCTGCTCCAACCGATTTGCAGACGACGGCATCAAGTCATGGCGGACTGAGCATCAATTCCGACGGCGGCAACGATGTGGTTTTAAGAGCCGATCATGCGTCTTTCATGGTTGGTACTCAGCTTTCTGTTGAGTTCCAGATTTCAAACCTTCAAAACACGGGATCCGTTTCGACGCTGTTTTCCAACACTGATGGTTCTGGTACAGCTGATTTCAAAATTCACTCCGATGGAGTTCTTTCTTTCGCAGGATTTTCCAGCACCGCGACGAGCTTGCAGCTCTTTGATGGTGGTGAACATACGGTTGCGATGACTTGGGATGGATCAACGGGCCAAGTTCAGTTTTACGTTGATGGGCAGTTTGTTGATTCCGCTTCAGGCGTCTTTGGGATGCTTGTGGGCACCGAATTTGTTCTCGGTCAGGATCAGGATACTGTTGGTGGAGCATTCGATCCGGCAGAAACATTTTCTGGCGTGTTTCATGATGTGAGAATTTTTAGCGATGTGCGAACGGACAGTGAGCTTGCTTCCAGCTATCAAAGTCAGCTTCCTTTTGATGAATCGGGGCTGGTTGTCAATTGGCGTTTCGATGAGCTGTCGACCAGTGGCATCGTTAAGGATGCGGTCAGCGGCAATCATCTCACGGTCAGTCACACTAGCGGCGCCGGATTCACATCCAGCGAAGCGACTCTGACTTTTGCCGTCGATGAAAATGCAATCGATGGGACCGTGGTTGGACAAGTTGTAGGAGTCGATGCCGAGCGTGATGCATTGATCGCCGCTTTGCTTGCGGATGATTCTGATTTGCGATATCGCGCTGAAACAGACAAGTTCTACAAGGTGAACACAAGCACTGACACTTGGGCGAATCATCAAAGTTTGGCGGAAACAACTTTGCTAAATGGAGTCGGTGGACAACTTGGCACCATTCGCAGCGCTGCTGAACAGGAAATTATCGCAGGCTTGGCTGCTGATGCCGGGCAAACGCTTTGGCTTGGTGGTACCGATTCGACAGTCGAAGGTGAGTGGCGTTGGCAATCATCCTTGGGTGACGAAGATGTTTTTTGGAATGGCGATCAAAACGGCTCGAGCCCAGACGGTGTTTACCAGAATTTTTCGGGAACTGAACCGGGCGGTGGAGAAACTGAAGATCATCTTACCATTGTTCATAGTACGGGAGAGTGGGAAGATCTTAGTGGGGCCAACACTCTCGGAGCGATCGTTGAATGGGATGCCGATGCGGTACTCGACACCAACAACGCGCTGACGTATTCGATCGACACGCAAGATGTCGCGGGTGCTTTTGCGATCGACGCCAGCACGGGTGTCATTTCGGTCGCCGATGGTTCACTGCTGGACTACGAAACGGCGACTTCGCACGAGATTGATGTGACGGTCACTGATGCGGCGAATAACAGTTACACAGAAACTCTGACGATCGCCCTCGGCAACCTTCTGGACGCGAACCAAACTGTGCCAGAGGCTCAGACAATTGGTGAAGACGCAACGCTAACCTTTACGGCTGGCACAGCAACCGAAGTGAGCGTAAGCGATTCATCGGCTGTCGATTCACGGTTGCGAGTCACGTTGTCGGTCAACGATGGCACGCTGCTTCTGTCGCAAACAACAGGCCTGATATTTGTCGAAGGTAGTAATGGCAGCAGCCATTTTGTCATCGACGGCACTGAATCTGATATCAATGCCGCATTGGATGGAATGACGTTTACTCCTGACGTTGGCTTCAACGGCGGTGTCACTCTGCAAATGAGCACCTCGTTGGCAGCAGATTTGCAAGGGCATTATACGTTCGACGGTGGCAATGCGAATGACCAGGCGGCGGGGACAGCAGATGATGGAACGTTCAATGGCAATGCGACCACGATCACAGATTTGCAGCGTGGTGAAGTACTGAGCCTCGATGGTTCGGCAGACTACGTTCAGATTACTGATATGTTCGACAATCCAGCAAGTCTGACGCTTGCTGCATGGATCAATCCGGACACCCTCAAGAATGGTGAAATCATTTCTCTTGGTGACAACGCTGTGCTGCGGTTGCGACCGGATGGAAGAATTCGAGCCTTCTACTACGACGCGAGTGGAATTGAATCACTGCAATCTGCCAGTCTGCCGGTGAACGAATGGTCGCACGTTGCATTGACCTTCGACGATGCCGCAGATGTGGTGCGTCTTTATATCAACGGTGTTGAAGTGAATTCGAGTGTCGAAACGGACTCAATTGTCTACGGCCGCGGAACAGACACCTTTATTGGTCGACACGGATTTGGCTCAGGCAGTTTCGATTTTGATGGCCAGATCGACGACGCTCGTATTTACACGCGTGCCCTTTCGGCCGAAGAAATTGCGGTGATCTTTTCCGGCCAGCCGACCGACACGGTTGGGCAAGATTTGACGCAGACGTTTACTCAACCTCGAGGTGACAATACAGCACAAAACGTGTTGTTCATTCACGATCAGTTCGGCGGCTTTAGCAGCAGTGGCACGATCAGTTCTTTGCAATTGGCGGCCGATTTGAACAGCACTCCTATTGACTTTGATTTGTTTGTTCTGCGTCCGGATGGTAACGATGATTTCGACGTGATCCACCGCGTTTCGGTCACCGATGCAGATGTGATTTCGACTGATAGCGACGGCGTCCGCACCCTAGATTTTGGCACACTGGATGTGCAAGCCGGTGATGTGATCGGTCATTGGTCATCCGTGATCGGTGGCTCAATTCCGTTTAGTAGTGGAGTTGGTGGAGTTGGTGGATCAACCGGTTGGTCAATTTATGACACTGGTGATTTAAGTGTTGGTTCCACCGTTGTCGAAAGTTTGTCGAGTCTCGGTAGTCGTGTTTATGGTTTGGCTGTCAACTTCGATGCGGCGCTTGAAAGCCAGTCTGGTGCCGTCCAAATCACCGTTACTTCGGTCAATGACGCACCCGTCGTCACGGCCCCTGGAAGCGTTCTGAATTTTACGGAACAAGGGACATTGGATCTTCACGGGGCTGGGTTTGAATTCACAGATGAAGATAGTGGTAGCGGTAGCTTGACGGCAACGTTTACCGTTGGGGAAGGCCGAGTGCTTGTGGACGTTGGCGATTCCGGAGTGACGGTGTCCGCCGGTAACAGTACTGACACGGTGACGTTAACGGGTACGGAAGCACAATTGAACGAGTTGCTTGATGACAGTAGTTCCGGGACGATTCACTATTTAAGTGGTCAAGGGATTGATGGCGATGCGCCCTCAGTATCAACAACCGTTACTTTGACCGTCAACGATCAAGGCAATTCTGGAGCGGATCCGGGCTTGACGGGCGACGGCAGCAGCGAAGAAGGTTCGGCCAGCCAAACGATCAACATTTCTGCGGTGAACGATGGTCCCCAGCTACTCGGCTCTGAACTGATCACCAACGGTGACTTTGCCACAGGCAATTTAGATGGTTGGACAACCACCGGCCAAGTGACGCATGGTCAGGGTGAGCTTTCATTTGGAAGCGGAAATATTTCCGGACCGAACTCAGCATCTCAGGTGATCGATACTGTTGCGGGGCAAGTCTATGTGATTGAATTTGACTACCGAGATTTCACCAGTTCCTCCTCCCTAGTAAATCAGCAATTGAGCTTGAGCATTGACGGCTTGACGAATCTGTTGACCACTGAGCCAATTCTCACCGACATCCAAGACGGAAGCTTTGTGCGTATTCGCTATACCTTTACGGCGGATTCGAGTTCGACAACCATTACGTTTACCGACACATCAGACAGCGTCGATTCTTTGTCGAATAATACGATTAATGTCGACGGACGCTTAGACAATATCTCTGTTCTTCAAACGGGCGGAAACCTCAGTACGGTTGCGATCACTGATGGCGATCCTCCCGTCGTTCTTGATGGAGACATTGGACTCTTCGACGCTGAACTTTCAGTCGCTGATAATTTTGATGGAGCCACACTATCGCTGTCTCGCGACGGTGGACCCAACGGAGTAGATTTGTTTTCTGCCGTTGCCTCAGGAACACTGTCGACTCTGACTGAAGGCGGCGACTTGACGGTTGGCGGAACGACGATCGGTACGGTGACGACGAACGATGGCGGTGCCCTTCTGCTGACATTCAATGGTAACGCCACCAATGCATTGGTGAATGAAGCGATTCAACAAATCGCATACGCCAATGGTAGCCAAGATCCAGCTTCCAGCGTCGACCTGATTTGGCTGGTTAATGACGGCAATAGTGGTGCTCAAGGCACGGGTGCCGGCGTGGCGACAGCAACGACCACTGTCAACATTGCTCCCGTCAATGATATCCCTGTGATCAGTGACCTAGATGGTGACACGCTGAGCTACAACGAAAACGATGGCGCGGTTGTTGTTGATCAAGGGACAGCGCTGTCGGTCACTGATGGTGATTCGGCAAATTTCGATGGTGGAAGTCTGACGGCTACCAGTAGCACTTTGGGCGATAACACCGAAGATCAGTTATCGATCCGCGACCAGGGAACGGGCACCGGACAAATTGGCTTTGATGGCACGAACGTCACCTATCAGAACGTTTCGATTGGAACGGCTGCGGGCGGAAGCAACGGCGCAGATCTTGTCGTGACTTTGAATGCGAACGCCACTGCTGCAGCCGTGTCTGCTCTTACGCAAAATGTGACGTACGAAAATTCGGACACCAGCAACCCAACTGAAGACGCTAGAATCATTTCATTCACCGTTAACGATGGCGATACTGGCATCAGTGCGACCAGCGATGTGACGATATCAGTTGGTCGAGTCAACGACGCACCACAGAACAATCTGCAAGCCACTCAATCGGTGGTCGAAGAGGGCACGTTGGTGTTTTCGACAGCCACAGGGAACCCGATTTCTGTCAACGACATTGATTCGGGCAGTAGTGATATTAGAGTGACTTTGACAGTCACTCATGGTGTCTTTCATTTGGCTGGAACAACGGGATTAACTTCCTTTTCAGGCAATGGAACCACCACGGTCACCTTGGAAGGTCCGAACAGTGCGATCTTTGCAGCATTAAACGGTTCGTCATTTGTGCCGACCACTGATTACAGCGGTCCGGCAACGCTAATGATGGTCAGCAATGATCTAGGCAACACGGGCAGCGGTGGTTCACAAACTGACACCGATGTCATGAATATCACCGTCACAGCGGTCAATGATGCTCCAACGTCGATTGTCGTTGCCGATGGTGCCAACCTCATCAGCAATGGAAGTTTTGAAGGCAGCACCACGGACTGGACAATCACCGGTAGCGCGGTTTCATCCGTCAAACCGACAACAGATGGTAGTTCGGCACTGCAGCTTAATCCGGGTGACGTGACTGCGAACGCCGTTGTGAGTCAGGTGATTACAACCGAAGTCGGACAGACTTACACGCTGAGATTTGATCACTGGGCATTCATGAACTCGCCCAACGGCACCGTGCAGTCACTGAACGTGCAAGCTGTTGGAAGTTCAACTGTTTTGAATCGTACGATTGAAACTGTTGCTCATAACACTGGCAGTGGAGTCACAGATTTCAGCAACCACAGCTTTACCTTTGTTGCAGATTCCACTTCAACCACGATCCAGTTTACCGATGTTTCGGCAACGGGCATCGCGATTGACGGCTATCTTGATGATGTGCGAATTTACGAATCAACGGCGACATTAAGCGTCGAAGAACTTAGCACCGACGGGACGTTTGTGGGGATTGCTTCTGGAGCCGATCCAGATGCGACCGATCAATGGACGTATTCGCTAGATGATTCGGCTGGTGGTCGATTCCAAATTGATGCTCGCACTGGAATCATTTCGGTTGCTGGCAACGATCAATTTGACTTCGAAACCACAACGTCTCACAGCGTCACCGTACGAATCACTGACAGCGCTGCTGCTTCAACAACGCAGTCGTTTACGATCAACGTCACTGATGAAAACGAAGCTCCTCAGATCACAGGCCCGGCAGCAGTTTCTGTGGTTGAAGGTGGTTCGCTCACATTCAACGTGGCCAATGCGGGTTTGAATGTATCAAGCGATGTCGATGGAGACACTCTGACGGTGACGTTGACAGCCGACCATGCGGCGATTGCTTTGTCAGGATCAACGGGGTTAACGATCACAGATTCCGACGGCAGTGATGGCACACTCGTCTTAAGTGGATCTGTCGCGAATGTGAATGCCGCCATTGACGGTTTGACCTACCAGTCAGACGCCGGTTTTAATGGGTCCGCGTCTCTTAGTCTTCAAGTCAGTGATGGAAACCTAACGGCCTCCCATGTTGTGGCTGTCACTGTTTCTGCCGGACAAAGCACGTTCATTTGGACGGGTGCCGGGCTGACAAACGACTTTTCTGATGCTGCCAACTGGAACTTGGGCATTGTTCCAGAAGCTGACGACGTCGTTGTTTTTGATGGGACCAGTACAAAAGATGCCACGATCGATTCCAGCTTTGCAGGCACGGTCGCTCAGATCACCGTGACAGCGGCCTACACCGGTGACTGGAACCTTGAAACAGGATTAACAGTATCGGGCAACGCCAATTTCGATGGCACAGGCACGCTGACAACTGCTAACAATTCGATTGACGTAGATGGCGATTTTTCCACAGCCATGAGCCTTGAAATTGTGAACAGCACGTTCAACTTTGGAGGCAACGTGGACATCAATTCGTCTTCCTCAACTGTCGGGTCTTCGACGTTTGTTTTAGACGGAGCCGCAGATCAAACCTTCGAATCTACCAGTCTGATTGGGTCGTTGGAATTCGATTCTTCTGGCACTGTAACCATTACAGACACGTTAAGAGTATTCCAAGACATCACACTGGTGGGTGGGATCGTTGATGTGAATGGCCAGGATCTGTCCTTGACTGGAAATTCTTCTCGAACAATTGATGTCGATGGAATTCAGTTTGCCAATGTGACCATCGACACGGCCGGATCGATTGAGCTCGTTGGTGGCTGGGATATCAATGGCACGTTAAATCTGCAAGGCCTGACATCGATTAATGACTCGCCTTCCAGCGAAGGCGTGGTGAGTGTTGCTGGTGATATCGTGGCAGCAGATTCCAGTTACGCAGGCGACGCGGATATCATCATTGATGGGACGGCAGATCAAACGATTTCCGGAAACGGAGTGCTTCGCAATGTGGAAGTCAACAAAGCGGGCGGCAGTTTGATACTTGCCAGTGATCTGGCCATTGAAGGTCGCTTGATTCACACCGCAGGCACCGTGGACGCAGGTGGCACCACAACCACATTCCGTAACAGCGGCCTACAGCTAGACACTGCTGGCATTACATTCAACAACGTTGTCTTCGCGGATAATGCTCAGTTTACTCTCGCAAGCGATGTGGATATCAACGGTGATTTGACGATCACCAATATTGCCGGCAGCAACACCGGAGGCGACCTTTACGTTGCAGGCAATTTGTCTAGCACCGATGTTCAGGTTGTGGGCGACTTTGGAATTGTTCTTGATGGTACAGCCAACCAGACGATTTCGGGCGCTGATCTGACGGACGGCACGGTCACTGTGAACAAGGTGTCAGGAACTGTCTTCTTGGCAGATGATTTCCTTGATGGAGTGTCTGGCGATCAACTGATTGTGACCGCAGGAATCGTCGACACAAACGGCTTCGCGATCGCCACGGTCAATGGAGTGTTGCTTGACGGAGGAACGTTGCAAGGTGGAGGGACCATCAGTGATGACCTTGTTGTGCAAAACAGCAGTGTGGTTTCTTTGGCGGCCACGTCCATCGGTGTTTATGAATCCTTTGCAATTGATGGTGATCTGACGGTCACATCCGGAAGCCTTGTGCTGGATGTCACTGGTGTCACATCCGGTGGAGCCATCACCGACCTTGTCACGTACACCAACCGAACAGGCGCTTGGAGCTCTGTTTCGTTAACAGGCAATACGGCTGCCTTCACTGCGTTTGCGATTTATGATGACGCAGCGGGCGAGGCTGGCTTGTTTCTGAACACGGCTCCGACTGGCACCATCGCTGATATCACGGTTGATGAGGATGCCAGTGAGTCTGTGATCGACTTGGCGGCCGCGTTTGAAGATTCAGAACACTTAGACAGCGACTTGACATATGCGGTTGTCAGTGTGACGAACGCCGGATTGTTTGCCAGCGTGCTTATTGACAATGCCGCAGATACTCTGACTTTGGGTTACACGGCCGACCAAAACGGAGTTGCAGACATCACCGTCCGGGCCACAGATCCGTACGGCCAATCAGTCACTTCAACGTTTCAGGTGACAGTCGATGGCGTCAATGACAAGCCTGTCGTTTCCGGCCCAACATCGGCATCAACAGCAGAGGAAACAGACGTGGTTTTTGAGGGAGCTTCTGTGATATCTGTAAGCGACATTGACGCCACCGCTTCTGATGTTTTGGAACTGACTCTGGTCGCCAGCAACGGTACTTTGATTTTGGGGAATGGTGCAGTTGTTACCGTTACGTCAAATCTCGGAAACGTGATTGTCATTGAAGGCACGTTGACAAACTTGAATGCGGCGATCGATGGACTCACGTTTCGTCCGACAGAAAACTTTTCTGGTGCAGCTAGCATCTCGATTTCGCTAAGCGATGAAGGGAACAATGGTAGCGGAGGCACTCAGACTGATGGTCACGTGATCAGTGTGAATGTCACGAACACCAACGACGCTCCTGTGTTGAATCTGGCCAGCGGTTCTGTGTCTTACACAGAAAACGGCACCGGCACATTGATTGATGTGACCGCCACGTTAACGGACGCTGACGCTACAGACTTCGACACCGGAACGTTGACCGCCAGTGTTTCTGTTGCCGCAACCGCGTCTGATCGTCTTGTTGTTCTTGACGAAGGAACGGGGCTGGGCCAAGTGAATGTCGTTGGCAGCAGCATTTTGATTGATGGTGTTGAAGTCGGAACATTCGCCGGTGGCTCGGGCACAACCGACTTGGTTGTGACTTTTGACAGCGACGCAAATTCGACTGCCGTTCAACGGGTGGCTCGACGAATTGCTTTTGCGAACGTGAGTGATGATCCTGACACGACAACACGCACCGTATCGATGCGAGTGACGGACGGAGATTCGGGAACCAGTGATTTGGTATCTCGACAGGTCACGATCACCGCCGAAAACGATGCTCCCGTTCTACCCGACGGAGTCACGCTGACATTGTCTGAAGGCAACGCAGTTGCCCCGCTTTACAACACCCTCTTTTCGGACGTCGACACAACAAATTTCGACGGGGGTGTGCTGACGGCAACGCTGATTTCAGGCACGGATGGAACAGAAACACACTCTCTTGTGAATGGTGCTCATCTGAATGTCGTTGGAACCGAACTGACCTACGACGGAGTGAAAATTGCCGATGTTTCCGGCATTGAAACCAGTGGTCCTTTGGTGGTGACTTTTAATTCCAACGCCACTACGGTTGAGGTTCAAGAAACATTCCGCAGTTTGGCTGTGGGCATTTTTGAAGATAATCCGACAAACAGTCAACGTGTTCTCGAAGTCACTCTGACGGACGGTGATGGTGGAACCAGCAATGTGTCGACTTCTCTGATCAACGTTCAGCAAGTCAATGACGACCCGTTCAATACGGGTGGCCTTCCCACAGATGTCGCGGTGACGGAAGACGTCGCCACCGCAATTGACCTTTCCAGCATTGTGCTGGCTGACCCTGATGCCAACGCCAGTGAGCTGACTTTGAAGCTTAATTCTGGGGCCGGAAACCTAACAGCAACGGCTGCTGCAGGCATTACAATCTCGGGCAATTCCTCCAGTGACTTAAGTCTCACGGGAACCCTGGCCAATCTAAATAGCTACCTTCAAACGGCCAGCAGCATCACGTATTTGCATTCTACGGCTCACACAAACGGCGACGACGCAGACACGGTAACAGTTGCAATTAACGACAACGGGAACACGGGAGCTTTGGGTGGGGCAGACATCGCTTTGGGCAGTGTTCATGTTGACATCACGGCTGTGAATGATGATCCCGTTGGACTGCCCGTCATTACAGGCACAGTGTCGGAAGATCAGACATTGACCGCCGACACCAGCGGTATCAGTGACTTCGATGGCTTGGGAGTGTTTGGCTATCAGTGGCTTCGAGATGGCGTCGAAATTTCGTCACAGACCAGCAACACCTACACGCTAGGTGATCTGGATGTTGGGACAAAAATAAGCGTTCGAGTCAGCTATACGGATGCACAGGGAACCAATGAAGGTCCTCTGACGTCGGTCGAAACTGTGACTGTAGCCAATGTGAACGACACGCCCATCTTGGCAGCTCCAACGTTGACGATTATTGAAGGCGGAGCCGTTACTTTGACGTCTGCTCACTTTTCGGCAACTGATGTCGATAGCACCACTTTGACGTTTTCTGTCTCGAATGTCACTGGAGGACAATTCGAAGCATTATCAGCTCCACAGCTGGCCATCACTTCGTTTACTCAATCGGACATCAATTCTGGAAACATCATTTTCACTCATGATGGCAGTGAAGATGCGCCCGCATTCCAAGTCTCCGTGTCTGACGGTTCGGCCTTTGATGGTCCAGTCGCTGCGTCGGTGACTTTCACCAACGTCAATGATGCTCCGATAATCACAGCGTTGGGTGGAGATTCATCGACGGTATTCAATTCGGGATCCGCATCAAGAATCGATATTGGGGCGTTGGCGAGCCTGCAAGACACAGACCAACAGGCAAACTACGACCTGGCGATTCTGTCTGTGACGGGTGCCGCTTTCCAGGTTGAAGATCAGTTGAATCTGGATCTGTCTGGATCGATTGAATTGCCCGCTGGTTTCAGCGATGGGGCAGCCGTAATCGTCGGTGGGACGAATGTTGGAACTCTGTCAGCAGTCACGGCGGCATCATTTGACATTCAGTTCAATGCGAATGCGACGACTACGGAAATCGATACGATTCTGCGATCGGTCACTTTTGAAACCACATCGATCAATCTTGGCAATCGAGCAATCAGCCTGTCATTTAACGATGCCGACGGCACCGCCAACGGAGGTGTGGAAGTGAGCAAAACGGTGACCGCGTTTATTCAGGTTGCTCAGGTCGGTGAGGGACTGATTTCGATCAACGAAGACACCACCTATTCGTTGATCGCTTCGGACTTTGAATTTACGGGAACACTTGGACCGGACCTGACCAGTATCACTTTGACATCGCTGCCTGCAAATGGACGGCTTACTGTGAATGGCAGTGCGGCCACCATTGGCGAAGTTGTTACGAGAGCTCAGATTGACGCCGGTCAGCTTCAGTTCGTTCCTGACGCGAATGAAAATTCGGCGAGCTACGCGAAGTTCGATTTCGAAGTGAACAACGGGCGGCAGTCGATTGAACTGTTGGCGGGCGAAAGCAGCCTGTACACGGTTGGTGGAGCCACCTTTGGCGACACGGATCGCATCTTGTCCAACGGCGACAACTTTGGCCCTTCTGGTACTTTCCAATCTGCCATCACAATTGTTGGTTCAACAAGAAATGTGGACCCCGCTTATCTGAGCATGGGGCAGGTTTTGTTTGGAGGCTATGTGGGTGAAGCTGATTGGACGCCCACGGAACTTGATGATCTGGAAAATTGGGTGCAGGATGGTGGAGTGCTCATTTCCACCAGTGATGCGGCTTCTCATGATGCAATTTCCAGCCATTTCGGACTTGTTCTGGGTGGCAGTGGAAGCACCACTTGGCATATTGCCGACCAGACATCTGCAGTCATCGACGGGCCATTTGGACTGGTTGGAAACAATGGTTCCAGCATTTCCGCTTTGGGGTCTGTTGGCTATTTTGATTCGGCCAGCCTTGCTGCCGGAGACGTTGTGATTGCCACGGATTCTGTGAGTGGTGAGCCGACGATCGTGATGCGAAGTGTGGGAGATGGATGGATTCTGTTTACGACGGACGAAGGCGTTTTTCGAGCCGATTTGACGGGTGACGGAACGGTCAATACGGCGAACGATAGACTGGTTGCCAATACGTTTGCTTGGGCAAGTTCTGAAGTTGCCGCGACGCAATCTCATGCGATCAATATCGACGTGCTGCCCATCAATGATGATCCGACGAACCTAGGAACATTGCCGACCGCCATTACAGTTGTCGAAGACGTTCCGGCGGCTGTCGATTTCACAGGCATCAACTTAAATGACGTGGATTCGAATACAGAGAATCTCACGTTTCGGTTGTCCACGTCAGCTGGAGGCGTGCTTTCGTCCGCTGGCACGGGCGCTGTTTCCATCACAGGCAGTGGCAGCAGCAGTCTTCAATTGACGGGTTCGGCAAATGACTTGAATGCGTTCCTTTCGGACGTCAGCAAAATTAACTTCACTTCGGCATTAAATAGCAACGGTAGCAACGTCGATACGATTTCCGTTGTCGTGAATGACAATGGGAATTCAGGAGCCGGTGGGGGAACAGACATCGCCTTGGGCACGGTGAATGTAAGCGTTACGGCTGTGAATGATGCTCCTGAAGTTTCAGTACCGGGCGCTCAAACAATCATTGAAGAAACGGGGACCAATATTTCTGGCATCATGGTCAGTGATTTAGATTCAGCTTCTGCTGTCGTAACAACAACGGTGTCGGTGAATCAAGGAACGCTCAGTGTATCGCTTCCGGTTGGCGTTTCTGTGTCGGTCGCCAACAATGGAACGGGAACCGTCAGACTTCGAGGGACAGCGGCGGATATCAACAGCACCCTTGCCACACTGACCTACACTCCTGGGGCTGATGTGACAGGGATCGGCGCCGATCAATTGACTGTTCTGGTCGACGACGAAGGCAACGTTGGCGTTGGATCCGCGCTGACGGGCACAGCAACCATCCAGCTTGATATTCAAAATGTCAACGATGAAGAACAACTGGTGACGAACGTTGGAACCACAGTGAATGAAAATTCTGTGGCGAACCCAATTACTCAGGCCATGCTGAACACGACCGACGTTGATCATTCGGCCAGCGAACTGCAGTACACCGTCACGGCTGAGCCGTCTCATGGTGTTTTGAAACTGTCAGGAATTGCTCTGTCGGCAAACGAAACGTTTACTCAAGATGATATCAATGCTGGTCGGTTAACCTACGATCACAACGGCAGCGAAATCTTTATCGACGGTTTTGACTTTACTGTGGACGATGGGCAAGGCACGTCACAAAATGCCACGTTTGCAATCACAGTGACGCCCGTCAACGATCAGGCTCCCGTCATTACGAGTGGTGCTGGAGCAGATGCTGCGGCTGTGACGCTGGAAGAAAATCGTGCGGTTGTCACGACCGTCACGGCGACGGATGCAGACCTTCCGAGCCAATCCATCGTCTTTTCAATCGTAGGAGGAACGGATGCAACTTTGTTTGCAATCGATTCATCCAACGGCACGCTTCGCTTTAAGAACCTTCCCGATTTTGAAGCAGCAGCGGATGCTGATGGAAACAACGTTTACGAAGTGATCGTTCAGTCGTCCGATGGATTGGGACTCAGTGACCAACAGGCGTTGACCATTTCCATCACCGACCAAAACGAATCTGCAGTGTCTGCGATTACCGACACTGATTCTGGAATCAACGCTGTCACGGAAAATGCGAGCATCGGGACGTCGACTGGACTTCAGGTTTTCGCGACCGACAGCGACGGAACAGATTCTGTGACCTACTCGTTGATCGATGATTCAAATTCAGAATTTGCCATCGATGGCAGCACGGGGATTGTCACGGTTGCTTCCAACATCGACCGTGAATCAGGGGCGAGCAGAACGATTGTTGTTCAAGCAAGTTCGACCGATGGCAGTGTGTTTCAACAGACTTTCACAATCACGGTGAATGATGTTGATGAGTTTGACGCGACCCCCATTTTAGACACTGACGCAGATTCCAACAGCATCGATGAAAACTTGACCATCGGGTCCACTGTTGGGATATCAGCGTTCTCACAAGATGCCGATGCGACTCAAAGCGGCATTCAGTATTCATTGGATGAGAGTGCGGGTGGGCTGTTTGCGATTGATGCCAACACAGGAATTGTTCGCACCGCTTCTACGATCGATTTCGAATCAACTGGATCCGCGCAGACGATTACTGTGCGAGCGACGTCCGATGACGGAAGCCACACGACGGCGGCTTTCAGTATTCAAATTCGAGACCTTGACGAATTCGATGTGACAATTCCAGTTGATGCAAACAACGGTATCAATACTGTGACAGAAAACGCGGCCTTTGGAACAGAAATTGGTCTTACGGTTGCCGCTGCCGACGCCGATGCCAGCCTTAATGACGTTACTTACAGTCTGGATGACAACGCAGGAGGCCTCTTCCAAATTGATTCTGCAACCGGCGTTGTCACGGTAGCCGCCAGCATCGATTTTGAAGCGACAGGTAGCAGTCAGACGTTGACAGCTCGAGCCACTTCTGCGGATGGCAGCACAGAAGCGGCTTCGTTTGTGATTCAGATCTCAGACGAGAACGACAACCCACCCGTCATTACGAGCGCGCAACGATTTCAAGTTGCCGAAACAGCGACCAACGGAACGATCGTCGACGTCGTCGATGCGACGGATGCTGACACCGTCGGATCATTGCAAGCTTGGGCCATCGTTTCAGGCAACTCTGACGGAATCTTTACGATCGATTCGTCTGGCATCATTTCCGTCACCGATAACAGCCTTTTGAACCACGAAAGTCAAAGCCAGTATGTTTTGCAGATTGTGGTTTCCGATGGCCAACAACAGGCTCAGGTGACTCAGGTGATTATCGACATTGTGGACGCCCCGGATGCTCCCATCTTGACGGCCACTGGGCCATTTGCAATCGTGGAAAATTCGGCCAATGGGACTCTTGTTGGCACGTTGACGGCGACTGATGAAGATGTTGCTGATTCTGTTAGCTATTCCATCGTCAATGGTCAGACTGCGTTCCAAGTGGATCCCATCACGGGCATCATCAGCGTGGCGGACCATGCTCAGCTTGATTTTGAATCAACAACGTCGTTCGCCTTGGATGTGCAGGTTCAAGATCAGTTTGGTTTGACTGATGTTTCAACGGTGACGATTCAAGTGATCGACGCCAATGAAGCTCCTTTCGGATTGACTGTATCCAATCTAAGTGTGAACGAGAATTCCGTGAGCGGTACGCTTGTGGGAACAGCTGTCGCCGAAGACGTCGATCAGGCTGATTTTCTTCGCTATTCGATTTTGGATGACGGATCAGTTCCCTTCGTGATCGATGAAGTCACGGGCGTGATCACGGTGTCAGATGGAGTCGACTTGGACCACGAAACCACGGCCCAGTACACAGTATCGGTGGTGGCGACGGATTCCGTTGGCAATCAAGTGGTGAATACTCTTGAGTTTTCTATCTTGGATGTCAACGAAGCTCCAACGGCAACGACCGATCAATATCGTGGCGACATCATTGATCCGATCCGATTCACTGCACAGATGCTGCTGTTGAACGATACTGACGCCGACGGTGACAGTTTGTCTGTTGTGTTTGTGACAGATTCCATCAACGGAACTCTTACTTTGCTGGAAGACGGAACGTACTTGTACGAACCTGACACGACATTCACTGGCACTGAAGTGATCGAATACGTCATCACCGACGGTGATCTGATGAGCACTCCGGGCAGCATTGAATTAGTCATCACTGCCATGGCTTTGCAACCGGTAGAAGCTGTTGTTCAAAATTCGAACCCGTTGGCTGGTGAAGACACGAATCAGTCCACTGAATCACCGACGACCGTTGAAGCAGTTGGAGAGACAGTTGTTGAGCGAGAAGATGTGGTGGCCGTACAGACAGAGAGTCAGGCTGAAAACGCATCCGGTGAAAATGTGGCTGAGGCTGAACAAGAAAACATTGTTGAATCTGCTGTCATCGTGAATGGCATCGATGGTGTTGGCATTATTCTGAGAAGCGAAAATGGATCAGATGGCCGCTTCGGAGCGACCATTATTGATATTGGAACAAATCTAACCGAGCGTGTGTCTTCTGAAGGTTATGACCGCCAAGCATCACGGAATTCGTCTCGCCTAGAATTCCGAATTGGCAGCCGAGGGGCCGATGATCGTCCGTTTCTTCCGAAAATGACTTTCAAAGTGAATCCAAGCCCCGCTGCAGAAACGCAGGCTCCTGGCCTGATTGCTCTGACTGACATCGAAACTATTGTTGTCGGAAGTGCGGCCGCTACTTCGGTGTCGGTGACGACTGGCTACGTGTTATGGCTATTGCGAGGGGGAACATTGATTACGTCAATGATGTCGTCCATGCCTCTCTGGCAACGTTTCGACCCAATGCAGGTGATTGACAGCATCGATGGGAGTGAATCGGAAGATTCCGAATCATTGGCGGAATTGGTTGAGAATGCCAATCAGCCCCATGACGAATCCGTGCCCTCGTAAACCCGTCATTTGACACAACGAAATGCGCTGGTGGTGCCGTCCTCGAAATCGCATCGCCAGCATTTTTGTTGTCACGCCAGTTGCTTCGTGCTGCTTTGTGCTGCTTTGTGTCGGTGGGGACATGTTTATGAAGCCTCTTTGAGGCCATTCAATGCGGCCCATCGTATGAATTTACGAGGAAGCTGTTTTGTGTCTTAGAAAGTGAACATCAATTTGCCCCAACGTGTATTTCTCGAGCTAACGTTCATGACTTGGCATCGACTGCCGATTCGGTTGTGCCCGAATTCTGTTGACTGAAATTCAAGTTCGATCCACCCGAACTCATTAAGTCTTAGCCTCCATTCTATGAATCGTCTTTCAATCACATCCCGAATCACACTTGGCTTGGTCTGCCTGACCACCAGTCTTGTGTTGGTTGCTGGGATATTGGGACTGATTCCAAACCTGCCCGCTTCGGAACTCGAAAATCGCCGCAAGTTTGCAGAAGCGTTTGCTGTCACTTTTGTGCCATTGGCAACACGAGCCAATGAAGAGCAACTGGAAAGCACTTTGGAACAAGTGCGTTCGCGAAATCCACAGTTGACTTCGATTGCCATACGTCGAGGCAACGGAAGGCTGATTCTGAAATGTGGAAGCCATCCCGAAAAGCAAACTGAAGTGTTGGCCAGCGCGCACACTTCCGTGAATATTGTTCCGTTGTCAGCCGAGGCATCCAATTGGGGTCAATTGGAAATGATCTGGCAGGCTCCGGCGACCGCCATTCCAGGTGTTCCCCTTCGCCCGGATATCACTTTGACCTTGTTTATCGCAGGCGGAGCGGCCATTGGCTTTACCATTTTTCTGCGTCGCGTTCTTTCACAACTGAGTCCTGACAAAGTCGTTCCGGGGCGAGTACGCGAGGCGTTGGATTCGTTGGCCGAAGGGCTGTTGGTACTTGATAGTCAGCTGAAAATTGTGCTGGCCAATCAGTCGTTCAGTGATGTCGTCGGTTTACAGCCGGTCGACATCATCGGGAAAAACGTTTCGTATTTTAATTTTCAAACAGTCAGCGACGATGTCGCTGCGCCGTTCCCATGGGCGATTACAGCGGGCTCCGGCGAGCCTCAAAAAAGCACGCTGCTCACTTTACCGTGTGCAAACGAAAGTCGCACATTTTCAGTAAGCACAGTTCCTGTGAAAGATGACAAGGGGACCAATCGAGGAGTTGTTGCTAGCTTTGAAGATGTGACAGGAATGCAGAAGAAGCAGGCTGCGTTAAAAGACGCATTGGTTCATCTGAAATCTTCTACTGAAGAAATTCGAAAACAAAACACCGAACTGGAATGGCTTGCGACACGAGACACACTGACAGGCTGCATGAATCGACGTTCGTTCTTTGGAGCTTACGAGCGATACTGGCGTGAAGCCGAAGCCGGCTCGACGCCTTTATCTGCCATGATGGTGGATATCGACTTCTTTAAAGCCATCAACGACAATCATGGTCACGGGATGGGAGACGAAGTACTACGAGTGATTTCTCGGGCGCTGATGGATACCGTCACATCCACCAACTTGGTTTGCCGGTACGGTGGTGAAGAATTCACAGTGTTGATGCCGGGGCTTGATCTTGACGAAGCCGAGTTGCTGGCAGAACGCTGCCGATTGGCGATTCAGGCACAAAAGTTTCCTGAACTGAAAGTCACGGCAAGTCTCGGAGTCTCTGCAATTTGTCAGGGCCCTGCTGACCCTCAGGGTCTGCTTGATCAAGCGGATAAGTGTCTTTACGTTGCGAAACGCAATGGCCGTAACCGAGTGATTCGCTGGGACAACGCGGCTGCACAAATTGCAGAATTAAGCAACGAAGAAGCGCCCACTCGCGTCGATGAAATGAAGCAACGTGATGCATCAGCGATTCCATTCCACGCCGTCGCCGCGCTGACGTCAGCGTTGTTTCATCGAGATCGCGAATCTGCCATTCACAGCCGACGCGTGGCCGACTTATGCGTTGCGACGGCCGAAGGCCTGCTGTCGATGCGAGAATGCTACGTGTTGGAAATCGCGGCGATGTTGCACGACATTGGCAAGATTGGAATTGCGGATAGCATCTTGAAAAAACCGGGCCCTTTAACGGAAGACGAGCTGGAAGCCGTGCACCAATATAATCGGCTCGGTGTTGAGATGGTCCAAGGGTCTTTCGGATCGCCCGTGCTAACAGAAATTGTCGAAAACCATGTCGTGTTCTTCGATATGTCGAATTCAGAACGAGGCGCTGGACCGGACCATCGGCCAAGCATTGGTGCTCGGGTTTTAAACATTGCCAATGCATTCGATACGATGGTGACACCATCGGCGTATCGCCAACCATTGACGACCAAAGCAGCCTTCGAAGAGCTCAGACGTTGTGCTGGTTCACAATTCGATCCGGAACTGGTCGAGCAATTCATTAATGTGATCAGTTCGCGTCAACATGTTCATGAAGCAGCGTCAGTCGTGATTTCAAAAGAATCGGCGTTAAGCATCGGCTTGCTTCTTGAACATCTTGTGACCGCTTTAGATGAAAATGACAGCAATCGATTGCTAGACACATCGGAATCGCTTCAGGTGATTGCCGTGACTCATGGGCTAGACAACATCGCCAGACATTCGAAACTGTTGCGAGACACGATCGAACACACATCGGACGGAGTTGAAGTGACTCAATTGGCCGTGGAACTGCTGGATATGTGCCGTTCCACTCAGGGAACTTTGATTGCTGACCATCGCGCCATTACCAGTGTGGGTGTATAAAGCGACATGTCGCTCTAGATGGCGCGAAGACCCATATCCTCATAAACGGTGTGATCTTCGCATTCGAATGAGGGCCATTGCGAAGCACTTTTGGCCATGTGTTGGTGCATTCTGGCTTCCATTCGTCCAATCCGAAGGGATCGACACGAACACTGGATTCGTCACTGGAAATCGATGGCCGCTGTTGTTTCCTGTAATCCTGTGTGGCATGATGGACGGCCGCTTAGAGCCTGCTTGTGCTGGTTCTTCGCTAGACCCTTCTTTGCATGGTCAAGCGTTTCAACGCCGCGAACCACACTGCTATGACTTCACGCTTCATCGGACCATTTGAATTGGAACGCCAGATTGGCGTTGGCGGCATGGGGATTGTCTATTCGGCCATCTACCCGAAGACTCAAAAACGAGTTGCCGTCAAGGTGTTGTCTCCTGGTCTCGTGACTGACCCCAAGTTGCTGAAACGTTTCGATCGCGAAGTCGAAATTCTGAAACGTTTGAACCACCCCAACATCGTGAAGTACTTCGGTGGAGGCACAGCGAAGGGCCAGAGATTCTACGCGATGGAGTTTCTGGACAACGGATCTCTTCAAGATCAGCTTAAGAAACGCGGTCGGTTAACTTGGGAACAAGCCATTCATGTGGGGCGGCAAGTTGCTGGAGCACTCGAACATGCTCACAATGCTGGCATTATTCATCGCGACCTAAAGCCTGCCAACCTGTTTCTATCGAAAACAGGGCGACTTAAGCTGGGCGACTTTGGCATCGCTCGAGACACCGAAGCAACCGCGCTGACGGCAGCTGGAAAAACGGTAGGCACCTACGCCTATATGGCGCCAGAGCAGATTCAGGCGGGCCCTGCAATTTCGCGTAAGACGGACATCTATGCGTTGGGCTGTTTGCTGTACGAATTGTTGGTCGGAGAAACGCCGTTTCAATCCGAAAATCCAATGGACATGCTGCTGCAGCATCTGAAAGACGATCCCTATAACGTCTGCGAAAAAGTACCTGATTGCCCAATTTGGCTGGATCGTTTGATCGAACAAATGTTGGCAAAGGATCCAGATGATCGTCCCTACGATGCTTTGGCCGTGCACACGCAACTGGGCGAAATTCGCGAGAAGGCGTTAAAGAAAACATCGGTTGCGTTTGATGAGCAATCAACGAAAGCGTCGACTTCGAAATCTGGTAAAGCGGAAACCGTCGCGAAAAAGAAGAAGAAACGAAAGAAGAAAAAAGACGTTCCGTTTCACGAGCAAACTTGGTTTTTAGCGACATGCCTTGTGTCTCTTATCGCAGCCACCACCTGGCTGTTGATGCCTCATGGTGAAGACTGGTACGTCGAAAACTGGCAAGCCGCGATGGAGCAATCAGCCTACGATCAGAAGCGATCCTTGGAAGACCATGTCGACCTATATCTAGAAAACTTCCCGGACGGGAAGTACGTTGAAGAAGCTCGATTGCAGTCGGATCAGTGGCATGCGTTTGCGATGGAAAAGCAAATGGGAACGCTTGCTCGATTCGACAAGAAAATCGACTCAGAATTCAAAGCCGCATGTGTGGATGCTCGTCGATCCGAATTGGACGAAGGTCTGTATTACTCTTGGCCTTGGGATGACGAATGGGATCGCGAGAATACGAAACCTCTTCAAACGAATCCGTTGCCCGCCATGTTTCGCTGGCATCTGCTGAGCGAAAAAGGAAAGACACTGGATCTCAAGGTTGATGAAAACCGTTGGCTGCAAAACCTGTGCGTGAATCATCACGATTACTTTCGACGCCGACTTTTGGAATCTGACAATGCCAAACAGTATCTGACGGCATGGATGAAGACTGCCGAAGAGCTGGCCGTCGAAGAGCCCATTCAGGCAACGGCGATTTGGAACTACACCAGATTGAATTTTCAAAAGCCGGACCGCTACGCAGATTACTATAATTATGCTCGACAGCGCTACAACAGCATCAGCGTGCCAGTTCCCGAACCCGGTGGCACGAAGCCCGGTGACACGAAGCCTGATGACACGAAGCCTGATGATCAGAAAGCGAGTGGTACAAAAGCGAGTGATACAAAGGCGAGTGATACAGAATCGGCAGATGCGAAGCTGGGCGATGCCACTTCCGAAAAGCCAGTTCAAGACGGAGCGTAGTCTGGCAATTCGTCAGTCATCACCAGCGGCTTGTTATCGGGGAAAATTCCGAACGAAGCAGACACAACGCTCGGCACTACCCTGCTGACATCGACAAGATGGACGTGTATCCAGCTGTCTCAAGAATGATCCAAGCCACAAACGCGACATACATCAGCAGCAAGAACGTGGCGTCACGCTTTGTGAGATTCAGTTCCAGTCTTAGCAGCACAAACATCACAATGGTGACGGCGGTCAAGCTGGCCATCATTGGTGCTCCTTGAGCCAAATCGATGACGGTTGCACCTGCGATTAAGACTCCGACTGGAACACAGATCAATAGATCAAACGTGTTGCTGCCGAACACGTTGGCCAAACTGCTACTGCTTTCGCCCTTTCGAGCGGCTTTGATGCTGATAAACATGTCCGGCAAGCTGGTCCCTGCGGCAATAATTGTCAGCCCCCAAAGAAACGAAGGAGTTCCAAACAAGTCGCCCAGTTTCATCGAGGACCAAATCAACGCTTCTACGGCGGCCGCAATCAGCAGCATGCACCCAATGACGATGAACAAGTGTTTCGCGATGCCGCCATTTTTTTCTGGTGGTTCGGTTGCCGCTCGATGATCTTTCGCATCTTGATACTGAATAAACAGATAAACGCCGTAAACTGCCATTGGAATCAAGGCGAGGCCTCGAGTCATCGAGCCCTTCAGGATTTCGCCTTTCACAGGGAAGTAAATCACGGCGAAACACAGCGTCAGCAGCAAGACTGAAATGGCGATCAGGTAAAACAAAGCTTCTTTGTAGACCACCGACCAGTTGGCTTTCATGGTGGAACTGGATAACACGGCGGCCGCTGGAATCACCAAAATGTTGAAGACGGCAGATCCCACGATCGACGCCAGCCCGAGGGCGAATTCGCCGTGCAAGAGTGTGGCAATCACGACGCTGGACAGTTCAGGAAAGCTGGAAGCCACGGCCGTGATCACGGCTCCTTTGACAACTTCAGGCAATGCGAAATATTCGGCGATATGCTCGCTACTAGATTCAAGCCAGCCACTGCTGACCCAAATAACGGCAGTCGCGATGGCCGCCACGACAATGCAAAGCAAGAAGGTTGTCACTGAAATGATCCTGTGAAAAAAGCACTGGGCGACTGATTCGCCTCAACGGGCGGTTTTTACAGGATCCCGCCCTGCATCACCAATCGAACGCGGAAAAAGGATCGCCTGATCATCGAATTCCAGCTGACCCTGAGCGCTTTGTACAAAAAAATTGGTCGAATCAAAACGGTAATGGCGTCTGCTTGAACGGTCAAAAAACCACTCAAGCGTGAGGCTTTCTACTGAAATGATCGGGATGATCTGTAGGATTTCCCCCAAACCAGAAGCAACCCTCTAAGAAAAATCGCAAGTCGGTAAACACCCCATCGATGACACTTGGTGAAGAGTTCTGTGGTGACGCTCACGCCCACCCCCAACTTTCCCTTCCTAAATTTTGTCACGACGCGGTTTCCCATGAATGCAGCGACACAAATATCAGTTGACGATTTGTGCAAGCTGACTCAGCTTCGACCATTCCCCGACACCGCATCTCGGCTACTTACCATCAGCAAAGATCCGTCATCGACCATGATGGATCTAACAGAAGTCATTGCCAGTGATCCCATCCTGACGATGCAAATTTTGAAGCTTGCCAATAGCAGCGTTTATGGAATGACGGCTCAAATTAGCAGCATTCAACACGCAGGAGTCATCATTGGATTGAAGGCATTGAAGAACCTTGCGATCTCGATGTTGGTCGGAGGCATGTTTGACGCAGGAGAATCCAAAACAGCAAACGTCAGAAAACAACTGCTTGAACATTCACTTTTAACAGCCTGCATTGCAAAGCAAATGAGTTCGGCGATGCCGTCTGGATTCTCTGATGAAGCATTTCTGGGAGGAATGCTGCACGACATCGGAAAGCTGATTCTCGTGGATCATCGACCGGACGATTTCTTAGCAGTGCTGCAGAAATCGGGTCCCGGCCAAAGTGTTGTGGTCGAAGCAGAAACATTTGGAATCAATCACGTCACGATCGGAGAAGCATGCTGCGAGGCATGGGGGCTTCCGGGATCAATGATCGACATTGTGGCCGACCATCACAATGCCGTGAACGCAGACCAAGCATGCGATTTGAAGGCCGTCATGGTAGGCAATCAGCTGTCACGGTCATGGGGGGAACTAGCACAAGAAGAATTTGACCAAGTGCTGAGCCAGTTTTCAGTTGAGCTTTCTGGCACTTTGGAACTGGAACAACTTAAGTCGAGTGTGGATGAAGAAATTCAACTCATGACGGAAATTCGAGCGTCACGATGAATGCCCTTGACCCACCAGACCAACCCATTCTTCGCCTTGTTGCGATCTTGATTTGGCTTGTCGTATTGATCTTTCTTGGAACAGCGGGCTACTGCTGGATCGAAGGTTGGTCGCTATCAGATTCTTGGTACATGTCGTTGATTACGATCTCAACTGTGGGGTACGGCGAAACGAGGCCATTGAGTGAATCGGGACGAATTTTCACTGGCAGTTTAATTTTCGTGAGCTTGGTCAGCATGACAATCTGGACAGCACTGCTGACCAGTTACATCGTGGAACGAGACCTAAGTGGATACTTTAAAGAAGCAAAGATTCGACGAATGATCGCTGCCATGCAACATCACACAGTCATCTGTGGAGCAAGTCAGATGGCTATTCTTGTCATCGACCGGCTTAGCCGACAAGGCACGCAGCTTGTGCTGATTGACGAAGACCAAGAGCAGCTCGACAACATGAAGAAGCGGTTCCGCAAGCTACAAGTTGTTTGTGGTTCCCCGGTTAGCGAACTGGTGCTGGCTCGAGCCAACGTCTTAGTGGCCAAGAATGTTGTGGCTGCGACGGAATCAGATTTATCAAACCTGTTGATTGGAATCACGTGCCGTGATTTGGGCGAACACCTAAATGTGATCGCAGAAGCCAACGATCCGGGCATTGCAAATCGCATGCGGAAGTCGGGGATCAACGAAGTCATTTCGCCGTTTGAACTTGGGAGTCAAGAAATTGCTGGCTTCGTTCTTTCAGACTCCGCATAGCAAAACATCATCGAACCCATTACTCAGCCAAGACCCGTCTTGCTGAATTGCCGAATCACTGGTTCCGCCAAACACGGAGACTTCATATGCAGCTTCAATCCAATCGCCCATCTGTTACTGAATATACATCTACGGCTCGAGAGCTGAATGCCGACTTCGATGACCTTTCTGGCAACTTGGCTTATTGGCGGCAACATTTGAATCAGTATCACCATCCCATGGTGATGTTGGATTCAAATTTCTGGCCCATCTTGCTGAACCAAAATCTGAAGACTCAGCTTCTGGATCAAACATCAGCTGGTGATGGCGAATCCAGTAACACAGCTGCGATTTGGCAACGAGCCGTCCACAAGGCCGCTCGCCATGCCGCCGATAATTCAGGCCGACGACTCCCCTTGGGATTTGGTGAAGCCATCGAAGTAGAAGGGTTTCGGTTTTTGGTCTTGGGAAGCCTTTTAAGATCTGCTGCAGGTCGAGTTGTCGGAGCCATCATTAATCTGACTCAGGTTTCTCAGCTGAACCCCGATCTGCGTCCCGGAGCCGTCCAGCCAATCGTTGGAGGAGCATCAGACCAAGCGGCTGCTGACCCCGAATACCGGAACTGGATGCAGGCCCGTCAAGAAGCTCGACAAAAGCTGGAATGCTTGACTCAACGAGAATCCGAGGTGGTCAAACTGGTGGCCGGAGGATGCTCGAACAAAAAGATTGCCACTCAGCTTGGAGTCACCGTCAAGACCATCGAAAAGCATCGAGCACACGCCATTTTGAAGCTGAAAATGGACAACAGTGCCGAACTGATTCGTCTGGCTACCATCGCGGGTGACCAAAATGATTTAGGCGACGACAGCAAGTTCTAATTTGCCCTCAGTTTGCCGTCGCTGTCAAACTTTGCTGAATAAGGCAAAATTTGCAGCTGCCACGACTGGGCAATACAGCTGGGCAAATTGGGGCGCAAGGTTGTGGCAACACGGCCGATTCAGTGTCCCCTTACGGGCGATTGCGATGCCATTCGCCGCAAAACGGTTTGTTCGAGAGCCATAAATTTGCTCGTCTGGACGTCTGGAACGGAAATTTCAGTTCGAAATTTGGCAAATTGCACCGGAAGAATGGTTGATCTGGTCACATCAGTGAAAAAATTCGCAGTGAACCAATTTCCATCGTGGACAACGCAAATCCTGACGATAAAGTCCTTCGCTCAGTCGAAAAAGTGCGTGAATCATTTGATCACTTCGCGGATCCGACTGAACGAGGGCGTAGCTCAGTTGGTAGAGCAACGGACTTTTAATCCGTAGGTCCAGGGTTCGAGCCCCTGCGCCCTCAATCTTTCAAAGCTTT
>JBDWHY010000081.1:0-86049 GCA_039974975.1 Fuerstiella sp. | reverse complement strand
TTGGAATCCATCGCGTGATGTCGCTTTGTGTCATCGTACTCTTCACCGGATCAATATTCGGTGTGCAGTGCGCTGCCACAGATAGTCGCGTCACAGATCTCGCAAACAAAGCGGGTATTCGTATTCTACGAGACTCCTCGTCGGATAAACAGATGCAGCGAACGGCCGCCGCTGAGGTGCCGTTGCACCGAATGTCTCGGCAATCGCAGCAGCGAGCAAACCATCTGCTGAAGCATACTTCGCAGTACCGCCGCATGCCCACACTTCAATACGAAGTTGATGCTTCGCTTTATCAGTACCTAATCAACCATCCCGACGTTGCGATCGCAACTTGGCGAGTGATGGGAATTTCCAAACTGAACATGTGGCAAAATGCCCCGTTCGAATATTCGGCTGAAGCCAACGATGGTTCTCAAGGACAAGCCGATGTGCTTTGGCGAGACGGAAACCAATGCCTCTTCGTCGTTGAAGGAGCATACCACAGTCCCTTGCTTCCGACCGCCATTGAAGCGTCTGCCTTGGTTTGGATGAGATACCGATTTGAAAGAACTCGCGACAACCGTGTTCTTGTCAATCAGCAAATTGAAACCTTCGTCAACTTTCCAAGTCCAGCAATCCAAACGATTGCGAAACTGGCTTCCATGGTGACCAACTCGATTCTCGACCGTAACGTCATGGAAGTCAGCTTGTATGCTCAAATGATGTCTCGAGCCGTCAAGAATGATTCCAATTGGGTCGAAGAAGTGGCCGCGAGGATGGACGGTATCCCTGAACATCGCAAAGTAGAACTTACTCGCGTTGCCCGAGGACTGAACCCGTACGAAGCGAAAGCCAATCAGCAAATTGCCAGACAGTCGGCCAAGATCACGAGATCAACCAGACCGCCAATCGATGCACGGCCAGAAACAAACCGACGATCATCAGCGGCCGCCGCTGCGAAAACTGCGACCATGAAATTTACGGCGAGAAGCACTACCGCCGTGAACACCGAAGGGGCAATCATAAAGTCAGCAAGCCCCTCTCGTTTGGACGAAGCTCTTTCACCATCAAAACAACAGTTGTTAAATGAAGTCCGTTCCGGCAACGTCGTGGTCATTGTGAAATCAACGAAGCCAACGATCGAAGGCAAACCGCAGCTTGAAACAGATTCAACCACGTTTCTCGCACCACCAAAGGCTAAGCCTGCAGCAACAGCAAACGCACAGTCAAGTCAGGTTGCTCAGCCAGAAACGAACAACAAGACTAACCAAACTGCCACTCGATTCGTGTCTGTGACTCGATCACAAAAAGTGATCCCATTGAACAACCAGCAGTTGTCTGCTTCTGGACCAACGAACGCTATCACAGACGAGATGCATCCTAGCGCAACGCGCCCTCTCTTCACGGGTCATTCCAAAGATGGACACTCAATGATCGAACGCGAAGATGGTCTGATCACAGGTCCGACCAAGCAACCACAAAAAAGTGATGCCAAAGAAGAAGGCAATCCACAAGGCGACGCTTCGCAAAAACTGACAGATGAAAAACACGGCTGGCGCCCCGCAGCGTCCAGCAGGAACGGTGATCAGCCCGCACTGATCACCCTGCCTACAGCGACGGTGGAAAAGTAATGAGCGGCAATCTGATTCAGGTGCAAACAACGGTCAATTGCCCAAAGATTGCTCATTCCATCGCAGAACAGCTACTAAATGCTCGCCTCGCAGCCTGTGTACAAGTCTCGGCAGCCGTCACCAGCCATTACGTTTGGGAAGGTCAACTTCAGCAACAGCTGGAACACGTCCTAGCGATCAAGACAATCCAAGCGGCATGGCCCAAACTGAAGAACCTGATTCAACAAATTCACCCATACGATGAGCCTCAGATCATCGCACTGCCAATCGTTGAAGCCACTGACACGTTTGCAGAATGGGTGATTGATCAAGTTCCGATGACCTCACTCGGACAACCCAAAGATTCTGAAACGCAATAAATGGCTGCCCAGGCCAAAGCCTTAAGGTAGAATTGCGACCAGACTTTAAGCCACCGGCCGACGCGCCACCGTTCGGGATGCAACTTGCGTCTTCGTGTGATGATTGGTAGCTTCAACTGCAGCACCGAGTGCAATCGCCGCGGGTTTCATTGCAATTCCCACTGCATCAAAATCCAAGCCGATCGTGTTGCGTGCTCCCTCCGATCTCGGGTTGCTCCCTGCAACCTGTGCCACAACAAGCTCAGCCAGGAGCCTCCGTTGATGCATCGACACATGTTGAAGCCACCGTTCTCGACCCTATGCTGTTTGGTCGTAACGCTCGCACTCTCCGAGACAGTCTTGATTTCGCACGCTGCTGCTCAAGATTCTTCCTCCATTCAAAACACGGTTCCGCCACAAGCCAACTCTGCTGAAGCCAAGATGAGCGAACCGATCTACTTTCGGCCTCCTGTCGTCACAAGCCTTCAGTATTCTCCCGACGGCAAGCTGCTGGCAGTGGCAGGGTTTCGAGAAGTCTTGTTGCACCACACAGACGGATCTGGAATCGCCGCAAGACTGATTGGCCAATCCGATCGTATTGAATCCATTCGCTTCAGCCCAGACGGCGATCGCCTCGCCGTCACTGGCGGACTTCCCGGCAACGAAGGTGAAGTCCAAATTTGGGACGTTGCATCTCGCAACCAAACACTGTCTCACAAAGTCACCGAAGACACCGTCTATGGAGCCAGTTGGTCGCCCGATGGGACTCTCGTTGCATTTGGATGTAGCGACAACACGGTGCGAGCCATCAACGCCGAAACGGGTAAGCAGGTCTTGTTTCAAGGGGCACACAACGATTGGGTTTTAGACACAGTCTTCACAGTCGAAAACGACACCTCACATCTGCTGTCGGTCTCTCAAGACATGACAGTGAAATTGACCGAAGTCGCCACGAACCGTTTTATCGATAACGTGACATCGATTACTCCCGGTGCCCTTAAAGGCGGCATCAATGCCATCGATCGCCATCCCATTCGAGACGAAATTATCGTCGGTGGTTCTGACGGAATCCCCAAGATTTACCGAGTCTTCCGAGTGACTGCCCGAAAAATCGGTGACGATTCAAACTTGATTCGCAAGCTGAATCCGATGCGCGGTCGAGTCTTCGATGTCGGTGTCAGCGCCGATGGTTTACGAATTGCGGCCGTCAGTTCCCTAGACGGAGCCGGAGAGCTAGCGGTCTACGATTACAACTTCGATTCCAACCTCACCGACAAGCTTAGGAAGATCAGCCAGAAGCGAACATCCCAGCGGTCGGGCGACGAACAAAAGCAGCTGGATGCCTTCCGCTCAAAAGACATTAAGAAGGTGGCGGCCCTTCAGCTAAAAGACAGCAGCCTGTACGCAGTCGCCCTGCATCCAAGCCAGCCCAAGGTGGCTGTATCCGGTAGCGATGGCATGATCAGAATCATCGACGCTTCAACCGCCGAAGATTCAAAAACCGCCCATGTCCTTCACAAATTCAGCGCTGCCCCCATTCAATCCAACGCCCAGGAAATCGACATCATTTCTGTTGCCGATCTGGAATGGGATGAAACTCCTGTTCCATCAAAAGCCATCATCGCTGACGACGCAGAAGTCGTTGCACTTGAAGTGAACCCATCCAATGTGCAACTGTCAACACCGATTGAATACTGCCAGCTGCTCGTCACGGCGGTCTTAAAGAATGGCGGGCGAATTGATGTCACACGAGATGCAAAAATTACGCCACCCAAGGCATCTCCTGTCAGCGTCTCTGCCGCAGGCCTGCTGACCGCCAAGGCAGAAGGTTCTGGAAAACTGGGCGTTCAGTTTCGATCACACCAACAGTCGATTCCCGTCGCTGTTTCCGGTTTGAACCAACCCTTCAAGCCCGACTTCGTGCAACACGTTAATCCTGTTTTGACCAAGATGGGCTGCAATCAGGGAACTTGTCATGGATCAGCCAAGGGAAAAAATGGATTCAAACTTTCTCTTCGAGGCTACGATCCGATCTTCGACATCCGAGCCTTCACCGACGACCTGGGATCTCGTCGAGTCAATTTGACCTCGCCCACAGACAGCCTGATGCTGATGAAAGCTGCGGAAGAAGTCAGTCATGGCGGAGGCACATTGACGACGACTGAAAATGCGTACTATCACGTGATGAAAAACTGGATCGCAGCAGGTGCAAAACTGGCCCCCGCACCAAACAAAGTTGCCTCAATTCGCATTATCCCAGAAAACCCGATCCTAGACGCCGCCGACGCGACTCAACAAATGAAAATCGAAGCCACCTACGCAGATGGAGCCGTGAAGGATGTGACTCGAGAAGCATTCATCACCAGCGGCGACACCGAAGTCGCCGTCAGCAACAGTTGGGGATTAATGACGGCTTTGCGTCGAGGCGAATCACCCGTGCTGGCCAGATTCGAAGGTGCCTATGCTGCCACGACATTGACCGTGATGGGCAACCGGGACGGCTTCAAATGGCAGACTCCAAAATCATGGACGGTTGTCGACGATCTTGTCGCTGCAAAATGGAGGCGACTCAAGATCAAACCAAGCGATCTGTGTACGGATGCGGAATTCTTAAGAAGAATCCATCTGGATCTGACCGGCTTGCCGCCATCCGTCAAACAAGTAAAAGCCTTCTTGGCCGACGAACGAGACACTCAGATCAAACGCAACGAAGTCATCGACCAACTGATTGGTAACCCAGACTATATCGAATACTGGACCAACAAGTGGGCAGACCTACTTCAGGTCAATCGAAAATTTCTGGGACCAGAAGGCTCGGCCGCATTTCGATCGTGGATTCGAAATCACGTACAAAACAATACTCCGTACGACGAATTTGTTCGGAAGGTGATCACCGCCGACGGATCAAACAAAGAAAACCCGGCAGCGTCGTATTACAAGATCCTGCGAGAACCCGCAGACATCATGGAAAATACGACTCACCTATTCTTAGGTGTCCGATTCAACTGCAACAAATGCCATGATCACCCCTTCGAAAAATGGACTCAGGATCAGTATTATGAAACGGCCGCGTTCTTTGCTCGAGTCGGGCTGAAGGCCGATCCCGCCAGCGGAAAACGCAAAATCGGAGGCAGCGCTGTTGAAGGAGCGACTCCGTTTTATGAAGTTGTGTATGAAAAGAATTCCGGAGAACTCAAGCACGATCGCACGGGACAAGAAACTGAACCGAAATTCCCCTTCGCAGCAAAGTTCGAAGCAACAGACGACGCCAATCGTCGACAACAACTGGCAGCGTGGATGACATCCACAGACAACCAATTTTTCGCTCGAAGTTATGCAAACCGACTGTGGGGCTACATGCTGGGAGTCGGTATTCGAGAACCCATTGACGACCTCAGAGCAGGAAACCCTGCCACCAATCCAGAACTGCTGGACTATCTAACGACGGAATTCATTCAGTCGGATTTTGATGTCCGTCACATGCTAAAACAGATCTGCCAATCCAGAACCTACCAGCTGTCGTTCAAAAGCAATCCCTTTAACGAAGACGATCACCAAAACTTCAGTCACGCAACGGCTCGCCGCTTGCCCGCCGAAGTGCTGTATGACGCCATTCATAAGGCCGTCGGATCAACGTCAAAAATTCCGGGCATTGCCGATGGGACTCGAGCCGCCGCAATCCCAGATGCCGGCATCAAACTCACCGATGGCTTTCTTGCCAACCTAGGTCGCCCCGTTCGAGAAAGCGCATGTGAATGCGAACGCTCTGCCGATTTGCAATTAGGGCCAATCATGGCCCTGATTGGTGGCCCCACTGTGGGTGAAGCCCTCGCCGATCCAAACAATCGCCTCACAAAACTGGTCAACGAAATCGACGATGATCGCAAGCTGGTCAATGAAATCGTATTGAACATCTTTAATCGACCGGCCACCGACATTGAAATCGCAGCCGCGCTATCGATCCTGCAAGACATATCCAAAGACCACGAAGTGGTCGTCGACAGACTGGAAGAACGAACCGCTTGGTGGGCCAAGGAACTCCCCAAAAAACAGTCCCTCCAAAAAACCGAACTGGACGCATTGAATCAAGACCTTGCCGATTACCAATTGTCGATCAGCGACTCTCGGAAGCAACTCGATGCGAAAAGACTAAAAGACAAGAACGTGGCAGAAGCTTCACTGGCTGCCGCCAAAGTGAAAGCCCACGAAACCGCTGATCAATTCTTAGAGACAAATCGAAACAAAGCAGAATGGTTTCCACTCGCACCCGAATCGCTATCTGCAGTGAAAGGAATCCAACTCCAGGCTCAACCGGACCGCTCGATTCAAGCTGTGGGAACGGCTGACAAGGGAGCCTACACTGTCACGTTCAGAACGTCACTGAATGCAATTCGAGCATTGCGAATCGAAGCTCTTGCCGACGACAGTTTCGCCAGCAATGGGCCCGGCATATCGAAAAACGGCAACTTCGTTGTCACCGAAGTTGAAGTCCTAGCAGCTGCTGCAACGGGTAAGAATGCAGGAAAGTTTCAGCCCGTGAAACTTCACAATGCAAAGGCCGATTTTCTGCAACAAGGATTCAATATTGGACTGACACTCGATGGCAACAAAGGAAACCAAAACGCTTGGGCCGTCGCAAATGCTGGAGGCGTCACTCATTGGGCCACCTTCGAAACCGTGTCCGATTTGAAGCTGGAAGGCGGCGCACTCCTGAAAATTGTGCTGCATCAAAACCATGGAGCCAAGCAACACATGTTGGGACGGTTCCGAATTTCTGTCAGCCCAACTGCGACTCCGGGGTTATCGTTGTCTGAACATTTCGAAAGCCTCGCAACCATCGACAAAGACCAGCGGCCATCCGAATCGATGGCTCGGCTGAATGAATGGTTCTTAAAAACCGACTCGGACCTGATGAAGAAGACCACAAAGGTGGCCGAACTCAGCAGACGAATTCCGGAAGACGCCGGAGTCGTTTCACGAAAGCAACAAATTGCATTATTGCAACAACCGATCCCAACCGACACGCTGCTAGAACGCTATCGAAGCGACGTAAAGTACAGTCAGCAACAAACAGAACAAGCCCGATTGACGGCCGCTCAAGACTTGGCATGGGCACTGATTAACAGTCCCAAGTTTTTGTTCAATCACTAAAATTGATTCCACGGCCAGTTCTTCACCGAACGCGCTTATCCCACCTCTTCATCGCAGCAATCACGCGCCCCTTCTACAGGACCTTTCACTATGTTGAACATTCAGGGACTGCCCGGAAAAGACCTTTGTGATCCCGGTGCCGCAACAACTCGTCGTGATGTGCTTCGAGTTGGCGGATCTGGAATGCTAGGACTGTCATTGGCCAACATGCTGCACTTAAAGGCGGCAACAGCTGAAGGCTCGGCCCACTCGGGGACTCCGGGTTGGGGCAAGGCAAAAAGCGTCATCATGTGTTACCTGCAAGGTGGCCCGTCGCATTTGGATTTGTGGGATCCCAAAGAAGACGTACCAGACAACGTTCGCAGCATCTTCAAGAACATTCCAACTAAGATTCCCGGAGTCAATTTTACCGAAAACCTTCCGAAGCTGGCTCAAATAAACGACCAGTTTACCATGATCCGATCCCTGAGCTACACGCCCAATGGCCTGTTTAATCACACGGCTGCCATCTATCAAATGATGACGGGATACACCACGGACAAGGTCAGTCCGTCTGGGCAACTTGAACCTCCCAGCCCCAAAGACTTCCCCAATTTTGGTTCAAACATTGTGCGTCTTCGCCCGCTTAAAGAACCCATGTTGCCGTTCGTTATGCTTCCCAGACCTTTGCAAGAAAGCAATGTTGTGGGCAAAGGGGGAACCGCTGGTTTCCTCGGAAAAGCGTACGATCCCTATACGCTTTATCCAGGCGGTGACGACATGGATATGAAAAAGATGACTCGCATTCGCATCGACGATTTAAGACTGCGCCCCGAAGTCTTTGATGTCAGATTGGAACGTCGAGCCGCTTTAAGAAATCAAATCAATGCCAGCATGCCAAAGCTGGACCACGCCGTTAAGGACCTCAACCTGAACCAGTACTACGAACAAGCTCTGGACCTGATCGTATCCGGACGAGCACGCGAAGCCTTTGACTTGGCCGCAGAAGACCATGCTACTCGAGAAGCCTATGGCCGCAACACATTCGGAGATTCTTGTTTGCTGGCTCGCCGTCTGGTCGAAGCGGGCACTCGAGTTGTCGAAGTGATTTGGCCTAAGGTCGCCAACAGTGATAACCATTCTTGGGACCACCACAAGGGCCTTTCCAAACGCATGAAGAACCAGAGCGCCCCTATGCTCGATTCAGCCGTTTCTGGACTGATCAACGATTTGAATCAGCGAGGACTGCTGGAAGAAACTCTGGTTGTCGTTGTTGGTGAATTTGGTCGAAGCCCTCAACGCGGAGTCAGCACGAGCGGCAACAACAACAGCGATGATGGTCGAGATCACTGGCCATATTGCTACACGGGTATTCTCGCTGGAGCCGGCACAAAGCAGGGCTATGTTCATGGAAAATCAGACAAAACAGCATCAGCTCCCTTAGAAGATCCCGTTCACCCACAAGAACTACTGGCGTCCATCTATCATTCGTTCGGTATCGATCCGGAAACAATGGTCTTCAATCACCTGAACCAGCCACGAGAACTGGTAAAAGCAAACGCCAACACATCGTTCTTTTCTTAGATCGCCAAAAGAACGTAGACGGATTTCCCCAAATCCAGCGTCGCTACAGCAACGGCCTGTGGTTTCGATTCACTCAGCCTTCGCCTCACAACCACTTCCGTTTACCTGCCGACTGCTTTAGACTTAAGCAATCATAGTCAACAGTCTAAGCCGACTTCGGCTGATTTTTTGTGAGCTCTTTTCATGTCGTTTCTTGCGTGTCGTCGTTTTTGCGGATGTTTACTCATACTGGTCGCGTCTGGATTCTTTTGCCAATCAGCATCCGCTGATAAAATCATTTTGAAGTCCGGCCAAGAAATCGTTGGTGAAGTTCTGAAGGAACTTGAAGACGCGGTTTACGTGGATGCCGGAGTGGACGTGATTCGCATCCCACTGAATCGGATCGCTCAACGGATTGAAGACAATCCGAAGCCTGAAGTGGCATCAGAAGTATCGGGTTCAGGAGCTGGAATGTTGCAATTTGCCGACATGCCCATCCGCAGCGTAAAAGATCTTGTCAGCAAGTTTGCCGAGGGAGTGGTGCTGATTCAAACTCCCGACGGTTTGGGGTCAGGATTTGTCGTCACCAAAGATGGACACTGCGTCACGAACTATCACGTGGTCGAAGGACAAACTCGAGTCGCCGTGACGATCTTCCATCGCACAAAAAACGGCGAATTCGAACGCAAGTCGATTCGCAATGTGAAGATCCTTTCGTTGAATCCTCATTTTGATTTGGCACTCTTGCAAATTCCAAAGCAAGAAGGTTTGGATTTCAAACCTGTGAATATTGCAGCCGATGATTCTCAACGAGAAGGCGACTCGGTCTTTGCCATCGGCAGCCCACTGGGTCTAGAACGATCTGTGTCTGAAGGAATCGTCAGCACAAAGAATCGTAACATGGAAGGCATCGTCTACATTCAAACGACCGCTCAGATTAACCCTGGCAACAGTGGAGGACCATTGTTTAACAATCGAGGTCAGGTTGTCGGAGTCATTAATATGAAATTGACATTTGGTGAGGGCCTAGGCTTCGCCATTCCCGTCGCCTATCTCAGACACTTCATTCACAACCGAGATGCGTTTGCGTTTGATAGAACCAACCCCAACACGGGTTACCGCTATCTTGAACCACCACAAAGAACCAGCCAAAAGACTCCAGCAGAAGTCATGGAATCTGCCGCATCGGATACGGAAGCCAAATAGTCAAAGCCCGCAGCCCGCGATTCCTACTTAAGATCCACAGGCAACTGTCATCTGCAGACAACTGTCATCTGCAGACAACTGTGATCTGCAAACAATTGTGATCCACAGGCAACTGATCAACGATCAGTCTGTGTCGTTGAACTCACCAAGAGCATCAGCCAAGGCTGAAAGAAAATCGACCATGATGATCTCTCAATTCGTGAAGCGCTGTCCGTGGTCAGAGCTGCGATTTTGTCTATTGCTCTTCGTGGTCTTTGCAAACACTGGACAAGCTCAAGAAGCGACCGAGCTATCGAATCAACAGCAAACTGCGATCAGCAGCATCACAAAAGCGAAGCTGCAGGGCACCGTGTCGTTTCTGGCCAGCGACGAAATGAAGGGACGAATGACTCCTTCGCCCGAACTGGCCATTGCGTCTCGGTACGTCGCAACACGACTGCAGGCAGCCGGACTCTCTCCTTTGTCAAAGGACGAATCTTACTTTCAAGTTCAGACTTGGCCACAAGTCATGCTGCCCGCCGCCGCACGATTGAGCGTGGCCGGCAAGCCAGTCAAGGTTCTCGGAATTCTGTCGGCCGCTTCATCTGACGTCACCCTCAAAGGGACTCTACTGACTGAAGGAAACGCATTGAAGGTCACCGAGACCAAGGATTCTCAACAAGATCTGTGCGTTGTTCTGGACGGGTTGCCTCTGCCGCCCATCGGCCAAGTTTCACCCAACATGCTGCAGTCCTTTTTGGCTCGACGATTGATTCCTTTAAAAAGAAAGAACGTTGCTCTTGTGATCGTGAAATGTGATTCGGGCAGCTCCCTGCCAGAACTCGCCCGCACTCTTCAAGGAGTCTCCATGTCGGCGATGGAAGGACGCAACGCCAACCTGCCTGTGCTACTGGTCGCATCAGATGATGTTTCCGAAGAAGCATCCGTTGAAGCTGAAGTACCTGCTGCGTTAGATTCCACGGCTTCAGTTCGCAACGTGTTTGGAGTCGTTCGGGGATCAGACCCACAGCTTTCCAAAACTGCCATCATCGTCACTGCTCACCTCGACCATATTGGAACTCGCCAGTTCGGCCCAGACCGCATCAATAACGGAGCAGACGACAATGCAACCGGAGTCGCCGCAGTGTTGGCAATGGCAGAAGCCGTCGCCGCTATGCCGGAACCGCCTAAGCGTTCGATCATCTTCGGCACGTTTTGGGGAGAAGAATCGGGTCTGCTTGGTTCAAAAGCCTATGCAAAGGATCCGCTGTGGCCTTTGGACCAAACGATCGCCAATGTGAATTTCGAAATGCTGGGCCGTCCTGAAGCCGATGCCAAAGGCAAAGTCTGGATGACCGGCTGGAAGCACTCCAATCTTGGCGAAATCATGAATCAGGGTAGCCTGCGAGCCGGAGTCGAAGTTTTCAATCGAACGGACGTCGGTGAAATGTTGTACACACGAAGCGACAACTATTCGTTTGTGCAAAAAGGAGTCATCGCTCACAGTTTTTCAGCCGGATCACTCCACAGCGATTATCACCAGCCCACTGATGAATGGGAAAAGCTCGACTTCGACCACATGACCAAGGTTTCTCAAGGACTGCTTTCTGGATTGCTGCATCTTGCCAATCAGACGGAAGCTCCAGCAAAGCCCTAACCAGACAACGCCTGATCCGATCTGCAAGACAACAGCCCCGAATCGCAAGTCGTACGCGTAAAGGTCCGGTCTGCCCAAATTCAACATCGCCCGTCCAGAAGCCACGCCCCAAAAGCACAACTCAGGCGGTTCCTCTGACGAGCACAACGGTGAACGCTCATTTCGAGATCGCTCATGATTTCAATTTGGCAGCGATGAAGCACTTGAAACAGCCAAATAATCGCTGAATCCCGAGTCGTGGATTGGTTCAATTTTCACAAAATTCAAGCGAACCTGTTCTCTGGACCGATGTCCAGCTAAGATGGTGTCAGGTGATCGCGATTTACTGTGATCACTTCACCTTATCGGGGGCGATCGGATTTGACTGGGTCATCGTCGATCAGGGTTGCGTGTCGTGGTTGATCAGCAGGCCACGTAAAAAGCTGATCAAACAATAACTGCTACACCGCAGTACTCTCTGGCTGCCTAGTAATAGGCGTCACTGAACAAGGAATCCCCGTCTGAGGAGTCCGAAGTTCAGTTGCAAATTCAGACTGGCACTTGTTCATTGATCGCTACGGCGAGTGCGAGATTCGTTGTGATCTAGTGACGGAAGGCTTTGTTCGGTGAGTCTCGTCGTTGCGAATTTAATCAACGAACTATACACGTAGAAGCTCTGATTAAGAGTCCACAGGACGGGGGTTCGATTCCCCCCGCCTCCACTTTTGGCAACTAACGCCAATCTCTGACGACTTGTGACATTCTGTGTCACAAGTCGTTTTGCATTCAGGGCTTACGAAGTCTTGATCGCGTCGATCGGTGTCAGAGTGCGTCACCTGTTGACTCGCTACGCCATCCCATTCACTGTCTGATTCACTGATCGGGCTGTCGGTATTGCTGGTATGAACTGGAAGCGACTCGAGTGACTTTGCTTGTTCGCTGAGACCGATGTGCGTGTATCGCATTGTCATGCGAACATCTGAATGACGGGCCAGCTGAGATGCCTTGGCAAGGTCGACACCGTTGGTGAGCAGTCCAGTGACGTAAGAATGTCGACCAGCTGCATGGAAATCTGCTATTCCTTCTTCCGTTCGGTATGGAATGCCGACACGTTCGAGATCCTTCCGGACCATCAACCACGTTTTTTTTCGATCCACTTTCGGAAACAAATGCTCGTTCTCTGACAGCTCGGGTAGCCAATCTACCAACAGGGCTTTTAGCTCAGGATGAACCGGTAAGGTGTCCTTCTTGCGATGCTTTGAGCAAGCCGCCTGAACAACGAGTATTGGTTGTTCTATGCCCAATTGAAAACTCTTGGGGGTGAGACTAGCCAACTCCCGTCTTCGAAGCCCCGTCAGATACGAGGTCAGATACAAACGTGCTCGTAGTTCACCGTCAAAGGTCTGTATGGACTCTCCACTTGAGCGAGCTGATTCTACCAGCTGCCCAACCTCATACGGAGAAAGGGCCCGTCGGGGATGCCGGATATCGACCTCGGTGTTCAAACGTGCCATACCAGCCAACGGATTCACCAGCATTCGTTTCGGGACCATCCAACGACAAAATGAGTCCATTGCTTGAACGTAGTGGTTGTACGTCCGATGTCCAATTTGGTCCTCTGAAAGCATTTCCTGCAGTACGCTCTCAACACTTTCTCCATCGATGTCTTGGGAAAGCAGCATGCTCCCGCTTTCGATGATGAACTTTATTCGGTTAACTGTCTTTCGAATATGGACTGCTGTGCTTCCTTTTGCGACGAGTGCGGCGTGGAAGTCATCGAGGTGATCTTTAAGCCGTACGTCACGCATGGATGCAATACGTTCCTGCTCCGGATCGATCAGCCCCTGCCGACGCAGCATTGCTTCATTCTCCAGTTTCGCTGCCAACTGGTTTGTAAGCCCCTTGTCAGTAAAGCCCTTCCTCCTACGAACACATCCGGCATGATCGGTGTACTCAAGGTAGTAGCAGGAGCCCTTCTTCGCCTTGTCTTTTCCCAACTTAAAAATTGATGCCATCAAGATCTCCTTGAATCAAATACAGGAAACAGGTGGAGAGGGTGCGACTACTTCGTTTCGCAGCTCGGACAACCTTCTTGGATCCAAATCCGAACTTCGCTTAAGTTCCATCTGACAGCGCCGCCTAGCTTCCTTGGCTTGATCAGTTCTCCGCGGCTCAGCATTCGCCAAATGCTTCTCTTTGAAAGTGATAGAATCTCAGCCAGCTCTCCGACGTCGATCATCTTCAATTCTCCAATTGTGTTCTTGTCCATTGTAGGTGTCCATTCAGTTGGTGATATTGCTGGAATTGCTTCAGATTGGTCAGAGCATCAAAGATGCCCTCGAAGGTGAAGACCAAGGCCCCGCGTTGTGCGGAGCCTTGGCGGTCAACGATCAGTTTCCAAGGTCGATTTCGGCTTCCGCCTCTTCGACCCAGTTGGTGGCGAGTTGTAAGACTCGCTGGACCTGTGGGAGTTCGGCGAGGCCGAAGGAGCTGGTGTATCTCACGTCAGTTCCATCCATGTAGCGTTTCTGGATGTTGACGGAGCGAACCTGCCTGATTTCGTCTCCGTTCCGTACCTCATGTGTGAAAACAGATGCAGAAACGTAGCCGATTCGGAACACCTTTTCGGGGCGATGGGTGATTGGATTGGTCGTTTGTGAACTCATGGCGGGTGCCTTTTTGTAAGACCAGAGAAAGAAAGATCGTCGCCCTGCCGACGATTGCCGACAGGACTTCGATCGTGCCACAGAAGGCATCAACAGCGCAAACAGATCACGATGTTTCCGTTGCCTGCTGGACTGTTGTTGATGCTGGCGTATTCGGCTGCTTGCTTCTGACCTTGAAGGCCGTCTGCAGACACTTCCAGCAAAGCGCCGCCTTGTTCAGAAAGCCATCAGAGAACGTAGTCGACACGCACTCTCGTTCTTTCTCACACCAACAACACGTGGTGGACTCGTGCCATTCGGACAACTGCACTTTCATCAAAACTCTCCTCTTCAATTGTGAGCGCACGACGATCCCACAGTGGGATCGTGTGAAAGAGAGAACCGCCGGGAGCAGGCGATTCAGAGAGTGGACCAAGAGATGGTCTGAATTAACCGGTGACGGCGAAAGGAACGTCGCGAGACGTCGCAGTTGCCTACACCCGGTTGACCGCACCAGTTGGTGCAGAACTTCAAGCTCGTGCACAGAAACGCGGCCGTTGCGGCGGCCACGAATCTCTACACTCATTTCCACAGCTCAACACTTCAAGTGTCGTCTAGCCGTTCGAATCTTGCGATGGCGATCGCCGATATCGCGTCTGAACTACTGATCCAGACGTTCGCAGTACACCCAGTCATTGTCTTCGAAAAGATAGATGAATTCACAGCCATGTGATTGAGCTCGCTTGAGTACACCACACAGAAACGAATGGTGAGCGGGGCGAGTATGCTCACCCGTGTCACCGCGGTCACGACCATAGAACGTTGTGAAGGGCGAATGCCCGGCCTGTTCGAAATCGTGAGCCACGCCAATCTTTGGACCAAGAATAGAAATATCTCCGAAGGACAAAAGTTCTGTGACTGCTTCAGCCGTCCTGTAGTGAGTCAGCAAAATGACACCGTTGTGCTGTGGGTAGCCATCCCAGTGACAATAAACTGATTCGTATCCAGCGTCCGTTGCTCGGGCGATTAAAGAACGTGTTGCCATAAAAAGTGGGGGGAAAGAAACTGAAATGTGGCGTCGTGCCACAGACAAAATCACCATGCCAGTCCGAGAGACAGCCGCAACTGCCAAGGGGAAAGACGATTGGTGTATCAGGAATCGCGGGTGCGATGGTTTTCTTAAGTGAGGAAGCTTCGGAGCGAAGCTTCAGAGAGTCGATCAACGATCGAAACCTGCTTCAGCTTTCACTGTTTCACAATACCTTCCGGTATCTCGAACAGTGACGCACTGAAATTGACTGCAAGAGTCACGCAGAATAATTGGTTTGTGGGCCGTCAGGGCGGCCCACAAAAATCTAACTGTCGTCGCCTTTTCTCGACGATGCTTCATCGGCTTCGTGTCTCATCACTTCAAGCCACGCTCGGCGAACCACCTCACCAACAAGGGGAAGGTCGTCACGATTGAACGCTGTCGTGGAGCGAAATTCTTTTCCGTCTTTGAACGTCCGTGTGATGCTCACCTTGAAGAAAGGCACACCTTTGTCCGTCACGTTGCGGAACACACTGGCCGTGATCCCTTTCAGCGTAATGCGGCTGATTGGCGCGTTTGTCGAATCCTGTTTTGAATTGGTCATAGTAAATGGGAGAAATATGTAAATCCACACGAGAAGGATCGACCGCACCGCTGTCCCTGAACAGTCGGTAGGCCAATCCTCTCACGGTTGTGTGGCGGCATCATTCAATCCGTGTAATCAGCGAAACTTTCTCATCGCGATGGCAATGTCGAAGGACGGGTTCAAACAACAGATCGTTCGGGGTGATCTCATTAAGAGATGCAAAACGGTAAACTTTCGCGGCTTCGGAGTCGCCGTTCCGCTTCTTGAAAGCTCGGCACAACTGATCGGCGCGTCGTGAAGTCGGAGCAATAAACATCACATAGAAAAAGTCGACCGTGGAGTCAGGGAAATGTCGACGGTGTCCCTTTGAAGCAAGCAGTCGCTCGTAGCCACGACTCTTCCTGGCCGCAACTCTATCATGGAAAAATGAGTCCCGATCCTGCTCAAGGTAGATTGCGATTTTGTGCCTGTTGTACTCAACAAGGAACGCGGCGTCGGGAATACAGACAACCTTGGGCGACTCATTAAAGTCGGTTCGTAGGTAGCGTCGATCACCGGCTCGCTCGACTTCCGGATTAATGATTTCGTCTTCGTTGTACCAGCGAGGAATCGTCACCTTCTCACTGGTGACCGTGATAGCTTGATCAAAGATACGGTGAGATTCGGCAACGGCCACGTAATGATAGAGATGTTGCGGCTGCGATGGTTCAATCGGTAGTAAACGCAGGCAATCGTCGTCGAAGTGACCAGCAAGAAAATCGCGGCCCGTTCTATCCAAGTGATACACGGGAGTCGCGGCCCCATCTTTCGGATTGACGACGTACAGATTTCGTTTCCGAAGATAACCTTCTTTCGCCATCAGCGTCAGACGGCGGCGGGTCGCGCGTCCCGTTGTGTCACCTGAGAATTCCAGTTCACGGACCTGCCGCGAAGTCAGCATGAAATAGCGTGCGAAGTGAGAGAGGACGCGAATGTCTCTCGGCTGAAGAATCATGGGCATCGAAGTCGTCCGTCGATCAATGGGCTTACGCAGGAACTCTCATTCATCAGGCGCAGCGGCACCGATGAATGTCGAAAAAGTGAGAAGCGACGGAGCGTCGCTTCCCGATGAGAGTTCAGCCTCATTGAGACTGCAGTATCAGTCAGTGTTGTCACCTACAATGTCTTGCGACATCTCCGGTGAGTCCGCCTGACCTCCGCACAATCTGGTTGACACGCAGACCAGTTGTGTGGCACTCTCTCCTTAAGCTCGGAAGAAAAGCACTAAGTGCCCAGCTCCAAGTGCAACGGAAACGCTCAGCAGTGAGACTTCAAGTCCGATACCAGGTGTCATCTGGCCGGGCTTGCCGTTGGTCACAGGCCTTCTGGTCGATTCGACCAGTCGAACGTACCGTTTGATGATCCGTCCATTCCACTTTGCAAGTCGAATGAACAAACGAAAAAGTTTTCGCATCGTCAAAGGGGGAAAGTGATAGCCTCGCAAAGCGAGGAACTGTGAATGAGTTCTCAGGCAACCGCCAAACCGTGTCGGGAATGCCAGTTGAAGCTGATTCATCATTCGCAGTGCCTTCATTAGAAGAATCCAACCCCAAAATTTCAAGTCCAAAATCGATTGAGTCACATTTCTTTTTACGGGCTCTTCCACTGACATCGTCGCCAACGGTTTGCCGTTTAAATGACGTCGTCGACCAATTCCCCAATAGCCGTTGCTCAGTCTTCTTTCTGGCCACACCTCACGATGAAGTGTCGAAGCTCAGAGAAATACTCGTCGGCGTTGAATGGCATCACAGAGCTATGATCTCCGTGAGGAAGTCGAACCAGTTTCGATTGGTCAGGATTCGCCTGATAATTGCGTTCAGCATGTGTGATATCGATGATATGGTCACGTTCGGCATGAAGAACGAGTACCGGCCCAGGGTATTGCCGCAGTTTGGAACCATGATCGAAATGCGATTGACATTCCTCTTCGATTTTCTGACTTGAAAAGTCGGGTCCGGCACCCCACGCATTCAGTCGCTCGGCGAGATCATGAATTCCACTTTCGATGGCCAATCCTGCGAGTGTCGGTTGGCGAGCGGCCATTTCAATCGAATACAGGCTTCCCATTGAACGCCCAAATGAAATGACGCGATCGAAAGACAATCCCAGTCCTTTGACGAGTTCTTCTCCGTCGTCCAGCATGGCAACCAGTTCTGGTACACCAAATGACTGGCCGTAGCCGCGATACTCCACAAACAGGACGTTGATGCCGAGTTCATAGAACTGATGAAACTGTCCATTCACGTAGTCGGCGATCGTCTCCCCATTTCCATGAAAGTGAAGCAACGTGAGCGCTGTTGGGTCAACCACAGTGTGATGGTACGCCAGCGTTGTGCCACTCAGCTCAAGGAGCTGAACATCGTCGAGGTCGTAATTCCGAGGGAAGAAAGCACGGCCGCTGATCGTTGGCGAATCAAGAATACTCTTCATGGGAAGACCCTTCAGTGTTGCGAGGGAGGTAAGACGTTTACATCAAAGAAACGATCGGATTGACTGGTTCGTTGAAATCCTGAAGGCGGATCAAGTCGTCATCCGAATTTTGCCGGAGTATCGGTTGTCCACCGACTCTGGACGGCATTCGAAAACTAGAGTTGGTTTCAGATCGGCACAGAACAACGAAGTGAACGAGAGGTGATTGAGGCAAAGCAAGTGTCAGTTTTATCATCTTGTTCTCAGAAGTGTCATCGCATGAATCTGGCTCCGACTATTCAGGTCAACATGGAGGGGGCAGCTTTTCTTTGGCGGAGCCAAAGTGCCGAAACAGCTGTGAGTTGGAAACATGATCAAATCGATCGTCGTTTCGGCAGGGGTGCAGGGGCGCCGCGGACGGGTTGAGCACAGCGAAATCACGGGAGCCAAGCCCTTGCCCTCTTGGGTTAGCACCGCGTCCGGGACCAGTGAAGCCCAAGGCGAACTGCTGCCCCGGGAACCCAAGAGGGCAAGGGGTTGCGAAGCAAGCCCGCTGCACCCTAAAGCTGCTGGAGGGAACAACTTCCGTCAAGCCCCTGCTTGTCCCGGGTTGGACAGTCAGCGGACACCCTCCGGACACGCAACGAAATCCAGCGACAACCCAGTAGATTGAGACCACATAACACATATATCGCAACACTTTCTGAATTGCGCAAGTCCACGAAACGACGTACGCTGACAGTGTGAATCAACCAGAATCTCAACCACTTGATGGCGTCGCCCCGGACCTGCAGACAAAATACAGCGCGTTTACCGGAGTCGGTCGGGCGCTGCGAAGAGGAGAAGCAATTCGCCACTTGAAATTTCTAAGCGAATCAGCGGCTCGTATCGAGGCTCAGCGAAAACAGCTAGAGGCCATTAAAGATCGGATCACTCAGGAAGCAGCTCGCATTCGCTTTGAAATGAATCATGTCCTTGAATTTGGAGTTTCGGCTTTCGATCGAAATGAATTCCAGGAGGTTCTCGAAGACGTGTCACAGCACGGCGGCCTCACCCTGCATGAAGCCGCAGCACTGGCACACGCTCGCAGCATGCAAAATGTTCACAGTGTGAACGGCGGGTCACCGGGAGACGTATCCGCATCCCCTTGATCGGGCGATTTCGGATAGTCGCGAGTCTGGATCTCTCTTTCGAATGGCATCGGATCGCACCCAAGTAGTTGTTGACGGCATGCCTCGACTTCGTGGTCAGCTTCGTCCGCCGTAATGAAGACATCCGTCTTGAAATTCCGTTCAATCAAGGCTTCAACTCGGAGACGAGTTTCTTGATCCTGTTCAATGGGCACATAGTCCACCTGGATCTTGGGAACCGATTCGGCTTCCGCCTCCTGCCAGAAAGCTTCACCCACTTTCAGTCGCCGAATACGCTGACCCCATTCGACTTCGTATTCAGGCAGACTTTGATATTCACGACTGGCCAGTTCCCGAAACGTCTTGTGAATCGGGACATTCACTTGGCTCTCCCCCGTCGAATCACCATTGCTCAATCCCGAAGTGTTGCTGGTAGCCTGAACGTGGCTCTCTCCAATATTATGAGAGGATCCGTCCTGTTCTGTGTGGTGAGATCGAGATTCGTTTTCACTGGACGATCGGTTGGAAGCCTCTGCCTGCGACCGTGTGCTTGATTGGGAATGGTTTTTGAGCCAATCTTTGCGATAGCCCATGATCAGTTGCTTCCACGAGTATCGCTCTTCTTTTACTTCCTTTGGATCAAATGTCAGGCGTGCCAGTTCGTAGGCACAACGATCGGCGTCTTCTCCGCTGTTTGCAAAGACTAGTCGAGAACGTGCCTGGTAAATCATTTGTGTGAGATCCACGTCGCCCTTTTCAAGCTGCGAAAATGATTGATGGGCAAATACGCATCTCAATCCCATCTGCCGAACCGTCGCGATCGCGTCGGCTACATCGGGTCCCACGAAACGAGAGAATTCATCGAGGAATACGTACGTAGGTTCGACGACGTCTCGACCACAGTCAGTTGCCATTTGCCGCGCCACCTCAATGATCTCGTTGAACGCCATTGCACCAATGGTGTCACCATCGCGTTCTGCAAGTTTGCCGTAGCTGCCCAGGTTGAGTATCACGATTTTGCGTTCACGAATGAAACGCTCACAGTTGAAGTGACTCTCGTGGACTCCGAACATCCGTTTCAATATCGGTGATTTGAAGAACGGCTGCAGTCGATTTCGTGTTGAATCCAGTGTCTGCAACGCCTGGGAGTTGGAACGAAGAATGTCGTTCCATTCCACTCGGTAACTTTCGGGCATTCGAAGCAGGATTGCTTTGTGTTCCGGTGATCCCGGAACCAGCAGGTATTCGCAGGCAGCAATTGGGATTCCCATCGCAGCCGCTGTCATAAACGAATTAAACAGCCACCTGGCCAATCGAGGTTGTTGTGACAAATCTTGAGCTTGAAAGGCCCGCAATACGATAGTCATCGCCCGACTGACACGGAAATAGCGATTGCCTTCCGTCGTGTGCAGCAAAGGGTTAAATGGAACGACAACGTCTTCACGGGCTGGTTCGATGTAGACCAGTCTGTCGCGAACATCGTCATTCGACCAGGTTGGGTGAGCGATCACCGCCAAAAGGTCTCGCGACAGATTTCCCAGCGGGTCAATGACGAAAATGGCCGCTTTGTCCTTCTTGGGTTGCAACATCAGCGAACGAAACAAAGTGACGATGGCTGAACTTTTCCCCGTCCCGGTCGCTCCAATCAAGTGGAGATGAGTCCGAAGCAAGAGAGTGTTGAGCCACACCGCACGATTCGTTTTACTGTTGCTTCCGAGAAAAATATTCATAGAACAATCTTTCCTGACTGCTTTGACCGATGCCATGCGAAAGCCAATTCCGAACGCATAGCAGCGGTCGATTCGTCATCGAGGCCAAGTTGAGAAATTCGTTCGAGCTCCGCCTCGTAGTGAGAATCGATTGCTTCCGGTGTGTTCTTGGTTTCGGGTTCACTCGATTCGAAGAAGTCGAGGATGGTTTGCTTCATCTGCTGAGCACGTTGCTCCACCGTTTCAGCGGGATACTTGTCACTGAGATCAGATTCGATGTACTCATCAAATCGGCGGCGAGGTATGGATGTTCGAATGTCACCAGCGTGACGATCGAAGAGAAGACGCACCTCGAATCTTGCAACCTCTCGGCGTTTCTGTTCCTCTCGTGAGCGGTCCAATTCAGCCTGCTTCTGCTGTCTGGCTTCCTCTGCAGCCTGCTCCCGTTCCTCGCGACCAGCTTCCCAATCTTCGTCTCGCCTTCGGCGTTGCTCCTCCTGGAGCTTCGCCTGACGGATTTGTAACCGTTTCTGTTTTGCTGAGCGCTTTCCTGCGAGACTCTGCGAATGCGATCGAGACCAGCCATCAGCCAATGTGGCAACGACAGGAATCAGAATCTTCGCAGACCCAGCCGCAATCCACGTAAGGACGCCCGCCTGAAATATTCTGGAGATGAGTGAGTGCAATGAGCCGTCGTGAATCAGGTTTGCCAACAGGAGAATCAGGAAGACACTGAATCCAATTCGTCGGGCTATCTGCTGCAGTTCGGTTCGGGACTGACTGCAACATGCACCTACTATGTGCAGCGTCACAGCAAGTAGGAATCCATTCCAAAGATCAAACGAATCCAATAATCGAGCGATAGAAGTCAATGAGCTGGCCATCGGTGTTTTACCTGCGTGTCGAAGTCATGAGCGGCCCATAGGACGGCTCTCAAAGTGCACACCTGTTGCAGTCGTGAGCGTTAAAGAGTGATTGCAAAGTCCTTGACGGAATCCGGCACCTGCCGTGTTGGGATTTCATTCAGTTGCCAGGCATCGGTGACAGCAAAGAACAAAATGGTGTAGAGCAGGTCATGGGTGGCCATCGCGGACAGAAATACATCTTCCGAAAGACCAACGATTTTGCCGGGGCGACGCTTTACGATTTCGCGGGGGGCTCGTTTCGGGAACGAATCAAACGTTGTATTCACTGAGTACCGTTCCGCATCCGAGCGAAGGACGCCCCATTTCGTAAGTTCCTGAGCAACGGCTCGAGCATCGTGCTCCTCGCGAAATCGTTCCAGCTCGATGTTCAGATTTGATACTGAGAGAAACTGGGCGATCAGGAATGCTCGGAAATCAGGATCGTTGCGTACCAACAACAATATCTGCGATGCCGACAGAAGCTTCGGGATCCAGTTTGATGGAGCGAATAGCTCCGACAAACGAAGATCAGGCTGTGTCACCGTCCAGTGATTTGTCGAGCCGATCTGAACGACAGCCCCGGCGGCCTTTGCTGCCTCGAATAGCTTTCGATTGTCGTCATCGTCGCGAACTCGCTGCTTGAGCAGGCGAATTTCGGGATAGCGAAACCGCTTTTCCAGCGGCTGAACTTGTCCGTTGCGGATCATTCGATTATTCAGTTGCGACCAGCGATGAACGGCCGGCATTGTACAGAGCGACGCACAAATCTGGTGTTGCAGCAGCAGCATTGAATACGGATGGCCCGTCGCGTACTTTTCGGCTCGACTGGCCTCAGCGATGTTTACCGTTTGCCGTGACAGCATGTCGATCAGCGGTTTGCGGTGGTTTGGATCGCAGTAAAGATATGACTGGATATTGGTGTGTTCCCCCTGCATTTGGTCGAATTCGGCGTATGGCCCTGAGCGTTCCACGACCACACGGAGCATGACCTGCAGCCTCGGTCGCAGCAAAGGATGCAGAAGGTGCAACTGGGAAATCGCGTCGGCAGCTGTTTTGGGATCCTCAGGCCTCAGGGGCTTCGAAATATCGTGACATCCCAGAAACTTTTCCGTCACAGTCAGCAGGGCACGACTGAGTGTCTGCGTTGGGATTTCACTCCACTGATGAGGGTGTATCCGAGTGCCATCTATGGTCACACCATTCTTGTGGAGATGTTGAGCCAAACGTTGCGGCGTTCGACGGACGCTTCGGGCCCGAAGATGAAATTCTTCGAGCAGGGTGTGTCCCGTGTTTCGGTCGAGCTCCGTGTCAAGCCCGTCCACCAGCGGCAATCGAGCGACCGACGACGGAGGTGGATCTTGTTCTGGTGTTTCCAGGGCGTCTTCCAATGCCGAAAGACCGGTCTGTCCGTTCTCAAGTTCTTCCTCAATGTCGTGCAACCAACCGATCGAATGACCGTCGCCCAGCATTCGAATCGCGACGTCGGACAGAACAGGCTGCAAGAGGGCATGGAATCGAGCAGCCTGAAGTTGAGATCCTGCTTTGACCAGTGACGCGATCTGGCTTCGCTGCCGTGCCGGATACAGGCGACCAACTGAGATCCGATCATTCACCTTTCCAACCGCTCTGATAGCCAGGTTGGGCTTTTTGGCTATGGTGCGAACTCGTCTTTCAGGTTGAGACAGAGGACGGAGCAATCCTTCAAAAGACGGCAGCCCCTTCTGTTCACGAATCGTCTGGTCGTTCCTTACCTTTGCTTCCACGAACCCCACGATTTTCAGAGCAGCTGCTACTCCAAAACCAGCATGAAACGCTTCGATGGCCACCGTGATTCGCTTTCGCAGGCGAGATTCGAATTCGTCGATTTCTGGCAGGTAGGCAGTCAGCGATTCTCGCCAACTTCCATCATTGTTTTTCAGGTCATCAATCAGATGAAGTAGTTTTGTTAATCCTCGCTGTGTCCCATCCCACTTTAAGTCGGGAGGGAGAGGGCAGCCGGAGATCTCTCGAAACTCAACGAGATCCGATGAGACATCCTGTTTCTCCAGCTCTTGCGTTTCGTCCGGGATCGGCTTCCCCTTTTTCAGGTGAGCCAGGCTTTCGAAAAGGAACTGACCTGTGAACTGTTTGAGCAGTTGCGACAGAGGAAAGAACAATTCGACGGCACCGGTACTGCGAGCATTCTTTGGGACATTGCGACCGTAGTCTGTCGGTGTTAGTAGATCAGTCATCAGAAACCCCTGTAGTGATGGTGGATAAGCGAAACTGCGTTTGAAGAACTTCGGCAGTCGGTGTGATCTGACTCAGAAGCACACCAGCAAACTCACGAATTCGCTGGTGCGTCGGCGAGTTGTTCAGTGCGAAATGCCATGTGCCGAGCAGAAAGCACGAACCGTGTCGCCGGTCTTTTCCAGGTCAATCATTCGAGCAGAGACGGAGACAGACGCATGAGTGCAGATGGCTGCGAAGTAGGCCGACGCAACCATCTCAATCAGTTCATCTGTTGTGCCAAGCTGGTGTCTGCCGTTGCTTTGATCCATAAAGCTCACAGACTCAAGGCGACCGCCGGCGGGAAGGGTGGTACCACCAGTCGGAGATTCATCATGAATTTTTTGAGGCATCCAGTGCTCTGAAACCATCCTTCGGATGTTGGAATAGGCGGTGCTGGCTGTGATCTCGATTTGACTGTCTGTCGTACTACGTGAAGCATCATTCATTGGCATGTCCGCACCGAGAAACACGGTGTGGATCCGCGGTGTTTTGATACGTCGTTTCCGCATGACTTCGTTCAGGAGTGTGATGCATGGCTGCTGCATGCCGCCGGAACTGCCTCCGTTTCCTGCGAAAACCCATGCCTCGACACACGTCTTTGGTGATACGGCAGCAGGCATATGAATTGAGGTGGTATCCAGTCGCAGAAGCATGGCTTCGAACGTCTTTAGCAGCTCCGGGTATATTTTGAGAAAGGCGTCACGGCCTTCTTTGGGGACAGTGCCGCAACCAGCAATGCCTACACAGGTAAAATGGTCGAGACCATAGAGATCGTCGGTGGCTTCCCCGTCAATCATCAGGTAGTCCAGAGACGGCGGAACCACGCCCACCGAAGCAACGATTTTTCGGATCAGACAATCAACAATCCTCGTCCCAGTCGAACCCAACCCAACGAGAAGGGTGCCTGCGACAAGTTGAAGCCGAAGCCCAAGAGAGTTGGTATCTGCCAGACTGCATGAAGGCCTCACAGACTTCCGGCCAGACTCTTTTTTCTTCGAGCTTTTATTCGAACGTGAAGTGAGCGTTGACATGGTATTTCCTTTGAACTGACGAAAGAGAGGGGGTGGCCAGCAAGATCTTTGGCCGAGGAGAACGTTTGGGTTCAGCGTATGAGCGCGTCGTGGTACCACTGCAAGCTCGTGATGACCGATGGTTCGTCCAGCCTTAGCCCAAGTCCGACAAGGAGCATCGCAAGGACGAAAGCTGCACTCAGGCGTCGTGTACATCGGCGATTTTGGTCGTCGAAGTGTCCGCCATCGAGAATTGCAATCTCGACTTCGGGTCGGTCATCGTTGGCATCAATGGTCACGACTTCGAAGGTTAAGGGGTCGTCGTCATCCCTCGGGACATCCACCTGTGGGACGCGAATCAGAACAGCATCATCCTCCGTATTCTGCTGCAATCGGATTGGTTGACCGGGTTGGAAATTACGAAAGACTGACCCAGATTCGGAGAGCCGCTCCATGGGAACATCAGGAACGAGGGCTACCACTCCTGGTCCCAGTGTCTCCAAGGACAGGATGCCGCTTAGCCCTCGGCGTTCCGTCAGCACGGGCTCCGCATCTGTCGTCAGACGATTCAGTTGACGCCGCCGGGCAAGCATTCGAATTAAATACAGGACGAGACCGCCGAGAAGACTCCAGACTGTCCATTCCACAAGGCCATTCAGCAATGGCTGCCGCTGAAAAATTCGAATCGGAATGCGTCTGTGTGCGATCCCGTCTCCAGCAATATCAATGTGGGTGCTCGCTTCTTCGACGACGTGATCAGGATCAACTTCCAACCGAAGTGTCCAGGTCACCTGTTCTCCAGGAGCCAGAGTCTGCATGACTTCCGACTGCGCAGTCGATCCCAGTCGAAGAGTGCCGACGACAGCTCCGTTCTTGTCAACAACGCTGGAGCCCGGTAGGAGTCGCAATTGCTTCTCAACGTTCCCATTGTCGAAAACAACGAACTCAACCTCTCGCGTAAATCCCGTGTTGATGTCGATATTCAGGATCGCCTGTTCGCCGTATCGAGTTTCCTCGATACGATTCCTCCCCGCCCACGGAAGCTCGACTGTCAGGGTGGGCCGCTTCAGTTCGAACGTGATTTGCTCAGGGGGAATGTCGTTGCCATCGGCGATGACTTCGGAACGCTCAATCGGAAGACGCATTCCAGAGTCAGACAGGCGGACTTCAATGCCGCCCGATAGCAACCCATCGATAATCGAACCATCGACTTCGTCAGGCAGGGCAATCGTGACTTGTTGAGTTTCTGTCTTCCCGGGCCGCAGAGTCATCTTCTGCTTGCGAAACGACACCCATGATTGCGACGGATTGTTACCCTCCGCATCAACAAAGCTCGCCGTGAATTCCACTTCCACCGGCAGATCAAAACCGTCGGGCGAGACCAGGAACTCTAATGTACGAGTCGTTTGTGCATCGTTCAGGAGTCCGAAATTCAGGTGACTCTGAGAATCACTGACCTGTGTTTCGTCAGATGCCCCCAGTGGCAGTCGCATCAGAATTTTGCGATCTCGCAAAGATGTCGTCAGATGCTGCGGAAGGGAGAGTCTCAGATCCAGCCCCGACTCCGTTCGGACATTTACTTCAACGTCCCACGTGCCGGGCGGTAACGATTTATCTTCGCTGACAACTGTTCCCGGATGTTTCTGCGACGCCGACATTGGCAGCCGAATCACGGTGGACCGAGACCGGAGAACTGCTTCAGCCGATTCGATCGGAAATTGCTCTTTGTTGTCTCTTGTCCTCAATGCAAATGAATAAGCGAACAACTGCTCTGCGGCAACATCGAAGGGCGGTCTGTGGTCCATTGGCAAATGGACAGGTCGGAAATCTGCGACAACGTCGTCTCGCAACTTGAGGTAGGTGTAAGCCGTCGCGGCGGGGGACGTCATAGTTCCATTCGGACTCAGCCACCGGACAGTCAGCTCTTCTCCATCAGGGATAAAACTCAGCCTCATATTGGCAGTGACAACACTGCCGACTCCATTGCGACCCAACGAGGTTTCCGCAGTGGAGTTGAAGGGATCGAACTGAAGAATTCCTCCAGCCGTTTCTATACTGAGTTCACAGTGAGCCGCAAAGTCGGTGATGGCCGGGCGGAACTCGATTGCAGTGTAAATCGACTGGGCAATCGGATCGGTCTTGATCTGCAGTTCACTTTCGCAAACGCTATCGTCTGCTTCGAGCTGAATGGGTTGAGCCTGAACTACACCCGGCAGCGTGAACACCTCGTTCAGTGATGGCAACAGGTTGCCCGGTTCCGTCCGAACAAAATCTTCGACGCGGCCGCCTGCTGTCGAGTGAATCTCCTCGAGGATTTCTATTCCCGAATGGTCAAAGGTAATGAAGCGAACGTTGCTCTGGTTGAGCTGTTTGGCAAGCTTCAAGACCAACTGCACTTCAGCCTTTTGTTGAGTGAGATAAAGCTTCTGAAACAGATCTGATTCCGGATTTTCCAGATCATCATCGAAGCTCTTCAGCTTTCGAGTCAGAAATGTCATTCCGTCTTCGACGTACCTGTTGACAACCAATTCACGCATGGTGTCGATCTTCTGACGTACTTCAGAGAACCGATCAGGCTGAAGAAAGCCACTCGCAGGCTGACCGTCGGTCAGCAGGATTATCGTCGTACGACACTGAGCCTGCCGATAAAGCTGGACTGCCTTTTCAAACGCACTGTCAAGTGGTGTCCCTCCACCAGCTTCGGGCCAATTCTTTTCCAGACGGGCAAGCAGGGTGTCGAAAGCCGCTGTCGGTCGTCCTTGCTCGTCACCGAATACCTGCACCGTGTTGCCGAAGGTGATGACGGCCACGTCAATTTGTCTGTCTGTCAGCGACGCCACATTCACCACATGTCGCAAGACAGCTAGCGTCTGCTCAGGAGGATCCCATGATCGCGTGGAGTCTGACCGATCAGCCAAAACCAGCAGCAACTCGCGATCGTCCTGCCCACAGGCCACCGACCCCCATAGGAAGACACTCAACACCAAGGCGATTCTCATTATTTTCCCTTTCGAACAAGAACTGAATAAACGTCTGCGCATATTTCTCCCGCAGTTGGGAGTGACAGCCGTAAAAAAGCCGGATTACATCACTTGACTGTGAGCGTTACCGGAATATCAAGAGACTGATTTTTGCCACTAATCGTGAGCGTCGACTTATAAACTCCAGCGACTGGTGGGCTCAGGATTGCGGCGTCTAGTTTTACCTTCCCCTTGGCTCCGCGAATGGTCGCAGAAGGCGCCCACTTCACATTCGTGATGATGTCCTGTGCCACATCGCCGCCCGTGAACTCTGCAAAATCTGCGGTCAGCTTTGTTGCTCCCGTGTGATTTGGCAGCGGCGAAAAAGTTAGCTGAAAACGGACGACGTCGTCGGCAGGAGCGGTGAGTTCGAATTGGCTTTGAGAAGCAGAAAACAACTCTGGGTTCGTCTCTACTTTCGGCTCTTCCTGCGGAGCAGGTTTCTTCGGGGGCGTTGGAGTTGGCTGAACAGCCGGAGGGGTCACGATGATTGCTGTTTCGGAAATTTGCACAAACGGTTTACCATCGACCTCCCAGACTGAAGACACACGAAGCTGGCACACACCCTCGCTTTGGGGCAGCATTAACACGCCTCGAAGGGCATCTCCTTCTGAATCCAGACGGACCTTGCTAACTGAATTCCCGCTGTCATCAAGCAGTTCAACCTCTGCTGAAGCCCCGCTGGTGACCGGAACAGGGCGTTTGGATTCTGGATGATGGAAATGAGTGAGGAGGGAGAGTTCTGTGCCTGCCTCATAGCTACTACTATGGTTCAGAATGGTCAATTTGTGGGTGGGCAACCCATCCGTGTAAACTGCGCCCAACCGGGCAGTGGGCGAAGCTCGTTCAAGCAGCTTGACGACCACTGTCTCGCCCGCAGAAGGACTGGCAACCGCGAGGCTCACGGTTTCCCCTGGCAACCTGAATTGGCGACTACGCTCGACTGGCACGGAGAGGCTCGGTTCTCCGTCGTAAGCGAACGCCAGCACACTCCCCTGCAGACCGCTGATTGTCACTTCGTCTTTCGATGGTTCGAAACCACGGTACTCTCGTGTCTGCATTGCGATCCGCAGGAAAGTCCGGACAAGCTCCTCACTGGATTCCACGCGACTGTGCGACCCATCTGTGACAACCGCCATCCGGCTCAACAGCCGTTCTGCGTTTGATCCCTTTGGGCAACCAACGGAGATCGTATGAATCGTCACTTGATCGGCGAGATGCTGTTCCACGTAGTTGATCACATCATCTGGCTCACCCATGTGGGCACCGTCAGACAGGAAAACAGTGTGAATAGGTCCTTCTGAGTGTGCCAGGGCTTGCAACGCCTGTAGGTAATCTGTGCCGCCCGTCGCTCTTAATCGTGAAGTGGTCTTCGCGAGCTGCTCGCGATCCTCGGCCATCTCGAATGGTCCGTCAATCGTCGAGGATGTGTTGAATGAGATTACGTGCAGTGTGTCATCCGGTTGCAGGAGTGCTGAGAATGTTTCGACTCCAGCAATCGCATATTTAAGTTTGCTATCAGCTTTCATCGATGCGGAAGTGTCGATAACTGCGACGTAGTCCTTCGCCAAAGTGGCTTGGCCACCTCCTGCCAAGATCAGCGTCGGCAGGAATACACTTGCAAATCGTCCCAATGTAAATCGCGTCATGTCGAAGTCCTTTTGATGGGGTAATAGAAGCGACGGCCACGCTACCGGGAAGCAATGGTGCCGGACTTTGGTGGCTGTAAATTCAACCACACAATGTCTCCGCCGTATTCAGTGCATGAGACCCGCACGGGTTCGAAGAAACTTGGAACACGTATTTGAGGTCGGCCTCTTTGCTTCTTATTGCACTCAAGGCACTTCCAAGTAGCTGGCGTTTCAGGCGTGCTCAATTCACTACCGTGGTACATGCTGGGGACCTTCTGAGTCGAAGCCAATAAAAAACGCTGCAATCAGCGTGTAGCCAATCACAGCGTTTTGCTTGACACGTCGTTTCACTTCGTGGGACACTGGCCTCATCATGACTGCACAGCAATCAGAAATTCGAGGAATCAGAGCGCCAAGGAAGTTTGAGTGCTTTGCAGCCGCTGCGAACGGCTTCAAGGAAGTCATCACTGATAAACGCTTTGCCGTCAGTGTCTGACGAGCCGGGTGTCACCATGTGATACCCGGTCTTTCAGATGTGACTTTGTTGGGCGTTAAAACCCCAAACCATTCGTAAGTCAGGCCTCAGGGGTTTCCTTTCTATGTGCGCCACATGGAGTTGACAGAATTTTTCTCGTCGATCTCATGTCACGAAAGCGAACACCTTGTCTAAACGAAGGCTTTTCATAGCTCTAAGATATAAAAAAGATCTGCCAGCGTCCCAAGCTGTCCTTTGAGCAGGTGAATGTGTCGTCATGTGTCAAAGACGGGATATTCGTCTGCTGACGCCAATGAGCGACACATTTCCTTTGCACCGCGACAGAAGCCCAATTCATCATCAAACGCCATCCGTTTTCTCAGGCATTCAGGGCGATGTTCAAAAAAAAGGTGCTCTGCATCTGTCGCTCTGGTCTGTCGCTGACTCATCTAGTAGAGGAGAGGGCTGACACGTTTGGAAAAACTCTGAAAAGGACGAAGAGATGAATACATCAGCTTACTATGTGGTCTTCGCCGCAATCATTGTCCCGGCCGTTCTGTACTTCAGACTAGCTCTCAGAGAATCGAAGCAAGTCAATTCGCTTGCTTCGTTCTTTCCCTTGACTCGGCATATTCAAGCTGACACTTACTCACGCAGTACTGTTTCTTCTGGCCTTTCGCTAGCGACCGTCATTCTTGCATTGGTCAATCTGGCGCCCTACGTGGGCCTTGGACTGTTCGTAACAATCGCCTCGTACGCAGTGGGCTTCTGCGTCTTGTACCTCGCAGTTCCCTATGTCCTTTCGCAAAACCCGACGAACGAAACGCTGCAATCATTTCTTGGTACTGCCTACTCAAGCAAATATGTGAAACGTGTGGCGTTGCTTTTCACTTTTGTCGGATATGTCAGCATCTTCGCGATGGAGTTGTTAGTGGGCGTGAGTATTCTCAACCCGTTCCTTGGAGACTGGTCAATCGCATTTGCCGTGCTCTATCTTCTCTTCTTGGTGGCGTACAGCATCATCGCTGGATTCAAAGCAGTCGTTGCGACCGAGCAGTGGCATTTTCGATTTATTGTTGTCGCTATTCTCATGCTGCCAATCACCGTTCTGTTCTTGGATTACCGCACTGTAGCCCCAGTGCCCTGGCCGAAGATCATGCAGAATGTGTTCTCCGACTGGTCAGCCTCCTCGTCATTCGTCGTCGGCATCATTGTGATGAATGTGCCTGCTGCGATTAGTGATGCTGGCACATGGCACCGTCTCTGTGCCGTAAAGAGTGTTGATGCAGCACAATCTGGGCTGAAGTCTGCAATCAAGTTGTTCGTCGTCTTGTGGGGCTCGCTGATTTTGTTTAGCTGCATCCTCTCGAGCCTTGCGATCTACACAGGCGGTTTTGTCCCGGGCGAGACAACCCTCATGAACTTTATCGTCTCCGAACTCGCAGAAAGCCGGGGCATCGGCCTGCTGATTCTTGGCATGTTGATGCTCGGCCTTTTTGCCGCTATGATCACGACCGCCGACAGTCTGTTACTCGTTGCTGGCCAAATGTGTGTCATTGACACCTTCAACCTCGATAAACGAGAGATTGAGGATGCAAAAGCAGTGCAGTTATCCAGAATAGCACTCGGGACGATTGCCGTTGTATCTTTTGGCCTGTTTGCCACACTGCATCTCATTCGCTTTGACGTTGTTCAACTAATATTCGCTATTTATGGTGCCCAACTCGCCGTGTTTCCAGTGGTTGGAGCGGCTTTGTTTCTTAGGACTCGTTTGAACCTGAGAAAGGCTGCCCCTGCTGCTATCGTGGCGATAACTGGTGGGTTCTTGGCCGCTTGGTGCAGTGCGTTCTACGGAAAACTAACCAACAATTTGGATTGGACATATAACGCTCCGGCGGCGGCGCTCGGTGTTGCAACTGTATCTTTCGCAATTCTCAGCATCCGTTGCTGGAATGTGAACGTAAATTCCTCAGAGCATGACGTTGAAAGCTCTCAGCAAGGCTCGGCATTGGGCAGCAGGTGACATGGCTGAAACGAATGACTTAGCCGTCCTCGGAACTGTAATACGTCCCTTCTTGCAAGAACTTGCTCATGAGCTTGACTGCTGTTCAGGGATTGTAGGGGTTGTGTTCCGGGAGCCTGAAGGTGAACGGCCTATCGCAAAAGGTGATGTCTATTTTGCTGAGTTCGTCAATTTCGCACCAGAAATGGCAAACGACGCTGTCGATTGTCACTACGTCTTGCCGCGATCTAATATACTTTCCGTGGAACTGCTTTGCAAAGTTCCGGACAGGGACAATGAATCGCCTCATCCAGCAGCAATCGATATGGACCTGATTGGAAACTGTGGCTTGAATGAAATTGCTGAACCCGTCTCCATCCTGTTTGGCAGCGACGACTCAACACCGCGACATGTTCGGATCTGGCGGGCGTGGCTCAAACGCCCAACATCCATGTTGTACTTTCTTCCCCAATCGCAAACGGAGCCTGCCAGCTGGACCAATCTGCCACAACAGCTTCGTTTCATTGCATATTTTTTGCGACAATCGATCCTGATGGCTAGCTGGTCAGAACGTCTAGATCAAGATTTGGCGACCGCGTTAACTCGTTGCCTCCCGAACTCTTTTTTGCAGAATTACGAGCATCGACTCCACTCACTTGTCGACCGTTCGATTCTCTTAGAGGAAAGAGCTCGATCGGATGTCCGGGACTTACGATTCGAAATAGACTGGACAGAGCACGATAATCGGCTGAAATTCACTGCATTCGTATCAGACGGCTCAAGAGTAGAATTGTTTTCCATCAACTGCGTGAAGGGAATGAAATTAAGTTCGAAAGCGGGGGCAAACTTGGTTGCTGGAGCCGCCAAACAACGAGAGAGAATTCAGACTCTGGCATTTTACATGATTTGCAAAGCTATCCCGTCACAAAAGGGACTTGTCAACGATGTGGCAGCGATCCGGTTCTTTGAAGAAACCACTGATCTGGATGTGATTGCTTCCTCTGGCAATGATGCCTCAAAGAAAACACGGGATCGAATCGGCAAGAGAATCGACCGAGCAGAATCGCATTTGAGGAAACTGCTTTCCTTGAACGCCGATGTCGGTTTTTTTGAGAAGCATAAAGACGGCAGGGCCTTCACCAGAATGACACGATTCACTGATAATTTCATGAATGTGCTTAAATCGTCTGGACGAAAAAAGTCGCAAGTATTTCAAACGTTTCTTGTTGGTTTGTTTGCAGAATGTGATGGCTGTTTGGTTCGTAAGTGACGTTGGGTCTCCCGTCACCTACAGTCAATCCTCTCGAGCGCACAGTACCTAGAATGAGACATACGCCATCGTGTCTAAGCATTTTGATGTTAAAATGAATGACCTGCACACCAATGGGCCATTGGTGAGTGATTTCCTCTCCGGTCAGGTTTCATGCTTTGTTGGGCTAAGCCCAACAACTCCCCATGTCAACGCTGGACGTTTGCGAGCAATTGTGGACTGGACACTTGAGCGAACCGAGTCGGTGATGATTGTTCAAGGATATTTCGTCAATCGTTGGAATCTTATGGTTTTCGACCACTTACCCATGGAGGTGTGTGAAGAGTTAGTGCGGAAACAAGTTGGAAAGTTCCAGCGGCGACTCGGTCGTATCGTGGCTGACAAAGTCAACGTCAATCTGCGTGTCTTTGACTGGGAAGCAGAGCTGAAGACTTACGAATACGCGGCTATTAAGAATAAAATCGCGGTATTTTCACTGAAGAACGAGCGGTTTCTCGAGTTGGTCGATCAGTCGGTCAAGCGATTTACGCTTAGGCAGGATCAACTAGAGTTGAGTTCATTGGAACTCAATTGTCTTCGCGAGTACGTAATCGAAGAACTCGCGATGTTCATCCGCATCTATCAGATGGGATACAAAGTTGAGATTTACCCCGGCGAAGACATGGAAATTATGGCCGCTTGTTCCGCTGGCAACTTCGTTGACTTCCCATTTCCTTGCGCAGAGAGGACTCACGTCTCCTTGAGGGTGTCAGATGGTTATTAGAAACGGCAACGAGCAGGACTTGCCGCGAGTCATGGACATCATCGCATCTCTTGGCACACACTTTATTCCAGAGTCTCATGCTTACATTGCAGATGACTTCCTGAATCTTAACTCCTTGGTTTACGAAACAAATTGCGTGGTCCATGGGTTCATTGTTTGGATAAGCCATTCTGTTGAGATTGAACTTCTTTGGCTTGCCATTGACCCTATGGAAGGTCGCAACGGAGTCGGTTCTTGCTTGGTAGAAGCAGTCCTGGAAACCGCAACGACGCAACGAATGGTGATTGCGAAGACAGCGACTATTGACTCACAGTTTCCTGAACCCAGTGTTTCCGGGCTTCACTTTCAAGGAACGATTCGTTTCTTTGAAAAGCTTGGCTTTCATCAGTGTGCAATAGTTTCTGATTTTTGGGCAATTGGTAATCACTGCCAGATGCTTTTGAAAAGGCTGGATGAAAGGCACTGAGTCGGTCATTGAACACTACAATTCCTTCGGCCTACATTGCCAGCGTAGTCTTGATAGACATCGTCTTCGGCACCCCATCAACAAGCAGCCTCAAATACCCGTGAAACTTAGGGATCTGCATCAGATCTTCGGGAGTCAGACCCTTTCCGAGTAGCTCGGCCATCAAGGCTCCATCCTTGGGGCCGACGGTCATGCACAGGGATGATCCGCAGTTTCCGAGGACTCCGGCGAGGGTGGCGGAATCAAGCTGGCCGTCCAACATTTGAGTGCTAAGCACGTAGTTTGAGCGGTACTTGCGGGATTCCGCCAGAGCATCCGCCATCGTGGAATTTCCTTCGGCGAGGTACGAATGGAACTCGTCAATGACGACCGTGCAGTCGGTTCGTTCGTGCTCCGGAATATCTGCACGACTCATCGCAGCAACTTGCAGACTGGATAACAACAGAGATCCGAGGAGCTTTGATGCGTCATGGCCCACTTGGCCTTTGCTCAAATTGCAGATCAGGATCTTTGACGAGTCCATCACATCCCGCAGGACGATTCCTCTCCTCTTCGTTGTGGGGTTTAAAATGGTATTCAAGCGTTCGTTGGTCGTGAAGGCACCCAGTTTGTTCTGCAGGCTGGCAATGTACTGAGTGCGATCCCTCGCACTCCACCGTTGAAATTCTGTCAGCCAGAATTCACGGACAGCGTCGTTTGAAATTCGGGCGATCAGCGACTTTCGAAACAGCTCATCAATTAATAGTCGCTGAACCGAAGCCAGATTAGCCTCCGGTGTTCCCACTAAGGCCAGTAGACAATTGCGAAAGATGTGCAAAAGGCGGGGTGCTGATCCTTCGTCGAAGCCAAAGACATTCTTGAACGACGTCAAGACGGCATCCGCGGTGAGTGTTGGATCGGCACCGCTCGGCCCCACCATGGGATTGAATGCTGGAAGTCGTGATACATTCGACACATCAAAATTAACCACGTCGTTCTTTCGCCGCTTTGGAACACAGCTAAGCACCTCATCGGCTAGCTGTCCGTGCGGGTCGATCAGAATGACGCCTCGCCCAGACTCCATCTGTTGGCGAACGACATTCAGCAGGAATGTCGACTTCCCTGTTCCCGTTTTTCCAATAACAAAGAGATGTCGTCGCAAGTCATCGTGAGAGATTTTGATCCGCGTTCGTTCATTGCGAAAAACAACCCGTCCCAGAACTGTGCCTTCACGGTCTCCCACTGCAGCCAGTTCGTTGGGTGGCTCCAGTTCTCGAAAGTTTCCCCGGGAAACTCGAGCCACACTATCGGTGGTTTCTGTTGGTGGATGCCACATCGAGGCAATTTCAGCTACGTTCATTAGGAATCCTCGGCCTCTGCTTCGTCGTCGCGGGGTAACAGCCATCACAGGCCCGGTAACCAACTGAGATTCACCGGACTGAAATCGAGCGAAGGTTCCGGCAATCTCGGAAAGGCGTTTCAATGCGATCTGACGAACGTTTTCCGTGGCCGCGACCCTCAGTACCAGATGGCACTCGAACGTGGCAGGAAGGGATGATTCTTGATCATTCTCAGCAGATGGAGATCGATGCGAACACAGAAGTGGTAGAGTGGCTGCTGCGCGACGCAGCTTTGAAGAGCTCATCGCAAGTTTGAGATACCAGGTTTTTGCAGAGGCAGGCCAGAACGCTCGTCGCAAACGCAGCCGCAGGCGTGTTGCTTGCTTCAGCCTTCTCTTCGTAGCTGGACGGATACTCAACTCGACACTGAATCCCATTCTCCCGGCCCGACCAGACTGAAGAGACGACAGAACTCCTGACAGTGGATCAGCGAAGTCGTTTCGGAAAACTTCATCCGTGAATCTGTCACTGGTCATCAACGAGAAGACGTCGACATCTTTTCGCAACGCACACTCCCACTGAAACGGCATCGAAGCAACTGGCAGAGATTCACTCGGATGAGCCTCCATTCCGGGGTATGAATCCTGCAGCCCCGAAATCACAACCGCTCGTAAATCTGCGGGGAATTCGACTCCCAGTTGTGTACTTCCACCGATCGAGTCCAGTCGCAGGGTGATTCCGTGTCGACGGTGATCTGCCTGATGAAGGGCACGTAGGACATTCTCCGTAAACACGGGGCCTCGTCGATTGCCTGTGGGCGTCAGTAGTCGAAAATACATCTGGTCAGAGTCTCAAATCGTCGGCTCCCCTCGCCTCCTTCGCTCTCTCCCCTTCAATCCCAGCGACCAACGGGAGCGGCTCGGCGGTGCAAACCATCCATGCCTTCCCGCCTTCCACGCCCCCGAGTCAAGGGCCGGTGCCCTTGCTTGTGATCTGCTCCCTTCGGAACGACTCCACTTCGGGAGCAGCCCGCGACGTGGCCAGAGTTCTCGTGGCAGGGGAACGGCTCCCGGAACGACCGAGGGGTTTTGGCTCGGATCTGCCGTCGATAGCGGTGCGTCGCCATCGTCAACCGGCATCAACGGTAGCTGTTTGGCTGAGGAGTCCGTTGATCCGCGCGTGGGCGAATCAACTGCGTCGGGGAAGGGCCTACCGGCGGGATTTTACTGTACACCGGTCGCTCGAACTTGTGGAACAGATTCGCCGCTTTTCGATGCCGCCGGTGCGAACGGCACCAGAACTCGCTTGAGCCCTCGATGGTCTTCGAACGCTGCTGTTGCGAACGGGTCAATCTGAAGCAAGGTTTGCAGATTCGCTCCGAGAAACACAGTGCGATTGGGATCTCGTTGGATTCCCGAAGCCAGCATCAACATGTGATCCAGTCGCTTACGGCTTCGAGTCGTCACCAGCAGAACAAGATATCTATTGGAATCGTAGGCATCGAACTGAGACTGATGAGCGTCATAGCCGCGAAGCTTTCTTTCAATGCATTCTACATCGAGCTTCGACCGCACACGTTCGGTGCCGTTATCAAGCTCAATGCAGAACGAAAACGACCGTCCATCCGATCGACGTAACACGAAAACTCCATCCGGGTAAATCGTAAAGGGATCAGCCTTCAGGCACACACTGTTTTCGCGAGCGTAATGCTCGATCGTGTGACCATGTCGAACAGCTGACACCAACAGATGCACCACCAGAGAAGACAGCGACAACGTGTGATGATGGTGATAGGGGCTGAGTTGTTCGAAGTGCCGCCGTCTTGGCAGAGCCGCTTCCGTTCCGTGCAGAAAACGAAAACCGTCTCGAGTCAGCTTGAAGTAGAACGGTGAACGCCCCGTCGTCGCGATCGCGTAGGGCCAGCCATTGATCAACCCCGCCCGCTTCAACTGTCGAAGACGGCGTCGAAGGTCACCCAGAGACGGGAAGGGTTGCTCAGCCGCAGCAGCAAGCTGAAACATCTGTTCCGGCGTCAACGGACACCGGTCAATGTTCTGCAGCAGTTCGACATCGCGGGAGCCTAATCTCAGCTTGAAAGTTTTTGCCATCTAATGAAAGGCAGGGTACCATTGTTCCGTCAAATTTCCCCTTGCCAAATGCCTCTGAATTCCCGCTCATCATCTCCCCGCAACAACTACACCAACGTTGACGAACTGATCGAAAGCACTCCCCTCTCAGTCGTGCTGCAGCACTACGGTTTGCCTCAACCAGAAACACAGTCGAAGGAATACCGACTGAAGTGCGTGTTTGACGAATCGTGCTCCGAAAGTCAGTACGGCAACCTCACGATCTCAAACGATGCCGCCAAGCGGATCTACTGCCACAGCTGCCAGACTCGTGGCAACCTGCTGACACTTCTACATGGTTTCGACGTAGGTAAACCACCCGCTGGCGGCAAGCTGCGAGGCAGAGAGTTCAAAGATGCGGTAGAAAAGCTACAGGCAATTGTCGACCGATCAGGATCTATCCCTGAATCCGCTCCAGCTGTTGACCAGAAACCAGTTGCTTCGCCGGTGAGTGATCAACCAACGAAGAATGTGCCACTCAAGAGTCACCCGAAAGAGGCTGCCCGAGCCATCGCCGATCTTTATAACGATCTTGTGACGGACGTTTCCGAAATGAGCCCCGACGCGGCGCAGTACGTTCGCAAACGAGCCTGGATGACTCCCGAGCTGATGAAGAAGTGGGGCGTGGGATGGATAGTGGGCAGCGGGCGAAGCCTCTTCCGGAACAAGTACATCGTCTACACACACCGCAGCGAGCGAGGCGACATCGTCAGCTACTCGGGCCGCAACCTTTCGTTTGAGGAGAAGTGGGCTCAGTGGATCAAGGCGGGGCGACCGGACGGAAAGAAACCAGTCAAGCATCGCTACGTCAGCGGCTTCCACCGAGGTGCCGAACTCTACGGAGGCCACGCGACTCGACTGGTCGAACCCTACATTCAATCGTCACTTCAACAGCATGGCTTGGTGATCGTCGAAGGCCAGAATGATGTTCACCGTATGGGTGCATTGGAGGTCGCCGCCGTTGGTCTCTGCAGCAACAGAGCCACCAACCAGCAAGTCGACACCATCACCCGCTACGCCCGCACCGCCGCCAACAACAGAGTCCTCCTGCTCCCCGACTGCGACGAAGAAGGCGAAGCTGGGTTCAAAGACCTCCTCTGGAAACTCAACGAGCAACAAATTCAAACGCGACTCGGCATTTCCTCTTCAATGAACAACGGCATTTTCAACAACCGACAACCCGAAGATTTGACGGAAGAGGAATGGGCGCTGATTGTCTCCGGGGGGTAAATTCTGTTTGGCTCGCGGTGCTACTGTGGTACAATCCAGACATGGCCGCAAAACTATCACCAGAAATCGATCAAGCGATCAAAGCCCATGGCAGCCCTCTCCAGGTTGTCAGTGCGGACGAACAGACTCAGTACGTGATTATCTCCAACGAGCAGTTCAACCTGTATCGCAGCCTCTTCGATCAGGACGGCTTGAGCGTCCAGGAGCAGAAAGCCATCCTTGCTCGCAACGGTCGCAAGGCAGGTTGGGACGATCCAGAAATGGACGCCTACGACAATTCCTGCCCAACGCAATGAGAGTTCATCGTGGCGACGTTATTCTTGAGGTTCCGTACAGCGACGGCACAGCCTCGAAGCTCAGACCTTGCGTGGCTGTTCAGCCGGATGGAGAAGAACGGGCGTCGATTAATCACTACTTCGCAACCGACTCACAGGCAAACAGCTGATACATCAGACGAATCCGGGAGGCCGACATGCTGGTCGTGAAAGTAGTCGGGTACGGCGTCTACATCAGATTCAGCAAAGTATGAGCCATGCTGTAAACTGTTGTGAAAACGCATGCATGGTTGGCTGTGTGTGCTGAAATGGGTAGGCTGCACTTCGCGAGATAGAGAGTGTGTCCGTTACTGCATCTGCAAACGAGCACACTCAGATCTCGACTACCTTACTCCAGCTCAACAGCCCCAAAGAGTAAGAGAAGCACCTGCGTGTGAAACTTCCACACCTCAATCAGTTCAGTCTTCAATTTCAAGTTCAAATTCCGTCTGTACCTCAAGCTCATTTTGGAGTTCGCCGACCGCTATTCTCATTGCGTCATAGATCTCAATCTGTCGATCAACGATCTCGAAACTGACTGCCATCGAGTACTTAGCTTGGGAGTCGGGATCTTTACTCCAGCCTTTGTGTCCCATGACCGCGACACAAAAATTTTCCGGCAATGAACTTGACTTCACGATTGCCCAATCTTTTTGCACCGTACCAGATTTCCGTCCCACTCCGTCGATCGTACCATGGTTCGATTGAATATTGAGAGCCCACGGTATTGAAGTTCCACGTGCCAACGTGTCGTCAGCGGATTCGTTTTTCAATGCCCGAGCGCGGAATGAATCGATATCTTCTCCGAGATTGCTGCTTTTCCATTCAAGCCACGTCGAAAGGTAGCGGCGCAAATTTCGGCGTGTGCGTCGTGGCTGCGCGACATACGATAGAGTGACTTCGATCAAGATGTTGTATTCGTAGCCCGGACTGCGCATTGTGTCTGGGATTGGCACTTGATAGACGTCACATTCTCCTGCAGAAATTCCCGTTTCCCCTGAGGAAACCAGCGTTGTTCGGTAGTTCGTATTCGTTGTCGCTCGTTCAAGATCCGGAATGCCGAATCCTAGAGTTCTGATCGCAAGGTTTGTGTCCACGCCTTCGGTACGGGTCCATTCCGGCCAGCGAGCGGATTGGATGATGAGTGCCCTGTACAGCAGACACGGTTCATCCGGAAGAACACGTTGCAAGTGCGCTGCGATATGAGTGACTTTCGGAGCAGCGTACGAAGTTCCGATGTCGTCTTTGTCGTACGCAGGTCCCGGACCGAGCAGAGTTGAGCGAACGAGTTCCGGGTAGCAATCCGATCCTTCATTGGGGATGTTGAGTACCAGCGGTGTCCCCGGGGAACGCAGATAGTCCCCGCCGAACTCAACCACTTCTGGCTTGATGACGTTCCAGATCCCCAATCCGGATCGGCTAAAACTTGATGGTTCTGCCTCTTGACTTGCAAAACTCCGCCAGCCAGTCGATTGATAGTGCTGATAGGCAACAGAGCCAACGGTAATGGCTTGCAAGCTCTGTCCCGGATTTGCCACACGCGACGAACGTTCTGTCAGGAATGTCGGATATTGGCGTCCGGCGTTCAGATGCTCGCGGATTCCGGCACTCGGAACAGTGGAAGTCTCAGGAATATTTCCAGAACTCTGGATGATAAGGACATCAAGTTCATAGCAAAGCCAGTCTATTGCGGCTGCCCACGCAGACATATGAGTGATGCGGCAATGGCAATCTGCATTGATCGAGTGGTTGAAGATTCGAGTCTTGCGAGGACCATTATGGAAGTGTTCAATGACTGTTCCAATCAGTGTTGCTGGAAATAATGACATTGGCATGCAACCGTCTTCATCAAGAACCCGAGCATTCTGGATCCAGAAAGGAAGGTCATATGCGGAGTTTCGCCCCACACGCTCGCCATACAAAATCGCTCCCGCCACACGAGTGCCATGCCCTCCCGGGCTAACATAGTCTGCGACATCAGTGCTTGCCTCAGGCGGTGGCAAGAAACACCTAGACGTCGATTTGTCGATTGCAGGCTCAATTAGGATATGCCCTTCCTGGATACCGCTGTCAATGACGCATACTGCAGGAGCCCATTCATTCGGGGCATTCGGCTCCTGCAGTTCACCCGGTTGAGGGCCAGCATCCATGTCGTAGCTTGGAACGGTGACGTCATCCGGTTCTGTCACTTCAAAGACGAACGGGAAGTTGAGAACGAAATCTTTCAACGCCTTACCATTGACCTCGATCCGCATCGTAAAGCTATCGGGGAGCGAAGGAGCGTCCTGTGGTTCTTGGTAGATGACGTCCGCAATTGTTCCGCCATAGCCCTCCACGATTGCCTGAACTTCATCCTCACGCTCGTCTTTCAAGTCGTGCCATGCGTCATATGCCTTGGTTCTCGCCTGTTGCCAAACGTTCTCCCGCACGGTCCAGTGACTCTCTCGCCGCGCCCAGGATTCGTCAGATTCACTGTCGCGGCGTTTGGGTTGTTTCGGGCGCTTGGGAATATCCTCGATACCGACACAGGCCACACCAACGTCAACGCGATAGTTCGTTGCCTCATTGAGGTTCGGCCAGAGCTCATGTAGTTGTTCTGAAAGTATCAGTTCCAGTCGCTTCTTCTGGTTGGCATCGTCATCAAGTCGATGAACACTCGCGATCGTGGCGGTCCCACGTTGGTCCTGAGTATTCGTAGACGCAAACCTGTTAACCGCATCGAGAAAATCAGACAGGTCGACGTCGCTGCTCGCGACAATCACGAATCCCTCTTCTTCCTCGGAAACTATCTCGAAGTCGAAGTAGTGCCGCAGATCGTCTACATCCAGCTCTGTATCAACTTGCAGGAGAAGCGGAATACCGGGAGGCAACTCAGGTAGAGCTTCAGCCTTGCGTTCTGCCTCGACTCTGTGCCGCTCGTTCGCGGCGTTTGTTGCGCCAGCAGCCAGGGCGCTACTATGACTGGTGCGATTGGCTTTGTTCTCAATCGTCAACGGCGATGATGATCCCCCGCCGTGAATGTTTGCTGGGCCACCCTCACGCCGGAGAAGGGGAAGGTGTTGAAAGTTGTGCCCTGTGGACATTGATTGCTACCCGTCACTGCTCCTGATCTGGACGCCTCAATTCCGTTATTGCAGCGTCGAAGTGCTCTTGTTCCACAATACGTTTCCCGCAAAGCACCGCAGTCTTTGCTGCAGCCTCTGCAACACGCACCACGTAGGCGGCTGAGAGCCCCCCTAGTCTATCAGTAATTTCATCCCAGCGTATCGACTTGGATTGTTTGATGCTGGAAAGTGTCATTGTTAGCAGCTTTTGGATCTCTTCTTTTCCTGGCAATGGAACCTGAAACACGTCGTCGAACCGGCGAAAAAGTGCTTCGTCCAGCGACGATTCAATGTTCGTCGTTGCGACTAGCAAGCCCGGAGCATCGTACTCCTCCATTAACGCCAACAAAGTATTTACTATTCGAGCGACTTCACCAATGTCCTTTGAGGTAACACGAGATCGAGCGATAAAGTCGCACTCATCCAGTAGAAGAACACAGGGTTGCTCCCGGGCTGCCTCAAAGACCGCTCGCAGGTTCGAAGCCGATTCACCGAAATACGATGACACCAGAACATCGAATCGAACCTTCATTAGCGGCAAGCCGGTGTTCCACGCAAGGCGTTTGGCACCTAATGTTTTGCCACAACCAGGAGGACCGTAGAGAAGGATCTTCTTTCGCGGGTTCAATCCATATGCCGACAAACGCTCACGAGCGGCAAACTCCTTTTCAATTTGCTCGAAGCGTGCTTCGATGTCGGCAGGCAGCACGATGTGATGTTGCAAGGCGTCATTCGGCAGGAAGCTGACCAACATCTCCTGATGACGACGGCTGATCGGGAGCTCCCGGACGATTTTGTCTGAGTCGATCCCTGCTCGGCCCGATCGTTTCGTGGCTCGTTTCGGCTTTTCTTCGAGAATGGACTCGAGTTCACCGGCGAGTCGAGAATGCCCGCTCTTGCGTTCGGATTCCACGATTTTGTCAGCGAGCTGGGTGAGGTCGTCTTGCGACCCCATCGCAATTGCTCGTACGAGCCTTTTCAGCATTTCTGCCTTCATGCCGTCCATCCTCGACTGTGGAGACGTTTGGAGTGGCAAATTTGGTGGTACTCTGCCACGCTTGTTTCCTCTCGTTATCGGTTCCTCAGCCCCGCTACGACCGTGAATTCGTGAGGACTACTATATTCTTCTCGGCTTCATGATTCACGTATCGAATGTGGATTCGCGGGAATTCTTTAGCAACCACGTGGTGTTTCCGACAACCATCGCCAAGATGGGGCAGTTGAGACTCACACTTCCTCAGTCCGGTTAGGCGTCCTGTAATACTGGGAACAGTGAGACTCACAACTGTCGTGGTGGCAAACTTTGCCGGTTCTTGGCCTCGGTTGTCATTGAGGACAGTTCAGGCTACCAGCCTGAAGTTCATTCCAAAGAGAGCTATCAAGGCACATTTCGTTTTCCACTGCAAGCAGACAACAGAAATCGACAGGCCTGTTGCGAAGCGATATTACTGCTCTTAAATCCCCATTCCGACCGATTACGAGTTTAAGGAACGGTACTCGAATCCGGAATCCCGAATGCTTTGGCGATGTCGACACTGAATCTTTCTTGCCATGGTCCGGTGACTCACTCGCGAACAGCGTCGCTGTTTTTCCTACGCACTTTCCTTTAGCTGCCCGCCGGAACGAATGCAGGACGATAACATTCTTCGTGACAGCAGGCCCTCAATGGCGTAGAATTCCAGCATGACTGAATTTGGAACCGGACAACCTCTCAAAGACGCTTGCACATGGCTGCAGGATGATTATGAACGCCATGACCGCATTCTTGATGTTGCTGAACGCAACAGCGTGATCGAAGGACTGCCGCCGTTCCGCGAAGAAACACGTCGCGCAATCCTCAGGCAACTCCAGAGCATCAGCCAGTCGCCTGCTGCAATGCTGTCCGAATAATCGACTGCATCGGACGATAGTCCTGAGCCGCCATCGCTGCTTTCGCCGCGTTGATGTATTCATCACGGCCAGCATCTGATTGATCGTACTTCAGCATCGGGCGATTGGTTTGAGCGGCCAACAAATCGTTCACCAGTTTGATCGTTCGAGCATTGCCTTCTCGGAACGGATGAATTGCGAGGAACTCGCCCTGCACCTCGGCCGAAATTTCGACGAAGACATCGTCACTTACTAAGTCCGCTGATTCGCACTTCGACAGGATCTCGGTCTCGAATGACTTCATAGCAGCGTCCAGATACTGAGGCGGAGGCCAGATCGCACCTGGCTTGCTGATCACGACTGTTCGCCAACGCCCGGCCCATTCGAAAAGTTCTCCGAAAATGCGGTCATGAACGTGGCGAACTAATTGCGTCGTGAGAACGGTATCGGTCCGGACTTCGCTGAACAGAATTTCGTACGCCGTGGCGAGGCCTTCCTCTTCCTTCAACTGAAGTGGTTCGAGTTCCTTGATTCCGAGTTTGTTGACAAGGACATCTTCCGACTCATCCGCAAACTGAGCTTCCACATTTCCGCTGACGTCATATTTGTCCCATCGATTCATGCAAGCAGCATAGCATGATTGAGCGATCCGTTGTCAATTTCTTGCCTCACCTTCTGCATGCGACGGCATTCAGCCGGTGGAGAGCCAAACAGCCCCCGACTCGGTCGTCCACGCATTGCATCGATTGTCACCTGTTGAATCATCAAACCGAATCATCGAGTGGTGATACCAACCAGTAGAGTTCGGAGTCTCGCAGTATCAAGTAGATTTCACCAGCGAAGATCAGACGAGTTGCTCATCGCGAAATCCGTTTGCAACAACGACATACGCGGGGGCGAAGAACCGATCAGTTTTTCTTTTGCTGTTGCCTGTTTCACGGTGGAATTGAAGAGTTTCCTCGAACAGCCGCCGTGCGGCTGCCGTCGGTTCCTGTGGAAGCGTTTTGCTATCGATTGACATAGGGGCAGACTGCATCAGGTCGCCCAGCAAGTAAAGCAAATCGAACGAAGTCTGGAATTGCAGTTTTCACAACCAATCTCAAAACTGTTGTTCCCGGCGAAGTGGTCGACGTCGTGTGAGAACAAGGATGCAGCGAAGCTGTGAAGAAAAGGTGGCGAAGAATCGGTGTTCGCCGATTGCGGAGCTGGCTTTGCCAGAGGGAAGTGCGGTGTGGCACTGCGTCGGGGCTGGCGAGGGATGAGCCTTAGGCCGCGACCCGCGGAAGGGACGTAGCTGCTCCGTCAGCGTCATCGGCCCGCTCCGCGGGTCGCGGGCGATAGCCCGTCGACGCAGTGCCCTCATCGAAGAGACGCTTTGCCCCGGTCAAAGCGGTGAACAGAGTCAACTGTGTTGCTCTGTTGAGTGCCACTTTGGATGCAACGTGCAGGTGGCATCCTGCGGGGCATCTAAAACGGCGTGCTTTCGGCGCTCGATTGTTTCTGATCGAGGCGATTCAGGCAGGCCAGCATCACGAGCGAATCGGTGTATTCCTGTTGTTCGATCTTTCGCCGAACAAAGTCTGTGCAGTGCTGTAGCACCTCGTCACGGATGGCTGCCTGTGCAAGTTCATCGAGCTGATTCCATTCCGTGTGAAGCTGCTGCTTGCGTTGGTGTTCTTGCTGTCTGCGTTGCTCTTCTTTTCGGTCGCTGTCACTCTGAGTCGCTTCCAGCTGTCGAGTCGATTGTCCGGCTTTCGTTTTCTGGTTTGCCAGTGACCAATAGGTTTTTGTGGCTCCGAATGATGTCGCATCGGGAAAGCGTTGCTTCATGAGCTTTATGACGGCAGGCAGCAATTCCATTGCTTTCGCGGCGCCGTATTGCTGAATCACGGAATGGGCCTGCTGGCATTCGTGGAAAGTCGGTTCATGCTCAGCATTGTCAGACCAAAGGTGATAGAACTCCTGAACAAGCTTGCGGTCGGCATCGGAGAACCTCTTCTTGTTGCCTCGCCGATTCGCTGGGTGTGGCGAAGGTTGTTGTAGAGCCTTCTCGCCTGCGTTTTGGCTCACCTGAGGAGCTGATAGATCTCGCTGCGTCGTCGTTTCCGAACGATTCCCGGTAACTCTGCGAAATCGAATCAGCCAGTGTCCCGTGCCAAGACGGTGGTAGCGTTCTGCATCGAGCAACGGTTCAAACAGAGTCCCGCGTTGTTCCAGTTCAAGAATCGGCTTCTTCAGACGCTCTCGAATCTTTCCGATGTGAGACTTCTCGGTGATTCCCAGATGAGCCGCAAAGCGAAGCAGATCCATTTCAAACCACTGGCCTGCTTTCAGATGTTTGTCGAGATACCGATAGAGTCGCCTTGAAAGCGGTCGTTCCAGTGAAAAGAACTCGGCTGTATTCAGTTCCTTTACGTTGCCACGTTGAATGTCTGCGAAGACTTCTGCTGACCACTGGATGGCGGTGAGTTCTCGTGAATCTGCCCCCTGCCCATCGTTGGCCACACGCAACTCGTAGCTATCCAGAATCCCAGTGTTGAATTCTCGTTCGTATTGTTTGCCTTCGTCGGTACTCCAACTGTTTTCGAACTTCAGGCGAACTCCAGCGAGCCGATCAAGACCTTCTCGCAACTGGCGGCGGCTTCTTCCATTGTCCGGCCAACCGAGCGTCCCAAGCATCTCACTGACCTGAAACTTTGTTTTTGCTTCGGTGAAGTTATTGCGGCTGCGACAGAACAGCATCAGCCCGATTAGCAGCTCTTCTTCCTTCGGCGTTGGAAACCCAAACTTCGACGATGTACGAATGGTGACTTTCTGCGGAACGATCTTTCCAACACTGTCAGTGAAAGCATCCACAGAAAATACCAGTTCTTCCAGACGTCGACCATCTGCATCAACCGGTTGTTGATGACGCAGCACTCCGATCGGAAAGTCGACAAGGTTCAGTTCATCTCGACCGGCCATCGCTTCCGGACGGGCTGAATCCGTTTCGGGCCGTCGGTTGGTCGTACCATGTTTCACGTAACACAGCCTGCCACAGGTTCGACGCCGCGCCAAGTACTGACCAATCGAGCTTTCGCTTGGTGTGAGTGTGTTAAAGAATTATTGTAAAAGAACACCCTCCCACGCACGCGCACGAGGGATAGCAATGAATGGCTTGCTGCTGCGAAGTCGAGCACCTTTGCCAGTGTCGAATGTCCGTAACGGGTCGGCCTGTCGTCCGTAACCCGTCGGCGTCAGGTCTGTAAGGCGTCGGAGTTTGTCCGTAACCCGTCGCGATGCAGCCGCTATGTTGAGAAAACGGCTTCTGGTTGCGGATCAATGGCTGCTGAGCTACCAAAAATGTCCGTAACGCGTCGTGCGGGATGTCCGTAACCCGTCGGAACCAAACGAGACTCCGGAGAAATGGCTTTGCAAAGGGGTGGATTGGCGATTGTGTGCACAGATTGTGTCCGTAAGGCGTCGGTGAATTTGTCCGTAACCCGTCGGTCTCTCGTCCGTAACGCGTCGGAACATCGGCTTGACGGAACCAGCAAATTGGCGACTGATTGTTGTGCTCAAGCCGGGACATCGCGATGAAGCTGGCCCCAACGACAATGTCGTCGGCGCAAACGGAAGCACTGCCAGCGTTTCGACCACACCACACATTCACCCGGGTGTCACGTCAGAGTTTCCCCGGGAAACTCACCACCTTTTCGGCTAGGTTCTGCGGTGTTTGAGTTCAGGGCAGCTCACGTGAATTGAGAAGCACTTGCGCGACTGACGACAGCGCACGTATTCTGGCCGCATGAACGACACTCAACCGCCTCAGGCCACCGTCATTACATCTTTAAACCTGAAAGGGGGAGTCGGGAAGACTCATTTATGCTGGCTCATCGCAGGAGTCTGCCGCGAACAACAAAAGCGTTGTCTGATCCTTGACCTCGATAAGCAGGGCAATATTTCGACGACTCTGCTCGGCACGGAAGCCAGCCAAAAAGAAGGGTGTGAGGCATTCTTCAATCCGGCCATTGATCCGAATATTTCTGACCTCATTCAATCGTCGCCCCTGCCTGGCATCGACTGCATTCCAGGTAGCTTTCGACTGGAACAATACAACGACACGTCACCGGGAAACTGGGAAGGCACCGGCTTTGAGCAATCTCTCATGGATCCCATTAACAGCGTTCGAAAGTTCTACGACTTCGTCTTGCTGGATTGCCCTGCTGATATTTCACTCATCACGTATGCCGCCCTTTGTGCTTCAGACTTTCTGATGATCCCGCTTGAGACAGCTCAATGGGGAGCACTGGGAACTCAGCACGTGATGACGGCCTTTGAACACGTGCGAGACACTCAGAATCCCAATCTGCAGTTGTTGGGCTTCGTCGCGAGTCGTTTCAAGAAAGGCCGCAAGTATCAAAAGCAGTACCTCGCTGAACTGCGAGAACACTTCGGTGCCGACGCCTTCGACACAGTGATTCCGGATCTGTCTCCGTTCGAACAATCGGTCAACGACCGCATTCCCATCGTACTTCATTCCCCAAAATCTCATGCCGCAACCATCGCCCGAAACTTCTTCTCCGAAGTCGAAGCACGCACGCAAAGGAACGGCTGAGGCCGCTAGCTCAGCAGCGGCTTCCGCGTTTGCAGCCACGTCAGGGCTGTCATTTTCTGAACGACAAGCTCAGCCCGCCGATCAGCAAGGTCGCCGACGGCTGACGGACAGTTACCTGATTGAACGCAGTCGAATTGTGCCAGACCCCAATCAGCCTCGCAAAGAATTTGATGAAGAGGAACTCACGGAATTGACGGCCTCCATTCAGGCTCGAGGAATCAAACAACCTCTGACCGTTCGCTGGAACCCGGACATTGGGCGATACATGGTAATTGATGGAGGACGACGCTTCGAAGCTGCCACACGCCTTCAGCTCGAAGAACTTCCCTGCTGGGTTCAGCAAAGCGAAGGGAAGGAACTTCTGATTGATCAGATTGTTCATAACTGGCAGCGATCCAGCCTGAGACCTTACGAAACTGCAGACGCACTGGTTCGCCTGCGAGACGAATTCGAGATGAGTCAAAAGGAAATGGCCGCCGTGACCGGAAAGTCAAAATCAGAGATCAGCAAGTTGTTGGCATTGAAAGACAAAGTCGCCGCAGAGTTGCAGGAAATTGCTCGCACGGACAGTGAATCAGGAATGACGAAGCGTCACCTCTATCAGATTTCTCAACTGGACAAGAAGGAACAAATGCAGGTAGCAGCCGACGTTCAGCGCGACAGACTGTCGGCAGATGAAACCGAGGCCGTCGTGCAGCAGAGAAAAGGGAACCGAAAAACGCGGATCGGCGGCGAACGTTCCAAAGGCATTGCGGCTCGTCAGAAGCGATTTCGAACGAGCGAAGCCGACGTGTTGATCACGTTTCAGAAAACCAAGTTCACCCAAGAAGATATTCTCATGGTGATCAGTGAACTCCGCCAACTTGCTGATATCGACAAGCAGTAGTCCGTCTGGGAATGCCGCGAGAATCTTCAGCCGGATGTTCTGGGATTGTGGCCTCAAAACAACCGCAATTGCTGCTTGGGTACGGCAGTTGTTGTGCTGCTGCCGTCGCCGTCTTCCAACAGATCTTCGAGGATCTCCGCCGTGCATTTGCGGATGTGCTCCAACGATTGCTGAAGTGTTTCTGAAGATCCACCGTATAGTCGGATGTAATCACTGGAAGACGAATTCGATTCAATACCAATTCGCTGACAAACGGCAAAGGCCACTGCTTCAGCCTCCGTTTCGCGGACAAGTTTGCTGGTGGATTCCCTTCGCTCAGTTCGATGCAACCGCTCGTGTCCCAGTTCGTGGATCATCGTGGCGACCGTATGGGCTGGCGTCATGCCAGGTTGAATCGTAATGCGACCTCCTTCGGACATGCCCAGTGCTCCACCCGGAATCGGCTCTTCAATGAGTTCGATTCCAAGCGAGCGAATCTGCTCTCGCAGTCGATGAATATACTGGCCGGGATCTCCCGTTGGTTCAGAGAACTTCGGTAGTTCATCACCATCGGTTTGCGTCACGTCAAACACATGAGCTGCTCGAAAGCCGAAGACTTGTCTCCGTTGTGTGCCTCCTTCCGAGGAATCCACCTTCATGGAATCTGTTGGCTCGTCATCAGCCTTCTTACGACGAACCATCGGAGCGAGAATAGGAATTCCCTTTTCTCCCTTTCGAACCTGTCGACCGAGTTCTCGCCAACGTTTGAAACCCGCCACATGAGTCGCATCCGGCAGCGTTGAGTAAATCAACATCAGGTTGCCGATGCTGTATCGATGAAACCGCGAGAGAAACTCAAGGAAGCGATTCAGTTGCTCACTGTTGCCTGCTTCGAGTTGTTGCCCAAGTTCCTCAAGACTCTGATCGATGGCCTCGGCCAGTTCCCGACTCTTCCCGTTGCTGCGTGATTTCTTCGCCAGATCAACGTGGGGAACAATCAATACTCATCGGGCGTCAGAGCCGTGATGGCTCCGCCTTCACCGTCTTCCAGAAACCAAAGCCGTCGCCCATCCTCTTCTCGAACGAACACCTGAAGATAGTCCAACCCGCTTTTCTCGTCGGCAAGATCCGTCAATACGTTCCAGCAGGCGACTATCGTGTCATGCGAAAACTGTTCAATGGCTCCCGGAGTCGCCACCAACGGTTTCTCTGGCGAGGGCCGAAACATGTTGACTGACTCCGCATCGTCGAACGGAATTTCCTGTGGCTGAAGAGCCATCTTTTGCATGCCGCCACATTACCACCGCCGACAGATACGCGCAAGCTGGATTGCACGAAGTCTATGAGTTCTTAGTCTGTGTCTTTCCCTGCTGCTGATCAGGTTTGGGCTCTTGGTTTTTGCTCTCATTGGGTGGGTGGGGCTTCGCTCCGTTGGTCATTTTTCACTACTCCAGATGGGTCTCGAATGTAGACGATATGCTGTCACTCTATAATCTGTCGCTAAATAGTCTACACATCTTCATATTCCGTAGATGGAAAATATCGAAGTTTATTTCGCGAAAGCTGTCCGTGACCGGCGCCTGACACAAGGCCTTTCTCAGGAAGCGATGGCCCATGCTGCCGGAATTCACAGGACTTACGCAAGTCAGGTCGAGCGTGCGAAAGTCCAGGTAACGATCGCTGTCGCCAGTCAGATTGCGAATGCTCTGGGCGTTCGCCTCAGTACTCTGATGCGTGACGTCGAGATGCTCGTGGCCAACATGAAGGAAGAAGGCTGACTATTGCCCCAATATGTCATGAAGCCCGGCTCCATATTTTCTGAGCGTATCGCGAGAACCGAGCCACAAGATCACTGCAATCCCAAGGAACAAGAAAACTTCGAAGGGCCTGAACCCATGAGATCCCCAGCGAAGAGGGATCAGAAGGCAGCTTGCAACAAGAGAATTGGCGTGGCATTGATAGTAGCGGTAGTAGTAGTCGACAAGGCGGTCCAACGCTTCCCCTGACTCCCGCAAGGCCTTGAAACTGACGGCTGGCAGTCGGATGCCTGTACGCCCAAGAATTGAATCCACGATCAACCAGCGGATAGTGCTCAATAGCATCCCAAGTCCAACTGCCGCAATCGTTCCGTAGAGAAAGCCGCCGATCGTTGCCGCATTTTCCTGCGGTGGATTCAGCCATACGGCAAGCGTTGGAGAATAGGGCTCAAGTCCCCACAGCAAGACGAAACCTGGCAGGATATACGCAATCAACAGGCCGAAGTTGGCGTTTGAGACCTCCCTCATGTTGCCACTTTACGCCGATCAGTCGACAGGCGCAAGAGTCAGCCCGAAGAAGCATCGGCAGTCACTCCTCGAACACTGTGAATCCCAACGACGAGATCTCCGTAGATGTTGATGGCCAACTCATTCAAACGTCGAGGCAACTCTTTCTGATTTCCATACCCTGATGTGTAGACTCATCAACGTAGACTGAATCTACGAATTTACTTTCTCCGTCAAGGACTCTGCCGATGGTATCGGAAACAATGCTCGCCTGAACTCAGTCGTTTGAGAGGAAATCGGTTGCGCGATTGCTTTGACACGTTCATGATCTTCGACATGGAACGACAGCTTCACCTTTGGCCTGAAACAGACACCGAGCGTTCCTCATCAAACCTGCCCCACATTGCCGTGGCAGAAACTCGGAGTGTGATCCAACGAAGCCTGTATACGCCGCTGAAGCGTTTGGCAATCGTTCACGTAGCCGATGTTCTCGCACGCCCTGTTCTTGACTCTTCAAGAACCGCAGTTCAGTTCTTTCGAGACTATTGGAAACAGCAGCCGGGCAATGACCAGGAAAGATTTGTCATCGCCTGTCTGAACGTAAAGAACAGAGTCGAAAGTGTCGTTGCCATTACGATCGGAACGCTTGATGCTTCGCTCGTTCATCCGAGGGAAGTCTTTCGCCCAGCCGTCGCCCAAGGGGCAAGTTCAATCATTCTTTCTCACAACCATCCTTCCGGCGACCCAACGCCAAGCAGAGAAGACCATGCTGTAACAAAGAGGCTGACTGAATGTGGTCAAATTCTTGGCATCGATGTGCTTGACCATGTCATTCATGGGGATGGCACGGGCGATGCGGTTTCAATACGCGATCTTCCGAATGCTTCTTGATGATCAAATGGAAATCATACGCTGCCGATGATCCAACGAATCACATACGCAACCAGCGATACAGAGTCGTCTTTCCGATCTGAAGCGTGCTGCAGATTTCAGCGATCGACAATCCTTGATCGGCATGGAGTGCTTTTGCAGTCAGAATTCGAGGATCACGTGGACTCAGCTTCGGCCTTCCGCCAAACCTTCCTCTCGCACGGGCCGCAGACAAGCCAGCATTCGTGCGTTCCACGATGAGGGCTCGCTCAAACTGAGCCAACGCTGCAAAGATTCCAAAGATCAGTTGCCCGCTGGCTGTCGTCGTATCAATCACGCCATCACACAGGCTTCGAAACCCGACTCCTCGGTCATTCAGTTCCTGAATCACAGTCACCAGATGCTGCATCGATCGCCCCAGTCGATCCAGCCTCCAGACAACCAGCGTGTCGCCTTTGGCAACACTGTCCAAAGCCTGCTCAAGCCCGGGACGATCAGACTTCACTCCGGACGCCTTGTCAACAAACACCAGTCGCTCATCGCAACCCGCATCACGCAACGCATCCAGTTGCATGTCAAGCTCCTGCCCAGTTGTCGACACCCGAGCATAACCAACCAACTTTCCTGTTGGTTTGTCAAATTTTCCCGCCGGAGTTTCATTTGAGTTCAAAGTCATTGAGTAAATGAAACCATGAATTTCGGAACGAGTAAATGAAACTCACCTTGCCCATTTCAGCCATTCATGGCCTGATCAAAATCGCAGTGCCGAAAAACGGTCGGTTCTTGGGGGTGATTTACAGTGCTGCCAAACGTCATGCATCACGAAAAGGGCTCCAATTCAGGATCAGTGCCTGTCCCAAACAAAGGGCGACATGCACTATTGCGTTCTTCCCATGAGCAGAGCACAACCGAATCAGGGTGGTTTGTCCTGAGCAACCATTGGATCTGTCGATATATGGCTGCGACTGAACGGACACGTATGGCGGTATCGAAACCGCCTGAACCTAGATGGCAACCACCCTGCAGTGGTATACGACGGGACAGATCGCTTCATGGTGATTCCTAAATTCCCAGTTACTGGTGGATTGACGGTCAGGTTACAAATTCGATTTATTTTCGAACGGAAATGCAGGCGCCATCGGGCAACCAACCTGCCAGCAAGGTTTATTCCCCCCAATGACCACTCGTCTCTTGTTTCAGACGGCTTGTCTTGTTTTTGAATGCCCAAAAATGTTCAGCTGTGGTCCTAATGATCTCGCGTGTCGTCCAATCGAACTCAAACAGAACGAGACGCACTGGCGGCCAATTTCGACGTAAACTGGCAATCGCAAGGCACTTAAAGCTCTGGCGATGGGTTGGCACGTCCTTCGCTTTTCCCTTTCGCCGGTAACTCAATCTCCTGGCAATCTGAAACCCGCTGAAAGGGAAATCAAGATGAACACGAAACGCTCAAAGAACTCGAACAAGATCAAGAACTTCGGACTGGCTGCCTGTGCAATCATGGCACTGGGAGTCATGACGGCTGGTGAAGCGGCTGCCCAGTGTCGAGTCGGCGGCGGCAACGCTGGCTACGGCTACAACAGTGGCTACGGAGTCACTGGAAACAGTTACAACTACGGAAGTAATTTCAACAACCGAGGGAACGTCGGCTACAACAACGGCTACGGCCTGACGTCGGGATATCGAGGCTACTCAACTCAGCGTCCGTCGCTGTCACTGGGCCTGAGCTACAACAGCAACCGGAACTCCCGGTACGGGGCCACTTACGGAAACTACGGCAGCGGAATTCGCCAGAGCCAGTTAAATCATGGAAACGGCCTCTACAACAGCTCTCGCCAGCCGGCGGCCTACCGCCACGGCAACCACATTGACGTGGAAGATGGCTATGGTCGCCAGCACCTCCGAAGTCGTGGATTTTAAGTTCGCATGATCTGCGGCATTCGATTTCTCACCCCTCGAAACGAAGAAAGGCCACGTGATGCACGTGGTCTTTTTGGGGTTTCATCGCCCCCGCTGCTCGCAGTGATCGTTGAGACTTGTCAGGCAGAAATCAGAATTGGCTGAGCAGTTGCTTCGAAAACGATTTAGCAACGCGACGTACAAGCAATTCGTGTTAGAATTCAGCATCCGGGTGGAGGACAAGAGTGTCATAGGCTTGGCTGTGTGAGGCTTGTCCCGTTGGAGTCGACATCGATATCGCCCCGAGCAATCAGATCCAATTTCAATGACGATACTCGTGGTTGGAGCATGAGTCTTCCACGCAGAGGAATTTTGCATATAAGTCAATGGGTACCTGTATATCGCAGACCATTTACTGGCGACTCTATGTCTCGCAAAATTCAGTTCAGCAAGCAAATACCGTTTCGCAACGGACACTGGCTGGCTTTCGGACTCGTCGTGATTCTGCATTTTGTGGTTCAAAGGCCGCAGGAACCCGTCTTCAACGGTGACTCAAATCGCCATGTAATGACTTCTGTCTTCTTCCGAGACTTCCTCGTAGATCAACCATCGTCTGCTCCACGTCAGTACGCTGAAGACTACAACGAACAGTATCCGGCACTTGGTCTTCTTGTCTGGCCGCCGATGTTCCATGCAACGTCCGGGCTGGCGATGGTGGTCTTCGGGACATCAGTCGCAGTGCCACGGGTCCTGGTACTTCTCAGTTGTGTTTTGGCAACATGGTGCCTGATGAGGCTCTGCCGAAGGCGAATGCCGATTGAGCAGGCGTCCTTTGTGGCTGCACTTTTCGGACTAATGCCTCTTGTCTTTGAATTCAGCCGCTATGTGATGTTGGAAATGCCAACTCTCGCTTTGTGTCTGCTTTGCCTGGATCAGTTTGATCAATGGCTGGCCAAAGAACGCAAAAGAAGCCTTTACTTAGCTGCAATAGCGGCGGCAATTGCTGCGCTGACAAGATTCGATGCTGTTGTGCTTGTCCCTATGTTGATATTCCAGGTGGCTTTTCAAGGACAGTATAAGCGGCTGGCGAGCCGTCACATTCTGGTGGCTGCCTGCTTGGCAATTGCAATCGTCGCACCAACTTACATCCTGATTTGGAGTGAGCTGGGAGAGTTGCATATGAGACAGGCGGCAGAGAGCGTTTCTGGCCGCGAAAGCCCGCAAACACTGCTCGGCCGGATTCTCTTTTATCCCTCGTGTGTTTTATCGCAAGTCGGTTGGGTTTCGACATTTCTGGTGACGGTAGGAATATTTGCCTGTCTCAGATGTCAAAACAGATCCGCACTTCCAGTTTTTGCCTCGATACTTCTTGCAACGTTTCTCACGTTTACTCCTCTGGCAGAACTGACATCTCGACATACGATCTACTGGTTGCCCGCCCTTGCATGGCTTGCGGCGATTGGGGCTGAAGAATTCGGTCACCAATTGAGTAAGTTCGCCTCTTTTTTTTCGAGGAAAGGTTCCGTCTTCGTTGTGAAATTCTGCCTGTTGTTGGCAACGGCAATCACATCATTTCTCCAACCCGTCTATCGCGTTACGGGCTACGCTGATGCAGCTCAAGTTGCGATCACGCATACGGAACCCAATGACCGCATCCTCATTGAAGGGTGGTGGGATGGAAATATTACTTACCATCTTCGTCATCTTGATCCTAACCGGCAACGCAACGTCTTAAGGGCCGATAAAGAACTCTACAGCTTCACAAACGTCCCGAATGTTGACTTCGAACAATTTGTGTCCACAGACCATGAAATCCTTCGCGAGATCAATCGATTGGACGCTCGGTGCATCATCTTTGAAGATCCACAACCGTATGGGGAGATCAGAATTTCAGAACAGATGCGACGGTTGATTCGGTCTATGCCTGACACATTCCCTGTAATCAAAACCGTTCAGGTTCAATCGACGGTCCCACACTCCAGGAAGGTCCAGTTATTTGTCTTCAAGGTGAAACAAGATTTTCTGAAGTCGGATCTGACAAGCGGATCTCTCGTCAAGTAAGGTCGATCCAATTCTGGTCGCTGATGCCTGGAATATGGCAATGAATCCAAAGGCGGGTCTTCGTGCTAAACGCCACTTGCAGGGAAATTCTTGTGAATTATTTCCTCTTCCGCGTCGCTTAGTGGCACTGACCTGGAAACGCTAAAGGTACCTTTGCCAAGGCAAACGGAGTCTTTTCTTCGTTTGAGCTGAGGAATGTGTGCTGCAACTTCATCGAGACATTCATCTGGTCGGTCACAAAACTGTTCGTATTGAATTTGGACGAATCGTGCAGCAGAAAGTTCATTGAAGCTGTCCAACTGTTCGCTTTGATTTCGCATGACCTGATCACAGACATCCTGTACGTAGCCCAGTGGATATTCGTGACAATGCTTTTCCTGACATTGAAGTCCCCATCCAATGGTCTTGTCACCCTGCACCGCTTTACGAGCGTGTATCAAAGAGCGAGCAACGCATGCAGGATTTCGAAGAACGCCTACAAAAAACGCATTGGGCAGGTGTTCAGCAAGGTAATTGATACAGTGAACATTACGATTGTTCTTGTTAAGGAACGGCTTTTGGAACTTGTCGGCCCACGCCGCGAAGAACTGCCGCATAGAGAGAATTTCTTCGGGTGAAAGATCGGTTCGCGTTGTGTATCGATCTTCCCCCAGCCACCGATTCCAAATGTGGAAGGCGTCATTTGGTCCACTCATCCGAGATGTCTGGCCAAAGTAACTGCCAAAATCTGCGGATTGTTTGCCCGCAAATCGATTTACTGTCATGGGCGACTTAGCAAACACACTGCTAAGATTGCTGGGAAAGGTCACATCCAGACAGTAGGCAAAAGCCTGGTAGATTAAAGTTGTGCCACTCCTGGGAGGTCCAACGATAAGAATCAGCGGGCTATCAGGTCCAGTAGCAGTCTCAATCGTTTTTCGCTCCGTTAAAGCCAGTACAGCATCAATAGGCTTGGCGGCGATTCCAAGCCCTTCGCGAAGAAGCGCGGCGTATGCTGGACGCTTTCCTGAAGTGAGCATTCGGTACAATAGCCCGAGAGGATTCTTAAAGTTCCCGTAAGAGGAGTTGTTAGCCTGTGGAGGTTGTGTCATTGCATACCTATGTCGTCGTATTGAATCGATGAGCGGTAGCGTCCACGGCGCCAGTCGCCTGTGAGTTATGCCATGCGCTGTGAAGTTGCGTTGGGGAACAAGAAGAAGCGTCTAGCGATCCGAAATCGCTGCGTGGTAAAGGTCGTCCAGTTCTGACAGATACTGTTCGGGCTTCGCGTTGATCTTTTCGATGCAGGGCGGGCAACAGACATAAATGATATTGCCGTTGATGAACGTCCACTTTGCGTCTGTAGGAAGCGATTTCCCCATGATCGGGCACGTACCCTGAGCCTCTCGGAAGTTCGTGTGAATGGTCGCCCAGTGTGTTCTGTCAACCTGCTTCTTTCTGCACGCTTCGCAGCACAGAAACAATTCCTCGTCACCGATTTTTACTTTGATCGGTTTCCCCATGCTGCCGAGCGGTTTGCCCATTACGGGACAGATCTTCTGGACCGCTATCTTGATTTCGTCGTGAGTTTGCGGGACGGCAAGGCTTGCGGCATAAAACGCATCGAGCTTTTCGAGATACTTTTTGGGATCAGCCTTGATCTTGTCGACGCAGGGCGGGCAGCAGGTGTAGAAGAGCTGTCCGTTGACAATCGTAGACTTGGCGTTGGCGGGGAGTGGCTTCTCCATCACCGGACACTTCTTTTGTGCATCGCGGAAGTTCGCGTGAATCGTGGCCCAATGTTGTCGATCGACCTGCTTCGACCGGCAGGCTTCGCAGCATAGAAACAGTTCCTGCTCGCCAATCTTGACTTTGATTGGTGAACCCATGCTGCCCAGCGGTTTGCCCATGACAGGGCAGATCTTCTGAGCCGCAATTTTCAGCTGATCGTGTCGCGACAGTGCCTTGGTCGACTCCGGTAACGAATCATCAGCATGGACTGTCGGGCAAAGGGAAATGCAGGTCAGCATCAGCAGCAGAGAAAATTGACGTTTCATCAGTTTATTCCATTGGAAAAAGGAGAGCGTTTATTGAGGTGCTTCCGTGACGTTTGACGTTGCCACAGGCGCTCTTTCCGGAACCTGTTCCAGCCCGGTTCGCATCATGAATTCTCGATAAGCGCAGTACAGAGTGGGCACGATGAACGACGTGAACGGTTCAATCAGCATTCCTCCGAACACCGGCAGCGCCATTGCTCGTGCGACATCGGCACCTCGCCCCGTGGAGATCAGGACTGGTACCAGAGCGGCCAGTGTGGTGATTGTGGTCATCAGGCAGGGACGGACTCGTTTGAGGCCTGCGAAGTAGATGGCTTCACGAAGTTCTGCAACGCTGCGGATGTCTCGTTCGTCGAGCACTGTTTTCATGTACGTTGCGATCACGATTCCATCGTCGGCGGCGAGGCCAAACAATGCGATGAAGCCGACCCACATGGCCGTGTTTGTGTCGACTCCCATGACTGCCACGCAAATCATGCCTCCCGCCGCTGCGAAGGGAATGCCTGAGAACACAACCAGTGACAACGGAAGATCGCGGAAGTGAAGGTAGTGCAACAGCAGGTTGATCAGTACCACCATCGGAATGATCCACATCAGCCGTTGATTGGCTTCGATCTGATTTTGAAAGGAACCGACCGCCTGCAATTCAAAGTTGCCGTCTGGAAAGTACAGGCCTTTGCTGGTGTCCTGTGGATTCGCCGATGCCGCGTTTCGGGCCTCCGTCAATGATGCCATCACGGCCTCAACCGTTTCCAGATCACCTCCCTGCCGAGCGGGCGAGAACGAAACGTGGGCGACCAGTCGAGCGTCTTCGCTGTTGATCGCTCCGGGTCCCCAGACCTGAGTCATCGACGCGAGGTGTTTGAGCGGCACGACTTCGCCTGTCTCCGTCACCACCGCAACTTCGTTCATGTCCTCCACGTGGTCTCGCACGCTGCGATCGAATCGCACCTGAATCGGGTAGCGTTCGCGTCCTTCGACGGTCTCGGTGACGTCAAGCCCCCCCAGTCCTGCCGCGACAATCTGATTCACCATCATGGTATTCATGCCGTAGCGAGCCGCTTCTTTGCGATCGACTTCGAATTCAACGTACGGTTTGCCCATCACGATATCCGGGCTGACGGTTCCCGCGTTGACCATGGGAAGCGACTTGAGATGGTCGGAAACTGCCAGAGCCGCTTCAGAAAGCCCCTGCAGATCGTCGCCGTAAATTCGGATTGCCATTGAAGCCTTGATACCGCTTTGCAGCATCACGACTCGACCTTCAATCGGTTGCAGCGGCGACGCCGGAGTGACTCCGGGAACGGTGGCCACTTTGTTGATTTCGTCCCAGATTGATCGTTCTGTCACGCCCTCGCGCCACTCGGACTTTGGCGTCAGCATGATGTAGGTTTCGATCATCGCGGCCGGTGCCGGATCGAGCGCCGATTCGACTCGACCAATCTTGCCAAGCACATTCGCGACTTCCGGAATCTGCTTGATCATGGCATCCTGAGTCTGCAGGACTTCCATCGCCTGAGTAAACCCGGCGGCCGGGTAAAGACTGGGCATGTAAAACCAACTGCCTTCGTCCAGAGCGATCCAGTCGTCACTTTTTAGCCCCGTGAAAGTGTGTTTGGCGTCCACGTAGCCGGGCACGTTGTTCAATTCCGCGCCCATGCTGCGGGCAAACCGTTCGACCGGCTGCAAAATTGTGGGAAAGCCCTGCCACGCTCCAAGTCCGACGAATAGAATGGTCGCAGGAAATGCCAATGCGATCAGTTTGTGATTCAGGGCGAACTGCAACCGTCCACCGTACAGCCAGCGGACAAATCGACTGACGGGGTTTTCTTCCATTGACCGCACGCGTTCGCGCGACATCCACCATCCGACAAACAAGCCGACACAGACAGCAAGCAGCAGCAACAGACTCACCGGCACGTGCGTCGCCGCCGACAGTTGTGTTCGCCACAAATAAGCGAGAGATGTCAGCAGGACGGCGAGTCCAAGAGATGAGGCGACTGTCGTAAACGTCTTCTTTTTGCCACCGGTCAGCAGCATGCGGCACAGCATCGGAACGAGCGTCACGGCAACAATCAGGCTGGAGGCGAGTGCAAATGTTTTTGTCCATGCCAGCGGGGAAAACATTCGATGATCGCGTCCTGTCAGGAAGAAGACGGGCAGAAAACTGACGATGGTTGTCGTCACAGCAGTCATCACTGCGGGAATGACTTCTGCAGCCGAGTCGCGAATGACGTCGAACTGCGTGGCACCAGTTTTTACGGATGTGCGGTCCCCGGATACCTGGGCCGATTCCCATTCAGCCAGCCCTTCGTAGATGTTTTCCAGCACGATGATGCCCATGTCGACCATCGTGCCGATGGCGATCGCAATACCCGCCAGCGACATGATGTTGGCGTCGACTCCAAACAGCCTCATCGCAATAAATGACATCAACACGGCTGTCGGCAGCGTTATGGCAATGATCAGGCTGGCTCGGACGTGCAGCAGAAACAGAATCATCACAATGATTGTGATGATGGTTTCTTCCGTGAGCGCCGTCGTCAGCGTTCCGATGGTTTCGTCGATCAACGTCGTGCGGTCGTAGACCCCGACGATGCGAATGCCGCCGAGGTCTTTTTCCAGCGAGGCAATCTTTTCTTCAAGTCGATTAATGACTGCACGAGGGTTCTCACCGTACCGCATCACGACGACACCGCCGACCGCTTCCTGCCCGTTAAAGTCCAGCGCGCCGCGACGAAATGATGGACCAGTCTGCACTGCGGCCAGTTGACCGATGGTGACGGGGACACCATCACGCGTGGCCACGACTGTGTCGTTGATCTGTTCGATGGTCTCAGCTTCGGACTTTCCAGAACCAATGAAACCGCGACCACGAACGATAAATTCCATGCCGCTTTGTTCAATCGTTTTAGCACCGACGTCGATGTTTGACGCTTTGACTGCACTGATGACGGAACTTAATGGAAGGTTGTGGTACCGCAGTTCGTCGGGGTCAACGTCGATCTGGTATTGCTTAACGTAACCACCAATCGACGCGACCTCAGCAACGCCTTCCACGGACTGCAGCGAATACTTCACGAAGAAGTCCTGCTTCGACCTGAGTTCGGCTAAGTCCATGCCCGCGGGCGGTTCAAGGACGTAGTAGTAAATCTGTCCCAGAGCCGTCGCATCCGGTGCCAGCACGGGACTGACGTCATCCGGCAGCGACCCGGCAACAGTGGTGAGCTGTTCAGAGACGCGTGAGCGGGCCCAATAGAAATCGATGTCGTCGCCAAACGTGACCTGCACAAAGCTAAAGCCAAACATGCTCTTGCCACGAACACTTTTGGCACCAGGCACAGCCTGCAAAGCGACGGACAGGGGATACGTCACCTGGTCTTCGATGTCCTTGGGAGACCGTCCCACCCATTCGGTCAGAACAATCACCTGATTCTCACCGACGTTGGGAATGGCATCGATCGGAACCGTTTGGGCCGCGTACCAACCAGCGGCAATCAAGCCGAACATGGCCAGTAAAACGAGTAAGCGTTCTCGCAGGCAGAATGTCAGCAGCCACTTCATCGCTGATCACCTTCCGTTGAGTCAGTCGATTCGATAATCCCGGGTGGTGGCACAAACTGCATCTCGCCCATTGGTGGCAGCCCGCTATCGTCAATGGCTTCGATAGCTTCGATGGCTCCGAGGGCCGGTAATTCCGGCATAGCGGCATCGTCGCTTTCGGCATCGTGAAGCGTGCCTTCCGCCTTCATGGTTTCAAGCATGGTGACGTAGCTTTGCGGGTCTTCCATCAGGCTGTCACGACAACCTTCGCAGCACAAAAAGATGTCGTTGCCAGCGACCGAAACCTTTGGCGGAACGCCCATCGATCCCAGTTTGAATTTGGTGACCGGGCAGATGACCTGTTCTAATGCCGCAGGTTGATCGGCATCCGGAAGCATATGGATGGCCGCCAGCATCGTGGCATCGAACCCGGGAATCATTTTCAACGGTTCGGCGGCCCGCGTGGGATCAATCAGAGACGGATTCCCGGCAAGCTGCATCTGCGAATCCAGTAGGAAGTTTCCGCGAGTCGCAATCTTCTCATCAGCCGTGAGCCCTTGTTCGATCACAATTTCATCGCCAACGGTTGGCCCCGTGATGACTCGGCGAATGGCAAACCGACCGAGCTCTTCTTCGACATAAGTCACACTGTGTCCCGCCGCCTGTAGCACGGCGTTCCGAGGCACGACCAGCGATTCGGTTTCGACCGGCGGCGTCTCGGTAAATCCCAATTTCGACGCGGCAATCAGGTCGTCTCCGCATATTGGACATTGGCCGGGTTTGTCAGAAACGATGTGGGGATGCCGTGGGCTGAGCCATTTGCTCGCCAGTTCAGGGTCGTAGATCTGCTTCCGATCCGAACCGCCGACCGGCACCACGATGTCGGCGCGAGCGTAGTCACCGATTCGCAGTCGCCCGTCGCTGTTGTCGATGACCACTCGAACATTGACTGTTCGAGTTTTCGGATCGACGTCCGGATCAACAAAAGCAATTCTCCCGGAGAACGTTTCTCCTGGGATCGACTTCAGTGTGGCGTCAACACGCTGTCCGTATCGGACGGCAGCAGCGTCCTGGGGAAACAGTTCCAGCATCAGCCACACGGACGAAAGATCGGCCAATTGAAACAGAGGTTCGCCATCTTTGACCGTTTGCCCCTGAGACACCATGCGATTGATCACCGTGCCGGCCAGCGGTGCGAGAATGTCGAGTCGGCTGTCTGGTTTTCCGTTGCGTTCCAGCGCCGCGATTTGCGTTTCACTCATGCCCAGCTCAACCAGTTTCTGGCGAGCATTCCGTTGCAGGAATCGGTTGGCTTCTGCGACGGCCTGCAGTCGCGAGCCTCCGGTTTGCATCTTCGCCGTCTGAAGAAATTCCACCTGAGCCGCATGCACTTGAGGAGAGTACAAGAACGCTAGTCGATCGCCTTTCTGGACGATGGCCCCTGTGTAGTCAACAAACAACTGTTCGATCCGGCCGCCGGAATACGCGGTGATCGTCTTAAGACTGCCTTCGTCATACTGCAGCTCACCGACGGAACGGATGGTCCGATCAACGGATCTTGATTTCACCGAAACCGTTTGAATGTTGGCAACTCGCCGCGATGCCGGATCGACAATAATCGACCGATCGTCTCCGCCAGCACTGTTTCCCGTGGCAGGAACAAGTTCCATGGCACACTTTGGACAGCGACCGGGTTCTTTCATCGGCGGGACGCACATCATCGGGCAGATGTATTCAACGTCAGCAGCAACCGACGCTGAACCTGTTAAGGAGCCTCCCCCCGCTGAGATCCAGCCGAATCGTTGCATCAGCCCCAGCACAATAAACAGACCGGCCCCGGCAACGAAGAACATGAGTGGCAACCCGACGTAGGCCAGCACAGTCGTGAGTCGTTGAATTGTTGTGTTTGGGCGAGTTGAAGGCATGAGTCATCCTCACGAGGAGCGATATCAGCAACAAGAATGAAAAGGTGAACGGTCAGACAGGAACGCCTGAGAAACGTGGAACCGTGCCATCAGGGCAGCCCCCGCTGACCGCTCATAGTGTGACTCGATTAAGCAGATTCGCCTTCGTCGCCATGATCGTGATCGCCATGATCACCTTCTTCGCTTGGCGGGTTCTTCAGCTTTTCCGCCTTGTCTTCGGTGGATAGGGCGTCCCATTTTTTGATGCATTTGGGACAGCAAAATCCGATCGTCTTGCCGTCGAACTCCACTCTTCCACCATCATCCTTTACCGCATGCCCCATGATGGGGCAGATGGAATTGGAAGCGACGGCAACGGCTGCGGGAGCCGAACCAGAGTCTGCACAACCGGTGATTGTAAATAGTCCAGCCATGAGGCTGGCGCATACGCAATAGCGCATAGCAGAGCATTCTTGTTGAAATAGGGAACGCCGATTCGACCGCGCACGACACAGCGAGGCGGCTAAACAGCGAGAGGCAAACCAAATCGAATGGTGGCCAAAAAGAAGAAGTGGCCACAGAGGCATTTACGACGACACGAAGCCGCTCTGTAAACGCACTAGGTTTGCCAGGTGCAGAGCAAAACCTGCACCTTCAAAGCTTTGGACGGAACACGATGGCTGCGAGACTTAGCTCTTGTCTCGGCCGCGTTCAGCACGTCGATAGTTGATTCGTCGTAGCTGACATTTGCCAGTACTTTCACGTGAGATTCCGCTAGCGATTCAGACTCCTGAACTGGCTCCGGCTTCTGAGGCCGTTGACCGCAACCGCATTCGCAGTTGGTCTTTCCTTTGCCACATTCATCTCCACACGTGCATTTCGACGTTCCGCAGCACGATTCCGTTTCTGTGGTCGCGTTAGAACAGCAAGATGCCTCGGTTTCGGTCTCCAAAACACTCCCAGCACAACTGCAGCGAGCAGACGCTGGAGCAAGACACTGCGCCGAGACCATCACGGTGGCAAGGATGCAGATCAGAATGTGGGAGGTGGAGCGAACCATGTCAGCATTGTTCACCACAATGCGACAACAGTCGAGAGCAAATCTGTTCGAACTGGGAGATTATGCTACGAAACCTGTTGGGCGCATAGGAATCGGATCTTCAAACCGAGTCGGTGCGGTGGAAACGCTTTTGGAATAACCGGGTCACGACGGTCGCGTGCCAACGGCCTGCTCAAGCCGAGCGAGGGCGGTCGCGAGTTGCCCTACCGCACGATGATATCCCGCTTGCAGAGTCAACAGGTTGCGGACATCTTTGATGATGCGGTCGAATTCGACGGTGCCGGTCGCGTACGACTGCTGATCGGCTGTGAGTGTGTCCTTTGCCTGCGGTATGATCGTGTCCCGATACAGTTCCGCCGTCTCGTTCGCCGCCACGGCTTGCTGCCACAGGTCAAGAATGCGGGAATCAAACTGCTGCTGAAGCTCATCGACTCCTGCGTGAGCGGCCGCGTGCTTCCAACGCGCCTCGTCCTCGATGGCATCATACTTTCGGTCCCACAAAGGAATCGACACAGACGCTCCCAGCGACCATGCGTCCTGCCCGACCTCGACGACACTGGATTGAGGCCGATTGCTGTCGATCTCAAACCACGATGCACTGACTGAGAAATCAGGTCGACGTTGCAACCTTGCGACTTCGATCCCCCAGCGCGTCGCCTGGGTTTCAATGCGAGCCGACTGAATCATGGGCTGGTACTGTGCGGACATTCGTCGAAGGTGATTGTGATCCCAATCCGGAAGTGTCACAATTAGAGTCTCCGGTACCGAGACCGCGATGTCGGCCGCGCGACCAGTCACTCGATTCAGTTGAGCAACCGTCGATTCCCGCTGCTGCCGCAGCGACACAAGCTGTTCTTCGATTCGACTGTACTCCAGCGTACCCGCCAGGACGTCCCCCTGAGCTGCCTTGCCCGTGGCGACACGAGCATTTGCCACTTCGATCAGATCTTTGATCAGCAGTTGATTCGCTTCGCTGATTGCAAGCTGCCGATCGAGCACATAGAGGCGAAACCAGAGCTCGCGCAGGTCAGCGATCATCCGCAACCGTTCTGCCGCAACCATTTGCTGGGCGGCCATCGCTTCAAAACAAGCCTGCTGCTTCTGAGCATTCAGTCGTTCCAGCCAGGGAAGCATTTGCGACACCGTCAGATTGGCTCGCTGAGATCCTGCGGCGGTTTCAATCGGCGATACGAAGAAGTTGGCCCCCAGTTTCGGATCAGGCAGCCCATCGACGTAACCAACTTTCGCCCGAGCTGCTTCGTACTGCTGAGTGAGCCGCCTCAGTTTCGGATTCTTGTTGACGGCGTATGATTCAAGCTGGGGCAGTGATTCAATCGCAAACAGGGTGGAGGCAGGCATCGGAATCCCAACAGGCGCTTCACTGCTGGCCGTGTCCGGCTTGGAATCATCAGTCACTGTGACTTCAGAGTCACCGCCTACGCTCTGAGCTTCTTTCTGATGCGAAGCCAGAGCAATCGGTACGCCGGGAGACTCCGCAAGCGCAAGGGGCCGTTCCACATCCCGGTGAAGCTGGACTGATTCACCCGTTCGAGATGTCGCGCAGCCCGATAACAGCAGCACCAGCAGAAGTTGCCTAACTCCGATCACTGCCGCATGCGATTTGCGCGACGAACGATCTCCATAGCGTGTCTCCGAGGGTTCCATCCCTGACATAGCCAACTTCCCTGTACCGAGTTATGTCCGTCAGCCAGCGAAAGGCACGCAGACGTCCGGTGAATGATTCGAAGAAGGCACGGTTCCATGCTGAACATCGTCGTGTGGCGATGCCTGACGACGGCGAACGATTGTGAAACCTACTCACGCTTGCCGGAAAGTGCCGGTCATATCAATGTGGCTGACTTTGACGACGGTCGAGACATCGATCCTGGAGTTGGGCACGATTCAATTCAACAGCACGAACCATTCGTCAAGCCAAACGTGCGTTCATCTAACGGCCTACTGCTGACTGAAGGTCAGTCCTCGCAGACTGTCGTCGCCGCTGTTGTCTGAAACAGCATCAAGCCCGCCGGTCAGCACGTAGCCGTCAACCATTGAACCCGCTTGAGCTAGCTGGGCTTGAGCATCGACAAAACGTAGATTCGATTCGAAATAGGTCCGGCGAGCCACCAGTACCTGGACGAAACTGGTGTCTCCGATCTCGTAGACCTGTTCGGCGAGTTTCAGTGCTTTCGCAGCGTTAGGAAGTATTTCGTCCCGGTATTTCGTGACGGCAGCCAAAGCGGAATCATAGTCTCGCGACACGTCAGCCAGACGTGCTTCGATCGACTTCTGAATTCGCTGCACTTCGAGTGACGCTCGACAGAATTCGGCCTGGGCCGCGGCGATGTTGCCCTGATTCTTATTGAAGACGGGAATGGGAGCTCCGATCTGAAAATTCATCATGCCGTTGTTTGTCGAGTTGTCGACACCTGCACCAAACTGAATCGTGATGTTGGGAGTCGCCTGCACGCCATGCCGTTTCATTGCCGCTCGGGCCTGTGCAACTCGAGTTTGTGCAGCACTGTATTCCGGACTGCTGTTCACAATCGTGGAACTCAGATACGCCCAGTCCTTTACTTCCAACTGCTGCGGAAGTTCGCCGAGCAGAGTTGTCGGTTCCATGTGAGACGTGCCGGTCAGTGCCACGAGTCCTCGCCATGCCGCGTCGAACTGAATCTGTGACTGTTGCAACGCCAGATCAACTTCATTCTTTTGAACGGTGGCCTGCAGAGTGTCAATGCGTGTGCCTTCACCGGCTTCGATGCGGGCTTCAGCAATCTCAACGCCTTTCGTCGTCACTGACTGAAATTCACTGATCAGATGAATGCGTCGCTGAGCAGCCAGAGCTTCGAAGAATTTTACCCGGATATCCGTGGCCACTCTTAGCTTCTGAGCTTCCAGTTCCAGCAACTGAGCGCGAACAGCTTCGTTCAGGACTCGGCGATTCAGTTCCAGCTTGCCACCGGTGACGAATTCCTGTTCCACGAATGCAACGTGTTGGTCTGTATTGCGATCAGCAAGTTGGGTTGCCTGATATCCGACAATCGGGTTCGCTTTCAGGCCGACCTGATTACGGAAGCCGGCTGCTTTCTGCGTCGTTGCCGCAAGCTCTCGAATGGAAGGATTGTTGGAGGAGGCCAGCGATTCGAAGTCAGCCAGTGACATGCCCGCCGGAACATACTCAGCAACTGGCGATTCCGCAGTCGGTGCCGCGTTCTTGGAAACACGCTCATCGGTTGCCGAAACGAGACTGATCTTAGGAGCCTGCCCTTCGGCCGGTGTGGGAGATGTGGTGGTGGAACACCAAGGATCCAGACCGACAGGCGACTCATCTGCGGAGTCCAGAAGATTTTCTGCCGTTTGACAGTCAACGGTAGGCAGCGAATCACGCACCTGCAAGCGACTTTGACTGCAGCCGGTGAAGATACATGCGGTCACGATGACCGCGATCAGGTTTATCCGTTTCATGATTTTGGCTTCCTTGCCTGTCCTTGCAAGTCCTTTCGTCATGACCACCGTACAGAATTGGACCGGAGCAATTGAATCACCCGAAACTCACCGTTCGTGCTAGCCTCGGGCGGCATGGAGTTCCTGACCGAGACAACCGGCACGAAGCGAACAACGCGCAATCGGCAAATTCCGCAGGCAGCAGGTCGGCTCGGTGAATTCCCGATGCAATTTTTTGTGCTTCCTTCTTTCTCCTTGGGATTTTTTGTGTGGATTGCCCGGACATTAGTTCGTCGATTCCGTAATGTTGCCTCTCTGGGATCGAGTCGTATTTAAATCAGGAATATGTGGCTGGGTGAGCGGCTCTGCGCGTTGGCAAAATGCGTTTCCTTGATCCCCCAGCCACTATGCTGCCATGGCGTTCGCAATTGTGAATCTCTGTCTTGCTTGAGGGGTGAATTGGTTATTGCAACCACAGGACTAGTGGTTTCGAATGCCTAACAAGCCGCTCTATGGCGATTCCATTCAGACGACACACCAGCAGTCTTTGCGTATTCGAGCATCCACATCTATTCCGTGGGTTCGGGTGGCTTGCGTCCGGTTTTCGCTTCGTACTGTGCAACGAACTTTTCCGCCCGCTTTGGGCCGCAAATGAAGCACTGCGACTCGGGGCGATTGTGCTCGTCGCACCAGTCGCCAGCCTCTTTGAACTTCGCTACCAACGACTTGTCGCACCGGGCACATTCGCCTTCCGGCACACCGTGCTCAACGCACCACCAACCTGCGTGGCTGTGGTCGACTTCTGTCGCGGCGACCGGTTGTGATTCGCCAGGCTCCGTAGCGGTTTCGCTGTTGCTGCATCCGGCCAGTCCCAATGCGGCTGTTAGCAGCACACCCAGCGACAGGCCACGTACACTCATGATCCAATTCATTTCGTTCTCCTCCGGCTCAGTGCCGAGTTTCTAAGTTGCGACCGTCGTTGATTCGGACCATTGTCGTGACTCTTGCTCTGTTGCAGAGTCAAACTCCAGTCCGGCCTCCGGGTCGGTCGGTTCTTCCGGTTCCAGACGATGACCATCATCGTCACTTCCATCTTCGTCGTGGTTTTCTGTGGGCAGATTGAAGACCACATAAAGCACTCGTAGTACAAGCAGGCTCATAATCATGGCGCTGCACACGCCGCCAATGACAACCGTCGCCAGCGGTCGCTGGACTTCCGCTCCCATGCCCGTGCTGAAGGCCATCGGCACAAAGCCAAGACTCGCGACGAGGGTCGTCATTAGGATCGGACGCAATCTCGTCATTGCGGCTTCCTCGACGGCTTCATCCAGCGAACGACCGCGTTTGCGTAGTTGTCGAATGGTTGAAACCAACAGCATGTCGTCGAGCACGGCGACGCCGGACAATGCGATGAAGCCAACGGCAGCCGAAATCGAAAACGGCATGTCACGAATCCACAGGGCCAGCACTCCGCCGATCCAAGCGAATGGGACGCCCGTGAAAACTCGCAGCGAGTCGATCCAATTGCGGTAAGTCGTGTACAGCAACGCCAAAATAAGCAGCAGTGCGATCGGCACCACGATTATCAATCGCGTCTGTGCTCGCTCAAGGTTCTCGAATTGACCTCCCCATTCGATGCGATAGCGGCCTACGGGCAACTGAACTTTTTCATCAACAACACGCTGAGCCTCGGCGACGAAGCTGCCCAGGTCGCGGCCACGCACATTCGCTTCAATCGTAATGCGACGCTGATACCAGTCGCGTTTGATCGTGTTGAAACCTTCCACACGTTCAATTGCAGCCAGTCGCGAAAGCGGAATGCGTTGGCCCGATGGAGTTGCTACCAATATGTTGCCAATGGCTTCAGAGTCAGCCCGAGCTTCCTCCGGCAATCGAATGACAAGCGGGAAGCGTAGTTGCCCGTCATAGACCTCGCCGATATGGTTGCTTCCCAACGAGCGGACGATATTCATGACGGTGCTGGCAGGAACTCCATAGCGGGCAATCTGGTCCTGATTGACTTGGATCTGAAGAACCGGTTGCCCGGAAATCTGTTCAATCTTTACGTCTTCGGCACCGGCGATTGAATTCAGTGTCCGTTCGATCTCGACGGCCTTTTCGTTCATCAAGTCGAGGTCATCGCCGTACAAAATCGCGGCCACATCGGAACGAACGCCGGATATCATTTCGTTCATTCGCATTTCAATCGGCTGCGACAACGCCAAACGCGGCCCCGGCAAATCGCGGAGTTCACGTTGCACCAAAGTTGTCAACTCTTCCTGCGTCTCGGCTCGTGTCCACTGTTCACGTGGGTGAAGCGTGATAAAAAGGTCGGTTAGTTCAGTGCCCATCGGATCGGTGGCGACTTCAGCCGTGCCGATTCGACTCCAGACCTGATTGACTTCGTCAGGAAACTTTTCGAGCAGCACCTGCTCCATCCGCGTGTTGTATCGCATGGATTCTTCTAGTGGCGTGCCTGCCAATCGCACGACGTTCAGCGTGATGGCACCTTCGGAAAGCCGAGGGACAAACTCGCTGCCGAGGTTGGGAGCGACAAGACTGAAAACGCTGACCAACAACAGCACGGCCGAACCGATGACAAACGTCTTGTGGTGCATCGTGAATCGCAGCACCGGGGCGTAGAGCCATTTCAGGACGCGGATCAACCAAGGTTCGGTTTCATTAAGGTTCTTGGGAAGAAAGATGCTTGCCAAGACAGGCATCAACGTAAGCGACAGTACCATCGACCCGGCAAGGGCCATGATGACGGTGAGTGCCATGGGGCGAAACAGCTTGCCCTCGATTCCCTCAAGCGTGAGAATCGGCAGGTAGACGATCATAATGATCAGTTCGCCGAACATTGTGGGCTTACGAACTTCAATCGCCGCTTCACGGATGATTTCAAGACGACTCTTGCCGTCCCGATTGTGAGCCAAATGCCTCACGCAGTTTTCAATCATCACGACACTGCTATCAACGACCAATCCAAAATCGATCGCACCAAGACTGAGCAGGCTGGCGGCAATTCCAAACTTCAGCATCCCTGAGAACGCGAAGAGCATCGAAAGCGGAATCGCCATGGCGACAATCAGCCCGGCTCTCAGGTTGCCAAGAAAAATAAACAGAATGGCGATTACCAGCAGACCACCCTCGAAAAGGTTTTTCTGCACGGTATGGTTGACATGGTCGATCAACTCGGTTCGGTCGTAAACCGTTTGAATCGTTACGCCGGCTGGCAGGGTTTCTTTGATCTGCTCCAGCTTTTCCTTCAACGCCCACGTGACCTCGTCGCTGTTTTCGCCCATCAGCATGAACCCGAGACCCAACACCGCTTCGCCTTGACCATTGGCCGTAACCGCCCCGCGACGAATCTCGTGACCGATATGCACCTGAGCCACGTCACGCACACGAACCGGCACGCCGTCTTTCGCCGTCACGATGACTTCTTCAATCTGTTCGATGTTCACCGTCCGACCGACGCCGTGAACCAACAGCATTTCACTGCCATCGGTGACCGTGCCACCGCCGACGTTTTCGTTGTTCTCTTGAATCGCTTCGCTAACCTGCTCAAATGTCAGTCCGTACTTGAGCAATAGGCCTGGGTTGATCCGTACCTGATACTGTTTTTCGTATCCGCCCCAACTGTTGACTTCGGCAACGCCTCGAACCGAGCGAAGTTGTGGCTTGACGACCCAGTCATGAATGGTGCGAAGTTCAGTCAGTCGCTTGACTCGTTGCTCACGAGAAACTTTAGACAGATCAACACCGTCATAGACCACGACGTAATGGAATACCTCGCCGAGTCCCGTGGAGACCGGCCCCATTTGCGGCCTTGAAATGCCGTCCGGCAATTCGACCGTTGATAGACGCTCGTTTATCAATTGCCGAGCGAAATAGATGTCGATGCCGTCGTCGAAGATGACCACGACCTGCGACAATCCGAACTTTGAGATCGAACGCAGTTCATGCAATCCCGGCAAGCCACTAATGGATTGCTCGACGGGGAAGGTAATTTGGCGTTCAATCTCTTCGGAGGCCAGTGACGGCGCGACCGTGTTGATCTGGATTTGAACAGGAGTTGTGTCCGGAAATGCGTCAATGTCGAGTTGTTGCAGCGAGAAGCAACCGACAACCGCAAACAACAACGCCGTGAGAATCACAAGCGCGCGGTGCTTGAGTGAAAAATCAATGAGCCAATTAAGCATCCGTGCTCTCCTTATTCAGCGACGCAGTCGCAGCCTGCACCAAGGTTGTTTTTCAGTAACTGCGCTTTTAACACGTCGCTGCCAGCACTCGCGATCACCTCACCGGGCAGTACGCCGGAGATGACTTCCGTAACATCACCATTCACCGCACCTAAGCGAACAGAACGGACATGAAAGACCTTGTACCTGTCGGGACTGTCGAAGTAGGTCTTGTCGCGGACGAAGACGACTTGGCAGCAACCTTCCCAGTGTGAGGAGCCGGTCGGAATGACGATGGCATTCGGCTCTTTACGAAGAATGACCTCACCCATGCCGAACGTTTTGTTGCGAAGCCGTCCATCGGTGTTGGCGAGCACGGCACGGACTTCCAGCATTCGCGTATCTTTATCCGCCGACGTGTTGATCCAATGCAAAACGCCTTCGACCACTTGGTGACTGCCATCGGGCGTAAACCGAATCCGTTGTCCCGACGCAAGCTGATCCATATTCTCCAGCGGCACACTCAGTCGCAGCCACATTTGACGCGTGTCGCCGACCTGAAACAGCATTCGCGACGAATCGACCACTTCGCCGGGAGTCACCGCTCTCTCAATGACAACTCCGGCCATTGGCGAGGCAATCGGCAGCAGGTTCGCCGAGGCGTTCGGTGAACTCACTAATTCTCGAATGGACTGTGGAATTCCAAGCAATCGCAACTCATCGAGCACCTGCTGTTCGGACATCCCTCTGAGTCGACTGACATCAACTGGCAAGCCCAAGTTCCGCAGCGATTGCTCTGCACTCAATACATCCGCCCGGGCCTTGGCCAGTGCCGCTTCGGCATCAAGAATCCGAGAACCCGCGATCGCGTTGCGTGCCGCTGTAAGCCGCGCGACATTCTGGCTCTGAAGCTTCTCTTCAGCAAGGTAACGCAGCAAAGCGGTCTTTAAGTCTCCCACTTCCGCCGCATCGACAATTGCCAGCACTTCGCCTTCAGCGACTTTGTCTCCGACATTCTTGAAAACTCTCCAGACAATACCCGGTACGCGAGATGCCAGATTTGCTTGTCGGGTCGGGTCGTAAACAATCTCGCCATTGCCAACGATCGACTCAACAATCGGCTGTCGTTCCACCAACTCGACATCAACGCCTGCCTGCTGTACGGCTTCAACAGATTCAAACTGAATTCGAGCCTGATAGACGTCGCAGCCGCTGTTGTTCACTTTGCGTGGAGTAATCGCCAACGCTTTCGCTGCACGCTGCAAGTCTGCCGCAAGCTCCCTTTGGGAAGGAGGCTGCTTAAGCTGCGCAACGTCAGGATGATCGAGCACGCAGTTGTGAACGCCGTGATCCAAACACCAACCGTGGTCCGATCCCTTCGGCATTAACGTCGGATTGCACTCTACGCAGACCGACTCTGGCACAGCATGCTCTTCGCACCAGTCATCGACTACTGGCTCCACTTCGCGGGTAAGTGCGGCAAACTTCGGTATTCGCCAGTCGTTATGATGACCGTAGTAGAACACCGCTGCGAAACCGATCAGCACAAGAGTCGGCCCGATACTGGAGAACACTATTCCAGCTGTTGTTCGAAAATTGCCGCGAGGCTTTTCAGTCGTTTCAGTGCGAGTTGCCTCCACGGGGGGTGTCTGGCCCGTGGGGCCATTTACTGAAGGTGAGGAGGTTTCTTTTTGCGACTGACGGGGCGTCATGTCGGCTATTGAACGGCTCATTTCGGAAACTCCTGCTGGTGGAATGCGGGACAGGCACGAGGAGCTACAACGGCGACCAGTGCAAGTATCAACGGCAGGCTGACCAGCTTGGAACTCTTGAGCGCATGCAAAAGGCGCATGAGTTCACAGTAAAGTGCTAGTCAGCGAGCAAAGGCCAGCAGGGGCTAGAGCAGAAAGGAAGCGTGGGCAACGCGAATGTCGCGTCCACTTTCCAAGCTGCAGTGACGGGGCGGCTCATGACCGCACGATGCAAACGTCTGCGAATAGTCGAGCGTATCGAAACAGCGGGGAAGAACACCAATTGCCAGACAGGCTTGAAGCCCAGCGGTCCGATTGTTCAATTCCGATGTGACTTGGCAGACACAACCAGTATCGCATGGGCAGGGACAATCGGAAGGACAATCGGAAGGACAATCAAACGGTGACGGAATCTGCTCACCACCACGCGGTTCGCCACAAAAATCGGGGCAGGAGCATGAAGACGTTTTGACATTTTGAAATGTCTGCGCAATGTCATTGCATCCGATGCACAGCAACGGACAGAAAATCACCCGCAAGGTGATAACTGAGATGAAGGCGAGATGGAACATCGAGAGGAAATCTTCATGGAAGTCGCGTATCGTACCGTGGATTATAGGCTTCAGTTGACACCAGAGCAAGGCTGGTTCGGCTACTAAATCGGCCGACAGTCCTCGTGTAGTGCCGTCTATTGCTGCAGTATAATGGGGGTGCTTCAATTTCGACCAGAGCCTGTTTTGCCTGATTAAACGCATCCAACACTTGGTGAAAAGCGTTCATGCTCAGCTCCGAATTTGGAGCGTATACAGAGTGGTTTGCGTTAATTCCACATTCGGCGGATGCAGCTTGTCTTGAGCATTATTTCAAAGGTGGCTTCACGTATCTGCTGAGCGACGGCAACCGGTGGGATATTTGGGCCGGCATAGGACTGAACAGTGCCGCCGATGGTTAGTTCGTAGGAACGGGATTGTCACTCCGCTATCGTTATCGGATAAAGAGCGACGAGCGAGACGCAGGGCCGTCCAGAACAGCGATCAGTACGACGATCATTCCGGACGCTCACACGGACTAACCCGCCCCGATGACCCCGATGAGATCGCGGGAGTGAGTGACGTTCGGCAGCTGTGGGCGGTCTGCCTGAATCAGGTCCTAACGGTGGAGTAGCTCGTTGCCGGGATTCTGTCGGGCAGCATTGCCCTGCTGTCCGACGCAGCTGAAGATCAATGATCCGATAAAATGGCATCCGACGTTGCACCTCTGAAATTCATCATGGCTCGCTACACTGACGCATGTCTTTGATTCCTGAAATAACATGAACGCTTTGGTTTAGATCGGAGTGAAATGGCATTCTCTTTCTTTGTAGTTTCCGTGGCTGCCATCGTTGTCATGTATGGCCTGGCGACTTGGAGCTGGTTGACTGGCAAATTTGATTTCTGGCCTCCTCCAAATCTCCACTGTTGGCAATACCGGACATTCTGGGCGTTGTTTCGTATTTTCGTGATCTGTCTCGTGGCGACCTGCATTCTGGACTTTCACGGACTCGCCGAGCCTGCTCTGGCTCAAGCCGCAATTGGGTTGGGACTGGCGGCTATTGGCTTTGGTGCCGCGTTCGCGATCACTTTTGACCTCGGCTGGCGAACTGCCCATGGAGACTCAGACAAACTCAAAACAACGGGACTATACGCATGGAGCAGAAACCCGATTTATGTCACGTCATTGGTTGGAATGGCAGGAACCGGACTGGTCGTACATTCGAAGCTGGTTTACATCCTGCTGTCGCTTTGGGCGATTGGCTATATGGCCGTTCCATTTCTTGAAGAAGTCTGGCTGGAAGATCATTTCGGCGACTCATTCAGGGAGTACAAGTCACGCGTGAATCGTTTTTTCGGGCGTAGAGTGTAGAGTTGGTACGGCGACAGAACCTTCGACTGCTCTTTTCGATCTTGCTTTCGTCGTCCGGATGTTTAAGAAGAGACAAGACTCACCATTGCTGGCCGTAAACAGCCGCAGAAGACGGGCAAGGCAAACATGTCGACCAACGATGACGACGCCCACCAGCTTGACGCTCATGAAGGACACGACCACGCGGGTCATTCCCACGGTCTGGTGCGTGCTGATGAAATCGCAGGTGTGAGCGACGCTCGGTTGTTGTGGGCAGTCGGGCTGAATCAACTGCTGACGCTGGGCCAGGTCGTTGCCGGGATTCTGTCGGGCAGCATTGCTCTACTGTCCGACGCGGCTCATAACTTCAACGACGCCAACGCTCTGCTGATTGCGTACATCGCTCGACGCATCTCGAAGAAGGATGCGAACGCGCGGTATACGTTCGGCTACCGCCGAGCCGAAATGATTGGAGCGCTAATCAATCTGACGCTGTTAGCAGCCATTGGACTGTATCTGGTGTACGAAGGGATCGCTCGCCTCGTGCAGCCGGAAGAAGTGATCGGCTGGGTCATGGCGGCGACGGCCGTCCTGGCATTGGTCGTCGACGTTGGTACGGCGGCATTGCTGTGGTCAATGAGTCGCGGATCGCTCAATGTGCGAGCCGCCTTCATTCACAACATCGTCGATGCGTTGGGTTCTGTGGCCGTGCTGATCGGGGCCGCCGCGATTATCTGGTTCAACTGGTTGTGGGTGGATGCCGTCATCACGCTGCTGATCGCGGGCTATGTTCTGTGGCAGGTCGTGAAGATGTTTCCGCAGGCAACGCGAGTCCTGATGGAAGGCACACCACCGGATTTGAATCTCGACGCACTCATCTCTGACGTCAGGAAGATCGAGGGCGTCGAAGGTCTGCACCACGTGCATGTCTGGGAGCTGGACGAACAGCACCGGGCACTGGAAGCTCACGTGGTTGTTTCCGAAGCGAGAATCAGCGATTTGGAATCGATCAAGAATCGGATCAAATCCTGTTTGGTCGACGACTATCAAATTCCACATTCGACGCTGGAATTTGAAATCGGTGGATCAGATGACCAGGACTGCGACGAATCCGACGCCATCGTGCCGCACTAAGGTCTTAACGGGGCCGTAACTTAGATCCATCTGCGAACGTTGGATTTGTAAGAACGATACTCATCCGCAAAGTGCGTTTCGAGGTGAGCTTCCTCCGGGCGAATCTGAAAGCGGTTCATGTACAGGACAAACACTGGCAGCAGACCGAACGCCAGAAAGTGCGATAGGAAACTCGCCCACGCCGCGAGGATGCAGAAAAAGCCGACGTACATCGGATTCCGAGTGAACGCATAGATTCCCGACGTCACAAGGCCTACCGGCTGATTCAGAAGCCGCGGATCGACGGTCGTTCGAATTGCCCAACACTGATAAAGACTGATCGCAAGCACACCGGCACCGAGAATGGCAAAGGCGATCACAACCCACAATGAAAACTCAGATTCAAACGACCATTGAGGAAAGGAGACCTTCAGCCCATACATCGCCAGACCAAGAACGAAGACTTGAACCAGAGGCGGAATGCGGAGCGACAGGGACATCGTGAGGCGAAGAATTGGAGTGACTGAGCCGGGAGTTCGAAGAATACGTTCCAGGTGCGAAACCGACAATGAGAAACTGTAACCATATTCTGCTTATCAGCATGACAATGAAAGCACGACAGCATCCTCCATTCGATAGTACGGAAGACTGTGGTGATGCTGAAACCGTTGTGTCGCACTGAGCAGGATAAATCGCAGCCATTCGCGACGCTGCTGTTGACTGGCGGGTGGCTTCCTATGTTCTGTTTCATGGAAGTGAACTCCGTCGTCCGGAAGTTTCAGCAATACGTCGTCAAAGTAGCGTATTAGAAGGTCGCCTTTCAGCAATCGGTGGTTTCCCTGCGAAGCGGGTGTCAGGAATTCCACGCGAGGATGTTCGTCCGTGTTCAGCACCGCGTTGAGACGGACGGGCCATGCGCCGTTCAGGCATTCATAAAGCCGTTGAGCCGACTGAAGTGAATCGTCCTGAAACATTCCGGTGACGTTCAACCGTGCGATTCGCTGGTCGATCGCGGACGCGTGCAACTGGAGTTCGTGTTCGCTGCCGATGAGGGCCACGATCGCTCGTTGAGAACTCACATTGCCCCACCACAAAGTGGACTTCGGAAACACCGACGCAAAGCTGTCGGCAATCATTTTGAATTCCGCCTGGCCCAACTGGTATAAAGGCAGCCACTGACAGAACACCCCGCCGGGACGCAGCCGGCTTCTGGCCTGCTGGTAATGTTCGACGGTGTACAGATAGCCCGTCTCACTTTCCCACGGCACGAACAGGTCTGAAACGATCACATCAAATTGCTGGTCGGTCCCCTGGAGAAAATGGCGAGCGTCATCGATGTCGATTTGAACCTTGGGGTGATCGACAATTCCAAAGTTCGCATTGCACAACAGCCGAGCGGCGTCCACGACTTCGGGAATCAGTTCCACGATGCTGATCGAATCGAGCTGTTCGTGAGGGACCGCTCCAGCAGCCGTCAAGCCCGTGCCGAGCCCCAGAAATGCGACGTCGCGCGGCTGAGAATGCAGCAGCAACGGGAGGTGTGCCTGGCGATACATGCGAGTCGCTTCGGGTCCGGTCGAACCGAAGCGATAGTGGCGGTTTTGCCGTACTTTCAGACTGTCATCGGCGGTGTCACGCACGACATCGATCCAGCCATAGGCCGAGTGCCATCGTCTGACCAGTTGCTCGTCGGTCGGTGCGGCCCAGCGTTCTGCACCGGGAGGAATTATCAGCGGAATGGCAACAACAATGATCGACAGGACGACGAGAATGAAGCTTCGGTGACGGTTCTGGCGTGAGAACAGCCAGCATGACACCGCACAAAAAATCACGGTAACCGCTACGAACGATCCCCAGAGCCCCAGCCATGGCAGCATGAAGAAGCTGGCCGCCAGCGAACCGACAGCTGCACTCAGTGTGTTGACCATTGTCATCGTGCCGATGGTCTTCACCCGGTGCGGTGTCTCGCCCGTCGCCGCGTTCCACAATGTCGGAAGGATCAGGCCAAGCAGGGTGACGGGAGGGAAGACGATCACCGCCACCAGCAAAGTCGCAGCGGTGAGATAGCTGGCGAACGTATCACCGGTCTGAAAATACTGCAGCTCCGTGATGTGGACGAATGCCATGACGGATAAAGCCGTCAGCAGACCGCCAGCCCAGCAGCCAAATGTCAGAAGCGATTCTGAGGAGACGCGTCGCAGGAATACGGAAGCCAGCCACGCTCCGAAAGCCAGCGCCAGCAAATAGACGGCGACGACGATGCCAAACGTATAGGTGCTGTTGTGAAAGACCAGCGAGAACAAGCGAAGGTACACGACCTGCAGGGCCAGTGTTCCGAATCCACAGACGCCCGCTAACACGGTCCAGCGTTTCGAAACCGTTGCAGCCAGCTCTGTCGTGCCCGGCGCCTCTGAGGCGGCTTCCACTTTCGGGCCAATTGGATCATTGGTTAACCGTTGTCTTCCATCGCGAAGCTCAACCATTAAAGCCACGATGCCACACGTGGCCGACAATCCCGCCGCCACGAATCCACTGGAGCGGACTCCCACGACAACCAACAGAAACAGTGTCGCCACAACAACTCCCGTGAAGGCACCTGCGGTGTTGAACGCATACGCACGTGAAACCAGAGTGATCCCGGTCGGGCGGCTTCGCAACAGGAATTCCGCCATCAGCGGTAACGTGCTGCCCATGGCAACCGTCGCCGGGAGCAACACCATCAGACAGAAGACAGCTCGCAGGGCGATTTGTAGCGCCACGGAATCATTCCGCAGTAGACCCGCCCCCAATTCGGTATGGGCAGCCGCAAGGATCACAGGAACCACGCACGACCATACGGCAACCGTGAGTTCGGCAACGGCGTACATCTTCAACGGATTGACTCGATGAGCCATCCGACCGCCCAGTGAGTTGCCAGTGGCCAGCCCCACAAAGAAGGCAGCCAGCACGATGGCAGCGGCATGCGTCGTGTGCCCGAACAACAACCCGATCTGCCGAGCCCACGAGATCTCCAGAATCAAAGCCGCAGCTCCGGACACGAAGAAGATGGCGAAACAGTTGCCGATCGACATAAGTGAAGCCCAGGGCTCTCGGCTGATCAGTTGCGTTGTCACAAATTTCAAGCAATCTAGCGCTACGTAAGGTGAATCAACAATGAAACTGAGGTGTTGCCCGATAGACTATCAAGCTTGTCGCGTGTCATTTTGACAACGGGCTGGTGTCGCACTGACGACAATCAAAAGCGGTTGCGCTTCGCGGTCTGTCGATATCCTCAGTTTTTTTACCCAAAAACAAATTGTGGATCGCTGGCACGGTGTGTGCATTGATTCGCAGACTATCAAACTGTCACATATGGTACAGTGAAATGAACGCCGAGGAACGTTGCGGAGCAGCGGGCCAATTTACCTCAAAACACACGGAAGTTACCCTCTCCAAAGACGGAAGGAAGCTCACAATGAATGTTTCTCGAATCGTGATGCCGGCGTTTGCTGGCATGCTCCTGGCGATTTCACCGCAGATCGCCTCAGCGCAGCACTATCACAACAACGGCCATAATCCCATCATCCACAACGGGCATAATGGTCATAGTTCTCACCAGAATCATTACACGCCCGGCTACCACATAGACCATCACGATCATGTGATTCGAGACTCACACGGCCATGTGATTGGCAACTATCATCACGATGTCGTTCATCAGAATTCGACGTACATCGTGCCACATCACGGTAACCACCACGGCACCTACCACGCTCATAACAACACATACTACTACACGCCGCAGACGGCATCGATCGGCACCAGCCACGTTGTTCAGAAGCCAGTTCCGGTTCAGTTCGGCAGCTTCTCACACGTCGATGATCTTGCCAGTCGTCTTGAAGAACTGACAAATCAGTTCCTGCTGGACCTGCATTACAACTACTCGCACAATCACGGATTCCGTGAAACGTACACCGAAGGCTACCAGTTGATGCAAGTAGCCAAGTTTATTCACGACGCCGAGCACGCCAATGATCGGGCTGCCATTCGAAGCAAACTGAATGGAATGGACGCACTCTTTCATCACCTGCAGGAAGACGTTCGAGGCTGGTCACGAATTCACCATCGTCAGATTGGCCAGCTTGGTATCCTGTCGAAAATGGACATGATCGAATCCGCACTGCATCACCTCATGAATGACGTCGGAGTTCAGCAGGCTCCACCACCGGGATCCGCCGTCGGAGGCCAAGCTCCACCACCGGCCGGAGCTAATGGACCGCTTACAACAGCGCCGCCGCCATCCACGATCGGCCCACCACCACCAAGCTTCCCGTAGCTTGAACAGTCCGAAACCTGACGTGTAATGAATAATGAAGCGGCCTGCCATTGTGCAGGCCGTTTCGCGTTTCCCTCAGACCATGTGGCTGCACAGTTTTCAGATACACCGGCTCTTTGGCTGTGTTTCCTTTTTTTTCGCAGTAGAATCGGAGCCTAAAACCGTACATCACTCCCGAGTCAGCAAATGTCGAACTCAGACGACAATTTACTTGCCAGCGTTTTCGAAGAGCGCGCCGAATACCTTTCCGCCACTGAGCTGGCAGAGTGGACCGTCGAATTGCCGCAAGATTCTCGCATTCTCGCAAAACTGAAAGGACCAGGCGCTAAATTACTGTCGGGCCCCCGTGGCTCCGGAAAGTCTTCATATCTGCGACGGGCATATTTTGAGATGCTTGACGAGAACAAGACGCTGCCAGCGTATGTGAACTTCTCTCGGTCTCTCGCTTTAGAGCCTATCTTCCACACACGTACTGACGCCGCTGCAATTTTTCGACAATGGGTGATCGCAAAGATCTTAGTTGGCCTGACAATCGCAATAGAAGAATATGGGGAGCTTTCGACTGAGCTGAAGCGCGTTCACGATGTGGCCCTGGAGTTAATTCACGCGCTTGAACGAGGAGACAGTCCTCCCGATGATCAGAAGAAATGGGCGCCCTCACAATTGTTGGCGTTTATCACCTCAACTGCAGACGACTACGGTTTTCGAAGAACAAATCTATTATTAGACGACGCCGCACATGCTTTTTCCGCTGAGCAGCAGCGAGAGTTTTTTGAAGTCTTTCGTGAGCTGCGATCAAGAAGCGTAGCATGTAAGGCAGCGGTGTATCCGGGGATTACCAGTTACTCACCGAATTTTCACGTTGGTCATGAGGCAGAATTGGTTGACGTTTGGTTAGATCCAGACAGCGACCATTATTGCGAATTGATGCATCATATTGTTTCACAGCGACTGCCGAGTGACCTGTCCTCCGTGCTGTTGCAATCTCCAATATTGATCGACTATTTAGCGTACGCCGCATCGGGTTTACCACGAAGTTTCCTAGTCATGGTGTCGTCGGTTCTCCACGTCGATTCAACTGCCGTTTCAACCGTGAAAAGAAAGGACGCCGATGCCGCAGTCTCAGCGAATAGCCAAAGTGTCGTCCAACTCTTCACCAGTCTATCAAAGAAGCTGCCCCGCTATGGCCATTTCGTTGTAGTAGGCCAAGAACTGATTGGCCGAATGGCTGAACTACTTCGCACATTCAATCAGAATCGGTCCGTCCGAAAAAAGGCAGTTGTTGTCGCCATCAGTAGCCCATTGGATCAGGAGTTGGAACGGATTCTAGGGTTGCTCGAATATGCGGGGATCGTTCGAGATCTGGGTACCGTTTCACGGGGTGTTAAGGGTGTGTTTCAACGTTACCGACTCCACTATTCGGTTGTCGTCGATGACAATTGTCTGAATCTTGGCCAGAGTCGATCATTGGAGAAGATGGTGGAAGCTCTGTCGTCGCGGGACGCTCACGCGTTCGCCCGCAGCCGAGGCACGACATTGCTAGGCGAAGACTATCGATCTAGATGTGTTCTGGATTTGGCACCGTGTCCATCGTGTGGCGCAGCTCGCGTTTCAGACGATGCCCGGTTCTGTATGAAATGTGGTACGGAGCTCCTAGATACATCTGTTTACGAACAATTGCTGCGAACAGATATTTCCGAGCTGCCTCTCACTCAGAAACGCGTGCAGTCAATCAAGAAAGAATCAAGCATCCAGAGCGTCCAAGATATCCTTGTTGATGAGGAGTCGACTCAGATCCGGGGCGTGGCAAAAATTGGGCCGGTGTGGGCAGCGCGGATAAGGACTCTCGCTGAGGAGTACGTCAGTGTCTGACTCACTAAGATGGCGTGAAGTCTGCGGTCAGTCACGAAGCATTACATTCGACGTGACCAACTGCTGTGTGACGGCTGCAACAGTACCACGCAGTCCAATTGATGACTATCTATTGAACGGTAGAGACATCCTCTTGCTTGGAACGGAGGAGGATCTCCGCGATCACCCTGCACTGGGGCGTCTGATACTTCTCGGCGTCGTATCAGGAGCCGAAGCATACTTCAAGCAGATTATTAGCCGTTGTGTCAAGCACTGTTCGACTTGCCGAAACTCGGCGGCTAAGCACGTTATTCCATTTGCCGCCGTGGAATACTACGGAGGAGATGACGTTGCAACCGCGTTGGTTGAGAGCATTTCGTTCGCAACTGCAGGTGAAATAGTTAATAAGACGAAGAAGTTCACTGGAATAGACATGAAGGGTGCCGAGCTAACTGAAGCAGTGCGAATCTTCGATCGGATCTGTCAGCTTCGTCATGCAGCAGTTCACGCAAATGGCGTTCTGAGCGCAGCTAATGCACGAGAGATAGGTGACGGCCGTGCAAAGAGACTTCGTGTGCGGATTGATTTCGCTTCCGTGCAGACGATTGCCGCTGCCTGCAACAACCTAATCCGTGAGTACAACAGAGAACTCTTCTTTCACTTGGTGACGCGTTGGTTTAAAGAGAAACGCCTGAGCGGGGACTGGCAACAGGATCGTTCCCAGTTCACTCCAATCTTCACCGCATTCTACTCCGTGGTTGACGAAGTTGGCCCCAACAATGCATATAACTCGTACCGTGCACTTCGCCCTACGTTGTTAAGGTTCATAGCCAGTTAGCGTACGTCACGGAGGTCGATTGCACGGGGATTGGGTCAGGCTTACCGTTTCATATTCAAAGAATTCGGGGACGCCGTCAGCAAAACGTGGAGCATTTTGCCCGCAATCGTCCTCTCAGCTTCGAATTCAAATGGTTGGCGGAACAGAAAGCCGAGCACAAGATTCAGGACTGTCGGTTAAAAAAACACCCGCTTCCCCGGGCTAGGCCGCTCTGCTTCGCAACGATGTGTCGACGATTGCTCCGTCAACAAGTCGCAACGAACGCTTCGCGTATTCCGCTGCGAATTGATCATGCGTCACCATGACGATGCAGCGGCCTTCGGTGTGGAAGTCGGACAACAGGTTCATGACCTGTTTTCGTGAATCAGGGTCGAGGTTGCCTGTGGGTTCGTCGGCGAGGATGACTTGGGGATCGTTGGCCAGCGTGCGAGCAAGGGCGACTCGCTGTTGCTGGCCCTGGCTGAGTTCCGACGGCAGGTGATGCAGGCGATCCGACAGGCCGACTCGATCGAGCAGTTCCGCAGCTCGGTTTTCCTGAGTTGATGCCGTTTCACCGGCGAGACTCAGTGGCACCTGCACGTTTTCGATGGCCGACAGCCATGGCACCAGATTGAACGACTGGAAGACAAATCCGAGGCTCTTCAGTCGCAACTTCGTGCGGTCCGCTAACGACATGTCATAGAGTGATTCGCCACGAAACAGCACTTCTCCGGAAGTCGGAGCCATCATGCCGCCCAGTAACGACAGCATGGTCGTCTTGCCGCTGCCGCTGGGACCGACCAGTG
>JBDWHY010000080.1:0-85335 GCA_039974975.1 Fuerstiella sp. | reverse complement strand
ACCAAGAAAGGGAAAGGCACTAAGATCATGGTGATGACCGAAGCGGAAGGTGTTCCGATCTCGTTGTTTACCACGAGCGCTCAAATGGCCGAAGTGAATACGATTGAGACGCTTGTTGATCAGCAAGTCTTCGGCCCGACTTCAAGGAAGCTGGTTTATGATAAAGCGGCGGATGCAGACTGGCTGCGAAATGCTCTTGCCAAAAGAGGCATTGAGCAGGTTACTCCTCATCGCAAGTCTCGAAAAAAGAAGGCCCTTCAAGATGGGCGTAAGTTATGTGGATATCAAAGGCGTTGGAAAGTTGAACGCACCATCAGTTGGATCCAGAACTTCAGAAGGACGGTCGTTCGATATGAACAGCATGCACATCTCTTTGAAGGATTTGTACATCTCGCATGCATGATGATCGTCATGAGGAAGTTGTGAAACTGCCTCTACAAAAAAAGGCATAGGCTGTTGGTAAACAGTCTATGCCATTTGGTTTTGGACACGTTGTAGATCCAGTGTCTAGAACTCGCCAATGACTTGCCCGTCGGCGATGGCCAGCAAGCGTTCGTAGGTGCTGTTAACCTCGGGGTCAATCCCAATCGCGGGCGTGTGGTCAATATTCTCGCTGATGAATCGAACAGATCCATCTGTTAGCAAAAATTGAGCTCCACCAGTGTGGTTACTACTAAAGCCTCTTGCTGCATTGCCAGTTGTGGAGTTTAAGGGCTGTCTGCCACTACCAGTCGCATACACGACACCGGTGTTGTCGTTGCCACCAATGGCTTGCCTTTGCATGAACACTACCGCGCCTCTCAGGTTTGTGCCTTGCAGTAAAGATGCGCGTTCCCCAACACAGATTGTGTTGCTGGTACCGTCGGTCACGTCTCTGATTCTGGTTTTGCTATTAGTGTAGAAGATTCCATCAACATTGGCTGCCAACGGACGAAGCTCGCCACTACTGTTGACTCCAATGTAGTTTGAGAGTGCAACGGGTCGAAAATTACCATCGGAATCTTGGATCATTCTCTGTCCGTCTGTGTTGAGGTCTGGCCCAGTTGCTGATGGGCAACGAAAAGCTGACAGTGGTGTTTGGGCAGCGTCGAGATTGTTGTCTAAAGCCTGCGACGGAGTTTGCGTACCAACAGCCAGTGTGTTGAACAACGCACCTTGCTCGATGTAGGGCAGAATCATAGCGCCCCACGTCCAGTGATTGTCGTTCGGGTTGATTGCGGCTGGAGTGACCACAAAACCAGGCGGAAAGGTCAAGTTCACATCATGGTAGTTGTGTAACGCTAGGCCAATCTGTTTCATATTGTTCTTACACTGCGTTCGACGTGCGGCTTCTCTAGCCTGCTGAACCGCGGGCAAGAGTAGGGCGACAAGAATTGCGATAATTGCAATCACGACTAACAATTCGATCAGCGTGAACCCACGCGACCGAGATTTTTCAACTCGCATACTAGATCTCCGATAATAAGACGTTCACTAAAACGTCCAAGGGTAAGTGCACCCATTGAAATGAGTGCGAAAAAAGGTAACGCAAATGACAAGCCAAGTGGTCGACGTGCGTCTCCATGATATACACCAGTAAACGGAAAGGTTGGTATGCCTTCACAGTTAAGTCTGTGAGAATTCATGAATATTGCCAAGGTGGCGTGTTAGGTGAATGCATTAGTGACCGTTTTAAATGGCAGTTAGGTGTGGCCGTTTTGCATGGCAGTTAAATGTGACCGATTTGGGGGAAGGCTAGTGGCCTTGTTGGGTTGTTGAATCTTGGTCCTACTCGTGAATGGTGAACGTTTTGAGTCGTTCGTTATGCGATGAGTTTGACTGCTGCGCTTGGATAGCTTGAGTATGTGCTGGAGGTAGGCGTGGGTTTGGTGATGGGTGAGCAGGAGGAGGTGTGTTGTGATTCAGATGCAGGTATCGGAGTGTTACTGAGTGGAGTGTGCGTTGGCACATGCTTGCAATCATTATCTTGTTGGCCGGACACGAGGACTGGCTCATGAAGAATTTGGTTTCTGAAGTCGGGCAGAAAACGATTGACCGAATTCGCTTTTGAGCACGCAGTCGGCAGACGATCTCATTGGTGCAGAATGGTGCCAGGCAGGCAGTTTCAGGACCTGTTGATGCGTGTCGTCAGGCAAACGAGATGTCGAGACTCTTTTCTTGTCCTCGAGCGGACCAGCGTCACTCGGAGAGTACCGTTTGCTCTATGCCCTGCAGCCATCCACCACACCGTCAATACCCTCTGACAGGATCTCGTCATTTCGCGCCGACGATGCATAGGTCAATGCCAAGCACGCGAAAGCAACACAGGTCGCTTTGCTGAAGTTGACAGCAAGACAAGACTTGGGCAAGTAATCGTGCCTGCCAGCAAGTGCAGTAGTTCTCGAACGTCGGGCAAAACAAGCATCACTCAACGACAGTTTAACCAGTTCCATCATCAAAGAGTCCTGATCCCTTTGGTGTAGAGTGCCGTGTCGCGATCTCGACGATCGCAGTTTGCAAGTCGTTGAAACTTGATGAAGAGCAAGTCCGGATTGGGATGCAGTGAGGTTCGAAATTGTTGCGAAGATATTGATCTATCGAGTACGCAAACGATCGGCTGCGCAAAATGTCAGGTTTTTCGAGGGGATTCATCTCTCGCTTACGCGTCGGGTTACCACAGCCTCGTTTGTTAACCGGGTGTTGGACACCGATCGCCTGGGGTGTTTGTGTGTCCTTTGATTGTCTCCATAAGCCGTCTCGTTCAATGGATGCAACGCGCCTAGGCCCCATGGATTACTGTAATAAGCCTGTCCGTCCAGATATGCATCATTTGGTTGAGCTGATCAACTCTGCGGCTGCTTGCTGCTTCCGAAGCGTATCCTGCCTTCGTTATGAAGTTAATTATATTTGTGGTCAGTCATTGCGAAGACATAAGAGAGGCGGGAACCAACGCCGCTGCCTGTATTTGCAAAACACAGGGGGCGATTGCAGAGAGAGAGTTTCTGGTTTTGCTGTTCACCAATGAGGATTATGCTGGGACTCGTGTTGCTCGGTCCGGCCAACATTTTTTGAAGCTGCTGATTCGTGATGGAGTGCTTTGCGTTAGGACGAGGGCTTCTGCATTTTTACGTTGTCCATTGGAAAGCAGGCCACGAGTACAGATTTTTAACTGAAGTTGTCGTGCCCGTCGTGCGAATCAGCAAGCGAAACCAGTCGGGATTTAGCTGAGTGGTCTGCTCAGCATTGCGATATCGGTTCTGCTTTGACATGGGACGACCGTTCGTGGTTTCTTCGCGGAGCGATTTCGCACACGAAGGGTCATTCCCTTTTTCCGCCATTCAGCCAAAGGAGCCAGATGCTCAATCGCGTAGGACCTGCAAATGTGGACGCCCCCAAGCTTTGGGCTGTCCCGTTAAGCATTGTCTGAATTCTGACGAGCTTCCCGTTCTTCGGCTTCTGATCGAGCCTTATTGGAAGTCGCCGATCTTGCCTGCTGAACGTCGACGTTGGCGTCCTGTACAATCAGCATTGGGTTCGCTGCGGCGTCGGTGCCTGGTTCAGCGTTTTCAGGGCCGGCAGATTCACCTGATAGGCCTTCGTTGCTCATTGATCCCGAATTCAGTGGTGCAGCGGTCAGGCCAAGTTGGTTGAGCAATGCGGCACTCGACCCCGCAAATTCAGGCACCGCGTTGGCACTTGCTAAGACGGACGTTGGGTCGGACGAATCGAGTCCATCTGCGAGGCTCGAAATCCCTTCCACTTTGAAGGATTCGTTTGTGAGATCAAAGCTTTGCGAATCTAGGAAATCGGCGAGTGCCACAAGTTCGTTGGCAACAATAGGTTCAATACATTCTTCATGAACATTAACCGTGTTGTTGTTTGTGGCCGCACCGACAAAGATCGCTTGGCCTGCATTTGCGAGAGCAGGGTCGGTTTGCAGAGTTTCCACATCGTTGTTTTTGACGACGTTATTGTCTGTCCCTGAACCATCAATTTGAATGCCGTCTGCTCCGTTGGCACTGATGACGTTCGCCACGTCGGTTGATGCACCGCCGACCGTATTTTGCTGAGCCCCGCTATCGATTCTGATACCGCTGCTTGCATTGCCCACTGCGGCCAATGCGGTGTGGTCTGTGCCAATCAGATTGCCCAGCACGGTGTGGTCGTTCGTGCCTTGGCCCGTGATTCGAATTCCATCGGTTCCGTTGCCGGAAACGATGTTGGCCGACCCCGCTTGACTACCACCGATCACAGAACTTTGGGCTCCCGCGTCAATGAGGACTCCTGCAAAGCGATTGCCAAGTTCGAGCAATCCATTGCTGTCCGTGCCGATGACATTGCCCAGAATGGCACTGAAGTCTGTGCCTTCGCCCGTGATTCGGACTCCCTGAGTACCGTTGCCTGAGATCACGTTGCCCGCACCTTCAGACGTTCCGCCTACTGTGGTTCCAGCTGCTCCCGAATCAATGCGAACTCCATTGTCTGCGTTGCCAATGGCAGCTGATCCGCTTTCGTCAGTACCGATTAGGTTGCCCTGAATTGTGGTGTCGTTTGTGTCTTCGCCCGTGACTCGAACACCAAACGTGCCGTTACCAGAAAGAATGTTGGCCGCTTCCGCACTGTCTCCACCGACTACTGAATCGGCCGCCCCGGCATCAATCAAAATTCCTGCGTACTTGTTGCCCAGCGCGGATGTGCCATCATTGTTCGTTCCGATGACATTGCCCTGAATCACGGTATCGTCTGTGCCATCTCCTGAAACTCGAACTCCCTGCAGTGCGTTTGCCGAAACAACATTGCCAGCCAGTTCGCTGCTGCCGCCGATTGTTGTTCCCTGAGCAGATCCGTCGACGAGGATTCCTACACCTTCGTTGCCAATGGCCTCAGTGCCTGATTGGTCCGTACCGATCAGGTTGCCTTGAATTGTGGTGTCGTTCGTGCCTGCTCCGTGGACTCGCACGCCGTGAGCTCCATTGCCCGACAGGATGTTGCCAGCACCGGTCGAGTCGCCGCCGACAACCGTATCTTGGGCCCCCGAATCGATGCGAACTCCTGCGAAGCCGTTGCCCAATGCGATGGAACCATCGCTGTTGGTGCCAACGACGTTACCCTGAATGACCGTGTCATCTGTGCCTTCGCCAGACACTCGAATGCCCTGCTGGGCATTGCCGGAAACAACATTGCCGGCTCCGTCTTCACTGCCGCCGATGGTTGTCGATTTGGCCCCAAAGTCGACTCGAATACCGTTGATTTCATTTCCAATGGCCTGAGCGCCTGACTGGTCGGTTCCAATGAGGTTGCCTTGAATGACAGTGCCGTCAGTTCCTTGGCCCGCAACTCGAACTCCGAATGTGTCGTTGCCGGAAAGTATGTTTCCGGCTCCATCTTCAATGCCACCGATGATCGTGCCGTCCGCACCAGAGTCGATTCGAATTCCAGCCAAGCGGTTTCCCAGATCAATCGTACCGTCGCGATCGGTTCCGATTAAGTTGCCGTGAATGACGTTGTCGTCGGCCGAGTCACCGGTGATGAGAATGCCCTGCCTGTCGTTGCCGGAAATCACGTTGGCTTCGGATGTGCTAATTCCTCCGATATAGTTTTGAGCTCCGGAAATCACAATTCCGGCTCCCCGAATTTGTTCATCTGCACCCGCGTCGCTGCCATCGTTGGCAAGGCTGCCGATCCAGTTATTGGCGATGATATTGTTATCAGACCCCGCTTGGATCACGATACCGTTTCCACCGAAGTCTCGAATATTGAAGCCTCGAATTTCTGATCCGTCAGCAGATGAAGTCAGCGTAAACGCGTTGCCTGCTGCGTCGTTGCCGTCCAGAACCACCCGTGGTGAATCGACAAAATCTGATTCTGTTGCTGCGTCAATTGTGACAGCTTCAGTGATGTCTGGCTGGCCAATTCCTGCGATAACGTGGACTCCATCGCCGGCAATGTTGAAGAAGATTTCGTCTGCTCCGTCAACGTTTTGTGTGTTGTTGGCGGCAATGATGGCTTCTTCTAACGAGATCCCCGTTCCACCATTGTTGGCAATCAGGGCGGCAATGCTTGATGTGTCGCCATCCACTTCACGTTCTGAAGTGGTAACGTAAATGCGATCCGAATCGATCAGTCGGACGTTCGTGCTACTTTGAGTGCTGGCAGATCCGTCACTTGTCGTCAATGTCCAAGCAATGTCGATGTCGCCGCTGATGTAGTCGGACGAATTGCTGTATGTCAATTGTCGAAGGGCAGAGTTTACAAGATCCGTGGTTGCGTTTTCATTCAATGACAGCGTGATTGTTCCGTTGTCGTTGGTGACTACTTGGCCGATGGTTGATTCGTTGACGACAACGTTGCTACCGCTGGACAATTCGCTCAGAGTTCCTGATGCGGCGAACGTGTCGTTATCGCTGGGGCCATTGCTTCGCTGCAGGGTGATTGTTGCGCCATCGAAGCTGCCATCTGGGACTTCATTTAATGCTGCGTTGGCATCCAGCACGACAGGGGCAGTTCCTTCGACATAAACAGCGGAACCGCTTCGCGAAGCGAATTCTGGAACAACGACTTCAGCTTCGACAAAGCTGAGTTCCAGGACCACGTCATCGAAGTCCTGATCGCCTAGGTCGGGCAGGTCTTCAATCTGGATGAGAAGTCCGGATTCAGTAGTTTCGAATTGAAAGTGATCCAAACCATCAGGGTTCATTGATGGGTCACTCACATACAGTTCACCGTTTAACGTCACGGGTGATTCACCCGGATTTGTGGCGATCAGAGTTGTTCCGCCCGACCTTCCAGGCGCAAATGTTAACTCACTGTTGGCGAAACTGTCGATGTCGTTTTGCCCGTAGCCATTGGCCAGAATGAAGAAGCCAACTTGTTTGCCATTTTCAATGTTCAGGCCGACAGCATCGCCTCGCACGAGGTCCCCGCCAGAACCCTCCGCTGAAGCATTGGCGAATGCGATTTGGATGTCTGAAATTTGCCCCGTGGACGGGTCAATCAGATACGTCCCAATGGTATTGCGGAAGCCCGCACCTTCACTCAGGAATGCTAGGCTGGCATTGGTGTCGGCTGCGATGGGGAAAGAAGTAGCCGCTTCGTTGGCAGGTGATGGTGACAGGGCGTCAATCATGATCCGTTCTTCGGCCTCGCTCAGAGGAGCGAAGATGTCGGCAGATTGGTCGATTCGAGCTGCTTCGATGATCCAGTCGCCAGGAAAGTCAAGTCCCGGTAGGCTACCCACACTCGGATCGATTTCGGCATTCAGGTCCACATCGATGCCGGAAGCAGACATTAGGAACATTGCTTCCAAGGTGAGGATTGGCTTGCGAGTTTGCGAAGTGCGAAATGACATGATCGTGTGGTTTCTGTGAGTTCTGTGCGAATCGAGATGCTGTGGTCAGCCGGTCGTTCCATGGAGAATGGGTTCCGATCAACGTTGAAATATGGGTCATCCATCAAGCGACGCTTTAGTAAATTTGCCACCAGTGTGGGTAGTAATGGCACTGAGTGCCGACTGCGTCTTAATGCGGGGTTTTACGAATAGATCTGTTTACAAATTGCAACACGCCTGCATGAAAATAAGCGGGACGGTCGGCTTCTCACGGCTTTTCGTTGCCGAAACGCAACAAACCGTTGCCACTTGTTTCCTGTTGATGTTTTTCTGCACAGGGGCTTCGGGCAATCTTTCTGGTCGATGCGATGTGGCAAGACGTCCACGCAATCGTTTAAGTTTCCTGTGGCGCTGATTGGATTTTACTGACATGAAACGACTGATTCCTGTTCTGATTTTGATTGTGCATTGCGCATCCGCGATGGCTCAGCGAGATCCACCCGTGTGGAATTCTTACCTGCCTCGCATCGTCATGTTTGATGAGCGCGATACGCTGGACTTTGAAGTGACGTACAACAAAGCCGGGGGCCCACACGAACAGACTCATTGCCAGATGTATGTGTTGGCCTATTTGCAGGCAGACGAAGGGAGCATCAAGAAGCTTGCCGCTGATCCCAAACTGACGACGAAGGCGAAAGGCGATCGCAAGTTGCTGCTGGACGTTCTTCAGGAAAAGAAACTGGCCGTCGTATTGGAATCAAAGGTTGCTGCGTGTGCAGAAAAGCGGCCTGTTGTGAGTACCAGATCAGCAAGATCGGTTCGCTCTGGATATTGCACGGATTTTGAATTCAGCTTCAACAACGGCGAACTGTTTCAGTCGATTTCAAAGCTCAGAAATTTTGATTCTGACAGCTTTGTTGCTTCGTCCAACCGGCTGTACAACGACAAATTTAAGTTGATGCTGTTTGTGCCAGTAAACGACAGCAAATACGCGACAAAAATACCGCAGGACCAGCAGCAGTTGTACGACTTCGCTCACTTTGTCGACAGCGAAACGGTGATTCAGTATTTCAAGCCTTTGCCGTATCGGTATCAGTTTGTGCAGTTCAAAGAATCGGGGGATTTCGGAATCTACATTGACTGAAGCTGAGATCGGTCTGGTTGGCATATTGCACCGATGACGCGCTGGTGGCGTTGATGGCAGACATGCATTCTTTGGAAGTGGATTGGCAGTTTTCATTTGCTGCTTTGCGTGGTGGCTACTTCGCTTCATCTTCGTCGTCAGCGTCGTTGGAAAAAACGCTTCTGCTTGCAGATGTGCCCCAAGTCTGTTGATTGAAATCCTTTGAGCGACCGGGAGCGACGGTGAGCCATCGCCAATCTCCTTCGTGTACCAACCGTGCAACGATTGCAATTTGGCCAACATGATAGGTGATGTGGGTGATTGAACGCGTCAAAGCCTGGGGGATCGTGTGTGGTTCACCGCGAATCAGAATTGTCTGATGGATGTTGTGATCGTCAAGTGATTCGATGGCCTCAGAAAGAGCGTCCCAGCCACGGTTGAAATGCGACAGCAAAGAGTCACGATCGCCAGTCCAATCAAGAAACTCGCGATCTCGGTCGCGATCAGGTTTCTCGCCATCGGATGTCAGAAAGTCGGTCCACCGGCTGCGAAGATTGCCACCAAGATGACGCATAATGATGGCAACTGAATTCGCAGTCGGTGCAGGACGCTTAAACAGTTCGTCGTCCGTCAGCTGTTCGGCTGTGGCGTCGATCATGCGTCTGTACGACACGATTGTTTCTCGCATCGTGTTCAGCCAAGCGTGGTTGTTTATGTGGGACATCGTTTTACTTAATGACGGCCACGATCAACGCGGCCGTGTCGTGAATACAGGAAATCAAAAATGGGTCATGCCCAGGATTCTGGAGCACCCGTTTCGTTTTGTGGCTGTTGCTGAGTGTGGCTGATGTTGAGTGTGGGGAACTGTTCTGGAAGGCATTAAGATCGATGTTCCTTTGCAGTTCACTGAGTTGAGTGGTTCTATTTCTTGAGCGATTCACGGAGAGCTTTGAAGAGTGCGTTCAGGCGATCCGAAGTGCGTGTGCCGCTCAAAGGATTTGGCGTCAGCGACTGGAATTCTGCAGCGATTGCAGCAGCGAGAGGTTTGGTGAGCGGCTCATTGTTTTGTTGAGCCAAGGACAGAGCGACGGTGCTGACAACGCGATGATCAGAAAACGTGTTGACGATCGCGTTGACGTCTTGGTCGGTCCTGTCCTTGCCGTCTTGCAACCGTGAAACAAGATAGCTTGCGGCGAATCGAGCGTCTTTCGTCTTTTGCCACATCGCGCGATCCACCCGTGCGAGCTCGGCTTTGGCATCTGTTTGGGCAAGCAAGCTGGCATAGACGTTGACTAATTCAACGTCTATATCTTTAGCCGCTTTTTGTAATTCTGCTTCGAACCGATCTTTATGTGCGGTGAGAAGTTCAGCGGGTGTGGCCATGTTGTGTTGCAGAATCAGCTGAGTGACATGGGAGGCCAAAAGTCCATGAGCGGGCAACTTCGGATTGGTACCGATGATGACGTTGTCGTTGGTGATCGCCTTTTCAAACTGTGCGATATTGGGAGAGTCCGTCTGATGATATTCGGCGAGAGTTTGCATCAATCGAAGTTGTGGATCTTCGGCGGAAAACAGCGTGCCGAGTTCCTTCATATCGGCCTTCAGGAAGTTGCGTTTCACTTCAACATTCCACCAGTCCCAATCCCACTTGCAATCAAGTAAAATCAGGTGAGCGGCGGCGTTGATGTCTTTTTCGCGGGCTTTGGTGAGTAGACCGAAGTGGCGCTGGAATGGACTGGTCTCGCCGTGAATCTTGTGAATGAATTTAGAAATGTTAATACGGTACGATCGAAACGGAACTCGCTCCCACGCGTCGCATGCCTTGGCGAGCTGCCCGGTTTGGATCAAGCAATCTGCCAGCAATGCGTCTAGGACGCCGGGGCCACTGGATTTGGCCTCTGAAGACTGAAGGTAGGCCTGATATGCTTTTGCTGCTTCTTGGAATTGGCCGCTCTTGTGAAGGCACATTCCAAGTTCAAGTTGGATGTTGGCAACGTCTGGCTTTAGCTTGGCAGCGCGTTGGTGAAATTCAAGTGCCTTTGCCGGTCGTGCCTCAAACAGCACGTTGCCCAGCAGGAAATAGTCTGCAGCCGTCTTTTGATCATCTGGTACGGCCGACAGCCAAAGCTTGTTGGCATCAGCGAATCGCCGCTCTGTCACCAACTTGCCAGCCTGCTCTGAGACGTGCGCGTACTTCGTCGTCATCAGCAGCCGCACGTCGCTTTGGAAGTCTTGACTGCGACACACAGCGGGGAACAGAAGAGCAAAAAACAAAACTTGATAGGTCATGATTCTGGCCCGCTCACTCCATGGTCACCGGACTGTGGAGCAAAAATGTGAAATCAAAAATCAGCGACACTTAAGCTTCCAGTGCACTGTTTTCAAATCTTTGATTCTGATCTTCGTTTCTGATCGACGCGAACGACTTGTTCGCGTTAATTTCTGACATCGAACGTAGGGCATGTGCCAGCACATTGCAATCATGTCTTCAATCGCAGCGTCTCGGTCAGGAAGCTCTTTCGTCAGTTCAAGTTTTATAGCAACTGACCATGCGCTGGGTGACTTTGTGAACAGCTGAAGGGACGTTTCTTTTTTGTGCGCCCTCATCCCCCAATTTCGGCAGCTCAGAACTTGCAGCCAGAATCCGTTTGATCGCCAAATCAGCGAGCGCTTTGACGTTGCCTAGAACATTCGTTGGGTGGGCGGTTGAATGTTCGTCGCATTTGCGAAGCAAAGGGATGTCACGGGCAAGTTTCAACCACCGTTCTACGGATGACTGTTCATCCATGAGGTGGAATAGGTGCTTCATCTGAAAGTTGTGACTTCAGCGAGGGGCTGCGTTGCGCGTTCAAATCGGTTTTGGGCAGGCCAAGTGTGCGGCAACCGTCAGGTTACACTTCAGTGATCTGCTCATTTTGTGCGGTTCGTGGCAGTGCTGGATTCTGTTTGCAAGATTCGCAGAATGAAAGCAAACGTGTTGGTGCTGGTGGCTGGTATTGATCGCTTTGAAGAATCAGCAAATCTTCGGCGGCATGTTGTTTAGCCAGCAACCCTTGGACCAACTTGAACGGCTTTGCCAACCGCCTTACTGATAGCCCTGCTTAGTTCGGCGGATCGGTATGGTTTGGTCAGGTGTACGGTCAAGCCCAAGCTGAGCATCTCTTGCAAATCTTCCGGTGACGAAAACCCAGATGCCGAAATCACTCGGACATCTGAATCGATTCTTTGCAGCTCAATAAAACAGTCTCGACCGCTCATCTTGGGCATGATCATATCCAGCAGTACCACTTCGATGCGCTTGTGTTCGCGTTCGAAGATTTCAACGGCCTCGATGCCATCGCTGGCGGTCAACACGTCGTATCCAAGTCTTTCGAGATTCTTCTTGGCCATATCGCGAAGCGGCGCTTGGTCATCGACGACAAGCACCATTCCATTGCCGTTGATCACGCCATCGTTCCGCTCTTTGGAGTGCCGAACTTTGGATTCAGCCAGGGGTAGCCGAATCGAAAAGTTTGTTCCTTGTCCCAATTCGCTTTCCACTGTCACGCTTCCACAATGTTGTTGCACTGTGCCAAAGACAGCTGCCAGTCCCAGCCCGGTTCCTTTTCCCTGCTCTTTCGTGGTGTAGAAAGGGTCGAAAATTCGTTTGATGATTTTCGGTGCGATGCCCGTTCCCGTGTCCATGACTCGTACCTCGACGTAGCGTCCTTCACGAAGATCAAATGAACTTGCTTCGCAGTCGGACGATTTTAGGCACACTTCTCCAGTTGCAAAGATCAGCTTACCCCCAGAGGGCATTGCGTGTGAGGCATTGATTCCAAGATTAAGCAGGCAGCTTTGCAGCAACGTTCTGTCACCCTGCACCATGTCCATCTTTGCCTCACCCTGAATTTCGATTTCAATTCTGGGATCGATGGTTCGAGTCAGGACCCCGACCGTGTCTGCAATGATTTGATTGATGTGAACAGAATGTTTTGCGACGGGTTGTTCTCTGGCAAAAGAAAGCAGCTGAGCAGTCAGTTCTGCAGCGCGGTCCGCAGAGGACAGAATCAGTTTTGGAAATTCGCTGAGTTCGCCGTCACTTAGCTGCAGGCTAAGAATTTCGGCGGCCCCCACAATGCCTCCCAGCATGTTGTTAAAGTCATGCGCAACTCCTCCTGCCAACTGTCCAAGAGCATCCAGTCGTTGAGCTTGCTGGAGTTCTTGCTGCAGTTCGTTTTCGCGAGTCATATCACGAAAGACAATCACGGTGCCGCTTTCGCTTCCTTCTGGTAACGAAATCGGCGCAGCTGTCAGTGCGATGGGAAGCTTTTTTCCAGCAGACGTTTTAAGTCGTCCGGTTGCCGTCGGGGGACATTCTCCACGACCAGCCGACTGAATCACAGCATTGGTGGAACTATCAGTCAGTTGGAAAATTTCGGCGACCGGTTGGCCACACGATTTTTGTTCCGTCACACCCATCAGCCGTGCGGCCACAGAATTGATATGTTCGACATTCCCATCATTGTTTGTGGTCACAACACCTTCACCGATTGACTGAAGTGTGGCTCGCAGCTTCTGTTCTTCAAGTGACAAAGCGATCGCATGTTTTTTCCTTTGCACACTTAAGACTGCGAAGAAGACTGCTAGGCCAAGCAAAAACAGAAACGTCACCCCAATTCCGCTTAGCATCCGACGGTGTCGCTGCCAGAATGGAACTTCGTCGAATCGAAGAATTGCATTGGCTGGCAACAGATTCATGTCTGCTCCAAATCGTAGCAGCTGTCGCTTGTCAAATACTGGGACGTTTGGGCTGCGGTCAACGACCTTGATCTGACCCGGATTCTCGCCCGCCAAAATACGTTCCAGTATGCGGATAACGGGCTGCCCTTGAGCAGCGCCAGTGACGACATAGCCTCCGACATAGCCCGAACCAATGGCTTCGTCCCAAAAGTCGTAGACTGGCAAGTCAGCCTGCGTGATCAGTTTTGCTTGTTGATCAACTCGAAAAGAACGCCCGTCTGCACTACAGAAAAAAGAGAACCGCAACACAACACTGTCTTTCGGCAAGCGTTGCAGCCCCAACGATAATTCAGAAGCCGTTAGTTCTGCCAGTTCGACGATCTGCAGAGATTTGGGAAGCTGAACCGCATATTTACGAAACCCTTCCAGCATGCTTCGCCCCGACTTCGTGGTGTCGGAAATCACGGCAAGATGAGTGGTGTTGGGATGGAATGCCAACGCCATTTGGACTGTGGCGTCAATGTCGATGGCCTCAGTGACACCAGTGACACCTTTCACTCCGTCCAGCATCGAGGGCTGAAACCCATTCAGGCCACAAAAGATCAAGGGCACACCAGGAAAAAGCGATTCTCTATGCTGGATGGCAAATTCGAAGGCGTTGTTATCAACGGTAACGACAGCGCTGAGCTTAATGTCATGGTACTTGCGACGGTACGTTGTCAGCAGGGACTGGCGGAGCTCATCCAGAGAGTGCCGTTTGGTGTCCATGTCCTCAATCAGAAAAGTGAGATCAGGATACCGCGGCTGAACGCCTGCAACGATCGCTTCAATCGTATCATCAGACAAAGATTTGCTTCGGTGGTACGAGTTCAGGATAAGAATTGTTTCAGCGCCGCACGCCAATCTCGGAAGTGCGATTAAGCAAAGAACGACAACGAGTCTGGCGAGCGGCGAGCATCGCCAACGTTGATTGGCCGATCCCGGATTTGTTATGCGCTGCATTAACATGTCCGCTGAAAAGATTGAGGCAGAGTTCATCGTCTTCCTTAGCATTCAGATCACAGAGGATGGAATAGGATCGACAAGTGAAACGGTGGCCAAACTTGCAGGATGTGGTGAATGGCTATCGCAAAAAAGCAACGTTGGAAACTGAAACGTTCAGGTGGTGAGCGGGAATATATTAGCTTGATGGTAATGTATCTCACGTTCGTGCTGAACTTAGTCGTGTAGGGTGCTGTGTGTCAAGTCGCATAGGGTGTTATGAACGTTTTGCCATGGGGGTTGGTAAGTGCGGAAGTCCCACGTGTGAGTCTGGCGCGTTGACTCGGGTTAAGGCTGCGGGATTGAACAATGCGCATGCTTACGCTGAAGTGCGGATTAAGCTTGGGACACTCACCTTGGTAGGTTCCCGTGCGGCATTGAAGCCTTGCATCGGTGGTGATGTCTTTGATCCGCTCAATTCTTGGTTCTCTGACTTGGTCAAGTCTCTCAAAGCAAGACGACCTTGTGTTCTGTCTCAGAGACTTCCTGAGGATCATCATCAGAAGCCGGATGGCCAGCGCACTATTCTGGCATTCTTCTTTTACAACGTGCTCACGGCGGATGTGGGCTGATTGTCAGATGCACGCTTGGAAAGCAGAATCGAATCAGTGGCAGCGTCGGATGTTCATCACGGAAAAGCGCGGTCGGGAAGATCGCGTTGGGAAGTGCGCGGTAAGGAAGTGCGCGGTTGGGAAGTTGAGCCAATCATTGGCAAGCTTCGTGCCTCGACAGCGACTGCTTGTGAGGCACGAAGTTGATGTATCCCATTTCAAGTGCGGTGACACGCTTTGGTGTCTGGTTTACTTCACACTCGGTTTTTAGGCCGGTTCAAGAGTCATTTTGATTTGGCTTGGTCTTTCAACGCTGCAACGACTGCCTCGCGGATTTCCTCACCATAGAGGTCTCGAGCAATAATTTTTCCATCCGGCCCAATCAGCCAAATGGAGGGGATGGATTCAAAGCCATAGGCTTCAGCGATTTCTTCGTGACGTTTTAGGTCGCCTACCCAACCTTGTCGGTAGGGTAAGGAACTTTCTTCTAGCACGGTTTTGGCAGTGTCGATTGATTCATCAACGCTTAAGCCAACCATCTCGAAACGCTCGCCACCGAAGTCTTTGAAGACCGCTGCCAGGTTCGGAAACTCGGCTCGACACGGGCCGCACCAAGTCGCCCAGAAATCGAACAATACGTATTTGCCACGAAAGTCCGACAACTTGAACTCGCTGCCATCATAAGCTGTGGCTGTCCATTCAGGAGCTTGGTCTCCAGCGGTGAGCACATTCTTGAGCTTTAGCGGCATGTAAAAGTAGTTCACTTTTTTGTTTGTTTTAACGAAGAGCTGATGCATGGCCCAACCGCGAGCAAGCTCAGGATTCTGCTCGTCTCCTGCAGACGGGTGCATGATCGTCGCTGTGAGTTGATACCAAGCGGGCTCGACATCTGGGAAAGTGAAAGAGCCATCTTCATTGATTTCTGTTGTGTAAACTTTCCGCTTGGAGCGGGCTTCTTCAACTTTGACGAGATGGACTTTATAAGCATCTGTTTTCATGTAGGCTTCGCGCCACGCAATTCGCTCTTCGACCTCCATCTCGCGATAGTTTGCCGGGTAGGGGAGCCTTGGATGTTTGTATTTGCCTTTCAAAGTCACCACAGCCTGAGCGACTGACAGACCTTCTGTATTGATCGCCTCGGATACATCGTCGGGGATGACGACTTTCCCCCGAACTAAGTAAGGGCCTTTCTCAGTCGGTTTTGATTCTTTTGATGATTCGTCCTGCGCGCGGCTTTGGACGGGGGCACCTAAAGTGCATACCAGGCAAAGAGTCAAAAAAATCGGTTTGGTGTTCATTGAAGGACGTCTCCTCGTTCTGTGTTATTGAAATAGGTTCTTGTTACCAACGCTCACGTATTGTTGCTTCGGCACAAAATGACAACTGAGATTTGTGTTAACAAAGCGGCCAGTCCTCGCAAAGCCAATGACGGTTTGGCAGCATCACACGTGAGGCTGGTGGTGTAAATTGAATGTTGCCGCACCGCAACCGTTACGGAGTGTGTTATTGAGCTTTGGCCGCCAGGCCTAAGAATGCAGCCATCAACTCGTCACACGGTGAACGTTGTTGTGAACGTTGGTGGCGGGCTGAGCATGTGGGTGTGTGAAACGTTCAGCGGGAACTTAGTAGCGCCTGTGTCGTCCGGTCGTTTTCCTGCAGTTTTGAAGCCAGCTCGATCGTGCGTTTTGTTTTTCGGCGGCTGCTGCGTTGGCTTCGCTTTCCACCATCTGAGGTGGTGTTTTTTAATCGAGGCTTGCGACGAGCCGCTCAATGTTTTTTTATTTGGACGGGATTACTAAGCCTTGCCGTCTGAGGAAGTCGGTCAGTTTGGTGATCGACTTTTGAGTGTCCTTGATCGTGCCTTCGAGATATTGGAAGTCTTGTTGTGCCGAGGTGACATCCGCTGTTCGTTTTTTTGTCCGAGTGGAAGTGTTTGTTCAGGCAGATCAGGTTTGCCTGCAACCGTCGCAAATGAAATTGGAGAGTCGGCTTCCTTGTGCGTACTCTGCGTGGGCTGTGCTGGTCAGGTATGGGGGACGACATGCGCATGGGGACGACATGCATGGGGGATGACATGCGCTGGAGAATGACATGGGACGCAGAATGACATGGGACGGACGCAGTGATCTGCATCATGCAGTGAAAAACTAGGGGCGGACAACAGCGGTCGTCAGGTCCGTAGGATCAGCATGTGTCCTGAAAAGAACTCACTCAAAGAACTCGAGGCCGGCTCAGTGTATGGGCGTTATTCTGGTGGGTCGGCCGAGCGGACGATGACGGCGCAGAAAGCTCCGTCAGCGGGGCTTCCGGGCAGTAGCATTCTTTGACGGATGACTTGCAGCGCGGGAACTCGTTCTTGAAGAAAGTGCAGTAGCTCTGTTGTTTCTTCTGGTTCGATGCTGCATGTGGAATACACGATGCGACCTCCGGGTTTGACAAGGTCATAGGCTGTCATCAACAACGTGGCTTGTAGATGAATCAGTTCCGGAAGATCGGCTTCTTTGAATCTCCAACGAGCTTCCGGGCGCCGGGCGAGGACTCCGGTGTTGGAGCAGGGGACGTCAACCAGGACGGCATCAAATGGGCCGGCTGGAATATCACTTCCATCGGCTGAAATCTGTTGGACTGTGACGCTGTTAAGCTGCAGGCGTTCAACGCTTTCGTGGACTCGGCGAAGTCGTGATTCCGATGTGTCGCAGGCTGTGATTTCTGCTTTGTCTTCGCTGAGTTCTGCCAGCTGCATTGTCTTGCCGCCGGGGGCTGCACAAAGATCGAGAATTTTTTCACCGGGGACGGGGTTGAGTAATTGGGCGGCGTGCATGGCGGATTCGTCTTGAACAGACCACCAGCCTTCTTGGTAGCCGGGTAGCTTGCGAAGATTGGCGGCGCTGGCCAGCTTGAGTGACCAGTCGTCGAGGCCGGGTTCCACTGCGACTCCGGCTTCTTCGAAGGCCGCTAAAACTTGTTGCACGTTCGATTTCAAACGGTTGACTCGAAGGATCACGGATGGGATCTGCAGCCCGTGGAAGCATGACTTCCAGAGAGTGATTTCGGGAAGCCGTTGGGTCCATCGATTTGCGAGAGCTGGCGGCATTGAAAACGCGGCCGCCGCATAGGCTGCTCGTTCGGTAAATGGGTCTGGGAACACGTCTTGGTTAAGCAGGCGGTATTTGCCATCGGTTAATGGCACGGCGTTGGCAGCTGGGCTGTCTTGGATTTCTTCTTCTGAAACGAGGCGAGCAACATTGCGAAGAATTCCATTCGCAAATCCGCTCCAACGTGCTCGACCGACTTTGCGAGTCAGGTTGACGGTGGTGTCGACAGCAGCGTGGTCGGGGGTGCGAGCAAACAGAAGCTGCCATGCTCCCATTTGCAGCAAGGTCCACAGGTCGGATTCGACGTTTGTGCGTGGTCGCGACAGGAGTGCTTCGAGAATGGTGTCGAGCGTTCGACGGCGACGAAGAACTCCGGAAGCAAGGTCCACTGCGAGACCTCGTTCGGACCCGCTCAGACTGTGCTGCGCATCGACGTCGTTCATCGTGTCTGATACGAACTTGCCGGTTTGATCAAAGGTTTGCAAGGCGTACCAAGCCAGCATTCTTCCGCAGCTGAATTCGCCTAGCTGAACGGTGTCTTCGGCCGGTTGTCCGTAGGCATTTTTTCCAGACGGAGCTCCTGATCGAGACGAAGATCGAGGACGAGATTGCGAGCGGGCGCGTTTCTTCACGGATGAAGTTTCTGAATCAATGAGCGGGGCGAAAACACCCACTGTAATCAGGATTCTGAAAGGCGGAACCTGTTTTCGAGCGAGAAACCTAACACGCGACAGGTTTCCCGTTTCCGTCTGCAGATTTCTCGCCCTCAATCGCCCCTATTGGGCAACTTTCCAGCCTTTTTGAACGAACAGCGGAACGTATTCGGGGGGAATCCACAGCCGGTCTTCGCTGTTGGGCACGGTGTGGTACATCGCAGGAGGGATTAATTGGTCGCTGTTTTGCGTGAGATCGATGACGTAGCGTGATGGCAATGAGCGGCGCGCGATTGCTCGTAATTCGAACGGTTCCAGCAGGCACGGAGTGGTGGCATCAAAGATTCCGCGATGGTTGGCTCGAGCAGCTTTCACGTGTTGCCGTGCCGTTTTGAGTTCTTGGTCGGCTTCGGCCATCTCTTTGGCTGATCCAACAGGAACGACGGCGCTGATAATGGATGTTGGGCGATCCCATGGGTTAACGTTGGGCCAGATGAAATACGGAAACGCCAAGCCGTTTTCTAGCATCCGTCTGTTGTAAGTGGGAGGTCGCGGGGTGGGCACATTTCGGTCCGGTTGTTCTCGATTGATCATGCAAAGGAACCGCCCGTAGCCATCCATGATTTCGAATCCGAAGCTCAGGTAATAGCCGAATTCGGAACTATCTTGCCCCATGATTCTCATATCAGAAGTGATCATACTTCGCAGTTCCGTGGTGGCTGCTGCGGCATGCTGATGGTGAATGGTGCCCGGCTGATGGGCAACCTTGGCAAGTAGGAATTGCTTTAACGAGTTGCTGACTTGGTCTTTGAATGGAAGAACTTTGTCTGAAAACGGGTCGCTAAGAAATTCATTCCAGCGAGCATCATCCATGTCGACAAAGTTGAGCTTTGGGCCAGGGTATGCAAAGCTGACTTCGGGCGTATCGATGCCTAAAAAGCGAACTCCAATATTGCCTTTAGCGACGACGTTTAGTGTGTCTCCATCGTGCACATGTTGCAGCACGGTTCCCGGTTGACCTCGGTAAAGTCCGGGGGTGCCGATGCCGGTGGTGCGATTGGTGGTTGAATTCGTGAAGATGGCTTTAGGCATCATGCGAGCTTAGAAAATAACGGTGCGATTTGTGGGGTGAGCCACTTAGGATTTAGGCTTCGAGGGCGTGAGGGGGAAGCGAGAATCTTACCGAGCTTCAGCAGCCCGCCTTGTCTGTTTTTGGCAAGACGACATTTCAGTTTGTGTTACGACTGGCTGCAGTGGGCTGTGGCGTGGGTGTAGGTACAGGCGTGTGACGGCATTGGTTTAAGCCGACGGCAGCACGATTGGCCTGCTGCCAATCCACTGTGCTGCCGTTTTGAAAAGCCAGTCTGTGCAGAATTACTTCTGTTTCTTTTTCTGCTGCTGCTTTTTTTGCTGTGGTTTCTGTTTGCCAGCTTTCGCCCAGTTGTCTCGAAGCGTCACAGAGCGATTAAAGACCAGTTTGTCGGGTGCAGAATCTTGGTCCACGATGAAGTAGCCTTTGCGTTCGAATTGGCAGCGGTCGCCGACCTGAGAATCTGCTAAGGCGGGTTCCAATTTTGCGTGGCTGATGCTGAGCGAGTTGGGGTTAAGATTGGCGATGAAATCTTGCCGTTCGTCATCAACTTCGTCGGCGTTTTCTTTTACGAACAGATGGTCGTAAAGGCGGACTTCGGCGTCGACGGCTGTGGATGCGTTGACCCAGTGCATCGTGGCCTTGACCTTGCGACCGTCTGGAGCGTTGCCACCTTTGGTTTCCACATCGTAGGTGCAGTGAATTTCTGTGACGTTGCCATCTGCATCTTTGATAACTTCGTTGCACTTAATAAAGTAGGCCCAACGCAGTCGCACTTCTCTTCCTGGAGACAGGCGGAAAAACTTCTTAGGGGGATCTTCCATGAAGTCTTCTGCTTCGATGTAGATTTCTTTGCCAAAAGGAATCGAGCGGCTGCCCGCGTTTTCGTCTTCAGGGTTGTTGACTCCTTGAACCAGTTCGGGTTCGTCGGACGGATAATTTGTGATGACGACTTTAATAGGATCTAAAACCGCCATGCGTCGATGGGCTGTGCGGTTGAGTTCTTCGCGCAGTTGGTTTTCTAGCATCACCATATCTGACATGGCGTTGTGCTTTGTGATTCCCACGGCTGCACAGAGTTTGCGCACTGATTCCGGCGTGTAGCCTCGGCGACGCAATCCGGAAATGGTGGGCATGCGGGGGTCGTCCCAACCGCTGACATGTCGTTCTTCGACCAGTCTGAGCAGTTTTCGTTTGCTCATGACGGTGTAGGTGAGATTCAGTCGGTTGAATTCAATTTGCTGAGGATGATGAATGCCCAGTGTGCTGCAGTACCAATCGTAAAGCGGGCGGCGGTTTTCGAATTCAAGTGTGCAGATGCTGTGAGTGATGCCTTCGAGCGAATCTGACTGACCGTGAGTGAAGTCGTAGGTTGGATAAATGCACCAGTCGTTTCCGGTGTGGTGATGAGTGACCTTGCGGATGCGGTACATAATAGGGTCACGCAGCAGCAGAACTTTGTGGCTCATGTCGATTTTGGCTCGCAACACATGTTGGCCTTCATCGAATTCGCCAGCCTTCATGCGGCGGAATAGGTCTAAGTTTTCTTCGACAGTGCGGCTGCGGTACGGGCTGTCGGTCCCCGGTTCTGATGGAGTTCCTCGTCCGGTGCGGATTTCATCGATGTCTAAGCTGCAGACGTAGGCCTTGCCTTCGGTGATCAGTTGTTCGGCCCAGTCATAGATCTGCTGAAAATAGTCTGAGGCGAAAAAGAGGCGTTCTTCCCAATCGAAGCCCAGCCAGCGAATGTCGCTTTTAATGGATTCGACGTATTCGACGCTTTCCTTTTCTGGATTGGTGTCATCGAATCTCAGATTACATTTGCCCCCGTATTCGGCGGCAATGCCGAAGTTGAGGCAGATTGACTTGGCATGTCCGATGTGCAGGTAACCGTTTGGTTCTGGGGGGAAGCGAGTGTGCACGACCCCGTCCCATTTTCCAGACGCTGCATCACCATCAAGGATTTGTCGGACAAAGTCTTTTGAGTGCTCGGATGCGTGATCGCCGGACATTTTCAGGGAATCCTGATTTGAATTTGAGGAGTAAAAGAGCTGCTGGCCTAGGACAAAACGCGGTTTGTCTGGTTCGCTGGCAAGAAGAGAAATCTAACTGTTGGAAACAAGGCAATGAAGCGTCTGAAGCATGAGACAGGGTGCAACCGGCAAAAGTTGCCGAAATGCTCTGTCTTGAGATTTTGGCTGACACGACGAAGCAATTGAAAACATGTTACGAGTGTGAGTCTGGCAGCCAGTTTCGTTGATAGATAAGGTGCGAGGCTGCTTTGCGGCAGTTTGGTTGATCTCAGGAGATTTTCAGGCGAATCGATACAACAGGCATGACCGAAAAGCCTGTCCCTGTTTGTCCGATCTGACCCGAACGACCTCACCTGCAACCAGAATTGTTACTAAATCGACCGCATCGCGACTATTCTGCGGTGTTTTCGACCCGCAAGTCTTCCGATAGATGAAAACACATGGGTGTGCGATCGGAATCTTTGCGTCTGAGTGGATGCATTCCGCTGTCTGCCCCCAATCGGCACGACTGAGTGTGCTGGATTGATTCAAAAACGTGCTGAGATGGTTCCAAACCAAAGGTCATCATTCATGAAGTCTGTACGCGAAATTATCGAACTGCTTGAGCAAACTCTTTCTGGATCAAAAAACCAGCGTCGATTTCAACGAAAGAATCGTCAGCAGGCAAAGCCTGAAGCTCTTGAGCCGCGTTTGTTGTTGACGGCAGACCTTGCCGACAGTTTGTATTCTCCTTTGAGTGCCAGTCAGATTGGGCCTGACACCCAGGTGGAAAACTATATCGTTGCATTCACTGAAGGGCAGGATATCAATCAGCTTCAGCAGGCAACGGATGCTGTGAGCGTGACGGAATCTGAATTTATTCCTAATGCTTACACGTTAAATTTTGGTGACGGGCTGAATTTACAGGACGCAGCTGACCGTATTGCGAGCTTGGATGACTTCCAGTACCTGCACCCCGATGTGCTCCAGCAATTTGTTCCTAATGCGATTCCCAATGATCCCTTGTTCAGCGATCAGTGGCATTTGATCAATACAGGGCAAGGCGGCGGGCTTCTTGGAACAGACATTAACGTTGAATCTGTGTGGGATAACTTCACTGGCGAAGGCGTCACAATCGCCATTGTGGACGACGGTTTTCAGCACACGCATCCGGACCTAGCTCCTAATGCGAGAACAGACATCGACTTCGACTGGAATGGCAATGACGACGATCCCTTGCCAGTTGCTGATTCTGACAACCACGGGACATCCGTGGGTGGAGTTGCGGGTGCCGCTGGCAACAATGGCATCGGAGTTTCAGGTTCGTCTTGGAATGCCGACTTGGTTGGTTTGCGTCTGATTGCCGGGCCGGTCAGTGATCAAGATATTGCTGAAGCTCTGACTCACGAGCAAGACATCATCGACATCTACAACAACAGTTGGGGTGCGGCTCGCAACGGGGCGATTGGTGCTCTCGGCCCGCAGACTCAAGCTGCCCTAGCCCAATCGGCTCAATTTGGACGTGACGGGCTTGGTAACATTCAGGTGTTTTCCGCTGGTAATGGTCGGCTGTCTTCTGACAACGTGAATTACCGCCTGCTGCAGAATTCGCGTCACACGATTGCGATTGGTGCCTTAGGCAACGATGGTACTCGAGCAGACTACAGCACATTGGGTGCATCGATTGTAGTTGTGGCTCCTTCAAACGGTGGTTCTTTAGGAATTACGACAACGGACCGCGAGGGTGCTCTTGGCTATTCTCCGACAGACTACGCTGATGATTTTGGCGGAACTTCTTCGGCCGCTCCGTTGGTTTCTGGGGTCATCGGTTTGATCTTGGAAGCGAACCCAGATCTTACTTACCGAGACGTCACCAACATTTTGATTCGATCGGCCGAGCAGGTTGATGTGAGCAATGCTGATTGGGTTCAGAACGGTGACGGCCTTTGGGTAAACCATGAATACGGCTTCGGAAACATCGACGCTGCCGCTGCTGTTGATCTGGCTTTAAACGGAACTCTGCTTGGCGAAGAGGAAAGTTTTGAAGCACCTCGAGTCATTGCGAATCAAGCGATTGCTGATAATGGAGCGGCTGTGACTTCGTCGTACACAGTTGCTGCAGATGATGGGATCGACAACTTGGAATACGTAGAAGTTGTCTTTAATGCGACTCACGAATTCATCGGCGACCTAGAAGTGATTCTTACTTCTCCCTCGGGTACAGAATCTGTGCTTGCGGAAGTTCGGGCGACTGACGCCGGCACCAGCTATCCAGACTGGACATTCACAACCAACCGAAACTGGGGTGAAGATTCGACAGGCACATGGACCTTGTCTGTGCGGGATGGTGCTGATCTAGACGTCGGTACGTTTAATTCTTTCCAATTGCGGTTCTTTGGAAGTGGAGATCCTGGGCCAATCGTGGCTGAATCGAGTGGCAACACAATCGTACAAGAATTTGGTCTATCAGATACAGTCGCCGTGTCTTTGGCATCAGCGCCTGCATCGAATGTGGTTTTGGATGTTGCCGTCTCGGACGAGACTGAAGTATCAGTCGACCAAACTCAGCTGCTCTTCACACCGACGAATTGGCAAATTCCACAAACCGTGACTGTGTCTGGAGTTCTCGACTTCGAGGAGGATGGCGACCAAGTTTCAAACTTGACGTTTTCAGTGAATGATGCGTTGAGCGATGACAGCTTCGACAACTTCGACGACATCGTGGTTGCAGTCACCACTCTCGACAACGATTTTAATGTTCCCGGAGTCCCCGAACTGACAGCCCCTGCTCAAGTGCCAGGGACAAGCTCACCTCGGTTTGAGTGGACTCAAGCAGTCAACGGGGCAACCTACAGTCTTTCGATTCAAAATCTGCGGACCGGTACCGTGGTTCTTCAGGCCGACGGTTTGACGCGTAGGGAACACGTCTTTGCTTTGCCGTTTTTTGACGGGTTCTACGAAGCAACTGTTGTGGCTACCGGAGCAACCGGAATTGAAGGTCCACCGAGCGATCCGCTGAGATTTGCTATTGGCGACGTGCTCATTCCATCTGCACCTTTGGTGACATCACCATCGATTGGCGAGCGGATCGACAATTCGTTTCCAACCTTCCGTTGGAATACCGTGGCAGAAGCGTTTAGCTATGAAATTGAAGTTCAAACTTCAGACGCCCTGCTGACTCAAATCATAGAGCCCACATCGCTGGACGCAGCTTTCGCTGAATTCCAATTTGTAGAAGCGTTAAGCGAAGGTGACGCGACTGTCCGTGTTCGCGGATTGAATGCTCTTGGGCAACCGGGAACATGGAGCCCCGTCACAACGTTCTTGGTTGATGCAGTGGCGACTCCGGGTCGGCCTACGCTTACTCAGCCAGACGTGTCTGTCACTGGAAACGCATTCCCAACGTTTGCTTGGGTGGCTCCGGGTGGCAGTACTTATCAACTGTGGGTTGGTCAAACTCCAGATGATCCTGCCAATGGAACAGCGGCCTCGTTGAACAACCGAGTGATTCATCTGCGAAATCATACGTCTCTTGATTACACCCATTTCTTGGCATTGGATGATGGTAACTATGTCGCTTGGGTGCGATCGTTTAACGAAGCCGGCGAACCATCAGCTTGGAGCCTTCCTGTTTCGTTTGAAGTGGACGTGCCGATTCCATCTCGTCCTGTGATCACTCAGGTCATCGACAACGGAACTCGGCCGACAATTCAATGGGATACAACGGGAGATGAATTCCCACCGAATTCAACCTTCCATCTTTGGGTGAATAATCTGACAACCGGTGAAAGCCGCGTCATTCAGGAACGCACTCTGACAACCACAAGCTTTACTCCAAGCGTCGATTTGGCTCCGGGGAGATACCGAGCTTGGGTGCAAGTGACGACTCCCGTTGGCATTACCAGTGCCTGGAGTGTGCCAGTCGATTTTGCAGTTGAAGTGGCACCACCCGGAAACACCACCGTTCTTGGGCCTGTGCCTTTGGCCGGTGAAACTGAAGTTGTGACCGACACGCCGACCTTCTCATGGACCGCAGCGGACAATGCAGCGACCTATGAACTTTGGGTCAACAACACGACGCTGGGTATCACTCGGATCATCAACGAGTTTGACCTTGTTGGTACATCATTTACTACAGAAGACAGCTTGCCTCAGGGCACCTATAAGGTTTGGGTGAGAGCTCTGAATGCGGCCGGAGACGTGGGAGAGTGGTCAGCTCCATTGACCTTTACTCTTGATATTCTGGGGCCGGCAGTCCCAACCGTTACAGGGCCCGCCAGCAATCAAGTGGGCACCGTTACAACAGCGACTCCGACAATCACTTGGACGACCTTGGGTGGAGCAGCTGCTTACAATCTGGAATTGCAAACTGCGGCTGACGAACAGCTTGTCCTATCAGAAAGTGGCCTTACTGAAGAACAGTTCACCGTAGGTTTTGAACTGGCTCAAACAACTTATCGAGTTCGAGTTCAAGCGGTGAATACAGCGGGCGAAGTCAGTGCATTCAGTGAATGGTTCTCGTTCCGAATCGACGTTGCCAATCCAACCACACCTGTGGCTCTGACTCCAACCGGCACAGTGATTTCGAATACTGTCGAGTTCACTTGGACCCAAGAACTTGGCAGTGTTCGGCATGAAATTTTGGTGCGAGACTTGTTGCGACAAGAAACGGTTGTCTTCCAAGTCGCGACCGGTGCCTCAGGTGGCGGTAGTGACATTGCGAGCTTCGAAGCTCAGTTGGCAAACGGCGCGTATCGCTTCTGGGTTCGAGGGTTTAATTCGCAGGATGTTGCGAGTGGATGGAGCAACTCACGAGCATTCAGTGTGGATGGCGATGACCTTGTCAGTTTGGATGCCGATTCAGATCTTCTGTTAACATCACTGAAATCGAATCCTGTTGAAGAAGCTGAAGTGGATCAACCTGCTCAATCGGCTCAGCCACAATACGTGGTGGCCGAAGCTGGTTCGAAAGAAGCAGCCGAGCAACCAAAGGTGTCACAGCCAGCACAGGAAGTTCAGACGGAAAGCGAATCTGTTCTGGAAGCCGTGCTTGCTGAATTTGCAGATCCCGCATCTGCCATGGTGCTGAATCGCGAGGTTTAGATCTCGTCGGTGGTCCTGAAGCTAGGATCGCAACGCAGAACGCTCATTAGGCAGAACGCCAAATAAGCAGAACTCGAAAATGGTGTGCTCAGGAAATCTTTCCGAGCACACCTTTTTTGTTGCCCTGTTCACTGCGGTCACAGAAGAACTGCGATTGAGGGCAGTCGGATTCCTGAATCAGTGCAAAAAGAATCAGTGCAAAAAGAATCAGCGCAAAAAAGAAGCCGAGTCACGGGGGTGACTCGGCTTTCTCTTTTTTTGCTCGGCGGTTCAACAGTTCGGGGGTTGATCGATCTGATGGCACTCAGCCGGGCTGGTCTTGATTCAGTAATTAGCAGACGCTGTGCCAAAACTGAAAGTCTGTCGTGAGCTGTTGGTGTAAGTCTTTACTTGGCAATAGGTTGCGTGGAAAACTGCGGGCCGCTATTGAGTTTTCGGACCTATTGTGGAATGGTGCTTTTCGGCAACGAATTCAAAGCGATGCCTTCTAAACCGTTTGCTTACAGAGGTTTATGGAAATGTTGTCGGGTCGCAACATGATGCCCGCAGGCAACTTGGCCGTACGGTTCATTGTTCACGAGTCGCTCTGCCTTTGTTCCTTCGACAAGAGAGCCTTCTTGTTTCGGCCAGAAGAATTCCGTCTGCCGTGCGACATGACTCTTGGGCTGCGGCAAATCGATTCAGCCCACTAAGAAAAGGTATGTCGGGCGGCGATTTCGTGGATGAGGTCATGTCGATTCAGAATTTGTGCTCTTTGGAACAGGTTGTTGAAGTGTGCCAAGTGAAATCCTTTGTGGGGCCCTCAATTCTTTGGGTGATTATCAGTCTGCGTCGTTCGGAAATCGCAGTTCTGGAGGGGATGGTCATGTTCAGGGCAGTGAATTTATGAACAGTGAGAGTGTTGAGGCCAAAAAATTGGAGGAATGCGGACGTCTTCTGCGAGGCTTCTCGAAATTGTTCTTGGCCGAACTCACAAGAGAATCGCCATCGTTTTCGATGTTCTTTGATGATTCTCACAGGAACTTCAAAGTCTCAGCCGCTCGAATCCGATGTCAAAGTCAGCTTTCACGGTTGACGACTGATGCGGAACCACCATAATTCCCGCCAGTCCGGAAGCGGACTAAAAACCTGTGCGACTGGTAACAGTCAAACGATGCGGATGTAGCTCAGTGGTAGAGCACCACGTTGCCAACGTGGCTGTCGAGGGTTCGACTCCCTTCATCCGCTCTTTTTTTTTGGCCTGACTTTGGTCAATCCGCGGAAGCCTTTGCAATCAGCAGCCACATGAGCGACGACAAGCAGTTGGAAGAAGGCAGCGTTGCTGTCCAGTCCGAAGACACATCTTCTCAGGATGCACCTGAGGAAGCACGGTTAAACCTAACCGTCAATGTGAAAAGTATTGGCCCTTGCCGCAAGCACGTTGAAATCATCGTGCCGCAGGACGATATTCGACGGCTCCGCAGTGATTCCTTGGATGACTTTGCTGACAAAGCAGAAGTCCCAGGTTTCCGGATCGGTAAGGTTCCTCGAAGCCTTCTTGAAAAGCGATTCAAAGAAGAGCTTACTGGCGAAGTCAAGCAGAAGGTTCTGCTTGAAAGCTTAGAGCAGATGTCTGACGAAAACGACATCGATCCGATTAACCAACCTGAAATCGACGTCGACAGTCTGGACATTCCAGACGAAGGCGATTTCAGTTACGAGTTCAATGTTGAAGTTCGGCCTGAATTCGATGTGCCTGACTACAAGAACTTCACACTGGACCGTCCAGCGGCGGATACCACAGACGCCGAAATGCAGGCGTTCCGTGAAGAATTTCTTGAATCATATTCAACAGTTGCTCCCATTGAACGAGCGGCAACTGTCGGCGATTCAGTGAAGTGCGACCTTGTCTTCACTCACGGCGACAAGAAGGTTCGCGAGTCTGAAGGAACAACTCTTCGCCTTCGTCCGACTCTGCGTTTTCAAGACGCTGTCATCGAAGACTTTGCGAAGCTTATGGATGGTGTTGCAGTTGGCGAGACTCGCGAAACAACGACAACAATTTCCTTGCAGTGCCCGATCGTCGAAATGCGTGGTGAAGAAGTCACAGTTGCTGTCACTGTGACTGAAGTTCTCGAGCACAAGTTGCCTGAACTTGACAAAGAATTCCTTGAGCGTCTTCAGTGTGAAACTGAAGAAGATCTCAAAGAGTACCTGCAGTCATCACTAAGCCGTCAGGTTGAATACCAGCAGCGACAATCGATTCGTGAGCAAGCTCTTGAAAAGCTGGCCGAAGCATCTGATTGGGATCTGCCAGAATCACTTGTCGAGCAGCAGACCGAAAATGCACTCCGACGTGAAATGCTTGAAATGGCTCAAGCGGGTTTCACTCGAGAGCAAATTTCAGCTCGAGAAAACGAAATTCGTCAGAATGCAATCGAGTCAACTCGTCAGGCTCTGAAGGAACACTTCGTTCTGGATCGTATTGCGACTCAGGAAGATATCGAGTGTGATCCTCAGGATATCGAGCAGGAAATCATGATGATGGCCCTGCAGACAGGTGATTCTCCACGAAAAGTTCGTGCTCGCTTAGTCAAGAATGGAATGATCGATAACTTGGAAGCTCAGCTTCGTGAGCGAAAAGCGGTCGACTTCATTTTGGACAACGCAACGTTTAACGACGTTGATCGTAAGCCAATTGCCGAGAACCAAGTCACCGCAGCCGCCTTTGCGATCTGTGGAAATATGACTTCAAGTCTTGTGGATGACACCAGCGGTTCTGCAGAGGATGCAGACGAAGAGTAGTGCCTTGGACGTTCGTCCAAAGCTGCAGCAGCGAAAAATTTTGGTTTGTGATCTCGAATTCCGCGATCACAGACCAAAGCAGGCTCGCCAAAATGAGTTGGCTGGCCTACGATCTCTTCGTCGAATCTACGACGAGTGAAATTCCGGCTGCTTGAAGTAATGAGAGTAAGCCGGGCTAATCAGTTAGCAAACAGCACGGATGAATCAGGACTTCAGAATGACGGAATTACGTACTGACTACTCGCCAATGGCGGCTCGAGAATATTCTGCTCAAAGGCAGATGACTGTCGGCGATCTGTTGCTGGACAACCGAATCATCTTTCTTGATGGTCCGATCCACGACGGCAGCGCAAACGCAATTGTGATGAAGATGTTGTTTCTGCAGTCGGAAAATCGACACCAGGACATTCATCTGTACATCAATTCGCCTGGCGGCTCGGTGACTGCGACTTTGGCTATTTACGACATCATGCAATTCATTGAATGCGATGTTGCCACGTACTGTGTTGGTCTATCCGCCAGTGGTGGAGCCATTTTGGTTGCCGGAGGAACTGCTGGTAAGCGGTTTGCTCTTAAGCATTCTAAGATGATGATTCATCAGCCCCACGGTCAAGTGGGTGGCCAAGTGTCTGACATCGAAATTCAGGCCAAGGACATTCTTGAGACTCGGCATTTGCTGAATGAACTTCTTGCGAGCCATACTGGGCAAGAAGTTGACACCATTGCGAGCGATACTCAGCGCGATTATTACATGACAGCTGACGAATCAAAAGCTTATGGTTTGGTCGATGAGATCTTGGATCGCAAGCCAGAAGTCAAGAAATAGTCTCGGTCGTCATTCGTACGTCCCCATTCGCATTTCGGCCGCCAACGCGGCTCGAATCCGCATTCCCGAACGGACTCCACTCTCATGACAGCTCTAGTCCCATACGTTGTCGAAAAAAACGGTCGCGATGAGCGAGCGATGGACATCTACAGTCGCTTGCTGAAGGATCGTATCATCATCCTCGGTAGCGGCGTCAACGACGATGTTGCTAACAGCATTGTTGCTCAATTACTGTTCCTGCAATTTGACGACCCCAAGGCAGATATTCACTTCTACGTGAATTCTCCCGGTGGTTCGATCACTGCTGGAATGGCCATCTACGACACCATGCAGTACATCAGCTGTGATGTTGCCACGTATTGCATTGGTCAGGCTGCCAGCATGGGAGCCGTGTTGTTGACCGCTGGTGCTGCCGGCAAACGACATGCTTTGCCCAATGCCCGTATCATGATCCATCAGCCTTTGGCAGGTTATGAAGGTACGGCGACTGAACTTGAAATTCACTATAAAGAAGTTCTTCGCATCAAGCAGCGAATGAATGAAATTCTACTGCACCACGCAGGCCACACTCTGGAAAAGATTGAAGCTGACACGGACCGTGACAACTTCATGACTTCGGAAGAGGCAAAGGATTACGGCTTGATTGATACCGTTCTGGAATCGATTGAATAGTCTTAGCAGAACGCAGTTGGGTTGAATGACTGAAGGCGACATGTGATTGTGTTGCCTTCGGTTTGTTGTTGATGCGGTAGCTGAGCAGAAAAGGCGAGAACATGGACGAATTCATCTCAATGGTCACCCAGAAGTTGGGCATCGGTGAAACCGAAGGGAAGTCTGCTACGGCGGGCATTCTGGGAATGATCCAAGGTCAAATGGATGAGTCCGCTTTCAAAAGCGTTCTCGAAAAATTGCCCGGTGCCGAAGCCTTGCTGCAGGATGATTCGGGCGCTCAACAAGACGCCGGTACTGGCGGAGGCCTGTTGGGGTCTCTTTCATCGATGGCCGGTGGATTGCTTGGCGGCGGAAAGAAAAGCGGCATGGCAGGCATGGCGGCCGCATTGGCTGGCAGTGGTCTCGGTCTGGATAAGATCGGTGACTTTGTGTCGATGTTGATGGGTTTCCTGAAAGACAAGCTCGGCGACGAGACCTTTCAATCCGTTGTGTCAGCGATTCCCGGTATGGATGGCTCTCAGTCGGATAAATCTTAAGAAGCGATAAGTGCTGGCGTCGCGAATGCAGACGTTGTGATCGTTGAGCATTCTCGACGGATGTTCAGCGAAACCATTGTCATGAATCAGTTTCAGCTTCAGATTCCCGACGCGGCAACCCAAGGCGTTGTTGCCATTGGTAACTTTGATGGCGTTCATTTTGGTCATCAGCAAATGCTGAAGCAGGTGTGTTCAGACGCCAGTCGTCTGAATGGTCCGTCCGTTGTGCTGACGTTTGACCCTCACCCAGTCACCGTGCTGAAGCCCGGAGTCGAAATTCCGCGGCTTACGACAATCCCCGAGCGGATCCGGTTATTGAAAAGCCATGGTGCTGATCACGTTGTCATTCTTCCGGCGACGGCTGCACTGCTTGAAATGACGGCTCGCGAATTCTTTAGCGGTGTCATTGTCAGTCAGCTTGAGGCCAAGGGGATGGTTGAGGGGCCGGATTTTCGCTTCGGTAAGAATCGCGAAGGCGACGTATCGATGTTGAGCCACCTTTGCCGGGATAGCGGGATTGGCTTAAGAGTCATTGAGAGTGTCGAGTCTGCAGATGAGTTGGTTTCGTCGACTCGGATTCGAAGCTTGATTTCTGAGGGTGACCTCCAGCAGGCTTGGTCTTTATTAGGCCGACCTTATGCCGTTTGCGGAACCGTCGTTGCTGGCGCTGCTCGAGGGCGGCAGCTTGGATTTCCAACTGCAAACTTGGCAGACATGGCTTTGCTGCTGCCGGCTGATGGAGTGTATGCTGGTTTCGTGCGCATCGATTCTGAACAGTTTGCCGTGGCGGTAAACATTGGTCCCAACCCCACATTTCATGATGGTCAACGTAAGGTTGAGTGTCATGTTTTGGATTTCGATGGCGAGCTTTACGGGCGTGAATTGTCGGTCGGTTTGCTGGATCGAATTCGCGGCTTGGTACAGTTTGCGAATGCGGATGAGTTGGTGAGTCAGATTGATCTGGACATCCAAGCGACTCGAAAAATCTATTCGAGGTTTCAAAAATCGTGAAGCTGCGTTGGGCAGCCATCGATGTTGTGACTGGTGGCCTTCGCAGTCGGATTGATCGTAGAAGTGGATGTGCTTCTTTGGGGGCAAGCTGCGTTGGTGTTCGAGGAGCATGCTTGACGCTTGACGGTGGGTTTGTTGGCAGGTCTGTCTTGTCCAGGCGGTTGATCAATGACTTGTTGAGTGGTCGTTTGTCTGGTCCACGATGACGTGAAGTTCGGCTTTCCTTTGACGCTCGACTGTGTAGACTCGGATCTATGAACTACCGTCTGCTGATTTGGGACTTCGATGGGACTCTTGTCGATTCACTTGAGATCGCTCTTGAGGTGTATCGCAAGCTTCAAGCTTCGTTTGATCTTCCCCCCATTGATGATCCCGAGGCTGTTCGTGATTTAAGTTTGACTCAGTTTTTGAGTCAGTTTGAAATTCCCGTTCGCCGAGTTCCATTTTTGTTCACAGCGTTTCTGCGTGAGTTCCGCAGTCGACTTGATTCGGTGACTCTGCACGATGGAATTCGTGATGTGTTGCAGGGGCTGCATGCCGAGGGTGTGAGGCACGCTGTGATCAGTTCGAACAGCAAGGCAAATATTCAGCAATGCTTGAAGTCGCATCAACTTGATGGTTTGTTCGACTTCGTGATTGGGACCTCAAGAGTTCACGGAAAGCAACGGCGAATTACTAAGGCCTTAAAGTCCGTCAGGCAGTCTGCGAAAAATGTGTTGTACGTTGGTGACGAAGTTCGAGACGTAGAAGCTTGTCGTGAGATTCCGTTGGACGTTGTAGCGGTCGAATGGGGGTTGAATACGGCGAAAGCTCTGAGGGAATCTGGGCCGACGTACCAGGTTTCTCGGCCGCATCAGCTTTGGGACATCGTTGGTCTGCCGTGTACTCATCGGCAATCGATTGACGGGCCAAGCGTGGTAGATTTATGAACAGGGAAAATTTCGGCTGAGTGTATTGCATTTTTGCTGAAATGTTCTGATCCAAAGCCATGCTTTTGAGCGTAGTAATTGGGGTGCTGATGCCTGAATCGGCTTGGCATGACGATTCTCTGTTTGAACGTTTGTTAAACAGGGTTTTTCATGGCGAGTTGGCATGGGACGTGAGGGGAATGATCGGAATGGTGAATTCTTCTGAGTCGTTGAATTGGAGTATTCAGGCTGGGTGGCTACCATTTTGCACGTGCAATACGGTTTTTTTCGCGGCTGATTTTGCGAATCAAATCCGGTTTATTTGAAGACAGATTTCATAAGATAATTCGCTCAATACTGCGACAAGGGTGACAGCAATGATCATTGGTAAGATTTGGCGTTCATTTAAAGCTCAGTTGAACAAGATGGCCAACTACTTTTGGTCTGCCGATCCAATTGCGCAGATGCAGTACGAATACGATGAGGCAGTTGAGCAACTGAAGTCTGGCAAAGAAGGCTTGGCTCAGTATCGAGCTTTGGTAGAGCGAGTTTCTCGTCAAGTTGACAAAGACAAAAAGCATGTGACTCAGTTGGAAAGCCGAATCAAGGCATACTTGCAGGCTGGCGATCGAGCAACCGCTTCGAAGTTTGCGTTAGAACTGAAGAAGGCCAAAGACGAAATGGCTGAAAACGTAAGTCAGTTGCAGATGCACGAGCAAGCTTATGACAACAACGTGTCTAAGATTAAGCATGCCACCAAGAAGGTGTCAGAGATCAAAGACAAGATCAAGCAGTACGACGCTGAAATCAAAATGAGCCGAGCGGAAGCCGAGCTGTCAGAATTGGCAACGACGTTTAACTTTGATGTTACGACAGACCTTGGTCAGATCGAGTCCATTTTGCAGGATGAAATTGATACGAATCGCGCGAAGGCTCGAGTGGCCGCTGATCTTTCTTCTGAAGGACTGGCCGAAATTCAGCAGGAAGAAGCGGCTGAAAGTGTCCTTGCTGAAAGCGCGTTGAAAGAATTCGAAATGGACTTGGGCTTGGTCACTCCATCGACAGCTGGTGTTGCAGAGTCTGCCAAAAACTTAGGTCCCGCTCAAACAGAAACCAACTAGTGGTTTCAAGCTGGCAAGTTGTTGGCGAGAAAACTTGTGAAGAGACTTGGCACGTGTCTTGATTCGCGCAGGTCGTTCCGGGCTTTCGTTTGAGATCGTAGGTTTGGTTTTTTCGGGTCAACGACATCGCCTTTGTCCGGTAGAAACGAAGCACTCTCGAGTGCCGTCTCGCAAAGCGAAGCGTGTTTGGGGTGACGCTTAGCGAAGATGCGATCCTCAGTTGGTTTTGTGATCTCAGGACTGATCAATTTTGGTTCGGTCCAGTCCCTTCAGAAAAGAAGACCTCCATGGGCTCTGATCTCCCGAGTGACAATTTGAATCTGCCGTCTTGGTATCCCGATTGGGGGCGCCAGATGGCAGAATCATTTTTCTCTGGGAATTCATGCTTCTTTATTCTGCATGGAAATGTTCATGATTTTGTGCCTTGTGAGACGCAAAATGGCACTCAGTTTTTGGCGTTGTCCGAGTTTTTGGGTGAGTATCTTTTTGGTCGTTGGGATTTTGTGCTGCGACATAATTTGAGTCGTGGACTTGAAGCGCTGGCAGGAACGAACGCGGAACGCCATCGCGAAATGATGCAGTCTTTGACCGGAATGCTGGGAGACTTTCGTTCATGGACGCGTCAGCCAGACGACATTTTGTTGACGCTTGATCGCATCATTGATCGTGCACTCGTTGAAGATGATCCCGATCAGCGAAGAAGCATGGCCATCGTTTTCGACTATGGCCAGTATCTGGTTCCTCCTGGCGAAGCAGTCCAGATTTCCGGGCCGATCGCTTCTCGAGTTGTCCGGTTTTTAGACTGGGCTCGCAACCCGTATATTCGTCGAACCAATATCGCCTTTTGTTTGGTGTGCGAGAATCTATCAGAAGTCAACGACCGGCTTGTCGGCAGTCCGTACATCACTCCGATTGCTGTGCCGATGCCGGACGAAACATCGAGACGGCAATTTGTTAATGCCAAGGGGCAAGCGTTTCCCAGTCAGCCTTCAGAAATGTCTCTCTCGAAGTCTCAGCTTGTCAGCAATTCCAACGGGCTTAGTCTTTTGAGTCTTGATCAACTGATGTCTCAGTCTGCAGATGACGGAAAGGTTTCACCGAAGCGATTTCGGCAACTCAAGAAGGCGGCAATTGAACGTCAGTGCGGAGGCTTCTTGGAATTTGTCGAACCCGACCACACTTTGGATTTAGTGGTTGGGCATGAAGCGGCATGCGATCGCCTTAGCCAAGATGCTCAGTTGATTCGTGATGGCAATTTAGATGCCGCGCCAATGGGGTATCTCGTCTGTGGGCCCGTGGGAACGGGCAAGACATTTTTAGCGACGTGTTATGCGGGGTCGATCGGCATTCCATGTGTCACGTTAAAAAACTTTCGCAGCAAGTACGTTGGTGAAACGGAGGCTAACCTTCAAAGAGTACTGACCGTACTTCGAAGTCTTGGTCCTGTGATTGTGATTATCGATGAAGCGGATGCCGCTTTAGGCGATCGGAATTCAAGCGGGGATTCGGGGACCAGTGGCCGCATTTTTTCCATGATCGCGACTCAGATGGGAGACACTCGGTATCGTGGAAAAATCATCTGGATGCTGTTAACCAGTCGCCCAGATTTGTTGCCGATCGACTTAAAACGACAGGGGCGGGCAGAGGTACATATTCCTTTGTTCTACCCCGATTCTGAACAAGAAGTGCGGAAGATGTTCGAAGTGATGGGGCGGAAGAATGACGTTGTGATTGAAGCCGACGGATTAGCTTTGACGGATCAACACATTGATCTGAGCGGAGCTGACATCGAAAGCGTTGTGCTAACCGCTCGACGCATTGCGTTGCTTGATGGTCGAACGGACGTGACAGAAGAAGATCTTTCGGGAGCCTTGAAGCAGTTTATCCCATCAGCCCAAGGGTTGGAAAAAGACATGCAGGAAGTCGCGGCTGTGCTTGAATGTACTCAGACCGATTTCCTGACCGAAGAATGGAAAGTTAGCCTCGCAGAAAAAGGGGGCCGTGCGACATTGCAGCAGCAGCTGACTCGCATGAGAAACATTGTGGAACAGCTATAATTGAGTCGAGAATTCTGAATCGTGTTGGATTCGAAGTTCTTTTCAGTCACAACATAATCACGCAGACGCTCGAGTCTGCTTTCATCATTTGCAGAAAGACGAATACGATGGCTCGCAAAAGCTGGATTGATCCGGACACCAATGAACCTATGATCGATGAATATGCGAAGCAGCTGGAAAGCTTCGTGCGAGCTTTCGAAGATGGCGTGATTAGTGATAAGGAAATCAGCGACCAAGAAGCTCGTCTGACAGAAGTGATGAAGGACGTCGAAGAATCTTTAGATGATGCGACTCATGCCAAGGTCACTCGATTGCTTTGTGAACTGAATGCTTTCGACATCATGCAGTTTACGTACGAAATGCAGAAAGCTCGAGCCGCCATGTTCCGAGGTTAGTCGACGAAGCACTGTCTGTCGTCGTCCGTTCTGGGGCTGCGATTCAGAAGTTGATTGCGATTCTGCAGTCGGGCTCTTTGGGCCCGACTGCGATGGCTCGGCCTGAAAAAGAGCGACTACAGATAGCTGAATTCAGCCTTTTCTGCTCGTGCTTGCGAGGCTTCAGCGATCGCAAAGAATTGGGGGGAGAGCTGTTTTGCCACTTGATGAGCGGGCCACTGATAATCCGGATTCCAGTGGGACGCTTGCCAAGCTGCCCATTTCTTCGCCACTTCCTAACCGGCAGCTGGGTGTTTGGGCTGTTGTTTTAACGGTGGCATTCGAAGCGCTGACGTGCGTCTTACGGTTTGGGCTAAAACTGGAATCCACTCGAGATACCGCATCGGTGCTCAGCCATTTCACGTGCGGGTATCGCATTCACCACAGCTATATTGGTGGAGCAATGATTTTGCTGGCCGCCGTTTTGTGGGATCGAAATCCTCGTTGGATGAGCTGGTGTTTGGTGATCGGGCTGGGGCTTTTTTTCAGCGATATGATTCACCATTTCTTGGTGCTGTGGCCGGTCTTCGGTTCACCTCAATTCGATCTGACATATCCAGCGACCGATGTTTAGGCGGTCTGTTTACTCGGATTGATTCGGTGGATGGCGTGTGCGTTTTGCTGCTTGAAGCGAAGGACTGCAGTCGCGTTTTTACCAGCCCATGGCCATGTTGGCTTCAATGACCTTTTGAGATTCATGCAGGTCGGAACCGGTGTCCAACATGTACAGTCTGATGGCGTGCAGTTTGTCGCCTGATGCTCGGCTTAAGCAGTCTCGAGCCACATCACACGGTTCGCCTTTTCCAGTCAGTCCCAGCAGCCGCTTACTAATCACCCAAAGGTCTCGAGGACGTTTGGTAACTCGTTTGATCGGTTCTTCTGGGTAATGAATGGCGGCAATATGTTCCGCCTGTTCGAGGCTGCTGGCCCAGCTGATGATGATGTGGGACTCGGTTTCAATTTCGTACAGAGCCATCTGCTTATTCCGGAAAAGAATCGGCTGGTGGGTCGAGAGCAATTGCTCGAGAACAATGGGCCAACTCAAAGTCTGCCGCAGTGCCGGGGATCCTAATCAATTTCCGCCAGTTTTTACAGACGTTGGCGGAAAACAGGCATCGATCAGTGAATGCCCTTGTGAGTGTATGACATCTAGTGATGTGTGGTGATCAGGCAACAGCACCTCGAATTCCGGCCGTTTGGCCTTCAGTAAAGTAAGAAATTTCGAGATGAACGGTCTTAATCTTTCCATTTCTGGACTGCATCTGCTGCTGCGGCTGAAGTTTTGCATCAGCTGACGCAACGAACCAGGAGTCTCCTTTTTCGTGCCGTCGATCGATTCCTTAACGATCAAGGATGCATCAGCGTCAAATCATTTGATTCAGATTCTTGGAGATGCTTGTCGTCGTCAGTTCTGTGTGATCCAAACAGGTGCGGAGTTGGCGGAGAGATTGTGAAACTTTCCCGTGAAGTCCCCATCATGAATCTCTGGGCTGAGTCTGGACGAATATGGTGCTTGCTCATCATCTCAGAACAATGCCACTGGTTCTGTCTTTGATTTACGTCTCGCAGATTGCCCTTTTTTGTCGCTGCAATTTTTTACTGATCGCACAGTCGAAACGACAAACGAAATTGGGTTCGCTAATTCTAGAGCAAACGTTTCAACAGACGTTGTGGTTTAAAGGCTGTCAAAGCTTTGCACGATTCCTCGCTTGCAAGCTTCGTGATCAGCCGGTGATGTGTTCGCTAGGTCTGGGGGACTTGCGAGTGGCTAGCCAGCGGATGAATCGTGGCCATCCCGTTTGAAACGACTTGAACCACACAGCGTTGAATACTTCTGTGAATTGTTGCCGTTCAGCAGGCGGCAACTGGACGTGCCTCATTAATAGCGATCTTGCGCATCCCAAAATTCGATGAACTGCTCCGGCCAGAAACGGCTTGGTAACGGGAAGTTGTAGTAGGGTGCCTGACTGGCGACGACAATGGGAAAAAAGGGCAACGTCAGGACACGGTTTGGCAGGTGTTTTCTGGTAATGAACGTGGAGGATTCGACCAGCCTTAAGTGGCCAGAAACGGATGGAGGAATTCGCACTCCAAAAGTTCTCGCTCTTTCGTCTGTGAGGCATTCAGCCAGCTGTCTGAGATGTGGTTCGTTTGGGACAGTTCCTTTCAGTTCATAAAGCGAGTGTGCGATGTGTCCAAGTTCTTCAACGTCGACATGTTGCCGCCAGTTCGGTGCAAATACGACTGAGGCCGGACAGTTGTCTTTTCCAGGTTCAAACAGAAGTCGATTTGCTTGAATGATGTGCGCCCAAACAACGATCCCGCTTTCGTAGACTTGCCATTTGTTGTCGAACATCGAGGACAATCCGTCACTTGAATCGCACCAATTTGGTTTGGGGATATTTAGATAGAACATTCGATCTAGGAATGAAAATCTGCGACTGCCTGGTCTGCCAAAATTCGCTCGTGCCTTTTTCAAAAGTTGTTGCATGGCGATTCTATTTTGTTCTCAGCTGCTTTGGCTAACACGATCCAACGCCGTGTGAGTGTGTGAAGAACGAAGTGCAAAACGGCAAGAACCAGATTCAGGTTCTTGCCCCCGTCCCTTCGTATCAAGCTTCTATTCTGTTGGACTTCGCTCTTTCATTCTTTCAATGATCATAAAGATGTCAATGGAGTGAGGAGGTTAGGAGGGTAACCTGCTGGGTCGTCCGTTGTGCGAATGAAGAGACTGAGAAAGGATTGCGGCGAGCTGGTCTCGTTGTGAGGACTTTGATCTGTATCGGCAGACTGCCAGCAGGGGGAGAGTTGCGTTTCGCCGAGCCTATGATTCACGATTGACGAGACGTTGCAATCGATTGAAATTGAAGATCTGTTGAACAGTGTGAAGGCTTGATTTGGCTTTCTACACGGAAGGAAGAGTGTTCGCTGATTTGCGGCCCACCTTCCTTCAACATTCTGTCGCTGGATTCTCGATCATGTTGTCATTTTTCGACTCTCTCAAATTACAGCCAAGCGACTTGCGAACCAGGAAATGTCACTCAGGTTACTGTCTGATTTTACTGGAAAACGAATTACGTGAGGACGACGTTTTCAGTGTTCGGCGTTCAGTAAATTTGTGTGCTTGGAAGCGTCTGAACGACGAAAAAGTTTTTCCAACGAGTGCGGCGAGTGATGGAAAGGGGGCGATGAAGCGACGTGAGACAACGCAGTCTTCGCTGATTTTCAACCAGTAATGATTGGTCACAGAGTGACTGTCGAACGGGATGCCACCAGAGACTTTGTTCGGAAGTTGATGACTCAACTGCAGTCGCACAGGGGCAAGTGAAGCAGTCTGGTGATGGAAGCCTTGCTGGTGAAGCTGGAGAGTCACGACGATGGGATCATAGCGATACGGGGTGTCGCCGGCTGAACCAAAAATCATGAGGGCATCCACCGCACGGGAGAATGTTCGACGTCTGTAGCATTCCGGAATTGAGCTGCGTATTGTGGCAGCACGTCTTCTTTTCCTGCACGAGAATGCTCTCCCCATGATTCGATTTCTGCTTTTGCTTTGTCTTGTATTCATCAGCCAATCTGCGGTTGTTGCAGACGATCGGCCCAATATTCTGTGGATCACGATTGAAGATTGGTCGCCCGATCTGTCGTGCTATGGCACCAAGGGCATTCAGACTCCGAATGTCGACCGGCTGGCCGCCGAAGGAATTCGTTACGAGCGAGCGTTTACAACGTCGCCCGTTTGTTCGACTTCTCGTTCAGCCATGATGACTGGATTCCATCAAAATCATATTGGCGCTCATCAGCATCGCACATCAGAAAAGCAGCCGTTACCGAATGGCATTCGACCGATCCCACACTTGTTTGCAGATTCGGGTTACTACACGTGCTTGATGAGCTGGAAGACGGACTGCAATTTTTTGCCTGATCAAAAAGATGACTTGTTTATGGGGGGCGATTGGAAGGATCGCAATCCTGATCAACCGTTCTTTGCCCGCATTACATTTGGAGGAACTCATCGGTCATGGAATCGTGACCCCACGCGTCCCATTGCTATTGAAGATGTGGAACTGCCTCCCTACTACCCTGACACAGAATTTATTCGTCGAGACTGGGCCAACGGCTTAGAACAGATGCAGCTGGTTGATCGAGAAGTGGGGGCAATTTTAAAACGTCTTGAAGATGAAGGACTGGCAGATAACACAATCGTATTTTTTATTGGAGACCACGGACGCTGTCATATTCGAGGGAAGCAGTTTTTGTACGACGAGGGGACTCGAATTCCCATGATCATGCGTTGGCCGGGCAAGGTTGCAGCTGGGCAAGTGAACGCCGACATGGTGATGTCGATTGATATTTGCGCCACGATTTTGGAAGCCGCTGGAATTCAGGCTCCTGTTCCGTTGCATGGTAAAAGCTTGTTTAGCGAAGACGTCAAAAAGCGAAAGTACACGTTTGCTGCTCGAGACAAAATGGATACGACTCATGATGCCATGAGATCAATTCGATCGAAGCGGCACAAGTTGATCCTTAATCTGATGCCAGATCGAGCTTACTGTCAGTTTAGCTTCTACAAAGAGGGGGCCTACCCTCCTTTGGCGGAAATGAATGTCCTGCATTTGCAGGGCAAGCTGACTCCCGAACAAGCCGCTTTTATGGCTGCCGGAAAGCCCGAAATTGAACTGTTTGATCTCGACAAAGACCCGCACGAAATTCACAACCTGGCTAAGGATGAAAAGTATGCTGCCATTCAAGCCGAGTTATTGAAAGAACTGAATCAGTGGAGAACTCACGTGATTCAAGACACAGGTGTTTCAGATGACTTTCGAGGCACCGGTGTGTATCCCGAAGACAATCCTTCAGCTACGGTGGGACAGTGGATTCGGGACAATGCCAAGCAGTACGATTTTCAGAAGTACGGCAACCCGACCTGGTACCCAACTCGAACACTCGAAGAATGGCAACGTGTGAAAACGATGTGGGAACCTTGGGTTTTTCGAGCCGCAGATTCCAAGATGAAACGCCCCGTGATTCCTTACTCACAGAAGCCCGGCCGTAAACGAAAACGATGAAGTCAGCTGGTTTCAGTTTTGTAATGCCCTTGCTGAAAAAGTGTTCACGTTGAACCGGCAGAGTGCAGTGTGAACGGACGAAACATTGAGGTGAGTTATCTGTTCAGGATTCCTTTGGTGTTTCAGGTCCGGTGCGAAGATCACACGGTTTCGGGACCAGTTGGGTTGACTCAAGACACACGGGGCACGAAAGTTGGAACGTCGATTGTCACGCGCATGTTTTTCAAATAGTGAATTTAGAAGATCGAATCGAAAGCAGTATGAAATACTCAGTTCAACTTCTCATCGGATTTGTGCTTTGCGGCTTGATTGCTGTTTCTGCTGATGCAGCAGTCAAGGGATCTCGACCAAACATCGTCTTTATTCTATCGGACGACATGGGGTGGAATCAGCCGGGGTTCAATGGCGGCGAAATGGCGCCAACTCCGAACATGGATCAGTTGGCGTCAGAGGGAATGCGGCTTAACGAGTTTTACACTCACAGCGTTTGTGCTCCGACTCGATCTGCTTTTCTGACGGGGCGATACGCCTTTCGGACATGGAGCGACTGGCGATCTGAAGATTTTGGCAAGCCCAGCTATCTCAACAAGTTAGGGTTGGAATTGGCCTACAACGAAAAAGGTGAAGCGACTCGCCGAATTCACGCGTTGGATACAGAAGAACGCACGGTCGCTGAAGCATTGCAGGAAGCCGATTACTTTACTTCGCTCATTGGCAAATGGCATCTTGGAGAATGGCTGCCAGAACATCTGCCCATGGGGCAAGGTTTTGAACATCAATATGGACACTACGGTTGGGGGATTGACTACTTCAATAAAACCATCGTGCATAATGCTCCGGCTCGATTCGCTGTTTACGACTGGCATCGCAATCAGAAGCCCGTTGATGAAAGCGGCTATGCAACGGATTTGATTGCCGCAGAAGCAGAGCGTGTGATCGCCGACCGCAAAGACGACGAACGTCCGTTCTTTGTTTACGTTGCCTTCAATGCAGTGCATGGGCCTTTGAATCCTCCACCTGGTTTTGAAGGGGACAAAAATGATCCCATGGCCATCCGAGCCGCCATGTTGAAGAGTCTCGACAACGCCGTAGGCCGCATCAGCAAAGCGGTTGATGACAATGGTTTTCGCGACAACACTTTGTTTATTTTTACCAACGATAACGGGCCCGTGCTGGAAGAACTTAGCAAACCCTATCGAGGAACAAAGAACACGACGTTTGAAGGTGGAGTTCGTCAACCCGCAATTTTGCGATGGCCGGGGCATACAAAACCGGGGTCTCAAAAAGATGGCCTGATGTTTGTCACAGATTTCTTCCCGACTTTCATTCATCTTGCAGGAGGTCGTCAGAAACAAGATCGCCCCATCGATGGCATTGATATGTCGTCGATGCTGTTTGAAGATGCCGCGAGCAGACGTCATGAAATTGTCTTCGACGTTGCTGGGAGTGTGCGACTCCCCACGATTCGACAAGGTGATTTTAAGCTGATGGGAGACGCCTTATACAACATCGAAGAGGATCCCAGCGAACGCACGGATGTGGCCTCTTTGCATCCACAGATCGTGGCAAGATTACAAGGTCGTTTAAGCCAGCTGGGCCAAGAACGACCCGCGTTGGGTGACAAGCCGTTACTGATGGATCCACCTTTGCCGTACGTTTACGGATTGAACGAGCAGGAAGATGTCCCCGCGTGGCTGATTGAAACAGTCGACGCAATTCGAGCAACTCAACCACAGAAATGGGAGCCCGGAGAAACACCTTGGCCGAAAGCTCCGGTCGGTGCATCCGCTAGCAAAATGGACGGGCTAAAAGATGAAGCGACAGGTGGTAGCAAGTGATGTTTTGTGCAGTTGGCTGCGGTTGATGGCCGTACTTCCGAGATGTCGCAACGCCTCAGAGTGTGATCTGCAGCAATCAGAGAAGAGCCCCGTTTCTGAAGTGGGTAGAACGTTCCGACCAACACAATCGAGCAGAAGACTCTTGGGCAGCTTCGGGTTTGAGTGGCGTGTCTTGAATGTGTGCTCGCCGCCAGCCGAAGGGGATCTCATGATGTTTCTGAATGGAAGTCTTTGAAACGACGTGTGAGTTTTGTATGCCTTCATGCAAGATACCCGAAGTCCGAGATTCGTGTTGAAAGCTGGTTGCTGGTGCAGCGTTGAATTCTTGAGATGCAGTGTGGGACTTCGATGGTCTCCAGTTTCAGAATTCTTGAACTACAGATTGCTGTCAAACTGAATCGTCTGAGTTGGCAAGATTGCGTCGGATTGAATCCTGATCTGTGGTAGATCGGATGTTTGAATTCCCGTGATTTTGCATCGCAAAGATTGGCCTGGCAGCAATCCCTTTAAAGAGGTTTTTGATCGTTTCGAACCTGCCGCAAAATAGGCATGTTGATAGATAGGAGCGACACCGTCGTTCGTCACGGTGAGTATCAAGTCGTTTCCCGTTCTTGTGGCGGAAGTCAGGCGGAATCGATATCCAGTGCTCATTCCCGCAGCTTTGATGCGTTTCATTGTGCTGTGAATTGGTTGGTCGTTGCCGATCATGTAGCTGATATGAAACTGCTTCGCAGAATCTTCAAACGATACCCCATGCGGGCCGTTTGGCTTTAAAGCGTCCTTTTGATCTTTCTTGGTGTAGTAGTTTAATTCGCCTCCACCGGGCTGCTGTTGCCAACGATTCAAGTTTAAAGTTTTCCAATTCAGGGCGTTTTCTTTGGCGTGTTGTTTACAGAGAAACGAATCGTCGAAGACTCCAAACTTCAGCGCCAAAAGCTGTGCATTGTCTTCAAGGGGCGAATATTCGTAGTCGGCTGCATCGATGCTGATTGACCAAGGCGTGTTTTTGAAGGATGCATCTAAATGGCGAAGAAAGGTTTCCTGATATTTTTTGTCAGGAAACGTCTTGCCGAGTTTCTTAGGGCCACTGTAAATGTGATATTCGGCCCATAGTCCGAAGCCAGTTTGCAGAAAGGCGAGGCGAGGATCATTGTCGTAACGCTTCGCGAATTTAGAATAGAATTCCAGCGTGAAGTCTTGCAAAGCTTTGTTGCTCCAATCACAGAAGGATGTCTTCTTGCCTTCGCTGATGCCGATGGTTTCGCTGTAGTCTGAACGTGTGCGGATTGATTCTGGGACAGTCGTCTTTTTGCCGACGTAGCAAAAGTAAAACCTGAGAACTGCTTGGTGGTTTCTGCTGGCGATTGTGTCGAGTATGTCGTCGACTTTGCTGAAGTCATAGTTGCCATTGGCATCCACGACTTCGTTGTACCCGCAGTAGCGATATTCAAGAGCGATGGAATCGGGATGGTCTGCAGCGTGGTCGTTGTCGGACCAAAGTACCATTCCGGTCATGGGCTGCACGGCCGTGATTTTCGACTTGATCGAAACGGCTTGGCCGTGGGCAGCATGGGCTGGTGCCAAAAATATCATCACAAACAACAAGAACAGATTTGGAAATTGCAGCCGTGATGACATTGATGAGCTCCAAGGGAAACAGTGCTTGAAAAACAGCGGAAGAAATCAATTCAGATTGAGCGTTATGCGTCTTCCGGAGTATGTCCTAAAACGATTTCGAAGTTGGCTTGCCATGTTGGCGTTTTGGCTTCTGGCATCGCCTTGAAGTCGACCATCAAAGATTTTCGTGCGATCGGATCTTTGATACGCTTAATGAGGCCATCTTTTGCGTTGCCAGAGTCTCCGTTGATGAACAGTTGAGTGGTCAGCTTGCGATGTCCGTTTTGGTTGACGGCCACATGGATATGGGGTGTGCGGCCAGGATAAGCCACTGGTTTGATTGTGCGAAAGCAGTATTCACCTTTCGCATTGGTCAGGAAGCGGCCGTATCCCTGGAAATTTCCGTCTCGACGATTCGGAGTGGAAGATCCACTGTGCAGGTAAACTCCGTTGCCATCGCACTGCCAGATTTCTACGGATGCGTTTCGAATCGGTTGCCCGCTTTTCGAAAGAACTCGTCCGGTTAAGTAGGTGACTTCTCCGACGGCAGACGCTGTTGCGTCATTCAGCAAGATCAGATCGTTGTCAGTATCCAAAGGGAGTTTGTCTGGATAGAACGGCCCTTCCGTCATGGCGGCAGTTTTCGTAAGGTCATCAGCAAACAGATCGATGGGCAAGGTGCTTGCGGCGGCGAGCGCGGAAGCGGATGTCAAAAACTGACGTCGTGAGGTGGCCATGAAATACCTTCCAAAGAAATCGATGACTTCGAATAGCGGATCACTGTGGTGTGAACTTACCATGGCGAAGTACCAATACGCAAACAGCTTAAACGGTTTGACGATCTTGCCGACGTTCGTAAGTCAGTTGAACGAAGTGGGTGAACCGATCCGATTGGGGAACGACGAATTATTCGGAAGCTGAATTTTGCTTTCTGCAGTGGCGATCTTGGTTCGCTGCTTTTCACTTAATGAGAAGGGACGCTATGTCAACGATTTACAAAATCATGAGTGAAGCTGAATGGGTGAAGGCAAAAGCGGACGGAGAATTTGCGGGGGCTGAAATCGACTTGGCTGACGGTTACATTCATTTTTCGACGGCTCAGCAGGTGCGAGAAACAGCGGCGAAGCACTTCGCCAACCGTGCAGACTTGGTGCTGCTTTCGGTGAATTCTGATGGGTTGGGTGCCGCAATCAAATGGGAGCCATCGCGTGGTGGTGATCTATTTCCCCATCTGTATGGCAATCTCATCGTAGGAGATGTCGCTTTGGTGGACGCACTACCACTGAGTGAGAGCGGAGAGCATGTGTTTCCGGAGCATGTTGCCAGATAGCCACATCCCCTGAAGTCTGCAATCCTTCGAACCCGCCCTGCCAAGTCAAAATCTGGCCAGCACAGCCGATCTACAGACTCGATTCGTGGTAGCGCGTGTACGATGTTTCAGGCATTGTGGTGAGCGAGCTATCTGAACGATGAATCGGTTGATTATCAGCGTGATTGAGCGTTTACATGGTTCAATCTTCACACAGTTGCGTATTTACGTCGTTAAGCAGTTTGTAAAGGTATCAGATTGCTTTTATGGGTGACGCTTCCTTTTAAGATGGGATGTAGTCGGTTTTATTCACTTGAGTCAGAAACGGGGCAAATGGTTTCACTCACAAAAATTTACACAAGGACGGGTGATTCGGGTCAGACCACGATCGGTGATGGAACTCGAGTCTCGAAGCTTGACCAGCGCATTATCGCTGGTGGAACAGTCGATGAACTGAACAGTTTGGTTGGCGTTGCGGTTGCTGAATCTGATGACGAAGCAGTTCGCGAAGTGTTGACCACAATCCAACAGCGCCTTTTCGATTTGGGAGCTGACCTGACTTGTCCTTACGTTCCGGATAGCGAAGAAGATCCCTGTCCGCGAATTGCCGAGCATCACGTCACAAATCTCGAATTCTTGATCGACAAGTACAATGCTGACTTGGGTGACCTGAAAAGTTTTGTGCTGCCGGGCGGAAGCAAAGCGTCTGCCGCATTACACGTGGCCAGAAGTGTTTGTCGTCGAGCTGAATTGGCAGTTCTTCGCTTGAGACAAGTGGAGAACCTGAATCCTCAGGTAGCCATCTATCTGAATCGATTCAGCGATCTGCTGTTCGTTTTGGCTCGTTTTGCAAACGACGGCGGAAAGACGGACGTGTTATGGGTGCCTGATCAAGCCAAGCCAGAGTAGAGCATACGACGTTTTGTCTGCCTGATGATCCGTCTTTAAAAATTGCGTCGCACACGCTTTCCCCGTGTGCGGGGCAAATTTTGTTCTCTGAATGCTGATCTGACATTTTGCGATGATCGATCGCGAGAAATTGAACGTGACATTCGGGGTTGGGCAAAGCGAAGCGAACCAAAGCCCTCGAATACTTTTCTCGTTCAGACTCAAACTGCCAGCTTTGTTCAGAGTCAGTCGTTCAGTCTGCTTGGGCGACAAGTGTGGAAAGCCTTCCAAGATCTTCTGCGTTGCCAAATGCAAACAGGCTATCGCCAGCTTGGAACAGCAAGTCGCCGGGTGGCGGAAACAGTTTCTCGCCCGAACTTCGGCAGACTCCCAGCAGCATGATTCCTGATTCGCGAAGCTGAGTGTCCTTGAGCTGCATGTCGATGAGTGGACTGTCACCTGGGACTTGGACGTCTGCGATTTCCCAGTCTACCCCTTGGCCTTCCGAAACCTCCACGAAGTTTTCGATGCTTGGTGACAGCATAAAACGAGCCATTCGAATGGCTCCTGAGGACAACGGATTGATGACTCGAGTTGCGCCAGCTTGCAGCATTTTTTTTGACGCTCGATCATTGCTGACTCGAGCGACAATTTGCAATTCTGCTGACAGCAGTCTTGCTGACAATACCACGTACAGGTTGTCGGCATCAGTTGGCAGTACGGTTGTTAGGCCTCGAGCATTTCGAATTCCCGCATCTTCCAAGACGTCATCCTGAGTGGCGTCTCCCTGCAAAAATAGCCAGCCACGTTGCCGCATGTCGGCGGTGAACACTTCTCGCTTTTCGTCAATGACAACAAAGACCTGATCTCGTTTTTCAAGGTACTCACACAGTTCTTGTCCCATGCGGCCAAAGCCACACACAATGAAGTGATCGGATAGTTTCCGAAGTTTGGTCTCCATAAGTCGTCGCTCCATGATGGCTCGGAAGTTGGCGTTCAGCAGCAGATTGCCAAACTGAAAAGCACTGTAAGCGAACAGTCCTAAACCGCAGGATAGATACACCATGATAAAGATCATGGTGGAATTGGTCATTGGTCGAGGCTCTTCGGACCCCACCGTTGTCAGCAGAATGAAGGCCTGGAAAAAACACGTCAACAGGGGCTGTTTGGTCAGCAAGTGCAAGCCGACGGCCCCGATCACCAAGATGACCGACAACAGCATCGGGATTTGCAGAAGGCGGCGCATGAAGTGCAGGGATGCTGAGTGATTTGGAACAGACAAACAAACACAATCGACACATGAACAGATGAGTCGATTGGATGATGGCAAGATCTAGAACAATTGCCTCATCCTGATTCTTATGGTGACTAAATTTGTCTGTGATCGCCAGCCAACTGAAAAGTGCCCGCTGTAAACTTCATGCGGCTGTTTCGCCATGCTGAGCTTGAATTTCGCTTTGGCATTGAATGACGCCTTGGCGACATTGGCAGCCAAGGAAATGGGACCCTATTGTCCGTTTGCTGGCTGACTTGTTCCAAGATCCACATCAACAGGACGTTGTTGAGGGCGTTGGTGATAGGTGGCAAACTGATCGTCGGCAATGCGAAGCACTTTGGACCCCGTCATAATACTGCTGCCTTCGCGAATCATGATGCGTTGCACAATGCCCGCATGGTCGCTGGTGACGGTGTAAGTTGATCCATCGGCCACAACAACATCGCACAGGGGAGTTCCACTTGAAGCAACTAGGTCACCCACCTGAACGTGAATTTTACTGACGGTTGAAAATTGAGTCAGAGGTGTGAATTCTGGAACGGTGATGGTTGGTCCAATTTCTCGAATGCAGATTACTCGTCCCGTGGATGTCGCCAAATAGATCTGGTCTGTTCGTGAATTGATGACAGGGTCGCTGAAACCCGTTGGTTCGGTGACTCCAATGGCTTCCCCTTTTTGGCGATCAATGGCGACCAGTCTTCCGGCTCCATCCATGCCGAAGACGGCGTATCGCCCAACGGTGAGCAGCGTCTTCACGCCAGAGGCTTCCCATTCGCGGACTTGGATTCGAATCTTCAACCGCAGCAACTCTCCGTTGCGAATCACGAGCAGTCGCCGAGAAATTCGCAGAGGAAGTTCGGCGAAGATGCGTGCCGCCGCTTCTGTTGAGCTTGCTTCTAGCCCGTCTGCAACCACGATCACGTCGCCGGTAATCAGTCCGGCAGCTTCGGCAGGACTGTTTGGTGCAACTTCGGCCACTTCCACTGCCGTGGTGGCTTGAACATTAACCAATTCGCTGGCTTCGGCAGACAGTTCGACTTCCTTCAAGCCAACTCCGATCACATTGGGTGAACTGTAGTTGGGAATTTCTATTGGACGCCCCAGTGGTCCAATCCGATCATCTCGGTTTAGCTTTGTCAGCACTCGATCTCGAGTCACAATATAGGCACCCGCACCGACTGCGACCGGGCTCTGAGTCATCGTGCGGCCCATGGGGAACGCCCATTCTGTGGTGCCGCTTGTCATGTCGATTTGATGAACCTGATCGTCTCCAGTCAACACGAGCGCGGCCGCCCCATTTTCACCTTGGGTGATTGCTGGCTCGCTACTGGGAGCTCCTGACATGACCAGTTGGAATCGAGTTCCTCCGGGAGAACCGCCATCTGTTTCGACGCTGTAAAAATTGCCCGTGTCGGAAATGAAGGCCATCGTTTTTTCACCAACGACGGGTGCTCGAGTAATGTTTTCGCCACAGACGAATTTATAAAGGTGAGCCCGAGCTTCATCAGGAGGCAGCACTTTGTATCGAGACAAATAAGCCAAGGTTTGCAGCGAATAAACATACACTGCTCCACCTTCGACGGGGACGAACAAGCGTCGCTCATCCACTGCTGGTGCGGCAGTGGGTTGAGTGGGCAGTCGATGGCGGAACACCTGAGCTCCGGTAAATTTGTCCATGCCGATCAGTTCGGGGCCAGCCGCCACGATCACAAGCTTGGAATTACTGATGGCAGCCAGAGAAGGATTGTCACTTCGGCCTACTTGACGAGTCCACAGGCGACGTCCGTTTTCAGCGTGAAGTGCTGTCATCGATCCGGCGGAAGACTGAACGTACACAATTTCTTCGTCGTTCGTGATATGGCTGATCACGTCTCGAGTCACATCGAGCGTGGCCTGAGCTTCCCAGCGGTTTTCCAAGCCCAGTGCTTCTAGCTGACGATCTGCTGGCGGATTCTGCGGCGCCATGGGGCTCGCGTCGCTAACAGGGCAAGCTGGACCGAAAGACAAGACGGCTGAAGTGATCAAGCCAATCGCAGTGTGAAGTTGCATGAGCGGGCCGCTGTGGTGTTGAAAGGCTAATTGCAAATGTGTCGAATCCGCATCCGATGTCTCGCCGCACGTAGTGATGGTGTTCTGCGAAACTGTTGTCTCGGCAGATACGACGACAACGGAAACGAACGTGCTGATTCAGAATTCGACAGTTGGTCGATTCCCATCATAACGTGTGACACGGTCGGAACTCCAGATCCGTCCAAACCCTTTTGTGCCGACTACCAAATCCCGTCGAACGTGCTGGTTGCGAAAAGGCTTCCGGCAGTCACGTCAGGCCTACAGTCCTTACAACCCCTAGGATCGGCTGTTCGCTGAAATGACAGTTGGCGATCTCTTTCGACATTCGGCTGGAAGGAAGGCTTCTGCAACGGACGTTTGACGCAGGTTGAACGCCGCGCCGCGTCATTGAGAGGGCCCAATTTGTGGCACTTCAAGACGGAATTCGAACCTGTCGCAGCCCTATGAATTTGTGCAGAATGCAGACTGTGGGGTGAGGTGTAAGGGGCGAGGAGGGGAGAATCAGGCCGTCACCACTTGCGGCCTGATCCTGTTTCGAGCATGGCAGTTCGGGCAGCCCGCTTTTCTCAACGCACTTTGGACCGTACGATAATCGCAGAAGGTGGCCTCGCCGTGAGTTTCAATGATGGTTTGCTGCGTCCCCCATTCGTTCCCGCCGATTCGATACCCGTCAAAGGATTCTTGCCCAGATGCTTAAACTGCCTTTTGATTCTTCGGACCAATTCTCGCGCGTCAGTTTTGTGCTGAGTCGATGTGTACTGTTGGCTTTCGTTTTTACGGTCGCCGTGTTAAACCCATTGCAGTCGACTGAACGACTGATGGCTCAAGAAAATCAAGCTGTCGATGCGTCAATCAGCGTGGATCAAAAGACTGCTGATGTGAAAGCCGGTTCGAGTTTGAAGAAGACAAAGAAGGGACAGGACGCCGCTGGCTGGAAGCCGTTGTTCGACAAATCTTCGTTGAAGGGCTGGAAGGTGACAAACTATGGCGGCGAAGGAGAAGCCACGGTCACCAAGTCAGTGCTGATGATTGAACAGGGTGTCGATTTGTCAGGTGTCACGACGACTCGGAAAGATCTGCCGGCAGATCACTACGAAGTCGAATTTGAAGCTCGACGTACCGAAGGCAATGACTTCTTTGTTGGCTTTACGTTTCCAGTGCGTGGCAGCTCGTGCAGCTTAATCTGCGGAGGTTGGGGCGGAGGAATTTGTGGCATTTCCAGCATCGATATGATGGATGCATCGGAAAACGAAACGACCAGCTATTCGGCATTCAACAATGGTCAATGGTACAAAGTGAAGCTGAAAGTTGACGGTGACAACATTGCGGCTTGGATGGACGGCAAGTCGTTGCTGGAAGTCGATCTGGATGACCGCAAAGTGGATACTCGGTTTGAAATGGATCTGTCAAAACCGATGGGCTTTTCCAGTTACCAATCCACGGCCGAAATCAGAAATGCTCGCTATCGACTGCTCAAGAAAAAGACCTCTCAGGCCAAGCCAGCTGGCAAAGTCATCGAAGCCAAGCCGGCAGTTGAATCAATCGACGAGAGTTCACTTTAATGGGATCTTGGTTCGCATCAGCGTGCCAGTACATCAGCTTGCCAGTGGTACTTGCTCACCCGTGATGGGGTGATACTCAGAATGCACAGGCTCAGAATGCTCAGAATGGCGTCCACTGATGTGTTTTGGCATGCTTTCACGGATGAACTATCGACTTCGAAAGATTTGAGAGTGAAGAAACGAGTTTGGGTTCCTTCGTGTCTTTCGTGTTAATCAGACGGCTGGCTACTGTTTGATTCCTTATCGCGATTGTAGATCACGATGAGCAGCCACGCCGTAGGCACATGCCATGCTGCCGGCTCAATGAGAGCACGCCACGCCACGCCACGCTACGCACGCCATGCGGGTCGCGTTTGCTCTTCATGATTAGAAGAAGTCGCCGTTTGCCATTTGGCCAATCACCAACATGGCTCCGACAAGACATGGGATCACGGCCAAAGTCAGTACGGGAATCACCAGCAACTTCCAAACCCGTGACTTGGTATGGAAGGTTCGAAAAGCGACGCTGCTTAGCGCCATGCCTAACCAAATTAAGCCGATGACGATGGCAACTCCGATCAGGCGTACCTTTTGTAGCTCACTCTTCACGCTGGCCATCAGCAACCCAATTTCTTTTTTGGGTAGGTCGACTAGCACATGAGTTTTTACCATCACATTTTCGGGCGTAATCTGTTCCTTCCATTGAGCCGTTTGTGCAATCGCTTCGCTGGCATCGATCAGTGACAGATTGAGCGTCGATGGATCAAGGTTTTCGACTCCATACTTTTCCTTCGCCTGCTTCCGAACCTCGACGACCACCGCTTCCTTGATCGCTGATTGGACTTCCTTAGCAATTTGTTCAGAGCTGCCTGCTTCAACAAATTCAGTCGTCGTGACCACCTGTCCAATGCCCGGGTTTTCGATCCAAGAATTTTCCAACAGAAACAGGTCCCAGGCTTGGTGATCGATCGTTGGAAGTTCTGTTTCGGCGGGTGTGTGCGAGCCTTCAAGTAGGCCTTGAATCATTTTCAGGTTCGTGGGGTTGAACAGTCGTTTCAGCATGATCGGGCTTGCCGCAGTGCGAAGCACGGGACTTAATGCTCGTGACTGACTGAGCGACAACGGCATCAAGGCAGAAGCCTGTTTCACAGTTTCCACATCAAACGCTTCGATGTCTCCACCGGAAGCGGCGATCAGTTTGTTGAGACCTTCTTTTGTGATGACAAAAAAGATGTCGCTAGAATCCGGGGCTGCTTCTGTTTGCTCTGTGCCTGCAGGTTTCGAAGTGTCTTCGGAAAGATCTTTTGCAGTGGCTGAAGATTCTTGGTCAGCTGCTGTTTCAAAAGTGGAATCTTCTTGAGAGCGGATGATGACCTGGATCGCAGATCCTTTGGCATCCGATTGAATCGTTGTTCCCACTTTCTTCTTTCCCCGATCCTTGGTCTTAGAATCGTCTGGTGGAAGGGTGCCATCCTGTGACACTTTCACCACTGGCTGTGCGGGAGGTTCAGGAGCCGTTGTTTGCTGGCTGGCCGCACACAATGAAGATGTCCAGACGAGACTGCAAACCGACAGCACGGCAATCGACTCCAAAAGCCGACGAGCAGTTCCCTGTGCGTTCGGTGTTTGGTCCACTTCTGTGTCATTGAACCACAGAGCAACAAAGAGAACTGCGAGTAGTGAAATAAAGAAGGCCGTCATGATTTGCTTTCAAAATCCTCAGTTGGGATCTCAATGCTCAAACAGTGAAAGGAATTGAACCAAAACAACTTACAACCTTTTCAAACCACGACAAACGGTTTGGCCCTGGCTGGGCCATTTCGAGACGTGATCTGCAAAGACTTAAGTTGGCTGAAGTCCAAGCCTTTCATCCAAAGGAGTCCAGCCGGATGACAGTTGTACGACGGATGAAATTGCCAGAGCCCAAGTTGCTCCCATCGAGTCTGGAAACGCTAAGTCTTGCATCACTCCAGCAATCACGGCTCCTGCCAGCAACGTCAACAAAGCGCTCGTGACTCGAAAGCGAGATTTTCTGTAGCTATCAGATTGCCACCACCACCTTCGTACGGCAAACAAGCCTGCGAAAAACAGCATGAAGCAGGCGGTGGTTGGATAGCCCGATGCATCGGCCAAGACCAATTGGCCCAACTTCACCGAATTTTTCTGAGCGTGTTCTTGAAGGAATTCTCCCGGTTCAATCATCAGAAAGTTGGGCAATTCTGCCGCTAGAAATCCGATGCCAAGTCCGATCACAGCGAAGCCCATTCGCCTTAATATGCAGTCGCCACGATGTCCCTCACGTAGCTTAGAAGGAATAATAATGGCCCACGATGCAACGATGGTAATGGCCGCAAAATAGACCGCATGAGCCACCGACGTGAGCAAATTCGTTGAATAGAAAATCGCGGTGGTCACTAACAGAGTGGCGACCAAAGCCATGGTGGCTGAAGTGGTGACATCGGTGAATCTAAGATGAGCTGGAATGCTGCGTTTGGTTGCTGGTGTGAGTGTCTTGAGACTGGCGCGTTTTCTTCTTTCGGTACCTGGCACAACGGTTCGAGCCAGTTCTGGCTGCACCGACGTTGCTTCGTAAGCCCGAGGACTGTGGTCAGGAGCGGCCTTCTTTTTGTCGCCTCGACCAAAATAGCCCGTGACGAATTGATAGCTTAGATAGGCACCTCCGCCAATTAGTCCACCAACTGCAACTGGGCGAATCATTCCAGATTCCAAAACCAGCAGCGCGGTGGCTCCACCAATCACCCATTGCAACGGAGCTGGAATTGAATTCCAGAACACTGACAAAGCTTTAATTCCGGTCAGTTCTTCCTGCTGGCCCAAATTGTCGGCGCTGTTGCGATCAGGATTGTTGCGGTCGGCATTGTTGCGGTCGGCATAGGGTCGATTGGTGTTTGAATCTGTGTGTGCTTCAGCGGCGAAGGTGCCCATCGCCGGTTGGGCAGGATCTGCAAAGTTGGGCGTCGGTTTTGCGGCGGCCGCAAACAAGGGCTTTTGAGTATTCACTCCTTCTTCGGCGGCGGCTTCTAAGAACAGGCGTTCAAGTTCTTGGATCGATGCCGTGCGTTTTAAAGGATCTTTTTCCAACGCGTTGCCCAGCACAGCTTGAAGCATTGCGGGAAGCACTGTGAGATCAGGTTCACCTGTGAGATGCTTCATCAAGATTTCGGCCGTGGTTTCCCCTTCAAAAGGAACTCGACCGGTCAGCATTTCGTACAGCATGATTCCCATGGCATAAACGTCGACTTCTTTGCCGTAGCGTCCTCGAGCCACTTCCGGAGCCATATAGTAGACGGTGCCGACGCTTTGAGTCTGTGCGCTGCGATTGCTTTCTGAAATGTACTTAGATAGTCCGACGTCGCCAACTTTTACTTGGTCGGCATCTTGAAACACGTTGGCCGGTTTTAAGTCACGATGCACGATGCCTCGATCGTGTAGAAACGCCAAGCCCGCGCTGATTCCGTGTAGCCAATGGACCACCTCGTTCAGTGGCATGCCAGATGGGTAGGCTCGAAGAGTTTCGTACAGGCCCTTGCCGCCAACGTATTCCATGATCACCCAATGGTCTTGGTCTGAATCCTGTCGGATATCAAAAATGGTGACCAAGTTGGGATGCTTGAGATTCAAGCACTGACTGACTCCACGTAGCTCAACATCCAAATTGTTGTTCAGCAGTTTTAGAGCCACTTCTTTGCCCGCATTACTGAGCGCGTAATAGACTTCACCGAATCCGCCTCGGTGAATAGCTCGCTTGATGGTGTACCCATCAAGTGGACTGGATTCTGGAGGAAAGGTGAACTTCATCGAAATTAACTTCTTGTAAATCGTCGATTGATTTGAGGCCGAGTGGCAATCAGGGAAACGAAAGTTTCCCTAGTTGAGATCAGTTTACTTTGTGTTTCAAAATTGTTTTCTTTGTCGTAACGCCCGCCCGAAAAGTGCGGCTGCTGTCGTTATTGAATCACTTCGATTCGAAATCGACAATGTTCCGATTCGATCATGGAATCTTCTACGATCTCACAAACGTCTTCGATGTCTGTTCCATTAAACTGAAAGTCGCCAGAAGATCGGCACAGTAATTTGTTGTCTCGACGAAAAAGCACGAACGAATGCTGCCATGTTGAGCAATAAATATGCTGATCTCGCCGAGGACCCACAATACAGTGGTCTGTCAGTAGAATCACTCCATCCACGCTTTGGAGTGGACGATGTCCGCTTTCGAAGTCCAGTACGGCCGAGTTACTGAGTGGACTAGGCAGCCGGAAGCCGAGTTCGACAGATTCTCCCAGACGAATTTGATCGCCCGATTGCAAGTGAGCTCTTTTGGCAATTCGCTGATTCGCGATGTAGGCATCGGCCAAAGGATCCAGCACCCATTCGTCTCGTTCGGCAATGACGCAGGCGTGCTGCTTACGGACGTTGGCTTGAATCGCCAAATCTGCTTCAGGACCTTTGCTGGACGGAGCACCAATGACAAAGTGATTGCCCATTAGCAGTTGCCAAACTCCTACTCCGTCAATCCAAAGCAGAAAGCGTCGTGTGTCGCTCGTTTCTGATTCGCTACCCGCCACTGCTGAATCATCCCTGCTGAAAATATCTTGATTGCTTGATTGTGTTGAGCGGACGAACTTCGAGGCTTTGCCGGCCATCAACAAGGAACAATGTGTTGGCTGTGAAGTGAACTTGTGTTCCAAATTGAAGTCAGCCGCTGACACTTTGTTGTCTGCCGCTCGTGGTTCGGCCCGTTTTTCGCAGTCACTTTGGCTGACGGAATGATCACCAGTGATCTTGCTGTACTGTTTGAAGCTGCTGTTGAATTCGTGGCTAAAGTCTGGGCCAGTGATTGCTGGGCCAGCTGGTTGGGTTGAAGACGGTGTTGAGGTTGGTCGAGCTGAAGAAGGGCGTTTTAAGATGTCCACGACTTCTTTCTCCCTTCAGGTGCCTAGAATAGCACAGTGATCCGCTGGTTTCATTCCTTCGACATTCGGTCGCGTTGAGTTGTCTGGATTCCGTTTGCTGCCAGCGGCAAGTCGAGCTCTCGTGGTCGCGTTTTCGAGACGGCTCTGGTTTGAGGCGACGGTTGCGTTGGTAGCGTTTGGTTGTGCACCACCGCGGTTGCCGAGCCCATCAGTCGTAGTGATGAGTCCGCTTTCGAGGCCGCAGGACATCCCTGTCCTGATCTGCACAGCCCTGATCTGCACACAGCCGAGATTTGCACAGTGCTTGTCGTTCTTCCCATGGCTTGGGAATGAATCCGAACAAGGCTGGAGTGCGAGTGACTAGATCGCATCCGTCAGGCTTGAGTCATCGTCTTGCGATTCCATGCCGAAGTGTCCATCAATTTCCGAAGTGATGTCTTCCAGACCCATGGCGTCCAGTTCGATGTTGAATTCGATTGCTCCGTCTGAATGGCCTTCCATTTCCAGCAGAGATTCTCGGACATCGAGTTCGTGATTCAGGCGGTCGATCATATCTTCAACCTGAGTCAGCCGAGTCTCATCGACGACGATACTGTTGACGGCTTCTGATGCTTGAATCGTCTTCAGTCGAGCTTCCAGCTGCGAAACAACGATTCCCAGTTCATCCTTTCGAGACATCACGGTTTCCAGCTTCTGCTGATTGGCCAGCAAAGTCTGACGTTGAGCAGTCAGCAACTGCTTGTCTCGACCAATGGATTCTTCCAGATGCTTGTAGGCCGAAAACTTGCGAGCCAAAGTTGCTTCCGCAGTCGCTCGAGTATGAGAAGCAGTGCGGTACACGCCTTCTTCACTTTTCAAGCCGGCTCGCATGGCCAAGATGGTGATGCGTTGCGAGTCCAACGATGCTTGCTTGCGAGACACGTCTCGTTCCATGTCTCGAACAGTCACGGTGAGTTCAGCAACTTCTCGTTTGTGCTTGCGAATGTCTGGGATCAGTTGATCGACTTCGGTGCGGATTCGAGACAGTTCGAATTCCGGAGTGATTTCAGACTTCACAGCGTTGCGAACATTTTCGCAGGCCGTTCGAGCATAGCTTCCAGCATCTCGGCCGAAGATCACGCCGGCAACAACAACAGTGGCAACAGTGCCCAAAATGAATTTGCGAATCATCGTTTCTGTACTCCTAAGTCAGATTGCATGGCTGCGGTAAGCGGCAGCGTTTTGGCAGATTGGCGACGAGACATCACTTGCCTCATACACAGTGATTCGCGCCACCTGTTGTTTTCTTGGGCGGAATTTGATCTTGACTCAGAATTTTTTTCAAATCGTCATTCAGCCTGTTTACGGCTGGTGAAACGAAGAAAAAGCAGCGTTTTGATGAAGTTTCTGGTGACCACCATTCGCTGTAGGCAGACGAATCTTAGAAGATTTATGACATTTTGATTCGGAATGGTGAGCCGTTCTGCCATGCCGTTCGTTCAATCAGGTATCTCGCATACGAAGTCATGAAAGCGGCTGCAATGTCATTGCTGACAGGCCGAACGACTGTGTTCTGTGAGCATCGCCATGACGGCAGGAAAGGATTTAATCATGTCAGACTTAAGCCAATCACCAAAGCCATCAGATTCAGTTGCGAAGACGGAACATGGCGCTGACACATCCGACTCCGAATCATTCTCACGGTTTGGTTCGGATGGCGATCCGTCGCAACAGGCAGAATTTAGAAAATCCGAACCGCGTCCCTTTAAGCCTCGCCAATTTTTGTTTGGCCTCGCATTGTCAACCGGTGGCATGGGACTCATGCTATTCGTCGCTGCTGGAGCACTCCATGATGCCGGTGCCGGTGGGGCCGTTTCATTGCCGGCCACCGGCCTGTGCATGATCTTAGGTCTGATGCTGCTGGGAGGAGGCTTTGGTCAAATGGCCATTTCTTCGCCCAGTTTCGATGATTCCGAATTTCAGAGAATGCTGAATGGAGACGTGGAAGAAAGCGGCAGTGAAGACGGTATTGAGGACGGCAGTGAAGACAACGGCCCGTCTGGTGTCTCGGATCTGGATGAAAGTGTCAAAGATGACCATCAACATGACGTGACCGTTGACGTCAGTGATGGCCATCAGCAAATCGAAGCAATTGATTCGCAAATTTCTGACACTGGAAAGCGTTCGCAGTCTGAACCCAGAGACAGTTTTGTTGCAACCGTGATGTCTGACGTCGTTGCGTCTTCGGGCTAGTCCGATCTTTGAAGTCGCTCTGGGTGGCCGAAGTGATGGATCGCCAGAGTTCCCGGAGGCCGAAGTGATAGGTGGCCGGAGTTCTGGATCTGGCCTGGAGTTGTTCTCAAGTCCAAGTTGTTTGGACGAGTCACCTAAGTCCACACCGTTCGTGCTGTGAGATCACGGCACGAACGGTTCTTGAGCCGATTTCTACTTGCCAAAATGTTGCCGGCAATCTTCCACTTGACTCAATGACAAATGTCATTACCCTTCTTGTCGTTCAATGACATTTGTCGTTGAGTGAATCACTTGATGAGAAGGAGTTCCAGATGACGCAACGGCCCCCGCTTTCGAAGGCGGAATTAGAAGTGGCTCGGATTGTTTGGGAGTTAAAAGAAGCTTCCGTTCGCATGGTGTTTGAAACGTTTCCTGCGAAGCGCCAGGCCGATTTTAGTACGGTTCAAACCTATCTCAGGCGGCTTGAAGAAAAGGGCTATTTGAAGGTCAGGCTGGACGGCCGCACAAAAATCTTCAGTCCCAAAGTGAAGCCTCGAACCGTCATACGGGAAACCGTTTCCGATCTCGTCGACCGACTGTTTGCTGGTGATTCTATGCCGTTGGTGAAGCATTTGGTGGAAGACAAGGATTTGAAGCCTGCTCAAATTCAGCAGCTTCGTGAGCTGGTTGACGAACTTGAGGAGCAGTCGAATGACGAATGACTCACTCATTCAATTATTGGTGACGCATGCTGTTCAGATTGCTGTGGTTGCGTTATTGGCGTTCATCCTGACGTCCGCGATTCGACGACACTCTCGACTGTGCTGGGCGATTTGGCTGGTGGTTTTGGTGAAGTGTGTGACTCCTCCTGTGATCGGCCACCAGGTGTCTCTTTTCCAATGGACGGATCGTGTTTGGAACACCGTTGCCTACCAATGGCAGGATTCTGAACGGGCTTTGGAGACCACTTCGCGTTTGCCAGTAGAAGCCGTCACGACAACAGGTACCAAGACGGCTGTGGGCGATGCTGATGCAGTGAGTTCGTTGAACAGACTGCATGCGGTGTCAGCCAATGTTACGGTTCGTCAGCTTGGGGAGATGGCTTTCATTCCGCAGACAGCGGCAAATTCGACATCGTGGGCGCAGTGGCTACTGATCGCCTTTGGGGGGCTCAGCGGTTGCAGCTTTTTGCTGTTATTTGTGCGGTATGTTGGGTGTTTGAAACAGCTATGTCGTGCGGAGACATCAGAATTTGATGACCGAGTGCAACGGCTGCTCGATGAAATCGCGGCCCAGCTTTCGCTCAAAAAATTGCCTCGAATCATGGTGACGGATGCCAAGTTTGGTCCTGCTGTGATTGGCGTGTTTCGTCCGTTGATCGTGTTGCCTCGGATCTTGGTTCAGCAGTTGGATGACGACACTTTAAAGCCTGTGATTGCTCATGAAGTGATTCATATTCGTCGAGGCGATTTGTTTGTTGGAATGCTGCAAGCGGTTGCTCATTGCTTGTGGTGGTTCCATCCTTTCGTCTGGCTGATCAATCGCCAGATTTCTCGTGTCGCCGAACAATGCTGTGATCAGCAAGTGTTGATTGAAACCAACTGCAGTGCTCGGCAATACGCTCAAAGTTTATTGGCTGTGATTGAATGCCGCAGCCGTTTGGTCCCTGTTCCCGTATTCCCCGGCATGAAGCCAGTGGAAATTACTCAACAAAGATTGGAAAAAATTATGACGCAGAAACAAGGAAGTTTTCGTCGCAGCAAAATTGCATCTTTGGTCACAGTTGTCGTGATGTCCGCTCTGGTGCTGCCGAGTGCAATGACGGCCACGGGGCAGCAGGAAGCAAAAGAGTGGAAGCCATTGCCTGATACCCAAACGCTCGTTCCGTCTCTCTATAGCGATTCGGCTAAGACGAGCTCTGCGATTGTGTACCAGAAATACGAAGTCTCGAGTCTGGTCGCTCAGATGTGTGATGAGCTGCAGATTACGCAATTGGATGCGACTTTGATCATTCAGCAGAAGCTTCGTTTGGCAGCCAAAAGTCGACAGCCGCAGTTGGCTGGCACGGAAATGCCCCTTCATTTTGTAATTGAACCTCATGCCAAAGGAACTTACGAATGGAATCTGGGGACAACTACGGCAGGGCATGAGGCAGTTGCTGAGGCACTGAAGCTGCTTCGCGCTTATGGGTTTGCACAGATCAAGATTCGGGCCACGATCCTAAGTGCTCCACAGGCTGTGATGTCTGAGACGTTACAGAAGACTGGAATCAAGGTGGAGCCTGCCGTAACAAGACAGCAAGAGTCGGGAATTCAATTCGGTTTGATGCAGCTGAACTCATCTCATCCTGGTATCAAATCGCACACTCAACCATCGACGATTGCTCCGGTCGCATTTTCTGAAACTCGAATTCGGCAAGCCGTATCCATCGCGACTGCGATCATTGCCGAAGAAGCTGCAGACCGCTTTGTTGCATCGGCGAAGAGCCATCAGATGGTCACACTTCTGTCGAGTCCGCAAGTGATTACTTTCAACGGTCATGACGCTTCGGTTTCTACTGGAGAAAGTCGCCCCTACGTTCTTGGCTATCATCAAGGGCAGCCACAGGTTCAGATTGTGAATACAGGGCTGGGTGTTTCGGTCACTCCTCGATTAGGAGCAGATGGGTTGCAGTTAAGTTGTGGAATCACCATTTCGGAAGTTCTCAACGCGGCTGGGATTGAGGCCTCTGCTGCCGATGATTCTACTGCCGATGATTCTTCGGGGGATGAAGTTGAAATTCCGGAAGTCAAAGAACAGACCGTTCGAGCCAACGTTTCGCTTCAGCCTCGGCAAAATTTCGTTGTGACGGGATTGACTCGAAACACCAAAGACGGCGAACTTGAGGAAGTTGTCGTGCTATTGGAAGCAGAAAGGTTCTTGCCAGCCCCTCCTGTGGCCAGCGTCCCCAAGGCTGATGAACAACGTCTTACACTTCGAGCTTACCAAGTTGCTGATTTGGTGGTGCCCATCTCAAATCAGCTGATGGGTTCAGACGCCGCTGAGCAAGCCAAGCCACCCCTTCCAGCGTTGAAAAGTAAGACGGCCGAATGGACACCTCGCTTTGAAAAACAGGTTCCCATTGAAGCGATTGGAGAGGCGGCAAAGTTAATCGAGTTGATTCGTACGACCGTGTCACGGGAATCGTGGAAACCAACGGTCAGGGGGGAGTCATGGGGAAAGGGCATCATGAGCTTTGATCAAAACACCATGATCCTTGTCATTCGTCAGACGCCGAAAGTTCATGATCAGATTATCGACCTTCTGAATTCACTTCGGCGGCAGAAAGATCGGCAGATTGCCACAAATATTTGGTCGATCGCCACGTCGGCCAAGTTTCAGTCTGGATGGAGTGACGGTCTGAGATTTACAGAAGCGCGGCCAGGATTCTCTTGGGCGATGGCGACGTCAGATCAAATTGAGATGATTGGTTCTGTTTTGAAAAAAAGTCGGCAACACATCTCTGCTTCGGTCCCAGTGAACGTGACGGCATATGATCAGCAGATGATTCACGATCCAATCAAGTTTGATGAAAATCCAATTTCAGATTTTAGCTACAGTGCCTCGATTCTTGGCGGTGGCAAGCTTGTCAAAGTCAATGCGACGTTGACTGCAGCGTCATCGATTGATGCCGATGCTGATTCTCGATCGCTTTCGGCCATCTTGTCGTCAGGCACGACCTTGGTCTTACGGTATCGCCCAAGTGTGACTGTTGGCGTCCCGTTACTTGAAGACATTCCAGCAGTGAGCAAGTTGTTTACAAATCGTTCTGCTACAGCAGACGGAGAAGACGTCTACGTCTTTTTGACGCCTCGAGTTTTGGATGTGTCTGGCGATGATAAGAGCAACCTGTAGACGGCGAGCGTGTGGGTCTCTCTACGGGTTCCACAAGAAATCGCACTGAGACCGTGTTTGCGGGCGCTACTTGGCGGAGGTTAGTCTTGGTGGCCGCTACGTGACGGCCGCTACGTGTCGGCCGTTACATGGCGGTAGCTTGGCTGATTCACGCTGTTGATCTGCAGATTGCGGATCAACAGTGCTGTTGACGCATGGTGATTGATGGTTGAGATTCCGTCATTGTTGTTGTGTGTCTTCAGTAGATGTGACGCCGAGAGCAAGGTTGGCCAAAGCTGGTATCCGGTTGGTGCTGAAGGTATGGAAACGATGATGCCGTGTGATGCCGCTGCAATGGCGGCTTCCAGCGTGGCTGGGTTGGGCTGGGACGTACTCGGCCGGGTTGGGACGCTGGCAGCGTCTGTCACATGAAGGCGAGTTCTAAGAACAGAGCCGACTGATCAGCTGCCGAATTCCAGTGGTGTTAGCAGGGCGTGCAGAGCATTTGTGGCTTCGTCCGCCTGAAGGTTCACATTTTCATCAGCGGTCGCTTTGTATTGTTCTACCAATTGAAGTCGCAGGGCGTTGGTCACTCGACTAGAAAACAGCGCCTTGTAGACTCCGCGCATTGATGTGAATTTTACTCGATGAAATTCATCTTCCGTGTCGCCTGATGTCAGCGCACGAGAAGAGAGAAGATATAGGATTTCAGGGTCTACTTCACTGATACCATCTTCATCCAGAAGTGCTACGTCAAAGACAAGATCCATCTGAGGCGACCTACCCGGCTGCGGTGTAACTCGATAAAGCTTCCAGATGTCTCCGTTTGTGACGACTGCCCACGGTGCACTTAATGTTGCGGCGTAAACACCTGCTTGTTCACGGACGCTGCGTCTGAGTTTTGAACGGATGTTCTTGCATTCGATGACGAGCTTCACAAGATCGCCTTCCTTAATCGCAATGTCAACTCGCCCTCCCATGACCCTGCATTCTGTGTCGAGTGACTCGTCGGAATAGCCCAAGGCCGTTTTCAGCACATCGACGCACCAGATTCGAATCTGCTCTTCGGATGCTCTTGGAGCATCAGCAATTGTCCTAAGTCGCGAGTGCAATGCCCGGAATCCTCTTCGAGCTTCTTCCACATGTTCGTCGCGAATTTCAGTTTTCGTTCGACGTCTCTTGATCCGTTGGTTTCGTGTCTTTTGTTCAGCGTGCTCTGTTTCCACAGCCACCGTGTCCGAGTTTGTTGGCAATTCAAGAGTGAGGCGAAAACGGTTGTGGCATCTGGGGCAACGGATCGATTTGCCAACGAGATTTTTGTACTTGGGTGGGACTCGAATACGGGCACTGCATTCGTCACAGACAGCGACTCCTAAAATTTCAGACATTCGTTTGGCTCTCAGTTCGTGGATCGAGTCGCTGAGTCTAGTTGACCCTGAGGTCGCTTCAATATCTGCACTGCAGGCGAGTGACGAGATGCGTCTGTCTGAGTTCTGAAATCGTTCACTACTGAGGGGTATGTGACTGATGGCTTCAGATGATTGATCGATCACAGCGAACCCTTTGAACGGGTGTTGGGTGCTGGACCATTGCAGCAGGGGTGAGTGGAGTTAGTTGGCAGGCATTGATATCTCGGGGAACTCTGACAGTGCATTTTCTTTTTGAGTTGTTGCTGAACTTGGCCGTTTGCGCCTGCGTAAACACGTTACGTTAACACCCGAGCAGGTGCCTCGTTTAACCTGACTCCAGCGGTGAGGTGATCAGCGCATAAAAAAACTTCAGGATCGCTGGATGGTGTCCAGCGATCCTGAAGTCATGCATCTTCTTATTATGCCGTGTGGTGCAGGTTAGAATCAGTTGATTGACCGCAGGTGCGGCATCGTCAACCCATTTCACTCTCTAACGCTGTCACTCACAAACTTGGCTTGCTTGGCGATGGCAAATCACTCTGCAAAACAGATCGCCCTCAGCGACCTGTTGCACATGGCAATCAGTATCATTCAGCAAATTCAGGTTGTCGATCTCCGAGCTGTTCCTTCAGGCGATTCACGATGCTTGAATGCATCTGGCTGACTCGACTTTCAGACAGACCCAGAGTCGTCCCGATTTCCTTCATCGTCAATTCTTCGTAGTAATAAAGAATGATGATCAGGCGTTCGTTTCGATTCAGGCCTTTGGTGACCACTTTCATGACATCCAATTTTTGGATGCCACCTGTTGGGTCTTCGCCCTTGGCGTCTTGCAGCACATCGACTTCTCGAACGTCTTTGTAGCTGTCGGTTTCGTACCACTTCTTGTTTAGGCTGACCAAGCCGATCGCCGAAGCTTCGTTTTTATGCTTTTCGAATTCCGGTATCGACAGTCCCATTTCTCCTGCCAGTTCGGCATCGGTAGCGGGCTGACCAGTTTTTGCAAGAACCGCTTTTCGAGCCGCTTCAAGCTTACTGGCTTTACTACGAACCAACCGAGGAACCCAGTCCATCGTTCGTAGTTCGTCAAGCATTGCACCTCGAATTCGAGGTACGCAATACGTTTCGAACTTGACTCCTCGATCCAGATCGAAGGCCTCGATGGCGTCCATAAGTCCAAACACACCGGCGGAAATCAGATCATTCAGATCGACTCCTTCAGGCAGTTTGGCCCAGACGCGTTCTGCGTTGTATTTTACCAACGGCAGATAACGTTCCATCAGCCGATTGCGTAGGCTTTGATCGCTCTGGTCCTTTTTAAAGGCCAGCCATGTGCCCACGATATCTTCACTGATTTTGGCAGACATTCAATCCTCCGTGACGAACACAATCCGCCAGTCGGCGGCAGACGTATGAGTCTGCTATCGACAAAAGCGTTCCGTTGAATCCAGTAAAAATATTGCAACCAGTAAAGTTCACCACCCTTATCGGGCTTTTCGACCTGAATGCCGTTTTAGGCTTCAGAAAGAGTGATCAGTGGCCGGGCCTTGTTTGCCGGATTCGATCGAAAATTGTGTTCGGAATGCACCTCGACGTAACTGTAACTTTGATTTCTTTCAACACCGAACGACCCGCATCGTTTCAATGTTGTCAGGTGATTCTTGCTCGTCCATGAACAAGATTCGTTTTGCAAAAGATGGCCCGCAACGCAATTGATTCGATCGTGATCTTCACGATCGATTTTTCGTTTCCAATCTTTCACTCTCAACTTCGCCCGTCGTGCTGTTTTCGGTTTTGTGTTCCGTGGGGAACGGCCTTGAACAACTTGAATGACTTGTTGAGGCGGTGTGATAAGGCACAGTTTCGCGTGCTTCAAGAGGGATGGAAGCTTGAATCTCGGCCTTTTTTTCAGCAACTGATGGGTTCGGCAAAATTAACCGGATCGTTCTTGGATTCTCGGCAGAAACGAACCCTGAGCCCGATTTCATCTCGCCGATGCTTGTTGCGATACGCAGTTTGTGCAGAAACTCAATAAAGTACGGACTTACCAGGTAAGGATTGATCGCAACGGTGGCAGCGAGGAATCGGCTGAGAATCAAACGTCTGTGGCCGACGCTGGCAGAGTCCCGGCCCAGCGCTCACGTTCGCAGTCGGTTCAGCCATTTCGCCCTTCAGTCCTTCAGTCAATCAGCCCATCAGCCATCAGCCAAACGGTCAATCAGTCCAACTGACTGAAATTCAGCCCTTTGCAGAATCTCAAACTTGCCCTGGTTCCAGAGGGCTGCGGGTCAGGCTGTGGGGCAGGCTTTTATTTTGGCAGCATCGGCCACCTTCAGGCAGATACCGACGGCGATCAACATTGTGAACTGGATTTAACTGCCCGGCGTTGCTTGATCAGAAATTTGGCTTCTGAGATCTTCAGGAATGCGAACCGGTCGATTTGAATCGTAGTCGAAAATGACCAGCACCGACGTGCCCGTGGCCACCACCTGCTGCTGACTGACACTGTAGATCGCGTGTTCGACATCAACACTGGTGCGTCCGATTCGGCCGCAACGCGATCCAACGATCACGTCATCGGGATAGTGCAGCTGTTTTCGGTAATCACAGTGAACCGATGCCAAGATTGGCCCAATGCCTCCGGAAGCCATCGTCACCGAAGATGAATAGGTGTCCAGTAAATCAATCCGCGCCGTTTCGAACCATCGAATATAGACCACGTTATTGACGTGACCAAACGCGTCCATATCGCCCCACTGCACGGGAATTCGGGAATGAGTACGGTAAATGGTCAGGCATTCGGGAATCTTGTCCGACATTAAGAGGCCCTTCTCGGACACATAAAGAGGTTTCAAATCGTTGTCTTGGCAGGCTTTTTAGCAGTCTGGTCAAAAATCGAAAGAAATGGGCACGAAATCTTGGCTGACTTCGCACTATTGAATTGGATGCATGGGGCTGTCAACTCGGCCGCCCAAGAATTGTGTGCGAAACCACCCGGATGAAACGGACATTTTCTGACCTGCTGACGTCGGCAGAAGTCAGACTGAAGAAGACGGCGTGTTCAGCAGCTTGGGGCTGAAAAAAATGGCAGTTTGAAGATCCCGCTGAACCGTTTCGTCCGCCGTGTTTCGTCAATCCTGTTTCGTCCACGGTGTTTCCTCCACCAAGATTCCGGCAACCAAAAGCTCGCTGAACCAATTTCCAACGGCAGATGTCATCATGAGACTCACACTTCGAACGCTTCTGGCTTATTTGGACGATCGACTGGACCCGAGCAATGCTCGTGAACTGGGCCAGAAGATTTCTTCCAGCCCGTTTGCTCGAGAACTCGCCCAACGAATTAAGGGAGTTGTTCGAAAGCGGCGTTTGGCGAGTGATCAAGCAGATCAGAAAACGATTGATGGAAACTTGATCGCCGAATACTTGGACGATCAACTGACTCCCGAATTGGTCGCGTTGATCGAAAAAGAGATTCTGGCGTCTGATCATTCTTTGGCCGAAGTCGCGGCAGCTCATCAAATTTTGGGCCTGTTAGCAGACCCTCTTGACGTGAACGAAAACCTAAAGCAGCGGCTTTATCAAATGGACCCAGTTGCTCAGGTTGAAGCCGGCGAAGCGATGACAGAGGCTGAGATTTCGGCTTCAGAGGAATGGAAGCCGTTGGCCCCTGCGACCGTAGGAGCAAAGCGATCTCCCATGCTTGTTTTAGCTCTCATGGTGTTGGGTTGGTTGGTGCTGCTGTTTTTAGATAGCAATCTGTATCGCTCACAGGATCACCAGCCCGCCGTCGCAGCGATCGATGCTCAGGGGGCAGGTGCTGCAGGCGCCGGGAATGCCGAAGTTGCTCCAGAAGCTGTCGCTGGAAAAGGTGCTGCTAAAGTGGGGGCAGGCAATGGGCAGGATGCTGTGCCGGGACAAATGCCTGCTGTCGGGCAAAACGCGTCTGCCGGACAAGATTCGGCAGGGCAGCCAGATGCTCAAGCGTCTGCTCAGATGTCGGAATCCGATCGAGCCATCGCTCAGGCTCAAGCTTTGGCAAAGCCTGCGGGATCGAACAACGTTGTTGCCCCTGCAGCGACAGATCAGGCTCCTAAAAATTCAGACGAAATCGCGGCAGTTGAAGCCAACAATACAGATGCCGGAATGAACAGTGCCGGAACGAACAATGCCGGAATGAGTAACAGTGGGCCAGGTGGTGAAGTCACTGATTTAGGTTCTGCTGATGTTGCGATGGCAGATCCTGAAAAAATGGATTCCGAGATGAAGGCGGCAGAATCATCTGGTGCGAACGGTGCAAAGACCAATGGCTCGATGGCGAATGGGGCTGGTGAAGTTGCTTCAGTTCAGTCTGCAATGAGTCCTCATTCGTTTTTCGTTGACGATGCTTCAGGAGCTTTGCTGCTTAGTTCCGTACAAAAAATGGATCCTGCGGGCAGCATTGATGAATCCATCAGCTGGTTGTGGTCATCGAATTTGGAAGGAACGAATAACTGGAACAATTTGCTTTCGATGAGAATCGCGTGTGTTGCGGCTCCGTTTTCAACGATCGTTGGATGTCAGGCGTCGGGGTGGGAAGTTCAGGCGGTCGGTTCCAGCGTCTTTCAGGGCATTGATGAAAAGTATGCCGGGCTACGAGTTCTCAGTGGTCAGTTGATTCTGACAAAAACGGTGGCTGCGAAACCGGAACCCTTCTTGTTAGAAGTCGGTGGACGACAATTTTTGTTGAACCCCGAAGATACTCAGCAAAAACTAGCGATCACCGTGCGGTCACTGCCTTCTGTTGACGACACATCGGCTGAAGTATCGGCGACTGAAAACGATTCTGCCTTGCTTTCAAGTTCTGCACCCGTGTTGGTGACATTAGCGGCATTTGATGGACCGGCGACAGCACAGTCGATTGCAGCCGAGGATCTGGTTTCGATTTCTGCCGGTGAGCAGATGATGTTTCGATCAGACGGAAACTTTCCAGGGAAAGTTGTTGGCCAGCCTGTGCTGCAGTGGGAATGGGTGTTGGCGGCCGCCAATCGAATCCCGGCAGCTCAGGAAGCTTTGCAGAAGACGTTGATCAAAAAGCTGAAGGGACACGATTCTGTTCGAGAAGCAGTGGCGGCGGTTGCCGAAGATGGCAATCCCATGATTGCCCGATGGGCCGTTCAAGTTCCCACGGCAGAACGAGATGTTGAGCAGTTGGTGCGATTGTTGTTTCAGTCTCAGCAGCAGGTTGTTCGGTCGGAAGCCTTTTATGCTCTCCAAGAAATTTCTCGAACGGTGTCCGGAGGCAACTCGGCGATTGTCGCTCTGTTGGAAACTCGGTTAAACCTCAGTGAAATGCAGCAGGCGATGAGGATGGTGAAAGACATTTCTCGAATCAGTTTTGAAGACCGACTGGCCAGCGAATGGTTGGTGGGCATGCTGGACAGTGACCGACTGGTTTTGCGAGAGATGGCGATTTCGACTTTGGAACAACACTTAAACAACCGCAATAACTATTTTGCTGACGAGACAAAAAGCCGACGCGAACGAGCTGTGCGGCGTTGGAATTCTGAATTGGATCGCAACGACGGCCGCTTGATTCCACCTCAGGAATAGACAAAGGTCGAACTGGATTAAGCACTGTTTACAGAGGGTGCATGTTCGGTCGACGAGTCTTTCAGTGGCCGATCGACGCCGTGTGGCATGTGGCCTCATACCGCCGCTGTTCGGCTTTGGGCGAGGCGCTGGGGATGTTGCGCGGCGAGTCGCGGCTGGTGCTTGCGGACGGCGACTTGCGGCTGGTGGGACGTTGCACACTGCTGGTTTGTTAGTCGAATACTCCGTGCAGGTACCACAAACGGTTCGTTAGGCTTTGGAAAATCCAGAGCACGGGGCCCGTGGTCGTGGTGACTCGATAGTAGTCTCGATGCACGGCTTCTTCGTCCCACCAGCGGCTTTGAATTCGATCAGGGCCGACCGCAGACAGAACCACATATCGGTTGCCATCCCACGAAAATCCGTGCTTCAATGGGTGTTCGGTTTTGCTGGCGATTGGAACAGCATACGGCAGCAAGCGAATCGGCATCGATGTGGTTTGCTGACTGGCTGGCGATACTGACTCGGGATCAACCAAACGTTGTGGAATCGAAGCTGCCGTTCGGCCTGTTCGAATTTTGTCTTCGGGATTCACAATCGGATCTAATTGAATGGCCTGTTCGGGCGCTGAAGACGATGTTTTTTGAGCCGTCAGTACAGCGTTGGCTGATAGCCGACTGCTCAGCCGATTGATCATCGTGGTGAGTTCTTCTTCTGGATGAATCTGTTGCTCGCTATGAAACAGGTCTTGTTGACGCCGCACCATTAAAGGGGCTGTCGCAAGTACCATTTTGGCCGTCATCACGGTGTCTCGAAGTCGAATCGTTTCTAACTTCAAGTTCAGTAGTTCAAGCAGGTCTCTTTCGGTTTGAACGGGACGCACAACATTGGCTTCGACGGTCAGAATTTCTCCGGCTTCGGTCTTTAAATCGCATGTCGCCTTGATGGCTCCGATATTGCGGACCAACAACTGCTTGACGACATCTTCGACCAGAACTTGAAACACCAGCTTGATGTGCTCTTTCCCTTTGACTCCAAATTCCGACACCCAAATTGATTGCACGGGATTTGCTTCGGGCAGTGCATCCAACAGTTCATCATCAAGACCTCGAAGCTGCCGAACCTTTAATCGGCCTTCTTCTGAAATTCGCGACGGCAAATCATCTTGTGGCAAATGACACAACTGCTTCAGCGTGACGATCCCCAGTCTTTTCAGTAACTGAATGTCGTCCATCGGTAACCGTCCCGATGTAATGGGCAGTTCGGCCAACCATGTTTCTGCTTGCCCCTGAGGAATGACGATCAAAGGCAAGTCCCAATCAGCTGCTCCTGGTGCAACTTGACGACGATGTTTTGCCGCAGCAGCTTCGTGCAACAGGTGTCCGGATGGATGAGTAAACGCCCACGCTGCGGCGACGGATTCGCTAATGGCAAGACGAGCATCCAAGTTGGCTGCCGATGTTACCTTCAGAAGTCGTTCTGCTAACGGCACTTCTCCTCCAAAAAGTGGCCCGCAGCCAGTGACATCTAGTAGCAAGCAGTCTGGAATCGCCGTTGTGTCGACCGCGATGAGAGGAGCAAACTGACGTAGCTTTTCGGCGATGTCTTTCAGTGCTTGACGTTGAACGTCAGGATTCCAAGGAACAAAATCTGTCGGGCCAATCGGCTTTTTGGGCGAACGTGATTTGTGGCGTTTGGTGAATGGTTTTGAGGCACCTGTTTCGGATTCTAAGCTGCGTGCTTCGACCAAAGTGAGGCCTGGGCGAACGCCGTTTTCAGACACGATTGCGGTGGAAGCGACAACAACGGGGCTCGATCGAGCTGACGGAAAAACGTGATTCAGGAAGCGATGATCTTTGATCGCATCTGAGGTTCGATGAGATGACTGTTGGGCTTCGGTATACAGAATCAGTTCGTGAGGCGGACTGTCGTTAAGATCTGCCGAAGGTGTTTGTTGATCGCCCGAGTGACTGGCTTTCGTGGATGCGTCATTCCGTTCTTGCTGTTGCTGTTGCTGTTCTTGTTGCTGTGAATCGACCTTCTGATTGCTGTGGTTGGTGAAGTGGTGAGCCTGAATGGGCCAGTTCAGAAATCTCACACACAGCACCCGTCTCATGATTCCAATCCAGTTTGAGTTCACCGTTGTGAGTAATGCTGTTACGAGTCTTCACGAGTTTTAGCTGAACGACCGAATGTCCGACATCAAGGTCTGACATGTTCTGGCTGCATTTGAGATGAAAGCGAAGGTCTGCCCACGATGGCTGATCTAAGGCGGTTGCCGGGCGGATTAAAAACACGGTGACTCCACTGCGTTCGACGGCCAACTGCAAACGTCTTTGCACGGTCGAAGACAGGCGATCGATCCAGCAAACTGCCAGGCGAACTCCAGGACATCGGCTGACCTGTTCCAATGCCCACAGTGTGTTGGAACGGTCAGTTGATGACAAGTGTCCTCCGGTATGAGCAGGAGTTGCCGTTCGCAGTCTGTTGTGCTGACTCGCCGTTGTTGGCTGAGCGACAGCTTTGGGGCGCACGACGAGCAAACGCGACAAATCGATTCCCGTGCCGTTTAATGCGGCAGCGTGAAAGTCGTTGTAAGGATCGATGACGGCTAGGGCTCCTGCTTTGTTCATCAAAGCGGCTCCACACTTCAACGCCAAAGTGGTGGTTCCTAAACCGGGGCCATCAGCCACCCATTCAACCACAGAAGCGGACGGCAGGCCTTGTCCCGGCAGCTGGCGATCAAGCAAAGGCAGACCAGTCGACACGGTTTCTTGGCTGAGTCGAGGCGGACTGGTGCGAGCCAGTTGAGCTCGCAGATCCTGCAGCACAGATTCAGAAGCACTTGCCATGTGTCTTGCCAGAAAACCTCTGAAGTCTTAACGCGAGACTTCAGAAGGTCATCACCAGAAGGAATGTCTGTTTGCCGATTGAAACAGTAACTTCCGCCGACATGAGGTCGGTTCGAAAGCTGTGATCGAGGGATCTCATGGAAGCCAATCGCTGGTACGCTTCATCGTTTCCAGCGTGCGTCCAGCGCATGCTGAACGATTGCACTGGGCATGAAAACGGCCGAGCGATCAGCCATAAGAAACAAGGAACTGTTGTCTTCGTCGGCAGTTTGCAGATTGAACCGAATGAAACGGTTTCCCTACCACGGAAAGCACGGGGACGATCCCTAACAGCGCCTCACAGTTCCTCTGATCGACGCAGCGTGTCGCCAAGTTTTAGCGAAAGTTGACACTTGGTGTCAACTTCTTTTTAAGATCATGGAATCGATCTTGGCAGAGCACTTTTGCGGGTCACGTTTGCGGGTCACTGAAGAGAAACGCAAGAGCGGTCGTGAGCTGGACGGAAGGGGCCAAATTCCGGGACTCAGCAAAGTGGGATTTCAGCGAGTTGATTGCACAATCACGAATGCCGCGAATGGGCACCAGGGCATGCTTCAACAAGTCGCCGTTTGCTTCGCCGTGTTGTCGTGTTGTCGTGTCAGGTGGTGGTCGTATTCCGATTGAGTGTTCGTGGTTGAGCCGAATTCAGCGATGAAAGTCGAGCGTGCTGGTTCAACACCCCATGGTCTTACCAGCTGCACGTTCCGTGGTTTCCCTGGTTCCCTGTTCTCGCCGTGCCCATCCATTGCGTCTGTGAGAGATCACTGCCTGTGCCTTCGGTGATTGAGCGAAAGCGCTGCTTCAGACGGCGCATTCTGTCATCCACGACTGCGGCAAATTCTGCGCATAAAAAAACGTTCGACCCACTCTGAACGAGTACACCGAACGTCTTTGTGTCATCAGGAACCCGTCGAGCAGGTTCAATTGATGCTCAAGCTTACTTCTTCTTCTTCTTAGCGGCCTTCTTCTTGGCAGCTTTTTTCTTCGGAGCAGCTTTTTTGGCTGACTTCTTAGCTGTCTTCTTCTTTACGGCAGCTTTCTTCTTCGCGGTCTTTCTCTTAGCAGCCTTCTTTTTTGGAGCAGCTTTTTTAGCTGTCTTCTTCTTGGCGGCTTTTTTCTTTGGAGCAGCTTTCTTAGCGGCTTTTTTCTTCGGAGCAGCTTTCTTGGCTGTCTTCTTCTTCGCGACTTTCTTCTTAGCCACAGGATCCTCCTTAAACAGAGAGAAACAACGGATGGCCTACTTACCGCATGTCACCGGGCTTCGAAAGCAAAAGGTAAGTAGCGACCACTTGTCAAAAAAGATTCACCATGCCAACGCGGCGATGGCGTCGCAGAATCCATTCCGGTCGGAAGACAGTCGTGAAGTCTGCGGCACGATGATCAACGATCATCATGATCTGTGATGTGGCACAACATCATGTGTCCTCCATCGGGCGGAATCCTATTTAATCTTTGGGTATGTGCAATAGTGTTATGCGGCGTCAAAGGCACTCACGTCCAAAGTTTTTTCAACGTCACCTTGTTCAGACCTTTGATTAACCATGCGATTCGATGTCGCCATCATCGTCATCTTGGTGTTGCCATGATGCTGTTGTGATTGCATCAATGGTTTGTCTGTCTTTGCAACAACAACACGACACACGCTCAACGTGAACAGGACGAGATTAAAGTTGATCAATAAAAAGCCTGTACTCTCAGCACCTTCAACGCTTCAAGCCATTATGAAACGTGTGTGTCATTTGGCATCATCCTTGATGCAACGTTGCTGTTGATGGCGTATTGATGCGTAGAAATTTGCCATCACTTCAATGTGTCTTTAGCGCCTTCAACATCGCTTAAAACAGAGCGCATGTATTGCAGACTTTTTTTAGCAATTTTTTTTGCGCCAGGGCTGTAATCGAACACTTCAACGGATACCCAGCCTTGATATTGGACTTCAAGCAGCGCTTCAAAGATTGGATGGAAGTCTGTTTCACCCATTCCAGGTCCAAGCAAGTTGATGTCGTTAACGTGAAAGTGTCCGCATACAGAAGCATGTCGATGGATGAGTTCTGGAATGGAATCTCGTTCAGCTCCAAGCATCGCTTTGACATCTTGATGAAGCACAAAGGCGGGATGATCAACCTTGTTCATCAACTGCACGGCATCATCGCAGGTGTTGATGAAGTCGGTTTCTTTTGCCGTTAAAGGTTCCATGCACAATTGGACACCGTGTGCGGCGAATTCGGGCATGGCATTTTGGAACACTTCTGTCGCGTACTTTAACCCATCTTGCATGGTCATTTGAGGCGGCAAAGTACGTTGTGGGGGCGATCCAAAGACCAAAACTTTGCCTCCCAGCATGCCGCATGTGCGAGCCAACAGCTTCAAATACTCGGTGGTCGTTTTGCGAACATTGGGGTCGGCTGATGTCAGATGCAGGCCGTCAGTCTTCGCCAATAACCAGTGCAGTCCAATGACTTCAAGACCGGCAGAGTTTGCTGTTTGTCTTATTCCGCCCAAAGTCGCATCAGAAACAGAAGCAAGGTCTTCTGCAATCGTGAATGGCGCCACTTCGATTCCCGTGTATCCGACATCAGCAATGATGTCGCATTGTTGATCCCATGGTGTGTCTTCGAACAGTTCTTGGCAGATAGCAAATTTCATGAGACCCATTTTCAAAGATGATTCGGGTAAACGATCGGGCAGCTTAAATTGATGCTGCCGTAAGGTCCGATTCTGACGAATCACCCGGTTGCTGCAAACCTATCGGCAGTGAACCGACTGCATGGCCGTGGATTGTGAAGAACCAGGCATCAAATGATGCAATCTGTCCACACGGAATTTGCAGCAACGGAAATCGTGACCTACTGATTCATTGGGAACATCATTGCAAGCAAGCCTTTCGTGAAGGCCTGCCAGTGAAACGCCGTTTGCTGTTGCCTTAAGGCTACCATGAACACATGGATTCAGCAGGCGATCGAACATCCGAATAAAAGGCTTCGACGTGACGACTTCTAACCCTGCAACGCCAGAACTGAATGATCTGTTCAATCGAGTTGATCAGCTGTTGGCTGGATCTGGCACGAAGAGTACTGTTGCCTCTTTGGCGGCGTCTCGAGAAGAAGCTGCAGGTGGGGCAGAGACGCTTTCAGCGGCCCACGCTGTGACTCCGCCACCGTCGGGTTCAGCACTGATGTCTTCTCCACCAGTGTCTCAAGCACAGGCGGCTGCCGATTCGTCTGCAACGCGAGCATCTGATCCGCGTCCGGCATCGGCACCTTCGTCTGCTCCCGCGAAGCCAGAAGGCGAACAGTTTACACCTCGACAACCTCAAACGATTCGAGAATCAGGTGTTTCGGAAGCGTTGCTTGAACAACTGATCATGAAATACCTGTTCCAAATGGGACAGTCATCAGCTCGAGCCATCGCCAGCCAGATGAAGCTGCATCACAAGCTGGTGGAACCAATGTTGCGTCAGCTGCGATCCGATAAGCTTTTGGATCTGTCCGGCACGTCTGCAACAGGTGATTCCATCTACAAAATCACCGAGGCGGGACGAGATCGAGGCAAGCGATACTACGATGAATGCACTTACTTCGGGGCGACTCCCGTTTCTCTTAAGGACTACGTGAATTCTGTCGCCGCTCAAACCATCGCCGGCCAAATCGTCACTTCTCATCAGCTTGCCGATGCCTTTTCGGATTTGCTGATTAACGAACACATGCTGAACAAGCTGGGACCAGCTGTGAATTCTGGTCGAGGTATGTTTTTGTTCGGCCAACCTGGAAACGGCAAAACCAGTATTGCCGAACGTGTCACCGATGCGTTCGGATCGAATGTTTGGATTCCTCGAGCCATCTATGTCGAAGGCGAGATCATGCGAATCTTCGATCCCGGCATCCACGAAGAAGTCGAATCTGAATCTTCCAGCGGCCTAATGGAAGCGACTCCGATTGATCACCGCTGGGTTCAGGTAAAACGACCGACGGTGATTGCCGGTGGTGAATTAACGATGAACGAATTGGAAGTGACGAAGAACGAAGTCTCCAAGATCTGTGAATCTCCACTCCAGCTAAAAAGCAATTGTGGAACCTTGGTCATTGATGACTTTGGCCGTCAGACAATGCCAGTCGACGTGTTGTTGAACCGTTGGATTGTGCCTCTGGAAAAACGCTACGACTTTTTGAACCTGCCCAGTGGCAAAAAGATCAAAGTGCCATTCGATCAGTTGGTGATCTTCAGTACCAACTTGGAACCTCGCGACTTGGTGGACGGTGCGTTTTTAAGACGGATTCCGTACAAGATTGAAGTACCGGATCCCAGCGAAGAGGAATATCGCAAGCTGTTCGAAATTATGTGTCGAGTCACCAAGTTTGAATACAAACCCGACTGTGTCGACTATCTGGTGAAGACTCATTACTTGGCCGTGGAACGACCGTTTCGCTTGTGCCAGCCTCGAGACTTATTGTTGCAAGTCCGCAACTACTGCAGCTTCCACCAAAAGCCTCTTGAACTGTCGAATGAAGCTTTCGACTTTGCCGTCGAAAACTACTTCTCGATCATGTAAGCGAAAACCAGCATCACAGGCCGGTCTGGCTTGTGCATGCTGGAAAGTCGGCATCACGCTTAGCCGTGACGATGCGAGCCTTGTGATGCCTCACGCACTGCGACGCTGCGGCACTGCGGCACTGCGACGCTGCGACGCTGCGACGCTGCGACAAACAGTCACCCGTTCGTCGGGTCTGCCTAGCGACATCGCTTGAATGACTGCTCTGGGCCGATCATCACTGGGCCGATCATCACTGCGCCGATCATCACTGGGCAGCTCATCACAGGGCAGCTCATCACAGCGAAGCGTGATGGCTGCCTTGAGAAATCGAGCGTTTTGCATCAAGCCTTTTTATTCTTAGCTTGTTTGCCGCCGTTTTTTTGCCCCTTGTTCTTCTTGGGTTGTGGCTGCATCGATTTTGGATTTGCGGGCACAGATCCCGTGTCATCTGGCACCTGATACTGCTGTTGCAATTCCATCAACCGAGTCTTCATTGCCGCCACTCGATCTGCGTTCTCTGGATCGTCGTAGGTGCTGTGCATTTCTCGAACGTCTTTTTCAAGATCAAAGAATTCCCATTCGCCCAAGTTGTAGAAGTGAATCAGCTTGTGCTGCCCTGTTCGGATTCCACAGTGACGTCTCACCATATGAGCCGTACGTCGTTCGGCTTCGAATTCGTAATAGTGATAGTACAACGCATCTCGGAAATCAGGTTGAGTCACATTGGTGAGGTTGCTGTCGAAGCCGATGGTCTTTGGAGCTGGTGTTAACCCTTCCACGTTTGCAGACGGTTTTGCAAGGAGCAGTGGCTTCAGACTTTGCCCCTGCATGTCGTCTGGCTGGGTAATTCCGGCCACGTCCAAAAGTGTTTGAGCGTAATCGAGATTCGAAACCAAATTGTGGTTCACGGTTTGAGGCTGCACTTTGCCGGGCCACCGAACCATCAGAGGCATCCGATACGATTCTTCGTACATGAATCGCTTATCGAACCAACCATGATCTCCAAGGTAAAAACCTTGGTCGGACGAGTACACAACGATCGTGTTTTCGGCCAAGCCAGTTTCATCAAGGTAATCGAGAACTCGGCCCACATTGTCGTCCACAGACGCCACGCACCGCAGATAATCTTTGATGTATCTTTGATACTTCCAGCGAATCAAGTCGTCTCCCGTCAGCTTGGCTTTGCGAAACGCTTCGTTCTTGGGACCGTAAGCGGCGTCCCAAGCTTGACGTTGTTCGTCTGTGAATCCTCGGGGAGGTGCTAGCTTTAAGTCGTATTCGGTCATTGTCTTGCGAATACTCATGTCCTGAGTCTGAGCCGCAGAACCTCGACCCGACCAGCTATCGAATAGGTTGTCTGGTTCTGGAATTTCCACATCGTCATACATCGTCAAGTGTTTGGGGCTGGGTTGCCAGTTGCGATGTGGGGCCTTGTGCTGATACATCAGCATGAAGGGTTTGTCTTGATCACGTTTCCCCTTCAGCCAGTCCAAGGCTAAATCAGTGATGATGTCGGTCGTGTAGCCTTCGTGCTTGACTGGCTTGTCTGCGCCGTTCACTTTCATCGGTGGGTTGTAGTACGGCCCCTGCCCGATCAAAACTTCGGAATAGTCGAAGCCGGTTGGGTCGGTCGCTAAATGCCATTTTCCAACAACTGCAGTTTGATAACCTTCCTTTTGCATCAGCTTGGGAAAGGTCTGTTGAGAACCATCAAACTTATTGCCGTTGCGTACAAAGCCATTCAGGTGACTGTGCTTGCCCGTTTGAATGACGGCTCGACTGGGGCCGCAAATTGAATTCGTACAGAAGCAGTTTGTGAACAGCATGCCTTCATCGGCAATCCGGTCGAGATTTGGCGTCGAATTAATTTTCGATCCGTAGCTACTCATCGCATGAGCCGCATGATCATCTGTGAAGATAAACAGAATGTTCGGACGGTCGGCTGCATGTGCCATGGCAGCACAGCAAGTGAAAAAGCAAAAGGCCAGAAAAGACGGTTTGGTTTGCATGATGACTCCGGTGGAGGGAAGCGGGGGTAGAGGATTCAAAAGGAGGCAGTGTTTTGCCTGCGTTTCGGTTCTGACCGCCCAACATACAGCTGCGGGCCAGAAATCAAAATCCACTGGCAACCATAATTGTGTTCCATAGAAATCAGAAGAATGTGCACGCGTGGATCGGCGGTCCGATTGTGCTGGTGATTCCAGTTGTCCCAAGCTGTCGGAATCGCAAAGCATGATTCCAACGACAGATTCCTCTCAGAGTCAGTTTGGTGAAGTAGTTTTTCCTCAGGTGTTGCCTTTCATCCACACTCCCCCCCGCAACCCTTTTCTGGGTCTGACGTTGTAAGATCTCCCATGACATCAACCATCGATAACAAAGCCTCAAGTGTCTACAGCCATCTGACACCGGCCGTCCCCACGGACACGTTCGCAATCATCGAACGATTGTTGACACTGTCGGGGCGCGCACGAGAAGAACTGTTGAGTTCCGCTCAGCAGACTCTGATTCCTCGTGGTGTCATGGGCATGTTGCTACGTTCAATGAAGGTTCGAGACGAAACGTTAATTTCGCACGGACGAAGAATTGGCAGCATCGCTCAAGGCGTTGCTCAGTTGCTAGGCTGGGAAGATTCTCATCGAGCCGAACTTGAGCTTGCCGCTTTGTTGCACGATCTGGGCAAGATTGGAGTATCCAATCAAATCCTTCACAAGCCAGGAAAGCTAAGCAGCGAAGAATACGACGTTGTCACTTACCATCATCTTGCCGCCACGAGTTTGCTGCAAGCTTTGGGTGTGAACGAGCGGCTGGTGTCGTTGCTGAACTTAGTCTTTGAAAACTTCGACGACTGCGGCAATACCACGGCTGCCGATGGAGCTGCCCGAGAACTCCCGTTGGGGCCTCGGATTCTTGCCGTTGCAGACGCTTACGATTCGTTAAGTTCGCCCAAGTCATATCGACGAGGCATGGCTCATGAAGAAGTCATGAAGATTCTGGAAGAACAATCGGGCAGTCGCTACGACGGCACCGTTGTTGGAACCTTGAATCGTTGGTATCACGAAAATGGACATTCGCTGTTTGGCTTGGCCGATCCATTCGATCAACGCAACAAGCCGCCTGCGATGTCAGACGAAGAACGAGATGAGATGATCGTTCTATCGCAGATTCTAAACACGTTGTACCAGTTTCAATCTTTGTACGACGGCTTTCTGATTCTGGACGAAGATCTAAACTATTGCGTGTGGTCTTCTGGTTTGGAATCCATCACAGGTCGCTCGGCTGCTCACGTTATGGGCACAAGCTGGAAAGCCAGCGACATCAAACTGGCACCGATCACTCAGACCAGAGCGAGCAATCAGGGCAGCGAGGAAGAACTGATCACTCAGGTTCTTCGCAATGGCCAGTCTATGTTTTGCAGCCGAGTCTGCACGACAGAAGACAAGCGAGAATTTAGCGTTGATATCCACACGATGGCGATCCCTTCAGATCAAGGGAAAGTCAAAGGGATCGTGCAATTGTTCCGTCGCAAAGGCGGTGCCCGAAAACAGAATCGCGAATACTTCGAGCTGAAGTTGGCGGCGACTCGAGACGCTTTGACGGGAGTAGCGAACCGAGGTCAACTGGAGACTCAGTTGAGACATTTGCTGGACGACTATCATAACCACGAGGGTGCTCGCCACTTAAGCGCTATCTTCTTGGACGTCGACCGGTTCAAGAGAATCAACGATACACATGGCCACAAAGCGGGTGATCAAGTTCTCGTTGATTTAACTCGACTGCTGCAGCACGAAACCTATTCGGGCGAAATTATCGCTCGTTACGGCGGAGAAGAATTTGTCGTGCTTTGCCCCGATGCGGATTTAGATGCCGCCGTCCGAAAGGCCGAAAGGTTGCGAGTTGCCATCGAGAAAAGTTCAATCGGTGGAATCCATAAATTGACAGTCACGACTTCGTTCGGAGTCTCTACTGCTCATTTAGGAGACACGGTTCAGACTTTGCTTGAACGAGCAGACGCGTGTCTGTACCAAGCCAAAGAAACGGGACGAAATCGCACGTGTCACGAAGGTCAAGAGGTGGCAGCACCGGAAGAAGTGGAAACGATCGAAGCGAGTGGTAGTGACGCGAAGGTGCAGGTTGTGAGTGGAATAATGCGTTTCAGTGATGACATTGAACTCAGCACATCCTTGGAATTGACAGCGTTGAAAATCGAAGGATTCATCGAAGCCGCTGACGTTAAAGTTTTGCATCAAGTGCAAGGGCAGCTAAAGCTGGTCGCTGGTGAACTTGGCTTCTTTCGTCGCTGGGGAAGTGGCGAAAACAGCCAAGCTGTTGAAATCGAGATCGACTTCGAGACAACTCGAGACGCAGACGATGGCAGCGGGCGTGCGAAGACTCGTCGACAAGTGGCCGTGCAAATGGCGGCTGTTGGGAAAGTTCCTAGCATCGAAGCATTCGAAGTTCGGTGCACGAAGCTGATGAGACTGTTGAAGTCTTATTTGCAAAGCATCTAAATTGAACAACCACGCTTCCCAAACGGAAACGTCGGAACCACCAGGGTGTCCTGAATGATGAAGTGCGAAATCAGAACCTGTCACGCGTCCGACGGCTTCGCACTCAAATTCCGTCACTTCAAATCCGCACCACCATGTTTTGGGTCCCAGGAAGCTGAAGGCAAGTCATCAAGTCCATTTTTGATGCCTCAAGGTTCCGTGGTTGCCGTGCATGGGATTCAAAGCCATTCCGGTTGGTACAAAGATTCCAGCTTGGCGATGGCTCGCAGTGGTTGGGATGTGTACTTTGCCGATCGTCGAGGCAGTGGACTGAACGGGCGAAGCCGTGGCCATGCTGATCACGGCCTTCGGCTGCTGAATGATCTGAAGCTGCTGGTTGAACTTGCCAAGCAGGAACACCCCAACCAGCCCGTGGCGCTGTTGGGGCTAAGTTGGGGAGGAAAATTGGCCAGCGCATTTGCGGCCACGTACCCGCACTTGGTGCAACGGCTTGTGTTGCTGTATCCCGCCACCGATTCCATTGTCGGTCCCAATTGGCGTCAGCAGCTGATGCTGAAGTTGGCCAGACATCACGATGTTCGCAAACGCTTGGTGGCTTTGCCTTTTGCTGATCCCGAGTTTTTTACCAACGTACCCAGTTTTCAAAGTCAAATCGCGAACGATCCTTTGGCTTTGAATTCTGTGACGACAGGATTTCTGAACGCTACCGCCGATTTAGATCGGATTGTGCGGCACCAATGCGCCAACATCAAGATGCCCACGTTGTTCATGTTGGCCGCAGCGGATCGGATTGTGAACAATCGAAAGGTGAAGCGAAGACTGCAGTCGTGGCCCGTGTCCGACCTTTCCATGATCGAATATTCCAACGCAGAACACACATTAGAATTCTGTTCTCAGCGGATTGGTTTCTTCCAAGATTTGACTCATTGGCTGAACCGATCATTGCCCACCGATGCGGTACAAGTGTCCGAAGCTTCTGACAAATAAATGCCCATTGGCGGCACTCATTGATGCTCGGCCACCTTCGGCCAGCCGATTTTTGGACACGATTTCGAAGGTGTCAGCCGCTTTGATAACAGTGACTTCTCCTTCTTCACTATAAAAATAGATCAAGCCGTTTGCAGTGATGGGCGAGGCGACATGAGTTCCGCCAAGTCGGCCTTTCCAAACTTCTTTGCCATCGTCCGCATTGACGCACGAGACGACTCCGGTGTCCGTCACCATATAAATGAGGCCATCAACCAGCAGAGGAGCGGATAGCCTTGAATTGCCTTTTTCGCGTCGCCAAATTTCGTGAGATTCTGTCACATCTCCTGTCGTTGTTTTGTCTAACTTGATGGCTCGCAATTGAGCTTTTCGAGACCCCGTGTTAACGATGGCCATGCCTTGATAGAAACAAGGAGGAGCTGTTGCGTTGAATTCACCATGGCGAATGCCCCAAATTTCCTTGCCCGTTAAAGCGTCGTAGCCGTAGCCCGCTCGAGATCCCATGCTGACCACTTGAGTCGTTCCATCGACTTCAATCAGCCCCGGTGTGCTATAGGCTTTCCGCAGGTCGCCTTCTCGTTTGGGGTTGCCATCGCTGTCTAAATCTTCGTAGTCGGTGCTGCGTTCTGTTCGCCAAACCGTTTTTCCTGTTGACGTATTCAGTGCCATCAGAAATTGGGCGTCGATTCCATCAAAGGTCAAGATCAGCAGGTCTTGGAACAAACAGGGAGATGAACCGGGTCCTCGGAAGTGCCGACATTGAATGTCTGGTCTTTGCCAAACCACGTCTGCTGTTTCTGGATTGAGCCGAGCTGTGCCGTAGGTTCCAAAATGAACATAGACAGCGTCGTCCGTTAACACACACGTTGGTGACGCATACGTGTTGACTGGGTTGTTAAGGATCTCTGGATCTTCGTTTTCAAACAGCAACTTTTCATGAAGGATCGCGCCTGATGCTTCATCGATGCATAAGACAAATTGTTGTTTGCCATCTTCAGTTGCAGCCGTCAGCCAAATCTTTCCTTGACCCACCACGGGGGTCGAATGTCCGAAGTGTGGTAACTTGATTTTCCAAGCCACACCTTTGTCTTCAGAAAATTCAACAGGCAGACTGTTGGAATCTGCCGCTGCAACATGGCCGTTGGAAGTTGGGCCATTGCGAGTGGGCCATGACAAGTCTGTGTCGGCGAAGGCGCACAGCTGCAGACAGGGGCTTAGGAAAATAAGTGAAGCGGCGAGACGTGAAAGGGGAGTAGGCAAAGGAAAGGATCTCCAGAGGCGGGGCGTGGGGTACGTAACATTTTCGTTTCCAGTGTATCGACGCTGATGGAATGTCGCCATCACGTATTCGTGCGTCGCCCGTCGCATGTAATAAGGAGCCGTATCTGTTCTGGGGAAGTCGAGACACAGAGACTGCTTGATTTGGCTTGAAGCGAGCAAGTCGTTGAAAAAGCTAGGATGGGGTCACCCGACGCGTCAGCGAGGGATGAACCCCATTGAAACCTTCAGGTTCTGCGCGGCCGATATCCCTCGCTCACAGGGCCTGTTGATTTAGCGTTTGGCTCGCACGTCAGTGCTGTGATCCCCCTTTCCCCTGCGTCCGTTGGGGCGCAACGGGAGCGGGGGTGACAGGCACGGCGACTCATTTTTTTAAGGTATGGATGTTGCAATAGGTATGGCGGTCTGGGCGATCACAGGATTTCGCTCGTAAAAATCGCTGTAAGTTGTTTCATGGAGGAGTGTTTTGAAAATCTTGCCCGCCGGGCTGTT
>JBDWHY010000079.1:0-16921 GCA_039974975.1 Fuerstiella sp. | reverse complement strand
GGAAGGCATGGGAGGAATGCCTGGCTTGGGATTTGGCGGAGCGGGCATGGGCGGAATGGGTAGCGGAGGAGCTGGAGCCGCCGGTGGAGTTTGGTCTTCGTTCAAAGGATCTTTGACAACCGACCTTCTCACCGAAGAATTTGGCCCTGCTCCCGGAGCCCCTTTAGGCGGCATGATGGGAAGCATGATGAGCGGTGGTGAAGATGACTACAGTGACGGCGGAGTTGGATTTGGCTCAAGCGGATCAACGGGCGCTGAAGAAGACGCTGATACCACAGCAGACCGCTACGTTCACTACGGCGACGAACTGCCTTATAAAACTCGAGCGTTCATCTTGTCAGTCAGGATGATTCAGAAAGATATTCCCAGCCTGTTGGCCTCACTGCCGAATGGAAAATTTCCAGTTGAAATTGTTCGAGTCGACGTCGATTTTACAGGTGGCTCAGGTAGCTCATCCGGCGGTGGAATGTCGGGCATGGGAGGCATGGGTGAAGGAGAAGGCGAAGGCTATGGCGGCGGCATGACCGGAGGTTTCGGAGGCGGCATGGGTGGATTAGGCGGGCCAGGCATGGGTGGATTAGGCATGGGCAGCCCTGGACTCGGTGGCCCCGGCATGGGTCGTGGGGGCCTCGGCGGCGGATTCGGTGCACCCGGTAAAGGGAAAACAAGAACACGAAAAGAAATGAAGAGAGCTACGGACGGAATGAGAGTCTTTGAAGACGCGATGAAAGTCCCACTGGCGACTGTTCGAGTCGCTGGCTTAATGACGATCTACGAATCGACTGAAGAAAAAGCGGCAGAAGCTGAAGCTGACAACGCCGCTGAAACAGAGGTCAACGATTCGGCTGAAGGCCTGCCTGAACTCGACCTAGATCCAGGCAACACGGGGACTGATCCACCGACAGCAGAAACTGGTGACGGTGCAGGCTCGGACGCCACTGGCACAGCCACATCAGAGTCGGAAACCATCGACTTGGATTCGCCACCTTCTGAAGGCACGAATGGCAACAGCATCAATCAGAATGGTGCAGATGCCAATGGTGGCGGCGGAGCGGACGGATCCAACGGCGAATCAATGGAACTGCCGCCTGCAAACACACCCAATGAATCAGGAACAAATCTTGGCAACGATCCCGGAAACACTGAGCTACCAAAACCTGGTGCTCAATCTTCGTTGAGACAGAATTTGGATTTCAAATCACTTCTTGGATAAAAGTCGCGATTGACTGTGGCTTAATTCACAGCACATTCGCCGTGTGATGCATAGCGTTTGTTACTGAAGCTCGTATTCGTATTTACGCGTTGGACTCGCAGAATTTTAGGAGAGTCATCATGGATAAAATTAAAGCTCTTTGTATCGCACATGGCGAAAAGATGTTGGCCGTATTCTGTGCGTTGTTCGGCTTTTTAGCCCTGTCTTCGGCTCAGTGGTTTCCGAATGGCGACAATCCAACTGAGGTCGAAGTCACAGCCAATAAGAACGAGCAAAAGATTCAAGCTCGCGAAAATGCTTGGCCCGAAGCAGAAAAGGAAGTCTTCCTCGAAATCAAAGACGTTCGAGATCTGACCGCCGTTGAATCAATGTACAAAATTGATCCCGGCAACTTTGCAGTTGCTGACTTCAATCCGTCGATTCACCCAACGCGTGAAAAACGCGGACTGTTCACCGTCATTCCGGCGGTTTCCGGTGTTGCAAGTTATGTCAACTTCGCTCTCGCGATGCCCCCAGAAGTGAAGACTGACGAAGACTTAGAAGAGAGCATGGAAGAAAAAAGCGGCGATGACGAAATCTCAGAAGACGATGAATTTCAGAAGCTGCTTGAAGCAAAATTCGGAAGAAGCAAAGCAACTGCCGGTGGCCTAGGCGGCTTTGGCGGAGAAGGCATGGGCGGCCCGGGAATCGGCAATGGAGCCTACGGCGGCGGAGAAGGCGCATACGGCAGCGGTATCGGAGGCCCAGGCATGGGTGGCATGGGTATGGGTGGCCCTGGCGGTATGGCGGGCGGCGGTGCATATGGCGGAGGAGAAGGCGCATACGGAGGTGGAGAAGGCGAATATGGCGGCAACAACTATGGCAATGGTGATCTTGCCGGAATGTTCGGATCGTCGATGATGGCCAAAGAGAAACGCATTCGTGTCACAGCCGGAGTCTCCGTTCGGTTTGTCGTAGACATTCAAGAACAACGTGCTCGAATTCGAAAAGCTTTGAAACTGGGAAGCAGTTTCCAGGAAGCTCAGCAACACATTCAGTACACGGATATTCAGGTCCAACGCCGCCAGCGTCAAGAAATCATCGATTCTTGGTCAAACTGGGAAGACCTCTCCTCAGAAGACCTCGGCGAAATCTTAGAAGACAGCTTCGGCATCGATCGAGACATCGTCAGCCCCGCTGTCACTCGAAATACGATTACAATGCCTCTGCCTCGACGTGGCACGGGGTCGTGGCCTGCTGAAGAAGTTTCTCACCCGCTCGTCGAAGATTTCGAACTCAGTCCCCGAGAGCAGGAGCTGATCGACAAATACAACGAAGTGGTCACAAAGAAGGCGGAAGAGCAAAAAGCCAATATGGCCCCTCGCATTGAAAACAAAGGGTTCAGCAAGTTCTCAAGCAGTGCCTCAGACATCGGGATGGGGATGGGAATGGGAATGGGGCCCGGCATGGGAATGGGTCCCGGCATGGGCATGGGAATGGGAGAAAACGATTACAATGACCTAGCCAGTGGCCTCGGTGATGGTGAAGGCGGCAAGCTGACAGATGCGGATAAAGCCGTGTTGGACAAAGCCAATGCCACTGCCGAAAATCGACTTCTGCTGGTACGATTTATGGACTTCACAGTGGATCGTGGATACCAGTACGAATATCGAGTTCGACTTGTCTTGCGGAACCCAAACTTTGAGTATCGCTTGGATGAACTTGAAGACCCGTCCCTGGCGACTGAACCAGAACTGCTATCAGATTGGAGCGGAGTAAGCCCTTCAATCAAAGTACCTGTCGCCTACCGCACCTATGCTGACAAAGTGGATGCTCGCCCAGGTCGCCCTGAAACAGTTCTCATGAATGTCTACACCGATACCACCGAAACGGGCCTGCCGTTGATCGGAATGATCAAGACAATGGTGGGGCTTCCAGTAGCAGGGCAAAGACTGATGAAAGTCGTCGATCTTCGCAAAGACTCGTTAACAACTGAAGATGTTGTCTTGTCGACCGAAGTGATCCTCGCCGATGCAGAATCACTGGGTCGAATCAGCACTCAAGATCACCCTGAACTTGCCAACATTCTCAAACGGTTGCCACGCGGTGCATCGCTGATTCAGGACCAAGTGACACTGATTCAGGAAGATGGGTCTCTTGGCCTGCGAACCGTTGGTGACAACGCTCAACAACTTGTGATGGACAAGAAAGAACAGGAATTCATTTTAGACACCTACAAAGTTTGGGACCGCGAAGCAGCTGGAGCCAACACAGGATTCTTCCCCGGGTCTGGTGAAGGCGAAGGCGAAGGAGGAGACGGCGGCTACGGCGGAGGAATGGGGTTAGGAATGGGCGGCGGAAGCTCGGCTTCTGGCTCATTCTTTAAAGGTGGAGGCAAAAGAGAATCTTCTCGTGAGCGAGCTCGCAACCGACGAAAGAACAAAGGCAATCCCGGTCTAGGCTCAGGTCTAGGAATGGGCCAAGGCGGAGTCGGTGGTGGCGGCAACTAACGAAACGATGAATTGCAGCTCATTTTAGACCTGCAGTAAGTCGTAAGTCAGCAGCTGAGTTCGTCGGGTGCAAAATTCCACTTCGACAATTCAAAGAAGACCAGCAATGAACGGCGAACCAATTTTGGTTCGCCGTTTTTTCATGAGGCCCCTCCACAAAGATCGCTCGCTGCAAAACATGGTCTGCCGATGACGCTGCCCATGTTCTTGATTGAATTTCCAATCAAACAAGGCCACACTTGATTCAGAATCAATATCCTCAAACAGGAGCCCACCTCATGAAAACGCCCACCACCCGTCGCCAATTCGTTTCCACATCTGCTGCAGTGACGGCTGGGCTGGCAGTGCCTGCCAGTCTTACAGCAGGAGCATTCGCAGCTGGTAGCGACAACTTAAAGCTTGGCCTCATTGGTTGTGGTGGTCGAGGCACCGGAGCAGCCACTCAAGCTCTGAACGCAGATTCTGGAACAGAATTGCACGCGATGGCAGATGCCTTCGATGACCGTCTGCAGATGTCACGTCGCCGAATGGAACGTCAATTCAACAAAGACGGTCAACCGAAACGAGTCACAGTATCAGACGACTTGTGCTTTTCAGGATTCGACGCTTACAAAGAAGTGATTGATCGCTGCGACGTCGTGTGCCTCACTTCGACTCCCCACTTTCGACCGCGACACTTAAAGTATGCTGTCGATGCTGGCAAACATGTATTCTGCGAAAAGCCAGTGGCCGTTGACGCGACCGGACTTCGATCAGTGATGGAATCATCAAAGAAGGCAGCCAAACAAAAGACATCATTGGTCAGCGGGCTCTGCTGGCGATACCACAACGGCAAGAATGCGGTGATGGAAAAGATCCACGAAGGAGCCATCGGCCGTATTACGGCCATGCAATGCAGCTATATGTCAGGCGGAGTCTGGGATCCTCGCAAGACGAAAGCCCAATGCAAAAGCGAAATGGAATACCAGCTGCGGAACTGGTACTACTACACGTGGCTATCCGGCGATTTCAACACCGAACAGCACATTCACAGTCTCGACAAGATGCTGTGGGCTATGAAAGACGAGGCTCCTGCAAGCATCTCGGGCAGTGGTGGACGCCAAGTGCGAACGGATGAAAAATACGGCAACATCTATGACCACTTCAACGTCGTATACACTTGGGCTAACGGAGTGAAAGCGTTTGCCAGATGCCGTCACTGGAAGAAATGCGAAAACGACGTGTCCGACTACGTCTTCGGGAGTGAAGGCACGGCCGATCTCATGAAGCATCGAATCTTAGACCCCGACGGCAAAGAAATCTGGAAGTTTGAAGGTTCCGGTGGAGACATGTATCAAATCGAACACGACGAACTGTTCGCTGGTATCCGAGGCGGCCATGTCATTAACAACGGAGACTACATGTGCAAAAGCACGCTGATGGCAATCTCGGGACGGCAAGCCGCCTACACAGGTCAAAACCTGTCGTGGGAACAAGCGTTGAATTCCAAAGAAGACCTGTCACCCGAATCATATGAATGGGGAGATGTTCCAGTTCCGCCTGTTGCCATCCCAGGGCAGACGGAATTCATCTAATTCAAATTCCGCCACATCGTCGGGTGAAATCACCTGGCAGATGCTGGGTATCAGTGAATTGATATCAACAGATGGGCCTAACGTAACAAACGGCTTCGATACAAAATCGAAGCCGTTTTTTATGCTACATCTCAAATCTACAGCAAGGGCTTGCACTTTTAAAGCGAAAGCGGCAAACGGCGTCAGCTAGCCCCTGTCCCCCAGCGAAGACCGGGCAAAATGGTTTCACACCAACGTCAGTCGACGTGCAAGATGTCTCGCATATCTACTCGAATGGATTGCAAACAATCAGTCAGCTTCTGATACAGCTCTGCGGTGAATTCTTCGGCTTCCAACATCGATAAGGTGCAGTCCAACACTTCTTGGTCGCTGATGTCGTCTGGATCCATATGCCGAGACGCCGTCCTTAAAGCGGCCGAACTCGGCAGGTAGGCTTGCTTTAAGTGTTCGCTCAGCTCTCGCGTGAGATAGTTTGCCATTTTCAGGCGATCAACTAAGGGCAAATTTTCCAGTCGTTTCGATGTCGACATCTCAAACCCTCTCGCTGAAAAGACTTAGGTGAAGTGAGTCTATTGGAACCGAGCCATACTGTCTCCGTCAAGTTGCTTCGTCTGCTGAGTCAGTTTTCAACCGGGCAAAGTTGTAAAACTGCATGTTATCGCCCACGTAAGAGGAGCCGCCGATCAAAAGTAACATTTCAGAATCGATCAAAACATGGTCACCCGCAATGTCACCGAGCCAAGCTTGCACCAATTGACTTCATCAAGTTTTCGTAAACTGTAAACACGCCATCGCCGCCTCACGAATGGCTCGCTTGGAATCATCAAACGGTTCAGAAAAGTGAACGAAGCCATGCAACATCCCGTCAAATTGCTGCACCGTCACTGGCACGCCGTCGTCTTCCAGGCGCCGCGCGAACTCTTTGCCTTCATCATACAACACGTCGTATTCAGCCAACTGAATATAAGTTTGAGGCAGTGATTCAAAAGAATCAGATTGAAGTACGGCGGCATACGGTTCCACATTGGCCACCTGACCTTGCTGCTTGCCGTGCAAATAGCAATTCCAAAACCACATCATGGTTCCCCGAGTCAGCCCGAAATCGGTTGAGAATTCTGAGTAAGACCGTGTCTTGAAATTGTGGTCCAAAACCGGGTAAATCAACACCTGCCCGCAAATCGACAGTTGTCCGATTTCGCTTGCCTTCAACGAAACTGCCGCAGCAAGTCCTCCACCGGCACTGTCGCCGGCAACAACGATCCGACTTCCATCAACTTGTAGCTCAACCGCATTACCAACGACGAATTCAGTTGCTCGATAGCAATCGTCAAATGCTGCTGGAAAAACATGCTCAGGAGCTAACCGGTAGTCCACAGACACGATGGTCAATCCAGATTCGAATGCCAGACGACGACACAGCGTGTCATGAGATTCGATGCTACCCAAAACAAAACCACCTCCATGAAAGAACATCACCACAGGGCACACAGCTTCTGCAGATTTTTGATACAACCGCAACGGCAAAGAATCCGGAGTCACCAAATCTTCGACTCGATCCAATTCAGGGCCCACTCCAAATGCGTCCGTCATGCCATCGAAAATCGAACGAGCATCGTCCAAGGGCAATTCATTCCAACCAGGAGAATTTTTTGCGGCAGCTGCGGCCAAAAACTGAACCGACTGAGAGTGCAGGGGCATGACGAAGGGAGCTTACAAAAACATGAAATAGTCAATGACAACATTGGCGATCATACTTCGCTGGCTCTCAGAAAATTCGCGACGGCGAAAGGCGACTGCAGAATTCTCTCGGTTTTCCTGTCGGTCTGCCAAACACACAAATCTGTGAATTGACTCGACCTACTGCATCGCGGTGGCGGCATCTAATGTGCTAGCAACCCAAGTCCGAGCAGAATGATAGGCCCACGAAGCGACTGTTCGATCTGACTGCCCCAAAATTGCATATCCGCGTTCGCCGATCGGTAAATCGACGAGAGTGCTGCTTTCAAGAAGAATGACGGCCTCAAATCGTTGGTCAACCAACTGCAGCTCATCCTCACCCCGCTCGTCGCTCACAGGCTTCACAGCCAAGGGCCCGCCCGAATGTGCGGCAAGAGCTGGAAACTTCAAGCGTCTTGAAGCACGCGGAATGACTCGTACGACTTGCCCCTGCAAAATGCCTCGAGTTCCTAAGCGAACAGGGACCACATCACCGACAACAGCTTCGGCCAATGAATAGTCGAATTGATCGACCGAGATACGAAACTCTCGTGTCCGACCACTGTAAATCAGGCAGATGACCGCACCTTCCTCGACATGCCGATCCTGTAATTCAGGGATGTGAGCTCCCAGTATGACTCCGGCAGTTTTTGCTTTCACAATCAGCTCGTCGTGTCTCCTCTTGGCTTGCTGAAGGCGGTCATTCAGAAAGTTCAATTTCTTTCGGGACAACGCGGCTTCTCCGGCGTCTTTTTCATCCATTGCGATTTGTTGTCGCATTGCTTCCTGCTGAACCTGAAGGCTCAGGTCGAGATACGTATTCGTGACTTCATCATTTGCAATCCGAAACAATGAATCGCCGGCTGAAACAGACTGCCCGGGTTGGACAAAAATTTCATCCACAAAACCGCCCTCGCTCACTCGTACGGTATTGCCTTCAGGCAGGCTCACAACCCCCGGTGAAACCGCAGGAAACGGAGCCGGTAGATTCCAGATCCCGTACCCAATGGTCACAAACAGACAAGCTGCAAGAGCGAAAGCACGTGTCACTCTCAAAGGGACCTGCCGCCACATTGCTTTAAGATTTTTAATCTGTTTGATTGCAGGGATACCGACCCAAGCAGCGACGGCAAAAATCACCAAGGCAATTCCTGCACCATGGAACAAAACAGATGCCGCCAACAACAACGAGGCACAGATCAGCACCTTCCAAATTGCAGCCAAAATGCCGTAAATCACCAACCCCAATTGCTTGCGGCCTTGATAAGACGACTGAGTGCTTCTGAGCCCAAAGAAGATGTGTTTCAGTAGGTTCCGAACGGCTGTTTGAGCTTCCTGAGCCAGATTCGGAATCTGCATCAAGTCTGACAAAATGAAATAGCCGTCAAACTTCATCAACGGATTCGCATTAAACAACAACGTCGTCACACTCGCCATGAAAATCACATCAAACAACAGGTGAGCGACCACCTGATTGTCAGCCGAGGCAAACGCAAAGACGGCGGCGGCGGCAAGCAAAAATTCGACATACATTCCTGCCGCGGCAGTGTGAATTCTGTGCCAGCGAGACGAAAACTTCCACGAACTTGAAAGGTCGATCCAAGCCAGCGGTGCGAACACCGCCAGAATAATTCCTGTCTTGGAAACTGTTCCACCGTAACGTAAGCAGGCTAATCCATGAGCCGTTTCATGCACGAACTTTAAGCCTACCCAAGCAATCAGTAGCCAGAGCCAGTTATCTGGAGCCAGCACGGTTTCGGATGCTGTCTGAAAATCGCTCCAGTGAAACCACAATCGCAGCGTCGCCGCCACGATAAAGAGACAACCTACGATCGTCGCAATGGGACTGAAAATCCAACCGACGACTGGTTGAAGACTCTTCAAAATTTGGCCGGGATTCCCAAGGGGAATCTTCAGCCACAGGGGATTGAATCTCTGCAACAGCGAAGGCGACTTCGTAGACTTACTTTCTCGACGTCCGCTCCACTCATCACACACCGTGGCCAGACCGTTCTGTAACAGCCAACGGTATAATTCCATGGCACGCTGTTGAGTAAATTCATCACTCGCGTGTGCAGAATCATCAAACTTGTGGCCGCTGCAATCTATGGCCCTTTCAGCGGCTGTCGCATCACCGAAATTTTCGACGTCCAACATCAGGTCGTCATCGTCGTTCGACAATGCTCGAGTCGTCAGAGCCAAAGCTTCTGAAAAAGTTGTCTGTCCATCCAGTAAAGATAAAAACACGTACTCTTCGTAGCCAACACGAAAGTTCTTATCTTCGGATTCCCACTGCAAATGATAGAACGTCTGGCCGTCGTAGACCTGAGGCTGAACCGAAAGGCCTTCGGCAAGACGAGCGATTGTTCGAGCTGGATCAACGGCCGCTGTATCTGCGATTGTTGCCATGCTACCACCTCAACCATCCCACAAGCCAGGCCGTTGGCTTGTGGAAGAGATTCCAGCCGAGTGGCTGCTTGCCGGTGGACACCTTAGCTTGGCCACGCATCCCAGGTCTTAACAGTCGGTCGCTGTTATCCATTTCCGCTTCTGCAATAAACACATTGTCGTCTTCGAAAATCTCGGCCGTTGGACGAATACTATCCAACTGAGTTTCCAACGATTCTGATGGCATCGCATCTAACTGCAAAACAGCCAACATGCTCTTGGTCACGTGACGAATGTCGTCCTCGGGAACTCCGATATGAACCTTCATCCGGTCCAACGGGGCCACTTCAAACAGCGACTGCCCTGTCTCCAACGGAGCACCTTCTGTGTCTTTCAGATCACCTGCAACAATGACTCCATCGATGGGGCTGCGAATTTCCAACTGACTCAATCGATCCTGAAGCAGGCTCGCCTTATTCTGCATGCGTTGAGCTTCATGGCGCGCAATCGCGGCAAGCCCATAGCTGCGTTCAGACAGATAAGTGTTTCGCTCTTTCTTTGCCTTTTCCAGATCAGAAAGGATTCCAGATAATTCCCACTGAATTTCTCGCCCCTCAAGCACGGCCAAAAGCTGTCCAGCTTGAACGATATCACCAGGTTCGACCAAGCAGCGATTCAATTGAGCGGCAAACGGCGACGCAACAAAACGTCGTAACACAGGCTGAAGTTCTACTTGGCATGTGACTTTGTAGTCCATGGGAATCAGCATCACTGCGCCGCTCACCGCAAAGATGGCACCGATCAATTGGTGGCGTTTTGTTAAGCACACCTTCCTGATCTTCGAAGCTGCATGTGCCCACCACGAACGATCAAGCTGATTTCGAATTTCCAATGCTGTCGCGAGCGGTTCTGCTGCCGCATTCAAGAATCGACCAACATCATTCGACACCTTTTCCGGTGTCGCCCCACGTTTATTGGTTTGCCAGGTCGCCGAGCAAACGACGACAGCATGCGGTCTTCCGTCAGCAAGTTCAAAAGGAGCAGAAACCGCAAGTTGAGAAGATTCAACTTCTGCCAACTGCTCTTGAGCTAACAACGCGTGGCGTTTTGACGCTTCACTGATGGGCCAAACGGAAACTGCAGAGCGAGCAATCGCTTCTTGAGCAGCTGATTGTCGAGCCGTCACTTTCTCGCAACGCTGATCAAGATGCACCATATCTGATGCGGCAACCACGTTGCATCGCAATGTGATTTCATCAACCATGGCCAGCGAAACAACAACTTCAGTTGCCGTCGACATTGATAGGTGAGCCGCTAGATCCCTGACCAATTGCCGAGACGCCGTTTCCTCGTGCATACCCCCATGAAGCCGATTGACCATGTCGATCAACGCTGCCAAGTGTTGAGAAACTTCGGCTGCTGGTTCGAGTGGTGATTCGCTTGAGCCTAAAAGACCGTCTTGGTTCGTTGAGCCTGTATTCGCCACGTCAGCAGCAGCCGTGTTGCCAGATGGATCGATCGGCAGGCTGTGTTGGTGCTGAGCAATTGCTTGCAGCAACTGATCGATACTATGAGTAATCGGCGCAGGAATCGTAACGACAGGCTGATCAGTATCGGGTGTCTGAATATTGAGGGTTTGTGGCATGAAATTGCCGGTATCGTCCTAGAGGAAATCAAGGCACCGCTGAAATGATCTACTTGTTTGTTTGCTTTGCCAAACGATCGATTTGAGCCGCCTGATTGATGGAATCTGAATCCAGATGCAGGACAGATTTTTCACCGCTTAGCCATCGCCCTGCAGCATTTGGCAACACAATCTTCACTCGAAAAGTACCGCTACTCGCATCGGCGATCGGAGATACAAATTCAATGCGTCCAGACACGTCTGTTGACTTGCCGACAGTCATGAGGACAGGCTGATTTTTCGCCAACAAACTTCTCTGACTGGCTGGCACCGAAAAGGCAACGAGCATGGGGTCAAGCTGGACAATTCGAGCGACAACCGGATCAGAAGGTGATACGAACTCTCCCGTCTCTTTCATCACTTCAACAACCGCACCTTCAATCGGCGAAACAATTCTTCGCTGCTGAAGTTGAGCCAAAATCCGGTCGTGTTCCAGTTGACGAACGGCTGATTCTTCCTTGGCAATGTTAAGTCGAGCTTGGGCCACTTTCAGGTCTCCCTGAACACGATCCAATTCTCTTTGGCTCGCATGATTACGTCCAAAAAGTTCTGTCAGTTTCTGATATTCAATTTCACGAATCGCTAGGCTGGCTTCCGCCGCATTCACTTCGCCGATCGCTTTCGCCGCCGTGGCGGCCACTTTCAACGAAGCCTGCAAAACTCGATCGTCTAAAGAAGCAATCACCTGTCCGGCTTTAACCGTATCGCCTTCGGCGATTCCGATTGTCTTGAGCGTGCCCATCTCTGACGCCGCAAGTTGTAGGTCGGCGTATGGTTCCGTAAACCCTTCAATTGCATTGCTCGCAGGTGCGTAGTCGTTCGACGGCTCAGACGCGACAGGAGCGTTTGCACGAGTCGACACCATACGTTTCTCGAGTCGACTATCAGACGCGTACGCAGGGACGGCCAGAACCGTCAGCAAGACGAGTGCACGAAACAAAGAGTGTGAGCGAAAAGCCATTGGAGAGACTCCCGGACGGGATCATTCATGAAGGTCATCAAGGTGTAAATCGACCAGCGTTGCAAAAACGCAACCCTGAGCAGACCCCAGAAACTTAGGTCACAATGAGCAACACCCGTGATGTTTTCCCGAATTCTCATCTCACTAACGTAGGGGTCATACCGAGTATGCGGAATGCCGCAACGTATTTTTCATCCTTGCGATAGGTAGATGGGGTAACCCACAGGCGGTAGTCCCCGCAAATCGGCTTGAGCTTCGCTTAGTAAACTTTGTTATCACCGTTTTTTGTTACCAGTCAGCTACCTCACGAACATTCCACGTCTCCGCATAGCCGTCGCCCACCGTCGCGATTGGCGGCAATTCTTCCACGTTTCCAACGACCAAAGGTTTCCCATTTGGGACTTCACCAAAGACTCGCCAAGCCCGAGGGAAGTGAGTTCTGGATCCATCGCAGCTGGAAAACCACAAATGAGCTCGGTGTCTTCTGAATGACGATCCTGCTAAACAAGTGAATCGATGGATTCAAGGAAAGCGGAACGTGGTCCTTTTTCAGGCGAGCAAATCAATGAGTCAACGAACAAACTGGAAGTCTGTGTTTGCAATCTTTCTGACTGGCAGTCTTTGCATTTGCAAAGGGGCTTCAGCGTTTGCAATTGCAATCTTGTCGTCAAACCCGTCAGCCGTTCAGCCCCACCGCCCAAACATTCTCGTCATTACTGTGGATGACATGAGCTGTGATTCCATCGGAATCTTTGACTGCCCTATCAAAGACACCACTCCGGCGATTGACCAGTTTGCCTCATCGGCCCTGCGATTTTCTCATGCCCATGTCCACGTTGGAAATTGCATGCCAAGTCGCAACATCATGTGGTCGGGCATGTATTCCTGCAAAAATGGAATCGAAGGCTTTCGACAAGACTCATCAGTCACCTATCCGACGCTTTGTGACCTTGCCAAGTCAGCTGGTTATTACACGTCTATTCGAGGCAAGGTTTCTCATTCCACACCTTATACGCCCTATGCTTGGGACGAAGATGCGACATTTGATATCAACGGAAAGAAGTTCGATCTCAAAGATCCAGCTGGCTATGGAAAGAGCGTCACGCAGGTGATCCAGGCAGCGCAGAAACACCAAAAACCGTTTTGCCTGATGGTGAATATCTCTGATCCCCACAAGCCGTTTTATGGAGTCAACGGCAAGGGCCAAAAAGTCGACGATCCCTACATTCCCACAAAGCTGTTTCATGTCGACACAGTGCATGTTCCCGGATTTTTGCATGACAGCCCCGTCGTACGGCAAGAAATGGTTCACTACTACAATTCGGTGCGTCGAGCCGACGATTGCGTTCGCGAAGTCTTGGCTGCTCTTGATGCCAGTGGGCAGTCTGATGACACCTTCGTCATGTTTCTATCCGACCATGGCATGCCACTGCCGTTCGCCAAGACTCAGCTGTACCACCACAGCACGAAGACTCCGTTAATGATTCGCTGGCCCGGAATCACGGCATCCGGAAGCGTCGACAATCAGCACATGGTGGCTGCCGTCGATTTCGTACCCACGTTGCTGGAAGTCATGAATTATGTTCATCCGAACCCAGCGACATTACAGGGTCGATCGTTTGCCCCGTTACTGAAAAGTCTAAAACAAGACGATCGAGATCATGTCATTTTGCAATACAACGAAAATTCTGGACGGAAACGTCACCCAATGCGAGGCATTCACACGGTTCAGTATCTGTACCTTTACAACGCATGGAGCGACGGCAAAAACAAATTTGCCACCGCAACAACCGGTACGAAGACTTACCGAGACATGCAACGACTGGCCCAAACTGACACAGCCATCAAACAACGTCTCAATCTGTTTGATCACCGAGTTCCTCAAGAACTATTCGACATCAACACAGACCCCGACTGCATGCACAATCTCATCGCATCGCCTTCCGCTCAGCCGGTGTTGAATCGCCTCAGACAAAAACTGGCAAATCGGCTGACAGAAATCGAAGACCCGATGGCCAACCTGCTAACAGACCCCAACAACGAAGAACTGCGCCAAGCTTTCATGGATTCTCAACCAGTTCCACCACGAAAGAAAAGGCAGAACAAGCCTCGCAACCAAAACAAAAACCGATAGCGGAACCGCGATCTGCTCAAAACGAACTTCACACTGAACTTCCACGCAACTCCAGCAATGCCGCAGCAAAAATCGGTTGCTCTTCTGATTGAAACATCCAACGCTTACGCTCGAAACCTATTGAGCGGAATCGTTTCGTATTTGCACACTCAGACATCCTGGTCGGTTTCCTTACCAGAACAACATCGCGGAGCAGACCCGCCAACGTGGCTCAGATCATGGAAGGGCGATGGTGTGATTGCTCGAATCGAAACCGAGTCCATTGCCAAAGTGATTCGTCGCTTAAAAGTTCCAATCGTTGATGTCAGTGCGGCAAGACATGTTCCGTCGGCTCCCTGGGTCGAAACTGACGATTCGGCAATGGCGGAAGCGGCGTTTCAGCATTTTCGCGAACGAGGATTTCGGCAGTTTGCTTTTTTGGCAGAGCCCGAATTCACCTGGTCTAACCTTCGAGAAGCCGGGTTTATCAAAGCGGCACAAGCTTCGAACTTTCAATGCCACGTCTTTCATTCACGGAAGCCCGACACAAGAAATTTTTCGTGGGCGCAAGAACGGAACCGCATGGGACATTGGCTAAGACAGTTGCCGCGCCCTGTTGGAATCTTTGCTTGCTATGACATCAAAGGACAGCAAGTGCTGGATTTGTGTCGAGAACAATCAATAAGTGTTCCGGAAGAAGTTGCCGTGCTTGGAGTCGACAACGATGAGCTTTTGTGCGATTTGTGCAACCCACCTCTTTCCAGCATCATGCCAGCCGCTCAGCAAGCCGGAAGACAAGCGGCCGAGCTACTGGAACTGATGATGGATGGACAAAAAGTCCCGCCACTGCCTCACTTAATCAAACCGCTTGGCATCGTCACCCGGCAATCAACGGACGTGATCGCCATCGACGACCAAGACGTTGCCGATGCAATGAAGTTTATTCGGGATCACGCGTGCGAGGGCATCAACGTCAACACGGTTCTCGATACCATCCCGCTTTCACGCCGAGTCCTCGAAAAACGCTTTCAAGAAATCATCGGTCGTACACCGCACCAAGAAATTGCTCGAAGGCGCTTGGAACAGGTGCGTCGGTTGTTGATCGAAACCGACCTGACGCTTCGCCAAATCGCGAGCAAAACTGGATTTCGAAACGAGGAATACCTAAGCGTCGCTTTTCGTAAGGCGACAGGGATCTCACCCGGTCAGTACCGAAAGCAAACGTAGCACCGGTGTCTGCAAACTGCTGAACAATCCCAGCAGTCGCACACCATTCAGAAAGTACTCACCCTTGACTCTACTTCTTCTTCTTTTTGGCAGCTTTTTTCTTCACTGCGGCCTTCTTGGCAGCCGGCTTCGGTGCCGCCGTCTTTTTGGCACTCGTTTTCTTTGCGGCAGCCTTTTTCGTTGCGGCTTTCTTCTTAGCCGTCTTTGCGGGAGCTTTCTTCTTGGCAGTCTTTTTGCCACCGAAAACGTTGTCCCAATTTTCCCAATACTGCGGAGTTGTGCCTGTACGTACGATTGGACCACTCATAACTGACTTCCGTTTGTCTGACTGACTCGTGACGGGAGGTGACGAAACCACCTTAGCCGGTGCCGCCATGTTCAAAATCCCCAAAGGACTCTGGCGCGGGATTGTTCTAGGACCAGACCTTCAGGTCAAGTTGACTCAACAGTTCGCTTGGAATTCCTGGGACAAATCAACAAGGAATCCCATTCCCAGCCACTGTAACTCGACCACAGAACCGTTCCGCGAAGCCTCATCAAGACTTCGACAGATTCCAATCACTGGCAAAAACCTCAAACAGCGTGCCCTCGTTCTCAGCGACGACCCACGTACCGTGCCACCGCTTTCCTTCGGTGAAACAAGCCTCTTTCACCATTGTGACACGTATTCTGATTGTACTTTGTTTGCAGCGCCCACCGATTTAGCTGCCGCCATTCCTTGCCTGCTTCCAAGAGCCGATTCAGCGGTGAGCCGTCAGATTTCGATCTCACTTTCGCGAACACGAAAGACGAATTCGCTCAGATATCAAGCTACTGCATATCTCTGCCAACCCCTCGTCAACTTCGGCAAAAACAGCCGTAATTCAAACAGGGCCCGAGACCCATTTGTTCGCATTGAATTCCACGGAAGGAAGACACAATGAAGCCACTGCGAACATTACTGTTGCTGACCGCCTGCATTGCTCTTGTAGGTTGCCACTGCCTGCCCTGTGCCGAAAACCACAACAGTCGTATCGACCACATCGCGGACCACAACACCAATTGGGATGGCTCGGCGCTAAGCCGACTCGATGTGACTCGCATCGGCAAGCCAGATGGCCCTGCTTGCTTCCGTTGTCAGTGCAACACATGCCGCTAGATCAGACGCGGCCAGCCGATGTTCCCGCTGCCGGACTCACACCGCTCGCGAAAGTTAAAGGAGGACTCGGCGCCCCCTGCATTACGGCCGACTGTCCGAGCAAGAACAAAAAGTTGGTCAGCCGATGCATCCGGGATGGTCTTCGGAGAATTCTGCAGGGCGACGCCGACAAGCCAAATTTGCCCAAGTCGATTCTTTCGATGTAACCGGAAAATCTATCACCACTCGGAATGCCATGAGCCGACCTAGCACTGCAAGGGGGAGGCCGTCCAATTCGGACTGGCTCGATATCGCGATTAATCGCATTCGATCTGATGCAGGTCGAACGCACTGTTTAAGATGGGCGTCTTAGGCAGCAGCGTGAAGCATGGCATGCTTCAATGAATTGAAAGCGATATCATACGAACGAACAGCATGG
>JBDWHY010000078.1:0-20912 GCA_039974975.1 Fuerstiella sp. | reverse complement strand
GGTGTCTGGTGGCTTACGCCACCAGCTAGGGATGTGTCGGCCTCCGGCCTTTTGTTTTGTGTATTCGTGATGTCTGGTGGCTTACGCCACCAGCTAGGGTTGTGTCGGCTTCCGGCCTTTTTTTTTTGTGTTTGCGTGATGTCTGGTGGCCTACGCCACCAGCTAGGGATGTGTCGGCCTCCGGCCTTTGTTTTGTGTTTTCGTGATGTCTGGTGGCTTACACCACCAGCTAGGGATGTGTCGGACTCTGGACTTGATCATTCTTGAACTTCGCCATTCTTGTTTGCTTCACGTGCTTTGATCCGCTCGGCTTTCGCCTTTTCGCGCGACCTCTTCTTTTCTTCCTTCGACATCTTTTCGGCTGGTGCGATGGCGTCGGGATTCCACCGTTTTCCTTGCTTGCTAAGCGGGTCCGCCATTTCGTCGAGCCAGGCGTTGTATTTGTCCGTGAGTTCAGAAATCACTTTCGGGTTTCTTGCAGCAAGGTTGGTTGTTTCGCTGATGTCGTTTTCGAGATCGAAGAGTTCAACTCGATTCTTTTGGGCCACCAGTTTCCAGTTGCCGCTGCGAATGGCCCACTTTCCCTTTTCACCTCCAGAGCTCCAATACAATTCGTCGTGGAGTTTGTTGGTTTCGCCTTTGAGGGCGGGCAGGATGCTTTTACCGTCGAGAGGTTTATCTTTTGGCATGGGGAGCCCGGCGGCGTCAAGAGTTGTGGCGAACAAATCAGTCGACCACATGGGGACGTCGCATTTCGTGCCGCCTTCCAGTTGAGCGGGCCACGATACGATCAACGGGACATGAATTCCGCCTTCGTAGTCCATTTGTTTGAAGCCCCGAAGTGGCGCATTATTGGCGCTCATGGCTCCGGAACCGCCATTGTCTGTCAGAAAGATCAGCAGAGTATTATCGAACAGGTCGTGTTTCTTCAACGACGCTACGATCTGTCCTACTCCTAAATCCAGGTGCTTGATCATGGCCATCAGAGTATCGCGTTTGTTGTCGCCGGTCACCTTCTTGATGTCTTCCTCAGGTGCCTCTGGCGGAGCATGCACGGCGTTGTAGGCGACATAAAGAAAGAACGGCTGCTGGTTGTGACGGTCAATAAAGTCGACCGCTTCTTCTGTGATTCGAGTGGTCAGATAACCTTCTTCGTGAATGGGTTTAAGGCCACGATAGATGGGGTGGTCCATGTCTGAATGGTCAAAGTAAGGATGTGCCCCGCGTCCCATAAAACCATAGAATTCATCGAAACCTCGATTCATGGCGTGGTATTCTTCAGTGAGTCCCAGATGCCACTTTCCCAATGCACCAGAGACGTAGCCGGCTGGCTTCAGTCTCTGTGGAATAAAGACTTCATCAAGCGGAACGCCTGATCCTCCTTCACCGGCTGTATAGATTCCAAAGCGTTGCTGGTAGCGCCCCGTCATGAGCCCAGCACGAGTCGGCGAACACACGTGCCCACTGGTATAGCCCTGAGTGCAGATGACGGACGAATGTGCGAGGGCATCGATATTCGGTGTACTGACTTCTGGCGGCGAGTGCGGGTTGTAGCTGACATCAGCATAGCCTTGGTCATCGGTGAGGATAATGACAATGTTTGGTTTCGCTTCCGCGAGGACGATGGTGGGCAAGCCGATCAAACTGATGATCAGAGTTTTCAGTTTGTATTGACGTTTCATGATTGTTCTGTTTTTCGCGTCTGAAGGCAGTTGTTGTGGAAGCATGACTGTGCGAGGCCGAGGGGCGGGGAATGCCATTGCTTAAAGGGCTGGAGTGAGCTGAAACAGGTTCTTTATCTGTTCGCTGGTAAGAGCTGATCCAAAGAAGGCAAGTTCATCGATTCGCCCGTGCCAGAAGCCCGATCTTTGATTTCGTTTTTTGCCGCCGGATTCCTTCGGAATTCCGCCGATGCTAAAACGGTGGTGTGGGGGTGCCTGAAATTCATTCAAAGGCTTTGAGGAAACAAGGGTTCCGTTTCTGTATAGCTGCAAGCCTTCAGTCGTCTTTGTGATGGCCACATGCGTCCAGTCTTCCAGAGGCAAAGATGACGAATCGACGATCTGAAGGGTCTGTTCGTTGTCCGAGAGAGTTAGGCCCAAATGCCCGTGATCGCCAACGAAACCGAAGCGAAATGTTTCGTCACCTGAGAGATTCATGTCTGAAACGAGAACTGCGTTTCTTGGCAATGTCTTGGTTCGAATCCAGGCCATCAATGTGAAGCCTGTTGTAGGAAGCTTGAAGCCTGATGAAATCTGTGCATAGGCTCCCGCTTTCGGTCCACTTAGACGAAGTGCCGAACCGATTCGGCCGGGAGCGAAGGGTTGTCTCCGAGTATCACCTTTCACTACGGCGGCCGTATTGTCATGACCTCTGGCAGCATCCTTCAAGGTCTGCCCATCGTCCATGACTGCCATTCGATAGTACGCAAGCGGCTGCAGTTCACGAACTTTGCCACTATAGGTTGGGTTAGGTTCATCAAGGCTTCTCAGAAATCTCTGATTGTCTACAGAAATGCCCAGAGGAATGAGAGTCGAGTGGTCGATGCGAGTCGCCTGATTCGTGACAAGACGAACGGGATCGATCGACGTATTCTGCTGCTTGGGCTGCACCCGCACTTCCCCTTTGAACACGTGGACTTCACTGCTGCGTTCCCCCACCACTTCGATCGCCAGTTCTGTGCCGTAATCTACGACTTCAGCATCCGGCGTTTCCACTGTGAAGCCGACACCCTCCGGATTGACGTTGGCCGCCAGACGTCCTTCGTTCAAGATCATGAACGATGGTCCATGGATTTCGAATGAGGCGGGTGCTTCGATGACGACTTCAACGCCTGATTCAAACGTGATTTGAACAACTCCTTCGTCAAGTTGGTAACGGCCCGTTGGTACGGCGCTCCCCTTGTTGAAGTTCGAAGATGTGCCGAATCGTTCCAGACGGGCGGCCACACTTCGGGTCAGGAACGCGACAGTTTCGCCTGGCTTTATTTCTGGAGATGCGGCCCATTGTGACCACAAGATGACTGCAGCCATCAACAGCGCGGCGGCCATGGTCAAAGGTTTCCAAAGGCGGAAGGAATCTGAAGCGGGACGGGGTGTGCCTGAAAGACTGGGCTGCCGATGGGGCAACACACCGTGTTCCCACGCAAGTATGGTGTGAACTTGGCAGTGTTCGAGGTACTGCTGTTTTGCCTCTGGATGCTGACGAATCAATTCAGCCAAACGCAGACTTTGTTGCGACGAAAGCTGGCCGTCCGCAAGTTCCATGATCAGAGATTGCAGTTCGTTCTTTTCTTCCTGCGTCATACAGCTCCCTCCGGGAGTGGACCTTTGACGCACTTGATCAAAGCGGCGCGTGCTCTGAAAAGGGCTTGCTTGGTTGAGTTCTCTGACTGTCCGCTTTGAGCGGCGATCGATTTCAGAGTGGCACCTTCGGTGTAACGGCGACGGATGAGTTGCTGATATCTTTGCGAGAGTTTTCTGATGCAGTCGCCAAGCCGCCGTTGTTGTTCTTCCTGACGTTCGCACTGCCGGGCCGCGTCTTCAGCGATGTCTTGCACGAGGTCATCGTCAAAAATAAGGCGATCTCGGGTGAGTCTGCGGCGGTGAGCCATGACTTGGAAGTAGGCAACTTTCAGCATCCAAGCGCCGAAATTTGTACCAAGTTCGAAGTCATTTGCCTTGCGCCACAGAACAGCATTGGTCTCCTGCAGGACGTCTTCCGCCTGAGTTCTATTGCCAAGCAGCGACAGAACATAAGCGTAAAGTCGGCTCTGATGGCTGGTCAGAAGCTGAACGAAGTCAATCGATGGTTCTGATGGTTTCCCAAACATGTAATTAAGTTCGTCACTGTGGGCATGCATTTTCGTGACCAACACCGGTCGGTCAGAAAGGATATAGCGCGGGAGCACGGATTGGTTACGGTTCGGAACAAAAAAAAATTCTGGCATTGCTCGGCAGAAAGCTGAGGCGTTTTGGTCTGCAGCTCGGCTGGCGTGCAGAGTCTGCAGCCTCGCTTTCACACTCTGCCACGCACACACACTGCCACACACACACTGCCACACACACACACTGCCACACACACACGCTCTGCCACTCACACAGTTACTGAGTCCGGCTGCGATTCAGATCGCCGAGTTGTTTTATTGGTTTTTCGACGAGCGAGAACAAAGCTGTCGAGATGAAAATACTGCTGACGTAGGTCACAGCAAACAGCTTCAGTCTGGGCGGAATGCCTCACTGCCGTTCAATGAAGAGAAGTGACGGTAAACGCGACAAGGAGAGGCTGTCGTTGATTGAGCGGATTTCGCGACTGGCTGCAGCGGATCTTCCAGCGTTGTGCATCATCCGACTGCGGTGCTGTTGTCGGAAGCGACTTACAACGATCAATCGTTCTTCCACAGAGCCGTCAAAGAGCGTCTTTCAGTTGGCCATGTTTCCGTCGGCCGATGGTCTTCAGCGGTCACTCATTTCGGGCATTTTCACTTGCTGTAGAGTCATCTGGACAACGTTGGATTGTAGGGTTGCGGGGGCCAGAGTTTTTGTGGGTCGCGATTTTCTGTGGCAAATCATCTTGCGATGAAGTGCCTTTGACATGACACAGGAAGGACTACTTACTTTTCAGGGCCGCGATGATGTCAGCCACAGATCCGTCTTCAATTTTTCCGCTACCACTGTGCGCGTTTGAAGAATTCATGTTCCAAGACGGCTCGGAAGACTACCCGATGCTGTTTTATCTACAGATTCGACTGAAAGGAAAAGTCGACCGCGACATCATGCGAATTGCGGTGGCCGAAGCGTTTCGACGGCACCCCCTGCTGAATTGTCACGTCAAAAAAATTGACGGTGAACTTCATTGGACTTGGTCCGAAGACGACTTTCCGGAGGCGAATTGGGATGTTGATCAATGGAAAACGGATCAGCCATGGAAGAAAAGCATCAACTTGGCCAAGGAAACAGGAATCCGAGTTTGGGCCGAGCAGTTTGATCAACACGCAGAACTGACGCTGCAATATCATCATGCGTGCTGCGACGGCATTGGCGCTTCTCAGTTCTTGCAGGACATCGCGATCGGTTATGCTCGCGAATACGGTCGGCAAGCGGGTGAGCACGACTTACCAGAACTGAGCCCTCTGGACCCAACATTGCTGGCAACCCGCAATGCTCAACAGGGTCGTCGAGTGGCCAATATTCCGGGTTCGATCCTGCGTCGCATTCGGATCCTCTTTAAGTACTCGCTCAGATACCTTCAGCAGAAGAAGGTGCCATTTAAAATCGGTACTGAGCCAATCAATAAAGACACTCGGCAGTCTGGAGTCGCCATTCGTCAGATTGAATTCGACCGGAAGCAGACTCGACAACTAAGAGACGCAGCAAAGCAACACAATTGCACGATGAATGACATGCTTGTCAGTCAATTAATGTTGTTCTCTACAAAGTGGAACGAAGCGTCTGGCGAGCGTAAACGCAGTCGTTTTTCATTGCGGCAGCCGACAGCATGCGTGCTTGTGCCTGCCAGTCTTCGCGGGCCAGCAGACTCAGAACTACCAGCCAGTAACGTGGTCAGCTATGTCTTTATGTCACGTGCGACGTCAATGGCTGACACTCCTATCAAACTGCTTGAAAGCATCCGCGACGAAATGCAGCTGGTGCATAGTGCTCAGGCGGGCTGGTTTTTTATTCAGGCAATCGAATTCCTGAAACGAATCCCCTTTGGACTCCACTTGATGATGCGCAGCACTCAAAGCAGTTGCATGAGCACCACTGTGCTGTCTCACATGGGAAACATCCTCAACGCCATTGGCGGTCGACTGCCTCGAGAAGGCGGATCAATTCGCATGGGAAACCTGGTGGTCGAAAATATTTACGGAGTGCCTCCGATACGAAAAGGAACGGCTGTTGTCTTTTCATCGATGATGATCGGTGGCTGTTTGAAGATTTGTGTTCGGTGTTGTGACAAGCAATATTCAGAAGCCGACGCCGCACAGCTTGTTTCTCAATTCAAGTTGCACCTTGGAAAGTTGTGCGCCGAACGGCCAGACGTTGAAAGCAAAAAACCAATCCCATCAGTGGTCGTGTAGACGGTGTCGATTGGGTTTCACGAGCTGTTGCGGGCAGTGAAGTCGTTGCACCCACACAAACGGCGACAACTTCTGTTGTTGGTAAAGCGTCGGGTTCCCGTGCAGCGGTTGAGCCATGTTGAATGGGCCATCTGATGCGGCTCAGAAACCGCACCAAATGACCTCGAACACGAAAATTGCAGTGGAATCAGCGACGAGTGGGTCAATTCACGCCGTCGTTGCGAAGTCCGCGTGGACCGTTCGTTGGCGAGATCATCAAAGCACGGTTTTTCCGATCAAGTCGAATAATCCGGTCCCACGAATCGTGGTACATGAGCACTGGAGGATCTCCAGCATTCAGCACCAAACCAACGATTTAGCGAAAACAACTTGGAGACACGTTGGGTAGTCTAGGTAGTCTTGGCTGAGTATTACGGGGCGCGGAAGTGGCATCGACCCCGGTCTTTTTCTCCTCAAGCGACGCAGCACAAACATGTTGCATCGTTTGCAAGTTTAGCTGTGTGGGCCCATGACGAGAAACGACTTTCCACTGCCTCTTTCGGACTTTGAAAGCTATGCTTTTCGGGATGACTCGCCCGAGCATCCGATGGTGATTGTCCTACGCATCGTTGTCGAGGGCCGCTTGAACGAAGACGCGTTTCGCGAGTCATTGGAAGTATCACTGGCCGAGAATCCATTGCTGCAATCGGTCGTTCGACCTCATTGGCGAGGCAACACTTGGAACCTGTTAGAATCCCCAGAGCTACCTTTGAGCGTGGAGCGATTTCGTGACGACCAGCTGCCGATGGCTTGTCCTCAAAAAAGATTAGACCTTACTCAACAGCGAGGCGTTTTGTTTGATCTGCGAGTCAGCCCCGGTAGGTCTGTCCTGATTGCTTATTTCCATCACGCCTGCTGTGACGGAATCGGATCGATCCGTTTTATTGGTGATGTGTTTGCTCGTTACGGCCAAATCACGGCAACGACGGAAGAAATGCGACCCGAGATACGCCAAGTAGATCCTGACGCATTGATGCTGCGAGGAACGCGGCGGATGCCGGGCCACTGTGCAGATCGCAGAGCCGCACTTTGGCATACGATTATCGAAGCGTCACGACTATTTGTGCGCCGCAGTTATCGGTTTATGACTCGTCCGATTGCAAAGGAGTCCGAACCCAATGATCCGATTCGCAATGTCATTCATACACGCGTCCTGCCGCGGAGTGTCTTGCAACAGTTAAGGAAATTCGCAGCTGCGAGAGGTGTCACCACCAACGATCTTTGCATGTCCGTTTTTCTTCAGCTGCTGGCGAACTGGTCTCAGCCAGATTCTGCATCCAGTCGAGACCTGTTTCGAATTCTGATGCCCGTCAGTATGCGGCATCCAGAACACGATTCGATTTCGGCTGCAAATGTTGTCAGCTTTTGCTTTCACAATTTCAACAGGCGTGACACGAGAAATTTTGAAGCTCTGCTTTCCATGGTCCACAAAAAATCTCAGCAGATGGTGAACCATAACGAAGGAGCGGCCATGCTTTATGGGTTCGCCGTCGCTAGAAAGTGCCCCGGCGGATTTCGCATCGCTCAAAAAATTCAACCAGACTTTGCCACTGCCGTGATGACCAATGTTGGAGAAGTTCGGCGGGTGTTTAATAACCGCTTTCCACTGAAACAGGGCCGCGCGGTGGCCGGTGACGTGGTGTTGCATCGAGTGGACGGCGTGGCACCGGTGCGTGAAAACACGAACATTACAATGTCATGTGGGACCTATGGCGGTGAGCTGATTGTCCATATCAGCCGCAACACTCGAATCTTCTCTGAAGAGGACGCCCTGTTCTTCGTTAACAGTATCGCTGATCGCTTGGCTGATCTGGCGAATCCTAAAACGGCTGCTCACGCAGATCAAAACACGGCAGAGCAAAACACCACAGAACATGACACCACAGAAGCGAAGCCTTCCGCTGCTGCAGTCAACACATCGCCATAGCCTACCCAGAAACTGATTTCGTTATGTCTTTGACTCCTATTCGACTGTTGTCATTTCCCGTCGTGGCCATTCTTGGTCAGATGTCGTGGATGATCTTTTTCGAACCGACCGAATGGCTGACCGCTTCGGTTGCGATCGTCGTGTTGTCGTATTGCTGGTTCTGCATTGGTGGAATCGCGCACGAAATGGTCCACGACAATCTGCATCTTGGTAAGCGAGGGATTTGGATTGCCCGATTGATGGGCGCGCTGTTGCTGATTCCACATTCCGTGTATCGCGAAGTCCACATGCGGCATCATGCCTATCTGAACACGCCGCTTGATTGGGAAATGTGGCCTTACAGCGACCCGCATGCGTCCATTACGTTTCGGCGGTTTTTTGTTTTCCTTGATGTCCTGCTGGCCGTGTTTGTCACGCCTATCATCTGGGGGCGAATTTGTTTTTCAAAGCACAGCCCGATTTCCGCAGAAGTAAAGAAGACAATGAAACTCGAATACGCTGCGTGCGGTCTTGTCTGGTTGAGCGTGGTCGCATGTTGTGTTTGGTTGCACGAAACAGGACGCTTCACGTTTCGTGTTCAGCACCTGATTTTTGCAGCACCTCCATTGCTGGCAACGATGTTAAATGGGTGCCGAAAGCTGATGGATCATGTCGGAACGGAAAGCATCGACCCTGTCCACGGGACTCGGACAATCGTTGGCAAAAATTTTGTCACTCGAATTCTTTCGTTCTTCAACTTCGATCTTGCCATCCACGGCCCACACCATCGTTTTCCAAAACTGGACCACAGTCAGCTGGAACAAAAAATGAATTCGTTGCAGGAAGATCACCCAGAAGCCGCCTACCCGGTCTACTCTTCATTCACTGCGGCCATGTTTGATACGGTGAAGCGAGTCTTTATCACACCCGGAGTTGGCTTGAACGCTGGCTTCAAGGGCGACCTGAGTCACCTGCCAATGAACCAATCTGCTTGCGGTCCGTTTAATCCTCAACCGCAGTGACCAAGCAATCTTCGGCCGAGCAATCTTCGGCCAAACAGTCTGATCGAATGAACGTCCTGACACGCATCTGTATTGAACGCCGAATGCTCGGCTGCCTGGCTGTCGTGTTACTAAGCGTACCACCGACACTGGGGTTCCTTGGCTTCAGAATTGCGGACCCATTAGCGGCCGGTTGGGTGCCAGCCGAAGTGATTCAGGAACTGCGGGATGAGCAGCGGATTTTCAAAGCCAACAGCCCGCTTGTGCTGGTTTTGACGTGCGACGATTTTTTCACCAAAGAACGCGTTGCCGCATTGCACAACGTCGTGGGAAAGTTGCGATCATCTGAATCGGTGCTATCCCTCACATGGGCTGGCGACATCCCGGAAGTCACAGTGCTGGGCCGCAGACGCGATTTGCTGCCCAACAAGCCGGATCTTACCGTTGAAGAACTGCAAGCAGCCAAAAACGATCTTCTGAAGCAACCGCTTGTGGCAGACAATATGATGTCGTCGGATGGGCGGACGCTGCTACTGCTGATTGATGCTGCTGAATCACGGCAGTTCGATAGCCAGGCGATTGTTGAGTCTGTTTCGACTTTAGCTGACAAACATCTTTCGCCGTTCGAGATTGATTCGAAGCTCACCGGAACGATGGCCCTTTACGTTCTGCAACAACGAACGCTCACGGTCGACAACACTCGAATTCAGTGGCTGGCTTACTCGATTGTTGGCGGGTTGCTGCTGCTGATCTTCCGCCGGCCCATCGCCATTGTGCTTGCCGGCAGCGGGCCTGTCGTGGGAGTCATCTGGACAATGGGCTGGCTGAATCTGACGGGCCAGACCCACAACGAACTTGCTCGAATCATACTGCCGGTGATGGTCATGATGATTGGCTTCACTGACGGAGTGCATTTAATCATGCGGTTCCGACAGTTGCGATCATCTGGAAGCGATGTGGAATCAGCAACACGATCAAGCTTGCAGCAAACCGGACCGGCCTGTTTCCTAACATCACTGACAACGGCAATCGGATTTGGATCTCTGATGCTTTCCGATTCCGACATGATTGCCGGGTTTGGCCTAGTGTCTGCGATCGGCGTCATTGTGACGTTTCTTGCCGTCATTGTGGTCAGCCCACTTTTGGCTGCCTCGTGGCTGGGCAAAACAATGTATGTGTCACCTCATGAAGAACGCGTGACCAAAGTTGTCACTCGCCTGACCGGAATCGTCTCGTTTTCATCACGACACGCTCGATCCATCAGCGCGTGTGGAATTCTGCTGACAGTCGCGGGGATTGCCGTCTGCTCATCACTGATTGCTGATGATCGCGTCAGTGATCGAGTGCCGGCAAATTGTGAAGCATGGCAGGCTATGAAACGGTGCGATGAACATGTTGGTGGTATTCGCAGCGTTCAGCTGCTGATTCAATGGCAGGGCGACAAATCGCGAGCAGAAATCTGGCCCGTCATTCGAGAATGCGAAGCGATCTTGGGCGGCGAAGAACGACTTTCGAATCCGCTGTCCATTCGTACGGCTTTGACCGTCATTCGAGGAAGGCATCGCCCTGATCAGTCCATCTTGGCCAACCAACTGCCTCACGAATTTCGAGACCGCTTCTATCGGCCGGAAGAACAAATGGCATTTGTGATGGCGAGAACTCAGGATCTGGGATTCGCGTCATTCGATCCCATGTTTCAAAGAATCAATCACGCGTTGGAAACCTTAAAGTTGAAGCACGACGGATTTGACGTGCAGCTGGTGAGTAACGTCATTTTGGAGGGCCGAGTTGTCAGCCAATTGATTGAGGAAATGCTGCAAAGCCTGGCACTGGCAGCCGTCATTATTTTTGCCGTGCTTTCAATCGCCTTTCGCTCCGTCCGCATTGGCCTGATTTCAATCGTTCCCAATATCATGCCACTTGTGGTTGCCGGAAGCATCAAATACTTCACTGACGGTTCCATTGGTATTGCGGGAACCTGTTCGCTGGCCATCTGCTTGGGCATCGCCGTCGACGACACCATCCACTATCTGACTCACTTCCTGCATGAACGGCGACGCGGAACTGACATCCTGCAATCAAACCGACGCACCTTTGTCACCGTGGGGAGCGCTTTGTGTTTAACGACGGTCGTGATGACCGCGGGGCTCGGCACAGTATTGACCAGTCAGATGCCCCCGCTTGTGAATTTCGCTTCGATGGCACTCATCACGCTCTTGGCAGCGCTTCCGGCGGACTTACTCTTTCTTCCAGCACTGCTGACCGTCTTCGCTGCTCAGGATTCTAAACCCCATGAATCCTAAACCAACACAGCGTGATTCAACAGAATACTGGCACGGCCTGGCAGCACTTCGCGCGCTGGCGATGTTGCTTGGTGTTGTGCTGCATGCGGCGATTCCGTACACGGCGGTTCCATTGTCTGGAATGGATAACTGGATTTGCTATCAGACCTCCACTCCATTCTGTGACATGCTTGTCTGGTGGATACATGCCTGGCGGATTCCTCTGTTCTTTTTCCTGGCAGGGTTCTTCGCATTGCAAACACTGCAGCGACACGGTGCGCATGGATTTGCTCGTCGACGAATCAAACGACTTTGCATTCCGTACATTGTCGCCGTGTATACCGTGGGGCCGGTGATCTATCTTGTGTTCAATCTGGGGTGGTACTTGACTGGGCAATGTTCGTGGGAACAAATCTGGCCTCATATTCCGCTGCCAGAACGTCTTGCGACAAACGGCTTCGGGCCATCGCACCTGTGGTTCCTGCAGGAACTGATCATCCTTAGCTTCACGTTTGTGTTTCTGTATGTCGTGCTTGGATCTGAAGAAAGTGAATCCGGCGCAGGTCCAGCTGAAGTGAAGAAAACACTGCCTTGGTGGCTTCCCATTGGGCCTGGCATTCTGTCGGGGTTAATGCTGTGGAGCGATACAAGCCCGCTGACAGATTGGCACAATACGTTTCTGTGTGTGCCGGCAAGACTGCTTTACAATTGCGTGTTTTTTATTGGTGGAATCGTCGCCTATCAGCATCGAACGGCCTTCTTTCAAGTGACCCGTTTCTATCGGCGACACTTGATCTTGGCTCTTCCAGCGTCAGCCGTTTTCCTTTGGATTAGGCTCAGCGGAGCCTTCGACGTGACGGGGGCAACGGGAAGCCTGGCACTTTCCATTTCGGCGGGCGTGTTTTGCTGGTTGATGGTTTACGGAATGATTGGAGTATTCAATAGCTGGTTTGGTCGTTCGAGTCCGGTCGTCAGCTATCTGTCGGATGCATCATACTGGGTCTACATCGTGCACCTGCCCATCGTGGCGGCATTGCAGCTAGCCGTTTATGATCTGAACATCCATTCCCTTTGGAAATTTGCGGTGGTCAGTGTCGTGACAACAGTTGCCTGCCTTGTCAGCTATCAGTGGCTGGTTCGCTACACGGTGGTGGGATCGTTTCTACACGGGCCTCGATCCACGACGACAGTTACGGCTGAAAAACCGAGTTACGCCTGAGACTCGCGATCGCGTCGCCGCATCTGGTAAAGACAAGTCGAGAGGCTTGGAATTGACCGTGCGGGAGCCTAGGTCGGTTGTGGCATTGCGTTTCCGGATGCTGGCGATCCGAAAATGAATACCGCGTTGAAAGACAGAATTCTGTAGCAGTCGTTGCGTTCAGGTGCTGATCACGAATGTGGCGAATGTCGTTTGGTTCTTAACATTGCCTGCGACGTGCTCGGGTGTTGCAGACAGAAAGTTGACGCCGGCTCGCAGCAGAAACACGGCTCCGACATCATTTGGGCAGATGAATCTGAAATGCGTGACCTGGTGTCATTTGATGTTTCTGGGCGTGGTTCCTGTCGCCAACTGCGACACCACTGCGACGCGCCTGGGTGAGCGGCACAGTTGTTCTGTGCGCCAGTTGATGAACGGCACGGCGCTCGCCGACGTTGGTGTTGAAACACTGTGGCGAGCGTCGTGCGGCTTATGAGATTCCCCGTGAGTTTCGAAGTCAGGGAGGGAGCCTAGGTCTGCTGCACGTGGCCGTTGACCGGGAACTACTGTTCCCTTTTCACGTCTCGTTTCGTCAGGTTCAGAACAAGACTATCGGTGCCTTCCTTTGGCACTTCTGCAGGCAGGCCAATGGCGATGCCGTTGATACTTTCCGTACCGTCTTTGGCCCAGTCGGGAATCGTCACAGTGACCATCTGTGTGCCGGGCACAGCTCCCTTGGATTCAGCGGTTGTGAAAGCGCCATCGACGATTTTACAGCCAACACCGGGGCCTCCATCTGCTGGTTGCAGAATGATTCCACCTTCGGGCAGGGGAGCACCATCCAGCTTCACCATACCAGCAACCTGTACTCGAGGCGGTCCGGTATCCTCTTCCGCGCAGCCAACAAAGATTCCCGTTACTAAACCCATCAACAATAGACGTCCCACGCGTAGTCCTCCGATGTCTTAAAACGAAAACAGCGGTGTCACGTTAGCGACACCGCTGTCGAAACAATTCTTAGGGAAGAGCAATCCTTAAAGCCACAATGAGAACTCGCGGCGTCGTAGAATTTACCAGCACCTCAGCGTGACTTTATGGAGTGGCAGGCTGATCGCCTTCGTGCTCGCGATAAAGCCACAACTTGTTGTGGTGCATTTCTTCCACAGGACTTCTTAGAATTCGCCAAGCACTTGGCCGTCACGAATGGCACCCAAGTTTGCGAAGGTTACCAAGTCCATATTCTCGCTCAGGAATCTCACCGAACCGTCGGCGAGGACAAACTGAGCACCACCTGTATGCAGAGAACTATAGTTGCCTTGTTGATGAGTTGTCGTTGATGGGTCATCCACGTTCACTCCTCGGCTTGTTGTGGACACTGCATCTGTGAATCCACAACCGCTTCCGATGCAACTACCAGATCCGGAGGTCTCACCGCCGGCCATGAACAACAAGGCGGCGTCTGCATTGACGAACCCATTCGATCCCTGGTATTGCCATGCTCTTTCGCCAATCAACAGAGTGTTTGAAGTGCCATCGGTGACGTCTCGAATTCGAGTCTTACTGTCACCATAAAAGATGCCGATATTCGCGTCGGATGATTGAGACGTGACAGTGTTGCTACCGCCCGTGATACCTCGGTTCGATGCGACATAGTTACTGGTCGCAAGCTGAAGGGCATTGTCACCGGCAGCGTCGGTCACTTCTCGGTCTGATTCAGTGTTGACGTCAGGTCCGGCGTCAGATGGGCAGCGAAACGCGGAAATTGGAGTCGTCAGAATTCTTCGAGTCTCAGTACCAGCGGTCGAAGCGCCGACGGCAAAGGCGGCTCGACGGTTGCTCACATTCAGGACGTCGTAGGCTGGTGCCTGTTCGATGTAAGGAAGGATGTATGCCGACCACGCCCATTGGCCAGCACCTTCTTCTGCTGTGCCGAAATGACCGTTAATGTCGCTACCCGTGGCTGGTCGGTAATGGGAGTAGTCGTTGATCCAGCCCATTGGGAATGCAGTGGCCACATCATGGTAATTGTGCATCGCTAGGCCAAGCTGCTTGAGATTGTTTTTGCACTGAGTTCGGCGTGCTGCTTCTCGTGCTTGCTGTACCGCTGGCAATAGCAAGGATACAAGAATCGCAATAATTGCGATGACAACCAACAGCTCGATTAAGGTAAAGCCACGCGACTTTCGCTGAGTTTTCATCATAAGAGATCTCCAGAATAAATAGAAAAATACAACGTGTGTCCAAGATCACTGTCGCTCGAAAGAGACCAGCGATTTCTTAAGACAATTATTCATTTGTTATGTTTGATATCATAAAAAGGGTGTAGGGGTGGACTTCTAAAACGAAGTCTTCGGCTCTTTTTGACTTTTATATTTGCGAAACGTTCATGCCTTTTGTTGGTAAGCTCACGATCTTGCAGCTGGGATAGGCTAACTGCCCATTCATAAATGGAGCGCCGAACGCGTTGTTAAGGGATGTTGGCTGTACAGTCCTGCAGGGTTCTGTGAGATTCATGCCTCGCTTACGCGTCGAGTGACCATGTCCAGGCCTATTCAACAGGCTGCTAAAAACGTTCAAGTTGAGGGTGTTCGTATCTTTGATACGGTCAATTGCTCGTGCCTGCGAATGGTCGTTTCGGCAATCTGAATAGCGGTGCAGGCATCGGGGTAAGATTTGCCTATGCCTTTGCTAATGAACGTTTCTGTTGTTGGCTGCCCGTTTAAGAAGGCAGCGCCGACGGGGGAGCGAGAGATGTTGGTTGTGCGGGATCTGAGGGTTTCGGTGAGATTCAGGCGCGCTTACGTGTCGGGTGACCATGTTCAGGCGTCTTCGGCGAGCTGCTATGGGAAGACATAAGTAGGTCACTCAGGATTTCCGATGTGTTCTTGTGGTGAAGCGTTGTTTTGCGACATTAGTCGAATTGTGAAAAGTTGTTGCCATCGAACGTGCTCTGTATCTTCAACGCTGAGGGTAGCATTTGGTCTGTTTGAACTGGGATCACATTCAAGATCAAACTTAACCATTCGTGTCACCTACCCGCCTCGATGTCTCAAAGGCTTTTTGGCTGGCGCTGTGATGAGCGTGTCCCTAACGGGCTGTTTAAAGAGGTAGCCCGACGCGTGAGCGAGGGAGATCGGCTGTGCAGAATCTCAGGGTGTCGAGGGGATTCATCCCTCGCTTGCGCGTTGGTTGACCACATTCAGGCTTTTCGACGGGCTGCTAAGGCGTCTCGTGGCAATATTCGGATCACTTACAACTTGTTTGCTGAGGAAATGCACTTATGAAGCGTGGTCTCGACCAGAGATCTGGTGGCTTCACTCTGATCGAGTTGCTTGTGGTGATCGCAGTCATTGCCATTCTTGTGTCGCTGTTGGTGCCTGGTGTGCAGCTGGCACGCAAGGTGGCACGTCGCACTCAGTGTAAGAACAATTTGAAGCAGATCGGTTTGGCACTTCACAGCTATCATGAGGTTCATTGCGTTTTTCCGGCGATGAGCGACACGAATGAAGAAGATGGTCTTGGAGCAAACTACGGTTGGGGAACATCCATCTTGCCGTTTATTGAACAGGCACCGCTGTTCAGTCGGCTTTCTCCCAATTCGCCACTGAGTCTGTCTGGAGCTGTCGCTGCAGGCGGAGACCGTTTGGCGGCCATGCGTACTCCGCTTTCGGTATTTCGATGCCCTTCGGATGCTGGTCCAGATTTCAATGATGTTTTCGTTGTCGCCAACGGAACCGCCACGACAGATTCTTGGGTTGCTTTGGCGACCTCAAACTACATTGGGTCGAACGACAGTCGCGAAGTTTCAGTCGCGGACGCCGATGGCTTTATGGTGCCTGCGTTTCAGATCACCGGTGATACGACTTCGAGACTCAGAATTCGAGACATCACAGACGGAACCAGCAATAGCCTTGCGGTTGGAGAACGAGCGTATCTTTTGAATGGGCAAACGTTGAATGCCGGTAACGTCTTTGGTTTCAGTGGCAACGATGGTGCAACTTTCAAGGATCCGCCGACGGGGATGATGAGTGTCGCGGGAAGCGGACAAGACACGATCAATTCGACCAATGGCAATAGCTCGCGAGAAGCGTTTTCAAGCTTGCATACCGGTGGAACACAATTTGTCTTGGCGGATGGATCTGTGCGATTTGTCTCCGAGAACATTGATCACATTCCCGATGCAGCCACATTCCCGATGCAGCCACAGTCCGGAGCACGTTTCAGCGTTTGATTTCTGTCAATGATGGTCAGGTTGTTGGCGAGTATTAAGACTGACGTTGTTTGTGATTGCTTTATCACACGTTTCTGGGAACACGATTGACCATCAGTCGCGTTCTTCTTCCATTGAAGGGAACTAAAAAGACATGAGACCTATTCTTAACCTATCAGCGATCGTCTGCTTGATGCTGTCGCTGGGATGCAGTGGCGATGTTGGAGACATGCCTGAAGTCGGCGCAGTTCATGGCAGCGTTACTTTGAACGGGGAACCTGTTTCGAACGCAGCCGTCAAATTTTACCCGTTGGAAGGTGGTCGCACATCAACTGCCGTCACCGACGAGGCTGGGATGTACACGTTAACCTACAATGCAACTGTGGACGGTGCAAAAGTCGGCATGCACGAAGTCGCCGTTTCGACATTCGAAGCAGCGAGTGGTGACGGGGGTGAAGGAGCGTCAGCGGGGCGAAAAGAAATTGTTCCACCGAAGTATTCGAAGTTTCCCAGTCAATTAAAAGTTGAGGTCAAGGCTGGAGACAACGAGCTGGCTTTAGATGTGAGCCCATAGCTCTCATACGGTCTGTGACCTTTAGAATTGCCAGTGCCTGGCGACCGAAACCAGGCAACTGGCATCGCTTTGCCGCCTGCGGTCGAAGGCGACGAATGAGGAAGCTGAGAAGTTCTTCTGCCAAAACACAATCAGTGCACGCGCTTCTTTGAAACTCACTTCCTGCCTGAAAAGCGATCTGCCTGAAAATCTACCTGCCTGAAAATTTACCTGCCGGTGTTCAGGCTTTCAGCTGCAGCAGTGGGCGTGCATCGCAAGTCGTGAATTCCGCTTGCAGCTGATGGGACTGATTTCAGGCAAGAGCTTAACGAGCTTGGCGCTGCAAGCATGCTTTGATGCCCACCTGAGCGATTCGGAAGTTGCACGCCGGAACGTATTGGGCAGTCGGTGTTCGCCCGTTGGACGAACACCTTCAGAAGCTAAGTTCGATACTCTGCCCCGCTCTTTTCCAACGCTCGCTGAGTTCCATGAGAGCTTGACTGCCACACGGTTCTGATTTTGAGAAGGACGTGTGAATTTGTGTCAATCATTCTGCGATGGGTGCTTGGTGTAGAAAACAGTCGCGTGAAGAACCTCAGTTGCGTGAAGAACAACAGTCGCGTGAAGAACAACAGTTGCGTGAGCAAGATGAGTCAGGCTGATCACGGGATCGAGCTGCATCACGGGAGCCTACTTTTTGGCTCCTGTCGATTTCTTGGCCTTCGGCCGATAGCTTCTGAGAAGAGCTTTCATCTGCTGAACGACTTCCGGGTGTTGATCGTGAAGGTTAAGCGTTTGGCGGACATCAGATTCTATGTCGTAGAGTTGGGCCTTTGGTGCCCCCTTCTTGATCTTGCCATCTTTGATATCGCTGTTGATGCTTCCGACGAATGAGATAGCTGCCGGTCCACCCGACGCGTGAGTGCCCGGCTTGCCTTTGAAGCCACCGCTTCCTTGAGCCGGAATATAAATCCACTTGCCTTTGCGAACCGCCAAGTGACTGGCTTTGTGAGGGGTGAGGACAAGACTTTCGCGCAGAGGCGTCGTTTCGTCACTGATCAGAGCTGGCAGCACATTGATACTGTCGGCCAGTTGCTTTTGATCAACTTCTTGCTTCGTGAGTGCGGCAAAGGTGGCCAGCATATCGATTCCGCTGACGAGCTGGTTGGACACTGTGTTGGGCTTAATTCTGCCGGGCCATTTGGCGATAAATGGTATTCGCTGTCCACCTTCCCAGACACCGAATTTGAAACCAAGCAGCTCGCCATTTTGGCGATGTCCGGCCTGAAAAGCATCTTGCCCACCGCGATTAAACATGCCTCCGTTGTCGCTGGTGACAATGATCATGGTGTTTTCAGTGAGGCCATTGACTTCGAGGCATTTGACAATCTCACCGACCATCCAATCCAGTTCGTGAATAAAGTCGCCATACAGCCCGCACTCACTTGTCCCTTTGAATCGTGGTGCTGGTGTGAATGGGTGGTGAATATTGGTTGTGGGGAAGTAAAGAAAGAAGGGGTTCTGCTTGTTTGTAGAGATCCAAGAAACGGCTTTTTCGGTCATCAACATGCCCGTGCGTTCATCGTCATAGATTGAGTGCGCTTGAGTGGCGCCTCCAACAGCGTTTGGAGTTTTCTTGCCCGCTGCTGGTGGATAGGTGGTGGTTTTTGAATACGGTTTTTTGAAGACAATCGGGTCGTTGGGGTCATAGCCGACGATGCTGTCGTTTTCCACATAGACATAGGGGAAGCCGCTATTCACCTTGGGAATGCCGAAGTAGTAGTCGAATCCAAGATCCAGCGGCCCTGGACTCAAAGGCTTGTTCCAGTCAGTCTTTCCCTTTCCAAATCCTAAGTGCCATTTGCCAATCGCTGCGGTGGCGTAGCCTTTGTTCTTGAACAACTGTCCCAGTGTCAGTTTGTTGGTGTCGATTAACAGTGACTGGAAATGGCCACACGGCCCCCAGATACCTTTGCCTCCGTTTGCTCGAAAGGGATACTGCCCCGTCAGAAGTCCATAGCGAGACGGGGTGCAAACGGCTGAGGCAGAGTGGGCATCGGTTAACCGACGTCCTTCGGCGGCAAGCCTGTCAATGTTAGGAGTTCGCACTTTGGTTGCGCCGTAGCATCCCAAATCGCCATAGCCAAGATCGTCGGCAAAAATTAAAACGACGTTGGGCGCTTCGGCAGCCGTGGCGTGTGATAGCAACGGCGAGCACTGAAGGAGGCTAAGGGCCAAGAACAGACATGTTTTCATTTTTGCCTCGTTTTCGAGTCTTGGGTTTGGGTTGATGTTGGGATGAGTCCCACTTTTGATTGATCGAATGGAACGAGCCCCATTTTCAGAGCCGGCGACTTGGGTTTCAAGCGGAAGTCGCCATTTGCGGGATCTACAAACAGAGGATCAATGGCAGAGCTTTTTGCATCAACTCCATCTGCCTGTTGCAGCTGCAGCATTTGCTTGCCCAGCTGTTTGTTGGCAGCGCAGAAGTAGATATTGTGGTCGGTGTCTGCCTGTTTGGATTCAGCAAGCAACCGTCCTCGACGATCTTCGTTGGTTTGTCGTTTCCCCGGTGGCAGTTCGTCGATGAAGGTGCAGTTTTCAGACGACGAATAGAAGATGTTGCGTTTGATCGTGGCTCCAGTGAGCGGACCTTCTCGTAAAGACAGGTAGTAGCCGCGTGGAGGTGCAATGATGTCAGCAACGATATTGTTTTCGCAGCGATTGTTCAGCTTCAAGATGATTCCTTGAGACGTGCATTTGTAGATGAGATTTTCGGCGATCAGGGTGTCTCTTTGACCGCCGTCGGTGCGGATTGCGGCCTGCATTTTCATGGGGGCGACAAGGTGGTGAATGTAGTTGCGGCGGATTATGTTTCCGCTGCTGGCTCCGCGGATGTAGATGCCATTGCCGTCGCCCAGCATTTCCATCGCGTGATGAATTTCGTTGGATTCGATCAGATTGTCTTGGGTGTGAAGGTAAGGACGCACGTCTTCAAGCTGAGGTTGTTTGGGCAAGCGAGTGATTTCGTGTCGCCGTATGGTCCTGCCAAGTTCGCGACCTCGCCGTTGGAAGAAATCTGTCATGCATCCAGAAATAATGATCCCCGTGTAGGGTGTGTGATGCACGAGATTATTCGCGATACGATTCTGACCACTTTGCCAGACCATGATTCCGGGTGAGTGCGAATAGATTTGACCGACATGGTGGATGTGATTGTTGTAGACCACATTCCTTCTGTTGACGTCTTTTGTTCCCGGACCGTAACCGCAGAGTAGAATGCCCGCTCCGCCGATGTGTTCGATGAGATTTCCTGAGATCGTGTTCTGCTCGCCGTGTAGATCGATGCGAATTCCACTGCTGCCGCTGTGGGCGAACCGGCAGTTTTGAACGCGACAATTCTGTGTTCCTCGCAGACGCACGAGTGCGTTGGCTTTGTCATGCATGTCCCAGTCGTGCTGCAGCCCAGCGTCATCGGCAGTAAGGCTGTATCGCTCGCCGTGCATGAATGTCAGGCCTTGAAAGCACAGGTTTTGGACCGGGGTGTCCGTTGAACCAGCTTTGTCGATCTCTCCTTCGATACGAATCAGTTCTGTGAGCGCAGGGGCCAAAACCTGAGAATCGTTTCGCGGCCAAAGGTAGAG
>JBDWHY010000077.1:0-8287 GCA_039974975.1 Fuerstiella sp. | reverse complement strand
TACCCACTCCTCTCACCCTTTTCAACCTGATCCGCCTGTCACCCCCGCTCCCGTTGCGCCCCAACGGACGCGGGGGAAAGGGGGATCACAGAACTGACGTGCGATCCAAACGCTAAATCAACAGGCCCGTGAGCGAGGGATCTCGGCAGTGCAGCACCTCAGAGTTTCGATGTTGCTTTGGGAAGCATTTGAATGCAAGCAACGAAACAGGGACGCCAGAAGACTGGCGTCCCTTTCAAACGTCACAAACTGATTTTGCCGAGAGGCGTTTGTGTTGACCATTTCATCGTGGGCAGCTTGTCGTCTCTTTTTGCTTGAACAGTGTGTTCAAAGTCGAAGAGTTTCGACAGGATTGCCCCGATGATGCTGGGTGAGTTTCGCTTGATGTCTCGCGATGCTTGATCGGTGGCTACTTTGCCACGTCAGCATCTTCTGCGACGCAATACAGATGAGTATTTGAACGCAGAAACAGACATCCGTCGCTGATGGCAGGAGTACCACCAAATCCGCTGCTGTCGAAGGTCATGTCGTTGGAAGCCAGTCGTTTAAATTCTGACTTTGCTTCAATCACATGCACCATTCCAGAATTGGTCGTGATGTAGATTTTGCCGTTGGCGACAACCGGTGACGCATAGTCATCTCCGCCACCACCCCGACGACCGCCGCCACCACCTCGACCTCCAAAGCCACCCTGAAATCCACCGTTTGAGCCGCCCGATTGGCTACTGGCTGGGGGGGATGGCAGGCGTTCTTGAAAGACTCGCTTTCCTGTTTCGGCGTTAAGGCACTCAAGCACAGAACTGCTCACAGAAAACAGATGTCCGTTCAGGACCACAGGAGTCGCATAGCGTGGGCGAACTCGGCCTTCCCAAACCGTGTTGGTTTCAGAAACATCGCCTTTGCCGCCAACTCGGATGGCGACTGCTTCTTCTCCTGTTGCATAGACGATTCCGCCTTCGCCGGGCACAGCACTGACTTGAGCATTGCGAGAATTGACTCCGTTGGCATACCAACCCAGTTTCCCGGTTTTGTTGTTTAAGCCCCAAACTTCTCCGATCACCGAAACAACGGCGTATGAAGTTTTGTCGTCGCTCATGATGACAGGAGTTGCCCAGCATTCTCCGAGTCCATCAGCGGTTGCTCGAAATTTTTCTTCACCGGTGGCTTTGTCTAGCCAAACGACAGAGAGCGATTCGTCAGACGCATTGACGATCAGGTGGTTTTCATGAACGATCGGACTGGCAGCAGATCCAAACCCTTTGTAGCTGGGTTCTGCTCCGACGCTGGTGTTCCAAATTTCTTTGCCGTCTAGGTCATATGCGTAGACTCCGGATTTTCCGAAGAACGCATACACCAAGGTTCCATCACTGGTGGGAGTGTTGCTGGCGTAGCCGTGAGTTGTCACGCCGGGGGGACGGTATTCGTCTTCCGGCATCTTGGCATCCACGGTCTTCGTCCACAGCGTTTTTCCAGAGTTGCGGTCGATGCACACCAGGTGTCGTTTTAGGTCTTCAATCTGCCCTTCACCGTCTCCCATTCCGTATCCGGAATAGCACGTCACAAACACCTTGGTGCCCACTACGATCGGGCTAGAAATTCCACGACCGGGCAGTTCCAGCTTCCATCTTAGGTTCGTATCGGCGTCGAATTCGGTCGGAGCATCAGATTCGCTGATTCCTGTGCCGTTCGGACCACGGAATCGCGTCCAATCGGCAATCGACGCATCGGGTATTGCCAGCAGGACAAAAGCGGAAAAAACAAGGAACTTGACAGCACGGTTCATTGAGAGAGCCTAGCAAAAGGGGCGTGTTTCAAGACAGTACAGAAAATTGGGAAACACTATGTTTTGGCTAAACCAGAATCAGCGCCAACAGTGCCGTTCTGATTCCGAAATCGTTTCATATAAATCCAGAAAAAACTGGCGAGCGAAACCACGGTCAGGGCGATCAAAACAAGGCTTGAACGACTTAAGGATCGAGTGTATTGAAAGTCGAGCGTACCTTCGGCCAAAGTGATCTCGGAAATGCTGTGCAGCAAGTCTTCTCGAGTCACTTTGTTGTCGACAAGTTTGGGCCGTTCAGACAGTGCGTAAACTGTCAGGTGGTACTGTTTGGCTCCGGGCCCCTTCGACCGCATGGGGTCGTAATTGGCATGCCCTTTGTCATTTTGTCCGGCGGTCCCAATTCCGCTGACTTGTTTTGGCAGGCTGGTGACGTCGGCCGGAATGTCGTACAGCAGCCAATAGGATTTGGTCTCTCCGGGGCCCGGCGTGTGCCACAAATCGACAGCGTAGCTTTGAGTTTCCGGGGGGCCTTTTGTCCATGAAATTGGCGGAGATTCTCCTGCCCCGTCCCCCGTAAATTCAACGGGGAGCTCGTCACCGGCTTCAAACGCAGAACTGTAAACATTCAGTGTCGGCAGTCCATTCGCGGCTGGTAATCCAGACGCTTGGTTTTCATCCGGGGGCGATCCATCATTTGTGATGTCGGATTGAGGAAGAAATGGCTTGCCCATGCGACTTCGAAACGTTTCCTTGCGAGTCGTTCCAGAGGGGGCCTGAAATGTGAAGTCGACCGTGCTGTCGTCTTTTACGACGTAGGCTACGGTGCCCTTGCGCCCCGACACGTCGTATTCCAGTTCAAACTGATTTCCGGTTTTGCTGAAACCCGTGATTTTGGCATTTCGCAAAGGACGCAAGTCTGGTCGAATCGGTTCGGCTCGCGGCTGAGGGTCAACCTGTCCTCCACGTTGCGTGACTTCTCCGTAAAATCCTGCGTTTACATACGGGTAAGTTTTCTGTGCGTGATAGTGATAATTGCCGGAAGCATCTTTGTGCCCTCCCAGTTTGTCCAAAGGCGAAAAATCGGCAGCCTGCTGATCTTGATAGCCCAAGATCGGATAGCCATCGAGGGCATAGCCAATGGGTTTTCCTTTGCCAGATGTTTCTTCCAAATGAACGGGAGCAATATGGTAATGGTAATCGTCTCCACGCCCGCAATGTCCGCCATATTCATCAAGTTCGCCAAACAGATAGGCATCATCGCCGCGATTATTCAGCGGATTAAAAATGGGGACTCCGTTGACTGCCAACGCAATGGCGCCTCGCAAAAAATTGTTCTTTGTCGACATCGGGTTCTTTGCTGGCACAGGATGCAAAGGAATGCGCCACGCGTTGTTGCCCAGGTACTTCTGAGGAATTGGGACCTGCTGTTGCCACGAACGAATGCCAACCATCATGGGGTGTTCTGGAAGCCCATTTGATCCCACGTAAAGGAAGTTTTTGTCCCAGCGAATCTGCAGCAACTTTTCGAAAGGCTTGAAGTGTTCAGCCATCAGGGGAGTCGATGAGTGAGTCTTTGATGTCTGCAGACTGGCCTTCGCCATGTGCCTGATCACCATCATTTGCTCTGCATGCTGACGATTCAAAACTGCGATTTCGTGCATCCGGTTTTCGACCCATTCTTGATCGGATTCGATCAGCCGATCCATGGCGATTTTGCACAGCTTTCCATCATCACGGCGAATCTGCACTTGGCCATTTCGTGATGCAACAAACGACCCGTGTAAATGAGATCCTTCAGCTGCGATCGACCATGTTCGAGAATCAGTATGGGCGTGTGAACCGTCATGATGTCCGCCTTCATGAGCCTGTAACGGGGATGCCATTGCCAATCCGATCAGGCAGATCGCAACTGTTTGTAGACTGCGTGTTTTCATCAAATGAATATCCTGAATTGGCCAGTGATGGGGCGTCATGATCTAGGTCTTTTGGGGCGTCCGTTGGGGCGTCCGTTGGGGATAGTGTTGTTGAGATTTGAAAAGTCGGGGCGAACTTTTCCATCCGGTGCTTGACGGACGGTGTGGCGGAATAGGATGGTGTTGTCCAGCTTTAAATCATCAGTCCAAATAAAGCGTGCTCCTTCAAAATCCGTCTCAAAAAATGGCTCCTTCGGGCCAATTTCCGCCTGCGTGTATTCTTTGGCTTGATTCCATGATTGATCATCAAAATTGATTGCATACCAGTTCTCGGGAATCGGCGTGTTGACAACTTGCGGAGTCGTCGTGTTTCCGTCGATGGGGCCTTGTGAATACGCCTGAGCTTTCCACTGGGCGTTGGTCACGGTGCCGTCGCCAAGTTTGAAAATGAACCCGCCGTCTCCAATGCTGCTGTTGGCGTATTCCATGCCCGTCTTGGCATCTGCATTGTCTTTTGCCATTACGGCAATCGTCATTGGGTAGGTGGGAAGAATGTCGACCGACACGACGTTGTGAGGCATGAACTTGATGGAATCCACGGCAACAAGTTCGCCATTGATATACAGGATGAACCAATTGTCGGCGTATACGTTTGCTCGCACTGTATCCGTGATTCGAGGCTTGCCGACGGTGCCCGGCTGGTTCGGTTTGCCGGCCGAGTTTTCAAACGCGGTCTGGGCAGACGGCGATTGAGCCCACGTGATATAGGCTGCGATTGAAACGCAAGTCAGAACGGCGATTCCCAATGCCAACGTGACGTATTGTTTGGTCTTCACTTATTCAAATTCTACGATGCGATCGGCATCATGATGGGATTGGTGATCAAAGTAATCTGCTGCTAAAGATTGCTCGTCGATCAACGTCATTCTTAGAGTCACAAGGTTTCTTCCATATGGCATGTTGATGAATCGCATCGCTTGAATCTGACCGCTCGATTCTGAATAGGTAATTTGAATGTTGCTTGCTCCCAAGCAACGCGGTTTTCTGGCGGCCATCATTCGTCGGCAGCCTCTTTGCTTTGACGGAATGCGCGTTCCACTTTCCGTATCACTGCCCTTTCCGCCGTCCTTCTCACTGTCTTCTAGGGAAGACACTTTTAAATCGTAGGCGCTTCGCAGTGCATCCAGTCCATCGTGCAGGTTGTTGATGGGCAATGACCATTCGTGCCCTGGCAGGTCTCGGTGAAATCGAGTCAAGTCGTTGCTGCATCTGACAGGGCCCTCTGGTCGCACGGCCCAACTGGTGGTGCCATTGCTGCCCGTGATAAACCAGTCACTTTGATTGACCTTTCGCTTGAGAACAAATTGGTTCGAGCCACGAACGGCCAAAATGGCTTCGTCTAAAGAAGGCTTCGGTGGTCGCAGATGTTCTGGCGACATGTGATTTCGAACCCGTCGAGCTGCAACAGATTGTTCGACAGAAATCACGAATGTTCGATCCGCAGATTCTCTGTTTGCCGCGATGATGCGATTGAGCTCGCCCACCGCCGCCGAAACCGAAGATGTGCCAAAGCCGTTTTGAAAAAAGACGGCGATGGCGAGCACGACACATACAGTCGATACCAACGCCATTGTTGATTGCAACGGACGCTGAACAAGGCGACGTCTTCGCGTGTGGCTGTCCGGCGCATTGCTGTTGGGCGCGTTGTTGTCGGATGCAGCACTGCCCGGTGCTTCACTGCCCGGTGCTTCACTGCCCGGTGTTTCACTGCCCGGTGTTTTACAGTCGGGTGCAGCCGAGTTTTTTGCAAGGTTGCTTTGAGGCAGCAATTCTTCTTTGGCTGTCGATTCGTTTCGCAGCCTGTCATGCAGCATCAAGTTTGAAGCAAACTGTTCGGCATGAAGCCGGTCTGATTGAATCCACTGACTCAGCTGGCCCAGTTGTTCGGGTGAAAGTGAATCATCGAAGTAGGCGTCTATCAAGTCTTGAATTTCAGTGTTCATGACGTTGCCTCCAAGCTCTTACGTTCGACGCACTGCCGCAATCGATCTCGAATTCGTTGCAAAGCCTTCGCCGCGGAATTCGCCGTCATGCCAAGGCAATCTGCGATGGCGGCAGGTTTCAGATCTTGTTGATACCTAAGCTGAAAAAGGTGATGAGCTCGATTTTCAAGTCCTTCCAAGCATTCCGTCATGAACTTAAGTTGCGACTCAGTTTTTTGAGCAACTTCTGGAATCGCAACGGCCAAGCAGGTGATTGTGTCGTCGTCAAATACCAATAGGTCCTTGCGACGACTTCTTAGGTAGAGCCCCACTTGGTTCTTTGCCACACCGATGGCCCAAGGGATGAACGGGTATTGAGAATTGTAGGAAGGGAATGATTCAATCACGGCCACTGCAACATCTTGCAAAACATCATCTCGGTCGCGAAAATCGCGAACCACGGATGTGATGAACGCTGACACAGCGGGCTGAGCCAGAGTCCACTGTCGAGTTGCTTGCCGCGCTGTTTCGTCCACTCGGTTGCTCCATCCAAAAACGTCTTGTCTCTGTTACTTATCCCTGCCCGTCTGTTTATGACCTAAAAAATTCAGGAATGCTAGAATTCGCCGAAGATTGATTTCGGTGGCCGTTCAGCAGTCTGGGGCACTGTCTTCAGGCAGTTGGCCTCCAGCTGGTTGATTTCCAGCTGGTTAATTTTGTCCTGATGAACGTTTTGTTCGCGTTTGGAATGCGTTGGCGTCGCTGCAATTGGCGAGCAGCCAAGAATGACTGTCTCGGCCGTCTTTCTCAGTTTCCAGCGGGCCGGAATGATGTAAATCGCCACGCGTCGTGTGTTCTGAGGTGGAATTGGGTCTGTTGTGGGATAACACTGCGGGGTAGATGTGTGGCATTTTGACGGATATGACGACTTGCATCGATCTAGAGTGTTGCCGTAAATGTCAACTCTTTGATTCTTCAAGTTATATCTGGGTTCTCGCCCCGACCGCTGCCCACGTCGTATGCTGCCTACGTCGTATGCTGACCACGTGATCGCATGACGAGTTGAGCTTTGAAGGTGCGAATTGAGCATCTTCAGAGCTTAAATGTTTTAAAACCGAAGAGAAGATATCGTTAATGTTGGACCGAGCGAAAGAAGGCCTGCTGTACAGGCTCGCGAAACTACTTGCTAATAAGAACGCAGGCCAGTCCGAGGAAATGTCTGCAGCTCTCACAGATGCAGACTCGTATAAGAAGTACCGAGCAGCCTGTGTGAAAATCATTTCGGACGCGGCAAAAAAGTATTCCGTTCAGGTCAAAGGGAAGGATGTCCTGGATCTCGGTTGCTACGACGGAGCCGTGACGACCAGCCTCAATCAGCTGTCCCCGAAGTCTTTATCGGGTGTCGACATCGATGAAAAGGCTGTCGAGATTGCTCAGCAAAAGGCGGCCACACACTCGATTCGATTTTTAGTGAGCTCCAAGGATCAGCTTCCCCTTGAAACAGAATCCATCGACACGATTTTGTCGTATGATGTCTTCGAACATATCGAGCATCCTGCTGAATCTCTGAAAGAGTGCTATCGAATTTTACGGCCCGGTGGAAAGCTGTTGATTGGCACTTGGGGTTGGCACCATCCGTTTGCTCCTCATCTGTGGTCTGTGATGCCCGTGCCTTGGGCTCATGTTGTGTTTTCGGAAAAGACAATGCTGCGAACCTGTCGTCGCATTTATCAGTCCGATTGGTATCAACCCAACATGCATGACTTTGATGAAGACGGGCAACGAATTCCCGAAAAATTCTGTTCAGACACGATCCCGACAGACTACTTGAATAAGTATCTGATTCGAGATTTCAAACGGGTGTTTGCCGAGTCTGAGTTTGACTTTCAGATTCATGCTGAAAGGTTTTCTTCGAAGTATGCATTTTGGACGTCACCGCTGCTGCACATCCCCGTGATCAAGGAGTACTTTACTTCTTACATTTGGTGTGTGTTGCAGAAGCCCGAGCAATCGACGACGGAAGGGCATGCTGTCGAATCGGAACCGACTCGCTCGTCCGGCTCTAAAGTGTCGAGCAATCAATTCGTGAATTCGTGAATTCGTGTGTGAACCAAGCGGCCTGCCGGCGTGAATATGGCGCACGTGATGATTTTATGAAGCCGCCAGCCGCAGGGCAAAGAACCCACTGCACACTGCACACTGCTAAGCTTAAAGAACTCAAAGAATGGAACAGTCGCGACGAGTTTCGTGGCGTAAAAGATCGGCAGTTTGGTTCCTTCTGTTAAGAAGTGGCGTCCGTGAAGACTCTTTGCAAAATCAAAGTCTCGTCAAAAAAAGACGCTAAAAAATTGGAACAGCTGGTCTGCAGACCGTCGCACATTTGCAGGAAATGTGGTCGAGCTTCCAATACGAAAAAGCGACTTTGCAAGCCCAAGAAGCTGGCTGACTAGAACGTGCTGGCCTCATGCTTCTGGCCCCGGTTTAAGCTCTGGCGCTGGTTCAAGCTTCGCCCCTCGGTTCAAGCTTCTGATCTGCGCAGAATTTCATGTGCGGCAACAACAGTTGCAGGCGTGTTCGCTGCAGGGGTGTTCATTGCAGCAGCCCTATGC
>JBDWHY010000076.1:0-5033 GCA_039974975.1 Fuerstiella sp. | reverse complement strand
TTTGTAGAAGAACTACGTTCTTGCCAGGCATTGAACGCAGTTTGTTGCGCAATGCTTTGCGAACTCATGATGGGAAAAAGAGCGATGTAGCCCAAAAAACTAATTCTCACCGGTCACCTCCGATTCTCAAGGCATAACGTCGACGATCACCGGGACGCGGAGTGAAGATGTGAAGTCAAAACTCCGCAAGCCCCACGGTTCCGAGTGCACCGTTTTGTTATCCAACGATTGCAGTTCGGTTACCAAAACCCAGTATGTTGAAAAACAAAGCCAGCTTCGACAGCAACGTAATAAGTTGCGCCGCCGCCATCATCCTCACTCGGACCATAATACACAATTGTATTTGATGGGCAATCCCATCCAAGATCACCGAATGCCATGTTGAATTCCTGCGGGTTGACGGGTTCCCCTTCGTCACCAAAACCACCACGCTCAATAGCGGAGAACTCGCCATACTTCTCCCAGAGGTTGTCGAGGTACGACTCGAAGTCTTGTGCTGTAATCTTGTACCGAGCGAAATAGCCGTTGCCATGCTTGCGCATGGTGATATCAGCAGCAACTTCAGGCAGGTAGCGTTGAGAGCGAAAGTCGGGGATGTCGTGGTACGATCCGTACGTAAAGTCTCCGAACCGAACGGCGTCCACAGCTGTCATGATCCCCGCGAATAGCGGTATGAATGCGATTATGGCAATCGCTGAATAGAGGAGAAACGTCTTTCCCCGACTCCAGCTCTTCGGCGAAGCGAGAGCGGTCAGGGTGACAACCGCGACCAATAGGACACCGCAGGAGATCTGAAACGGCAGAATGACGGGCCAGAACATATTGTGTTGAGAGCTCCGGGGTTTGGTTGGATAACGACCGCGGTCACCGGACCGTGGAGTGAAGATGTGAAATCAAAAATCTGCAAGGCCCATGGTTCCGAGTGCACCGTTTTGTTAGCAGCTGATATTGAGCCATTCCCCAATGTGAGTCAAGCAACTTACTAAGGTCTGACTGGAAGCGGAAGGCCTGACTGAACTTAAAAATGTGACTGTCTGGAAGCTGTTGTGAAAACGTTGCCTCGCAAACATCACGTCGATCAACCCGCGACTGTCTGGCACGAAGCGGAAGGGCTGACTGAGCCTATCAATGTGAATGCCGGGAAGCTGCTGCACCAAACTTCACACCGCCCACATCACGACGATGAAGCCGAAGACCAAACAGCACACCCACACACCGACACGCTAAGGGAAACTGACACTGCTGACGCCGACGGTCACCGGACCGTGGAGTGAAGATGTGAAATCAAAAATCCGCTAGGCCCACGGTTCCGCGTGCACCGGATTGTTATGCCACTGCATCAATTACTCCTACTTTGGACACCTTTACCTTGTAAGCCTTCGACATATTGATGGGCTGCGGTAGATGAATCAAAAATCAATAGTCGTTCAATTTGTTCAACCTTTTGCCAGACGCGGGGGCTCTTCGGGGAGTCGTGTTTCCAAGAGTAGACAGCTTCACCGCCAATGGAGCTGACTTTGAAACCGGGCGCCACAAAAGCTGCCATTTTCGCACAGTCTACCACGATAGCTTTGCCGTCGAGTGGTTTAATACCCGCGGGCGAATGTTCGAGATACGTCGTCTTTAATGACGCCTGCGGAGAAGACCTTTCCAATCCGTGCACTTCACCTTCGACGAATTCGTCTGCGGCTGATCTTGTGTCAAAGGAATAGAGGATCATCGAATCATACATCTTGTACCAAGTCTGAATAGCTGGCCCAGTCTTCCCTTCAAATTCTGTAATCGTCGGGCGTGTCACAATAAAAGTGACCCCATGAAGCGATTTTATGCGGATGTCTTCATGAGCTTCATTCCTGTCATCACGGTCGGGACTGAAGACCACTGTCTTCTCAGCAAATGGAGCACGTTCATTCTTTGATGCGATTTGCAACTGAGCGTTAGCGGAAAACGGACCGCTCCCTAGGATGGTCGTCACTAAGGCTATTAATTGATACGCATGTCGCATTGGAATGACCTTACTCAGTCAGGTGTTGGGCATAACGACCAAAATCACCGGACGCGGACCAGTTGACTTACATTTGAAAATTGGCCGAATATCCGCGTTCCGGTGCATTTCATTGTTATGTGGCCGATGCTGCCGATCAGCCATCTACCCTGTAGAACGACACAACAAGACTACGAATCAGCGATGTCGGAAATGCGTTTGATCATTGGAGTGTACTGCAGTTGAAGCTGTTTTTGGAGTGCGGCTCCAATGACCGCTGTGAGTTTTGGAAAGACGAACATATCGGTGAGGTCAATGTAGGTATCTTCGCCTCGCTCTCGGGCCTCACGCATGTATTTGTCGTGCATCGGTTCGTCCACTTGGGAAATGGCGACTCGTGGGCGGCCGAAGACGTCGATATATATTTCGCGAACTGTGCTGCCGAACTCGACACGACTAACGGATACGACGAGGTCAGCGCAATCTGCGTTTGGCATCACGGCAGGGTCGTTCAGGATGCGTTGCAGTGCCGCCTGCACATTTCGTTTATGCGCGACGCGTTTTTGTGTATTGACATTCTGCATGAAGGACTGCGGCGACTTGCCACATAACGCCGACGGTCACCGGACCGTGGAGTGAAGATGTGAAATGAAAAATCCGCAAGGCCCACGGTTCCGAGTGCACCGTTTTGTTAGCAGCGAATATTGACCCATTACCCAATGTGAGTCAAGCAACTTACTAAGGTCTGACTGGAAGCGGAAGGACTGACTGAGATTTTAAATGTGACTGCCGGGAAGCTGCTGAACCAAAATTCACCCCGCCCACATCACGACGATGAAGCCGAAGACCAAACACCACACACACACGCAAAGGGAAACAGACACTGCTAACGCCGACCATCAGCCGGTGGCGGCTGACGACGTCCCATTCTGTTTCGTGTGCAACTGCCACTCGGCTGCACCATTTGGTTAGGCGATACGTTTACATTGCCTTAAACGGTGATATCCGTGTCGTTGATTTCACAACGAACAGTGGCGACCTCACCACATTGTTTCTTTTGTTCTAACTGTTCTTCTAAACTCGCATCGTCAAGCCGGTAGCGACGAATCAAAAGTTCAACTCCATCTCGGTCGACCCAACGAACCGGCATTAATGTGATGTTTTCGACAATTCCCGCGGCCCATGTGGCCCAGCTGGATACGAAAGAATTCGAGATGTCGGAAAGCCATCCAGTATGCCAAATCTGTTGAAAGAAACAAATAAACTGATTAGCGTCAATCTCATGTTGATCTTGTGGCCCACAGGGGCCATCGTCTTCGAGGATTCCGCATGGAATTTCAATATAGTGCTCAAGCATTTTTGCGACGTCAATAAACAACTCGGCGCGGCGATTCGAGAATTGCGCAACCGATCGGCGGCTACCGTCAGGGAGTATAGCTCTGTAGGTTTTGCCCCTCGTCTTCTTCGGTCATGGTTGTCTTGCTGGATAACGCCGACGGTCACCGGACCGTGGAGTGAAGATGTGAAATCAAAAATCCGCAAGGCCCACGGTTCCGAGTGCACCGTTTTGTTAGCAGCTGATATTGAGCCATTCCCCAATGTGAGTCAAGCAACTTACTAAGGTCTAACAGGAAGCGGAAGGACTGACTGAGCCTATCAATGTGACTGCCGGGAAGCTGCTGAGCCAAACTTCACACCGCCCACATCACGACGATGAAGCCGAAGACCAAACTGCACACCCACACGCAAAGGGAAACAGACACTGCTAACGTCAAAAATCACCGGACGCGGAGCAGCGACTTACATTTGAAAATTGCGGGTGATACACAATTCCCGTGCATCATTTTGTTATGCCACTTTTACTCATACGATCGGCCAGATGCCAAAGAATCGAAATGCGCCCGCGAACATGCCGACACACATTATGGACGCAGTAAAGAGACCGAGCCAGCAGGTAAATTTGGAAAACTGTGCAGGGCGACCCTGATGCTGCCTTGAGAGGGAATCAGTGAAAAGGTGAAACGGGCAAACAGTCATGAAGAAGAGAAGGTACACAGCCACGTACCACGTCAACGCTCTGTCTGTTTCGCGGGGAAGATTAGGGTCTACTCCGCCGAGATTTGGGAAGAGCCATGGGATCTCGGCAATGATCAAACCAAATGCGATGAGGCCGAGAAATATTTGTGCAAGTAACGAGCCGCGAGTTGCTGGCTCTTGGCGAGATACGGCGAGAGCGAGCAGGACAGGAACAACAAAGAGCAGCAACTGGCGAAAGTCGAATCCACGGAGAACGACCAGTTGAGTAGCGATGGCAAAGAACGATACTGCGGTCCAAACGGGGCTTTGCATGTAGGTTTTGGGCTTGTGGCATAACGCCGACGGTCACCGGACCGTGGAGTGAAAATGTGAAATCAAAACTTCGTAAGGCCCACGGTTCCGGTGCACCGTTTTGTTAGCCGCGCTGGCAAAATCCGCCTCTTCGGTCCACTGGCTGGTTATCCGGTTCGTATACCCCATCCAGAATGACGGGTCCAAACAAGAAGAAAATAACCAAAAAATGGCCACGCCACTATGTGGGCACCTGCCATTGAAAACACAAGTACTGTAAAGCCGGCACCACCTTCAAAATTGGAGACATTGGCTAGCTCAACGTATAGAACACCAACTGCTACGCCCACCCACAGTCCGACGAACGCACCAAGCACCGATGCCACACCTGCGATCGCAAAACGGATTAACGGGCTGCGGACTGTCCTACGCGAGTACCACTTGCGATCGTAAACTGGAAAATCGCTGCCGACCTTTGATGAGCTCTCGCTATGGAGGTGAGGACTCATGACTCGCGATCTTTCATTCGGCTAACGACAAGCGTAACCGGGTGGCGACGGTTGACGTTGATTTAAAATTCGGCGTGAATCGCCACTTATGGTCATCCGCATCCTGTTGATACGTTGACTGAGGAGCGGCCATTGTACAGCTCAGAGACTCGGTCAACAACAAGAATCAATGCGGACGAAAAATTCAACCCGAATGCGGCATCAGGTGTTGA
>JBDWHY010000075.1:0-1073 GCA_039974975.1 Fuerstiella sp. | reverse complement strand
ACAAGCGGCTCGCAAGCGATCTGGATAGTCGAAGCCCAATTGAAGACGCCGAATAACAAAGCCGTGAACCGGAGCACTCATTCACGCGGCAACTGAAATCAAAGCCTTTCGTTCGTGCCCGGTTACGGCAGGCGTTATGTGCCAAAGAGATGTTCGACGCAATTGACCTATCCAAGTTTGTCGTGACACCGCTCACGGACTCAGAATTCGCCGAGCTCTCCGTCGAATGCGATCGGCGCATCCCGGACTCTGTGCGTCAACTCCTGCAAACGATCGGCGTTCCACAAAACTTCTGTTATTCGTTGCCCGAAGATGAAGACACCTTTCTCTCGTACCAACGAGGAATACCAACCGAATATTGTGTCTTTGCCCGCGATGACAGTGATGACAATTTGTACGCCGTCGGACCGGACGATTCGCTATTCAAACTCGATCCCCATGAATCGGCGATACACAAACATTCCGGGTCTGTCGAATCGTGGTTGCTCGAACGCGTAAACGAACCGTCAGACGATGGCCCAGTCTGGAAGGTCCAACTTTCCTTTACGACAAACAATGAACAACTCGTCCTCGACTTACTCTCAAGGACATTTCAACTGACCGATCTCGCGGACTGGCAGTTCAAAGACAAATCTCCTGCTGATGTCGTCACTCACCATCGTAACTGTATAGCTCCCGAAGGTCCGTCCTACGTTTCACGACAAGAATATCATGGCTGGAAGACGCCAATCTTCTATTTCAACCGCGATCTTCCGTCTGCGGGTATTCGCGAATCCAAGGCGGCGTTTCGCACTTTCAAGGATGCAGACGTAGGCTTCAAACTGATAAACTACGGTGTGTTCTGAAATGGGCACATAACAAAGCCGTGAACCGGAGCACTCATTCACGCGGCAACTGAAATCAAAGTCTTCCGTTCGTGCCCGGTTACGGCAGACGTTATGCCTTGAGAATCGGAGGTGACCGGTGAGAATTAGTTTTTTGGGCTACATCGCTCTTTTTCCCATCATGAGTTCGCAAAGCATTGCGCAACAAACTGCGTTCAATGCCTGGCAAGAACGTAGTTCTTCTACAAA
>JBDWHY010000074.1:0-1066 GCA_039974975.1 Fuerstiella sp. | reverse complement strand
GAAGTCAGCATTCGGGCGAGCATTTAAAACGTTGCCCGTGGTTCCGCCTAGTCGTGCCGAACCTTGGAAGCCTTCGTGCTGGCGAATCAGTCCGTTTTCAGTGACACCGGTGTTTGGTGCAGCCTGTCCCAAGACGGGCGTGTTGGCAGGAGCTTCGTCGTTCACTTCGGTGCCAGCGTCGTAAACGTCGTCTCCACCAACGATGAAGGCTCCATCACCGACCCGTCGAATCAGATTGCCATTTTCATCAAACAGGTCCAGCTCCAAAGGTGAATCATTGCCGATAAATGCGTCGTTACTTGGAAGGACCATTGAAGCGAAGCTTAGGTACTGTGTCAGCTCATTCACTGATTCCGCATAGAATGTCACTGTACGTGAAGCTCCTGGAACGATCGGCCCCCCTTCGGTTGCCTTGGCTTCGTTGACTCCACCGCTGGCCAGTGCGGCGTCGATGCGGGGGCCCGTGGTTCCATCTTCCGCCAGTCTTTCAAGATTTTCAGAGGCAGTCCCGCCGACATCGAAGAAGTCGTAAACTCCGTTTTGAGTCGCCAAGAAGAAGGGAGTCAGGAGGGCGCCGTTTTCTGTCTGAAGATTGGTCACTGTGATTTCAATTTGACCGCCGCCTACCAAGCGATCATTGCCTGCTCCACCGTCAAGGGAGTCATCGCCGAAGCCACCGATCAAAGTATCGTTGCCTGCTCCACCTTGCAGTGTGTCATCATCAGATCCGCCAATCACCGTGTCATCGCCATCACCACCGTTGATTGTGTCGTTGCCTTCGTCACCCTGAGCCGTGTCGTTACCGCCTCCACCGTTGATGATGTCGTCTCCATCGCCACCACGAAGAATGTCGTTTCCGCCGCCGCCGATCAGTTCGTCGTTACCCGCTCCACCATCTAGCAGATCGTTTCCATCGTTGCTGTCAACTTGGATGCTGGCGATTTGAGTTCCTGGCACTGTGAAGTCAGCATTCGGGCGAGCATTTAAAACGTTGCCCGTGGTTCCGCCTAGTCGTGCCGAACCTTGGAAGCCTTCGTGCTGGCGAATCAGTCCGTTTTCAGTGACA
>JBDWHY010000073.1:0-2048 GCA_039974975.1 Fuerstiella sp. | reverse complement strand
GTGCTGTCTGGTCTTCGGCTTCCTCGTCGTGATGTGGGTGCGGCGAAGTTTTGCTCAGCAGCTTCCGGGCAGTCACATTGATAGGCTCAGTCAGCCCTTCCGCTTCGTATCAGCCAGTCGCGTGTTGATCCACGTGATGTTGGCGAGGCCACGTTTTCACAACAGCTTCCAGACAGTCACATTTTTAAGTTCAGTCAGGCCTTCCGCTTCCAGTCAGACCTTAGTAAGTTGCTTGACTCACATTGGGGAATGGCTCAATATCAGCTGCTAACAAAACCATGCAGCCGAGTTGTGGTCGGCCCGCAATCACATGGATCATCAACCGCCACAACCGGCTGATTCTAGGCGTTATCTGGCTAAGCGGGTGCGTCTCGAATCGCTCGAATCGTTCCCGCGCATTCCGCTTCAATCTTGCCATTCATCAGACACGCAAGCACGACCTCCGCGTCTGGATTCAGCCGGACGAGATCGTCGTGCATCTCAAGTGCTGCGAACGGACAATCCTTCATCGGGCGCTTCACCAGTGGTGACATGCCAGATTTTTTGACGATGAGCGTATACGAACCCGTGTTGTGCATCAAATCGGCCAGATAACAAAAGCGTGAACCCGAATTGTGGTCGGGCTCGAAATTGTAAATCATGTCACCCGCCACAATCGGGTTACGCAAAACGTTATGCCACTCATCTAACATTAATAAACTTCCGGAACAATTAAGATGAATTTCATAGTTGCGATGTTGGTTCCGTGCATGTCAGCACTGTCGGTAGCTCCGTTTCAACTCGCTACGGACCCAGGGTTTAAGGGACAGCTTCCCTCTCCATGGTCCGTGATGGAAAGCCTCGATCCTACAGACGAAGTCGTTAAACAGTCCCAGATTCGCATCACATACCATTTATCACGGTTGGATGGTCACTCATTGTGCCGTGGCCTCCGTCGACTCAGGGTATCGGCCAGCCCGACAATTGACTATGAGTCTACGACATCCTCTTTAACGATTAACGCGACGCTTACGCAGCATAAACTCTTGCTCGATATTATTTCCAAACTGGACTCGGCAAACCGAGCTAAACGATACTTTAAAGTGAATTGACACCAACTCGCCGGTCGGAGCTGAAATTCATAACAGCAGCTCACAGTGGCATAACAAGACGGTGCACACGGAACCGTGGGCCTTGCCAAATTTTGATATCACAATTTCACTCCACGGTCCGGTGACCGTCGGCGTTATCTGGCAAGAGACATGACCGAAGATCAGTTCTGGCAAATCATCGAACGCGCTTGCCAGTCTGATTCGCGACTGCAAGACGAATGGCACCACCGACTCGTTGCGGAATTGTCGCAACTCGCAGCCGACGACATCGTCGAATGGAACCACATATTCGATCGTTTTGTTGCCGCCGCAAGCACCATCAACTTGATGGCAGCCTGCTACGTTATGAACACTGGTGCTGGAGACGACGGATTCTATTACTTCCGATGCTGGCTGGTTGGCATGGGTAAAGACGTCTACGACCGTGCGATGATCAATCCTGACAGTCTTGCCAACGTTGCACTCCCGTGGTCGTCAGGAATTGACGCAGAAGCTGAGATTTATGGTGCAGCCCATGACGCATGGATGCGGGTATCCGGTCAGCCAGATACAGCACCATACCCAGCCCGAAACGAAACCGCAGAACTGACAGGCGAAGACTGGGACTTTGACAACGACGAACTCATGCGCGATCATTTGCCGAAACTGTCTGCGTTCTATGACGAGTAACTCACGCGCCAGATAACAATGCAATGCACCGGAGTTGCGGACAGCGCGTTTCCTGAATTCAAAGTCTCTTGGCCGCAACCCGGTGATTGCGGTCGTTATTCGGCAATAGGTGTTAATTGACAGAGTCTCCCCCAAAGACGCTTCAATAAGCCGCTGAGTCTATCGTCGCGTCGCTTGATGACGATAGCAGGCAGCGCATTCTCGAAGTTGAACTGGGAGAACTTTCTCGTTTTCATCACGGCTGGGGAACTGGGATACGCAACGAATTCAATCTGTGGTCCAACAGTG
>JBDWHY010000072.1:0-36473 GCA_039974975.1 Fuerstiella sp. | reverse complement strand
CACTGTTGGACCACAGATTGAATTCGTTGCGTATCCCAGTTCCCCAGCCGTGATGAAAACGAGAAAGTTCTCCCAGTTCAACTTCGAGAATGCGCTGCCTGCTATCGTCATCAAGCGACGCGACGATAGACTCAGCGGCTTGTTGAAGCGTCTTTGGGGGAGACTCTGTCAATTAACACCTATTGCCGAATAACTAGAATTCTATGGACGTCCACATAAGCCGTCCGCATAACTGAGTATTTTTGAGTTCAAGGTGCTTCGTGTCAATCGACTTTAAGGCCAAATGCTGTAAGCTGCCAACGGGCCAAGACTTCTCACCCGTTGGTGTCTGTTTGACTTATGCGGACATCGTACGGATATTCGGGAGTCCGTATAAGGCTAAGGAAGGCGAGAAATGGGGACTCGCACTTTCGAGCACAAGATTTGATGCTTTTAGATGATGCTCGTGAGCACATTCGTACTCGCCACTTAGCGTTGAGAACCGAACGTGCTTATCTGAGCCGGATTGAAAGATTCCTGCGTCACGAGAAGTCACTGTGCGGAGAGTGGAAGCATCCCTCCACAATGGGTTCGGTTGAGGTAAATCGGTTGCTTACTTATCTGGCTAACGAACGCCATGTCGCTGCGAATACTCAAATTCAGGCCCTGAGTGCTCTCTTGCTACTATTTCGGGAAGTGTTGAAGGTAGACATCAATGTGGATGCTGTTCGTGCCAAGCATTCGGATCACCTTCCGGTGGTCTTGAGTCCTGCGGAGGTGTAGGCCATACTGAAAGAGATCCCTTTTGGTCCTCGTCGACTGATGGTGGGGCTTCAGTATGGTGCCGGTCTGCGTTTGATGGAATCTTGTCGTTTGAGAAGTTAAAGATGTCGATTTTGATCGAAAGCAAGTGATCGTTCGCGACGGTAAAGGAGCCAAAGATCGTTACGTTCCTCTTCCAGAGAAGTTGCAGGATGGCTTAAGGCGTCAGGTAAGCTCATCGCTGGTTCAGCATCGTGAAGACCTCGAACTTGGGGCCGGTTGGGGTTGGCTGCCGTATGCTCTGGCGGAAAAGTATCCCCAAGCTGGTTGCGAGCCGGGATGGCAGTATGTCTTTCCGGGGCGACATTTGACTTCAGATCCACGAGCCGATCCTGGCGAATTCGGAACAATGCCGGGAAGAGGTCGCCATCATATTCACGAGAGTTCTGTTCGAAAAGCGGTTCGCAGAGCAGTGAAGAAAACAGGGATTACTCAGTCGGCGACGTGTCATACGTTTCGACATTCTTTTGCCACTCACTTGCTGGAATCCGGGACAGATATTCGCACCATTCAGCGGCTTTTGGGTCATCAGAATGTGAGCACCACGATGACCTATACCCATGTCAGCAGCCTCGCAGCGACTGGAGTTAGAAGTCCTCTTGATGCTGTGTAAGTCTTAGGCTCTGTTTGAGGCCAAGTGAGGAACTGATTTGGCGACCTTCAAGCTGTTTCCGACATAAGAATGATCAGATGCTGTCGCAAGTGATGAGGGGTGCAAGCTTTGCCTTCGATCGCTTCGCTTTCCGCTTGTTGTGACTGCATCGTCGAGCGCTGCGTATCTGGACTTCGTTCCCTTCGGTGGCATGGCCCCCAATTGCTTGCCCCGGATTGCTTAGCTTAGCCGACGTGTGGTAACTGCCGCGGCCACCCGAAGGATAACGTCTGAGACATGGGGAATCAAACGTCAGGTCCATTGCGAGCATGATTCAGCCTGTGTTAGCAGCTCGTTGAGAAAGTTTGGGTGTGGTGACACGATGTGTAAGCGAGGGGCGAATTTCCTGCGAAACCCTGAGGTTCTGCACGCCGATATCCCTCGCTCACGCGTCGAGTTACCTTTTTTAACGGGCAGCTAGAGCCAGCAGTCTGAAAATTTCCGATTGGTACAGCGATTGATTCCACTGAATAGAACTCGTCTTCGGAACGCGGTGCGTTTGCTGCAGGAGTCCGTCGGCAAGCCTTAGCATTGCTTGAGGATGAAGAAGATATGACGGTTCTAGATCCAGTTTAAGCAACTTGGATTCTTGCTGTCTGACGTTGTGTTTTCTGGATGAATGCAGCTGAGAATATTTTTGATGTTGTTTGGACAGCCGTTTTCGTTGGCGTTCCATTTTGCGGTCTGAGAATGAATTGATCAGTGCCATTCAGATTTCGATTTCGGTCTTTCAAAACGCTGACGCTATGGGCTGCGGTTGATCGAACTCGGTTTTTGAGATCGTCTTTGAGAAGCGGCGGGTGTGGGCCGCGCGGGTGACGTTCTTTGATAGGTTTTGATCCGGAGGGATGTTTTCGGGTGTGGTCTTGTGGAGGTGGAATTTGGGAATGGGTGGTTGCAGATTGAAATTCGAGTTCTGTTACGCCAGGGAAGTTGGTTGTGTTTGATTTGAGTACGTTTTCCTTTGACTTTCTTTCCCCAAAACCCTTGCTGGTGTGAAAACAAGGGATACCCTTCGTACAGTTGCATCCACTGCATGTCTGCGGGCTTCGATCCCGGTGAATTCAGTGGGTGAAACGTGGTTTTCGTCAATGGACTGCGAAGTGCAATTCAACGTCAAAAACGGAAAGCAAGGGGCTGTAGCTCAATCGGTTAGAGCAGCGAACTCATAATTTATGAGGAATCACGCTTAGACTCCCGAAAACCAGCGTTTCTATTGTTTACTCTCCAATGCGATTTGACTGGGAGCGATGTTTTTGACGCCCCTGCGGGTGTCGCGACACCCGCAGCCTTGAACTTCCTAGTCGGGTAGTGATAATACCGCCGCACCAGGAGGAAGGCGGAAGGAACCAAGGAAGATGTCAATCGTAAACGAGTCAAACTGGGTAGCGCTCCCTGTCGTCACCACGCTACTGTCGACACTTGCGGCAGTCGTTTCCGCGAAGGCTGCCCGACAGAAACTCAATGAGTTCGAGTTTGGTGCCAGCGCTATCACCGCTTATGTCATCACCTTGAACGCATCTGCAATGTTTTTTGGTGCATGGGCCGACTTGGTGCCACCGAATGTAATAGTCAGTGGGCGACTCACGTTGGCAGACGCCACGTGGATTTCCATTGTGGCCTTTGCTTTCTGTCTCTTCGTTTTTCTTAACTGGCTATTCATCAGCAAGCAGGTCGCGGACCGGAAGACAGCAGAGGAATTTGAGTTCTTGAAAACGGAACTAGGTTGTCAAGTACGTTATCTCTGCAATGTACTGAACTTCTTTCGTGGCTGCATCGGCAAATACGAAGAGGAGCTTGATGAGTGCCTTAAACACTCCAGCGACGATGACGTCTTACCGCTGCCGAATCCCCAAAAGTTACGGAGGCTTCTCCTTGAAGCGGCAAGAAGTTCATTTCTAACACTGCCTACAGTTCCTCCAGACAGCCTCACAACAATCGCCCTCTTTGCAAAAGAGGGTAACTCACTGGTACCTGTGGAGTCGACTGACGGCGATCGCTGGGGCTGGATAGACAGAATGTACCCCAAGTGGAAGCATAGTTTTGACCTCGGAACCACTGACGCCAGCATTGCGGTAGAGTCGGTTCACAAGTCCGTCACAATGATCATTCCCAATTGTGCAAAGGCGCACCAAGATAGCACTTCCTCATTCAAGTTTTTTTCCGATGAGGCGAGCCAACGAGCGAAGCTTGGGTCTTTGATTGCAATTCCTTTTGCGGTGAATGAACGAGGAGTCGAACGGCCCTTTGTGATGTGCATCGCGTGTGACAAGAGCGAAGCATTTCTCGAGACGCATGACTGGAAGGTCAAGCAAATTCAAAAGGAGGTTGAAGTTCGGTACCGACTTCTCACATTGCAGCAAGAATTCGTCGACTTGGTCGAATCGTACACACTGAGAATCTCTACTGAACTCCACCAGTTGAAGTCCTCTAACGCTTCCGCTGTGAGTAAAATTGATGTGGCCGCCACACAGGTAGAAAACGTCTTGACCAAGATCAAAAAGCTTGAAGCTCAATTGGTAGAATCGAGGGGCTACGCTGAAACTGCACGTCGAAATGAGTTGATCGCCCTGTCTGTGTCAGATGGATTGAAGCTGGAGCTGGACAGACTAAGTAATAACGCCAATCAGCTTCGCCGAGACATATCTGCCAAGAAGCAAGTTGCTGTCACACAAGAAGAAGAAATTGCAAGACTCTCCGCTCTAAGAAATGATCTGCAGCGGAAGCTGACTCGTTCGGATAAGTGCCAGCAAGAGATGCGCGACGAGCTAGAATCATTAACAGATCAACTGAGCTCAATTGAAAGGCCCCTTGAGGCCTTAGAGCAACCAGTGTTGCCCGAAAAGAAGTTGCTACCTACAAAACGATCTCCTAAGAAAAAACGCCCCAGTGCGAAGAGAACGAAGGCGGCAACGAAGAAGGCGGCAACGAAGAAGGTCGTAACGCCAAAACGTTCCGATACCGACACGGTCGCAAAGAACGTGAGAGACAGTGTCGGCACAGACCAAGACGAACTTTAAAACTGATTTGGGAAGGGATCCCCCATGACAACTGAAACCTCAAGTTTAGGCTCGCGATTTCGTCTATTGCAGAAAGATGGAAGTAGCGTGAAACCTCCCCCCCATGTCGAACCCCAATTTGAAGCAGCCGAAATCAAGTCGGTGTTTGAAGAGGCTCGGAAGTCGGCGGCCGAATGCCTGAAACAGATGAATGACGTGTTGAACCTGCGAAGCGAGAAGGTTGGCTAGGTTAAATCCTCTGTTTCAACAGACGAATCAGTACGTCTAACATTGGTCACTCAACGTTGCGGATAAGTGGTGACGCTGCGTGACGTCCGGACGTCGAAATGGCCATTCAGGGTGATGGGAGTCTCACTCGTCGAGAAACGCTTTAAGGGTGTGGTTTCCACGACGCAATGCTCCGGCGAATCCCAGTTGCCAGCGGCACATCGATCGGCGACTGTCCGGTGTGCGTACTCAAGGCTGCCTTAGCGGATGTCTCGAAAGTTGACATCAACTGGCCTCGATCAATTTGGCGGGCTGCACGCGTTTCATCGCCGGCCGCCCCTTATAGCACATTCCGTCAAGGCGTCTTCGAGCTCAGAGCGGATCGCCAAGCCTCATTTGTGTGATCCCGTAAGTGGCAACCAGTGCGTTGAGGAACTTGTCCTTCACTGCGTATTCCAAGTCGATCTCGCAAGCTCGTAGTAGCCGCCTTCTCTCGCTCCCGCCGAGAACCACAGCATCTTGCTGGGCTTTTTTCTGTCGGGCCTTGGCTTCTTTTGCCATGGCGGCTAGCGTTGGACGGCCATCGATTGCGTGCTCAGCAATTTCCGACCGTTCGGCCCGATAACTTGAATCAGCCAGCGTTTGTTCTTTTCCTCGAAGCTCATTGAAGCCATGAGACGCCTCATCTTTCAACAATCTACAATCAGGAGTGTTCGCGGCTACAGACCAGCGAATTGCACTAGGAACCTCAGACCCTCTTCTGTGGTCTTGTATCGCTGATTTGGATGTGAAGGGTTTTCTGAGTAGACAGTTTCAAGCAGGTTGTTTCTCACCAACTCAGCAATGTGGTTGGTGTACAGAGTGTTGGCTGATTCGCGGCCGAGGTAGCGAGCTAATGACCTCAATTTGTAGGGCTCCCAGCTGCAGAGTTCGAGTATCCCTTTACGCACAATTTCTGATTTTGGACGCTTCCCTCTTATCCGATTAAGCAAAACAGAAAATTGCTCCGGGGGGTCGGTAGGATCGTCCTGATCACTCGAATCCGCGCCACCCAAACCTCTCACTTCACTTCTTGGAGCGACAGCCTCACTCTTTAGCCTCAGTGCCTCACTTCTTAGAGCGACAGCCTCACTCTTTAGCTGATTCGTGATCGGATCAAACATTGCAGCTGCATCGTCCGCAACCTTGTAATGTCGATTTTCTCGAGCACCTCCAGCAATCAGAAAGCCGCATGCCTCCAATTTATGTAAATGACTGCTGGCAGTTTCTGCGTCATCGAATTCGATGCTCTGAACTATTGACTGATTTACGGCACCATTCTGAAGTGCATAAAATGCGATCTGGGCGTCGAGCGGGCCTATCTCAAGATTGGCGTCCCAAGCGGACAACCACCCCTCCATCGAACTGTGGTCAAAGGGCTCTAGGATAAGCACCGTGGTGAAGAAGTTTCCGGTGGCATCATCATCAAATACTGGACGAGGCATTCCGGCTTCTTGCATCTTGCTCCTTAAAATTCCGATGCCAAGCCCTAAGTTTTCCGCCCACCCAATGCTTCTCAACGCAGCGGAAAGACGGTCATTGCGGCAACGAGAACGATTTGCGCCAAGTCGTGACATGGGCATCAGTGAGTGCCCGGGGTTGGTTAAGACCAATCTGTTGGCGTACCGAATGACGTGGATTGGCGCCGATTCGTGGTAGCACCGATGAGTTACCGCATTGACTAGGCACTCTCGGAGAACTCGGTAGCCCACGGCCTTGGTGTCAATCCTCTGAAGTGGCGAGTTCTCTTCGTAGTGTACTCGAACAAACAGATCGTCGAGAATTTGAGTGATCGCAGCCGGCACGCTTTGGGTAAGACATATTGGAAAAACTCTAGTTAAGTCTCCGTCTAGCTGTCCGGGATCGGATCGGTAGTCACGCCCCGGTACCCTGTGGTAGACGATCCTTGAATTTGCGAAGAAACGTTCCATGGCGAGCACCGTCCCGAACAACAAGATTCCACATACGGTTGGCACCTCTTTCCCATCTACTCCAGTGATCGAATTACGACATTCCAGAAACTCCTTTTCGCTCAACTGATGCTCTTCGGAATGGAGATCCCGAGTCTCTCTGATCTTTCGATACTCCCGAATAGCTGCGGGATCCAGGTCCCCCAGTTTGCTCCCATCAACTCGACTGTCTTCAAACCGAATTGCCGCTACTAAATCCGCAAGGTACGGAATGTCTTCCTTGTCGCACTGGTAGTCCGTTGAGCCTTTGCGAAGAAAGACGCCCCTCGGATACCCAAGTTTTTCGAAAAACAGGGGATAAGGGTGGGGAGACAAAGGGTGAACTCTCACGAGTAACACTTTTCTCCCATTGAGCTGCGCTGGAGTGAATTCAAGAAGCGGCGTCCTACTGAAACGCTGTAGCCCAGTCTGGATTTCCAACTGGATTCTATCTAGGTCATCGACACCAGTGACTTCATAGTCGTTGTCGTAAAGCGTCCCTACCCGTTGCACGCCGCACAGTATCCAGCCGCCTTCTTGGTTGGCAAAAGCGCAGATCGACTTGAACACAGCATCACCTGCCGAATGCCGTAGTGCCTTAGCCTCGATATCGTGCCGTTCATCGACTTCATTTAACAGTCTTAGGACATCTTCGGGGCTCATGTAGTTGTGTCCTGACATTACTGATGGTTGGAGTCGAAGAGGTCGCTGAAGGATGGCTGTAGCCCACCGCCAAGAAAGCATTCTCCACTCCAGCCCTAAGGCAGCCAGCCAAGGGGGTGAAAAATTGCCAAAAATCGACTGGTTGGGGAAGCTTGGGCGGACGAACACTCCATCACCTTGGCGGCAGTCAACACAATCGACCAGTTTGATCAGCCAAGGCCTCACCAATACCCATTTGTAGCAAGCCATATCGATCGACAAGACCTCTCACGAATTCCGCCTCCACGATGTATTCGTAGTCGATTTCAAACAATCGCAGCAGATTTTTCATGCTTACACCTTCATTAGGGGGGATTCCATCGATGTTAGAAGGAGAAAGCCGGTCGATGGAACCGGCGTTCGGAGTGGGTAATTACTCCGCCCCGTCCGTTTGTTCATCGAGCCACTTCAATAGATCTGGACGACGCCAACGGGGAGCTTCACCGATTCGGACTGGAGCCGGGAACGTTCCAGTGTTCACAAGACGGTCAATCTGACGGGTTGAACAAGAGGCCCAGTTCGCTACCTCTTTTCTCGTTGCTAATTCCGGCAGTTGCTTAATTTCATCAGTTGACCCTCGACGTGCTATCGCTTGCAAAGCCTTTGGTTGTATCAGGACCATCGCTGATGCCTGCCTGTATTCGATCCTCTTGGGGTAAATCACAGCATTGACCGAAGTGACTACCTCGGCCAACGCGTTGTTCAGAGATTCAAGCTTTGACACCAGTTGCTGTTCTTGACTGTTCATGCTTCGATTCCGTGTCGAGAGGTTTTGCCGCAAGGTGCCCAGCGGTGAATCACTCAAGCACCTCTGCAAGCAGTGACTGTAATTCGTCAAACCTACTCGGAATTGGCCCCTTCATCGACTTCCGTTCTCGCATCTTCACACAAGCCTCAATCGTCAGCCGAAACGCCGTTGATCCCTTCGAGGAGACCTCTTCGAGAATGCTGGCGTCCTTCAGATGCTTGATTCGTTTCTTGAACTCAAAGTTCGATAGCCCATGACGTGCTCGGCAGAGTGCTGCGACCGCAGATCTCTGAGAGACATTCTGTGCGGTATCAAATCCAATACCAACGCAGTGGTCACAAGCTATCAGAACCTGAATGAGTCGGTATTCATTTGTGAGGGTAGCAAAACGGAATTGAGATAGCGGTTCCTGAGGTCTCCCGAAATGATTGACCAGCCGAAAGCCTTCTGGTTCAAGCAGGCAGAGACCACGCTTGCACAGACCTGCGATGGCAGCCTTGAATTCAGCACATGTGGCTTTGCCCGGATGGTACTTCATGGCAACTCGCTGAGCCTGTTTGGTGCTGACAGTCTCACCGTGTCGAAACTTTCGGTGGAGTGTCTGACATGCGTCAAGAATGATGGCCTCAAGTTCCGTGAGTTCTTCGCCACGATCCCTGAGCCGATCGCTCACTAAATCATGGCTAGACGTTACTCGTTCAGGCTTCAACTCACCGAACAGCTCACCGATCGAGGCTAGGAACTGTGAAGATCCATTGCTCCGCCCGATGTAACCGATCCCGCGTGAATTTCTCCAACACTGAAACTCGCAGTCTTCCGTTCCGCACTGTTGGGCCAGGCAGGTCTCGTCCTCGCTGATTTCATGCCGAACCTCTTCATCAGTCACACCACGTCTTCGGGTCTCTGTAAGCAGGTCAGGCAGCGAGCAGTTGAAATCAGTGGCCACAACTTCGAACGCCTCATTCATCAGCTTACGGACGATCTGTTGACGTGTGGGACTGGCTTCTGAACTTGTCTCCGGTTCTGGTGTCTTGTTCTCCTGAAAGCCAGCTGCAGCTTGGTACGCGGTTAGTTCCTGATTGTCTGTGATGTTCTGGAAGTTGGTCTTCATTGCGTGAAATTCCGTGGCCAATGAGAGAAACCAGCCGAGGGCAACAATCGCCCTCTGTCACTGGCGACCAGACACACCCCAAAGGATGTTTCCGTAAACTCCGCGCGTAACGATCCCGAAAGATGGCACGAACCGGGAGACACTCGCTGGCCGAAAGCATTCGGCAATGTTGATATTTGCGAGCAGTGAATTGCGCAAGTAGACTGCATGGCAGCCACCGTCCTTTTGTTGGAAGGGCGTGTTGGTCAGGCAGGGGTGAGGATGCCAGTCCTCCCTCTGCCGTTTTTAGTTTGGCTGGTGCTGGGCTCGTTTGTCAAGTGTGATGGATTCGCCACTACGAAGTCACCATTACTGAGGCATCGAAAAGGTTCTGGGCGGCTCATCCGGCAGCGGTTGGTCAAAGTAGGTCCCAGTCAACTCGGCAATCGCGTGAAGCGTCATAGTAAAGGTCTTCCTGCAGACATTTCGAAAATCAGCCGTAAGTCGCCCCGCAAGCACAAGATGTAGAGAAGAGTCTCCATAGAGCAGTGCTCTTCGGCCATATTGTGCTTACGAATCCACCATGAGAGATTCCCAGGGGCATTGACGTTTAAGTCTGCCTAGTTACCATCGAAGGCACGCAAATAGAACAGACACAGCCACACTAGAAGTCAAAGCTGACTCCGTTCGTCGTTTCCAGCCCCCTCTTTTTGGAGAGCGTCATGAAGCTCAAACTGTGCGTCTACAACATGGAGTGGATGAAGGATCTTTTTTTTAAGGATGGAACCCCCAAGAAAGCTGATGAGGGCAGTGTAGAAGATCGGAAACATGGCGAACGAAGCAAAATGCTTGCTGCCGTCATTCGTGGTATCGATCCAGACTTCCTAGGCATCGTCGAAGGGCCTGACACACTCGCTGATGGAAGCAAAACCGCAAGCCAACAACTCGAGGCGTGGCGAGATCTGCACGGGCTAGACGCTGACTATCGAGGCGTCCACGGATTCCCCTCTGGCGGTCAACAAGAACTCTGCGCTCTCTACAAGAAAAGCAAGGTGAGCGCTGTACATGACCCCGAGAAAGAAAAACCTAAGCATCCATTCAACAAGCCGTTCCTGGTAGACACAACGGACTCCTTGGTAAAGGAGCAATTCAAACACTATCGCCCGCCTCTTGAACTGTCCTTACGCAATCCAGTGGATGGAGGTGCTGAACTCGCCCGCGTGATTGTGGCTCACACGAAGTCAAAGGGTATTTTTGATTCCGTTGATTTGGCACGTTTCGAACAATTGTCGGAACGCAATCGTCGAAAGCTGTATGGGGAATGTTTCTCGATCCGTGAGAGATGCGACCAGTGGCTGAAGGACAATGCCGAAGCAAAGGTTGTAGTGGTTGGCGATATCAATGACGGATTTGGCATAGACTACTATGAGCAACGATTTAGCCGAAGCGCCGTGGAGATCCTATTGGGAGACGTCTGGCGACCTAAGGCAATTCTGCAGCAAGTATTGCCACGCCCAAAACTTGGGAAGTATGGATGGGCACCATCTTCAAGTCGGTACCGCGATCGAATCACTGGCGATTTGTTCAATGTTTTGATTGACCATATCCTAGTGAGTCAGTCGATTACGTTTGATAATGCGATGGTATGGAATCCCTTTCCGAAGGATGCACCAGATGAAGTCAAGTCGCTGAAGAATGAACTAAGAGACGCGTCTGACCACTTCCCTGTTTCATGTGAGCTCGAGGTCTAACTCGCTGCTGGGCTACCAACACCATTCACTGAAAACACACCGCCATGTCGCTCCCACTAAAGCTGCAAAAGATCTCCGATTGGATCTCCACGATCGCCTCGGCGACAAAGACCACGATTGAATTCTCCGTGCAATCTGGTTTTCTCCAAGACACAATGAAGGAAATTTGCGACAGGGGAGGAGTTGCAGGAGCTGTCTTCAAACTCGGGGCCATGACTTTAGATCTCACGGCTGGAAAGGCAGACGCAGAGACACGAATTGGTGCCCACCTTTCGAATGCGTTTCTTAAAACACTGAACACAGAACTTGGTCAACAGACTGACGATGATCCGCATAAGTTTATTTCGCCTGATGCGTGGAAAGCGTATCAATCCGGGTTCCTTGAGGACGCAGCCAAAACAACATTGTCAGCCGAGTTCACGTGGCTGAAGGTCATTGGCGATCGCGGCAGGAAGTCCAGTCGTAGTTGGCCCGTCGTTAATGAGTTGGCGGATTTCGCTAGGCGAGCAGTCTGGGAAGCGGCAGATGGCCCCAATGCAGCTGACATCGAACTGCGACAGTTCGCTGACGTGATACGCGGACGTGTCCACGAAGCTCTCGCCCGTTCTGTCGACGAGTTCGTGGTGGACCGTGTTATAAATGAAGCATTCCTTGTCGAAACGCCGACGGTAGCAAGACAAGCACTTGAATTGCTGAACGAACAGTTTGTTTCGCTAAAGTCCGCCTACTTGTTCAATGAAGTTCCGCAGGATGCGTTGTTCATTTCGCCCACTATCAAAGTCGCTGATTACAGCGAGACCCATGTGGAAGAAGACTGGGGGAAGATTGAGTCGCAGGAAGGGGGAGACGATTTTCTGGCTGAAGAACTATCTCGTCGCGCTGGTAGGAGGGGCGTGATCGTCGTGGAAGGCGAGATGGGCATCGGTAAGAGCTGCTTAATGCGAGCAGTCGCTTCAAAACTGGCGGAGCGATTCTTGGGCGACAAAAAACAAGCTGTCGTTTCTGCGAACTGGCGAGACATCTATGAGAAGTCTGATCTGATTGAGGGAGTTCAGCAGCATGTTCAGAACGAATATGGTCTGCCAATAATTGGCTTGCCGGAGGAAGAACGGCTGGTGTTTCTGATTGACGGTTTCGACGAAATGCGAAGCCATGAGGCAGCAGTTATTGATCAATACTTTCGATCTTTGGTTGAGCTGTCCGCAAAGCATAAATCCCCTTTAGTACTCGCCATGCGATCAACTGTGGTTACCGACACAATACGGCGACTATGGAAGGACAAGAACGTTCTGGTAATCAAAGTGGATGCCTTCACGGACGCGGATACAGACCAATGGGCACGCCGCTGGTGTGAACACCGGCAGGTCAATGATGTCACTGGAAAAGGACTCCGACAGTTGTGCGGAGGATTGGAAGAGTTGACTCGAACTCCTTTATTACTCTTCATGCTGGCACGCTACGTCCAGCCCGTTGCTAAGGGTCGCAAAACGGCGTTAACTCGATCAGAGATCTTTCGCACGTTTATCGACGAGACTATCCGTGGAAAAGCTCGAATGAGCGGCGAGAAAGCGGGGCTAGAGGTAAGAGAGCAAAATTTTCGCCACCTGCTGCAAGAGATTGCGTGGATCGCATCGTGGCCAATGCACGGAGGCAAATGCCCGACGAGAGTACTTCGCGAACGAATTTGCGATTCAAGAGATCCGAAACAACATCTCAAGGAAGAATTTGGATTTGGTGATGTGCGGACAGCATTCGTGTTGCAGTTCTTCGAGCCCGGAGATCATGCGGAAGAATTTGAGTTTCACCCGGAGGGGTTTCGACACTACCTACTGGCTGAATGGGCGGTAAGGACGCAGTGGGAAGCGATGATCTATGACGACGTATCGCCAAGCTACCCAACAGGCCGCAGTCGAAACGACGCACGGAATGCTCTAGCACAGTTTCCCTTGCGAGAAGTAGAGCGTCACTTGGTAAACGAAATCTACGAACAGTTGCCGCCTATGCTGAATGCTGAAGATAAAAAGGTATCAGGGCAAAACTCTAAGACCTTCGGTTTATCTGCGAGTGCGAGTGTCGAACAGCTTTGGGAACGACTTAGACGCGAAGGCAGTTCTCCTCCAAGTCACAGCTGGGCAACTGACACGGCTGTGGGAGCTCCAAAGGGCCAAGATACGAGGCAGTCCCTCGAAGAGACGAGGTTACTCACCAACCACTGGGATCATTCGTTGCTAGGCCTATTTGGGTTGTCTAGAGGCAGGCAAGCTAATCCCACGCTCCTGAGAAAAGATACCCTCAGGGACATCTACCACCTAAAGTCTGCGATAGGTCAGCAAGATGCAAACTTAGAGTATCATCTATCAGACATCAATCTAAACAACCACGAGTTAAATTACGTTGACGCGTCGCACACCCTATTTTACGGCTCACTATTGATGAAGTTTAATGGAAGGTGGGCGAATTTTCGATGGGGCCAATTTTCAAAAGCGGTTTTAATACAAGCCGATTTGAGAGATGCGCTTTTAATTCGAGCGAATTTTAATGATGCGGATTTAACAGGAGCCATATTGGCAAGAGCGAACTTAACAGGAGCGACTTTAGGAGCAACGAATTTGACAGAAGCAGACTTGAGAGAAGCAAATTTGACTCATGCAAACTTGATTGAGACGAACTTGACCGACGCAGACTTGAGATGTGCGAATCTGAGCGGAGCGATATTGAATGGAGCAAATCTGAGCGGAGCAAGATTGAATGGAGCGAATCTGAGCGGAGCAAGATTGGATCAAACAGATCTGAGCGGAGCGATATTGGATGGAGCGATCGGCGTACATTGAAGCGGAGGTGGGCACGCCGACCTCTACCAAAGATCCAAATCTCATCTACCAAGAACACAAAAGCTGGTACTCTATAGAGAACCACCAAATCATCTCCACTGGCGCTGGACTTCGAATCTGCATCGGTTTTTTTCATCGGACTCAGTCAGCCGCAACGCTGTTGTGCCCTTGCTGTTCGCTTCCTCGATGATGTTGAGAGCCTTGAGCTGCCGAATTCGCTTCTTAAGCACGTTGCGGGAAATCTCATATCGGGCCATCATCAATGACTGCACGGCCGTACGAGCTGAAACATTTCTTGAGTTGCTCCACCCAATCCCGCAGCAGTCATCGCATGCTTTTAAAAGTGCCCGATGCTGTTGATCGCTAACGAGTTTTTGAAGAGCAGATAGCTCAGGTTTCCTCCGCTCCGGTCCAAAGTGGAGTTTCATGCGGATTGTGTTGCCGGTTCTCTGGAGAATACCTCGGGTTGTGAGCCTCGCTGCTCATCTACCAATGTTGTGGTCGCTGCAGACAGCCCAGTGATATGCCCGCATAAAGCGTTTGACGGTTCTCAGATGTGTGGCAACACCTCGTTTGAACCCTTTGTGGGATATTCGAGCGACGTCCAACATCAAGGCTTCGATTTCGCTCAGTTCGTGGCCTGCTTTGCGTAGCTCCTTATTGAGAGAATAGGACTCTGTCTGTGGAACGACTTCGGGCTCGAAGGTGCATTCCGACTCGGGTTGGGCTGCTTGGATTTCCAAGTCGTTGAACCCTGACAGCTTCTGGCAGTCGGTAAGTTCTTGACGATCGATCTGCGTTGACTGATCCTGAAGGGTAGCTTTTTTCATCACGGTTTCTCCTGTGATGCTGCGAACCCCGGTCCTGTTGACACTCTGCTTAAACCCCGAAGAACGCAAGCAGAGTGCCGACCTCGACTCCGAAGACTGTCCTACCGGCCTAAACCGGTTGCGGCCCTCACGGGAACCCGCCAGCTTACGATGCCGAGACCGGCACTCTGATTATGGTTTGTTTAAGGAGTTCGGTACTGTTTCAACCGTGTTTGGTGCCCCGAGAGGCTTAAGAGCCGGAAGCATGTGCGAAACCTTTGGAAAACAAAGAAAGCGGCCGCTCACTGGCCATACAGCCTGTCGTGTGGGTAGAGTTTTCATTGATCCAATGCCGCCAGTGAACAACGAACGGATTTAAATTCTGATGGTCAGCCCGACGCAACCCACTACCTTCCGACGTCTGTTCCGGCTTGCTGTGTCGGTAGGATTGAACTGTCTCGTCGTTCTGGTGGTATCGGTGTGGGTGATCGGGCAGCAAGGATTGCAGGGCTGTCTGATCTTTTCACCGAACGGCATTTGTTCCTGTATGTTCGATAGCGACTGCCTTTCTGTGTCAGTGAGGATGGAGACGACCTTACTCTCTTTTGGATTCGTGAATCATGCGGATGTTAAAGTAAATGGGCGGCCGATTGTGATCGACCCGCAACTTCTTGATGTTCAGATTTCTCCAGCAATCTCCTCGGCTTCTGTGTGTGTTCGACACTGGCTCTTAACCCTAGCGGTCTGCTTAGTGTCAGCCATCCATCACCGCCGACTTCTAGCCCGTTTGATTCGTCGCCGTTCGGATACACATGATTTGATTGGCTGAATCCTCAACCTGTAGAGTGGTGCCAAGATCCGACTTGGGCCGTGAGCCGACAAAATCCGTTTCGAGTTAGGCAAAAGAGACATGCGATCAGACCTTGTTTTAGTACTCACGGCAATACTCAGCCTATCCCTGCTTGGTTGTGACTCATCGACAGAATCATTGCAGGATGAAAAATTCGAGCCGACACGAAATTCGATGGTTTCAGAAACAGGGACCGACAGTCCCGTTGAAGCCCCAACAGGCAACAAGCCAGAATTCGAGATAGTGACAATTGAAGCGGTCCAACGGATCTTCGCTAAAGAATTAAGTCTCCAAGAAGAGAAGGTTAAGCCGGGATCAACCATCGCCAGTCTAGGTGGCAAGACATCGCACCTGATTCGCTTGCTTAAGCGGTTTGAGAAGGTCTTTGGCGTGTCAATTCCACGGTCGAATCTCGGCGATGATAGTCCTCTGTTCAGCGTGAAGGTAAAGGACTGGTTTCACGTCTTGTGGAACTTACAGCAGTACGGCGAACTTCCGGGCTGAGCTCGCTCCCTTCTCAGCCTCAATTGCCATACTCAGTTCAGTTCATCCCTGCCTTCGCCGGTTCCAACTTCTGCAACTCTTCCACCCTCATCGCGTTCCACAGTGTTCCAATTCCGGCCTGTAGTGCTGGGCTCGCCAGCTCTGGATTAGCTTCGATGTGTTGTTTGAACAGGCTGAACATGTCGTCGGCTCCAAGTAGCTCCAGAACAAGCTCTTCGCACGCTGGGCAATGTTCGAGGGATTGTGCGATGTTCGCGTTGCTTTTTGCGATTGATCGTCGTGTGGCCATCACGGTAGCCCCGCTGCTGGAACTGGAGCTTCAACGGGCCCTGCATTCACTGGTTCAACTTTCACCACATCGGGTTGCTTGTTCTGCCGCATAATTTCAGCCGGTGCCGCAACTCCCCTTTCGTTGGCTGCTGTGTTCAACTGCATTTGCTCTTTGAGATCCTTCAGAATCTGAAGTTGATCCTGTTCATTCTGTCGGATCTCAGCTGACACAGTTGTGCTGTTCGCCCTGAATTTCAATTCACGCACCGCTTGAGCTGCATCACCTTGGCTGGTGAGAAGATTCAACGGGTCCGAAATGGCTCGTTCAACAAACGCTCCTACGTGGTCGCCAATGCCTGTAAACGTTCCCGTCCGAGCGTTGTCATAGTTCAACTCGTTTAGCCGAATCGCTTCAGCTTGGAATGCTTCCGGCTGTTTATTCTGCAGTAAGAACGCTTCCTGAAACGCGACACGTCGACCTTGAGCTAATGCGAACGCTGCGTTCCGTTGTTTGATTAGATCAGCGCCATTCAGATTTCGATTTCGGTCTGTCAAACCGCCGCCGCTGTGGGCCGCGGTTGATCGAGATCGTCTTTGATAGGTTTTGCTCCGGAGGGATGTATTCGGGTGTGCTCTTGTGGAGGTGAAATTTGGGAATGGGTGGTTGCAGATTGAAATTCGAGTTCTGTTACGCCAGGGAAGTTGGTTGTGTCTGATTTGAGTACGTTTTCCTTTGACTTTCTTTCCCCAAAACCCTTGCTGGTGTGAAAACAAGGGATACCCTTCGTACAGTTGCATCCACTGCATGTCTGCGGGTTTCGATCCCGGTGAATTCAGCGGGTGAAACGTGGTTTTCGTCAATGGACAGCGAAGTGCAATTCAACGTCAAAAACGGAAAGCAAGGGGCTGTAGCTCAATCGGTTAGAGCAGCGAACTCATAATTCGTTGGTTGTGGGTTCGAGTCCCTCCAGCCCTATTTTAAACGTCTGATGAGCGTGGCGGATGTGTTGCCGCGGAATCGGGTGTGCTGATCTTGGGTTTTGATCGATTTACGGTTTGCTGCGTGTGCGCTTTGTGCTGTTTACGGTTTGCAGCGTGTGTGTTTTTTTGCCGTTTTCAATTTGCAGCGTGTGTGACTTCCGTTGCTTGTCTGTCTGGACGGTGCGGACTCTTGGGACTCATTCTGAGAACGGCTGTCTGTGCTGCTTGGTATCGCCGGTCGTGAGCTCAACATTGTGAGGTTCTGAAAGTTCGAAGGTGTGGCCCACTTCCTGTTGCGCAAGAGGTTGGCGTGGGTGAGTCACTTTGGATTTGGCAAGTCGCAGGTGTCGGTTGTGCAGCGGCCGGTGAGTTTCAGGCGATTTTTTGCGAAAACGCGGTAGCCAAATTCCAGTAGGTGCGAGATTCCGGGCCAACGTGTGAACCAGACGGCGAAGCCGAGACCGATGGCAGAGTACAGTTGTCGAAACACTTCGACTCCGATCACCCACGAACCATCCGGTTTTCGTCCTTGAATTTCGTCCATAAATTCGGACATCGATTTGCCGTAATGTTCGGCTTGAAAATCTTCGGTCGCAATGTCTGTGGCTTTGATGCGCTGCTTTCGGTCGAACCATTTAAGCAGATTGATTTCTCGACGACACAACGGACAGTCTCCATCGAAGAACACTTCAATTTTCCATGGGGAATCAGATTGTTGCGTTCGCTGATCATTCATGCTCAGTTGAAAACCTTTTGTTGTTCATGCTGCTGTCTGATGGTCGAAGGGGACTCACTTGTTACGTCGAGGGCTCATCAATTTCCACGACAGAACGTTCGCCCCACTTTGGTCGCCGATTCGATTTGTTGAGATTCAAAAGATATGCGACGGTGGTGACTTTGGGGAACTCGAAACCAATCCTGTTGCCACCTCTTGGCTTGGTTATAGTCGCAAAGTCGCCAGCGTCACCTAGCAGCTGCCATGGGGCGGTGGAATATTGGCCGGTTTTCAAGGCAAGACGTCGATTTCTGCGATGCAGAGCGGCGTGGTGCTGGTCTACCCAGTGTAGATCGCCCCAGTGTAGATCGACGCAGGCTTTGGTTTTGCCGAGTGTTGGAACCCGAGTGTTTCGAGTCAAAATTTCAGACTGTTTTCTGCTGGCTGTCCACTGGTGGCTGTCGTCTGCTGATTGTTCTGTTCTGGGGGGTGGAGTGACCGCGTGCGGCTGCTGATCGTTTGCGTTTGAATGTTGCTGACTGCGTTACCATGTGCAGGGCCACTGAAAACAGGGCAACCGGGAACAGGGCCATCGGAAACAGCACCACTGAAAACGGTACGACTGCGAACAGTGTCTTCAGACGGTGGGGACTTGCTTCCAATCGGTTGACGATCGCAGGTGAGTGTTTAACGTGGCTCAACTTGCGTCGTTATCTGCGGTCTTGCGAAGGAACTTTGATGAGTGATGTCCATCTGAAACTGGAACCGAACTTGGGTGTCGATGAATTCATCAGCGTTTTAAACCGATCCACATTGGCGGAACGTCGGCCGGTTGATGATATTCAACAAATTGAGGGGATGCTGAAGCACGCTGATGTCATTGCGACGGCTCGAAATTTCGCTGGGACGCTGATTGGCGTGTCGCGATGCCTGACAGATTTTCACTACAGCACGTACCTATCAGATCTTGCCGTGGATGTTGACTATCAAAGGCAGGGGATTGGCAAACGGATGGTGGAATTTTGTCATCAGCAAGCCGGGTTGCATACGAGCTTGATCCTGCTTGCCGCTCCGGCGGCCGAAACTTACTACGGCAAGATTGGGATGCAGCAGCATCCATCCTGCTGGTTGATTCGGGCGAAGACGAACTGATTGGGCCGGAATTGGGAACGGGTCCTTTGAGGCTGATCTGGGATGGCTGCGATCCGGCGAAAAAGTTTGCCTTCGTTGTTCGGCTCAGACGTTTGGCGAAATCTGTCACTGCTGAGAAGTGAACATCACTGGGATTGCTACGGTTTAAGGCATGCTCTGAGTGGAAAACAGGCCTGCAGTTCAAGGCACGGCTGGACGGTCGCTGAACGGGTGTTTAGTTTCCAGTTGGTGGTTCGGTTTCGACGTCGGTCCATTTCATGTTGGTGCCGATGGGTTCGATTCTCAGCACGATTTTTCCATCCTGGAAGACTCGAACGGTGCCTGTCGATTCTGAAACGGCAATCGCGATCGCTTCCGTCGCTTTGGAAATTTCGGCGGCCGCCCAGTGGCGTGACCCCAAGCCTTTGGACAGCACAATGTTGTCTGCTGCTGCGGCCAGATGGCGTCCGGCGGCTTCGGCAATGCCGTCTGATGAAATGACGAATGCACCGTCAATTTGAGCCAGCTCTTTGATACTTTCGCGGACTCGAGGATTGCGAATTTTGCATTCGATTCGAGGATATCCTTTGAACGGATCGTGGACCTGTTCTTGAGATAGCTTCATGACCTTGCGGTGATCTCCGACGACAAACAGTGTGCCAATCGACTTACCTTCTCGTCCTTCGCGTCCAATTTCGCAGGCCAGATCGACGACTGTTCGAAGAACATCCAGCGGGACTTTTGTTTCCAGTCGCTGGAGATCTCGAGAGGTTAGCTTTGCGAGTTGTTCTGCTAAGTGGATCACACTGACAGTATCACAGTGGTCTTTGTCGTACGAAGAATAGACGGCAACGACGATGTCGCCCGTTTCCAGAATTTCGTCGGCGATGGCTTCCAGGAGCACATGAGACACTTCGGTACTGCGTGTCTGAGGTTCGTGTTCGATTTTTACGAGATCAATTTCATCTGCTTCGGCAGCTTCTTGGACGACTTCAAGGTCTGAAGCGACAAGTAGTCTCTTGCCCCGTAGTACTTTTTTTACTTCGATGAAGTCATAAGCTTCTTCGGCCAACAACACGACAGTCTTCGCTTCGGACAGATCGGCCAAGCGGCGAGCGGTCTTCAGAACGTTTTCTACGGTGGGGCTGAGTTTCGAACGGGACATGATTTGAGTGTATGTGATGCTTGACAACGGTCAACGGATTGAGTGCACAGTATTTCACGAATTCGCGGTGTCGCCCACTTCTTTCAATCGCTGAGAATCATTGAGGCCATCGGACGCTGGTTCAGTCGCTTCAGTTGCTTTGACAAAGAGGCTGGAGTTGTTGCCATTCAGAATCGATCTGGTGGCCGGTAGTCGGTTAAACTTGGCAATGAATCGCTGACGAACTCAACTGGTGCTGATGAGTGAACGGGGCAAATGTTTTGGCTGATGTGGTCCAGCCAGCTTTCCCGGCAGAACTCGTTCCATGATTGGTACGTTGCGTGCAAGCTGCGTTCATTGGCGGTTTCGGTGAGGGTGGGATGTTCTTTGTGGAAGCGGGCTGAAATCTGGGTCGATGCGGCGTGGGAAAGCCGTTTGCGTAGAAAACTTCGCACTTCGGGGCTCTCAAACTTTGCAGTTGGAGAGGCTTCGATGAGAAAATCAACCACCAGTGACCTCAGCTGGCTTTTTGTTTTTGGCCGCAGGTCGATATAACGCGGTACATGGCCACATGACGTTTGTGTCCAGACAGCCGCCGCACTTCTCTTGTTGAAGCCGATGCTCAGCTGCCATCGGTTTGATTTGAAACGCCTGAAGGACTCATCATGGCCAAGATCGCATTATTGTTTCCCGGACAGGGTGCTCAGCACGTCGGCATGGGCCGTAAGTTGATGGTTGATTTTCCTGCTGCCAAGGCTTTGTTTGACGAAGCGGCCGACATTTTGGGCTATGACTTGGCAAAGCTGTGTGTTGAGGGGCCAGCGGAAGAATTGGATTCAACAATTTACAGCCAGCCCGCGCTGTTTGTTTGCAGCCTTGCTGCGTTAGAAAAATTGAAGACAGAATCTCCGGACGTCGTGTTGGGCTGCGAAATGGCGGCAGGGCTTAGCCTTGGAGAATACACGGCATTGGTGTTTTCCGGAGCCATGTCGTTTTCGGACGGGCTTAAGGTTGTGCAGCGTCGCGGCCAGGCGATGCAAGCGGCAGCCGATGCGACTCCATCGGGAATGGTTTCGATTTTGCTGATGGATCGAGACAAAGTGCAGGCGGTTTGCGACGAAGCTTCGGCTCATGGTCCCATCCAAATTGCCAACTTTCTGTGCCCCGGCAACATCGTCATTAGCGGAGAAAACGAGGCGTGTCTGCGAGCAGCTGAAATCGCAGAAGCCAATGGCGGTCGAGCGATTCCGTTGGCTGTCGCTGGAGCGTTTCATACTCCGATTATGAAGCCTGCCGACGATCAGTTGGCCGAAATTTTGGCCAGCACAGACATTAAGACTCCGGAAATTCCCGTTGTTTCTAATGTCGATGCCGAAGTGCATACAGACGCGGAAGAAATTAGAACGATTTTGAAGCAGCAAGTTTTGCAGCCGGTTCGCTGGGAAGATTCAATCCGCAGAATGATGGACGACGGCTGCACCGATTTTTACGAGGTCGGCCCTGGTAAAGTGCTGAAGGGGCTGATGAAACGTATTTCGCGAAAGACGCCTATCACGACAGTGAACGATTCGTTCGACGAATAGAGGCTCAGTGATTGAGCGAAGTGTGGCCAACTGTGCGAGCAGTTGGTTCGGTTGAGGGCTGCTTTGGGCTGGAATTGCTGGGGCTGGAATTGCTGCTGGCTGGGACGCTGTCAGCGTCAGCGTCGGCTAGGTTTTTAATCGTCGTCATTCCAGTTTGAATCGAACGACTGGTTGTCGCTTCCGTAGAAGTCGTCATCTTCATGTTGATCGTGGTTGTCGTCGAATGCGGCCATGTTGTCGTGCTGTCTTCCAAACGTATTCGAATCCGTCGTTGAGGGTTTGCTTTTCATTACGAAGGCGGCGACGAGCGTCATGATGGCTCCTGGCGCGGCGAAGACTGAACCAAAGATGATCATGAAGTAAGACGTAAAGAATGCTCCGGGTTGCAGCACGGCTTCTTCTGGATTCTGTGGGTCGAAGTACACGGTGGTTGCTTCGCCCTCTTTGTATTCTTTGACGATATTCCGCATCTGGCTTCGATTGCTGGTGGAAATTTCGCCTCCGAACCAAATGCGATCGCTGGAATATTCTTGGCCTTCGACTTGGTAGTCATAAAGCACGACGGCTTGATAGGTGGGGCCGTCTTTTCGATCGTTGGATTTCTTCGTACGCACCTTCGATTCGATGACAATTCCGTCGACAGTGGGCCACGCCTTGCTGGCTTTGGCGGCGTTCAGTGTGGGCAGGCCGATCCACAGAATGAGCCCGCCACCAATCAGAAAGAAAACGATGCCTAAGAAGCCGAGAAGTAGACGTCCCATGTGGAAGGTGCCTTGAAGGATGCGGTCTAAAAATCAGTCGAGAAGTTTTCTTACGCAGCCCGTCGAGAACCTGAGATCGCGGAAGACGGGTGAGGTCTAAACTGTGTCGGCGCTATTTGTCCTTCTTTCGAGCGGCTGCTCGAGCAATCCAGACTTCGGGTTCTTCTTCAAAGGCCGCTTTGCAGCCGCTGCAGCAAACCCAGTAAGTTTTTCCTTTGTAGGACACGGCGATGGTGCCGAGGCCTTGGCTAATCAGGCATTCTTTTTCACCGTAGTCAGAATCGTTGACGGCGAACGACGTGCCTTCTCGCTGAGTCGAAACGGTGTCGTAGCGGCGAAAAGCGGCTTTTCCTCGACGCCGATCAAGCTGCAGCAAATAGCGATCGTTGTTCTGCTGCGAAATTTCGATCTGCCAGCGTTCACGTCGATCACCGGCTGACTTTTCGGTTTCCGTCAGCTTCAATGAAAACACGCGTTGCAGCTTGTTGTCGTCCCCTTCGATGTCTCGAATGGGTTCGGAAAACGTCCCAACGAAGGTTTGAGATTCCTTTTCTGGCGTCACTGCGGTGAGTTGGAAGGCTTCTTGTTTTGTGTCCCATGTTAATGATGCGGTTCGAAAGTAGGGACTTTTATTGGACGTCATTACTAAGGCAGGTTGACTGGGATTGGTCTTAAGGTCCCAAATCCATTCGTGGCTATCGACGGCTTTAAAGCGTTCGAATTCTCGCCGAGTCGTCCCTCGCCATTTCCCAAGCATCACTTGCAACGGTTTCAGAGCGGCCATCGTTGCTTTTCGAGCTTCATCATCGGAATTGGGTGATAGGCTGGCCGGTTGAATGGGGAGATTCCCTAGAACCGGTGAAGCATGAACGGCGGGCGGTTGAAAACGCTGTGTAATGCAGAACACTGCAATAGCGAGCACAGCGATTGAGATCTGTTTTTTGGTCATCAGGCACACTCCTCGTATTGGAACTGTTTTGTAGCATAACAACTGGCAAGTCATGGACTCTGCTGCTGACTGACCAGTTGGGCGAAATTGACAGTTTCACTGCGAATTTCGTGTTAAGACGGAAGAATTCTGCAACAGTTGTCCGTGAGAGGTGTGATATGTTGAATCGCCTATTGGCCACCAAATACCGAGAGAACATCTCATGCAACAAAAGACGATTTTGATCGTTGAAGACGAAAGATCAATCGCCGACATCCTCATCTATAATCTCGAAAATGAAGGTTTCGTGGTTGAATGGGAACGTGATGGACGCGATGGACTCTTGAAGGCTCAGTCGTTGATCCCCGATTTGATCATTCTCGACTTGATGTTGCCCGGGATCGATGGCTTAGCCGTGTGCCGCCATCTCCGCGGCGACCCTCGAACAGAAGCGATTCGCATCTTGATGCTGACCGCCAAGGCTCAAGAAACCGACGAAATCGTGGGCTTCAACATGGGGGCCGATGACTACGTCACCAAGCCCTTTAAAATTCAGCCTTTGATTCATCGCATTCGAGCCATGATGAGACGAGGCGAAGGAGATGCCGAGACGAAGTCAGTGATCGCCCTGCATGGAATTGAAATTGATCGAGTCCAGCATGTGTGTCGATTAAATGGCACTGTGTTGGACTTAACTCCTACTGAATTCAAAATGCTGTGGACCTTAGCCAGTCATCCGGGCCGTCCGTTTTCTCGTAATGAGCTCATGGATACGTCTCGAGGCGAAGACGCGAATGCCTTAGAACGTACGATTGATGTGCACGTCAGATCGCTCAGAAGAAAGATGGGTGAATCTGCCGACCTTGTCGAAACGGTTCGAGGGATCGGGTACCGACTGTCACGAAAGTAGACCTCCGCAGACGAATGATCGGGTCGTTCTTCAACCGTTCCTAGCACGTGGCCAGCCGCCAGCGGTGAACGTGAACGGCGAGGGCTAGGCAGGGGCAATGACAGGACGCAGGCGAGAGGATTGGTCGCTTTTTGCACCGTGCCTAGGTGGAAGTGTGCTGAGGACTTCGACCTGAGATCTAAAGCCGAGGATCCACGGGTTCGCTTTCTAGGGCCAGCACTCCAAACGCACACTCATGGATTTTGCGAAGCGGCTGGTGATTGATGAATCGCTCGAGTCCTTCAATTCCGAGCGCGAATTCTCGTAAAGCAAGCGATCGTTTTCGTCCTGTATTGCGTCGCCGCAGACGATTCAAGTTCTTTTCTGAATCGTAATCTGGCCCATAGATGATCCTAAGGTATTCAGAGCCTCGACACTTCATCGCGGGTTGCACCAGTTTGTTCCCATTTCGTGTGATGAAGTTCAACGGCTTCACCACCATGCCTTCTCCTCCGGCGGCCGTGATTTGCGTCCACCAATCGACTGCGGCTGCCACGTCTGCGGAAGAGCCCAAGTTGACAATTCGATTCGTCGTCGGCAACAGGAGGCCTGAATCTGCCGAACAGATTTTGGATACTTCCTGCATGTGCCACACATGATCTTTGTCGGCATGGACAGTTCCTTCTGTGGCCAACACATGGAAGGCGGCCAGCTGGAAGTCGTCGATTGATTCGACGTTCCAGCAATACTGCCGATAGGCTGTGGTAAAGCGATCTAGGTTGTCTGCCGTCGATGTCGCTTGGCTTAGAAAGTTCTTGAGATCACCCAGCGAATCTTTCGAAGCGAGGCGTTGTTTCGTTTGTTGGAGGGCATCGATGACGGGAGGCAATGCCGCTCGACCGGCTGCTGCGACGGCCGCGTATTGAGACTTCAGAAGTTCTTGAGCCTTCGCCGACCATGGCATGAGTTCACAATCAAAACATGCCCATGATGTGTGAAATCGATCCCAGAATCCTGTTGCCAACATGGCGTTGGAAAGCCGACTTAGAATCTGACTTTCCAGATTGCCGTCATTGAAGAACGGGCGTCCTGTTCGAGTATAAATGATGCCAGCTTCGCCTTCGGTGACTCCGAACCTTTGTCTGGCTGCATCTGCGTCCTTGCACACGATCACGACGGCTCGTGACCCCATGTGTTTTTCTTGGCATACGACTTGGAGGACCTGTTGGCTGCGGAAGTAGTCGAATGCCTGATCCGGGTGTTCAAGAAAATGGGTTTGACGACTTGTTTCGCACGGCGACATCGTCGGAGGCAGATAGATCAGCCACTTTGGATTCACCGCAAAGCGACTCATGATTTCCATCGCAGCCGTCGAATTTTCTTCTCGAATGGTGACGCTGTGTTGCAGTTTGGTTTCGATGATCCGTTTGCCCATCACATCGGCGGCGTCTAAGAGATCGTCATGCTGTTGTTGAGCATCCAAGGTGGAAGAGCGGGCGGGCGGCAGGAAGGGTCGACCGGGTTCGCAGTATTGTCGGACGGCTTTTACGGCAATGACTTCTTGTTCGGGGTATCTTAGCGCAGTCAGCTTGCCTCCGAAGACACAGCCGGTATCAATGTTTAGGGTGTTGTTTAGCCATTCCGCTTCGGCGACAGGAGTATGTCCGTAGACCACTTGAGCGGCGCCTCGGTAGTTGGCTGCCCAGTTGCGGCGAACGGGCATTCCAAATTGGTCGGTTTCGCCTGTTGTGTCTCCGTACATGGCGAAGGCTCGGATTTGACCGCTGGCTCGACCATGCATTTCTTCAGTGACTCCAGCATGAGCCACCACAAGCCGGCCATCGTCAAAGACGTGATGACTGATCAGTCCATCAAGGAAATGGATCAGTTGCTTTGTGAAGGACTGCTGGTGTTCGTCTGGCACCGTTGCGAGATCCGCGAGAGTTTCCTGGATGCCATATGACATCTTGACATTTTTGCCTCGCAGTTTTTTCAGAAGCTTGTCGTCATGATTGCCCGGCACGCAAAACGCGCTGCCCTGCAACACCATATTGCGCACGATGCTTAGCACGTCCAGAGACTTGGGGCCTCGATCGACAAGGTCTCCGACAAAGATGGCTCGTCGGTTTTCTGGATGCACATAGTTTACGGCAGACCACCCAGGATCATCAGTCGCCGGAAGACAGGTTTGGTATCCCAGTTTGTCCAGCAGTTCTTGCAATTCATCAGCGCAGCCATGAACGTCTCCGATGACATCAAAGGGGCCAGATTCATCAGATTTATCCGTCCATAGGCGAACTCGTTCGACGGTGACCGCAGCCACTTCGTCTGCTGAATTCAGCACATGAATGTGGCGAAATCCTTCTTGCTTCAGCCGTTTGATCGACCGGCGCAGTTGAGACGATTGTTGGCGGACAACGTGAGGTCCAAAGTTTCGATCGTGTCGATTTTGATTGCGTGCCTGACAGAGTGTTTCGGGCACATTCAGCACGATCGCGATAGGCAGGACGTGGAATTGCTTGGCCAAACGAATGAAGGGGCGTCGAGATTCCTTTTGGACATTCGTCGCGTCGATGACGGTCAGATGCCCGTTGGCCAGCCGTTTCGCGGCGATAAAGTTCAGCAGCTCGAACGCGTCACTGGTGGCGGCTTGGCTATTTTGATCGTCGCTCACGATGCCTCGGCAAACATCAGACGAAAGAACTTCTGTGGGAAGAAAATGGGCCTTGGCGAACGTGCTTTTTCCGGCACCGCTGGGTCCGATTAATACGACAAGACTGAGTTTTGGAAGACTGATTTTCATACAGTGGTGTTTGAGTGTTTTGTGAATTCAGCTGACAGAACGCATGGCGGCGAACAAAGCATCGATCAAGGGGTGGCGAGCGTGGGGAAGATGTCAGCTTCTGAGTGATGTATGACGGCCCGTGTTTCGCCAAGTGGTGAAATGAACGGGTCATTCGATCCTTTGAAACACGGCCATTTGACTTGGTGAACCGTGTTGGTCGTGGACAGGCCCAATTGTTTTTAGTTCAACGCGATACGAAAACCGCATTGCGATCTGTTCGGTCCAACTTTGGAACTGTTGTCGAGTCCATTCGAAACGGTGGTCTGAGTGGCGAAACTTTCCGGCTGGCAAATTTTCCCACAGCACGTTGTATTCGGCATTCGGAGTTGTCACGACAACTGTTGTGGGCTTTGCGAATTCGAAGACAACTCGTTCGAACGCTGCCAGCCGAGGCGGGTCAAGGTGTTCAATCACTTCTACCAGCGCGGCCGCATCGAATTCCGAGAGTCGGTGATCGCGATACATCAACGATCCGTGCATGAGCTGGATTCGTTGAGCCTGAAAAGGAGGAAGGTCGTCCAATCGAAGTCGCCGAGCGGCAATTTCTAACGCTTTGACGGACACATCCAGTCCAACGATTTCGTGGAATTGGTCGCTTTGCATCAGACGTTTTAGCAGCTTGCCTTCTCCGCAACCCAGGTCGATGATTCGATGAGCGTGGCTTAGTGTCAGTTCGTTGAACACGGCATCAAGGCGTTCATCGTTCAGTGTCGATCGCTTCTGATCACGGGTGATTTCCATTGCTTTGATGTGTTGAACTTGCTTGGTTTCAGCTTGGTTGAGCTGGATAGCGCCGTGTTCTGCTGGGTTGTGTTTTGCTGGGTCGTGTTCTTCTGGGTGATGTGTGCTGTTAGCTCGTTCAACAAGGTCTGTCGTTTCGGTACTGGGCGTGTCGCTGGAGTCGGTCAGCCGTTCGACTGCTTGACGAGCAAGGCCTGGCTGAAACTTCAGGTATCGTCTTGCGATGATTTCCTTTTCTGGGTGGTGATTCAGCCAACCATCGCCCTTCGCCAACAGCTTTTCGAATTCGTCGGGGCCGCTGAAATAGTGTTTCTGGTTGTCGAAGACGGGAACCAAAACGTAAAGGTGGTTCAGCACTTCTGACACAGTGCCTTGCTTCGAGAGTTTGACCTTGAAGTAGGGGCTGTTGCCCCAATCTGGAAACGCATCATCTAAAGCGAGTTGTTCGGCGGTGACCGTGTATCCAAGAGGCTGAAACATCCGTTCAAGAAAAGGGAGTCCCCCTTTGTCAGGCAGAACATCGAGGCGGACTTCGAGAGGAAATTTCTTACTTGGAAGATCGGGATATTGGTGGCACCTGCCAGCGAGCGCCGATCCGAACACTTGAGAAATCGCGGTGCTTAAGAACGAGGATGCAACAAACGGACGATCGTTGACGTAGTGTGCAAGTACAGAATGATCGGTTCGTTTTCGACCTTGGGCTAACTGAATCGAATCGACGTCTAATGCCAAGCAAGCCGTACAGTGTGCATCAGATCGTTCGGGGTAGAACACATGAGCCTTGCCGAAGCTTAGCTTGAACGACTGAAACCGATCCGGATGTTTATGCAGCAGGAAGCTAAGATCGTTGGCGGACGGATGGTTTGTCGAAAGCGTCAGAAGCATTGGCAGGAACTAGGCCGGTCGAGAGGCGGGAAATTGCTGCGATCAAGAACAGATCTGAAGGGACACGTTGACTGGTTTTGGGTTCGGTGCCAAGTCAAAGGACGCACGGAAGTCTTAAGATGGATCTGCATGCCACAGCAGCAATGGCTTGGTTGGCTTTGATTCGTGTTTCAAAACCGCGCGCATTGATAGCAGCGACGTTTTCTACCAGACAAAGTCTTCGACAAGACGTAAATGGTGACTGTGAAATCAGCGGGCGGCTTCAGCAGCCCATTCTGCCAGCGGACCAACTCCGACGGTGGTATTGAGTCGCAGTGGGAATGTTTTCAGAAGTGTTGTGATGTCATCCAACGTGACGGCTCGCACGGTTTTCAGGTCATCAGAAACGCTTCGGTATTCGGTTCGGTAAACCCAATTGCTGCCGAGAGCCGTGAGGCGTCCCATCGGGCGTTCGCTTTTCAACACAATGCGGCTGGCGATTTTGTTTTGAGCCTGCTGCAATTCTTCGGCCGTAATTCCGTTGGCGTTGACGTCATCGAAGACGGCCTGCATTCGATCCATATTGGCTTCAACGTCTTCCGGATTGCAGCTTAGATACGTCAGCCATGCTCCGGCTCCTTCATATTCGGCGTAGCCAATATCGGCGGCTTCCACTAAGCCCGGATCAACCAATTCCCAGAACAGCCGACTTCCCGAATCGTCTCCAACCACAAGCGCCAGGACTTCGGCGGCATACCGAGCATCATCGTCGGCGTCTGGGGCCAAGCCCATTTGCATGACGTGTTGTTGAACACTTTGGTCTTTTGCCAATAGTTTGCGACGTTCGATTGGTTGAAAGGCTTCTTGGGGGCGAACAGGTTGCCCCGTCGGTAGTCCTTGGCAGTAGGTTTCGACCAAGCGTTGGACTTCTTCCAGAGACGTATTGCCTGCGATGGCGAACGTCATGTTGCCCGCTAGGTATTGTTCAGCATGGTAAGTTCGCATTTGCTGAACAGTGAGCGCGGTGATGCTTTCGTTGGTTCCCAGAATGCTGCGACCCAAGGCGTGGTTTTCGAAGTGAGTCGCCATGGCCGTGTCGTAGGCGGTAAATGAAGGCAAGTCGTCGTACATTCCGATTTCTTCCAGAATGACGTTCTTTTCCATGTCGAAGTCTTCTTCCAACAACGACGGCTGCATCATGATTGTGAGCAGTTCCATGGTTTGGTCTAAGTATTCCGGCAGGACAGCCGCGTAGTACATCGTGACCTCTTCGCCGGTGGAAGCGTTGTAGTTGGCTCCGAGCTCGTCAAAGATTCGGTTGACGTCGTCGGCGTTGTACTTGTCGTTGCCTTTAAACGCCATGTGTTCCAGAAAGTGGCTGACTCCAGAAACTTCGTCCGATTCGTCTCGCGAACCCGTACGGACGAAGAATCCGGCGGCGACGCTGTGAACAGAAGGGTTGAGTTCAGCGATGACTTGCAGGCCGTTAGGCAGTTTGTATTCGTGGAATTCCATAGTGTCAGCACTGTAGACGAATGCAAGAATCTCGCAATAACGGCCATCGGTTTTGGGTTCGTCTTCTAGAATTCGCTGCGAATTGAGTCGCGAATGGCATTCTTGGACCACCCAGACCTGAAAATCTGTGAGGCAGGTTTCGGAAAAACATCGCATTCACGCCTTCAAAGCCGATGCTGACGTTGCCGGGCGATATATTGAACGTTTCTGACGGAGCCCTCCATCTCAGAGACGAAACTGCAACGACTGATTGGTGCAACGACTGATTGGTGCGATGGCGTGGTGCCTTCGACGGTGATGCCTTCCAAGTTGATGTTCTTCACGGTGAAGGCATGTCGTCGTTTTTTTTGTGTTGATGTGCAGCTTTCGTCATTCGATCTTTTTGTCGCAGTTCCATTTACGGGGCGGCGGCCGATTCCTACCTCTCCTAGAGCCTGCAAAAAGAAGACTTCCCATGAAAGCAATTTCGCTCAAGCAACCTCGGCAGTTCGAAGCCATCGAAATCGATGCCCCCTCTGCTCCGGGCCCCGGTCAAGCTTTAGTGAAGACTCATCGCATGGGAATTTGCGGCACGGATATCAGCGGGTTTTTGGGCAAGATGCCTTTCTTCAGCTATCCTCGAATCCCCGGCCATGAACTTGGAGTTGAAGTGGTTGCCGTGGGTGAAGGAGTCACCAACGTGGCTGTGGGTGACAGCTGTAGTGTCGAACCCTACATGAACTGCGGAGACTGCTTTGCGTGTCGCAAAGGGGCCAGCAATTGCTGTGCGAATCTGAATGTCATCGGAGTCATGGTTGACGGCGGGCTCTGCGAACAGTTTTTGATTCGAGCCGAAAAGCTGCATCCGTCTTCAAAGCTGAATATGGAACAACTTGCATTGGTCGAAACATTGGCCATTGGTTGTCACGCGAATGATCGAGGCAATCCAGAAAAGGGCGAGCACGCGTTGATTATCGGCGCCGGTCCGATTGGCTTGGCCACTTTGGAATTTGCTCGGCTGACAGGAGCAACGATCACCGTGATGGATATGAACGCCGACCGTCTCGAATTTTGCCGTAAAACATATGGCATCGACCACACGATTCATGTTGCTGAAGGCACTGATGTGATGGCGGAAGTCGAACGCATCACGAACGGCGACAAGTACTCAGTCGTCACCGATGCCACGGGCAGCAATCAATCGATGGCTCATGCCCTAAACTATGTGGCTCAAACCGGAAGCTTGGTTTACGTTGGTATCACGACTCAAGAAGTTTCTTTCTTCCACCCGACTTTGCACAAACCAGAAGTGACGTTGAAAGCCAGCCGCAACGCGTTGCCGGCCGACTTTACTCGAATCATTAAACTGATTGAAGAAGGCACCATCAACACCGATCCTTGGGTGACTCATCGAACAACATTCGACACCATGATCTCTGACTTTGAAACATTGACAAAGCCAGAAACCGGCGTGATTAAGGCCATGATTGAGGTCGCGTAGTTGCTGTGATGCAGTTGCTGTGATGCTCAGTCGCAATGTCCCGCAGTTGCAATGTCTCAAAAGCTCTGTCAGCAATGGCAGAGTCTGTTTTTGCAGCACAATTCAGTGACATTGCGTGTGGCCGGCATATTGCAGGCGGCCCCGTGAATGGCCGCTCTGTGAGTGGCCACCAAATCAGTGGCCGAGCCAAAACAATTGCTTGCCAGAAGAGCTGCGGCATTTCAATAGCACGTGTGGTGTTGTGCCATCGTTTTGTTAGCGTCACGGCAGTCTTTGGGGCGAATCTAAAACCGACCTCCTCCGAGTGCTTGATAGGCGTTGACAATCGCTTCTAGCTGTTCGCGTTTTGTATCGATCAGTGTCATTCGTGCTTCCATCATTTCTCGTTGAGCAAGCAGGACTTCGACATATTCAGCTCGAGCATTTTGGAAAAGACGGCTGGCAGCAGTGACCGACGCTTCCAGTGACTCGAGCTGTTGCTTCTTGAGTTCGACACTGCTGCGGAAGTTTTCCACTTTCGTGATCTGATTGACCACTTCAACATGAGCTTCCAGTACCGTTTGCTGATAGTTGTAGATGGCCTGTAGCTGAGCAGCGTTTGCACTGCAGTAGTCGGCTTTGATGGCTCGTTTGTTGATGAGCGGTCCCACCAGTTCAGCAGCCATGCCATAGATCAAAGATTCGGGTGAGCGAAACAAGTAGCCCGTGCTGAACGCGTTCCAGCCGAGTCCGGCTGTCAGGCTCAGATTGGGATAAAACCGAGCCCGAGCAACTTCGACGTCGAGTCCGGCGGCCGTGACTTCGCGTTCCGCTTCTCGAATGTCAGGGCGGTTCAGTAACAGTTCCGAGGGAATTCCCGCGCTGAGTGTTCCTAGATCCAGCTGAATGAAGTCCGTTGATGCTCGTTCGACGGGCTGAGGGTAGCGGCCGGCAAGCAGGTTGATTCGGTTTTCTGTTTCTACGATTTCTTGCTGAATCAAAGCTTGCTCACTTTGATTCTTTTGAACTTCCGCCTTGAATCGTTGCACGGCCAATTCGGTGCCTCGCCCCGCCTTCTTTTTTCCTACAGCGACCATCAGGCTTTCCTGCTGAATCTTGATGGTTGCTTCCAAGGTTTGCAGTCGACTGTCTAGTGAAAGCAGTTCGTAGTAGTTTTCAGCAACCTCAGCGACGATGCGAGTGATGATGTAATTTCGCCCCTCAGTCGTGCCCAGGTATCTCATTGAGGCGGCTCGTTGAGAATTTCGAAGGCGATGCCAAATGTCGATTTCCCACGATAGATTTGCAGCGACGAGAAAGTCGCCCAGAGGTTCTGGAAAGCCTCTTCCCGGAGCGACGCTAAGCTGATCTTCGACTGCTCCTTCGCGCGTATGAAGGCCCGCTTTGTCGAAGCCGGCTCCTGCACCCAGAGAAACAAAAGGCCGGTACTCTCCGCTGCGTGCATAGGTTTCATTGCTGGCGATCTGAATTTCTTCGGCCAGCATTTTCAATTCGCGGTTGCCTGCCAAGGTCAAGTTGATCAATGCGACCAATTTGGGGTCATTGTAGAACACCGATTGAGGTAGCTGGCCAGATCCGTTGACGGCAGTTTGGGGTGTGGAGGTTGTGATTGACGCGTTCAGCGGATACGGATCCACGCCCCATTCGGTGTCCGAAAGGTCGGCAATGGTCAGTGCTCGCTGTTGATCATTGCCGCTTGGTGCTGCGACATCGAGTTGACGATCGACAAGATTTTGCGATTCGCCTTTTGTTGTCGAATCGACGGCCTGCTCGCCGCTGTCTTGTGCAGAGCTCAGAAAGCTCGCCGTTTGAACCACGCTGGCCAGCTTACCCAAGATGGGTTTCTGATTCAGTTCAGATTGTTGTTCGTCGAGTTGTGGTGCAGACGAAGAATCTGCTGGTCCATTTTCGATCGCCCTAATTTCTGCATCGATGCGATCAGTTTCTTCCTGACGGACTTTGGGCGAAGTTGAGTCGTTGTCGGTTTTGGAACGCAGAAATGCCAGGCCATTGTTCCAGCGGTAACTGCTGGGCTGACTGGCGATGGATTGAGCACTTCGCAGGGCGGGGATTCCACAGCCAGAGACTGACAGTGAAATCGAACTGATCAGTAGCACGGCAAGGTGTCTTGACTGAAGCAGATGTGGATTTGGTTCGGGTTGCGACTGGATCATGGTCTTCCTTGACACTCATCTTGCAATCGAAACGCGGACGAAGACGCAGCAGAACTGTCAGGTCGTCTTTAGTGAACGCGATTTGAAGCCGTGAGAAATTCCAACAGATGCCTTCCCGTTCACGTCCTGTGAGCCTGAGGGCATTTGTGAGAAGCGGCAATCAAAAGCAATCCAACGACTGATGAATTTGTCCGTTCTGCTGAGCAGCTGTTGCGGCAAGTTTTGGGCCCGCGTTGCTGAACGTCGTTCGACGATCCTTGTCAGCGTGTGGTGTTTTCATCGTCGTCGCGTAAGGTGAGATCAGTGGTTTTAGACGACGTCTGACGATTGTGCCACAATTTGCAGAAGTCACTTTTGTGATACGTAGACTGTTCCGGTTACGAAAAGTCTGCGGCCGGAGCCTGAATGCAATCAGGCAGTCATTCTGGAAATGTCAGCGTTTATGACTCGAAGGTCTCGCTTAGCGGAGTCTCGCTTTCGTCTCGAATCAGCTTTCGGCCGTCGGCCAGTTTTGCAAATAGAAAATAAAGACCTGGAATAACGATGACACCGATGACGGTTCCCATCAGCATTCCTCCGACAGCCGTTGTGCCAATGGTGCGGTTTCCAATTGCTCCCGGTCCAGTGGCTCGAACCAGTGGAATCAAACCGGCAATGAAGGCGAACGATGTCATCAAAATGGGACGGAATCGTAAACGCCCTCCTTCGATTCCCGCATCTTTCAAGTCAAGGCCGTCTTGGCGGCGTTGCACGGCGAACTCGATGATCAAGATCGCGTTCTTGCCGAGCAGGCCAACCAGCATCACCAAACCTATCTGGCAATAGACATCATTTGACAGCCCCATGATGTCCAACAATAAAAATGAGCCGAAGATGCCAACTGGCAATGACGCGATCACAGTAAGCGGCAGAATGAAGCTTTCATATTGCCCGACCAACACGAAGTACACGAACACGACAACGATGCCAAATAGATAGGCTCCTGTGTTCCCTGCTTTCGCTTCGTCATACGCCAGACCTCGCCAGTCGATATCGAAGCCATTGGGTAAGGTTTCTGCCGCCACTTCTTTGATCGCCGCGATGGCTTCGCCACTGCTGTAACCAGCCGCGGGAGCTCCTTGGATTGGTGCCGTTGGGTAAAGGTTGTAGCGACTGATTTCATTAAGGCCCTGTTTCTTTTCGATCCGCATGAAGGCAGAATAGGGGACCATGTCGCCAGTCTCGTTTTTGACGTACATGTTGTCGAGATCCCGGGGATAGCGACGAAATTCTGGGGCAGCCTGTACGTAAACTTTGTAGAACTGGCCGAATCGGACAAAGCCTTGTTCCCACGTACTTCCGACAACGATGGACAAATTGTCCAAAGCGTCTCGGATTGAAACTCCTTTCTGCATCGCCGCATCATTGTCAATAATGACTTCGTATTGCGGGTAGTTGGCAGCGAAGAAAGTGAACAACCCTTTCAGTTCGGGTCGCCTGCCAAGGGCTTCCATGAACCTGTCGGTCTGCTCGCCGAGCGCCTCGTAGTCTCCACTGTTTGTTTTATCCAAAAGATTCACTGAAAACCCACCTGCCGCACCGAATCCCGGGATGGCGGGCGGTTCGAAGAACTCAAGTTTGACATTGGCGATGTTGCTCCCGCGTTCTTCAAGTGATTCGATAATCTGTTTTGATGTGAGCTGCCGTGCCGCCCACGGCTTCAAATTAATGATGCAGGTGCCAGCGTTCGATCCTCGACCTTCCGTCAGAATTTCGTATCCAGCGATCGATGACACTGATGTGATTTCATTCATCTGCGCGCAAATGCTTTGTAGCTCATGACATTTGTCATTGGTGTATTCCAATGTGGAGCCCGGAGGAGTTTGCACGATGCCGTAGATCATTCCTTGGTCTTCGAGCGGAATGAAACCAGACGGCAGCACTTGATTCATGATCAAAATGCCGTAGCCAAAGGCGGAGACCACGGCGACGGTGAGGGTTCGACGAGTAATGATCAAATTCAGAAGCCCCGCGTAGCCTCCTGTGATTTTTTCGATGCCTTGGTCGAAGCAATGCAACAAGAATGCAATTGGGCTGCGGGACTGCGAGCCACCGTCGCTTCCCGAAGAAATGGCTCGAAAAGAAGCTGCTGCGAACATCGTTGTGAACGTCGTCGCTAACCAAACCATCCGGTCGTCAATTTGCATTTGTTCTGAAACGACTTGGTGTATCAAATGAAGATGCAGAATCGAATAGATGACAGCCCCCGTCGCAGTGCCTAAGGCAAGACACATGCTGCTTCGAACGACAGTCGCCCACCGCCCCGGCAGTTTGTTAATGCTGCGATTGATCCAAGCGACGAAGCCGGTCTTTGGAGCAGTTTTGGAAGCGGGTTTCAGAATCATCGCACAGAGCACGGGGGTCAGGGACAAGGCGACGACACCGGAAATGACAATGGACATGGCCATGGTGAGGGCGAACTGGCGATAGAATACTCCGACCGGGCCCGGCATAAACGTG
>JBDWHY010000071.1:0-10715 GCA_039974975.1 Fuerstiella sp. | reverse complement strand
CGAGTTCGCTTCGGCTGATTGTCGTCAGCGAGCAGTCGGGGCCATGCAAGATCTCACGTTGGTTCGATCTTCTTTGACGCAGTGGATCACCGAGCGACATTCTGAGGAATGAATTCTGAGTCCACTTGTCATGGGCTAACGCACGGTGTGAACCGCCGGGTTGGTGTCGCGTTGAGAACAGTCTGGAGGGCGGCACAATTTCAGTTCAGTTTGTGTGTCGCGTTTCGGGCTTTGGATTGGTGGAGTTCGGTTCCGGTGGCTTACGCCACTGGCGGTTCGTGTCGCCCTTCGGGCTGAATGCATCAACTGATTCAAACGGGGCCAGTCCCGATTGCAGCTGCAAGATTGCACCCGGGCAAGTGCTTTGACTGGACTCAAGTTTGCTTCAGTTTCAGCTTTCGCTTTCGCTGAATACGATTTTGCTGTACGCGATTTCTTTTCGGGAGAGGGCGTCATTCGATCGCACAAAGAAGGCGGCTGAGCGTATTCAGGTTTCTTAGAAATGTTCTTGTAAAACCGGTGTAAGGATTTGTGGGACGCGCCGACTTATTTGGGGATCTCGAATGGAAACCACGTCTCTTTCTTTTTCATCACAGGCTTGTCAATGCTTCAGTCTCGAACAAAAGTTACCTTGTCATTTGTTGCGATTGCCGGGTTGGTGATTGCGACGAGTGTTCTTACCAATCAAGAAGTTTCTGCTCAGTCGGGGACTCGAAGCCAACCTCCGACTCAAAAAGAAACCTTCGATCAGCGTCTTTGGAAGTATCTGGAAAGCGTCTGCTACAACCAGTGGGCACCTGCGGGTGACGACGGTGGTTTTCAAGAAAGCTCTGCTCCACATGGTGCACTTGTGAAGACGTACATGAATCGAGTGGCGGCAGGTAACGCCAGCAACCTTCCTGTGGGATCCATGATTATCAAGGAGAATTTTTCGCCAGACAAAAAACTGATGGCGATCACGTTGATGTACAAAAGTAAGGGGTACAATCCTGAAGCGGGAGATTGGTATTGGGCCAAGTTCATGCCAGATGGAAAAATCGCCAAAATGGATTCCCCGATGGGAAAAATGGCAATTTCAGGCAAGGCCAAGGGGTGCATTGCATGCCATGCCGATGCAAGCGATGATTTTGCATTCTTCAACGACTGATTTGTTGTATGCTGTTTGTTCTCTCAGGCATCGGTGCGAAGCAATTCTGCACTTCTTGCGGTCAGTCAGGCACAACTTAAGAACAGGGTCTTGTTTTGCAACGCGGGCGATTTTTGATGTTGTTGTGGCCCATTGGCTTTGCCGCCAATGGGATGTCCATCGTGAATGGTGAGGACCGGCTGATCAGCTTTGATCGTGATATCCGGCCGGTCTTGGCTGCCAAGTGCATTCAATGCCACGGACCTGATGATGCAAAAAACGATTTCCGCGTCGATCAGAGTGAGGCATTACTGGACTACATCGAACCCGGTACTGCGGCGGACAGCACGCTTTGGGCAGATTATTTAGTCACCACAGATGATGATACTCGTATGCCTCCGGTTGACGAGGCCCCGTTAACGGGAAGTGAGCTTGCCGCGATTAAAGTGTGGATCGAAGAAGGCGCGGAATGGGAAAGTCCAGCTGATGCTGCTGCGATTGAATCTGAAGTGAAGCCCGTTGAACCCGCTTCCCTGATGTCGAAAAGCTGGACCTTTCAGGGCTTGTTTCATCCCGTCAGTGTTCATTTGCCTGTCGCACTTCTGTCCATTTCGTGTTTCTTCCTGGTGCTTTCATACAAATTTCCGAACGCTTCTTTTCAAGCCGTTGCGTTTCACAGCCTGTGGGTGGGAGCGATCGGGGCGATCGGAGCTTGTGTGACGGGATGGTCGTATGCTCAGCACGAAGGCTACGGCAATTTTTCGTTTGATGTGATCGGGAGTTTGGTGGATCGACATCGTTGGTCGGGCATTGCCGTCGCCGTTGTTTCGTTGGTGTTGTTGCCACTGGCCGTTAAGGTGCATTTGAGGCAACAACAGCAGCTCCGAAAGTTCTGGCTTATTGGCTCAATTTTAGTGGCCGTGATGGTGGGTGGAACGGGCAACTGGGGCGGTGAGCTCATCCAAGGATCAAACCACTACTTCAATGAATTCAAGCAGTTGTTTCTTGCTGATGGCGTTGAGGGCAAGGCGGCTGACGTTCAAGAGAACGCTGTTGAAGAATAAGCTTGGCGGTTGGCGGTTGGCGGTTGGCGGTTGAACGGTGGCCTTTAAAGAGCCAGCAGCTGAGCGCATGGGCGTGACGACAGTCACTATGTCTTGGACGCTCATCCGGCGGTGCGGATTGCTGTGTCAGATGCGAACCAAAATAAAGGCTTCGCCAAAGTAGAAGTTGTTGGCTCGGATACGGCGGATGTGAAACTGGTTACTTGCCTCGTCCGTCCATTCTGTTTCGATGGTTGACAATTCAATCGTCGAAAGATGATCGGCCCAGGCGCTGGATGCGATATTCACTTTTGAGCCGATCGCTTTGCGGGCGGGCGATGTTAAGTTCCAAATTGCGAGCACATTTTGTTGTGAGTCGCAGACGATCAGTTCTGTTACGGGATTGGCAGTGGAATCTAGGAATTCTCTTAGTAAGCGTTCCAGACTTGCTTCGATAATGACGTTCCCAAAAGGTTCTTCGGTTTGCTCGTTGAAGATCGAAATCCCGGTTTCTAGGTATGCGGCTTGAAGCCCGCCACGGGTGTCTCGAGTCGAAATTGCGGAAACGGCTTCGTCTGGAACCTGCCGTTGAATTTCGAGGGCAAAAGTAGCGGATGTTTGGGTGAGTCGACTGTGGGGGATTGATCTGATTCTGGATTCGTCGTTGGAATGTCTTTCAACTCGGACAAGATCATTCAGTGAACTTTCGCCGACGTGTTGGTAGGTGACTCCATCGATCCCTAAATTCGCTTGTAACAGTCCACGGAAGATCATCGTCAGGCGTTCTCGCCAGACCGAAAATTCTTCGCTGTTGTCTGATTCGGAAGCTTGGATGATCTGCTGAATCGGTGGCAGTGTTCCCATAAAACGAGCATTGTTTGCCATGTCTTGAAAGCAGTTCGAGACAACGCAGGCCAGATTTCGGCCCTGTGCTCGCAGAGCATCACACTGTTGTTGTCGCTGGTGCGATCCTGCCATCCAAGCGACGATTTCATCGGACAATTCTGTGACAGATTCAAAGCGAGCGTGTTGGCTGAACGCCATGGCTTTCGAGCAAATTGCTTCTAGGTCGACGGGGACATCGGGGACAAATTGTCTGGGAGATGGTGTGTCCTGTTCGGCGATGGTGTGCAGTAGATTTTTGACCTGTACCACACCGCCTTTGCTGGTTGCGCTGCGTTCGTGAGGTGCGTGTCCGGTCAAGATTGCGAAGAGAAGGGCTCCAAGTCCATAAACATCCGTGCGATCGTCGATGCCATCGATGTCGCCTGCAGCCTGTTCGGGAGACATGTACAGCGGCGTGCCAATGGCGGCTCCATCTAATGTTTGGAGGTGTCCTGATTCGATGCTGGGTTCACGCAGTGCAAGTTGCGGCCCAAGCTCACCGTCGTCTGTGACTTTCGCCAAGCCCCAGTCAAGAACGATGACTTGGCCGAAGTTATCCAACGCAATATTGTCTGGTTTTAGATCTCGATGAACCACGCCTCGGGAATGAGCGTAAGCGATGGCATCGCAGACTCTCAGGAACTTTCCGAGCAGTTGGTGCAGTCCTGTTCCGTCATGAGTTTCGCTGTTAGTGTGATATTCGCGGATGGCGTCGGTCAGCGTTCTTTTGCCGACAAAACGCATGACGTACAAGTCTTTGTCACTGGATTCGTCAGTACCTGCCAAATACACGGGGATAATATTCAGGTGTTCCAGATGACCGGTGATCTCTGCTTCTCGTCGAAAGCGGGCAATGGCATCTGCCGAGTCCTTACCGTTGACGTGCAGTCGTTTCAGAGCGACGTTTCGGTTAAGCCGTTCGTCTCGAGCGAGCCAAACACTGCCGATTCCGCCTTCACCAATTTGTCGCAGCAAGCGGAAACGGCAATCGACGCCAAGTGAATTTTGTTCGCCGGATTGTAGCCCAAGCAGTTGGCTCACTTGGGCTGAGACTCCGGCACGTTGGATATTCCAGCGGCTTGATTGTTGGTGTTCTGTGGTGGTATCGCTGAGTGTGCCCGTCGCCGTGTTCTGTAGCGCGAGCTCTGCTCGGGATTCAAGGATGTCACATGCGTCAACAGAGACGACACCGTTTTTGGAAAGGTATTCTCTGAGCATCAGTCCTGAAGCTTCCCAACCGATCGATGCTGCTGAAAGTTGTTCAGGGGAAATGCGTTGTGAATCAAGCAGTTCAGAGGCGAACGCAAGGTCACGTTGGCGTTGAGATGCGGCGGTCGCCCGAGGGCGTTCAGCGACGGCGAATTCTTCTTCTTGCTTGCCTGCATCCGTGAGCATTTGCTGGATGCGAGAGCGTGCTTTTGTTGACAGCCGTTCTGTCACAACATGGTTACCTAGCTCGGCGGCTTCCATGATGTCTCGAGCAAGCTTTTGTTGCAGCTGTAGCATTCGGACGTACTTCTGTCCGTTAGAAGTTCGAGCAAGGTATTCATCAAGTTGCTGAACGTCGCCGTCGGCTAAAGGCTGATCAAGTGATCTTGATATCAATTCCGCTGCTTGTTTGTCTTCAAGGGGCATTGCCGGGCTCCTCGGAATTGCCGAACCAATTGACTCCGATGCATTTGGCGAGTGCCAGTCGTGCCCGGTGGAGTCTTACCCAAAGGTTGGAGGGAGAAATTTCGAGTTCGTCGCAGACTTCGTCGGAAGCCAGGTCTTGCATGGCACTTAAGACAAACGCATCTGCTTGCCCGGTGGGCAGGCGGTCAAGACAATCATGCAGCAGTGCCCACAGTTCGCGATCGCTGATCGACTGGTCTGGCAGTCGCCAGTCGATGGCTTCCCCTTTCCAGCGTCCAAGTTCATCGAAGCTGGCATTGATGGAATCATGAGAATCTGGAGTGCTATGTTCTTTGCGGTCTTTTGCCCGTGCGCGGATGAAATCCACAATTTTATTGCGAAGGATTGAATACAACCAAGCTCGCTCAGAGCCTCGCCCAGAAAAGCTGCGTCGGTTTTTGAGAGCACCTAGAAACGCTTCTTGAACAACTTCCTCGGCGGCATGTCGATCTCGCAACTGTAAGAGCGCGTAGCGAAACAAGTCGTCGCCATATTCAGCGACCCAAGTTGTCACGTCGGGCGACGTTTTCTGTGATTCAGAAGGTGAGTCCAACGGGGGCTCCCATCAATCGAGCGATAGAAACTGGTATAGGCACACACATCGTGATTATCTCAGCCAGTATTCTCATGGTAACAGTGCAAGAATGGCGGCCTCTCGAGATGCGTTCGAAAAGCAGTTCTTTTTCACAGAATTTGTGTAAGGAAATGGCGATATCGCAGACTACCTTACAAAAAGGTGGTCTGCGATATTTTACCGTGTGTGAACTTTGTGTTGAGGCGCACCCACAGGGGGAAATCCGCCCTGGAGCTTGTCAGAGTGCTTGGCGAATCGTCGAATTCCAATCGGTTAAAAAACGGCCCTGAAGTCGGTGTTGATGAGTGAAGCTGTTGGCACGTCGGTCAAAACAGTCTTAATGTCTGTTGTTCGTCCCAAGCTGGTGAGTACTTGTCTGGGCATGGCCGCCGAACTGAGATCAAAGATGAGCGCGGTTTTATTTCTGCGGTGTTGTTCCCGCGGTGTTAATCACTGATGGGTGCAAATCTCCGCGTTGCGTACAAGTAGAAATGCTTCGGCCGGCTGATGTGTTTGACAACACATCAATGCTGGTGATGCGGTTTCTGTATTGATGATCCATTCGTATTTCAAAGAAGGCAGATGGTTAGGTAATGGCAAACGATCAACAAGTCTTATCAAAAGATGGCCCCTCGGCGTCTCCTAAGAAAAAGCTAAAGCGACGAATTTTCATGCTGCTCGTTTTGGTGCCGTTCATGTTGATTTGCGGCGTCATGACATTGTCGTATTTGAAGTCGCATGGCCAGCCGTATGCTCAGGACATTGACGAATCGCTGATTCCGACTTTCAGTCCTGCGGCCTTAAACTTCACTCACAAGTTCGACAGTTCTTCGTTGCCGATGATTGGGTCCTGCATTCTTGATATCGATGGTGACCGGGTTCCCGAATTGTTTCTGGGCGGAGGCAAGGATCAAGGAGATGCCATCTTCCGATATTCGGACGGGAAGTTTGTACCGATCGAAAACTGCGCTGGAATCGATAAGACAATGCCCGACGCGACTTATGGAGCAGCCACAGTGGATGCCGATGCCGATGGTGATTCCGACTTGTTTGTGGCTCGAGACTCTGGCGTGACTTACTACGAAAATACCAACGGGACATTTTCTGGTACCAAGCTTGATATTCCGTTTGACGAAAAGTCGACACCACTTTCATTTGCTTTTGCTGACTTAAACTCGGACGGCGCAATCGACATGTTTGTGTCGGCCTATTTGCCCAAAGCGAAGATGGAAGGCATGAACATTTTCAACAAAGAAAACTATGGCGGAAACAGTTTGCTGTTGTTGAACAATGGAGACAACACGTTTACAGACATCACTGACGATGCTGGCATGCGATACACACACAATACGTTCCAGGGTGTGTTTGTTGATATGGATGGAGACATGCAGCAGGACCTGGTGGTGGCTCATGACACAGGGCAGGTGAAGACATGGAGAAACCTGGGCAACCTGAAGTTCGAAGATTCGCCCAACCCAACCAGTGGTGTCTACGGATACCCGATGGGGATTGCTGTTGCCGACTATGACAACAACGGTTTGGTGGATTTCTTCTTTTCAAACACCGGCGGAACAGCGCCCCACTTTCTTGCGAAGGGTGATCTGACAGAAGACCAAGTTTTCGAAGACAAGCTGATCTTTTTTCGCAACGATGGCGACTTCAAATTCACGAACATCAATGAAGAAACGAAAACCGCGAAGTACGAATTTTCGTGGGGAACCGTCTTTCATGATTTGAATTTAGACGGACGACAGGACCTAGTGATTTCACAAAACTTCGTCGATTTTCCGCTGCACAAGATGTTCAAACTGCCCGGTCGAGTTCTGATTCAGCGGCCTGATGGAACGTTCGCTGCAACGGAAGATCGTTCGGGGGTCGTGAACCGTCGATACGAAATCACGGCGTTGATGGCCGACTTTAACAGCGATGGGTACCCGGACATGGTTCGAGTGAACTTGGCCGGCGAAGCACTCGCGTTTATCAATGATGGCGGCGAAAATCACTACCTGAAAGTTCGAGTTCCAGACACCCCTGCGTCAATGGGAGCCAAGGTTTCTGTCACAACGGGCGACGGTCGAACGCTGACAGATTGGCTGATCTCTGGCGAAGGCCTGGTGTGCGATCAAACTCATGTGCTGACCTTCGGGCTTGGCACCAACCAGGTGTGCCCGCGGATTCAGATCACTTATATGGACGGTCGTACTCAGACAATCGAAAACCCCACGATTGATTCATTGATCGAGGTGGAACCTCCGGCAGTGGCTGCGACTGAAGGTGTTGACGCAAATGAATAATCACACAACTAACCCTGCGTCTGGGCTCGCTGTATTTGTTGCCGGACTTTTGGGGTTGCAGGGTTCGGTGCTTGTTGGGGCGGCTGAGTTTTCGTTGCACTTTACGCCAACGATGGATTACGGCGGACCTCAGTATGAATTCTTCCTGCAAACGTCGGCTCAGCGACTGACATTCGGGCATTTTCTGGCGATCTTTGCAGCACCTTTGTACTTCGCTGGCTATTGGCATCTGTTTCAAAGATTGAAGCCAGCTCCGCAGAAGGCTCGGCTGCTATTGCTTGGGCTGGGAATTTATTCGTTTGCTATTGGATCGGTTTGGATTGGCTCACGAGTTTATCCGGCGATTTTGATTCAGGCTCGAGAAGCCGCGGCGAACGAAGCGGCGAAAGAACAGATCTCGTGTCTACTGGAAACCGCAAGTTTTTATAACGAGACCATTCTGGTGGGATTGCGAATCGGAGTTCTTGCTTTGTCGGCTGTTTTCATCTGGATTGTTTCAACAGGACGAAGCAGCTATCCACGTTGGTTCGCGGCATTTAATCCCATTCTTTTGGTGTTGGTCAGCTTCTTGATTTACTTCGTGGCTCCGTCGATTGGTGGATACTTGATGCCGATTGCGATGAACGTGGCTCACTTTGTTCTATTCGGCGTCTCTTTGTGCCTGATGCGAAGTGATCAGGTGGGGACATGAAGAATGCCATGCGAGTTTTGCTTTATCTGCTTGTTGGCTTCGGCTTATACAGCAGTGGCCGCCTTGCGATTCGGCAGTGGACCACGGGGGAAGCGTGCCCCGTGGTGGGATCTGTGCCCGCGTGCTACGTCGCGTTTGCTGGTTACTTGGCCATGTTCATCGGGCTCATCGCCGTCACTGCCGGACTACGGATGCATCGAATTTTCAATGGCGGGCTGTTGATCGCCGGTGGACTGGCCTTGCTTGGTTCGGTGTTAGAACTGGTCAATGGAAACGTGTGTCCTCGAGTTGGTCGTGTGCCGATGTGCTATATCTCGCTTGCCATGAGCGGTCTGATTGGCATGTTGTTTTGGCAGGTCACTGTGAAGCCGCCTGCGGTGAGATCGGATTCCGTATGAAACGCATTTTTGCGATGGTGGCTGGAACCGTGTTGCTTCTGTTGGGAAGCGTTGTGCCCGGAGGTTCCTTTTTGCTGGCTTTGGGGGCGATGCTGCTGATTTGTGCGAGTCCTTGGTTTCGAAAATGTCTGCAATTCTTGAGAACTCGGTTTAACCGCTTCAACAAGATCATGACATGGATGGAAAACAGAATGGGTGATCGGATTGGCAGTGTGCTGAAACTGACTGAACCGGGTTATGAACCCAAACTAGGCGATCACGGCACTTGAATCCTTCTGAGTTCGAATAGGAAAGATATGCTCAGACGCTGACTTGCTTGAATGGAAGTGAGTCTGATGATCGGCAGTCGCTCGGGCCATTTTTATCAGCCCCAGCATGATTGCGACGGCTGGGTCGCGGTGTACGTGATGTGTTGGCCGAGCGAACCGTTTATCAGTCAATTGAATTCACCAGAGTCTGCGATCTTCGTCGGTGGCAGTGGGGACGAGGCTCTGTTGCCGCAATTGTTGAGCGGCACGGCGTTCGCCGCCGCTGTTCATCGCCGTTGCTGCGGCATATTACTCGTCACCGTCGCTGCGTCGCCACAAACGGTTCATGTTTGATGTCAGTGAGCTTCAACGTCTCGCACAACAGGCACAGTGTCGGAATCCGAGATGTGTAATCGTGTGAGCTGTCGCAGTCTGTCTTGTTGTTTTGCGATGAGTGAGCGGGCGACGCGTTGGTTTTGGGGGTCGTTGAATTGTTCTGGCAGCAGTGTGGAATCGCCGATCGATTCGGCAAGAAGTGTTTCCGCTTCGTCGTACGATTTTCGTGCGAGAAGAAGTCGTGAGTACGTCTCTCGTTGAATCAAAAAATACAGACGATACAGGGGCACAGAGGGGTGTTCTGTGACCTGCTGTCGCTGTTTATTCAATGCTTGCCTGTGTTCTGCGATCGCGGAATTGAATTTACCTTGTTTGCTAAGCAGTACGGCCAACTTGTATTGCGTGTATGCCACACGTGCCCCGTATTCAGGAACTGTTGGGTGATCAGATGCCAAGCTTTCGGCCAACTGAATTGCTTGTCGATACCTTGTTTCCCCTTCGCGAAATCCTTGTTGTCCCCATGGACGTGAGTCCCACTTGGAAAGGATTCGCATCAGCTCGTACTTGTAGGCGGGCACCTGTGGATGCTGCTGAACAAGGCTTGTCAGAATTTGAATCGCTTGGTCAGTTGCCGTGACGGCGTCATTGCGACGTCTGCGAGCAAACAGGACCGAAGACAGGTCTCGATAGCTACGTGCCAACATCAATTGATATTCTGGATTTGTGCCGTCATTTTCGATGAGCTGCTTAAGCACTGACAGCGCGGTGCGGTGGTTTTCTTCTGCGGCGGTCAAGAGTCGAGGTGGTTGGTCGCTGTTTTGCTGCTGGTACCCCCAGATCGCAATGCCAAGCAGGTTGTGAGTACGCACCAGTTCAAGATTGGTGCTGGGGGATTGGGGGGCCAAAGCGAACTGCTTGTGCAATGTGTCGAGGGCCGCAAGGTGACAGATTTTCGCTTGCTCTCGTTGCCCGTTCATTTTGTGGGCGAGTCCCAGTTGGTTCTTGATCATCGCGTAGGTCGTCCACATGGAATCTTCCATGGGCGATTCCTTCAGCAACTGCTCGTACAGTTGCAACGATTCGGTGTAGGCTCGAGACGATTCGTCGAACTGGCCGAGATGCTGATAGATATCTCCCACACGACGATTGGCGTGCGCGGCGGCAAGGTTCAGATGATTGTTATGCTGGTTTTGTTCGGTGAAGCGATCGTAAAAACGCAGCAGGTCTTGCAAGAGCTTGACATCTTGAGTTGCTACGAGCGATTCGAATTTCGTTTCGAATTCGTCGCCTTCATCACCGGCCGATTCTGAAACGTAAGATTGCCACGGTGTGAAGCGGTCGAAGACTTTTTCAAGCGATTCCAATGACAGTGACAGGTTGTGTTCGGCTCGGATTTGTTCGCGGGTGGCAATCGTCAAGCTTTCGTTGGCCTTCTTTAAATTTTCG
>JBDWHY010000070.1:0-2031 GCA_039974975.1 Fuerstiella sp. | reverse complement strand
CGAGTTCGCTTCGGCTGATTGTCGTCAGCGAGCAGTCGGGGCCATGCAAGATCTCACGTTGGTTCGATCTTCTTTGACGCAGTGGATCACCGAGCGACATTCTGAGGAATGAATTCTGAGTCCACTTGTCATGGGCTAACGTAGCTTAGTCGTTGTCGAAGGTGTATTGGAACAACTGGATATCTCGTTGGTGCCGTTTGGCAATTCTTTCGATTCCATCATCGGTATAGTAGGTTCGAAAGTCATCTGGAGTCGATACATTCACACTTTTTTGAATGGGCCGGACTTTCAGCTTTAACTTTCCGACTAAGTTTAGAACGTCTGCATACAGACTTTCTTGTCGCAGGATAATATCAGCTTGAAGTCGGCCGAATTCATCAACGATCCAATCGGAAAGTTGCATGTCAAGATAGCCCTGTGGTGAGCGAGGAGCAGAATCGTCGTCGAGCCATTCTAGGTACTCGGCAAACGAAAAGTTCTTCAGTTTTTCATGTTCGATTGGCAGGCCGGACTTGCGTCCTCCTTTGTCTCGACGGATATAGTTGTACCAAGACACGTGCCACGCCCACGGGTTTCGAACCACGGTAATCAGCAAGTAATCGTGCAGCCGTTCGGCTCGAGCTCGAAAGATTGGGTCGTACTGTTGATAAGTAAGATGCCCCTTGGCTTCCGGCCATTTGATGGTGGGGCACCACTTGGCATAAGGACGGAATGTGTCCTGAATAAAGCTGCCACCACACTTTGGAATGTGAAGATAGAGCAGTTTTTGGCGGCTGGAATGGAAGAGGCCTGAATTACGAGGAACTAGCACAATACGTCTTCAATCAAAGCTGGCCCGCCCTCACCACTCGACTGGTGGTTCACTGAAGATCCTAATTTTCTGAAATCCTTTCGTCACCGCAAGCCCGAGTTGCTGTTTTTCGCGATGACTGAATTCGGAGTCCGGAATCTGAGGCTAAGCGACAAGTACCACGCCAAGTATCACTCATATCACGCCAAGCTGCCAAAGTGTTCGTGGAAGGGTGGCAGAGCTGCTAAGGAACCTGTCAACTGCCGCCGCTGCGGCTGTGTCGAAAAGAGGCACCTGTGCGGCAATATTGCTGGCAGGGGGGGCGAAATGTGCGTGGTACCAAGATTTGCGTTGCTGGCAGGAAGTACTCCACAAGCGACTGGCTCACCGTGAGAAACGAACGGGTTTTGGTTTGGTGGGGGCGGAATGTGCGTGGTGCCAAGATCTGCACGCCGGCTATTCTTGTGTCGCCCTCCGGGCTTGTGCGGGCTTGTGCGGGCTTGACTGGCTGAGTCGCTGAGTTGATCAGCCATGCTTGGTTTGAATCCAGGAACGCTCAAGCCAACTTTGATCTGGTCGAGTTCGGTTTGGCTGATTGTCGTCAGCGGTTCTTTCTCAGTGCAATCGGACACTCGGCTACTTCTGGTTTATGTAATATGCGTGGTACCAACTGGATCGCCCGGGGAAGTCCGAGAACATGCAATCTCATGCCGAACAGCAAGGTCGCCAGTATCATTCCGGCCAGCGTCAAGCCGCCAAGGTGTTCGTGTAGAAGTAGGTCAGCAAGACTTGTTCTGGCAGCTGGGCCTTGCTTGAATTCGCCGCTGCGCTCAACTCGAATTTTAGCGATTCAAACACCACAATCCGCGGGCAGCAGTGAAATTGTGCCGCCCTCCGGGCTGTTTTCAGTGCGACACCGAACCGGCGGTTGACACCGCCGGCTATTCTTGTGTCGCCCTCCGGGCTTGTACGGGCTTGTACGGGCTTGTACGGGCTTGTGCTGGCTTGTGCTGGCTTGGCTGGCTTGGCTGGCGGAGTTGTTGGGTTGTTGGGTTGTTGGGTTGATCAGCCATGCTTGGTTTGAATCCGAGAACGCTCAAGCCAACTTTGATCTGGTCGAGTTCGCTTCGGCTGATTGTCGTCAGCGAGCAGTCGGGGCCATGCAAGATCTCACGTTGGTTCGATCTTCTTTGACGCAGTGGATCACCGAGCGACATTCTGAGGAATGAATTCTGAGTCCA
>JBDWHY010000069.1:0-2890 GCA_039974975.1 Fuerstiella sp. | reverse complement strand
TTCACAACAGCTTCCAGACAGTCACCTTTAAAAGCTCAGTCAGTCCTTCCGCTTCCTGTTAGACCTTAGCAAGTTGCTTGACTCACATTGGGGAATGGCTCAATATCAGCTGCTAACAAAACGGTGCACTCGGAACCGTGGCCCTTGCGGATTTTTGATTTCACATCTTCACTCCACGGTCCGGTGACCGCGGTCGTTATGCCCCAGAGGGCACATTGGAGATGAAACTATGATTACGCCAACGCTGCTGATCTGGATGGCATTCTTCTCGCCGGTTTCAATTGCGATCAATGCCGATTCCCAATGGGACTACACAAAAGAGGGCTCTGTGAGCGTGTCCGAAGAGCGGGCTGGTCGAGCAGGCAAATTTCGGACATTCCATTGCACGACCAATGATTCAACAGAGAAGGTCGCACAGTGGTATGCGAAGCGGCTTGGACCTCCGGACAAGCATAGCCTTGTCATCGCGGCACGTGAGGGATTTTCCAAGCTCGAGAATGATACGATTATCAAGACCGGCTACGGGCATGATACTGAGAAGCGCAAAGATCATACGACGATGCTGGCGGTCTTGTCCCGGCAGCACGCTCACATCACGTTCTTGCATCGTCCAGACTTTGCTGGAATGCGAGACGTTTCAATTTCGATCACCAGCATTCCCGGTGGTAAAACTAGCGTCGTCGTGATGCAGCCAATACTTGGCAGCTTTCGTCAGCAAGCCGAAAAGTAGGGGCATAACAAAGCCGTGAACCGGAGCACTCATTCACGCGGCAACTGAAAGCACAGCATTCCGTTCGTGCCCGGTTACGGCAGGCGTTATCACGCTCAAACAATAAATGAAGACTCTCTATCCCATTTTAATACTCGCTGTAACTTTAACTGGCTGTTTTGATTCTTCGCATACAGTTGCCCCAGCGTCTCATGAGACACCATCGCCAGATGCCATCGTAAGTACCAAGGATTACGAAACACAAGTTCACATCAACAGTTCCGTCTCGTACACACTGGAAGATGCGGAGGAAAGACATAATGAGTTTCCGGATACATTTTGGATTCCACCTGCCAGCGATCGAAAGAGTCTTCAAGAGGGCCAGCTGGTCAAGCTCATGTTTCAAATTCATGTCGATGACGAAACTCAAACAGAACGAATGTGGGTAATCGTCGAGCGAAACGTTGATCATGAGTACATTGGCATTCTCGACAACGATCCAACCTCTACAAATGATATAAAATCAGGACTTGAGGTAAAATTTGGCCCCTGCCACATAATTGAGATTTACGAGTAGAAAAACGCGTGATAACAATACGTTGCACACGGAGCCGCGGGCCGCGCGGCTTTTTCTGCTTGCAAGTCTTTCGCCGCGGCCCGGTGAGCGTTGACGTTAGCAGTGTCAGTTTCCCTTTGCGTGTGGGTGTGCTGTTTGGTCTTCGGCTTCATCGTCGTGATGTGGGCGGTGTGAAGTTTGGCTCAGCAGCTTCGCGGCAGTCACATTGATAGGCTCAGTCAGCTCTTCCGTTTCGTATCAGACAGTCTCGGGTTGACCCACGTGATGTTGGCGAGGCAACGTTTTCACAACAGCTTCCAGACAGTCACATTTTTAAGTTCAGTCAGGCCTTCCGCTTCCAGTCAGACCTTCGTAAGTTGCTTGACTCCCATTGCGGAATGGCTCAATATCAGCTGCTAACAAAACGGTGCACTCGGAACCGTGGGCCTTGCGGATTTTTGATTTCACATTTTCACTCCACGGCCCGGTGACCGTCGACGTTATCTGCAACGGCATAGCTCAACCCAATGGATGAACAGTCGTTTCTAGACCGGGTGCTCGAATCTCCGGGCGATATTCCATTGCTTCGGGAGTTCGCCCAATGGTTGATCACACACGATGACTTGCGGGGCCAGCACCTCGCCGCAGAACTCGACGTGTACGACGCAGAATTGGCTTTGGCACAAGCTGATACGCAATTGTCCAACTACCGGGGCAACCGCCCGCAGGACTTCCGTTGGCTCAATTCAGTATCGCCAATGATCACAAAGGCCCCACTGGATGGCATCTTTTATTCATCGCTAACACCCGACCGGTCCCCGTGCGTCGAGCCTGGCACGTTCTGCAGTCGTGACACGGTTGTTGGAGTCGTTGAGGCACGGAAAATCTTCTACCATATACCGGCTGGTCACAGCGGCATGGTAACTGATGTATTTGTGTCCAACGGGGTATCTGTTGCTGCTGGTGATGTGCTCGTCAAACTCATCCGCCCGCAGAAGCCAGCCAACGCCACATCGAACAGCAGATAACAAAACGGTGCACGGGAATTGTGCATCAACCGCAATTTTCATATGAAAGCCGTCCGGCACAATCCCGTGACCGTCGGCGTTAGCAGTGTCAGGCTCCCTTGGCGTGATGTGGGCGGGGTGAAGTTTGGCTCAGCAGCTTCGCGGCAGTCACATTGATAGGCTCAGTCAGCCCTTCCACTTCGTATCAGGCAGTCGCGGGTTGATCCACGTGATGTTTGCGAGGCAACGTTTTCACAACAGCTTCCAGACAGTTACCTTTAAATGCTCAGTCAGGCCTTCCGCTTCCTGTCAGACCTTAGTAAGTTGCTTGACTCACATTGGGTAATGGCTCAATATCAGCTGCTAACAAAACGGTGCACTCGGAACCGTGGGCCTGGCAGATTTTTGATTTCACATTTTCACTCCACGGTCCGGTGACCGTCGGCGTTAGCAGTGTCAGTTTCCCTTTGCGTGTGGGTGTGCTTTTTGGTCTTCGGCTTCATCGTCGTGATGTGGGCGGGGTGAAGTTTAGCTCAGCAGCTTCCCGGCAGTCACATTGATAGGCTCAGTCAGCCCTTCCGCTTCGTATCAGACAGTCTCGGGTTGATCCACGTGATG
>JBDWHY010000068.1:0-11797 GCA_039974975.1 Fuerstiella sp. | reverse complement strand
TGCCGTCGTCGCGACCGAGAACCGACCAAGGGCGAGCTCGAAACTTGCGATAAATAAAAGACGATCAGATTGCACGACACTCGAATCTTTCGCGGTCGAAAATGACTTTCGGACGATTCCAGCTGGCAACGTTGGCGGGGCTCAAACAGCCTGACGTAAGGCGTTCAACCAACCACGCGACACGCGCTTCTACCAGCGACTGCCTGACAGCTTTTCGCCCAGTTTCCGAATGACCTGCAGCAGATATCGGTTTGAATTCACCGAAGCTTCTTCCAGCCGCTTCAGAGCCTCTCGACGCACGGGATCTGGCTTCAGCTTCGCCAACCACTGCATCACAGGAGGCTTCGTGACTTCTTTCGGGCGACAAAATGCGACTTCAAGAAGCAACTCGGTCACATCCGCATCCCGCCGGCTTAACCCACTGCGAATCGCCAGAAAACTGGCCGCCATCTGATCACCCGTCTTCTGCTGACAAACCTGAGCCACAGCCAAACTCGCCAAATCAGCAGCATCTGCACCTGATGAATCTGACAACTGCTGCTGAGCAGCAGGCAACAACGAGGGCTCGTCCATGACCACATGCTTGCCACAGTGAACTCGCTTCCCGCCTTCCAACGGAAGATCAAGCTGCAGACTGTGTCCATGAAGATCACTGATTTGATTTGCCAAACAGACATCACCCGTCTTGACCGTATCAGACAATCCAAGTGAAAAACCAGTCGACATCACCCAGTTGGGATGATGCTCGTTGATGACGATCTGAGTCGCCTTTCGATGGCCCGCAAAATCGAATCCGGCTTCAACAACAACGATTCTTAAGGTCTGGTCTAAGAAACCGCCGCGAAATACAAAACCGTTATCGACATACTTTCTCTGACGATCCAGATGCTTCAACAAGGGCCGCACTTCTGCCGCTTGGCTACAGATCAAAGCAAAGTCAGCAGAACGCGCGTCGGTTGCACGTTCCGCTGATCGTTGCTGGTCACCAGGCGGATCGCCCGTGGATTTCGATTCGTCTGCCATTGGTCACAATTTTCTGATCACAGAAATGGGCTAACGAGCCAGCCTGCAAATACCAAAGTCCGGCGACTTGATCATCAACACCAAACTGCCCGTTGAAAAAGGTCACCCGACGCGTGAGCGAAGGATACCGGCTGTGCAGAACCTCAGGGATTCAACAGGATCATCCCTCACTGACGCGTCGGGTGACCACATCCGGGCTTTTTCAACGGGCTGCTAACAAAGCACTACGCCTTGGCTTCAAATTCTTTCATGAACTGAATCAACGCGTCGACACCTTCTGCAGGGAAAGCGTTGTAGATACTGGCTCGCATACCGCCTACGCTGCGGTGCCCCTTCAAAGCACTGAATCCGGCTACTTCCGCTTCTTTCACAAACGCCGCGTCTTTATCAGCATCGCCCGTCACGAACGTCACGTTCATTAATGACCGACTGTCCTCTTTCGCAGTGGCCTGATACAGGCTGCTGTTGGCAATATAGTCGTAAAGCTTGGCCGCCTTGGCTGCGTTCTTTCGACCAACTGCTTCCAGTCCGCCCTGAGCTTTAATCCAACGGAACACAAGCATCATCAAATAGATGCCGAATGTCGGTGGAGTATTGTACATCGAATCCGCGGCCGCATGAGTTCGATACTGCAGCATGGATGGTAGGTCGCTGTTGCCCGCTTCAATCAAGTCGTCTCGAACAATCAACAACGTCACACCACTGGGGCCCAAGTTTTTCTGAGCACCCGCATAGATAACGCCATACTTGGAAACGTCGATTGGTCGACAGAAGATATCACTACTGGCGTCGCACACTAAAAATGCATCTTGATGAAAACCAGTCGGCTCTGTGGCGAACTGAGTTCCATAGATTGTGTTATTGCTGGTGTAGTGAACATAGCGCGGTGACTCGCTGTAGTTCACTTCAGACGGGATATAGTTGAAGTTGGCATCCTCGCTGCAGGACGCCTTGTTCATGTTACCAAACCGCTTGGCTTCTTTAATGGCCTTCTTGGACCACGAACCCGTGTTCAAATAATCAGCCGTTTGGTCCTTTGCCAAAAAGTTCATGGGAACCATGGCAAACTGCGTCGATGCTCCGCCTTGCAGAAACAGCACCTTGTAATTGTCGGGAATACCGGCAAGCTCGCGACACAAACTTTCCGCTTCTTCAGCGACAGCAACAAATGGCTTGCCGCGATGCGAGTGTTCGCAAATTCCAACTCCGGTATCACCCAAAGACAACAAGTTCTGCTGAGCTTCTTGCAGAACACTTTCAGGCAGTACGGCCGGGCCAGCAGAAAAATTCCAGATTCGATCAGTCATCAAAATACGCTTTCACAGAAGATTGAAGGCAGGTGGCTGAACGCTTCGAGACTTTATCCGAAGACCTCGCTGTGCAAGCTTACCGTGTGCATTGAAGAACGCATCAACTGAACTCACGGAGCCTGCACCATGCCAACCTAGGTAGGGATGATAGCCCTTTTTGCAGACGGCTCAATTTCAGATGCCACGGAAGCTGAGGGATGGGAATTGAATCTCGAAGTCAGGCAACCCACGTGTAAAAAGCGAAACCAGCCTGATCCGAACACTCGAAGAAACACCCAATCACCCAACATCAGTTTCGTTTCACCAATGAAAACAATGAAAACAGCTTGTCTGCGTAAAAAGACAAAAAACTGCGCAGCAGAGTAAGCCATGGGTACACTTATTGATCACAGGCCCGCCGAAATCACACCCACCGCATCCGAACGAACGGCTCCGCGAGTGTCAGAAGTCATCCATCAAATTGAACAAGACCTGGACGATCGAGTCTTATTAAGACGCTTCGTCCAGGATGCCGACGAAGCAGCATTCGAGGAAATTGTAAAGCGGTACCAGAAGCTGGTCATGAGCGTCTGCGGGAGAATTCTTGGCTCCGGGCAAGACACAGAAGATGCTTTCCAGGCCACTTTCATATGCCTCGCCCGTCGCCCTCGATCCATACGTCATTCCAAAGCTCTTAGCAGTTGGCTTTACACCGTGGCTTATCGCATCAGCTGGAGACTTGTTCGTCATCGCAAAAAATCACTCACGGAAAACTTGGACACAGAACCCATGTCTCAGTCCACTGATCCGCTTGACCAAATTTCAGACGCCCAAGATTGCGTCATCGTCGATGAAGAACTGAATCGACTGCCGGTCAAGTTTAAAGACGTGCTGGTCATGACCTACTTCGCCGACCAATCAAGCCAACAAATTGCAGACACCCTCAACGTCAGCAAAGGCACAGTGGATGGACGCATTCGAGATGCTCGAAACATGCTGCGAGTCAAACTGGCTCGCCGAGGCGTCACGATCGGAGCCATCGCATTGGCAGCCTCTGCATGCACCGAAGCCACAGCCGCCGCTTCATCCACCGTACTGAATTCCACTCTGCAGCTTGGTTCGCAAACTCTTGCCAATCACGCTCTTTCCACTCCCAACCTTTCTCGCATCAATCACCTGATTCGACCGGAGACGACAATGTTAAGCACAAAAATGATCGCCGCCACGATGCTCAGTATCGCAGCCGCCGGTGCCATCGGTTTCAGCGGAATTGTGACCGCTCAACAAAATGCCACCGAACGCTCACAACCAGGTTCACTGACCGCAACGATCGACGCCACCGGCACAGTATCTGACGACTTGCCGGTCAAGAACCCAGCCTCAACACCATCTGTCATCGTTGGAGCTGGCAAGGCAAACAAACCCAATTCAAATGGCAACAAATCCACAAAGAACTCAAACCCATTTGCTACAAGCGACGGTCCCGCGGCCACCAACGAATCATCATTCGACCCGTTTGCTGACACCGATGACCGCAATGCACCAACAGTCGCAAAGCCTGCCTATTCACATGTTCCCAAAGATGCTTCCTCCGCCGAACAAAGAATCTACGCAGCTTTGGATCAACAAACACCACCACTCGACTTCCCCGGAGAAACAAATCTTAAGGAAATCCTGAGCACCGTCTTCGACGAGGTCAACAAGAACGCACAGCTTGGGCAAGACGTCACTTTAGTGGTTGACTATCAGCAGCTTAACCAAGAAGGACTCCAGCCGTATGAAGACATTCTTGTTCGAGATATTCGGCTGTCCGGAATCCCACTAAAAACAGCGATAAAATTGATTCTCGATCAAACCGAGATCGACTATCTGGTCCGCGACGACGTTCTGTTTCTGACAACGCATGAAGAAGCACTTACGAACGCAGATTACTTCACGACTCGCATCTACCCGGTCAAAAACCTGCTCGCAGTGCAGACCACAACAGATGGAGGCGATTACGGAATGGGAGAAATCATGGGCGGTGAGATGGGCATGGGCGGAATGGGAATGGGCGAATCTGAAGTCTCCCCAGCCAACAAGACTCGCAGAAAACAGAGCGGCGGCGGGTTAAATTCACTACCCGTTCAATTCGGCGGTGGCGGAATCGACAATTACGGAATGGGCGGCGGCCTCTACGTCGAACCCAACCATCATCTTATCCAACTGGTCCGCGACATGACGTCTCCTCCTTGCCTGTGGCTGGACATGGACGGACAAGGTGGAGCCATTTCCATCACCGGCAACTCACTCGTCGTTCGCCAATCGCGACGAGGTCACGACGAAATTGTCAAACTGCTCAACCTGCTGGCGAACGCCAAAGAATAAATCTGCTTCAACCAGACAACTCCGGGAACACAGAAAGGCACAAGCTGAGCCCTTGCTCGATTTCGTGCCTTTCAAATCTTTACTTGAAACAACGAGACACGCTGAAAGAACGCTCATCACCGGCAGTTTCTGCCATCAGAAAACTCAGAATCTACGAGATGAACGATTTCATCTTTCCACAACTCTAGGCTTTCACAATACTGACAGCCGCCTGATTTTTTTAGGCGGCTGTTTGTCTGCGCAGCGGTCCATGACCGTCCGCAACCTTGCCTCGAAAGCATGGAACCCCCGATCATGTCTGCTGACCACCGATCGAAACCATCAAGCTTAAAATCACTCATCCGCTGCATCCGCGCCGGGCTGTCTTCGCGCCCATCCCGACAACGAAAAGCGGGCTCTGCCGTCATCGCTTGCGAGTGCGTCGCAGGCCAGTCCCTTGAAACTCGGCAACTGCTATCCGTCACCAACTTTGTGATCCAGCCATCGGAATTAGATCAAGGTGATCGAACCACTTTAACCTTCACCTGGAACGACTCGTCAGCAGACAATCAGACCACCTATGAACTTTGGGTCGACGAAATTCTACCGGGCAACCGTCGAAATTCTCGAGTCTACTACGACAACGATCTACCAGTAGCAGCCGTCGGTGGCACCGCCACTGATAGCAAGCAATTCACCAGTGATGTCGTGTTTGCATCAGGTGACTTTATCGGGTTCATTCGTGCTCATCAGCCAAATTCATCGGGCCCTTGGCGTCGCTTCGACTTTCAAATCGATGATGACGGGAACTCAGCAACTGCGCTCAAAAACGTGGACCGCCCCGCAACTCCTGAAGTCAGCGTGATCCGAGAAGGCCAAGGATGGTATGGCCAAACCTCATCGGAAAGCCTGATCGGCTGGACCAGTGACGATGTGCTGCACGACATTTGGCTAAACAAACGTAACGACGAAAACCAATGGGAACGACACCGCCTGATTAAGAATGTCTCTGGAACTTCAGTAACCTTCCGAGAACTGGCAGCGGCCGACCCGCAAGGCTGGGCAACGTACTTCGGACAGATCGATTCTTCTCCCAGTGATTTCCTAGACACAGGTGACTACCGATTCTTTATCCGCGCGGTTAATCGAGCGGCAGACAACAACGGCTCATGGATTGGCACGAGCAGCTGGAGCAACCCCGTTGATTTTTCGTATCAACAAATTGAAGGCCCCGATGCCAAACCTACTGAATTGACCGTGACCAACGAATTGCGAACACAAATTTCATGGAGCCCCGTCAATGGCGCTGAGGGGTACCTTGTGAGTGTTTGGAAAGGACCTCACTATTCAGACAACAAAGTGCTGTACTTCCGCACGCCCGAAACATCCCTAAAAGCAAACGGTCTCTGGTTCGACAACGGCAAAGACAAAGTTTCTATTGACCCCGGAAGCGAGTTCTTTGTGCGAGTCCGAGCCATCGGACAGGACGGCAGCCCCGTTGCCTTCCAATCTGGTAACTTCGCATCGACCACCATTCGCATTCCAGTTGCTGGCTCCGTGGCCTCTCTTCCCAAAGCCACTCCCATTGGACCTCTAGGAACGATCGGAGACCAACAACCACTGCTTCGCTGGCAAGACGTAGGCAACGCTCAAAGCTATGACGTGTGGCTGTCATCATTAGAAACGGGTGGCCGAGTCCTGCTGGCTGAAAACATCACCGCCCCTCGACTCCATTTAACCTCTCAGACACTATCGCAATATGTGACTTCCACAATCGACGAATCGGCCTATTCAACAGCCCGGGGTCTCGCTCCGGGCCGCTATCGATTTTGGGTGCGAACTCACAGTGAGATTTCAGCAGACGCCCCTCGATGGAGCCAAGGCCATCTGTTCACAGTTTCTGACACCGTCGATGATGTGCTTAGTCTGAATTCAAGCATAGACATTTCACAGCAGCAAATGATCTCACCCAACCTCGTTGCCACACACACAGAAGGTGATCGAACGTTCGTCTTGGTCACCAACGGAAAAGGAGAATCTTTCGGCCGATCGGTGCTGGCCAAGTATGAAATTGGCAGCGACGGAACCCCGTCCCGCCCCACCGTAACGAATGCCGAAGGTCAAACGGTTCTTGAATTCTCTGACCTTCCCATGGGAAGCAATGTGACAGACATGAAAGCAATGGCCGACGGACGAATGGCCGTGCTTTCTCGAGGATCCAATCGACTGCACCTCGTCGATCCAACATCATGGCAAGTGCTGTCGACACTCTCACTTTTAGACGGCGCTGATGCAGCTTCCCCAGATGCCATCGGGCTTGAAGTTCTCCCGAATGACCAAATCTTAGTCGTCTTCAACCGCAGTGATCGGCTCAGAATTTTCGAAGCCGACGCAAATCAACTTTCCGAAGAACAGGTGGGACTCACGAACGATCCTCACCAAGGTTTTCTACTCTCCGCCGGTCGAGGAGTCCACGTTTCAGGTATCTCACAAACGAACGGCAACTATCGACTGTTCGTGGCAACTCCCAGCATTCACGCTGTCGCTGCCTACGATTACAACCCCACCAATCGCACGCTTTCGATCGTTAACGACGCCAACGGTCAGGCTCTTGCAGCGTCACGAAGTCAGACTGCGAACCCGTTTCGCGGAGGCACAGTCACCAACTTGCAGCTGCCGTCAGGTGAAAGGCGAGACGTCTTTTTATCGGCCGACCGCAGCGGATTTATCACATGGGTCGACTCTCTTTCCTTGGAATACGGCTTCATCAATTTGTCCGATCACATGCCCTATGCCGACCGCATTCCGGGGTCAGACATTTTCACAGACCCGAATGACAACTCCTACGACACAACTCGAATCATTGCCTTCGGGCATCAACAAATCGCAGCCTTCAGTACTCGAGCCAACAGCGTGATGTTGCAACTGCAAATGTCTGCTTCGGGACAGGTCAGCGTCGTCGAAGGCAGTGCATCAGATCTCTTCCGAGGCATCAGCGGGACCATTCAGCCGACAGCAACAGGATTCCGTTTAGTTAGCGCGGGCAAAGCTCCAATCGATTCTGAAGTTGCTCAAGGAGTCGAAGGGCGGCAACTGACAGTGACAGAACTTGATCCAGTGCCGGACACCACACACCATGTTCCCGGTAATTCCATCGAAGTCGTTGTTTCGAACCCAATCAAGGTCGCTCACACCGTGGGCGATGGCATGCTTACTCAAGCTTCAGACGGCCGTTGGAGACTGCTGACTCCACCCGAATCTGGAACCAACTGGACCACAACCCTGTGGCCCGAAACGGTGACGTGGCAGGGACAAACCTTAACCTACCTGACCGGTTTTTCATCAACTTGGCAAGATCCTAATACTGGAACCATCTACGCCGCCGTCGCCGTCGACGATCCAACACAAGTCATCCCCGGCGCGCCGTTTTCACCCATCGTCGCAGTCGTGTCAATCAACGAAAATCACCTGCCTGAAATTATCAGCGTTCATCGAGCACCTGAATTGATTCGAGCATTCTCAGTAAACTTGTCGGCCGACACGATCATGCTGATTGATCGACGTGGAGGAGAATCTGTCACGATTCACAACTGGCAAAACCCAGAGCAAACCTTTCAGCAGTTCTATCAGTTCCATGCAACTCGAGAATCAGAATCAGGAGCCATCCGCCCCGGGCATGGCATCGCTTTGAACGGCCAAACGAGGGCGGTGGTCCACGACACATTTCCCGACCGAGGCATCAGCCTGTTTTCTGAATCAGCAAGAACTCCTGCGATTTTTCACCCAAACACCACCGGCACGTTTGCCTTCGACCTGCATCGCTACGACGACGAACGAATCATCATGGCAACGTATGGAGGCGACTTAGTGATTCAGAATGCAGTCACAGGAATCGTAGAGCTGGACTTTTCCCTGAATCAGTTTTCAGGCACCAACCTTGAATTAACCGCAGTTGAAAACTCGTCGTACGAAGATGGCTTCCTCACAGTCACCAGCCCAGCCAATCAAACAGTGGCCGTCTTCAAAGTCGAACGGGTTGGATCAAACTGGATCGTCACACCGGAAAGAATTTTCAACGCCCCGGACGTTGTCAGATCCACCATTCGCGATCAGCATTTGTGGATGATTGAAGCAAATCAGGTTCGAAAGATTCGTCTGTAGAACGCCAAAATCACGGCCGTTCAAGCCCCACAAACTTTGCGGCTGTGCGCGAGACTTTCAGAATCTTCTGTTACTGCCCAGAATCCGTATCAGACTCGGAAACCACTTCGTATCGCCCATCCTGCCAGACGAAGCTTGTTGTTTCGATCAGGTCGACCAAAGACACTTCATCGGCGATCAATTCGTGAGCAAGCTGAATATCTTCTTGACGCCTTGTTTTAGCCCAAGCAATCCGCCCCTCAACTTGGCCAAGCACTTTCCGAAAGATGCTATTCTTTTTCTGATGTTGTTCCGCCGCGTTTCTCAAAACCTTGATCGCCTCCGCGGTGCCAAGGCTTTCGAGTTGCTTCGCAAACTGCTGATTCAGATCATCAGATTCCAAGCCAGACTGGTTCATTTCACGGGCAATAACTTCCACAAAAAAGTCAGCAAATACGGCCTTGTCGACCGAATCCCCAACCGACCGCATCGTCAAAGTCAAATCGGCGACCGCTCTAGAATTTTCAAGAGACGTCTGCTTCCAAGCCTGCCGCACTGCTTCTAGTTCGGCATGGACCACCATGGTTTTCAGAATGCGACTTTCCGGAGCCACCTTCCACTGACTTACCAGCCACTGAACCACCGAAGGTCGCAGATCGGCAGAAGGAATACGGCGAATTTCCTCTAGAAGTTCTTGATGATCAATGTGATCTGCAACCTCGCTAAACTTGTCAGCTCCAAGCCGTACCAACATTCTTGTGATTGCACGGCCAGTGTGGCCGGGGCCGAAGTCAAGCCCCACCAACCAAGACTGAAGCGAGCCGCGATCAACGTCTTTGGCAATCTGCACAGATACGAAATTTTCAACCAGTTCAGCATGTGTCCAATCGGCATGGCTTAAAACCTCTTGCACCATGCCCGTGACTTCAGCGACGGATGATTGCGCCATAACCTGAAGATCTCTCCTACCGAATGTCATCACAGATTGATGCGAGTGATATTGCGAGTACAGGTCATTGAGATACGACCGGATCACGGCGGCAGATCGAGGATCTCCCGAACGCACAATCGCACCTAAATCATCGCGATAGACGGCTTCGTTGAACGACAACGGCTGACTCATTTCATGATCCAATTTGGGCGTCAAACCCGCCGTCGCTCGCCGTTGTTGCTCGACCGGCTCATACTTCTGATCAAGTAAAACGCTCAAAATCGCTGAGGAATCTCGAATATGATCCGCGTAGGCCGTACGTGGATCGACGCCTTCTGAATCAGCCAGCAAGGCCAGTAACGATGCATGCCTTTTTTCTTCTGGCCACCTGACGCGTCCGTTCAGCTGAAAAACCTCGCCGACCTGACTCCACTGCAACTGAGCCATCCGACCGACCGCTTCTCCGCTGCGAAATGACCACCAGTATTCCGCTTTCTCAAACCGCTTCATGACAGATTTTTCTGGCACGGTATGCTCATGAAAACTAAACAAAGACTCGCCGGGAAAGCGGCTCGGCACATGTGTCCATCCCGCTTGCAAATACTGAAACCCAGTGACCGCATACGATTCAATTTTGACATTCGGTTGATCAGGCGGACCATCCGCTGGGGACACACGCTGTTTAAATTCATCAAGTGACATTGATATCGGAGTCACTCCCAAATCAACACCGTTGCACGTCACCCGAATCCCCTCGGCACCACCGTCAATCAGCAGCCGCGAAGGAGTCACCATTCCTCCATCAGCGGATGCCCGACGAGCAGCAGAGTAGGCGACAGTTGAAGAGACGGTTGATATCACCACACCTGTCACAAGAAGGATCATGCAAATCATCGAGACAGAAGCGACGCGCATGCGAATCGCTAACAATGTGCACACAGCAAGAACAATCGCCATGCTCCCGCCAATTGCAGCCTTCATCACGGGCGAAAGCAGATTGTACACCGCTTCCACGCCTAGCCAACTGCCTGCCGGAAGAAGCACACTGCAACACGGAAGGGCGATCAACAGAAAACCAAATACTAAGATTAAAGGCCGCGTTTGTCGTCGATTAGAAATTTTCATCAGACGCCCTTTCGTTGATTCAAGCAAGCTTTATAAGCACAACGTGACACACCAAAACACTTCATAGAAGAGACAGGGACAGTCAACCGGAAAGTTCGTTTTCACGAGCAAGCAAAATCGCAAACACGTAGCACACAAGTGGAACCAGCCAAGCAAACACCACGGCGACGATCCGACTGAAGGGAGCAGAAACAAGCAGCGGCAATGCGACTGCTCCGCCGACCACCAAAGCATGCCGATACCAAAACTGACCAGCATTCGTGACACGGCTGCGAACCGCCATCGTGAATGCAATGGCAAGGCTAAACGGAATCACAGCACACACAAACAAGTCTGGAAGCACGCGAAGTTCATACCAGCGCACCATCGGAAAAAAGGGAGACCCCAGTTGCAGCTGCACAAACTGCCTCAGCCCAATGGCCATCAGAAGGCCGCACCACACCGTGGCAGCACACAGTGCCAGAAAGCCCACCCAACATCGAGTCTTAAAAATGGACTGGCGAGTCACTCCTCGACAAGACAACCAGACTCCCACCCCCACGGACTCACGAAACACAATTCCGGCGACGAAAAGTCCATACAGAAACATCAGTGGGAAAAGAACGTTAGACGTGCCACGACCTTCCAGAACGACGGCAGACGCGAGTGGCTTGCTCCACAGCAAGACGGTCACCGTCAGGACTGCCAGCGAAACGAAAAAAGTCCCGCGTAAGGTGTACCAAAGATATTTTGCCAGAGCCCTATTCATCAGACGTCTCCTTTGTTTGAGCTCGCCACTTGATCACCCAGTTCAATAAAAATTTCTTCCAAATTCAGCCGTTCCACAACAACATCACCGTTCAAATGATCAACCAAGCCATGGACGCTTTCATCGTTGACACCTTGAAAAATCAGGTCTGTGGTTTGGCCTCGAGACACCTGCTGGCGAACCTGGATCTGCTCA
>JBDWHY010000067.1:0-23361 GCA_039974975.1 Fuerstiella sp. | reverse complement strand
TCATGGTGAAACCACGTTTGCGGCATCGGAAGACGCGGGCAAGCTTCGAGACGCATTGGGCATCATGCCTCCGTCTGGATTAGCTGATGCGTTTTTAGAACCCGTGGAAGAAGCGTTAATCAGTTTGACGTCGCAGTACGCGAGAACTCATGGGCCATTCACTGCACAGGAAGTGGCGACGAAATTGGGGTTGGGAGTCGCTCCGATTTTGTCGGCATTGTCGGTCCTTGAAGAACGAGAACGCATTGTTGGGGGTGAATTTCTTCCGGGACGACACGGTCAAGAATGGTGCGACGTCAACGTGCTTCGTCAATTAAAACGACGAAGTTTGGCGGCATTGCGAAAGGAAGTTGAACCCGTCGAACCCGACGCGTTGGCACGATTTCTTCCCGATTGGCACGGAATTACTCGACCACGTAAAGGGTTGGATGGCCTGCTGGATGTGATCGAACAATTGCAAGGAGCTCCTTTGCCAGCATCGACGTTGGAAAAGGAAATTCTGCCTGCTCGAATCACAGGTTACCGTTCGGCTGACTTGGATGAACTATGCGTTCAGGGGGAAGTGATTTGGCGAGGTTTCGATAGCACAAGCGGCAACGACGGACGCATCGGTTTGTTTTTGACAGACCACTATGCGACTTTAGCACCCTTTGTTGAACCCGTTGACGATGCCGTCGCGGATGAACTTCGAACTCTGCTGGCTACTTCTGGAGCGTTGTTCTTTCATCAAATCACCGACGCGATTCGGCAGTTTCCCAACGATCTGTTGCACTTGCTTTGGAGAATGGTGTGGAGTGGTGAGCTGACCAACGACACGTTGACTCCGTTGAGAAGTCTTCGCACCGCAGCCGCTACAAAGAACCGCTCTGATCGTCGAGCTCAACGAGGGTTTCGGTCTCGACGGCAAAACAAACTTCCCGGTAGTGAAGGCCGCTGGACTCTCCTGCCAAAGCTGGCCCTTCCAATCGCGAGTGACTCGGCCGCGCCGAAAGCTGTGGCGGCCCATCTTCCGAGTGTCACCGAGCGGCAGATGGCGATCGCCAATCAGCTGATCGAACGTCATGGAGTATTGACCAAAGAAATGCTGTCTCGGGAAGAAGTGGTTGGCGGATTTAGTGGGCTGTACCCTATTTTAAAAGCCATGGAGGAAGCGGGGAAAGTTCGTCGAGGTTATTTTGTGGCGGGGCTGGGAGCTGCTCAGTTTGCGGCTCCGGGAGCAGAGGATCAGCTGCGTCGTTTTCGTGACATTGAAGAAAGTGAGCCGGCGGCGAAGCCTTTGGTTCTTGCCGCGACTGACCCTGCTGTGCCATGGGGCAATGCTTTGTCTTGGCCCGAATCCACCGAGCAAGGACGGCAGCAGCGAGTTGCCGATGCCAAAGTGATTGTGTGGCAGGGACAGCTCATCGGGTACTTGAATCGAACTCGTGAACACCTGACCACTTTTTTACCGGTCGATGAAGTTCATCAAGCCGACGTGATTCAAAACTTGGTGAATGTCCTTGCGAGGTTGGCGAATCCTGGACGCAGCATGCTGCTCAGTAAGATTGATGGCAAAGCGGCGGGGCGGTCGAAATTCAAACCGTTTTTGCTTGAAGTCGGTTTTCAAGTCACCTCAAAAGGGCTGCTGCATACCGGGCGAGTGGTGAATCCGTGAAGAAGGTGATTCATGCCGATGTCTTGCCGATGTCTTGCCGATGTCTTGCTCGTGTTTTACTCGAGAAGTTTGCGGTCGTGTTCAGCTGTTTACCCCCCCCCTCCCCTGTCAGGTTGTCGTGTCACAGGCAGCCGCTGAAGCTGTGGCAAAAGTTTGCTGAAGTCTTCAGTCTCTCACTCTCACAGTCGGCCATCGACAGAAAAAGTATCAAATAGCAATTTCGCTGACTGGAACTTCTGAGTCGCGACGTGCAGAATCCCGTTTGATTTCACGGTGCGATGATTCGCATTTGATTTCACGGTGCGATGATTCGCATTACTTATTGAAATGAATCTCTGTGAACAGGCGGGCCAGCTATGTTGTCGAGATGTAAATCATGTCACGGGACGACTCGTTTTTTTGAAACTCGGTCAAGGTGGCGTAAACTGCTATTCTTGATGGTCGGGCTTCGACGATTTCGTTGCGCTGGCTGCGGGCAAAGATTTTCTGTCCCCATGCATCAGTGCAAAACTTAAGTGACGATCTGCCAGTCAACGGTTAGCATATTTATCAGCTCTGGAAGCCGCCCGAGAATCCATCGGGAAGCCAGATGCGATTTGTCTTGTTTGTTCTGTTTTGCATTGTGAGATCCACTATGTTTCGATTGATCACTGTTTGCTCTACGGGGCTTGCCTGTTTGTCGCTGATTCCTGTTTCGACGCAACAAGTGAATCTGGCGGCCGCAGCGAATCAGGCTGCCGGTCAACAGGCTGCCAAGCCACAAGCTGCAGATTCCTCAGCGATTGCTCCGGTTGCCGATGACGTCCCGGATGAGGGCTCTACAAAATCAAAATCAAAGTTTCATTCCGACCTTCTGAAAACGTTGGAAGGTGCGACGGGTTTAAATCCTGAGCAGACGGCGTATCTGAACTTGGAAAAGAAGAAGGTCTTCCTGAAGACTCATATCGCATGCAACGACTGTCCTCTTGAAATGTTGGTTTGCACGGCGGGAACAAAAGAACACGAAGCCGTGTTGTCATTCGAAGGCAGAGCATACGTGGTGCACACGGCGCTACTGGCTCTGGGGATCAAGCCCGGACGCCCTGTCACTTTTAGCCCCGAATTTCAATCACCCGAAGGGCCAGAATTAAGCATCGTTGTTCATTGGCAAGACAAAGACGGCAAGGTGCAATCTGTTGAAGCCAAGAAGTGGATGAGAACCTCGGTGGCTCATTACTATTCGCAGCCGCTCGAGTCGCCTCCAGAAGGGATTGAGCTTCCATTTTTAGAGCTTCGCTACGATCCCTACAACAAAGAGATTTTGTGGTTCGGTCAGATGAAGCTCGAACAGAAAAAGACGTTGCTAAGTAAATGCGACGACGAAAAATTCCAAACCACGATCCAAGAATTTTATGAGAAGTCTCAACCCAAGCCGATGAATGCCAGCTTTGTGTTCTCCGGTAGCTATTTAAGCAAACGTTCTGATGAGTCACCTGAATTCTATGCGGGCGAAGATGGTTATCTTGTTTGCGTGGCCAACTTTGCTGCGGCAACCATCGACATCAAAGAAGAAAGTTCGGCGTCGAACGGTAGTCAATCTTTCGAATCAAATTCTGATGTGGTGCCTGAGCCTGGGACTCCTGTCATTGTTGAGATTTCAGCGAAGCAGTAGCCGATGTCGCCAAGATGTCGGTTGTTTGTTTGAGTCTTAGGTGGTCTGTTTGAGACCTCAAAGTGAAGTCTGGTGCGAAGGCAACCGAAGTCTTGGTGACTTCGGTTGCTTGCTGGACCCACAGCTACTTTTGCACAGTGAGTTTTCGCCGATACAGCTTGGTACCCTGAGCCACATACAGCGTGTTAAAACTTGGCCCTGCCAGCATGCAGGATGTTAAAGGCTGGTTCGCATCGGGCCTTGAAAGAACTCCGCACGGCCGACCTGTTGGGTCAAACACTTGGACTCCTACGCTGCTGGTCACGTAATAGCGTCCCTTGCTGTCTACCGTCATGCCGTCACCTCTTGAGGCGGTGGTGTACGGTGGAGTTTCGTTGAACTTGAATTCGCCTTTGGGGTCAATGGGTCGACGCAATGTCATTGTGGGAGACTTAGCATCCAACTTGCCTTCGGCGTTGACTCGGAACATCCACGCAAACTGCCCACCCGCATCGGAAACTGCTAAGGTGCCACCGTCGTTGCTTAGAGTGATTCCGTTTGGTCGAGTCACGCCGACATCTGCTGCAGAGACTTCACCTGTGCTTGGCTGAATGGCAGTCACCTGATGCTTGCCAGTTTCTGTTATTAAAATCATGCCGTCATGGGTAACGTCTAAGTCATTCGGACGGACGCCGGTGGCGATGACCTTCACTTTTCCCGTCGCGACTTCGATTGAGATGACTCGTTGAGACTTGCCTTGGCAAGCGTACAACACCGTTTCATCGGAATTGAATTCGAGGCCGCTCACAGATTCTGTGGCGATTGTTGTTTTTTGCCCTGTCGTTGCATCCATTCGGTATACGGCTGCAGCTTTCATGTCACAGAAGTAAAGGTTGCCCTTTGAATCCGCACACAAGGCATCCACGAAACCAAAGCCTTCGTCAACCAGTTCCCAAGTCTCTTCGGGCACCAACAAATTTAGCAACGTCAAGTCGCCTCGAAGATCATCCTTTGTGTTGTAGCTTGCCGAGTGTTGTTCGGTTCTCCACAACCACTTCATCGCTTCAGGAAATTTTGAACTGCCGAAGTCTGCGTTGTGGGCGTAGCCTTCCGCCCAGTCAAATCGAGTATCGTAGCCCATGTATTCCAATGCAGCATTCATTCGTTGATTGGCCCACGGCCAACTTCCAAATGCGTTGTCGATGTCTCCACTGGTATCCGCCATGTAAATTCGAATTGGCTTAGGTTCTGTTTTGCGAACCAAGGCCGGATAGATGTTGCCGCCTCGCAGATGAGTAAAGCTGCCCACGCTGCTATAGACTTTGCGAAACTGATCTGTGCGTTCCCATGCGGCGGTGAATGCACAGATGGCTCCGGAACTTGATCCTCCGATGGCTCGCATTTGAGGATCGTCAGAAATGCTGTACTGTTTTTCGACTTCTGGAATGATTTCTTCTAGCAAGAAGCGGGCATAGCGATCTGCGAGGCTGTCGTATTCTAAGCTGCGATTCGAATGTTTGTTCTTCTTGCGAGGCTTCGACATGTCGTGGCCTGGATTGATGAAAACACCAATCGTGACGGGCATGTCTCCGCGAGCAATCAGGTTGTCAAAGACGGTTGGGATTCGCCAGCGACCTTTAACGTCTCGCATACGTTCGCCATCTTGAAAGATCATCAATGCAGCGGGTTGGTCGGCCTTGTATTGAGCAGGAACGTAGACCGCCCAGTCCCGAGTTGTCCCTGCAAAGATCTTTGACTTCCAAGGCTCCATTTTCGTTACGGTGCCCTGCGGGACATTGCCATTTGCAATCGCGTCAGGATGAGGTTTCCACGCGGGTTTGGTGGCCGGGTTGGGGACAAACGTGGGTTCGGAATTGTCGTCCCACAACCACTTGACGGCGTCTGCAAAAACTTGTCCCCCCCATTTGCCGCTGTGACCGCCTTCTGTCATTTCAAGACGGTAGTGATAGCCAGCGAACTGCAATGCGGCCGCCACGTCTTGATTCCCCAAGGGCCAGCTGCCATGCAGATTGCTGAGATCATCTTTGCCTTCTTGCAGGTAAACCTTGATGGGCTTGGGATTGTCTTTCGTTTTTCGAATCAACCCGGGGTATGCCCAGCCTCCTCGGATGTTTGTGAAACTTCCAATGTGGCTCATCACTTTGCCGAACTGGTCGGGGCGTTCCCAGGCCACAGAAAAAGCACAGATGCCACCAGAAGAAATTCCGCAGACGGCTCGGTCTGCCGCTTCGTCAGAAACCGTCAGTCCTTGCAACGCGGTGGGCAAGAATTCATCGATTAAGAATTTTGAATATCGATCACCCAGAGAATCATATTCGAACGATCGGTTGCTGCGTCTTTTGGCGTTCGGCAACGTGGGTTGAATGGTGCCTGGATTGACAAAGACGGCGATCGTGACGGGCATTTGCTTGGCGTGAATCAAATTGTCAAACACCGTGGGGACTTTGAATGCTCCGTTGGCTTTTGCATACCCTGCCCCATCCATGAATACCATGAGATTGGCGGGTGTGGAGGCATCGTATTGAGCTGGCACATAAACGCTGTACTTTCGACTTGTGCCGGGAAACACATCGCTGGTTGTGAATTCTGCGCTGCTGATCTTGCCCTTTGGGACACCTTCTTGAATCGTCTGAGCATCATCAGCCAACAGGGCTGAAAAATTTGCCAACAAGAAAAACAGCAGCGAGCCAATGTTCAGTGGTTTCATTTTGGACGGCAGTTCGGTAGGAGGAGGTGGAAGGAACTGCACACAAGTATACTCATTCCCTGGCCTCAAAACAGGGGCTGAGATCGCTCGCGCGACGATCGCGACGCGATGCCGAGTCTTATTAGTGCAGCCTCGCAGTGACTTCAGCAAGCGACATTTGAAAATGTGTATTCTGAATCAGGAGCACTAAATTGAAAATTCATCTGCCCATCTTGTTGCTGGCCATCGTTTCACCTTCTGTCTTTGCCATGCAAGTGACGGATACCGCAGACCGAATTGAGCACGAACAGTTTAGCCAAGATCAATTTGAACAAGAGCAAATTGAAGCGGAACGAAAAACTGCGAGTCTGATTGATCGATTGCTGAAGACGCAGTCATCTAGGGAAGTTGAAAGTGAACTTGCAGCCATCACAGATGAATACGACGCACTTGAAGTCGGCGCAACACTGCTGCTCAACAAGAAGCATCAGACGGAAGCCGCGTTGGAGCTTGTATGGCGTAGTCGTGGTGCAAAAACATTTTTCGAAGATATCACGATCGGCTTCAACTCTGATGTTAAACGTTTGGTCATTCCAAAGCTGCTAGAGACAATTCAAGGTGTTGATCCGGATCGAACGGAAAAGGCTAAGGCTTACCTTGAATTACTGCCATCAATTTCCAAGGAAAACGCGGCCGAGCTGAGAAGCATGGCGGCTCATAAAAATCGATATGTCAGGGAAATCGCCTGCCGCTTGATGTCGAAACTGGAAAGCGTTTCGAAGAAAGACATCGACATCATGACGACCTGCTTAAAGGATTCCAGCGGAACAGTCCGTCGAGCCGCAGTGGAAACTGCGGCAGAATGGGCATCTCCGTTATTGCTGCCTGCTGTGCTGGATCAGGAACATTCGGACAACTACAAAATTAGAATTGCCGTAGCCAAAGCGATTCTGGCAATGGACTTGGCCGGCGAATATGACGGGATTGCCCTTCTACGAGACGTTTACTTTGAGCCCAAAGACACGACAATAAGAAGAGCTGTGGCGAGATCCATGATCGAATTTGTTCCTGACATTTTGGAGGCTCCCAAACTGATCCAAGATGTTTTGAATCTCCCTTCAAAAATGTCACGTGGAGGGGATTTTAGCTTTGAAACCAGTCTGTACTTAGAAGCCGTGGATACACTTCAAGCTTGTGGGCAGGCCGCCGTGCTACAGATCACGAAGTGGCTTTGCGATGAAGAATTGACGACCCGCGTTCGACAGCGTCTTCTTTCAGTCCTGGCGAATAGTGATTGGGATTTAACTTCTGCGATTGCTGTCATTGAAGACCAATTGCAACATGAAGATGTTTCTGTCCGCGAAAACGCTTTACTAGCACTGGCAAAGGCTGGGGATGTCGATGCCGAACGTGTGATGCAAGGATTAACGTCTGATTCACAAATTCAAAGGGCAGCGGCCACTGCGTTGGGATGCGTCAATGACAAGACACAAGCACTTGCGCGATCTGCGTTGTTGCAAATGGCCAAGAACAACGATCCGACGATTCGTATCGTTGCAATTCAAAACTATCTGCAGCTCACAGGCGACCATCAGGCTGTTGTGTCAGGCTTCACTGAACTGATTCACAACCCAACTTTAGGAGACTTGAAGTCGTTAGATTTTGACGATCAAAAACGGTTTATCGACGTCGCCCAGAAGCTCAGGCCATCGCCGCCAGATTTGTCCGCAGCCCTGTTGAAATTAATATCGGATGAACACGCACCTTGGGTTGTCCTCCGAATACTTGCAGCGTTAGACGACACTGCTTTCAACGCAAAAGTGAAACTCTTGGAATCCAAAGATCCAGAGACTCGCGCTGAGGGCCTGAAAATGCTGGGCACAAGCAAAAGGCCAAAGGCAGGGGAAATTCTTCGAAGCTACCTCAATGACAAGACGAACCACTACGTTGCGTTTTCACACCACATGTTAGGTCTTTCCGAGTTGCGCATTACGGCTCTCGAAGCACTCGCTCAATTTTCGAGTAGCAGCGATATCCAGCTTCCTGTTTTTATCGATGGACTTAGCGAAGACTGGTCTCGAGAGACGGCAATTCGAGCGCTCAGTAATTTCGGTTTAAAGGCTCAAGTGGCGTTGCCCAATCTATTGTCGCTTCTTAATAATGACCTGAACGACGAAAGACAAAGATTGGAGCTGTCCATTGCGATTGCGAAGCTGGATCTGCATCCGATCAAAAGGCTCGCTGGACTTCGAACTCAGCTTTTGAACATTGCTGCTCCGAGACGCTGTTGCCAAGACAACTTGTATCTTGGAATGGACATCAAGGAATCGCTCGTTGAGTTGCACGACATGGGGATTGATATTCGCCCGCTGCGGCCTGAGCTTGTGCAACTCGCCATGGATCACCCATGCATGGCTCACACCACCAGAATTTGGGCTGCCAGCGTTTTGGCGATTATCGAGCCGGATGATCCGAGGTGGATTCAAATGCTAAGAAATTGGGCCAAGGTGGAAGTGATTTACGACAGCCCTGCGGCAGATAGCCTGAAAGAAATTGAACTCAGACGCTAAACTAACATCCAATCAAAACCGAATCCGGCGAGCGATTTCAGCTTGCAGAGCGGGATCGCTGCCTCGAGGTAGCCACAGGCTGGTGCCGGTTTCTCCGACAACTCGATCTAAGTCACGATTCAAAATATCGCCTTCTGTGAAGGTGGCGGCACCTTGCGAACCGGCGGCGAGGCCATTCAGGTCTTCAATTTCTTTCAACACTTGGACTCCGACAACCACGGTTCCCGGAGCACTTTCTTGGAATCGAACGATCACTTTGCGGCGAATGGACTGCAGGCTGCTTTCCAATCGAGCTCGAAAGCCGATGGAATCTTTGTGCCAGGGTTCGAGCAATCCTGATCCGCCTCGGTATTCGCTTTCGATGACGCCTTCCAGCTTGCTTTCACGAGCCACCTGAAAATGCAGCCCGTTCAAGATTCGGACCGTCTTTTCCCAGTAGGCGTCGTATTGGGCCTGAGGAATTTGAATGGCGGACGTGCCAGGTCGTGACTGAGCCGTCGTTGTTGGCGACTGACCGTTCATAAACGGCGCAGCGCATCCGCAAAGCACGGCTGTTAACAGCACACAGAAGGCAATTCCTTTTGATTTCCACCACATGAGGGCTCATCCCTGAGCGTTTTTGGACAAAGTCGTTACATTGTTGTCGGATTGCGGATTTGCAGCAAGACAAACTGCTTTCGCTGAATTTTATCGCTTGAAGACCGTTGCTGGTGCCGGAAATGTCTGACCTGAAGATCGTATATCATCCTCATCCCGCTTTGACTTGGAAGTCGAAAGACGTCGTCAAGATCGACGCTCAGCTGCAAAACTGGGTGGCTCAGATGTTTGACCTGATGTACGAAGCCAAGGGAATTGGGCTCGCGGCCAATCAAGTGGCTCTGCCTTATCGCCTGTTCGTGATCAATCCCACAGGTGATCCCGATCAAAAAGATCAGGAACAAGCATTCATTAATCCTCAAATCATGAAGGGCAAAGGCAGCTGCGACGCCGACGAAGGCTGTTTAAGCATGCCCGAGCTTTTCGCTCCTGTGACTCGGTACGAACGCATCACGGTGGAAGCGTTTGACGTAGACGGTACAGAGTTCGGAATGGATCTGACAGGCTTGGCGGCTCGAGTGGTTCAGCACGAAAATGACCATTTGGACGGAGTCATGTTTACGGACCGAGTCAGTTCAGACGCTTTGCAAGAACTGAATCCGCTGCTGGAAGATTTGACCAAGCAGCTGCAGCACCAGCAATCGGACGGACGTTTGCCGACCAACGACGAAATGTTGGCCGAACTGAAACGGCTGGAATCAGAACGAACGTAAAGTTGGGAATGCCAGACGCGGCAGCTGGGTTCTCCCTGTCTTCGCTAGTTTGCTTCACCAGTTTGCGTGCAGTGTGAAATGACCAAACGGCCTCGGTTCAGGACGTCCTGATCTGTGGTGAATGGTCAATCATCGTGAACAATGATTGTACAGCACAGCTGCATGCGCTCTTTGCAGTCGGTTTGAATCTGCTTGTCCGGCTCTGGCTCTGATTTGATTCGCCGCGTCTTGAATCGAATTGAACGCGTTGAGCGGCTCACAGTGAAACTCGGCAAGGAATGCTGCCCGACGGACCACAATTGCGTGTTCGTGGCAGGATGTGCCGTTCTGTGGTGAGCTTCAGAATCGTTAAAGTCGACGTAGTTCTCCAATTTGCCGTGATCAGCAAAATTGGTCTCACCCGAAACACCCGCAAGGTCGACACTGGCAGAGACGAGGCATCTTTGTCTTGCCCGTTGCCTCGCATTTCGCCGCGCCGATCCTGTCATCGGAGGACCTATTCTGATGTCTCGTATAGTGACAACCTTTACCTGTCTGCTTTTGCTGACGTCCACCATTTTGGTGTCGGCATCTGATAATCCATTCGCTCGCTGGGAACAGGTGCGAACTGAAACAGAAAACAACTTAGAGCAATCTCGCCAAGCTGTTTCTGTCGTTCAGCAGCCCAGTTCCAAGTCTTCTGACCTGAAGCAAGAATTCTTCAGTGGTCGACAGCAGCCGATGAAAAAGTCTGCCGCTGGTGAAACAGTGGCGATTAAAAAAGAGCGAATGAAAACGGCTTCGGTCGCTGACAAGCAAGTTGCTGGCAAAGCGATTGTGGGTCAGTCGTCTGTCGTCCAAGCGACAGCCAGTGCCCAAAATGAAAACTCACAGGTTCAGCAGGTGGGAGCAGAATTTTTCGAATTGCTAGATGAACCATCCAGCGATCCATCAACGGCCAACAGTCAGCCTGAAATGACTTTTGCGGACGAAGAGAATCCGTTCGCCGAATTCTTGGCTCAAGAACAAAGTCTGAGCGGCGATGCAAAGCTGAAAGCTCAAGCGGCTCTTGTCAATCAGCTTCCCGATTCGGATTCCCCTCCCGTCTTTGATACCGAAGACAGTCGGTTTGGTGTGGTTGCTCCAAGTACAAATCAGGTCAGTGCTGATGAATTCGACTTGGGTGATTTTGGTGGTCCCACGATCGAGCGGTCCGATGTCAATCCGTTTCAAACGGCTTCTGCATCTTCAAAGCCGGATGTTCAGGCGAGCAGTCTTTCGACCTATCGCCCCGAGCCAACCAGCGGTGCTTTGCAATCCAAGGTGACCTTAGAATGGGTTCGTTTAGAAGAATTTAACGTCGGTCAATCTTCCGAATGTGAACTCTTAGTTCGCAACGATGGCCGTCAAGCCGTCCGTTCGGTTGAAGTTGAAATTGTGTTGCCAGAAGGTCTGCAAGTGACTCAGGCTGTTCCTGCTCCGACATCAACGGCTGCGAGTGCGACATGGGCCTATCCCGAATTAGCGGCTGGCGCTCAAAAGACAATCAAGCTTAAAGTGACTCCACAGCAGCCTGGTGACATCCGCATGGATGCCTTCGTCCGCACCACCGCGGCGACTGCTTCTTTGGTTTCTGTCAAACAACCCATGTTGTCGATTACAGTTGGTGGTCCAGATACTGTCGAATTGGGGCAACAGGTGAGCTACACAGTGACGGTGAAGAATCCGGGCACTGGTCGAGTCAACAATGTGCTGATTCAAGCGGCGATTCCTGAAGGCTTGCAACATCGACAGGGCGGCTTGCTGAACATCGACGTTGGAACTTTGAATCCTGGTGAGCAAAGACAGGCACGTCTGAGTTTGACGGGCATGAAAGGCGGCAGTCGAGAACTTTCTGTTCGAGCTGTTGCTGACAACGGACTTCAGGAAAAGGCGACTGCCACTGTTCTTGTTGCGGAACCGAAACTTCGAATTGGCGTTCGAGGTCCATTGGTTCAGATGGCGGGCAGCACGGGCGACTACGAATTGGTTGTCGTGAATGAAGGCCAAGCCGAAAGCAATAACGTACGAGCTCGCTATCAATTGCCTGAAGGTTATGAATTTGTGTCGGCTTCATCTGGTGGTCATTTTAACCCAGATGATTCAACCATCGAATGGTTCTTGGGCACACTGTCGTCGAATGATGCCAAGCGCTTTCAGGTGGCTTTGAAAGCCACGAAAACAGGCGATGCGGCTCACAAGGTGGGCGTGATTTCAGAACAGGGCAAGGTTTCAACGGCCGGACACCAAACCAAGGTGAAGGGCAATGCCAAGCTTGAACTGAAACTGGCCGGCAGCAAACAGTCTGCTAACGTTGGTGAAGAATTGGTCTACGAGCTTAAGATTGACAACGTAGGCCAAGCTCCTGCAGCCAACGTCGGTCTTTCGTTCGAAGTGCCTCCGGGAGTTGATCTTGTGGAAGTCACTGGACCTTCGGAATACATCGCTGACAACGGAGTTGTGATCTTTAAGAGCCTTCCTGAAATACAGGATGGTGCGTCTGTGACGTTCACGATTCGAACCCGCTGTACTCGAACGGGCGAACATAAAGTTCGTGCTCGAGTTGCCAGCCAATCGATTCGACGAGCCATCATTGCAGAAAATTCAACGACAACTCGCTAAGGCGACGGGACGTAGAAAACAAAACGAAGCTCTTCAAGTTGTTCATCGACTTGAAGAGCTTTTTTTGTGCACCGGTGCCAGTCGGTTGCCGCGCCAGAGCACGGTTGCACCTCGTCCGGTGCTCAGCGATAGTAGAAGGCGAGAAATCCGAGTCTTCGACAATAAAACTCTCTGTGAGTAGTGTTCATGCCTGATCTGTTACGCCCCATTCGTTTTTCGCGGTTTTCTGTCGTTGCGTGCATTGCTGTTGGCTTGTTCGGAATCACGCTATCAAACAGTTGTGCGCAGGCTGCTGAACCGGAAGCTCTTCCGGACATTGTTGTTTATTTCGCAGATGATCTTTCTGCCTTGGATTTGAAGATCTATGGCGGCACAAATATTGATACACCTGCGTTGGACCAACTTGCGTCGGAAGGCATGGTTTTTGATCAGGCATTCGTGGCCAGTCCATCGTGTGCTCCTAGCCGAGCCGCTTTATTGACGGGACTGATGCCAGCCAGAAACGGGGCTGAAGAAAACCATTCATCTGTTCACCCAGACACGTTTCGTTTACCTGTTGCCTTAAATCGGTTGGGGTATCAAACCGCGGCTTTTGGTAAAGTGGCTCACGGCAAGAGTGCCAAGAATTATGGCTTTGAAGTCATTGAAGCGGCCAAAGAAATTCCTCAGATGAGAAAGAACGTCAGCCGGTTTTTGAAGAACCGGACTGATGCTCGACCATTGGCATTATTTGTTGGCACTGCGGACCCTCATGTTCCGTGGCCCAGTGAATCAACCGTCGATCCTGTTGCGATGAACTTACCAGCGAAGCTGCTAGATACTCCTCAAACCCGAGTCCAACGATCTCGATATTTGCAGGAAGTGAAGAATCTAGACGCTTACTTGTCCGAGCTAAGATCATTGACCAAGAAGTATCTTCGTGAAGATACGATGTTCGTTTTTTCCAGCGACCATGGAGCTCAGTTCCCGTTTGGGAAATGGTGCTTGTACGACGAAGGCATTCGAGTTCCGCTGATTGTGTCTCGTCCAAATTACATCAAGGCGGGAAGCCGCTCATCGGCGATGGTCAGCTGGATTGATTTGTTGCCCACCTTGATTGATGTGGTGGGAGGGGAAAGTCCATCCGGCATCGATGGTCGATCGTTTGCTAGGGTGTTATCGGGTGAAACCCAAAGTCATCGCCGGGTGATTTTTACGACTCATAGCGGCGATAAAAAAATGAATGTGTATCCCAGTCGCAGCATTCGCACTTCGAATTGGAAGCTGATCTATAATGCTCATCCAGAATACGCATTTACGACTCATATCGATTTGCTTGTTCGTGAAACTTCGGGCGACTATTTCAAACAGTGGCAAGAACGGGCCAAGACTGATCCAAAGGCGGCTGCTCTTGTCGCAAGATATCACGGTCGGCCAGAGTTTGAATTGTTCGACCTTTCGTCTGATCCATTGGAACAATCAAACTTAGCTGACCTGCCCGAAAGGGCGGACACAAAGACGAAACTTTTTGCAGAGCTAAAAGAGTGGATGAAGTCTGCAGGCGATGACGTCACCGTGTTTCATGAGCCTTTGATGTTGGATGCTCCAGAAACGTGGGTCCCTCGAAAATAGGTTTGGTTTCTGGGCATTTCTAACGAAGTTGCAACGGGTGGGGCCGTTCGCTGGAAGCGGGCGCAATCACAGTTGTCTGACGGAGCTGTCAGAGTCTGTGAATCTCTGCGTGACTTGAGAATCCGAGGGTTTCTTAAACTTCGTGCTATGCGAAGCGAGATTGTGGCAATATGATCTCGAAGTGCATGTTTCTTCTTCACAGCAGATAAGTTTGCTGTCGTGAGCCGACGCGACATTCGCTGAGTTTTGAGACGAATGGTGGTTGATGATCGCCGTGATGTTTCTCACCAGTGCCGGCCGTCTTGTGGGTTAAGTTGCGTTTCGAAAACGTAGGTAGCATGCAATCGGTGTCCTTGTGGACGCACCGAATTCTGTAACAAGTTCGTTTTGTTCAGAACCTTCAATAAGGCGATTCGTCGTCTTGATTGTGTCCCAAGATGAACCGCTTTGGTCCAATCCATAGCAATCAGATAGCTGGCCAGTGATTGATATCACTGGCTGAAGTGCACCACTTTGCGGGCACGCTGTCGCGGGAAATGAAAGGCCACGCCGTGGTGAATCGCCCGTCCCTGATGAGACCTACAAAGATCAGTTTTCCAGATTCTGCAAAGCGACTGCAACAGTCGGCGTTCGGGACACCGGGTCATTGAACAGACGATTAAGGAAGACGATTGAAGACATTTCAAGAACTCGATTTGGTTGAGCCCGTGCAACGAGCTCTGGTCGACGAAAAGTATAAAATTCCAACTCCCATCCAAGCTCAGACAATTCCAGCCGCATTGGAAGGACGAGACATTCTGGGGTGTGCTCAAACTGGAACAGGAAAGACGGCCGCTTTTGCGTTGCCAATCTTGAATCGGTTGGGACAACGGCCTCGCAAAGCCAAGCCCAATCATCCGTTGGTGCTTGTGTTGGCTCCGACTCGAGAACTGGCCATTCAAATTGAAGCGAGTTTTGCGTCCTACGGAACGTACTTGCCGTTGAGACAAGTGTTGGTTTACGGCGGAGTCAAGCAGGGCAATCAGGTGCGAGCCTTAAACCGAGGTGCTCATGTCTTGGTTGCGACTCCTGGCCGATTGTTGGACTTGATGAATCAAAAGCATATCAATCTCAAGCAACTGGAAGTCTTCGTCTTGGACGAAGCGGACCGCATGCTGGATATGGGCTTTCTACCCGACCTAAAACGCATCATCAGCCATTTGCCTCGAGAGCGGCAGTCGCTGTTCTTTTCAGCCACGATGCCTCCCACGATTACTCAACTGTCAAAGCGGTTGTTGAGTGATCCTGTGAGCGTCAACGTGACGCCAAAGACCAGCAGCGTAAAGCGAATTGAACAGCGGGTGATGTTTGTCGACAAGGGAAAGAAGCAGGCGAGGTTACACAAGATTGTGACTGGTGTTCATGTTGATCGAGCGATCGTGTTCACCAAGACTAAGCGTGGCGCAAACGTTGTTGCCGACAAGCTTGATCGAGTCGGAGTTGCGGCTGTCGCCATCCATGGCAATAAGTCTCAGAATGCTCGACAGCGCGCGTTGGAAGACTTTCGTCAAAGAAAAGTGACCGTCTTAGTGGCCACAGATGTGGCGGCTCGTGGAATCGATATTGATGGCGTGACTCATGTGGTGAATTTTGATTTGCCATTGGAACCTCAGGCCTATGTTCACCGGATTGGGCGTACTGGTCGAGCCGGAGCCGAAGGAATTGCCTATTCGTTTTGCAGTTCGACAGAACGAGGAGAACTGCGAGCGATTGAAAAACTGATCGGTCAGAAAGTACCGCTGGCCGACGGTGAAACCGAACCTTCCGCATCGCACGAATCGGACCCAAGCAGGTCTCGACGACCCGTGAAGGGGCGACGAAATTCGCGGCCCAAGCGCTCCGGCGGCCCACGAACAGATTCTTCACGAGCGGATGGTCAAGGTTCAGCTTCTCAGGAAGGTGTCAGAAAGACGGCTGGGGCAAAGCGTCCGAACAGAAAAAAGGCGGCCGCCAAACGGCAAGGTCGGCGGCGGACTGAAGAACAGCCAACGGGGGCAGAGCATTCAGGTTCGCACCGCACGGAATCTGATCACACAAAGTCTGCAACCGCGAGTGCTCAGGGCGCAAAACGTCGTCGTAAGAAATCTCAGGGCGCGAAATCGAAAGCTGCTGGATCTCAGGAATCCGGCCTTCAGGGTTCGCGTGATTCCAATTCACACGGTGCAGGCTCAAAGGGTGCTGGCTCACACGGTGCTGGCTCACACGGCGCCAAGGCTGCTGGGAAAGCGAAGCCAAAGCGTCGTCGTCGTCGTCGAGTTCAAAAGTCGGAAACTGTTGCCAAAAAATCCACCTGAGCAATTCACGTCATCAGGATCAGCTGCCAATGTGTGTGAATCACTTGGCAGCGGGTGCTGTCAGTTGCACAACGATGGGTTTTTTCGTCGTGTCTGATCCGGTCTTGAATTCTGTCTGACCGGATTGATTCAGTTTCGAGTTTGAATATTGGATTGAGTAGTCTGAATTCTTGTTCAGCACGACACTGAAGTAATTGTTGGTGTCAAAGCCTTCGTTCAATGTCTTGCCTTCTGCGACCACATTTTGTTTATCGTCGAGAACTTTGACTTCGGTTGTCAGACGACGTTTCGATGCGTCGATTGCCGTGACGTGTACGAGAACTTGATTTGATTTGAGAGTGATGGGTGACTTGGTGTATCCACTGGTCACATTGGTGGCCCAAACGGGATCTGCATTGACGCTCCAAACCATCGGGAAAACCGTATCGGTTCGGCGATAGCTGACGGCATAGACGGCGTACTTGCGTTGATCAACTTTCGCTTTGGATGCTCGTCCAGAAAACCAGCCTGCATTCAGCTTGTCTCCAGTGGGCTCGGCTGCTCCGGTAAACTGCCATCCATTGTCCCAAATTTCGATCCACGAATGATTTCCGCTGTCGTCTGACCAGCTGGGCGTACCGACGAATCGAGCGGGAATACCGACCGATCGGCAGGCATCAATCAGCAAGATGGACAACCCGGTGCATGATGCTAGGCCACTGTCGATGGTTTCGTAAGGCCCTTGGTCGGCTCGCCGACGCTTGGTCGAATACTTCACGTGGGTCAGCGGAAAGATTCTTTGATTCAAAATGACGGCCGCAGCGGATGGTGTTTTGGCATCCTTGACGAGGGGTAAAAATCGTTTGCGAAAGTCGTCTCGCCATGCCTGTCGTTTTTCACTGACGTTGGCATAGGGCAAAATGTAATTTAGAAACACGTCTTCGGTAAGTTGAGCCTTCCAGGGCGCTTGTTCTTTTGCCAAGTAGGCTCCTCGAACATGTTCCAGCAGAAAATTGGCTGTCAATTTCCTCGCATCTGACTTGGGCATGTACTGCAGAAGAAACTGAAGGCCTGGTCGATAGTTGGGTTCAATTTGTTCGATGGCCATCTGCAGTTCAGAGCGATTGGTGCCCGCTGCTTGCAGAGTTTTTTCGATGGCTTGTTCTGCCTGCTTTGTGTTTTCACCGAAGGCGGTTGGCACACACAATAGCAGGGTCAGGACCGCGATAAGTTTGAATCGATTCGGCATAGTGATTTGTGATGAAATGAAGGTTCGAAGCAAACTGGTGACGTTCAAGCAGTTTATCGATTGTCGCTCGCTGGATGGCATTGTGACTGAGTGAGTTTGAATCAGATTGTTGACTTTTTCTAGACTCAGTTTGCCGTCGTTGGCAAAAATGACCGGACGACCGTGTCATACCGGATTCATTGTGGATATTCGGTTGCCTTGGTGAATTTGAATTTTTCATTCCCTAGCAATTGGGCTCAGAAGCAAGTTTGGCTACAAGATTTTTGTCTGTCCAGCGAATACCCGTTCGGACATTTCTGATTGAATGCTTGAACTTATAAAAATCTGAGGGCCGTGATGATGGTATCCAGCTTTGGTGTGATTGAACTTCTGCTCATAATTTCTTCTTTTGGCGGGCCGTTTAGTCAGGTGCTGGGGCTACCTCCTGGTGATCGTGATCCCAATTTGTCTTTTGCTGCAGTCGAAAACAGTGTGGTGTATGTGGAATGGGCGGCTCGAGGAGCAGGTTCCGCAGACGCTCCGGGAATCGATGGAATGGCGGCTGACCCCGAGGTGCAGCAGTTTTTCACTCGCCTGCAGGCTGCCATCGAAAAGATGATCATGCAGGAAATGGGCGACGAAACAGCTCGGCTTTTGCCTGAATTTGTCTTGTCACTTTCCGGTCGCCCAGGTTGCGTGTTTTTAGGGCTGGATACGACGTCCGAACCGGCAGCCGATGTGCCGCCGCCCCTTGCCGTTTTGAATGCGGTTCGTGGTGCCGTCGTGGTGAACGGTGGAGATGACACTGATGCAATTGTCGAAAAAATGAAGGTGATACTGAAGGCTGGTACGGGCATCGATTTTCAACAGCTTGATCACACTGCGTTACCAATTCCCGCTCCTTTGCCAGTGACTTTGCATCGTCATGGAAACTACATCATTTTGGGCATTGGTTCAGATGTCGTGGATCAAGTTGTGGGACGACTTTCAACGCAATCTGGTGGACTCGCAAACCATGCCGGTTATCAAGAGGCATGGGGCAAGTTAGGACTTGAGCGAACAGGCTTGATCACGTTTTTGGATATTAAAAACGGAGCATCCGCCATCGCCGAGCCTTTGGGAGTCGCTCCGGTGGTTCAAATGGGCCTACAAATGGCTGGACTGACCGGAGTGAAGTGGACCATGAACGTCACAGGCGTCGTGGATGGGCAGTGTGTCAGCCGCGGAATGGTGTCTGGCGTGGATGGTGATGCGGGGTTGATGGCTTTGGTCGCGGGGCGAGGAATTCGCAGTGACGATTTTGCGATGGTGCCAGCTGACAGCGACCTTGTATTTGCCGTGAGCGCTGATGTGCCAAAAGTGATCGCAGAAGTGAAGACGTTTCTGAGCGGGGTCAATCCCCGTGCAGTGGAGGATGTTGAGCAGGGATTGTCTGAAGCTGGCGAATTTCTGGGCATGGATATTTTGAAGGAAGTTGTGCCATCGTTTGGTCAAGTTGTCACGGTTTCTAATTCTCCGGGAGACGGCGGCTGGATTGCCAATAGCATGGTGTTGACGATTGAGGTGAAGGACGAGGCGGGGGCCACGAAGGTGATGAAACAGATTGCCGATTTGATTGATCGCGAGGCAAACCACGGCGATGCTTCAAGTCGACGACGACGAGGGGTTGTGTTGGAACGTCGCCAGTTGATGGGGACCGACATCTTCATGATCAACACGATTGGCAATGACGATATTCCCATTGCCCCCACTTGGTGTTTGACGGATTCACATGTCTTGGTTGCTTTGCATCCTCAGGCGATCAAGTCACGACTACGACGCACTCAGGATTCGTCTTGGCAGTCGTATGGCGAAAGTATGGCTGCTGCTCCGGCGGGCGAGACGATTGTTTTTTCGGCCATGAAAATGAAGAGCGTATTGCCTCAGATTTATGGCTTTGTGCCTTGGGTGGGCCAGATCTTGTTTAGCGAAATGCAGTCAGAAGGATTCGACATGAATTTGTTCGATTTTCCGTCTGCTCAAGCAATCCTGCCTTACATGTCGGATGCGAAGTCGTTTGTCGTACGGACGCCCAATGGTGTGCAAACTTATTGCGAGGGACCGCCAGTTTTAAGCAACCTGCCAACCTTGGTTCCGTCATTCCTTCCGGTTTTGACCTTTGGACTGGCAAATAAACGATCAGCTCGAATGGACGTGATTGCGCCGTAGTATTGATTGTGCTGAACTGTGATTGTGCTGAACCGTGATTGCGCGAAACGCGCCCCTGCTGCACCGTTGTCGCGAGATGCTCGCGATTGACGGGGCGATGTGAATGGAAGGTGTTTGAATCACGCCCGCGAATTCATTGCAATCATGTTCGCAATAAACTGTGTGACGAAATCAGAAAACCCGCCTACGAGGCTGGCTGCAATTTGCAGCTCAGCTGTAGGCGGGTCATTTCGTTTTACGGTGACGCTGGCAACAGCTTACCACTCACCCAGTACTCGACCGTCCGCTCGTTCTCCGAGTGCCCGAAAGGTATCGTAGTCGACGTTTTCAGAGAGGAAGTGGACTGACCCATCACAAAGGACGAATTGAACTCCACCCGTATGAGCACTACTGAAGTGGACGATGTGATTGGTTTGATTCGGAGTCGCATGCATCTGCATCGGCATGCCTGCCATCGTCATCGTTTGACCGACGTGCCCAAGGATCATTGACGCTGGTCCTTCTGTCAGCGATGCCATCATGCCCGTCATTCCGGCCGAGCGAATGACACCCGGGATCGCAGCGTACCAAGTGGTATCTGCAGCCACGGGGTCCGTTTGATTAAAGCGATGTTGCGAACGACGTTCTCCGACACAAATCGTGTTTGAAGTTCCGTCTGTGATGTCTCGCAATTGAATCGAACTGTTGCGGAAGAATACTCCTGTGCTGTTACCGGGACTCATGGTCACACTGCCGTAGCCAAAGATGCCAGGGTAATTTGAACCGGGCAGTGTGAAAGCATCGCCATTGGAATCAAGCACTGCAAACTGAGGTGAAGCTGGATCGGATGGACAAAGAAACGTGCTAAGCGTGGTTGATTGAGCCTGCATCAAATTGGTTGGCTCGGACGCGTCTTGATTCGTATCGATGGCTTCGAACAGGTTTTTCTGTTCGACATATGGCAACAGAGAGAACGACCACGCATAACCTGGACCTGCTTCATCGGCAATGGGATCTGACATCGCGACGTTGCGAGCCGTATAGCCGGGTGGAAATGCGCGAAACACATCGTGATAGCTATGCAGGGCTAAGCCCAGCTGCTTCAGATTGTTTTTGCATTGAGTTCTGCGAGCGGCTTCTCGGGCTTGCTGTACGGCTGGCAAAAGCAAGGACACCAAAATGGCGATGATTGCAATCACAACCAACAGTTCAATCAAAGTGAATGCTCGAGATCGTGGCCGGCGGCAGTGACTTGTGGCAGTTGAGTGAGATTTGCGATTTGACTGAACAGTGAAATTTGAAACTGAAAAATTCATCAGATGAAGAGCTCCTGTATCCGAGCGTTCGATGCATGCTCGTCAGTGAACATCGTGAAGCGCACGGCTGGATTGATGGAAGTCTTCGCGATTGGGCAGATGGAAGTGACTAAGATGAAAGCTCATTCATACCATCGGCGAACCGGCCCGTGTTAAAGTTTATTGAAGGAACGCGCCAGCATCCCTTCAATAAAACTGGCATCGGCAGTCGCGAAGAGAGCCGCTATGACATTGAATCAAGCGGCGAAAGAATTCGTTGTCGTGTCAGACAAGCGATTCTGCGGAGGAGGTACTTCAGGCAGACGACTGTTGGTCAAAGTGAAATCACTGACCAAAGGCAGGCGGTCGATGAACACAGGAGAGTCGTCGAGGCACACCGTCGATGGTCTCAGCCGGGGCATCAATACGACGGTCAAATGAATGATGACTTCTGTGCAACCGCATGTTGAACTGAGCTGATTTTCAACAGGTTCATGGGGCGGCTGCGTTTGATGCGAAGGGGACTGGCCTTGGCCTTCACAACCTTTGCAATTCTTCTGTGTGGAACAGGAACAGGACTTTGCCGAATCTGTTTTGGAACAGCATGAAACGGAAGCGGTCTTCGCCGGTGTGCTGCAGCAAGTCGGTTCAAGGGTGTTGCTTTTGGACTGGCAGCAGCTGCCGCCCGTTTCAGCATTCGTTTTTGAAACCTTGGTGCCACAGCAGCAAGTGCCCGCTTGTTTGGTTTCGGACGAGCATTCGCAGTTGTCTCCACAACTGCAGCCGCGCACGACACGATGGGCACCTTCCGGAATGACGACGGAGGTGAGCAGAATCAGAATCTGGAAGATTGCGATTAGCTTCATTCGACTGTGGAACTGGCTGTCTGCCTGAGCGGATCGGTCGGATTGTGACAGGGAACCTTTGACCAGTCTGAACGATTGCAGGCATCCATCCCACCCTGAAGTCAGATTCGCCAACAGTTTCCCTTGAGTAGAAAATTGGCTTTTTGAGAGGCGTTTTGGAGCAAAGCGTCAATGAAATTGGCTCGAATCGGGTGTGATCGCTCAGAATTTTGTACGGCAGTTTGTCTGTTGATGCTTCAAAATGAGACATCTAAAATTGAACGTTTTCCGGGACTTGCTTCACTCTGTCCTGATGGTGGCCTAGGCTTAGTCCCCAAAGCAACAGAATTTGGCGTGAGAAGTTGCTTCGACTGACGCCCTAATCGTTCAGAGGCTCGGTTCGTGAAATCGCGACAACTTTGCAAAAACGGGCATGGCTTCCGACACTGTCAAATCATTTCTGCAGGCTCTGCAGCAAAGCAAACTGCTTTCAGATCACCAATGGAAAGCTGTTCGAGCACTCGCGCGCGTTGGCCGAAAGCAGGCGGCGGGTGAGGAACCTGATTCTTCTACGCCGTCTGGCAATGCGACGTCTGGCAACGATCCGTCTGGCAGCGAGACGTCTGCCGGGGCAGCTGCTTCTGGATCCACGGGAGCGGGATCGGCTAGCGAGCTCAAGCAGTTGGTTGTGAAACTGATTGATCGCAAACTTTTGACTTCGTGGCAGGCGGCTCAGCTACAAAAGGGGCAAACCGGTTTTGTGCTGGGAAGATATCGGCTGTTGTTTCCGATTGGTAAAGGAGGGATGGGGCACGTCTTCAAGGCCGATACGTTTGATAGTGACGAAGTGGTGGCGGTGAAGGTGATGGCTCGCAAGCTGACGGCCAATGAAAGCTTGGTGTCACGATTTCGTCGAGAAATCAAAGCGTCTTCTCGGCTGGATAGTCAGCACGTTGTGAAGACTTTGGATGCCGGTCGAGTTGGCAAAGTGGACTTCATGGTGATGGAGTTCGTGAATGGCGACCAGATTGATGACATTGCCAATCGTCACCAACGACTTCCTGTTGGGATGGCGTGTGAAATGATTCGGCAAGCTGCGGTTGGCCTGCAGCATGCCTACGAAAAGCAGATGGTTCACCGAGACATCAAGCCAGCCAACTTGATTGTGAATTGGAACGATGATGGTTTGGGCACCGTGAAGCTGATGGATATGGGTTTGGTGCTGATTATGTCGGAAGACGACACTCAGCAGCAAATGACTCGCACAGGCCAAGTCATGGGGACTCCCGACTATATGTCTCCCGAACAAGGCTGGGACACGACCAGTGTTGATATTCGAGGTGACATTTACAGCTTGGGATGTTCTCTCTTT
>JBDWHY010000066.1:0-3515 GCA_039974975.1 Fuerstiella sp. | reverse complement strand
GGCTCCATCTGCATGTTGACAAAATGCCGGAACTGCGCTTCGCTTGGTCCGGCCTACGAGTTCGGGGGAAGCAGCCGGGGCCCCCCATGTTGTACATGGATGGAATCTGGCTATTCTGCCTACGTCTTATCATCAGTCGGGCCGATTATCAGCGTGAAGGGACACCCATAACTCGTATCAATCGACGTGCAGCACTGGCTGAAAAGCAAACATAATGTGCATGGTACCTACCGATTCCCCCCCCCCTACCGATTCCCACTGGATCGAGGGAGCTAGAAAACGACCGTACCTCCAAGTTAAAAAGTGTTGTTTGGCGAGTACCCAGGCCAGATGATTCAATCTGCCTTCAACAGCCCTTCACCACCTTCCCTCCACACAGTAATGTATCACCAGTGCCACCCCTGATACTTACTTCAAGCACCGTAGACTTGCCCGGACGAGACGATGAAACTGGAGGAACTTGCACGTGTCGTGCAGCAAGCGAAATGTCAAATATTCGGATGGCAAGATGCGTCGAATGGCGCACATCGGAAAGTACTCGCGGCCGTCATTCGGACGATCAAAGAAGAAAACACAACCGTCCTTTGCGAACCGAGTCTCGCGAAATGCACAACGCGACCACCAGACATCGTCATCGTGTGTCCGATTCGCGGCGTAGCCGTGATTGAAGTCAAGGGCGTCAGCTTAGAGGACATCAGCGCAATCGCACCGGGCGGACAGTTTGAAATTCAGTATGCCAGCGGTGCTCGCAGCCGCAATCCGTTTGCTCAAGTTCGAAACGCGATGTTTGACATCAAGGACGGTGCTCAGCGAGTCCACCACGGCCAATTCTCAATGCGTTTCCGCTACATCGTAGCGCTGCCGCGAATCGAACGCGCAGAGTGGATGGCACGTTGGGGAGAGAATGCTCTGTGCCCAAAAGAATTGATCTTTGCCGATGATCTTGACAAGTTAGTCCCTGCACTCACACGAGCCGCACACAAACGGCTGGAAGGCGTTGGAATGGCGTCCTGGCCAGCAGGGGAGTTAAAGGCCGTCCACGCGGCGTTCGGGGATTCATCAGTGCTGTTCCCGGAAATCGAAGAACGCGAACCAAGGAGGACGCGTGAAACAACCCTTGGCGAGATGTTTGATGAATCCGCTGAGTCATACAAGACTCTTTCTGATGAGCAGCAAACACTCTCAGCACAGTATTGGGAAAAAGGACCACGTGTCATCCGAGGCGTCGCTGGAAGTGGCAAGACGATTGTGTTGGCCAACAACCTTGCGCGACGAGTGCAGCGGCTTTGCGGCGAACGATCGCTGTTTACCGACGACGCCAAAACACATCCTCGAATTCTTGTGGTTTGTTTCAACCGCACTCTTGTGCCCTTCATCCAGAAAAAGATTGCCACTGCGTATCGACAACGAACTGGCGGGCTACCGCCAGATGGAGTTATTGACGTCTTTCACCTCAACAGCCTCATGTACCACCTTTCAGAGAAAGGATTCTGGCGGTACCAGAAAGTGTTCGAAAAGGGGGTGAGCGATGATGCTCGGACACAAAAGTACCTTGCGGATCTAACATACGTGAAAGAGAACGACACAGCGACGTTTGATGCTCACGCATATGACGCGATTTACTGTGATGAGGGACAGGACTTTCACGAGGAAGAATTCCGTCTGCTGGGTCAATTGGTGCGGCGTGAACAAACTGAGCCCAGCCTCTTCGTCTTTTACGACGATGCCCAAAATCTCTACGGCAAAAAGCGGCCCAATTGGCAATCGTTGGGTCTGACGGTACTGGGAGGGCGTTCCCATATCATGCTGGAGTGTTTCCGAAACACTCGGCAGATCGTTGAAGCCGCTTTCAACACGCTTTACGGTTCCTTCGCGAAAGGCAAAGCCGGGGTGCCAACCAGAGCATTCGGAGACGTCGGAACACTCGCGCACAAAGGACTGCTTGAAGATGTGGAAGGTTACTGGAAAGTGAATTTTGCGAAACGCAATGGACTCTCAGCAGAGGCAACACTTGTCGAATCCGAAGCGGCTGAAAATGCGTTGATACTTGAGCGTTTGCAGTGGCTGATTGAACAACAGGATGTGCGGCTCGAAGATATTCTCATCCTTGCCAGCCGTCGTCAGCGTATCGAAGGCCTCGCACGCTATCTACAAGATTCAAACAGCAATTGGCTACCGGACATCCATGTCGCATTCAAAGAAAAGGACGAAATCATCGGCCAGCGCAAGCGATTAACTCTATCAACAGTCAATTCCGCCAAGGGCTACGATGCGTACTGTGTGTTGCTGATTTCCGCCAATGAATTCAAATCAGACATCGATAGTCGTGCAACATTTTATGTCGGTTGTACGCGGGCAATCGAATTTCTGGAGGTAATGGGTTACCGGTTGACCGATCTGTTCTCGGAGTTTTCTGATGCGGTTTCGCGAGCGGGGAAACAGACTTAATTTCGAGCAGCGCTGTGCTGAATCTCAGGAATGGGTCGTCCCATCTACGTTTTCTAGTACTCTTCTAAACAACACACTCGATCCCAAACTGTGTTCCGCCAGTTCTATTGCAAACAATGTGCGGTCTGTATTCCGACGCAGCACGAGCCTAAATATTTGTTAACCAATTAGACAACGTGCCAACGAACTTTCTGGAGTTCACGGGGCCGCCGAAGGCAATGTGGTTTGGCCTGCGGGACGAAATTCGAAAACATATGATTCCTTCTGTGTGCGTGGTACCCACCGATTACGCGCCGAAGGCAAAAAGGGCGGTCAGTACGATACGCCCAAAACCATTGTCAACCTCATCGTCGAAATGCTGGAACTGTTCAAAGGGCGAGTCTACAATCCCGCAATGGGCAGCGGCGGCTTCTTTGTCTCCAGCGAGAAATTCATTGAAGAACACGGCGGCAAGATCGGCGACGTCTCGGTCTACGGACAGGAATCGAATCCCACCACGTGGCGACTGGCCGCGATGAACATGGCCATCCGCGGGATCGACTTTGACTTTCAACCCGCCAACTCGTTCACCAGCGACGCCCACCCGGACCTGCGAGCCGACTACGTGATAGCCAATCCGCCTGCCTTTGTGAGCGACAAGGCGCTAGCCGTCGGTACAAGCGCAACCAAACCGGCGGATAGCGCCTTGCCGCTCACAAGAAACGATCCGCGTTGGGAACATGGCGATCCGCCCAACGGCAACGCCAACTTTGGCTGGCTGCAGCACATGCTGTATCACCAGAGTATCCACTCCAACACAGTTCGAGCCAAAGAAGGCACTCACCATCATCCTGACTCTCGCCCAATTTCGGATGCAACGCCGGGCGTTGCCTCGATGGCCCTGCTGCTGGCCAATGGGTCGATGAGCAGTAACACCAAGGGCGAAGGCGAGATACGCGCTGGCGTAGTCAAAGCGGACCTTGTCGAATGCATGGTCGCCTTGCCCGGCCAGCTGTTTACCAACACGCAGATACCGGCCTGCATCTGGTTTCTGACGAAAACAAAACGGAAGCGAGGCCGAGCAGCCG
>JBDWHY010000065.1:0-60232 GCA_039974975.1 Fuerstiella sp. | reverse complement strand
TTTCGTCGTACCCACGCAGTGCAGAATCTTATCAACCAACCGCACATCGTGATCAGCGTCCACAGCTTCGTCGAGTCGTTCCGGAAACAGCACCTACTGATCGCGACTCTCTTTCACTTTCGAAAAACGCATCCACCACCTGCTGATATCCCTATTCTCCCAAAAATAGAGACCCAAAACCAGGCCGGAACCACCCTTTAAATCGACATGCCCGTGAGCGTCGGGTTCGCTTTGTGAACGGGCGGCGATGCGTTCATATTGGCGGCCTTGCCTTTTCCAGTGCCGTTGATCGCTAGCTGGCTTTACGATTTGTGAAGTCTGCAGCAGCTGGCGTCTGATTGGAATCAAATGCGAGGACTCGATCCGACAGCGACTGCAGCGAATCGGCGATCAGCTTCTGCTGTTGTACGACCTTGTTCAAAACTTCCGTCATCGAATCTAATCTTAAGCGATTTGACTGCTGATTTTCGGCCACTGTGATCGCCAATTCTTGCAACGAAACGTTGACTGAAGAACTTGATTGGCGTTCAGATGACGCGGCGACAGAACGAATCAATTCGGCCAGCCCGTCTTGGTCATCATGAGTCAATTGTTCGACCAAAGATACTTGTTCTTCTAATCGCTCGACCAAGGTTTCGATGGTTGGAGACGCGATGTCTGATGAGTCGTCGGATGTTGGCATTTGGCGAGAATCCTGATCGTTGGCCTGCGCTGCCAGATCCGCTAAGAACTGAGTTTCGTTGAGCGTGATGCGTTGCTCGGCGGCTGAAAATCGGAACAGTAGGCGTTCAGGGCCCAGTTCCAATAGGTCTCCGTCGTACAGCCGACATTCTGTTTCAGCTGTTCCGTTGACGTACACAGGAGGATACGCAGCCTTCGCTGACATCATCACTCGACCGGGCTCGACCGTCAGTTCGGTGTGGATTTCTGGAATCTGGTCGCTGCCAAATCGCAGGTGGCAGGCGGCTCCGCTTCCCAGAAGGAAAGTGCCTACCGTCACCGGCTCGACCGGCTGGCGTCGAGAAGGAGAGGCAATTCGAAAGTATCCAACTGCATCGTTTGGGAACACATGTCCGCTGATCGTCATAGCATGCTCCATCCATTGAGCCGGGTGAGATATCCCAGCCAAAGTGAGATCGGGATTGCGGACAAAGATCAACAGCTTGCCTCACAGACGTGGATGGCGATGAGGCCGTCCCACTGCAGATTTGCTTGATGCGTCGTTCGCCGGTTTCAGAAAGAAAGAGTTTTCGAAACCATCCCGAGTGAGCACCCATTTTTCGCGAAGTCAAAAAATCGATGCTCACCTTCTTCAGTCGTCCATCAGGGATTTCAAAATGAAAACAAACACAGAACTTCAATCAATTTTCACAATTCAGCAGCTATGGAAAACCCTGATCCGATTCAGGAGCGTTTGAAACAATTTTGCGACCGAAAACGATGAACTCTTCGCAGAATCACAAGCAACTGCGTAAAGTCTGTCTTCATTTCTGATCCACACCATCGGCAAACATTGCCGAACAAGCCGAAACGCTTTCAGAGCTCGCCCTGATTTTGAAGTCTCTCCATGCCTGTACTTGATCGCGACGACGAATGCCCATTTTGCGGAGCCGCTTTGCGAGCCAATGCGGCCGTGTGTCGCAACTGCGGAGCATCCGAAGAATACGGATGGGATTCCGTGGAAAACAACGTTGATGGTTTGGGGACAGGCTTCTCGCCGGAAGCTTACGGCGAAGATGACTTCGACTACGACGACTTTGTGGCTCGCGAATTTCCCGACCACGCCGACACCGGGCAACATTCTTCCAGCGGCCCGTCAATGAAGGTCCGCCTCGTGATTTTAGCTCTTCTGGCGTCGCTGATCATGACGTTCGTATTCTTGTGACGTTTCCTGACCGCCCCTGCTGCCTGAACCACCTGGTAATGTGGCTCACAGTTATTTGGCTGTTGCTGGGCTACGGTCTTGTTGATCGACGGTCAATCACTGGATTCACACGATCACGCATTCAGGCTATGTTTCAATAAATCGGGGCGATCCTATGAGCGGCAAGCAAATGAGCGGCAAGATTTCACGAAGTGGGGCCGGTATCCGGCTGAAGTCCATCTGCTGTGCTGCTGTGGTTTTTGCAATCGCGATGAATTGTTCTTGGGCGATGGGCCAAGACGGGATCGCAGGTGATGTTCAGCAGGCCGTGTTGGTCGAACTGTTTACGTCCGAAGGTTGCAGCAGTTGTCCTCCGGCCGATGACAACTTAAAGAGGTTGCACGAACTGGCTGAAGAAAACGGGTATCCCATTTATACACTGTCGTACCACGTCGACTACTGGGACTACTTGGGCTGGAAGGATCGCTTTAGCAGTGCGGCCGCGACAAAGCGGCAAAGACGCTATTCGGCCGCCTTTGGGTTAAACCGAATCTATACACCTCAATTCGTCGTCAATGGCCAGTGGGAATTTGTGGGTTCTAACCGAGCAAAAACACGAGCCGCCATTTTGAAGGCGATGGATGAACGGGTGCCCGCAGAAATTCAAGCCACAGCGAAAGCTGCTGGAGACAAAGTGGATGTGCAACTGACCACCGCGGGGCTATCCAAGGGCGACCGAGTGGTAATTGCTTTGGCCTTGAAGTCGGCAAAATCCAAGGTGACTCGAGGCGAAAATGCTCGACGCACGTTGGATCACATTCACGTTGTTCGAGACTTCAAAGAAGTTCTTGCGGCAAATTCCGTCACTGCCAGTTTTACAAAACCGGCTGACTTCAAAGAAGCCAACTACCACGTGCTTGCGTATGCTCAATCTGCAAAGACTCTGGAACTGGTCGGGATTCAAGAGGTAGAAATCAAGACGGGTGACGGGGCGTAAGCCGCTTTCAAGCTCAGGCTGCCAACTGTGCGGGTAACGTTGACTCGGCAGCCGTTGGAATCATCACCGCTCGCTTGGTCACAGCTGGCCTAGTTACAGCCGGCTTAGTCACAGCTGGCCTGGTCACAGCTGGCCTGGTCACAGCAACGTCATCGCAGCTGAATCAGCACAACCAACTTCGCTCACCCGACTTCACGCTGGCGGTTTCACGGGCACTGATTTTAGGGCGGCTGGCTTGATTGCAGACGTCGCTGTGCGAGTTGATCTCATGATCACGAGTCCTCCGATGATCAAGGTTCCTCCGATCAGCTGAGGAACCGTGAGCAGCTCGCCTCGAAAAATCCAAGCAGCAATCACGGCGACAAACGGCACAAGGTTTTGAATAATGGCGGCATGAGCTGCTCCCGCATGCCGAACTCCGAAGCTCCACATCGGAAGCGCTAACCCGGTCGAGAGTGCTCCGGAATAGATCAGAATCAGCCACAGATTCACAGATGAAAATCCGGTGAAGCCCGTCGTTGACCAACCGTAGGCCACGACCAAATGCAAAGGCAATCCAATCGCAGCGGAACTTGCCGAAAGCTGGAGGGGAGAAATTTGCTTTAACAGTGGGCGACTGTAAACGGTGCCGACAGCCCAAAGCAAAGCAGCCGCAAGAATGCACAGATTGCCAACGAAGTGTTCCGACCCCACACTGATGGCCCCTTTTTGAACGGCAACAACAATGGTTCCCGCCAGAGCAGTAAAGAGCCCAAGCCACGCGAATTTGCTGAGCTGTTCAGAAAGAAAAATACGAGCCAGCAAGGCCGTCCAAATGGGGATTGTTGAAATGATCAACGCCGTGTTGGCAGAAGCCGTACGAGCAATTCCAAGTAAAAACACGAGCTGGTACAAGCCCGACACAATGACGGCGTAAATCACGACTCGACGTTTCTTCAGCAGCCCCGATGGCCTGAAGCCACGCTTTCGATCTCGACGACGTTCTCGTAAAGCAAAAATAGCCAACACCAAAACCGAAATCATCAAACGGATGGCATTGAAGACGTAAACGTCGACTTCATCCAAACCATTCTTCATGACGGGGATATTAATCCCCCAAATCAAGGCGACTCCAAACAGCGAAAGATCGGGCCAGATGGTTCGGCCAAGATCTGGTTCGTTCTTGAGAAGCTGTGATGCTTCATCTGCTGAACCCACGCCCTGGCGGGGCTGTGAATCATTGGGCTGTGAATCACTGGCCTGTGAATCGGATGGTTCAGACGTTGACACTAAGACGGCCCGGCAAAAACATGGAAGCGCGTTCGACGATGATTCAAAGACACAATTTCCGACACACGGCGTCATGAGATGTTCAGGGGAAGCCGCTCGATTCCATAGTAACTTACTGCGAGTCCTCGCCCTGCGAAACACTGCGTGATACCGTTCCGCGTGATGGGACTCAGGAACGACGATTCGTATCGCAAGCAAGACTTGCCCGAGTTCTCCGCGCCAAGCTCTGGCAGTGTGAAGCTCTGGCAGCGTGAAGCTATAGCAGCGTGAAGCTCTGGCAGTATCAAGACGCTCGCTGCCCGTTGACAAAGGTCACCCGATGCGTGAGCGAGGGATTTCGGCTGTGCAGAACTTCAGGGTTTCGAGGAGCTTTATCCTTCGCTGACCCGTCGGCTTCCCACATCTTGACATTTTCAACGGGCTGCCAGCAGGATCAACGGTTGGCAGCGGCTACCACGTTCAAGTGGTCGACTTTTCTGGCTTGTCACTGATCGATACAGGTTCAGTGAAAATGCAGGTTGGTCTCGAATCCCCGGATGCCGTCTCCTCATACTCTGTTCTGAACACCATGCAGGGCAAATTTTTCGTTGTTGATTGAAGAAATCAGGCGACCTGTTCAACAGCTACGACCTACGGTTCAAAAAATCTCGGCCAGTTGCCGCCCTTCGCCCAGACAGTCAGGACGATGGTGTGGGTCGCGACAGCCAATTGAATCACTCAGGTCGGAACAGTTGCAATGGATTCGCCCATTCTTTCAGTTCAACAATTCGGTAAGTCTTACGACGGGCATGTGGCCGTCACAGACTTGTCGTTCAGCGTTTATTCAGGGCAAATCTTGGGAGTCATCGGGCCGAACGGAGCCGGAAAGACAACCACGATGCGAGCGATCAGTGGGATCTTGCCTGCAACATCAGGCGAATTATCAGTGTGTGGTTTGAACGTCGAAGATCATCCGGTGGAAGTCAAACGCCAGCTGGCTTACGTCCCCGATGATCCTCAATTGTTTCACCAGCTGACCGTCGCCGACCATCTGGCATTCACCGCATCGGTTTATGGTTTGTCGAATTCCGATGCCATGGCCGAAAAGCTGCTGCATGACTTTCAGCTGTACGAAAAACGAAACACGCCCGCCAAAGATCTGTCTCGAGGCATGAGACAAAAACTGGCGATTTGCTGTGCGTGGTTGTACGACCCCAAAGCCATGCTCTTTGATGAACCGTTAACTGGGTTAGATCCCAGCGGCATTCGAACACTTAAGCAATCGATTCGCCACAAGGCCGATTCCGGCAGTGCTGTTCTGATCAGTTCTCATCTGCTGGCGATGGTCGAAGATATTTGTACTCATATCCTGATGCTGAACGAAGGCAAAGCCGCCTTCTTCGGAACAACGCAACAGTTGAAAGATCAGTTTCAGAACCAGCAAGGCAGTATCAGCCTAGAAGACATTTTCTTTCTGGCCACAGAAGGTCGATCTGCAGAAGACGCTGAATATGCAGAACAGCACGATGGTCCATCATTCGCCATGACGGCAAAGTAGACAGGGTCAACGATGAAAATCCATGCGGTTTTAAACACCTTGCTGACGGCCAACATTCGGGCCAGGCGGCGAAGGCTAAAAGGCAGCTTTTCGTCACCCTCACGATCATTGCTCACAGTGATTGTGCTGCTTTTGATTTTCATGTGGACAGGGCAAACCGTGGCCGCCATGTTCTTTCGCAATCCGTGGCCACCGGAACAGTTTCGGTTTTGGTCGGCGATTTCCGTTGCGATGTGGGCCAGTTGGCATTTGGTTCGAGTCGCATGGAAGCGGCCTGATGCGCCGATTGAATGGTCGGAAAGCGAACAACAGCAAATTGTGGCTCGACCATTTTCAGCCGTCGAACGCTTTGTGTACCGCTGCGGAACCATTTTAACGGCCACGCTGCCCAAGGTTGTTCTCACCACGTGTGTCCTGTGGCCCGACCTTTCTTGGTTCAGTCCGGTCGGCCTGGTCCTCATTTTGGTCGGCTTAGAACTGTTTCGCATGCTGACTGATGCGGCGACTTGCTGTCTTTCCAAACGAAGCTATCTGAGCTACCGGATCATCATGATCGCCACGGTCTGCGGATTCGCCGTGTATCTGCAGAGTGAAATTAGCGACGTCATTTACGCCAGCACCAACGCGGCGCTGGTCTCGGAATCCGCCCTGTCATTGCCCGCCAGTTTGATTCAGTGGGCGGCCACAAATTCTGTCAGTCAAATATTACTGGCTCCGTTTCTTGTGGCGTCTTCTTTGATCAGTGGGCATGGATCGGCGATCACAATTTTGTACCACGGCTTATTGCTCTGCAGTGTGCTTATCGTGATTGCCGTGGCGACGTTCCGTCTTGAGCGGCTTTGGCATCGTCAGAAGTTACTGGCCGAACGCCGACTGTGGGCGACTGACGTGACTGCTGCGAGTGTCTCGGAAGCCACGGATCAACGTCGATTTCTTATGCCCTCATTTGTGGGCAGCCCATTGATGTGGAGACAATGGAAGCGAGCTGTGCAGTTTGCCAGTAGCTTAGCCGTGTCAATGGTGATTCCTGCAATCTTGCTGGCCCCAGCCGCTGTTTCGATGCCCAATTCCAATTCGGCGTTTATCGCCGTGGTTTGCGGAGCATTCTTTTACACATTCATCTTGCTGCCCGAAGCGATCAAATTCGACTTTCGTTTGGACAGTGAATATTTAGTGATGCTCAAAGCGTTGCCGATGACTCCCGTGCAAATTGTTCGAGGTCAATTGGCGGTCCCCGTTTTGTTGGCATCTGCTTTTCAATGGGTCCTGTTTTTCGCCGTGGGTTGGTACCGAGGCGTCGCAATTGATTTGGTACTGGTGGCCGTGCTGTTAAGCATTCCTGTCACCGTGTTGTTTGTGGCGATCGACAATCTCATTTTTCTGCAATTTCCGCATCGCCCGACTCAGGAAGGTTTCGAAGCCTTCTTTCGAACGATCTTAAAGTTCACTGGAAAGTCGGCCTTGCTCGCGCTGTTTGCGGCAGCCCTGCTGTTGTGGGCTCCGCTGTGCCATGGGCTGACAGTTCTGTTCGCCCTGGAATCAACTCGAACGCCGTTTTTAGTAGGAGTACTCATCGGAGCAAGTCTGTTGGCGATGATCTCGTTCTACGGCGTGGTTTCGACGTTCCGCCGATTTGATGTTTCTGCGCATGCTGTCTGAACCTGAAAAGAGCTCAGGCGATGCTTGTTCCAGTCACGCTTGTCGCCGTTTTCTTTGGCTATCTTCGGTCATGATCTTCAGCGGTGACTGATGCCTTCAGCGAACACATTGGCAGCATGCGTCACGCCAGAAATCATTGATCGGGCGACGGTTAGCCTTCTGACACTTTCATCTGCACTTGAATCATCATCAGTGCCAACACACCTCGAACGGTCCACAGCGCGGTTCGAATCCAGTTTGAATTCACTAAAAACCGGTGAGACGCTTCATCGAAGCCGGCTTCCAATTTCGAATGCATGGGGACTTGCAAAAAAGCGGTACTGAACCAAATCGCCGCCAACATGATGGCTCCGATCCAAGCCATTTGATTCATGGCTCCGGCCGGACAGAGTTTTAGCAACAGAATCACGGTGACAAGTTCTAACAACATCGGAGGACCAACGACGAACGTCGTGAGTTTGGAATGCTTGACTTCGTAAGCAGCAAAACCATCAGAACTCACGTCAGCGAACATCGGGTAGTGAACCACTTGTACGAACCAGATCAGCCCGGTCATCAACAAAGAAGCGAAAGCTTGGGCGAGCAAGACACAGTTCAGGTTATTCCACATGGTTGATTTGCAACGATTATCAGTGGGAAGAGACGATTCGGTAGCGGCCGCTGTTCAAGATGAACACGGTGTGTTTTAGCAAAACAAGCAGAAAGGCAAGCCCTGTTTTCAGGGCTTGCGAGCGGTGTCGTCGGTGCATGCGACCTGCTTCATGGTTGGTAGACACGGTGTTGTGATGGGAAATTCAGTCAGATCTTCAAATTTCAATCTGAAAGGCGATAAGCGTGTCGAAGCGATAAGGCAGAGATCTTCGGAGGTTGTGGGAAACTTTAACGGCATGTTTTAAGGCATCAAAGTCTGCGTAACCGTTAAAGCTTCACAAGCAGCGATTGTCGGTGGCTGGCTGAAACGGTCCTGCAAATGGCCTCTCGTTGACAGTGTTTCAGACCACAGGTAAGGTTCCGGCGAGCAGTTCGTGAGCTCCGGTTTTTCAACGGCGAAGAGTCGTTGCCGGTCAGGCACGAGACACCAGAATGAGGCATTGTGACGGTGATTAGGACGGCTGCATCTTTGCTGATTGTGCTTAGCGTTTCGCCTGTGTCCAGTTTCGCGGGCTTAGACGAACCACATCAGACATTGTGCGACTGTTCCGGTAGGGTACGTGTGGCATTCACACAGCCCTTGGCTAATTTAGTTCTCGAAGGAAACGAAGAGGACGGATTACCACTCAGAGTGCATGCAGAGGCGGATCAGCGTCGCTGGGTGTATGTCGTCATTCATCATTCGGCAACGTCGTCGGGAAGCGTGGAAGGAATTCACGCAGAACATCGGCAACGTCGAGACAGTTCGGGAAACCTTTGGCTGGGGATTGGATATCACTTTGTCATAGGAAACGGCAATGGAATGCCAGATGGTCAGATTGAATCAACGTTTCGTTGGCGTCAACAACTGCATGGAGCTCATTCGGGCAGTGCGGTTCACAATGCGAATGGAATTGGGATTTGTTTGATCGGAAACTTCGAAGAAAAAGCTCCGACGGCGGAGCAACTGAAATCCGTAACTTTGCTCGTTGCATCCTTAGCCAGTCGGTACAAAATTCCGGCTCGTTTGGTCATCGGGCATAAAACTGTCAAACCCACCGCTTGCCCCGGCAAGTATTTTCCACTGCAGGACGTGGTCCGGAACGCTGTTTCAAAAGCGACTTCTGATAGCCGCTGACACAGCTCGAAAATCTCCTTCAACCCTTCGCTCCTAAATCATGGAAGTCATTGATGTATAACCGAGTCCAATCTCAGGCGTGGTTCCAGGATGACCTGTCGTTTCTGGTCCCCAACGATCAGATGCAGCAGATGCCTGTTGAACTTCAGGAACTGTGTGAACAATACAATTCCGATTGTGACGCGTTGCAGTCTGACAACGTTGCCAACAGCGACTGGCCTGTCTCATTGTTCGTCCCCGAACGATACGAACCCAACTATGCTTACCCGCTGTTTATTTGGTTCCACGATGAAAACAGCAGCGAGAACGAGCTGGACATTGTGATGAACGCCATTGGCGATCAAAACTATCTGGGGCTGGCCATTCGAGGCAACAAGCAGCTGTCAGACGACGACAGCTTTGGCTGGTCGTCAGAAGGGCCGAACTTCGGAGCCACCTCTTTAGAAGACTTGGTGAACGTGACGACTCGCCGACTTCGCCGAGCATTCCATATTCACAGCGAACGCATTTTTGCAGCGGGCTGTGGAACAGGAGCCGATGTGGCGTTGCAGCTGTTTGCTCAACGACCCGAATGGTTTGCCGGAGCACTCGCGATTGAACCTGAATGCGATTGTCCCGACTTGAAACTGGGGGCTCCAGAAGATCTTCGAGGAAAGAATATTCTGCATGCAATTTCCCGAGAAGCGTCCAATGAAAAACTGGCTCGCAACTTGGACACAGTCAGATTGATGAGATCTGCTGGAGTCGAAATGGACGTTCGAGTCACGGCAGAACCTCTTGACCCATGCAGCAACGACGCTCGGTTTATCGACACATGGGTGCTGTCTCATCTGAACTGCGAAACTTACGTCTAAGCATCATCAGTTGTAAGTGTCACGGATTGCTCAGCAGTCCAACAGCGTGATTGCTCAGCGACAACAACATCGCGATCACGAAAAACAGACGATCAACGGCGAGTCTTCTTCATCAAAAGAAGGCTCGCCGTTTTTCATGCGCAAGAACCAAAGCAAGCGGAGCCCGAAACCGAACCTAAGCCTGCCCCGACTCCAAGCCTGCCCCCCTCTTTAACGAGGAATTTCACGCCCATGAGGATCTTGACTGGGTGCGGAAAGCTCCTCTGTGATCCGGTTTTGTAGCTGAGGACCAATGAAGTGTTCCATGTCTTCCGCCGGAATATGCAGGTGGTCTGCAGGCAGGTCGAAGTTTTCCAGCAGGTAGCTTTCCCACAAGCGATGAGATCTGACCAACGACAGGCCGTATTGGTAACCCGCATCGGTTAACTGCAACTTGGCATCTTGCCCAGCCAGTAGATTTTTTTGCCGCAGCCAACGTAAAGCGGCAGACGTCAGCCAAGGCTGGCCCGCTAAGTTATGGCATTCTTCAAGAGACACTGAAATTCGAAGGTCTGGACTCGCCGAAGCTTCTTGTTGACGAAACAAGCCGGCCAAAACATCTTCGGCGGCAATCCGAGTTCTCAAGCGGATCGTCCTTAAAATTCGTCCGAGAACTCCTGAAGTTGGAGACAGCAAAACTGCCAGACACAACAGCAGGCCGCTCATCACCGCAGCCAACCCGGCCGCAGACGAAGACCATCTGAGAGCCAGCAAATACCCCGACCAAGTGCTGATCAGCGAAATCACGATGGATACCAGCAGCATGGTTGTCAGTCTTGAAGTCAGCAGTGCGGCCGTCGCAGGCGGAACGATTAGCAAAGCCACAACCAGCAAGCCCACGACATCCATCGCCGCCACCGTCACAATGGCCACAACGGTGGTTAATAAGTAGTGCATCAACGATGCTCCAAAACCAACCGTCAATGCGAATGTGGGGTCGAATGATGTCAGTCGTAGTTCTTTCCAGAACAGGTACAAAAACGCCATCGTCACCAAGCAGGCGGGAATCAAGTTGCCAAACGATTCGGGCCAAAGTACTCCGCCGATGGGTCTCATATGAATGCCGGCAAACGCGAGATCTCCGAACAGCACACAGTCCAGATCTAAGTGAACTCCTCGAGCCTGGCTGACCACAATGACACCAAAGGCAAACATCGACGTAAACACAATTCCAATACTGCTGTCTTCAGGAACGGCCGCTCGACGATGCACAAATTCCGTCATCACGGCCGTCGCAATTCCGGCACCCAGAGCTCCCAACAGCATGGGAATTGGCTGCACGTCTCCGGTCACCAAATACACGGCGGCGATGCCAGCAAGAACCGAATGAGACAACGCGTCTGAAAGCAGACTCATTCGTCTCAGCACCAAAAAGCAGCCCACAAGGCTGCAGCAAATGGAACACAGACTGGCCACCGCCAGACTCCAAAATGCATTCTGTACGTTTGCTTTGGGCCAGCCGAAAAATTCGGCGACAGCATCGGTGAAGCCTTGAAGGGCGACCGGATAACCGGCCGCCAAAGTTGAACAAAATTCGAAGTCAATCATTCGATGACTCCTTCACACTCGCCGAACTTTTCACGAAATCAACAACGATGGGATCTGGTTGATTCCACGGCAATTCTGCTTCAAGTTCGCCCAACGTGGGACGACGTAAAGACGCCATAATTCCTCGATGAGGCGAAAAGATCCACGACAGCAGAAACAGCGAAGTGGATGTCAGAACAATCAAAGGCCCCGTGGGCAGTCCATCCCAGTGAGCACTCAGCAACGTGCCGACAATTCCAGAAACGGCTCCGAAGATACTGGCGATGGCCATCATTCCAGACAACCGGTCGGTCCAAAATCGAGCGGCGGCCGCGGGAATGATCAGCAAAGCGGCCATCAAGACCACGCCAACGGCCGGCAAACCAACCACGACTGTAACGGCCGTCAACAACATCAAAGTGAAATCTAACGGCGTGGCGGCCAAACCCTGAACACTGCAAAACTGACGATCAAAGCTCAGCAGTTTTAGCTCTTTGTAAAGCAGCACAACAACGATTGATACAGCCAAAGTGACTCCGGCGATCTGTAAGACATCAGACTTAAGCATCGTAGCCGCTCGGCCAATCAGAAAAGATTCCAGATCCGATTCGTTGGAAGCTCGGTAGCGATTTTGGATGACTCGAGTCAACGCGATTCCTGACCCATAGAAAACGCTCAACACAATCCCTTGAACGGCGTCGTCTTTCAGCCTGGTCAGCCTGGTCAGCAGAGACACAGTGATGGCTCCCAACAGTCCGCTCACCAGAGCTCCTGCCAGCAAAACCAAAATCGACTTCGATTCAAACAGCAAGAACGCAAGACACAGGCCCGGCAAAGCCGAATGAGCCACCACATCACCGGTCAGCGCGCGTCGACGCAGCACGGCGAACGTGCCCACCATGCCAGATGCAATTCCCAGTAACGCCGTACCGACGATCACGATGATCGTTTGATCACCCAATGAAGATCTCTTTCGTGCTGAATCTGTCCCGCGTCAGTAAAGTTCTAGCTCTCCCGAAATTTTAGCACATCAGAGTCCATTGCACCATTTGACGTGGCATCAGGTTGACGTGGCATCAGGTTGACGCCGCACCAATTGACGCCGGATCAGAAACGGAAGACAAATGCAAGGTCGGCGACAAAATGCAAAGTTGGCCGCTTGGCTGGTGTCGCGGCAGGGCTGATATCGCCGCTTGGCTAATGTCGCGGCAGGGCTGAATCGCCGCTTGGCTGAATCAACCGCTCGCGAAATCCGCGGATTAAGGCACTCATGATTTGGCTCTTTGGACGAAATTGAACCAGAATTGGTCTGAGGTAAACCGCAGGGACTGCTTGAGACGGCTCCCGCAGTATTTGACACTTTAAGAATCGCCCGTCGATTTCTAATCGGGCGGCAACCTGTTAGAATCCTGGACGTTTAACTGCCCGTTGAAACGGCATCACGCCAAACTCGATCACGCCCACCCAATCACGTCCCCGCGTCACATCCCTCCTCAACCGTCTCAGTTCGCAACCCGCCGACGATGATCTATTACACTCGAGTCTTTCTGACGTTTTTCCGAAACGCGCTGATTCGTGAGATGATGTTTCAGGGCAATTTCTTGATTCAGATCATCACGCGAGCCTTCTGGTTTTTCGCTCAGATCGCTTTGTTTGAAATCATCTTTCGCAAAGTGCCTTCGATCAACGGATGGGATCGAGATCAATATTTTGCCTTTATGGCAACCGGCATGTTGATCAACAGCATTGTCGAGAGCTTCTTTATGCCGAACTGCGCCAACCTGAGCGAACAAATTCGCACGGGCCGGCTGGACTTTGCGCTGCTTAAGCCAATCGACAGTCAATTTCTGGTGTCGCTGGAACGCATCAACTTGGCCATGGTCAGTCAGTTATTGCTGGCGTCAGTTCTGTTGATTCGATCGCTGTATCACATTGGTGAGCCCATTTCGATTCTGCAGTTGATATCGTACTTGCTGTTTGTGGCTGTCGGAGTCATGTTCTTTTACTCAATGATGATCGTGACAGCGTGCAGTAGCATCCTTTTCGGAAGGAACCAGGGGCTGTATGACTTCTGGTTCTATATCACCGTGTTTGCTCGGTACCCACGTAGCATTTACGACGGGCACGACGACAGTCGCTGGGAAGGTGGTGAAATACTGCAGTTTGGGTTTTCGTACGCTGTCCCCATTCTACTGGTGGTGACTGTGCCCGCACGAATCATCATCAACAACCTGCAAACACCTCACTTCGCCGCCGTCGCTGCCTTGGCCGCGTTTGCCGGAGTCCTGATCTCCAGAATCGTGTTCCACTGGTCTTTGTCTCACTACCGCAGCGCCAGCAGTTGAATGACTTCATGATCGTGCATGGCTGAAGGTCATGAGCACTCGGCCGCGATTCAGTGAGACCACGCTGACCTGAGCGGCGCTGCACTGGGCCGCAATCCACTGGGCCGCGCTGCATTGGGCCGCAATGCAGCGACGCAATGCACCGGAAACAGTGCTGGCCCATCTTTCTGGACGCATTGTATCGCTGAGCCCACTCCATTCTTTGACGTTTTTTCATTGCCACTCAGCCGCTGCCAGTCTCACGTTCGGTAACGACGCGGTGATTTTGGTTCAAATCGCCAAACCCGTGCTTGGAATGCTCAGCAAATCAAGGCAATGGCTTTACATTCCGCCCATGGCACTCTTGAGCATCAACCAACTGACATTTACATATTCCAACCCCACTCTGCTGGACGAGGTCACTTTACACGTTGAACGTGGCGAGCGAATCGGACTGGTCGGGCGCAACGGGGCGGGAAAATCAACTCTGCTCAAACTGATCAACCGTGAATTAGTTCCCGATGACGGTTCCATCGAAGTCTCGGCCGATGTCGTTGTGGCCAAGCTGGCTCAGGAAGTTCCCGACACGGAAACTCAGTCGGCCTTTTCTGTCGCCGCCGGAGGATTCGACGATCTTGCCACCGCTGTGGCAGACTACCGCCGTCTGAATCTGAAACTACAAAACGGCGAAGAACTGAATTCAACCGATCAAACGGCTTACGAAGATGCCAGCATGAAGTTGGCCGACGCCGAACAATGGGACGCGGCCGACCGCTTGGAAGGCCTGCTCGCAGAAATGCAGCTTCCCGCAGATGATGACTTTTCCAGCTTGTCGGCGGGAATGAAGCGTCGAGTCCTGTTGGCTCAGGCTATGATTCGTCGCCCCGATATTTTGCTATTGGATGAACCAACAAACCACTTAGACATCACGTCCATTCTGTGGCTGCAAAACTATCTGACTCGGTTTTCAGGCACGCTCATCTTCATCACTCACGACCGCACCTTTCTACAGGATATGGCGAATCGAATTGTTGAAGTGGATCGAGGACGTTTGTTTGACTGGACGTGCGACTACCAAACCTTCTTGAAGCGTCGAGACGATTTGTTGGCCGCCGAAGAAGTGGCTCAAGCTCATTTCGATCGCAAACTGGCCGAAGAAGAAAAGTGGATTCGCCAAGGCATTAAAGCTCGCCGAACTCGTAATGAAGGTCGAGTTCGCGCTTTAAAACAAATGCGGCAAGAACGCTCCGAACGCCGCAATAAGCAGGGAACCGCCAAGGTCACTTTGCAGGAAGCCGAACGGTCGGGACGCTTGGTCGCAAAGGTTCAAGGAGTGACTCATGGGTACGATGGAGTCACGTTGATCGACGATTTTACGACCAGTGTTTATCGAGGCGATCGGATTGGGATTATTGGCCCCAACGGCATTGGCAAATCGACGATCCTAAAAATCTTACTGGGCCAGCTCCAGCCAGATTCCGGAACCATCAAAATGGGCACGAACCTGGAAGTGGCCTACTTTGATCAACTTCGAGATCAATTGGTGCAGAATAAATCGGCTCGAGAAAACCTAGGCGAAGGCAAAGACGAGCTGATGATTGCTGGCCGCAAACGGCACGTCATGGGATACCTGCAAGACTTCCTGTTCGCTCCAGATCGGGCTCATACCCGAGTCGAATTTTTGAGCGGCGGAGAACGCAATCGGCTCTTGCTGGCCAAGATGTTTGCCAAGCCAGCCAATATTCTTGTCTTGGACGAACCAACCAACGACCTTGATTCTGAAACCCTGGACCTGCTTGAAGAAACTCTGACAGAATTCCAAGGCACATTATTACTGGTCAGCCACGATCGCTCATTCATCAACAACGTGGTCACCAGTACGATCGTGTTTGAAGGCGACGGAGTTGTCAATGAATACGATGGAGGCTACGACGACTGGAAGCGTCAGTATGATGCTCGCAAAGCCACCGGACGCTTGGCCGACAATTCGGTCGCCTTCAGCCCGTCAGAAGTCAAAGCCGCCGCTTCCCCGGGGACTCCAACTTTACCCAAGGCCAAAAAGAAACTGTCGTACAAAGAACAGGCCGAATTGGATGAACTGCCGTTGCTAATCGACGAACTCGAAACCAAGCAGGCTGGCCTAGAACAGCAGATGGCAGATCCTGACTTCTACAAAGAAGGCAAGGACAAGATTGCTCAGGTCCAAAAAGACTTGGCAAAAGTCGCCGACAAGCTGAAGACCGCTTTTGAGCGGTGGGAAATTTTGGACGGCTAGTTGACTGCCCACATACTTCTACCTGACTGGCCACCATGGACGACATCGTTTATTTTGATCGCTATCGCAACGAAACCTGTGTCGAAAAGGTGTACGGCGACCAAGCTTTGAAGTGGACATACGGCACGCTCGCCGGCAAAGCGTCGCTGCACGCGTTGGTGAAACGAGCCATCTTTTCTCACTGGTATGGCTGGAGAATGGATGCTGCAAAGACGAAGCAAAAAGTGGCTCCGTTCATCCAAACGTATGGCCTCGATGCATCAGAATTTGTTGAAGACGTCGATCACTTCGCCAACTTCAATGAATTCTTTTTTCGCAAGCTGAAACCAGATTCTCGGCCCATCAATCTCGACCCGTCAACCGTGGTCTTCCCCGCCGATGGGCGACACCTGTGCGTGCCCGATGTTTCGCAATCGCACGGGCTGTTTGTGAAGGGAGAAATGTTCGACATCCACGCGCTGTTGGACGATCGGAAACTGTCACAGAAGTATGCTCATGGCAGCCTCTTGATGTCTCGATTGTGCCCCGTGGACTACCACCGCTTTCACTTTCCGGCTGAGGGTACACCAGGCGAAACTCGGCTCATCAATGGGCCTCTGTATTCCGTGAACCCCATCGCGCTGTGCCAGAATATTCACATCATGACCACCAACAAAAGGTGCGTCACCCAACTGGAAACAGAACAGTTTGGCACGGTGCTGGTGTTGGAAATCGGAGCCACCTGTGTGGGAGGCATTTGCCAAACCTATGCCCCTGGCGATGTTGTTGCGAAGGGAGCAGAAAAAGGTTACTTCCGCTTCGGAGGATCATCGACGATCACGGTCTTCGAACCCGGTAGGATTAAGTTTGATGACGACCTCGTCGAAAATTCGGGAAAGCAGGTCGAGCTCTACGCAAGAATGGGCGACCGCATGGGGAAGAAGGCCTAGCTGCTCGTTAACAAAGGTAACCCGACGCGTAAGCGACGGATATAAGCTATGCCGAACGTCAGGGCTTCAGAACCTCAGGGCTTCCGGGGGATTCATCCCTCGTTTACGCGTCGAGTCACCACATTCAGGTTTTTCAACGGGCCGCTCGACAGGATGCAACCGCGTCCTGCAGGCCAACCTGAATTCGTCCGGTCACCCAACGTGTGATTGGCTTCGCCGAGACAGAATGTGAAGCAAAAGAGCCGGACGACCGTAAATGTTGCAAACGCACGGCCCACAGCCCAATGCCCAATGCCCACAGCTCAATGCTCACGGCTCAATGCTCACGGCCCAATGCCCATTACTCACGGTTGCAATAAGCAACCATCACGAGAGACCGTGAAGGCCCCTTCTTCAGAACTGCCAGAATCCTCGGTTTGGCTTCACCGAAACCAACGGCAGCTTAAACTTTAACAGCTGCGTTCTACTCGACGTTTTGCAACACTTCCCGAATGCGTTCCACGGCGGCCTTCATTTCAACCACGTGATGAGCAATTTGTACGTTGTTGGCTTTTGAGCCAATCGTGTTGATTTCTCGGAACACTTCCTGACCCAAAAATTCCAACTTGCGGCCCATCGATTGCTCGCTATTTAAGAACTTTTCATACTGTTCCAAGTGGCATTTCAGTCGAGTCACTTCTTCGTTGATATCACAACGATCGGCGAACACAGCGACTTCTCGAATCAGATCTGATTCTTCAATCACACGATCAGATTCAGCCGTTGCCTTTTGAATGCGTTCTAACAGTCGACTTCGATAGTCCGACACAACCGTTGGAGCCAACGCTTCGATCTGTTCAAGCTCAGTGGCGATCGTGGCGGCCTGAGCTTTCAGATCCAACCTCATCGATTCACCTTCAGAACTGCGAAACGCTTCGAAGTGTTCCAAGGCTTCGTTCAATGCTTTTTCGATCATGGGCCACAGTGAATCAATCACAGAACCATCGACGTCGGCTTCTGTGATGACTCCTGGCAAACTCAACAGGCTGGTGGCAGCAGGCGCATCACTCGACAACATGGGCTGGTTGGCGGAAAGCTGGCCCAGCTGATTGACATAGCGATCCAGCACCTTTTCGTCGATCTGAAATCCCGACGAGCGTCCATGCAGACGGATACGAAAGCCCAGCTGCACGGATCCTCGAGCAATCCGGCCGCGAACCAGCTTTTCAATATCCGGTTCGAAACGACTGGCGACGTCTGGTAGCTTCATCAGAATCTTCAGGTACCGATTATTCACGGCCTTTAATTCCAAATTCACCGACGCAAGGTCAGTTTGAACGGACGAATTTCCAAAGCCAGTCATGCTGAGAAGCACAGTGAGAACCTTCTGTTTCTAAGCGAGCAAAAATAATGAGCAACCAGAGTTTGGCCCACTCCAGCTAAATCGTCAGATCCAATTATTATCGGTTCACGCATTCTGCACAAGATGATCCAAGCGGCGCAGCTGACCTTGGAATGCAGACCAGATCAGTGGCCTTCTTGGGGAATCTGAGCAAATGATCAGATCAACGATTTCTGCCAACCACAATTTTGATCGCTTCAATCGTGGCTCGGCACAACTTCCTGACAGCTTCAACTGGCATCGCAGGAGCCGGCATCAGCACAATGGTGTCTCCTAAAGGACGAACGATGACTCCGTGCTTCCTCGCTTCCGCAGAAACCTGCTGGCCAACTCGAAGAACAGAATCAAATGGTTCCGCCGTGCTGCGATCGGGAACCAATTCAATCCCCACCATGATTCCCTTTTTGCGAATTTCTAAGACAAAGTCCAAGTCACCAAGAACGGACAGCTCTTCATCGATCGCCGCAGAAATTTCACCGACGTTGCCCATCACGTCGTTTTCGTGAAACAGCTGCAACGAAGCCAACGCCGCCGCACATCCCAAAGGATTGCCTGTGAAAGTGTGGCCGTGAAAAAACGTACGACCCTCTGCAGGCTGCCCCAAAAACGCGTCGTAAATTTGATCCGTCGCCAAAGTCGCGGCCAACGGCAAATAACCTCCGCTGATCCCCTTTGCCAAACACATCAGGTCGGGCCGTACGTCCTCTTGATCGCAGGCGAACATTGTGCCCGTGCGGCCAAAACCAACAGCCACCTCATCGGCGATCAACAGCACACCGTACTTCGAACAAAGGTCTCGAACGTGTTTCAAGAAACCGGGAGGATGAACCAAAATTCCGGCGGCTCCTTGAACCAACGGCTCAATCACAAATCCAGCCGCTCTTTCATGATTCTGCTTTACAATTTCCTCTGTCTGCTGGAAGCAATGCTGCAACCAAGATTTAGCGGTGTGACCTTCTGGTGGTCGAGTGGCAATGGGCGACGGAACGGGAATCGTCGGAAACAGCAGGTGCTTGTAAACTTGATGAAAGACATCGATGCTGCCCACACTCACAGACCCCAGAGTGTCACCATGGTACGCGTTGCCAACACAGAAAAACGTGTCTCGACCAGTTTCTGGATTTGGCTTCTGATGGTGATACTGATAGGCCATCTTCAAAGCCGCCTCAACAGCCGTGGATCCGCTGTCGGAATAGAAGACCTTGTTTAAGCCCGCCGGAGTACAATCGACCAACGCCTTGGCCAATCGAATGGACACTTCCGATGATAGCCCCAGCAGCGTGCTGTGTCCGATTCGATCCAGCTGAGCTTTCACTGCCTCGTCGATTTCAGGCACTCGATGCCCATGCAGGTTACACCACAGCGACGAAATTCCATCCAAGTAGCGATTGCCATCGCTATCGATCAACTGAAAGCCATCCGACGACGAAATGATCGGAGGAGCTTCTTCGATGTACGCGGTCATCGGAGCAAACGGGTGCCACACGTGCTGGTTGTCCCATTCGCGAAGCTGAGATGTTGCTGCGTGAGTAAACGGTGATTGTGAAGTCATGGCAACGTCGGGCAAGATGTGTCAGGTTCGAAGTTTTACGACATCGATCCTAGCCGGTCTGACTTCCGCGTGTGACCGTCGAAAACGAAAAAACGCCGACTGAATCAGGATCCAGCAGGCGTTTTAGTTTTACAGTGACTTCAGAGAATCGAAGTGGCCTTTGACGTCAAAATCAGGAATCTGAATCCTGAGCCAGATTGCCTTCGACCATTGACGAATCATTCGTGTCGGGCGACTGTTATCGTGCTTCTACGGCGGCTGTGTTCTCGGGCGGCCGTATTCTACGGCGACTGTGTTCCAGTGCGAATCTGCACCTTCTGAGGCGTTGATTCGGCCAACTTTTTCAAAGTCACCGTAAGGACTCCTGCATCCAATTCGGCATCCACTTTGGAAACATCGATTCCCTTCGCCAGCCTTAAACGCCGCTGAAAACTGCCTGTCGGCCGCTCATCCAAAGTGACTCGACCACCTTCAACGTCTGGCGAACTTCTTTGACCACTCACTTCCAGCAGGCCTTCTTGAACCTGCAGGTCAATGTCTTCTAAAGGAACTCCGGGCAGGTCAAACTTCAGTACGTAACTGTCGTCTCGCTCCCAGCCATTCACTGGCACAGAATAGTGGGCCGCCGAATCTTGTTGGAACAAATCGTTGACCATCTGATTGATGCCTTGGTCGATCTGTTCGAAAAATGGAAAACGCGAATTTTGAGCTTTAGTATTCATCAATGATTCTCCGGTGTGAAAGACTGCTGTTTCGTAGAACGAATGAAATCAGGTTTTGGATTGAATTTTCTGCACGCGTCAGGCTGGCGGCAATGATCTTGTTTTAGCCGCAAGCCAGAACCCGTTAACTGGTTGCCGCTGAGCGAATTTGAACGGACTGCGGCAGCACTTCAGGCCGCTTCGGAATCGACACCGTGAGAACTCCCAGATCCATGACTGCGTCAACCGCTTGAGTGTCTAAGGATTTGTGAAGCCTAAAGGTGTGCTGGAAGCTTCCGGGCTTGCTCGTCGTGAACAACGGCCGTCCACCATCAGGAGTCTGTGGTGGTTTAGATCCGTTGACCGAAAGTGACCCGTTATGAATGGTGATGGCAACATCGGCCAATTCGACTCCCGGCAAATCAATTTCAAGCACGACTTCCGTTTCGGATTCGGTGACTCGACTTCCCTGATTTGCTTCAGCCGGCATCCCAAATTGCTTGGAAAACTGGCCGCGGACGGCGCGAAATGGATCCACCACAGTCAAATTTTGCGAACGACACGTCATTTTGGTTTCTCCCAGTGTGAACGATCAGATGCCTGATTTCCGCGGCGGCTGGATTGCCGAGCGGAAGGTTTCAGGGGCAGAAACAGTGGTAGCAACCATCGAGCCAAAACACACAATCACGCCATAAGTCGTTTTACCAAAACCACTTACAACACTCTCCACCAGAGCAATCGCAGAATGAGGCGACTCACCAAGTGCCATATTGGCACTTTCGCCACTCCGTAGAAAACCGTCAATATGGCACCATGGTGCCGAAGTGACACACCGAGGGATGTTAAGATAGGATGTCAACGTTCGTCAAATTCGCACGGGTTTTGACACGAATTGTGAAACTGTCTGACTTCCGCTCTGGTTCTCGGTATTGTGATGTCAGGGATTCGCTGTGCCAGATTCGCTGATGCGGTTTCGGGGGCAGCGGCTTCAGAGGGCCCTTCATTATTCCCCTTCGCAGTTGTTTTTGCATCACGGAGAACTTGTATGGATCTTGCTTCAGTCATGTCTGAGCTGCAGTCGTCAGGCACCAAAACGACAGCTCGAGTGGCGAGCGCTGCTCGTCTGCAGAAGATTCGAGACAAGGTTGGATCCGACCAAGATCTCGCCGTCCAGCTTTGGGAAACCGGCAGCGACGATGCTCGATCTTTGGCAATGTTAATCGCAGACCCAGAAGAGCTGACACCATCAGTGGCAACTCAATGGATGAAAGACGTTGACGATAATGTGCGAGCCGCCGAAGTGGCTCAGGTTGTCGCTCAATCCCCGGTTGGCCCCGCCAAGATGCGTCAGTGGCGAAAACAGAAATCAGAATTTGCTCGAGCAACCGGCTACGAAATTCTGATCAGCATGCTCATCGACGATCCCGATGCCGTGGAAGAACTAGAGTGCAAGCGAGTCCTGAAGGATATCCAAATGGAAATCCATCGTTCCCCAGTGCAAGCTCAAAGCGTGATGGCTCAAGCCGTCGTTTCCATCGGCGTGTACAAAGAAGAGCTTTCTGAAGAAGCCTTGGAAGCCGCCGAAGAAATTGAAGCTGTTGAATCATTCAACATTAAGATCGAAGGTCGCAAGTCGACAATGTGTGATGCGTTGTCCGCGGCGGCTGCCAGCTAAAACTTCGATTCGATTCGAACACAAAAAAGGCCCACTGTAGGTTCGGTTACCACCGGATGAACGACACCGTTCGATCATCCAAGAGGAACCGGACCTACCTTCGCGTATGGGCCTGAGATGCGGCTCTTTTACAACGGGCAGTTCGTTCGTTGTGATTGTGCCGCCCTCCGGGCTTATGCGAAGCCTTCACTGGCCGAGCCACTGGAATGCTGAATCGTAAGCAGGCTGATTTCTGGAGCACAGCGGAAGCGGAGAGGATCTTTGGCTCCGGTGCCTCGAGACACATGCATCAACATCCCTTGGTGCTGAAAAATTCCTCCCGCATAGCGGACTCCAAACTGGCTGGGAGAATACACGGGACCGATCACCGGTAAGGCAATCTGGCCCCCATGATTGTGACCGCTCAGCATCAAGTCATATTGACTTTCCACAGCGTAGTCTCGTTGATCCGGAGCATGGCTTAGCAAAATGCGAAAGTCTTCATCGCCCGGCTTCGGCACAACTGGATTCTCTCCCAACCAAGGAGCTTCCGTTCCGGCCAACAAGACATCACAGCCATTCAATTTTGCGATCAGGTGTCTTTCATTCAGATCGATCCAACCCGACTTTTTCAACGTGTTGCGGATGACCTGCCAGTCTAAGTGCCAATCGTGATTACCCAAAATAAAGTAGCCAGGAGCAACTTGGCTGATTCGTTGAAACTGCTCTTCAACGAACGGCAACCAGTCCATGCGATCCAACAGATCTCCGGTAAACACAAACGCATCGGGCTTCAAAGCGATCAATTCATCGATCACAAATTCTTGCCACGCGCGCCCTGGCTGGCCAATCAAATGGACGTCTGAAAAATGGGCGACTGAAAACGATTTTTGAACGGCTGCCGAAGAGTGATGTTCCAAACCTTCAAGCGTCGCTGGTTGACGATGTGGAATCTGGAACCGCTTCCGATTGACTTCCAGCTGCCAAATTTGATTGCCAGGAAAGTTGCGAACAAAGTTCGAAGCTTCTCCATACATGCTCTGCCGAATCTCGTCCGAAAGATGACCTTCCAATGGTCTTTTTAAAACGGAATGTTCAATCACCACACCAGCAGGCACTTTGCGAAGTTGAAACCTGATGACTCCGATCGAAAACGGCACAAAGCCTAATCCCGTGACCAACAGCAGACCCTGTTGAGGCCAAGCCAAGGTGCTCCATGTTCCTCCGACAAGAAGCCCGTTTCTTCCAAAGCCAACAAAGGCAACCATCACGACAGGGATGACGGTCAGACCAAAGTCGTGAAACTTACGAATACGGTGCAGGACAGAGTGACGAAACTTTAAAGCATGGCGTCGGTTGATTAACACCACCCACCATTCCGCGTTGCCGATGCAGCAAATCAGCAGAATCAGAATGCCGATAACCAAATTCATGAACAAAAACCAGACGAAGCGGGGCAGAGTAAAGCAAGGCAGAGTGAAGCAGGGCACAGCAAAAGGGATTGACGAACAGCCAGAAGTCGTCCAGAAAGATTTACCATTTCAGTTGCAGCAATCTTCCCGACACCGTGGCGATCCACAAATGAGTTCCGGAGTGATCCATCGTCATCACGTGCACAGGATCCACAGCCAGATCACATGCCCACTGCAAATCTCCTTCAAAGTTCAGTACGTAAAGTCGAGATTCCAAGGTCGTCACGACAATTCGTCGCTTTGCCATCGAGCAGATAATTTTTGCAGGAAGTCCATCGATCTGAAACGAGCCCATCGAATTGGCTTCAGCATCCATCACTTGTACTCCATGATTAAACGCCGCCATCAGAATTCGTTTTCCGTTTGCTGTGATCGCCAGGCCTCCAACGTTGTTCATGATTCGCTCTTCAAATTCCAACTGGCCGTCGATGGAATGTTTGCACAGATGACCGAATTCAGCGGCGGCGATAAACGCGGCCGAATCTTGCAGAAACTGAATGTGGTTGATGGCTTGAGGTGTTTCGATTTCAACCAACTCTTTTTTGTCGGTGGTCACCACGTGAATGCGTCGAGCCTCTGTGCCGGTGGCGATGTGACTTCCAAAAGGGCTCATCGCAATGCAGTTGATCTTTCCCGTCATTGTCACGTGCCACTTGGGACGCAGATGACGGTCGAAAATGGTAAGCCGTTTGTCTCGAGTCACCGCGGCGCCGAATCGTCCATCATGAGACCACGCAAGATGGTTCAGGTGATCGAATCCACGAACTCGCTGATCCTGCACTCCATCACGATGCAATTTGATCAGAAATCCCGACGCCGTGCCGACCAGCACTTGCCGAGCTTCCGCAGCATAGGTCAAACAGCGAATGCCTTCCGGAAAGACGTCATCTTGAACGACCTTGGGCTGCTTACCATGTGATTGTTTGAGAAGCGGATGGACCATACGTTTCGATGGAAAATTGCAATAAAGAGGCCACTGAAACTTGGTTCTAACTAGGCCCAATGGAATTGCAAGGCTGGTGCGATTTCCAAATGACCTACGTATCCGCGCAGCTCTGGTCCAGTTGTTGGTCCGGAGACCGCCCGTCATTCACCATTCTCAGCGGCTTTGTGCTTAGCTGCCCTTTAAAAAAGGTAACCCGCCGCGCAAGCGAGGATGCTCGGCTGTACAGAAGTCAGGGTTTCGAGGCGATGCATCCCCGGCTCACGCGTCCGGTGACCACATCCAGCTTTTTCAACGGGCTGTGCAGAACGTGCCGCTCTGTCCCTTCATTGCAGAACGGCACGGTGGTCGCCGCGGTTGATGCTGAAAAACGGCGACTCACGAGATTCCCAGCGGAGTTTGAATTCGGCGAAGTTTGAATGCTGCGAAGTTTGAATTCGGGAAGTTTGAATTCACAGGCAAAGCCTCGTCAGGATGACAACTTGGCTTTTGAATGGAAACGCCTTTTTAGAAGACGGGTTTCAGGGAAGTGGCACCATTCGAGGCACGGGGCTTGATTTCCAGAATTGTGAAAATACAGTCTGAAGTTAGAGCCGCTGGGGCTGAAATTTTGTCTTCTTGAGTTCATCGAATTGCTTTTTCCATGACCGAATCTGTCGAGATCTCGCTGTCAAAAGACTGGCGGGAACGTCATTTGCTTGGCCTCGAGCATCTGACTGCCCAGCAAATCACGACGATTTTGGACTTGGCCGATCATTTCGGTAAGATCACCGAAGGATCCGCTCGAAAGCTGAAACTGCTTGAAGGCGTGGTTGTCGCAAACCTGTTCTTCGAAAATTCGACTCGCACAAAGACCAGCTTCAGCTTAGCCGCTCGACGTTTAGGAGCCGACATTGTTGACTTCACCGCCAGCAGCTCTAGCCTGTCCAAAGGCGAAACGTTTGTCGACACGGCTCAAACCATCGAAGCCATGGGGACCGACTTGGTGGTCTGCCGACACCGCACACCCGGTGCTCCACACCTACTGGCTCAACACCTAAACAGTGGCATCTTGAACGCCGGCGATGGAACTCACGAACACCCAACTCAAGGGCTGCTCGATATCCTAACATTGCGACAGAAGAAGGGCCGCATCGAAGGGTTGACGGTCGCGTTGGTTGGAGACATCCGGCATAGCCGAGTTGCTCGATCCAACATTCACGGCCTACTGAAATTGGGAGCAAAGGTCATTGTATGCGGCCCAGCCACACTGATCCCCAAGCCCATTCGAAAAATGGGAGTGGAAATCGCCTACGACTTCGACAGCATTTTGCATCGAGTTGACTGTGTGAATTTGTTGCGAGTTCAGTTTGAACGGCAGCGTGGAGCCTTCTTTCCATCTGTCTCTGAATACGCTCATTTGTTCGGCATGAATGGTGCTCGAATTCGAGCCGCTAAGCCGGGGCTGGTTGTGTTAGCTCCGGGGCCGATTAACCGAGGATTAGAACTGACTCCAGAAGTCGCTGATGGAGAAAACAGCTTGATCTTGAAGCAAGTATCGAATGGCTTGTTAGTGCGAATGGCGAGTCTGTATTTGTTGGCCAACGCGGGGCAAAAACTGTAATGCGTATTCTTATTCGCAATGGCACGATTATCGATCCAGCCAACCAAGTGGAAGCTCCGGGCAGCCTACTGATTGAAGATGGCTGCATCATCGAACGCTTATCGGCAGACAGCAAAGTGTCTGTGGACACCGTGATTGATGCTGATGGAGGCATTATTTGCCCCGGCTTCATCGATGTGCATGTGGCCGTTCGAGAACCCGGATTTTCTGAAGACGAAACCATCGCGTCTGCCACAGCGGCTGCCGTGGCAGGAGGATTCACGTCCATCGCGTCTTTGCCAGATACAGATCCTGTGGTGGATAATCGAGGTGCTGCAGAATTTGTTCGTCGTCAGGCTGAACGAGCCAATAAGTGTCGTGTGTTTCCGCTAGGAGCGGCCACCAAGGGACACCAAGGCGAAGAACTTTCTGAAATTGGCCAACTGAACGAAGCAGGCACCATCGGTTACACGGATGGAAAAACGGCGATCGCCAACGCTGAAGTGATGAGACGCGCTTTGGAATATACGGGCATGTTCGACAAGCCTGTGCTGCATCATTCGATGGTTCTCGAATTGTCTGAACAAGGAGTCATGCACGAAGGATTTGTGTCGACGCTGTTGGGATTGCCCGGCATTCCAGCGGCAGCCGGAGACATTATGGTTGGCCGAGACATCGCGTTGGCCAAACTAACGGGTGGCCAAATTCACCTGATGTCGGTGACCACTGCCGAAGCCGTCGAACGCATTCGAGAAGCTCGTCGAAACCAACTTTCTGTCACCGCCGACGTATCACCTCATCACCTGCTGCTGACCGATGAGGTCATGAAGACGTTCGACACACTGTGCAAATGCAATCCTCCACTTCGCTCTGAAGATCACGTCAACGCACTGATCGCTGGCTTAAAGGATGGCACAATTACAATCATCAGCGCCGATCATCAGCCTTTAGCAATCGAAAAAAAGGCCGTCGAATTAGATATCGCTCCTGCCGGAATTTGCGGATTGGAAACGGCATTGCCCATTTGCGTGGAAGCGTTAATCACCCCCGAACACTTGTCTTGGTCAGAATTGATTTCTTGTCTTACCATTGGCCCCGCTCGGTTGCTGGACCTTCCCCATGGAACGCTTAGCATCGGAGCAGCCGCAGATGTGACCGTGATTGATCCATCAGCCGAATGGACGATCGATGCCGATAAGTTTCAGTCAGCCAGTCGAAATACTCCGTTTCATGGTCGTCGAGTTCAAGGGCGAATTGTGGCCACAATCGTGGGCGGAGAACTGAAGTATCAGCAAGTGAACTAATCACCTGGCAAGAACTTGCTCGATTTCTGAACGACCGAAATGAAACGCAAATCAAAAACAACAGCAGGTGCGAAGCAAACAAGCTCTAAAAAAGCTGTTGCCAAAAAAAAATCCGTCAAGAAGTCCGTTAAGAAGAAGGTGGCGATCAAGAAGGGGGCCCTCAAAACGGGGGGGAAGAAAACGGCCGCTCAGAAAGCAGTCGTAAAGAAGACCTCCGCCAAGAAGACTCCTGCCAAGAAAACAGGGACCGCCAAAAAACGGGCTCAAAAGAAGACGGCCGCAACAAAAATCGCTCAGAAGAAAAAAGTGCCGTCGGGAAAAAGGGCGGCCGGCAATAAGCCAGCAGCAAAGAAGCGGGCCGTCAGCAAGGCGGCTGCCACAAAAACGGCTGCCAAACCATCGACTTCAGCCCCCCCTTTGCCAAGTCTGAACGCAGCAGGTCTCAAAGCACTGGCCGAATTGCGTTCTGGCATTTATCACACCGATTGTGTCACAGGGATGCAGCAGGCGCCCGAAGGAAGCATCGATTTAATCTTTGCCGATCCGCCGTTCAACATTGGCTACAAGTACGATGTCTACGACGACCAACTTGCTGCCGATGAATATCTGAAGTGGTCTGAAGATTGGATTCGCGAAGCCTATCGAGCACTCAAGTCGGATGGTTCATTTTGGCTGGCCATTGGAGACGACTTTGCCGCAGAATTAAAACTGGTGGCTCAGCAAATTGGTTTCCACTGCCGCTCATGGGTGATTTGGTACTACACTTTCGGAGTCAACTGCAAGTTCAAGTTCACTCGCTCGCACACTCACTTGCTGTACTTCGTCAAGGACGTCGAAAACTTTACGTTCAACAGCAATGACTTAGATAACCGCATCCCTTCGGCTCGAATGCTGGTTTATAACGATGCTCGTACAAACCCAGTCGGGCGACTGCCAGACGACACATGGATCATTCCACCGGATGTCCCCGCGACCTTTGCTTTAAGACCTCAGGACCTGCAAGACTGCTTCCTGCCCAACGAAAGCGACTGGTACTTTCCTCGAGTCGCCGGGACGTTTAAAGAACGAGCCGGCTTTCACGGCTGTCAAATGCCAGAACAACTTCTGGGCCGAATCATTCGCACCTGCAGCGACGTTGGCGACGTTGTCCTTGATCCCTTTTCGGGCAGCGCATCAACACTACTGGTCGCCAAGAAGTTGGGTCGTCGCCAAATTGGGTTTGAACTTTCCGACGAGTATTCCATTGCTGGTCGAGAACGGTTGGACGATGTCCAAGAAGGCGACGACTTGGTCGGAGCACCCGAACCCAAAATGTCGGCCTTGCCAACTTGGAAGAAAGCTCAGCAAGAAAACGGAAACAAGGTGGCTCGACCAAGCAAGTCTGTACCGAAGGCCACGGTGTCTGTCGATGAGGACGCGGTGCTGTCTTTGATTGACGCATTAGGCAGAACGTTGCCAAAAGACGCAACCTTAAGCAGCGAAGTTCAAGCTGTGGTGCAACGAGCCGTCTTAAAAGCGTTTGCCGGAATCGCCGATCGATATTCACTGACAGACATCGACAAGGGCGGCCGAGCCTTAAAGGCATTCCACAAGCAGTGCGTGGAACTTTCTGTTCCCGGAGATGCCGACTGCCATCTTGATACTCTGAAGCATGCTTTGCAAAGCCACAGCCAGCTGTTTTAAAGCCGAGCGATGCGATCACCTTGACTCTGCCGGTGAGTGAGAGGCACGGTGTTCGCCGCCGTATTACTTCGCCGCCCGATCATTGGGCCACCGTATCATTTCGCCGCCTTGATCGCCGCAAGTGGTCTGACTGGAATTTCAGCCCGCGTACATCCGGACTCCATTGCAGCTCACACAGTTACGTCAAACTCCGCGTACGTCGCACTCCGTCTAAAAAATCAAGCTCTGCATAGAACGAAAAAAAGCCGGATCACGTCGCTGTATACAAACAGGCAGTCCGTGTCCGGCTTTATTTTGTTGAGCCCCCTCCCTGACCGTGCCCCCCGACCGTTACCCCTGACGGTGGGCGTTGAAGGTGGCCGCTGAATCTACTTTTCCAAAGCGTCAATCTGCTTCTGCATTTTGTCCAAACGCTGAAGGATGAGTTCCAGCTTACTTTCGATTGACTTCGAAGCCTTGCTTGTCTTCTTCGCTTCTTCAATCACAACATTTCTCATTTGACCACCCTTGCCGCTACCATCGGTGACCCAGATGGCTTGAGTTCTCGCTTCGGCACGTTTCATCGCTTCTTGCACCTTCTTCTGAATGTCAGCGGGAAGGTCTTTACCCGAATCCTTCAGCGCCTTTTCAATCACCTTCGTGACAGACTGAGAATCGTTGCCGTTGCCAGCAAAGCTCAAATTCTGAACGGTGCCATCGGGGCCGATAAATCGAAACTGACTGTTCGTCACAACCTTGGGCTTTTCACCATTTTTCGATGACGAACTTGAAGACGTAGAAATGGAAATTGTGCCATTCAAGCCCCCCATCGCGTCCGTCAGGTTCTTCAGCTTCAAAGCGTTGCCTTTTAACATTCTTAGCTGAACCTGACCCGGCTTGGTGTTTTGTAAAATCCGCACCACTTGCCCGTCGACTTCAGCGTCGAGACCATCGATCGATAGGTCGATCATCTTCATCGCTTTTTTCAACTTAGCATTCTGCTTGGCCTGCTGATCGCCTTCACCGGCCTCAGCCCCAAAGGTGAATGACAACACCTGAGGCTTTCCGTCTTTGCCATTCGACGCGGCTTCCAACCCCTTGAGTTTTTCTAAGATGACATTGATATTCTGAGGCACATCGTCGCCATCGATTTCGATCATTCGAATCTGATGACTTCCATTCGCACCATCTTTGCCGTCGGCCCCTTTTTTACCATCAGCCCCATCTTTGCCATCAGCTCCGTCTTTACCATCAACAGAGACGGACTTCACAATGGCGATCGCAGTTTTCTGACCTTCTTTGCCGTCGGCCTTTGCATCAACAGCATCAACTTCTTCGACTTCCACAACAACTTCAACCACTGCCGGTTCGGCCGCTTCGGCTGGGGCTGGGGCATCCGTTTTTTCTTGAGCAAAACCAGTTGCAGGCACTAACAAAGCGGCCGCCAACAGCAAAGATTTTCGAGATCGTTTCAACATCGGGGTCTTTCAATTCAATCAAACCAGGACGAGAGTCAAAGTCATTTCAAGTTTAGAAATCTCGATGTCACACATCGGGATCGCAAAGCGAATTTCGGAATCGGATTCGGCCGGGTATCAACCGAGTTCCAAACAAGTTCCAACGCGGTTCCGCCACCACATGTCGCCGATTTTTCTCAGCCACACATCACTGGCAGGGCGGCCAACTATGGCCCCGCTGAATATCGAATGTTGACGGCTTTCCACGGGATCGCCCATCGTCCGCCATCAGGATCACTCACGATATAAACGGTGTTCTGTTCTTCGACATCAAAACCGGCATCCGAAAATACGCCTCGGTCTTCTTCTGTAATCACCGGCTTGCTCACCACAGTCCAGGGACTCACGGTGTGGCTTTGCCAGTCGGACGAATCTGCAGCAGCATTCACAAACGTGCCGTTTGCCGAATCCGCGTTCAAGATATCGAGTGATGGACGACTACCAACAGCTGAATTGGCAACAGCTGAATTAGCAACAGCCGAATTGGCAACTGCTGAATCACCAACAGCCGAATCGTCGACTGCCGAATGATCAACCGAATCATGGCTGGCCGCGACAGCCTGTTCCGGCTGATCGACTGCGACTGGCCTTTGTTGACGTCCAATCACAAACGCCATCAACACGGCCAAACTGATGGCCAAGTTTCTTAAGGTCGAAGCCCAGACGCTTCCAGCAGAAACGTTTGAAGCGGGAAGCACGGTTGAGACAACATTCCCATCGTCAAAGCCAGCAAGAGCTTCCGTTAAACGGCGTTCAGCAACGAACGCTAACGCAAGATCCTTCCAACGACTTGGAACCAGTTCGCAGTCCAGCAATACGTTGGCTTCTTCTTCGGGCGAAAGTTCTGCATCAGCGAACTTTTGAAGCTTGATTTCAAATTCTTCGGTCATAGCAAGACCTCTTGGTCGATTCCTAACTGAATCAGTTTTTGGTGCAGAGTCTGTCGAGCCTTTAAAACCTGGTACTCAATTTTATGAGCCGCCATGTCTTTTTCTTCCGCGATTTCCGCGTAGGTCCGCTTCTTCTGATATTTTTGTAACAAGATCCAACGACTGCTTGGATCTAAGTCGGCCAACGCCGTGCGAATCAGCTCAGCATGTTCGCTTCTCATCATCCACAACAGCGGATCACATGAGCTGTCATCTTGAGTCCTTTGATGGTCGGCGACGTTGCCCAAAAGACGGCGTTGCCGAACGACTCGACGGATCCTTAAGGCACACTGGCGTAGGGCGATTGTGCACAACCACGATCTGAGCCGACTTTCGGAATCTGGCTTGTCGTCCGACTGAACGACTGCCAAGCTCACTTCTTGCAAAACATCCTCAGCAGCAGACGCATCGTCACACCGAGACGCAATCAGTCGCGTCAACCAGCTTCGATTCTGTTGAACCAGCGTCGAAACTTCGTTGGAATGTTCGGTAAGTTGTTCCATGACAACACAGCAGTTGCTCACCAAACCAAGACTCAGAAACTATTTGGGCAAATCAATTCGTTTTTCTCGAGATCTTGCTGAATTGCCCACGTCCTTCAACAGCCACCCAGTGACCAGTGGCCGGAATGTCCGAAAACGTTTGCTCATTACCCGACGGCCAGCGAATGGTCAGAGTCGGAATTTTGGCCTGACGGCGACCAGATAGCCAAACAATTCGTTCATTCGAACACTGATAGCCGTCTCCAGCGGTCACCTGAGCCGTTTGAGTACGCCCAGCGACTGTCGCCGTGACCGTCGCGCCGATGGCGTCTCGAGCAGATCCGGTGGCCACCAACTTTAATGTCAGCCCCGTTTGCTCAGAAGCAGCAGATTCATTCGTCAGCAAAAAGCTGGGTTCGTGCAACAACCCAACTGCAAGGTCCGGAAGGCCATCCGCATTCCAGTCCCACCGAGTAACGCTGCGAGCCACAAAGTTTTGCTGCCCCCACGCTCCGACCGTGTCAGCCGCAAGCTGCTGAAACTGGTCTCCGTTCCACTGGAACAGCTGAGACTGCATGGCATATGGAATGTCGTTTCCAGGCAGGTCCTGAGTATACCCGTTACCGAAAAACAGTTCCTGAAAACCATCGTTGTTGGCGTCAAGGAACTGAGTCCCAAAGCTTAAGATCGGCAACGTGCCTTCACGAAGTCCCAGCGATCGAGTCTGATCCTGAAGCAATTCATCTGTGATGGAATGATACAACGTGTTGGTTTCATGCAGAAAATTGGTCACCACAATATCCATGCGTTGATCATCATCGAAGTCTGAAACAGCGATCCCCATGCAGGCTTCCGATTTGCCATCCGCATTCACTGCGACTCCACGAACCAACGCTTCATCAACCATGCTGGTCACAACTGCCAAATTGTGTGCCGCTGATTTCCCGTCCACTGTATTGACAGCGGCGGTATTGACAGCGGCGGTGTTAACAACGGCGGTGTCTTCCGCAGCTGCGACGCCTGCAGCATCCTGAGCGACAAACAAATGGTTGGGAACCGTGTCGTTGGCTACAAACAAATTCAAGCGGCCGGTGGCATCAGAAAATGCGACAATGCCCAAGCCCTTGCCATCAGCGGCGGGCTGCAAAAACTGTTGTGTGGCATCAACGAAATTTCCCTGACCGTCGTTCAAGAGAACTCGATCCGACGCACCCTCAAAAGCTTCCGGCCCGCACATCATGTTTTGACCGTCTTGCTGCTGGCAGATTCGAGTAAACACATCGTCTCCGGCCAGATAATTCACGTCATATAAATCTGGCAACTGATCTCCATTCAAATCTGCAATCATGCAGCTGGTGGTCCACGAACCAACCGATGTCGCCAAACCAGAATCTGGCTGGTGCAAACGCATCGCATCACCATGATCAGAAAACGTGCCGTCTCCGTTGTTGACCCATAGCCGGTTTCTCTTCGCATTCGCCACATAAAGATCGGGAAACCCATCTTCGTTCACATCACCAACAGCGACTCCTTGACCAAAGTCTGCTTCATTTGGAAACGCAATTTCAGCTGGTAAAGCTTCCAAAGATCGGCCCGCTCGATTCCGAAACACGGTGTCTCCCGCCTTCGCACTTTCAGGAGTTTTAACAAAGCCTGCATCTTCAATCCATGGAATCCCTTGAGTACAAATTAAGTCGGGCCAAGCATCCGCATCCAAATCAAAAACCCCAAGACCTCCGCCAGTAAACCCAAATGTGCGATGAGATTTCGGTCCACAGCCATTGAAGTAAGTGAAGTCGAATCCCACATCGTTGGTCTGCTTTCGAAATCGAATGCCATTCACCGATGTTGGCTTGTCTGAAGAATTCTGCCCCGCACCTTGAGCCGTTTGAATTTCAGTCGGTATGGCAAAATTGGAAAAGTCGACATCTGCGGCGACGTTAAATGCCACCTCCGTCATTTGGTCGAGCGGCCGCGCGATCTGCTGTTGAAGACGATGGAATGCTTCATTCAAACCCGCATTCGCCGGAAAGTTTTGAACGGACGCTTGCCCCCACGCGACAGCTTCTGCCAGACGCCCACATTCCGCATAGCTTTCAACAAGTTCCAATAGGTCGTCAGCTGTTGGTGGCGTCGACGACATGATAGCCGTCTTTTGAGCTTCTCGAAGAGCCGTCAGACGGACCGCTCTGTGCCGAAACACATCGGCTTCCTGGGAACGCTCAAGCAACTGCAAGCAAGTCACCATTCGACTGGTCACCTCTAACGATTCGGGCCACCGCCGTAAAGATTCCCAGTAGCACCGAATGGCTCCTTCGGTGTCTCCCGACTGCTCGGCCAACTGCCCCATCACCATCCACGTTTCCGCCGCCCACTCACGAGACGAACCAACCGACATTGCCCACTGTTGCAGCTCATCCTGTTCATTGGCAAGCAGCAGCTGCCGGCCCAACCGTCCGGTCAAAAACGCAGACGCCTCTTTCTTAATCGCGGTTCGCAAGTGCTTGGTCGCTGCAGAATGGTCCAGAGCAAGAATGGCCACATTCGCCTTCGCGACCCATGGCAATGCCGAATCTGGATTTGCGGAAATCGCTCGGTCAATTAAGTCAGAGTCTGAAATTGCGCCTTCTTCGCGAGACAGCAGCACTAAAAGATCTCCGGCCGCATTCTGCTTGATCAAAGACAACACCAAGGGAATGGCCGCACGACGACAACCACATAGCCCCAAGAGCCGAGCGTAGCCGGTGTTCGCAAAGATACTGTTTTTATCGACCTTTAGAATGCTCTGGTACGCTTGTTCGGCAGAACCAAAGTCGGCCAAATTGTAGTGCAAAATATCAGCCTGCAGCATCGCGGCAGAAAGCCACTGTTCCGATGGCTTCCGCTTGGTGAACCGATCCAAGACATTCTGCAAATCGTCAATCGCATCGGCATACCCGGCTCGAGCTCTTGCGCATTCAGCAGCCAACAGGTAAGCATCAGGACGTTCGGCATCCACACCGATCGCTTCTCGACACAACGCTTCCACTTCCTTGGCCTTGCCCTGAGCTGCCAAACGCTTTGCCTGGTTCATCAACGACCGATACTGCAGCCCGGCTGCCTGCTGTCCGCCGCTCATTTCCTGCCATGCGAAAAAACCACCTGCGGCGGCCACCACAAGCAGCAACACAACAAGAGGCAGCTTGTTTGATGAAGCACCTTGTCCCATTACGGAATCGCTTTCGAAAACTCGGCGGCTTCAGCATCCACCTTTGAAGGCAACGTCACCACAGCAACCGCTCGGCATTCTTCGACACTGTGAATCACGGCCGACGTCGCTGCTTCCGTGACCAAATAAAACTGATCGACTTCAACGTCTTGCAGAATGCTATGAGCTCCCGACGGCCAGTCGATGTCGATCGATTCGATTTCGCTCGCAGATCCGAGGCCAAACGTAATCACACGTTCGTTGCTGGCCATGTAACCTCCCCCGCCGTACAGCTGCCGAGTCATCGTGCGATCCTTTGTCTTGATGGTCGCCAATGCTCCAATGGCATCTCGAGCCGTCGTTGTGGCGCTAAGCTTAAGTTTCAGAAAGTGGCCTGCTCCGGTCGTCGAATTTTGCAATACGCCCGCAGGCTGATTCATAAGTGAAGCAATGAATTCAGGTCGCCCATCCATATTCCAGTCAACTCGAGCCATGCCTCGACCAAGATACTGATCTGCAAACCAAGGTCCCAACTGATCAGCTTCCAGCAACTGAAAGCGATCTGGTTTTCCATGGTAAAACTGAGGCTTCATACGAAACGATCCACCCGTGTTTCTGTTGTCATCCACATGCCCATTCACCACCATCAAGTCAGGGCGACCATCAAGGTCTGCGTCTAACGCTTGAGTCCCCCAGCCAGTCATTGACAAGCTTCCAGCGTACAAACCCATCGTCCGAGTTGAATCGCGGAACAGGCCAGGAGCGTCCTGAAGGTACAACGTGTTCGGTTCGTCTTGGAAGTTGGTCACAAACAAATCAGACATATTGTTCGAATCAAAATCATCGACGGCAATCCCCATGCAGGCCATCGCCACTCCGTTTTCGTTGTAAGCCAAACCCGTCAGCAAAGCAGAATTTGACAGCTGCAAATTCCACTGGTTGCCTGAAGGTTCATTCGTCAACAAAAAGTTAGCCACCTGATCGTTGGCGATAAACACAGAGGGACGTCGACGGTTCGGTCCTTCAAATGATACAATCCCCAACCCTTTCGCCATGCTGGATGGTGTTGGCAATTCGATTGGCTGAAACGTGCCGTCTCCTCGCCCCATCCAAATGCGATCTGCCGCTCCATCAAACGCGCTGGGGCCGCATGATTCGCCGTTGCAGATTCGAGTATAAACGTCGGGACCTTCGACGTAGTTCACATCGAACAAATCCACATAGCCATCCGCATTTAAATCGATGGACATCACGCTCACTGTCCACGAGTCATCTGAGATCCCTGATTCAGCCGTCACGTCCAAAAACGTCCCGTCTCCCATACCTTCCAGCAGTCGATTTTGACCAATATTGGCCACATACACATCGTCAATTCCGTCATTATTGAAGTCTCCGACCGTGCATCCCTGACCAAAATCCGATGTTCCCGCCGTGACAGAGGCAGGCACTTTTCGAAAGGCCTGCTTCGAGTCGTCATTCAAAACAATGCGATAAATCTGGTCGGTCATCGATTCGTCAACAGTCGGGGCATCACTGCCATTTTCCCACGGACTTCCCTGAGTCAAATACACGTCGGGGACACCATTGTTCTCTAAATCTAAGATTCCAACACCGCCGCCAGTTTGCTCAAACATTCTCAGCCCCGCTGTCTCCGGGTCATCAGCGTTGGAATAAACGAAATCAATCTGACGGCCGTTCGAAAACTGAATCACACTTTGGTTTTGATCCTGAGTCACCACCTGCAAACCACCGGACATCGCCTGCTGTCTCAGCCAAACATCAAAGTCGAAGTCAGTCAGTTGGACGGAATCAATGGGGTTGTATCCTGCCGCAACCCACGGAAGATCGCTTGCCAGTTCATCTGAACGTCGATCCAAAATTTCTGAATGCCAAGTCCCTTCACTCCGCAGCTCGCGTCCCATGACGGCCCAAGCGCAGGCTTCCCAGATACGACCAGTCGATTCGAGTAGCTCGGCCGTCTTCCGAACGGCGTGATAGTTGAAGCCTTCAGACGTCAGCACTTTATCGATGACCTGAGTCAACTGAATCAGTCTCTCTGCATAGTTCACAACCGCAGCAGCATGAGGCGACTTCAGCCCTGTGTAGCTTTGCCCCAGTAAATAGAAGGCCTGCCGATGAAACGGACAAAGCTTCACAGCATGTAAAAAACAGTCCGCGGCCACATCCGGATGATTGGATCTTCGAGCCCATTGGCCACGAGTAAACCAGATGTCAGGAGAATCATTTGCCGCCGCTGGTAGCTGACTGTGCCATTTGACAAACTTCGAATCATCGCCTGATTCAAGCAGCAGTTGACCTAACATCGCTTGAGCGGCAAACAAACGAGGCTCTTCATTAACGATCCTTTGTAGCTCGTCAATGGTCACACGTTGACCTTCTTCAGCCCGCCGAAATGCGACCGCCAGTCTGACCAAGACTCCGGTCGGATTTCGTTCCAAGCACTGAGCAAGAAATTCTGGCTGCTCGATGGCTCGTCCGACATCAGCCGCTAATGCCAGCTGATTGTAGTCGCACTCGCCCCCCTGAATCATGACGAAGTAATAGGGCAACGCTTCCCACCGTCGGGCCGTCAAAGAATACAGAAACGCGAGCCGCTCATTGGCAGCCAAGTTACCAGGCTGCTGCTGGCAAACTTGTTGATACAGACGTTCTGCGTCCGACAGCTTTGCTTGCTGCAACCGAATTTCGGCGATGGAAAACACGGCCAACAAACCATCCTTGGATTCTGGCGAAGTCAAACTGGCGGATTCATAGTGATCGACGGCATCTTCAAAGCGATCATCTTTGGAACACGCTTCACCTGCAATTAACTGAGCCTCAACGTATCGAGAATCAGTGCTTGGAATACTGCTGGCGAGAGATTCTGCTTCTGAAAAATCTCCTCGAGCCAGTGCTACCTTTGCTCGGCCAATACGCTTCAAGGTGGGCTCAGTCTTCCCACAACCTGCCGAAAGACCAAAGCCAAGAATGCAAAAAACGAACACCGCCCAGCGATCGGGCGATGTTCGTTGATGACGGAAGCGACTCATAAAGAACCGTTCAGAAAGCGAAAACAAGAGCGATGGCCAAATCACGCGCCATTCACAGATGTGACGTGTCTCGTGAGCGGATGAGTCATCTGCTCAACACATCCAACCATCCCACAACAGATCCAAGATCTGCCGTGCAAACAACAGTAAGAGTCATCAAACATTCCAAGGGGCAGGTCAGCGACGTTGTCACAAATTTTCGCTGCGCAAGCACGGCTGAAACCTTGTGCCACTTGAAATTTAAAGTGACTAAGTGTTGCCTAAAATTAGGGAGTCACTTCGAAGCTGAAAGTATTTGCTTTGTCGGCTTCCACCGTAGCATCCAATGTCGTTGTGGTGGCTCGGCTGAATTTATCTGGAACCAAGTTGGCAATGTCGTCTCCACCACCACCTTTGCCATGCACAGCGGAATCTTCAGGATCTTGCTCATGACCTGCGTCATCTGCTCCACCACCACTTGATGCTTTCACAAGTGACTTTGAAACCAGTACTTTGTACTTGCCCGCTGCCGCTCCGTCGCCGAATTCGTATGTGGTCATCGTAAAGTTACCTTCAGCATCCGTCTTGCCAGTCGCTGTTGGTTGCTTGTCGACAGGAGAAAAAATGACGGTGGCGTCGGCAAGAATTGCACCGTTCATCTTGACATTGCCAGTGACTTCAAACACTGGTTGACCGCCTTCGGGGCCGCCGCCGCAGCCAGAAATGCAGACCAAAGAGAGTGAAAGAAGAGCTGCGGTAAACTGTTTCATTTTTGGGGTCCGTTCAAACAGATGGATCGTAGAAAACCAGCGTTTACTGAATTCAGACTTCGCTGACTTCAGCGTTGATGATTTCTGAGAGGATTCGCCGTGCGGCGAAAAAGTAAATGTCGCGTCAAGCGCGAACACAATTGAAATAAGCTGGAGCTGCCAAGGCGAGGATGCTTCAGTGACAGATCACTCTTAGGCAGGCGTCAAGAAACAAGAATGACTCTCTTCGCCATACTTGCTCATTAGGTAAATCAAAATTCACCACTTCATGACAGGCTAGCAGACCGAATGAGCGGTTCTCGCCCTGGATGTCTGAATCGGGATTTCAGAGACACAGTTGTGAAGACGCATCACTGCTCGGTGAAAACTTTTCACCAAAACAGCAGCTCAGATTTGACAGTGCCCGATCAAAAAACCACAGCCTTGCCAATGTAAACCCGGCTGTGTCTTTTAGGATTCGAATCTACCCACAAGAAAAGCAAGTGAACCGTAAGATTCACTTGCTTCGCTTAGGTCTCGGGTATGAGCAACAAAGTCACTGGCTTAGAATTCGCCGATCACTTCGCCACCGCTCACGCTGCCCAGTGCACCCCAAACGCCGTAAGGGCTTGGGCCACTGCGAACAGGTTCAGCTGACAGGTCACCCGTATCAATGTTGTCACTGATAGCTCGAACAGATCCGTCACCCATGACAACTTGAACAATACCAGTGTGATGGCTTGTCATTGTCATGACTCCGTCACGGTCGTGCTGGTTATCGTTGCCGTTTTTACATGAAGCACCGTTTGGAGCAATGATCGTGTTTACAACCACGAAAGGCGATGAACCGTCGAAAGCTCGAACACCGGCCAACAAGGCTCCAGCGTCATGCCCAGGGTCACCGCTGTGGTAAAGACCTCCGGCACCAACTGAAGCTTTGCATGCAGCAGGATTGTTTCGACCGCCGTTGCCAACCTGAGTTGACGTAGCACCCGTCTTAACCGTTAACGCTCCGGGTTTAGCAACGATACGCTCGCCCATAGCAACTGTGTTCGACAAACCGTCTGTCACGTCTCGGAACTGGCTATTACCACCATGGCCGGTGTGACGCACACTGTTGAAGAAACCACGCCCACCACCAGCAGAACCAGACCAACGTGGGTTCGTGTCCCAAGCATTGTCACCGCGGCTGAACATGTAGTTGGTTTTTGTTCGAGCACCGTCGACAGTTGAAGTGCTGTCAGATGGACACAGAATCATCGGCAACTTAGCAGTCACACAAGGCACAGCGTTGTTCCATGCAGCTCTGTTGTTGTTGGCGTTGAAGAATTCTTGAGTCTGCTGATACAGGTTTCCCTGCTCCATGTAAGGCAGCAGTGCCAAGTGAGCACTGAAACGCTTCTGGCCGTTGACTTGGCCGTCACTAAATGTTCTCTCCCCAGAAGTCGTGGCCAATGGGATTCGGTTGTAAACATCGTGGTAGTTGTGAATCGCAAGACCCAACTGCTTCAGATTGTTTTTACATTGAGTTCGTCGAGCAGCTTCTCGAGCTTGCTGGACGGCTGGCAATAGCAGCGAAACAAGGATGGCAATGATGGCAATGACCACCAAGAGTTCGATGAGCGTAAAAGCTCGTCGTTTTTGCGGTGTACGCATGCAGGATCTCCGAACAAAAAGAAACAAGAACAGGCCGTGAATAAATGGCCTATGCTGACCGTTTTAGCCAACGGAAGTTGTATCCGCAATAAAACTACCGCAAATTGCGACATTCTTGTCATAATTCCGCGAATGTTCGAAACATTTCTTTGCACACCATGCACACACTTGATCTCCGTGAGCAAAATCACCGTTCTTCAAGGAGTGGGTGCCCGCCCAGAGGGCAGTAATTGCAAAAACTGCCTGTTTCATGGGCACTTAATCGAACACGCTTCACCTTGTTCAGTTTTGAGTCTTCAAAAATGAACGTTTTGTAATTCTGGTCCATTGACCGATTTCTCTGCCGCAGGAACAGATTGTGAATTCTTCGTTATGCTGACGGCTCGGGTGATTGCAGTGGGCGTGATTTTACGGAATCAGGCGTCGGAATTGACCGAATTCGGGTTTGCCAAATGACCGTTTTGTGAGTTTGGCACAGCGTGGTGTCGCGGGCCTGTTTTTGCTTTATCGAGTCACCGGGTTGGGTAGCTCGCTCTGGTAAATTCAGGGATGGAAAGATTGGGCCTCGCTGAGCGACTCGTGTTCCAACAGCCTTTCGCTTTAGGATGATGGTTGATGGTGAGAGGCTGCTGGTTTTCGCTGGGCTGGTTTCGGCTGGGCTGGCCTGCACAATCGAGGACCTGCACTCAGTTGGTTCGCAATCAGTTGGTTCGCACTCGGCTGACTCCCGCTAGAAACAGACGTTGAGATGGAATCGTCGGGTGCGAGATGGTCTCGAATCCATTGCCACATACTCTTCGTGCTCAAAAATCAACAGGCTCGATCGTCTCGTGAAATTCGCCGCAACATTTCTGGTCTTTGTCTGCCTGCTACTAAACGGCACGTTGTTCTTGCCAGATTCCATCGACACAAAGTCGACGAAAAGTACTGCGGTGGCGTACTTTAATGCTTGGACGGTCGGCTGGAATGCAGACCGGTTGAAACATGGCATGCAGGGGTATTGGGACAGTCCCATATTTTATCCGGTCGATCGCACGTTTGCCTTTTCGGAACCTCAACCAGCCACTTTGCTTGTCGCTCCTCTGGTTTGGTTATCAGATTCACCGCTTGTCGCTTACAAAGCTTGGCTGGTGATTTGCCTGGTCGCCAACGGGATGGGCGGAGTTCTCATTTGTCGAAGGCTGGGCCATCGACAGGCGACTCAGTGGGTGGCCGGCTTCAGCATGATTTTGCTGCCAATGTCTCAACAGCGAATCGACGTCATTCAGCTGGTTCCCGTCTGGGGCATGCTCTGGTTTTTTAGCACTCTGTTTTTATTGAATCGCCGATGTTCAGCCGGGCGAGCGATCGAATGCGGAGTTTCTTTTGCAGCGTGCTTTGCCTTGTGCTTGCACCACAGCTTGTTCTTGTCGTTAGTGATGTCGATCGCCTGTGTCGTATTTTTGCCGAAGCTAAAAAATGGCTCGTTTGTGATAAGCAGTGTGATCGCAATCGTCGTTGCGGGTGTCTTGATTTGTCCGATGGTGCTGCCAGTCTTGAAAGCCAGTCAAGAGCACGGTTTTGTGAGATCCGTGAAAATTGTCGAGCGACTTTCGGCCTACCCGTCACATTATATCGCGAGTCAGGACAACAGCTGGCTGGATCCGTTGAACTGGTTTGACGGCTTGAAGCCGGATGCCAAAAAGAGTCGTCGATTTCATCTGGGCTGGATTCGCATGCTGTTTGCTGTTGTCGCAGTGGTGTTCTGTTTCAGGCAGAAGCAGAATCGGCGTTGGACCATGTTTTTGATTTTAACCGCCGCTGCTGGCTTTGTGTTTTCATTAGGACTGCACCTAAATCTTGCTGGCTGGAAGCCATGGGAAACGGTTCAGCAGTATGTTCCCGGGTTCCAGCAAGTTCGCAACGTGTTTCGATTTGCGTGGTTTGTCCAGATCGCCTTGATGCTGTTGGCATTGTCTGGCTTTGATGCACTGGTGAACGCTTGGGATCGTCGTCGAGCCAAAACGGGAAGCGGCGTGTTCGCAAAGGCCATGATGATTATGCTGGGCTGCTTACTTGCGGTGGAAGTTTGGCCTGAACCCGCAACGGCTCATTATGTTCCCGCCGCTCATAAGCATCGTCAGTGGGTGAATTTTGTTCAGCAAGAATGCCGCGCCGGTCAACCGATCGTGTGTCTGCCGATGTCGACAGGGAACCGTCTGAAGGAGATGGAAATTGAAACTCGTTGGATGCTGTTGGGGCTCGGACATTCTGCTCCGATGCTAAACGGCTATTCGGGCTTCTTCCCAAAACCCTACAACCACATCGTGAGTGTGGTGAATACGGCACAAGCGTCTGACCAGTTATTTGCAGAGCTATTATTTCGCAAAGTCACCTTGATTGTGGTTGCTCGAGGATTTCCAATTTCTCATCAGATGAAGACGTTTCAATCAGAAAATTTCGAGCTCACAGAAGTGTTCGCTGACGACGTCGGCATCGACGTCTATCGGCTTCGCTCGAAACAGTAAATCGGAAGCGTTTGTTGGCGAAAATTGGCTTTCAAAATACGTCACCTTCTGATGGGCAAACAGAAGTGACGTGACTCAACTCACAGCGGCTTACCATTAAAAACCGGGGGAGCTCTGATTTCACTTGGTGCCGAAAAGCGGGGACACGGACGCTTCTGAGTAGCAAACGAGGGCCATGACAACCCGTTCAGGTCGCGGCAACGCCCAAAATGCGGCTCGGGAATTGGGTTAAAAGGCGAAAATGGCTTCTGTTGCTGCCTAGAATCCCGATAATGTTTAAGAAGGCTAGACGGAATCGCCGGTCGGCAATGTCTGGCTTTCGGTCGGCATTCACCGAAGCAGCATGTTGTGTTTTGTGAGATGATTTTGTGAGCCAAATGGAGACCGTTTGCGTTCACAGAATATTCGGCTGGCATGCTTATTCGGCTGGCATGCTTAGCCGTCGACCCAATTTTCATCACGCTGATTCAGGAACACGCCATGTCCACGACAGACGCGAGCAACACTTATGCTCAGGCGGACGAATATATTCAGTACAAGCTGCAGAAGGCACGGCGTCGCATTAAGTGGGCCGACTTGCTGACCGCGGGCTTGCTGGCTGCTGTGCTACTGATCGGATACGTCCTTGTGTTTACAGTGCTGGATCACTGGGTGGTGGACGGAGGATTTTCTGCGTGGACTCGAGCGATCGGGCTGGGCGTTGTTGTGCTTGTCTGTTTGGCGATTTTGATTCGTTATGTCGCGATGCCTTGGTTCAAAACGATTCACCCGCTGTATGCGGCTCGAGTCTTAGATTCATCGGGCAGTGGCCTGAAGGGTGCTCTGGTCAGTCTGATCGACTTGAATGCTCAGGGGGACAATTCTGGAAAAGACCAGATCGCCTCGTCAGTGCGTTCGGTGATGGAAAAGCGAGCCGCCGTCAGTTTGGCAGACGTAAACGTCGACGAAGCCATCGATCAAAAATGGCTGATGAAGCTTGGAGCCGCTTTATTTATCCTTGTCGTGTTGACCAGTATCTATGCTGTTGCCAGTCCAAAGGGCATTAACTTGCTGCGGCCCCTATCCGTTGCAAACGCGGCCGTGGCCACTGAAACTCGAATTTTGAAGGTGGACCCAGGGACCACGACAATTGCAGCTGGAGAATCACTGGAAGTCACCGTTGATCTTGGAGGCTACCTGCCTGAACAAGTGCTTCTTGAATATACGACTCGAGACAAAACCTATGTCAATGAATCGTTGACGTTGTCAGCCACCGAATCTGATTCGAAGTTTCAAACGATCATTGTGGGGGAATCAGATCGAGGCCTTCGGCAAGACTTCAACTATCGCATTGTCGCCGGAGACGCCGTGTCGCCCGACTTCCAAGTCACGGTCGACCAGCCTCCAACAGCCAACGTGTTAGAACTGAATTACGACTACCCACGCTACATGATGATTCCACGCCAAGACACGGCCGATGGCAACATCGCCGCATGGGAGGGGACTCAAGTGCAACTGGTGGCAGAAGCTTCTGTGCCGGTGAAGCGAGCTGTGTTGAAGTTCAGCGATTCACCAACGTTTGATGTTCCAGCTGAAGAATTGAACCTGATGGTTCAAGGGCAACAGATTCGGGGTGAATTTAAACTGCAGCTTCGAGACGACAAGTCGTCTGCGAAATACTATCGCATTGAAGTGCAAGATTATGAGGGGCGGACTGATCCTCAGCCAACCGTCTACGCCGTCAATATTCGTCCCGACAAGGCTCCGATCGTCAAGTTGTTGGATCCCATTCGAGACCTGAATGTGGCCGCCAATGCGATTATCCCTTTACTGGTTCAGGCTGAAGATCCCGACTTTATGCTTCGCAATGTGAAGCTGCACTATGACATCAACGGTGAACTGAGAACTCCAGAAAATCTTTACGATGGAACTCGAGCAGCTCTTGTTCCCAAGTGGACAGGCCGGTTCGAATTCCAACTCGAAGATCTCGCCGTACGTCCCGGAGACGTCATTAACTACTACGTGACGGCTCGAGACAACAAGCCGCCCTTGGGCACAATGTCTCGCACCAGCAATCTTAAACTGGTCATCATTGAAGCGGCGACTGAAGAGCAGGTGCAGCAGAAGCTGAAACAAGATCGCCAGATGCAGGATCAACAATTCCACGAAAACAGCGAACAGCAATCAGGTGAACAGCCGGAAGATGGCGAAAATCAGGACCAGCAGCAAGACGGTGAACAACAGCCTAACCAAGGTCAGCCATCGGGCGAACAGGAAGGCGAAGATCAGGCAGCCGAAAAACAGGGCGGCCAAAAGCAGACCGACGGCAAACAGGGGAATGAAAGACAAAGCGATCCAAATCAACCCAACCGAACGGATCAGCAGCCCAACGATTCCAACAACACAGATCCAAACGGCAACCCATCTGGCAATGGGCAAGATCAGCAGCCGCAGGAACCCGGAGACGAAGATTCGGCAGAAAAGCGACCGTCGCAATCGGCCGACGGTGCCAACAATTCGCAGCCTAAAGACAAGCAGCCGAACGGTAACCAGCCGAACGGTGACCAGCCGAACGGTGACCAGCCACAAAGTCATCAGCAAGACGGCAGAAATTCGTCCGACGCAAGTCAAGAAAATCAGTCTGAAGATGGCAAACCAAACCAACAGAACCAACCGGGGAAAACCAATCCCAACAGTCAGACAGCCGACAATTCCGAAACAGGAAATGAAAGCCAACCCGGAGCAACCAATCCGGCAGACAGCACTGCGAATTCCAATCAGCCCGCTGATCAGCTCAACCCTGATCAGCTCAACCCTGATCAGGCACAGTCATCAGATGAACCAAGCCGAGCTGTCGACGATGGCGAAGCTTTAAATAAGTTGCTGGAAAAGTATCGAGATCAAAACGGGAATCTTGATCCTCCTTCAGAAACAAATTCTTCCAACGGCGAGTCTGCTACGACTGACTCAATGGAATCAGATTCCACTGAGACCAATCCGTCTGAAGACGATCCTCAAAGCCAGCAGCCAGACAATGCTGGCTCGAAAGACGACGGAGAAGAACAGGATTCTGAGTCTGGAAATTCTGACGGCGAAGGTGTGCCCGATCAAAGCGAGCCGGGTGAAAGCGAACCCAGTGAAAACGAACCTGGGCAAGGCGAAGAATCTGCTCGCCCCAATCAAGAACCCAACGGTCAACAGGAAGGCAACCCTGAAGATTCTGCCCCGTCGGACCCAAACGCCGACACCAAAAACTCAGACGGTGATTCGGAAAACCGATCCGGTAACCAAGACGGGAAGCAGGGATCAGATCAAAAGTCCGGTAACCAAGACGGGAAGCAGGGATCAGATCAAAAGTCCGGCAACCAAGACGGCAAGCAGGGAGCTGATCAAAAGTCCGGCAACCAAGACGGCAAGCAGGGAGCTGATCAAAAGTCCGGTAACCAAGATGGCAAGCAGGGATCAGATCAAAAGTCCGGTAACCAAGACGGCAAACAGGGAGCTGATCAAAAGTCCGGCGGTAAAGAAGGCGGGAAAGAAGGCGGGAAAGAAGGTGGGAAAGAAGGTGGGAAAGAAGGTGGTAAAGAAGGCGGTAAAGAAGGCGGTAAAGAAGGTGGTAAAGAAGGTGGGAAGCAAGGTGGCAAACCAGGCGGTAAGCAAGGCGGCAAACAGGGAAGCGGCAAAGCTGGGAAAGGATCTTCCGGTTCATCCAAGGGGTCTCAAGGAGGCAAGGGGTTAAGCGGTGGAGCGTCCGGAGCACCTCAGGGCGACCCAGTGCGACCGGGAGCCGGTGACGGTTCCAATGCGAACTTTCAATCTGAAGATCCCAATGTCAAAGCGTCTGCGGAAGCCGCCGACTTGGTCTTAAAACGACTGCAGCAAGACTTGCAACGCGGCAAAGTGGATCAAAAACTTCTGGATGAACTTGGCTGGAGTCAGGATGAGCTCAAACAGTTCAACAACCGGATGCAAAAACGGTTGGACTCATTGAAAAAGACAGAGGCTCCTGCCGATTTTTCTGAGCATCTGCGACGTCGAAAAACTGAAGAACTTCTCAAGAGCCTTGATCTGAAAGGCAGCTCAGCAGACCGACTCGGAGACGATGGTCGAGACATCGAACAGCAAGACACAACCGTCCGCCGTTCTACTCCTCCCGCTCGATACAAAGGTTGGATGGAATTGTTTCAACGAGGTCTTTCGAAAGGCAAGTCGCAGCCTCGTGAATAAACCGTTTGCAAAACTCAAAAGACTCCGCAACCGTCTGTCTGGTGTCAGCGACCAAGCAGTCGAAATTCCATTCGAAATTGAATGCGATTGTGGGGCAACTGTTCAAGGTTTTCGTAGAGCATCTTGGATTGAATCGGAATGCCAAGAATGCTCGGCAACCGTGTTCGTGTTACCGATGAACGTGTACCCCAGCACGAAATTTGTTCCCAGCGAAATTCTAGGAGGAACCTTTAAGGAACGGCTATCAGTCGTCACAAAGGAAATCCTGCACCGCTCCAAACACACCGACAACCCAAGCGAAGCGGCATCAAAACAAAGCAGCGATGCCGCTGATGCCAGCAATACCGAAGATGCTGCCGAGGCGAAGTGGAAGCTTCCCAAAATCACGTTGCCTCAAATCAATTTCAGGCAACTGATTGCTCGTACATTTTCCCCCTTCCGCCTTCTGATGATGGCAGTCATCGCCACTGTTGGCTTGACGGCCTGGTTTATGATCCAACAGCGTCAAACCGAAACAGCTCAGAAGGTTTGGTTAGAATCAACGGCGATGATCGCTGGAAAACTAGATCAAGAGGACTTGAACGGACTATTACCAGACCTCGAATCAGCTTTGAATGCCGGCGCCATTCTGGGCAAGAACGATGCCGAATACCGTCTGCTCAGCAATCTTCAAGTTGAAACCATGGCGACGGATGCACTGGCACCTTTGGGACTTGTCGACGTATTCCAAGCGGCCTACGACATCGAAAATCATTTGAAGCCAGATGCTCGTGACAAAGTCAACAAAGCGTGTGCAGCCGGTTGGTTTCTTTTTGATGCCGTGGCGACCAAAGTCAACACAGAACGCGGCATCACGTGGATGGTTGATTTTCCAGCAACACCCGGTCTTCACCCGGTTTCCATCATCCTGCCTCAGCTACTTTTGGTTGAACAACTGGAACTGGAAAGCGACATGCGTTTACTATTTGTCGCTAAACTTTCCGTTCAAACGGCTCCTGCAAACAATGAAGATGGACAGTGGGCCTTGCAAGTGAACCCAGAAGACTTCGCCGTGCTCACTCACGCTGCTCACTGCAAAGTGGTTGGCTTTGATCCAGATGAAGACGAAGGCCTAGCCAAAACTCTGCAACAACAAACGGAATGGGTTGAAGCCGGAGCAACCAAGCTTCAACCACCGGAAGAACCAAAGCCAGACGAAGAATAATTCTCCTCAATCGTCATTCCATTCAGTTTGCCTCGGTCCTCTTACAGCACTTTCAACAGCTTCAAAAATTCGCGGCAGAAGGCTGGATGAGCTGGCCAGGCCGGAGCTGAAACCAAGTTGCCATCTACAAAAGCAGCGTCAATGGCAATGTCTTGAAAGGTGGCTCCAGCGGCAGTCACTTCGGGTTCGCAAGCGGGATACGCCGTGCAGCTGCGGCCCTTGAGAATTCCAGCGGCCGATAAAATTTGTAGGCCATGGCAAACAGCAGCGATTGGTTTGCCCGCTTGATCAAATTCGCGAACAAGCTGCAACACGTTGGCGTCAAGCCGCAAATATTCGGGAGCTCGCCCTCCAGGAATGAGCAAACCGTGATAGTCGTCGCTCTTCACTGCATCAAAAGTGGCGTTCAATGCAAAATTGTGGCCCGGCTTTTCTGAATACGTTTGATCACCTTCGAAGTCATGAATCGCCGTTCGCACGGTCTCACCAGCCGATTTATGAGGACACACGGCATCGACCTTCACACCGACTGTTTGCAGAGTCTGAAAGGGGACCATGATTTCGTAATCTTCAACGAAATCTCCGGCCAAAAGTAGTACTCGACATTCCGACATCAACCTATTCCTTCATTGCGAATCGAATTCAACAAACGTGTGTGGACCCATTTTAGATCCACGATCGCCCCAGGCAAAGCCACTTCAAAGAAAGACGCAACCCGTCGAGGTGAAACATGAGTCGTCAGTCGCCATGTCTTGACTGCACAGCAAAGACATGCCGCCTTTCAATCTGAAATTTCGCGAAAGGCGGCCGCTTTCTGGATTCGCCGATCAGCCGTTTGCCCCGTCACTCTTTCATGTCACCTCACAAATTTCTTCCGCCACGCCGCAGGGCTCATTCCCGTGACTTCTCGAAAACGTTTGCTTAAATGACTTTGATCCGTAAAGCCCACGTCGATTGCAACTTCTGCTAACGATCGAGACGTCGTTGTGAGCAGACCTTGAGCCGCTTGGATTCGGATTGATCGCAAATATTCGGTCGGAGACATTCGCAGCAACTGACGGAACCGACGATTGAAATGAGTTGAAGAGAGGCCTGCAAGGGCTGCCATTTCTGACATCGAAATGGATTCGGCATACCGGCGTTCAATGTGTTGAGCCACCGGGACCAGCTCCTGAAGGTACACCGTCAATTCCTTCTGGTTCTCGATCCGAAACATGGCTCCCGCAATCCCGATGACTTCATTCGCCGCATTGAACAAAGGAGTCTTGGTGGAAACGTACCAGCGAGGTACAGACTTGCGATGTAAAACCAGCCAAACTTGCCCCGGCAATGGTTTTCGCCCCGCCATGACTCGGCGATCTTCACTGATATAAGCTTCGGCCATCAGCGGGGGATGAAAGTCGTGATCTGTCTTTCCTAAAACATCTTTTTCATCCACCAGACCATGGTTTTCCAGAAACTGCTGATTGACCTTCACAAATCGGCTCAGCTTATCTTTGGCATAAAAATACGTCTGAGGCAAGAAATCGAACAGCGCAATGACAGATTCCGCCATGGGGTTTCGATTGAAAAATTGACGCTGAAAGTCGGTGGGGCATTTTTTAGGCATGGTCAAATCGTACCGAACGCTCGACCGAACGTCCAAGACGGAAGTCGCCACTCGGTGTTATAAACGAGGCATGTGGATCAGACACACGTTCTGCCGTTCGCTGGCGGTTGAGACCTTGGTTTTCCACCCCACATTTTGAATGTTCAATGATGAGAACAGTCTGTCTAGGACAAGCCTGCGTGATTTTTTTTAACACTTGCCATTCGTTTCTGATCCGCCGCAATCGGCCGCTTAGGTCGGCTTTGATGGGGATGTTGCTGATTCCGCATTCAGTAATCGCCACATCGTCAGCGGCTGACGATGTTTCGTTTTCTCGAGACATCTTGCCCGTGCTTTCGGATCGCTGCTTTCACTGCCACGGACCGGATCCCAGCACTCGCGAAGCCGACTTGCGGTTAGATTTGCAAGACAGCGCCAAGGCGGATCTTGGAGGCTATTCTGCCGTCGTTGCTGGAAGTTTATCGAAAAGTGAAATTTGGAATCGGATCACTTCTAAAGATGAAGATCTAGTGATGCCGCCTGTGAGTTCTCATCGCAAGCCGCTGACAGAGACTGAACAGGATGCCATTCGCCAATGGATTACCTCTGGAGCCAAATGGGGCAAGCACTGGTCGTTCGAAGCTTTAACTCGCCCCACCGTCCCCGCCACATCCGAACAGCCCATCGACGCGTTCGTGACAGCTCGGCTGAGTAAAGAGGGACTTAAATTGAGCCCGCCTGCGACCGCTCATAAAGTTCTCAGGCGATTGACGTTTGATCTGACGGGATTGGCTCCCACTGTGGCCGAAATCGAAGAATTCGGTACCGGTTCTCCTGAAGCATGGCAGGCGGCCGTCAATCGTCTTCTCAAATCGCCTCGTCACGCGGAACGCATGGCGATGTGGTGGCTGGATGCAGCTCGGTATTCCGATTCCGATGGTTTTCAACAAGATGTCACTCGACAAAACTGGCCCTGGCGAGACTGGGTGATCGAACAGTTTCAGCAAAACAGATCCTTCCGAGATTTCACAATCGAACAGTTTGCCGGAGATCTGTTGCCCGATGCGACTGCCGAGCAAAAACTGGCCACATGCTTCCACCGAAATCACATGACGAACGGCGAAGGAGGGCGTGATCCTGAAGAATCAAGAATCGACTACGTGATCGATCGAGTAAACACCACTGGAGCCGTTTGGTTAGGGCTGACACTGGGCTGCGTCCAATGCCACTCACACAAATTCGACCCCATTTCGCACCACGACTATTATTCCATGACCGCGTTCTTTAACAGCATCGACGAAACCGGCAGTGCGGGCATGAAGGCGACTCCCTATCTAGACTACAAGTCTCCGTTGGTTGAAGATCGCATCAGCCAAACCAGTCAGTTTGTGGATCAGGTCCGAGTCAGCGAAGCGGCCGAACGAAAGCTGGCTCAACAACGCTTTTCAAAATGGCTCAAACAGCGCCAAGAAGTCGCAGCGACCGAACATAAAACTTGGTGGACTCCCAGCCCGACCGTCAGCAGCACCGAAGGAACTTTGTTTCGCGTTGAAGATGATCAAACCGTGCAGACTCATGGTTCAACGCCTCAACAAGACGATTATCGCATTGTGATGCCCATTCCAGAAGACATGAATCAAGTGACTGGACTGCGCATTGAAGTGCTTCCCGGTGAAGATCACGTCGATCAAAAATTCACTCGCAGCGGCACCGGCGACTTTACACTCACCAGTGTCCTCGCAATGGCCAGTCGAGCAGGCAGCCCATCGGAAAGCCAATTGGAATTTGCAGGAGCAATCGCAGATGCAGAAGCCAGTAGCGACCGCAAAAGCAGTTGGGATCGTCGCTATTCTGGCATCTCAAAGACGCTCAACGATGATGCTCGTGATGGCTGGACGACCGAAGGAATCACAGACATCACTCAACACGTTGCTGTGTACGCCCTAGAACACCCTTGGCAAGTGAAAGCGGGCGATGAATTCGTCGTTGTAATGCGTCATCGTTCCACTCATGGCAATGCAAACATCGGTCGCTTTCGAATTTCGCTGGCCCAAGAATTGGGTGAAACCGTCAGACGAACGGATGGTGGTTCTGCTTTGGCCGAATTTGCTGACGTGATCAAAGCCAGGCAAAAAGTCGATGGCAAACTTCGCGCGCGCCTGCTGGCTCAGTTCCTTCTCGCAGACGCCGTCTACCAGGCGACGGCAAAGCGAAAGAAGATTGCAGAACTTCAATTCAACCAACTCAAAAAACAGGCTGAAGCTCGCAAGGTGATGGTGTTAGCCGAACGCCAGAAGCCTCGAAAAACTCATATCCTTGAACGCGGAGTCTGGGATGCGAAGGGGGACGTCGTTCAGCCTCAAGTCTTGCCGGCCGTTCTGAATTGGCCAGCCGAAGACACGACATCTCGACTAGACCTTGCCCGCTGGATTGTCCACAAAGACAACCCATTGACAGCTCGAGTCATCGTGAACCATGTTTGGCAACTGATGTTTGGACAGGGCTTGGTTCGCACGACAGAAGATTTTGGACTGCAGGGCGAATTGCCCAGCCATCCGAAACTTTTAGACTGGCTCGCTGTTGAACTGATCGAAAACGACTGGAATTTGCAACACGTGATCCGGTTGATTGCCAAAAGCAAAACGTACCGTCAAAGCAGTATCGCTTCTGCCGAATTGATCGAACAAGATCCAGCCAATCGACTGCTGGCTCGAGCACCCAGATTCCGGCTGCCTGCGTGGATGATTCACGACAATGCGTTGCATGTATCGGGGCTCCTGAATGGTGCAACCGGAGGTCCTCCGGTACGGCCGTATCAGCCACCAGGAGTCTGGTCAGAAATCACGATGGGCCGATTTCACTACGAACCAAGCCTGGGACCAGAACAGTATCGCCGCACAGTGTACGCGTTTTGGAGACGCAGTAGTGCTCCCACGTTTTTGTTTGATAGTGCTCAACGCCGAGTCTGCGAAGTGGGTGTTCGCCGCACCAATACTCCATTGCAAGCTCTCACGTTACTGAACGACATTACCATGTTGGAATCATCACGAGCACTCGCTGATGCAGTGGTGGCTTCCACTGATGTCCAGTCAACGCAAAGCCAAACGTTGCAGTGGCAGACTGCCGTTCAGACATTGGCGGCTCGAATTCTGTCTCGACAGATTTCAGCCTCCGAAACCAAGACTCTTAACACCGTTTGGACAAAAGCGGCCGATTACTACGGCCAACATTCCGATGAAGCGGTCCGGTTTTGCACCGTCGGACAACAGGTGGCACCCGACGAAGCAAAGGCCGCAAAAACGGCTGCGTGGATGACCGTCGCCAGCCTGATTTTGAACCTTGATGAGGCGATGACTCGTGAATAACAGTGACAATCAAATTCAACCTAACGATGATCTCGGCCGCCGCAGTTTTCTTGGCCAAATTGGTCTCAACTTCGGAGCACTCGCGGCGTCCGCCATGCTTGGAGACGAAGCGGCTGCGTCGGAATTACAAAACGCTCTGCCTCATTTTGCCCCGAAAGCAAAGCGAGTCATTTTCATGACTCAATCAGGCGGCCCGTCTCAAATTGAACTGTTCGATCATAAACCCAATCTGGCCAAGCTCGCCGGAACCGAACTTCCCGACAGTGTTCGCCAAGGGCAACGCCTGACAGGGATGACCAAAGGCAAACCTCAGCTAATCCTTCCCCCCATCACCAAGTTCAAGCGGCACGGTGAATGTGGAGCACTGATCGGAGAATGGTTGCCTCATATCGGATCCATCGCAGATGACATCTGTTTTGTGAAGTCGATGGTGACCGATCAAATCAATCATGCTCCTGCCATGACCAAGTTTTTAACAGGCCATCAACTTCCCGGACGACCAAGCTTTGGCTGCTGGTCAAGCTACGGTTTGGGCACACTCAATCAAAACCTTCCCGACTACGTCGTGCTGATTTCCAAGATGAAGCGGCCTAGCGATCAGCCGTTGTACGACCACTATTGGGGCAGCGGTTTTTTGCCCTCACGGCATCAAGGAGTCAAGTTGCGCAGTGCAAAAGATCCTGTGCTGTACCTGAATGATCCCGATGGGTTTCCGAAAGAACTACGTCGAGACATGTTGGACGGGCTGGCGACCATGAATCGCAGTCATCACGCCTCGACCATGGATCCAGAAATTGAAACTCGCATCCAACAGTACGAAATGGCGTACAGAATGCAGTCCAGTATTCCCGACCTGACGGACTTGCGAGACGAGCCTGCTTCAACCTTCGAGCTCTACGGACCGGATTCTCGACGACCAGGCAGCTATGCCGCCAACTGCATTTTGGCTCGACGATTGGCAGAACGCAACGTGCGATTCATTCAGCTATTTCACCCCGATTGGGACCATCATTCTCGGCTGAGTTCATGGTGTGTTTCTCGTTGCGTCGACACCGATCAGCCGAGCGCCGCCTTGGTGAAAGACCTGAAACAACGCGGGCTATTGAAAGACACGTTGGTGATTTGGGGAGGCGAATTTGGTCGAGGCGTGGCGGGGCAAGGCAAATGGAATTCTCCAGAGGCCGGTCGAGATCATCATCCGCGATGTTTCACCGTTTGGATGGCGGGTGCTGGAATCAAGCCAGGCGGTTACTACGGAGCGACTGACGATTTCAGTTATAACGTGGTGGAAAACCCAGTGCATATCCGAGACCTGCACGCGACCGCTTTGCATCTGCTGGGCATTGACCATGAGCGGTTTACGCATCGCTATCAGGGACTGGACTTTAAACTGACCGGAGTCGAACCGGCTCGGGTTGTAAAAGACATTTTGGCTTAGTTGCCGATTGACGCACCGATCAACGACATCCTTGCGTCAACGGCCAGTACACACGAGACCAAACTCACACCAAATCGGCGCCCGCACGAGATCGGCGCATCGGCCGGCTGAAGAAACCAAGTCGGCGTGCCCAGACAGAACGATCCGTCCTTTCCGTCGGCTTCTGCTTGATGCGACCAGCTGCGATCTCTCACATGGATCCACCGCGTTGGTTGGCGACTGGATTCACTCGCCGCAGCATTCATTCGCCAAATTTCAAGATCACCGCGACCGAACACACCCTCAGGCTCGTCACCGATCAGCCACTTTTCTAAGCGTCTGATCGAGCCTATTTCGGCCCCGATACACAGAGCCACGCGTGGTTTCGGAACTTCCCCCCGTGGTTTTTTGCTGGGCTGAAGCGAAAACGGTCATCGAGTGGAAATCGGCCATCTTGCGAAGAATGTCGGAAAAACTCGTCTGCCGTTCGAAGCCGTCGCGAAATAATACTGATCAAATCGGCGATAACCCGTTGCTGCTGATTCTCTTCATTCAGCTGCAGAAGAGTAGGCCGTCACCGCCAAAAGGTAATAGGCTTTCATTGGCACCGACCTCAGAACCGAGGTGCTGCGTCTCCTAAGCCACACACATTCGAAGTCGCCAAACTTCGGCCGTGGATCTCAAATCCCGCTTCACGTCACGTCGAATGTTGTCCCACCTTTTTTTGCATCAACCCGTTGCCATATTTCAGCTGTTCATAGCAGGAAAGTTTACAGATGAGCGACTCGAAAACAGACAGAAACCGTCGCATTCTGATCATCGACGACAACCCTGCCATCCACGAAGACTTCCGAAAGATTCTGCTAGCAGAGAGCGAGTCTGAAGAATTGCTGGATGCAGCAGCTGCCTTCTTTGGCGAATCCACAACAAAGACGGACGGCATTGACGCCAGTCTTGAATGTGCCAGCCAGGGTCAGGAAGGAGTCGCTTTGTGTCAAGCTGCCGTTAGCGCTGGAACTCCCTTTGCCGTGGCCTTCGTTGACATGAGAATGCCACCGGGTTGGGATGGGCTTAAGACCATTTCAGAACTGTGGAAAGTTGACCCCAATCTGCAAGTCGTGATTTGCTCGGCCTATTCTGATCATTCGTGGACTCAAATTCGCCAAGACCTTGGAGCAACAGACCGGCTACTTATTCTGAAAAAGCCGTTCGATAATTCTGAAGTGCTTCAGTTGGCCACCGCGCTGATTGAAAAGCGGCACGTCACAGAACAGGCGGCGTTAAGAGCCGTCGAATTAGAAGCGATGGTCGAAGAGCGAACGAAGCATTGGCGGCAAGCAGAACGAGAATCTGATTTGCTGATTTCCGCCATCGATTCGATGCTGGTCAGTGTTGATGAAAACGGGCGGATCAACAGATGGACTCAGCCTTCTGAATTATTATTTGGCCTGCCACCCAATGAAACTGTCGGAAAAAACTTGGTTGACCTGCCCATCCAATGGGACGATCCCGCGGCCATCCCCAAGTTGTTGCAGCAACAATCCAGCCGCGCCGAAGTGGCATTCTGCAATCACTTGGATGAATATCGAGTCCTAGGAATGTCCAGCTATCCCATCGTGGATGATGGAAAGTACCGAGGCACATTGTTGATTGGCTTAGACCTCACCGAACACAGAGCATTGGAGCTGCAACTGCATCAAGCTCAGAAGTTAGAATCCGTCGGACAGCTGGCCGCCGGAGTCGCTCACGAAATCAATACTCCAATGCAATACCTTGGCGACAACCTTGGCTTTCTGCAAAAAAAGGTGGGGCAGCTGGAGCCCATCATCAAATCGTTGCAACAGTTTTTAGAAGCTGAAAGCAATGGCCAAGAATCTGCGTTGACCAACCTGAATTCTACCATGGTCAACTTCAAGGCCGATCGATTCGTCAGCGGCTTGTTAGAAGCCATCGAAGATTCACGAGACGGAGTTCAACATGTGTCCAAAATTGTGACGGCAATGCGTGAGTTTGCTCATCCCGGACAAGAAGAAAAAATTCCTGTCGATGTGAACCGAGCCTTAGATTCGACGATCACCGTTTCGACCAACGAATGGAAATACGTCGCCGAAATCGTCAAAGAATTCGACGAATCAAACCCAACTGTCCATGCCTTGCCCGTGGAATTGAATCAGGTGTTCCTGAACATCTTGGTCAATGCTGCTCATGCCGTCAGTGATGTTACGGATGCCGGAGCCAAGGGGAAAGGAACGATTATTGTTCGCACCGAAGTTGTGGAAGGCGATTTGCAGGTGTCCATTCAAGATTCTGGAACAGGCATTTCAGAAAAGAATCGATCCAAAATTTTCGACCCATTCTTTACCACCAAAGACGTGGGCAAGGGAACGGGGCAAGGACTGTCGATCGCTCATTCCGTCGTCGTCAATCAACACGGTGGCCGACTCTGGTGCGAATCAACCATCGGTCAAGGCACGACGTTCTTTATGCAGTTCCCGATGGAATGTAACTCGTCTGCTGAAACCACCGACCAAAATCACGGCGACCTCGTGCGGGCCGTCTCTTAAATGGTCAGTCGGCCGTCTCGGAATTGCCCATCGAAGACATTGCCTACTGCCAGATCGACACACAATGTTGTCGCTCAAGCAAATTGCTCTCGACCATTGGCAAATTCAAGTTGCCAAACATCCGAAGCTCGATCTGCACGTCACACGACTCACCCACACGAGTCAGGTTTCACGAAGTATTTGCTCTTAGAAAGCACGAAAGGAGACTCAAGTGATGCGAGTCCTATTTGTCGACGACGAACCGCAGATACTGCGAGGCATTACTCGAATGCTTAACTGCACTGATGTTAACTGGGACATCGTGACAGCCAACAGCGGCCAAGAAGCTCTCGAAATCCTCGCCGCAGACCTCGCCGAAGTCGTTGTGTCAGACATGAAAATGCCAGGCATGGACGGAGCCGAATTGCTTGAAGAAATCAGCCGGCTTTACCCTGAAGCGGTCCGCATTGTTCTTTCAGGCCAAGCTGAAAAAGAAGTCGTGTATCGAGCCGTTAAGCCCATGCACCAATATTTGGCCAAGCCATGCGAAGCGGGACGGCTTCGAGACACAATTGCTCGATCTTGTTCACTGCGAGAGGTTCTAGAATCTACCAAATCACATCAGATTTTGGGCCGAATCAGCAGTCTGCCCAGTCTTCCCGAAATCTACCGACAGGTGGTCACCGCCACCGAATCTGACGCTAGCTCCATCGAATACATCGGAGGCCTGGTTGCTCAAGATGTTGCGATGACTGCCAAAATTCTACAACTGGCCAACTCGGCAATCTTCAGCCCACGTAGCACGGTCACGTCTCCCGCTCAGGCTGCATCGCTGATCGGCCTAGACGCGTTTAAGGCATTGGTGCTGTCACTCTCCGTCTTCCAATCCTTCGAAGGAACAACGTGCAAAGGGTTTAACATTTCGGCGTTAACTCAACACAGTCTCGCGGTGGGTAGTCTCAGTCGCCAAATTGCGACTCTGGAAAATCAGTCCAACGACATCGTCAGCGAATCCTTCACAGCAGGCCTGCTTCACGATGTTGGAAAACTGATCTTAGCCGCAAACGCTGCAGACGTTTTTTCGTCTGCGAATGCATTGGCAAAGGCTGACGATATCCCACTCATCACGGCCGAACAGCGAGTCTTTGGATTGGGGCACGACGGTATTGGAAGCTACCTGCTGTCACTCTGGGGCCTGCCTCAAAACATTATCGAAGCCATCGCATTCCATCACTCACCCGATTTGTGCTCAGCCCAAGAATTGACTCCAGCGGCCATCGTTTACTTCGCAAACTATCTGGTTCGAGAAGGCGAGCACGATGGCGATCAACAAAGTGAATTTATGACTCTGATTCATCAACTGGGCTTGGTCGATCGAATCCAATCTTGGCGTGAACAGCTTTAAAAACAGGCGAAGAGGGGAGAGCGAATCTCATGACGAAAAGAATACTATTTGTGGACGACGATCCCAAAGTTTTAAGCGGTGTGGTGCGTCAGTTCGAAGATGATTTCGACATTGAAACGGCAGCCGGTCCAGATGAAGCTTTAGCGATGATCACATCGCCAAGTTCATTTGCAGTTGTCGTTTCTGATATGCGAATGCCAGAAATGACGGGCATTGAACTGCTGTCAAAAGTGCGTCAGCGAGCCCCCGATACAGTCCGAATTATGTTAACCGGATTCGCCGACCTCGCGTCGACGATCGAAGCCGTGAACGAAGGCAACATCTTTCGTTTTCTGTCAAAGCCGTGTTCCGAAGAAGTGCTATCAAACGCGATCCACGCCGGCTTAAAACAGTATCAACTGGTCAATTCAGAAAAAGAACTGCTGGAAGGAACATTGCACGGCAGCATCAAAGTTTTGAGCGAAGTGCTTTCCCTCGTCAATCCGTTGGCCTTTGGCCGTACCAGCCAAGTTCAGCGGATCGCTTTATCAATCGCCAAACATTTGGAATTTGAAAGCCTTTGGGATTTGAAGATCGCCTGCCTGCTGTTTCCGCTTGGCTGCATCACGGTTTCGGAAACAGCTTTGGAATGTGTGTTGCAAGGTCATCCCGTTCCTGAAGGCGAAGAAGAACAATTCCAGCAGCATGCCTTGGTTGCCACCAACATGCTGCAGAATATTCCACGACTTGAATCAGTGGCCGAAATTGTGGCACTCCAAGATCAAGGATTCGACGGTTCAAACGCGCTCAGCGAACGACGCTTAAGTGGGACACAAATTCCTCTTGGTGCTCGAGTCCTCAAGGTGGCATCTGATTTTGAAATCGCGTGCAAACGCACAGACGATTCCAACTACGCCGTCGACCTGTTGAAATCGAACCATGCTGAATACGACCCTGCCGTCGTCATCGCTTTAGAAACCGCCATTTCACTGGGGCTTTGCCAGACCAAAAGTCGCCGAGTCACCATTCCAGGGATGGCACCCGGAATGGTGCTTGCCCGAGATATTCGTGGAACCAACGGTCAGCTCATTATTACCAAAGGTCAATCGATTACCGAGTCCATTCAAAGCCGCCTTGAGATCTTAGCGGGCAATGGAATGATCGGTGAAGCAATCG
>JBDWHY010000064.1:0-2826 GCA_039974975.1 Fuerstiella sp. | reverse complement strand
GATCGACAAAGTGTGTCAAAAATTCAAAGTATCCGTTCTTCATAACAACCGTGACTCCGTCCGGGTAACAAAAACAGGGCAATTTCAAATTGCCCCTTGTCCGGAACCTTGTTCACGCAAAAATCAGGCCGAAGTAACGATGCCGACATGCGATTGCCCTGATGTATGAACACCACTGCTGGTTAGGTAAACGCCGGGTACCACCCACGTTCCGTTTGCCATTGTCAGTACGGACTAATGGTCTACGAGGCAAGCGACTGGGATATTTGCGTGTCGATTTAACAATCGGATACTAAAGGAACAGAACGATGAACACATTCCTTAAACTTCGCTCTGCGGGCGACTCGTTGATTTCATACTTTTGGATCGTATTTTTTGATTTCCATTTGTTCGGGATGTGAAGATGGTTCGCTACGGCCTTTTGGCTCATGGCACACCAAGCATAGCTGGGTTGCGACAAGATACTTTCACGATCCGTTGATGATTGACGCCTGTGCAGCGATTGAGGCCGAAGACCTCGCACTCATCGAGGAGACTCTCAGGCGTGACGTGGATATTAACAAGGTGGGTTTAAAAGGCGTCACGCTGCTGCTGTGGACCCTGCCAAACACAGACCCTGCAATCTTCGGGTCTGCTCCTTGCCAATGGAGCAGACCCGAACATCCGGTCTAAAGTAAAAATTGGTAGAGGAGAACCGGACACGCTCGATGCCACAGCTACCCCCACGGCTAACGCGCACTCTGGACAGGTATGGAGATTGAAGGGAGGCTGCGCTGCGGGTTGATTTTTGCCATGATCGTTGACCGACAAAGTCCGGCCTTTGTAAGCATCAAGCGACACTAAGTTGATGAGTCACACAGAAGAAAATCAGCTCCCTAAAATCGACGCGATTCTGACCTGCTTCAGTGAGTTGGAGGATCCGCGAAGTACGGTCAACCGAGTCCACTTGCTGGGCGATCTTCTCGTCATCTGCATCATGGCTGTGATCGCCGGAGCAGTTGGTCCGCAGGCGATCGGAATCTGGGCTCAGGCCAATCAAGAGTGGCTCAAAGAACGACTCAAGCTGCCGGGCGGGATTCCTTCTCACGACACACTTGGCCGACTGCTAACGGCTCTGAAACCAGACGTCTTCCCTTATGCATGCATAACGTGAGTTTCATCGTGAAATCTGTCTCGCGTTCACTGAAAACCACGCTTCCTCAGGCGACGCACAGAATTGAGTTCTTTGCAACTGAGGTCACATAGAGGCCGCCCCGCCTGCGACAGACGGGGAGCGATTTGAATGCTTGTTCCTTCGGCGAGATCATTTGCAGAGGGCCTCGAGAGATCCACGAAGAAATGCTTGTCGCTCGCAACCAGAAGGCCGAAACAACTTGATCCGACCCTGACTGCTGGATACGCTTTGCACTTGCCGTGCAACCCCTCTCGATGATCTCGTGTCTCGTGTGAGACAACTGTCACCGAGAAGAACGGGGTGCGCCAGCACACCGCTGACTTCGTCGATCACAGCAGGTCGTCAACTGGGCTTTTCACAGCAACCCCCGGTTTGTTCATGACGTGTAAATATACCTGAGTCGTCCTGACGTCCTTGTGGCCCAGCAGTTCCTGAACGGTTCTGATATCGGCTCCGCCTTCCAGCAGATGAGTCGCAAAGCTATGTCGCAAAGAGTGAGGGACCGCGTTCTTACCAATCTTCGATCGCTTCAACTGCTTCTTGAATTCCGATGCAAAAAATGATTCCGACACATGATGTCGGCGAAGCTTGCCACTCACCGGACCTTTCGCCATCTGGCGAGCCGGAAAGACCCACTGCCAAGCGATCTCAGATGACGCCGCCGGGTATTTCCTCTCCAATGCATGAGGCAACCAGACTTCACCGCCACCGTACTCTCGCTCCTCCGCATGGCGGGCTCGAACAACCCGTATCTGCTCCTGCAGAACATTTCGACAGGAATCCGGCAGCACGGTGATTCGATCCTGATCTCCTTTGCCATTGCGTACGATCAAGTGACCTTCGTCGAAAGCAATGTCTTTCACTCGAAGTCGGCGGCACTCCAAATGTCGCAGTCCCGCCCCGTACATCAACTGAAACATCAGACGTTTTAGCCCCGAAAACTGATCCAGAAGCTGAGTGATTTCATTGCGACTCAAAACAACGGGAAGGCGTTCCGTCTTGCCAGCAGGGGTCACATCCAGGAATCCAAGCCGAATACCGAACACCGACTTATACAAAAACAGCAAAGCAGACTTTGCCTGGTTTTGAGTACTGGGAGCGACATTGCCTTCAACCGCCAACTCAGTCAGAAACTTTCGAATGGCACCCTCTTCAGGCAATCGATCACCAGATACATCATTCAGAGATTCCGCGGACTCCGAATGCTCGGTCAAGAATCGCTTGATCCAACCGACATACGCCAACTCAGTTCGTCGCATCAGCCCGCTGACACGGGCTTCCCGCCGAACCTTCTGAAGAACGGGTGGTTCGTCAAGATCGATTTGTTCAATCAAAAGACTCAGGTCTGCCACATTGTTCGATTCGCCCACGGAATTCCCACGCCTCGCTCGTTGAGCAAGCTGCTGAATAATGTCCTCTAGCCCGGACACAGGATCCGAAAGCACTTTTGCATGATAAGCTTCAATGGCTTTCGCAGCCTGAAGCCGCTGCCAGGCGGGAATCCCTTGATTGACCAGTGATTTCAGGAAACGCACAACAGACGCCTGATCGACATCAGCCGCAGCCAGTTTTCTCGTCTGGAGCTCGTCTTCGAATCGTTGATACCATCTTGGCAGCCAACGACGTTCTTCCTGACCAAACGTCGAGTCAGC
>JBDWHY010000063.1:0-64331 GCA_039974975.1 Fuerstiella sp. | reverse complement strand
CTGCATTCGTGACGTGCTTGAAGATGGCCAGAACTAAGTTGTTGCCAACCAAAGATTCGGCCGTTGAAAAGAAACCCAAGTTTCTCATGATGACCAGACGTTCATCGTCGGTCAGCTTGTTCGACTTCCAGACTTCAACGTCTCGGTTCATCGGAACTTCTGTTGGCATCCAGTGATTGGCACAGCCGTTCAGGTAGTGTTCCCAAGCCCAACTGTATTTGATGGGCATCAATTGGTTCACGTCAACCTGAGCACAGTTGATCAGAGTCTTTTCTGTGGCCTTGAAGCGTCCATCGGTTCCGACCAGAACTTCTTCGTCGGCAACTGGAGTGATGATGGGAGCAGACATAGTTGGGCATCCTTGACGGTTGTTGAAGGTGGAGAGTCGAGCTTAATGGTAGAGAGGCTATGAGAAGTCACGGAAACCAAACTTCTCTGACAAAATTTGACGAAACGTGGTCCTCGTTTCAATCATAGGTTCTAGACATCAGTGATCTGTTGACGAGCAATTTTCAACGCGATTCGTGTTGAGATCTCAGGTGATGTCAAACACGATCATCGAGGCAATGATGGTCATCATGCAGCGATGATTTTTAATTCAATTTTCGAGATCCTGTGGTTCTCGAAGTCCTGCTTTGCACGCTGGTTTACCACGCTGTTTTGATTCGCTCAACATAGTGAACTTGAGCGAGTCAAACCCGGTTGTTCGGACCACGTTTCGAAGTCCGAACAACCGGTTGATGGTTAACCAAAATTATTGGCAAGCTTCGCAATCGGGATCATCCAGACTGCACGCTTCCACATTGGTCATGTCGGTTGCTGGAGCTGCCGTTGGAGTCGCAACCGGTGCTGCTGCATCGATTCGAACCTGCCCTGCTTGGCCAGCTTGTGCAGTTGCTTCTCGATTGACGCTGATGTCATCCGATGCACTTTTGCTCTTCATCCAGCGAGGCTGAACTCCGTAACTGTTGACATCAACGGTCGATTTTTCCACCTGAGTCGCAGCCAATGTGCGTAGATAGTAGGTGGTCTTAAGACCTTTTTCCCAAGCCAGCATGTACATATCTTGCAGCTTGCGGCCACTTGGTTCGCACATGTACAGGTTTAATGACTGCCCCATGTCGATCCATTTTTGGCGACGAGCCGCACATTCGATAATCCACTTCGGATCTACTTCGAATGATGTCAGGTATCGATCTTTGATATCCTGAGGCAGGCCAGCAATGTCGGTCAATGTCCCATCGTAGTACTTCAGGTCGTTCAGCATTTGCTGAGACCACAAGCCACGCTCTTTGAGCTCGTTGACCAGAGACGTATTCACATGAGTGAATTCGCCAGACAGATTGCTCTTCACGTACAGGTGTTTGTAAACCGGCTCGATGGATTGTGAAACACCGATGATGGTTGAAATGGTTGCAGTCGGAGCAATCGCCATGCAGTTGCTATTACGCATTCCGTTTTCGGCGATCTTCTTGCGAACAATGTCCCAGTCGAGAGTTGACGTACGAGGCACATCAACTCGAATTCCTCGTTGTTCGTCCAGCAGATCCATGGTATCCAAAGGCAACAGACCTCGGTCCCACTTACTGCCTTCGTACGAAGAATAAGTTCCTCGTTCCGCAGCCAAGTCACTTGAAGCTGTCAACGCGTAGTACGCAATGGCTTCCATGCTACGGTCTGCAAATTCAACCGCTTCTTGAGACGCGTAGCTAAGTTTCAAGGCAACCAAAGCGTCTTGGAAACCCATCAAGCCCAGACCCACAGGTCGATGCTTTTGGTTTGAATGGCGAGCTTCGTCGGTTGGGTAGTAGTTAATGTCGATGACATTATCCAACATTCTCATCGCCGTCTTGATGGTGCCTTGCAGCATTTCAAGATCGAATTCTCCGTTCACAACGTGGCGTGGCAGATTGATTGAACCCAAGTTGCACACGGCGGTTTCTGCTGAAGACGTGTTCAACAGAATCTCTGTACACAGGTTACTGCTATGCACGACTCCGCAGTGATCCTGAGGGCTGCGAATATTCGATGGGTCTTTCCATGTGATCCATGGGTGGCCCGTTTCGAATACTCGAGTCAACATTTTTCGCCACAGGTCAACAGCAGGCAAGCTGCGATGCTGATCAATGCGACCTTCTTCGGCCTGCTTTTCGTAGTGCTCGTAACGTTCTTCGAACGCCTTGCCGGTGAGGTCATGCAGGTCGGGGACTTCGCTTGGACTGAACAGAGTCCAGTTTTCGCCGTTGCGAACTCGCTTCATAAACAGGTCTGGAATCCAGTTGGCGGTGTGCATGTCGTGAGTACGACGGCGGTCATCCCCCGTGTTTTTTCGCAGGTCCAGAAATTCTTCCAGATCCATGTGCCATGTTTCAAGATATGAACACACGGCTCCCTTGCGTTTTCCACCTTGGTTGACGGCAACTGCAGTGTCGTTCACGACCTTCAGGAATGGGATGACTCCTTGGCTGCGACCGTTGGTGCCCTTGATGTAGGCGTTTGTGGACCGAACATTCGTCCAGTCATTCCCCAAACCGCCCGCCCATTTGCTCAGCTTGGCGTTGTCGGAAACACTCTTGAAGATGTGTTCCAGATCATCGCTGACCGTTGATAGATAGCACGAACTGAGCTGAGGATGAGGAGTCGCGCTGTTGAACAGTGTCGGAGTCGCCGACGTGAATCTCATGCTACTTAGAAGGTTGTAAAATTCGATTGCTCGACCTTCACGGTCTTCTTCGTTCATCGCCAAACCCATGGCGACTCGCATCCAGAAATACTGAGGCATTTCGATGCGGCGGTTGTTGATGTGCAGCAGGTAGCGGTCATAAACAGCTTGCAAGCCGGGGTAACGGAACAAACTGTCGTTCTCGGGCTGCAGCGCGTTCGCAAGAGCAGTCAGGTCGTACTTTCGCAGATCCGGGGTCAAGCGATCGGCGACGATGCCGTCGATGATGTAGTGCTCGAACTGATTATGATACAGGCGATTGAAGTCCTGCTGATTTACCGGAGCACTGCCCAAAGCTTCGTTGGCAATCACCATTCTCATCAAACGACCAGAGACGGTGTCGTAAGATGGGTCGACCTCGATTTTTGCTCGAGACGCCAAAATCATGGCTCGATAAATTTCGGCAACACTGATGCCGTCGAAGACAGATTTCATTACTTCTTGCAGCAACGAATCGACATCGCAGTCCGGCAAACCCTGGCAGGCGGCTTCGAAACGCTTGCGAATTCGCTCGGCGTCAAAAGGAACCTTGACTCCGTCTTCAAGGACGACTTGAGTCTGTCGAGGGGAATCGCTTTCGTCGTTTTCGAGCACTTCCACTTGCTGCAGTGCTCGAATCTTTTCGTGCTCGGCTCGGTAAACAATGTAGCGACGAGCCACTTTATAGTGACCTCGCTTCATCAGCAGCATTTCCACAGTGTCTTGAACAGTTTCAACGTGCGTGCCTTCGGCGGTCCCAGCTTCTTCAGCGACAATCGCTGCGATTTCTGCAGTGATCGCTGCGACTTCAGCTTCCGTTCGGCTATCCAGCGGCTGACCGTCGGCTAGGTTTTGCTGAGCCCGAAACGAATTTTCGATCGCTCGACCGATCAATCCATCGTCATAGGGGGATACTCGACCGTCTCGCTTACGGATGACCCATTCCGACTTTGCACGAATCATTGTGCGGCTCCTGTTACCTGCTGGCTTCCTAATGAATGCCGGGCTTCGTGTCCGGCGTAAATCTTTCAACACACCCAATCCCTTGGTTCAAAACGAACCGGATCGTCAACACATCAAACCACAAGGCGCAGCAGTAGCCGCATTTGTGAATTCAGGGGATTCAGACGCTGATTCTGAATCGAACGAGATCACTTTGAAAAGCAATCTTGACGCTGCTGACTGGCATGTCGATCCGACCTCCTGTCGATAAGAAATCATCCTTGCGAGGCGGGCTAACATACGAATGTCAGCCCGTCTGTCAAACAACCACCGGACTCGGCCACAACTTGATGGCAACTAACGTGTTCCGGCGGAATTTGCTGATGCGGGTCTGGGAGCCAACATCAGCGGCTGGGGCAATATAGTGGGCTGACCCGGACTGTCAACACTAAATGTGGTGTATTACCTTCATCGTTTTCTATCCGAGGCCACTGAAGACAAACTTCACAGAATTCTAAAACTGATCGTTCGGCCAAGCTGATCACTTGTTCAATGCCGACCAAGGAAAACACGTTTTTCATTGCCCTCTCCACTTTGTTTCGAATCCTAAGTAAACTCAATCTTCGCATTCGCTATGGTGCCTGACGTGGAAGAAAATGTCTTTCAAGACGAGTCGAAATTTGCGGAAACAGTTGGGAAAGTTGCGAGTCTGTTCTTCAGACTTTTGAACGAACCTGTTCGCGGCATCATCGTCTGTCCGCTACAAGATGTAGTGTGTGCAAACATAGACGCTTTCTGGCTTGCAAGTCGCTTGATGATGCCGGAATTGGCAGGAAATCTAAACCGAACTGTTCACCGACCGTCAGGCTTTGCCACACCAACTTGATTCGCGCTGTCATTCTGAAGGTCACTCTCATGCTGATCCCCCTGTTGTCGTTTCTATTCTTCACCGCTTTGGTGGCAGGGCTAACTTGGGCATTGACCCGCAAAGATGACCATAACAGCAGCAAGGGCTACTTTCTGGGTGGGCGTTCTCTGTCGTTTCCCTTGATCGCCGGCTCGCTGCTGCTGACGAACTTGTCGACTGAACAGTTGGTGGGACTAAACGGAGCCGCCTTTACCGACGGACTGTGCGTCATGGTGTGGGAAGTTGTCTGCGTGGTCGCCTTGGTGTTTATGGCTTGGTTCTTTTTGCCCAAGTTTTTGCGCAGCGGAGTCACCACGGTTCCAGAATACTTAAATATCCGCTTTGACAAACAAACTCAGCTGATCACCAATTCCATTTTCTTGCTGGCCTATGTCGGAATTCTGTTGCCCATCATTCTGTATTCGGGTGCTCGAGGAATGCTGGATATTCTCGACGTGCCCACCATGCTGGGTTCCGTCCCCGAATCCCTGGGACTGAATCCAGAAACCATGGCCCTGTGGCTGATCGTTTGGATGGTGGGACTGATTGGAGCCGTCTATGCGCTATTCGGAGGACTGCGAACGGTCGCCGTGTCTGACACTTTGAACGGCATCGGCCTGTTTATCGGGGGCTTCTTGATTTCCGGCTTCGCTCTGTCTCAGCTATCCGATGGCAAAGGAGTTGTCGAAGGAGCCAGCATGTTGATGGAACAATATCCCGACCGCTTTAACAGCGTCGGTCCATCGACATCTTCGGTTCCCTTTGGAGCCATCTTTTCGGGCATCTTTTTGCTGAACCTGTTCTACTGGACCACCAATCAGCAAATTATCCAGCGCACGTTCGGAGCCAGTAGTTTGGCGGAGGGGCAAAAAGGAGTCTTGTTGACCGGAGCATTAAAGCTGCTGGGGCCCCTGTATTTGGTCATCCCCGGCATTCTGGCGTTCGCATTTTTTGGGACCTACTTAATCGATGGCAAATCTGTTCCCATTAAAGACGTGGCCAACGATCAAGTTGCACTCGTCGCTCACGTGGAGGGCGAAGAAGTTATTCTGCACGGCAAGGCGGCTCGTGAAGTGCTGAGCATCGAAGATGCTGCTGAAGGCGATGAACTGTCTTTGAATTTTGCCGCTTTGTCTGAAACCTTCGAAGCCACAACCGTCGATGTGACGGACACCAACAAGACTCAAAGCTACTTCATCGACCGAGTCCTGCGGCCAGGCACGGTCATCACGGTGGATGCCGATGGATCCAACCGATATTCAACGGTCGAAAACTATCAGCAACTGTTGGCTCCAAGAAACGCCGACAAAGCGTACGGTCGTTTGGTCCGCAAAGTCTTGCCCGCTCCGCTCACCGGGTTCTTCGCTGCCGTGATGATTGGAGCGATTTTATCGAGCTTCAATTCTGCATTGAACAGCACGTGTACGTTGTTCAGCCTCGGACTGTATTCCAACGTCATCAACCGTGAGGCCACCGAAGAGAAAGCCGTTCGCAGCGGCAAGGTGTTCGGTTGGGTGGTTGCCGTTTCCGCCATGATCATTGCTCCGTTACTTGCCAATACCACCAGCATCTTTGGCTATCTTCAAAAGATGAACGGCATGTATTTTATTCCCATTTTCGCCGTGGTGCTGATTGGCATGATGACCAAACGAGTTCCCGCGATCGCCGCCAAGATTGGTCTGCTCGCCGGGTTCATTGGGATCGCGCTGGGATATTTCGTGTATCCGTTTAACGCGATCGTAGAGTCACTGCATGAGTTTCACTTTTTGGGTTTGGTGTTTGCCTGGTTGGTGATCCTGATGTTAGTGATCGGAGAAGTAGCGCCTTTGGAAACCGAGTTCGAACAGGAAGACGTGAAGGCAGTCGACATGACGGCTTGGAAATTGGCGAAACCCGTGGGACTGATATTGATCGTTGCCGTCATTTCAATCTATTCAACGTTCGCAGATTTCAGTGTGCTTTCTGCGTTTGGCAAGTAGAAACCCAGTGATTCGTCCCGGTTTTTTGAGTTTCACTGTCGGGAAGGAACGCAGGGGATACCCGTCATCATTCGCTCGGTCGATGATGCTTTTCCGCAACGTTGAATGTGCTTGCAACGTGCTGTCGGCTGCAGCGAATGTCGCACGACCACAAAACGCTACTGTCGAATTGACTGGGTTTTTGGCCTTCGCAGGACCTTGGCGAGTATCTTCAAACATAATGCGGCGTTTTGGCATTCGCTTTGCTTTGTTCCAGCTTGAACACAGAACCGTTCTCTCTCGGACCGAAAGTAACATCGTGAAGCTTGCGTACTTGGTAGAAGCCACGGCCCTTATCGCCGCTCATTCAAAATTGGTCATCGAAAGCCCTCAGGCTCTACCGACCGTGCGAATGGGAGACTACTACATCCACTCCCGCAATCGCTTTAACAGATGGTTGAGAGACTTGAATGACGTGTCGTCGGACGTTGCCATTCGTGATCCTTTGCATCAACTTGGCCTGCATCCTCGGTTTCCAGTCGCGATGTCGATTACCGAACAGATCTTGGTGAATGGTCTGTTGAACCGAATATGGACTTTGACGTTGCTCGCTGTTGATCGTCACCGAGGTGAAAGTGCGGTGTCGTCTTTGGCTCTGAATGTCAGTCGCAGTTTCGACACAATTCGTCAGAAAGCTTTGACTTTAGTGCGTCACCACGATTCCGTGTCGCCCGCTCAGGTGCTGCATCTAAACCGCCTGCAATGTTCGTCTGATCGTTGGGCGGATTTGATGACCTGCTCTTTGATGGCTGACTATGACCTGTGGGAGTACGCCGTTGATTCCGATCGATGTCGTGAATTTCACCGAGATCGCTTTCAAAGTCAGCAGCTGAATTCAGACGATGGTCGAGCATGGTCATTGATTCTGGCTGGCTTGAAGCACAGCTTCCCAGACGAGGCGGGATTGTCGTTTCCGATTCACGATGACGACCGACTGATTCTGAAATCTTTGATCGAATGCTTCCCGGCCGAACCAGGATCTCTGCAAGCATGGCCCACATCAGAGATGGCAATTTAGCGTTGTTTCACGGTTCCATCGCTGCGATGCAGCAGGCAATGGTCACCGCACGTTAAGCCAGATCTTCGGGCAGCATTCCGATTTCAGTCGGAGTATCCGAGGGGCAAACTTGACCTCCTGCGATTGCAACCGATCCCACAGCATTGGAATCACCCGCATTGGAATCACCTGCGTTGGAATCAACACAGGTGGTCTGATCCAAGTCCATTGTTTCGGTGCCCGTGCGATCATAGCCAACGGGTTGATACTGTCTCCACCACTTTTCGGCCTTCTGCCAGTTCCACTTACCGGGCACCGAACAGCGTTCGAGCGCAATGAGTAAGCTTCGAGCCGATTGATAGCGATCGTTGGGATCTTTTTGCAGACACTTCAGCACAATGGCAGCAAGCTCTTTTGCGACAGAAACACCAATTGTGTGGAAGTCAGGTACGCAGTCTGTGGCATGAGCGACAACCTGCATGATTGGGTTTTCATCTCGAAAAGGCGGATGCCCCGATAGCAAAAAGTAGGCAACCGCTCCCAGCGAATACAGATCGCCTCGATGATCTGGGTTCAGACCTCGAGCCTGTTCTGGGCACATAAACGCAGGAGAACCGTGCAGTTTTTTGTCTGACTTTCCATGCCGCACAGCAGCCTTGGTGCTGGTTTGCACAAGCCCAAAATCCAACAGTTTGATAACGTCGCAGCTTTCTCCACGTTGAGTCAAAAAGATGTTGCTCGGCTTGATGTCTCGATGAACAAGGTCGTGACTTTCGGCTTCGTATAAAGCGTTGCAAAGTTGCTTCAACAAATAGATGACTCGTTGAGGCTGCATCGGGCCGAAGCGATCGACGTATTGATGCAGGTTGACACCTTCAAGAAGTTCCATCACGTAGTAGAAGCGTCCGTCTTCCGACGTGCCATAGTCATAGACTTCGATGGTGTTCCAGTGAGTCAGTTGAGCTGTGGCTCGAGCTTCTTGACGGAAACGCTTTTGCATATCGGTTTGGGCTGCCCGTTCCGGACTGATCAGCTTAATGGCGCATTGTCGTTTCATCAGTGCGTGTTCAGCTCGAAAAACGGTTCCCATTCCGCCTCGACCAATTTCTTCCAGCAACAAGTAGGGACCAATTTTTGTCCCTGCGGGCTGAGCTGACGCATCAACTTGATGGGCGTACGTCCGAAACAATGCCACACTGATCACGGCAATCGGAATCAACAGCCCCAAGGCCAACCAGATCGCCGGATTGGTGTCTCCGAATAAAGCTGTTTGAGTCCACGGCAGGCTGGTCAGGATTAAGACCTGAGCCGTCGCCAGAATGCCAGAAGCAAGGACAACCGGAGCCGTAGAAGCTGCAAACAAAGTCCTGCGGCTCAGACCTCGACCATCAGCCGAAGTGTCCTTTGCCTTACGAATGCGAAGCCGCGTTCGAGCAGAAGTTTTGTGAGAGCGGCCACGCATTTGAATGAGATCTGTCGCTAGAACCTGCCACGACTTGGGAAATTCCTACGGGGGTGATCCCCGCTGTCGTTGAAAGTTAGCTCAGGAAATTCACTTCAGACCCCCCGTTTTGGGAAAAGCCCAACAACGCGTGTTATGCAAAATCAGTTCAACCGACGGAATTGCACTGTTTGCAGAAACCAGATTTACCGGCGCTACCGGAATGCAATGTCCTGTGTGTCCCACCGCCATGATCTGGGGGGGAAACTGTCACAGTATGAGGGCGTGTTTTTTAAGACGTTTCGTTGCCGCTGCTGCTTATGTTGCTTTGCAACTGAAAACCTGCTTCGGCCAGTGCCGTTCCATTCACCATTAACCTGATTTCATGTCGTCCCGGAAAAAGCCTGCGCACAGTGGTCGTCTTCACTGGGTGTCGCTTCTTGATGACCACTTCATCTCCGGAGCTCAATTTGAAGGTCTTCCACTTGAAGACCTTGGCCGAAGATTTTTGGTTTTGCCGAACGAAGGTGAGTTCAAAGTCGACGGCCAGCAGCTGACTTGTCTTGCTGTTGCTTTGCAGCACAGCAGTCAATTCCACGCTTTCACCAATCATGATCTGTGCTGGCGCAACAGAAAGTTGTGCCGAGATATCTTTGGGCGGATGGTATCCCAAAACTGCCAGAGCATTCCGGTCGCCATTCTTGATCAACGTTCTTAAAGCGTGACGAGTCACCCAGGTTGCGTGAGCTGATTGGGAACGGTGATATTGCACACAGCGATCAACCACGACCTGCGGATGGTCCTTGGAAACGTCATTCAAGTTGTTGGCCACGGAACGCCGCACGTAAAGCTCGTCGTCGTCATGCAAAGCATCCAAGATCGGAAGCATGGGAGCTGGGTCGTTGACCAGAGATCGAATGACAGATCCCCACGGCAGTCGTGGGCGAACTCCTTCACTGCACCAGCGACGCACATGAGCATTCTTATGCTGACACAATTCTGTAAGACGTTCGATCGTTCGTTCAGGGAACTGAATCACAAAGGGCCTCACGGCGAATTCCGCTGAAAACACCTGAGTTAACTCGATCATGGCCAACATCGATTCGTCAAAGTGATCGATGCCGTAGTCTGCGATAAACTGACCCAGCGGCCACTGCAACCAGCCGTCGGTGACAGAATCGCAATTCGCAAGCGGGGCTGGCAAACTGGCCCGCAAAATGGATAACGCTTCGGGGACGTCATCGGGCAGGCTTGCTTTCAGGCAGTCGGAAAGTCGAGAAACTCGCTGGCTGAATTCCAAAGATTCCAACTGCCGCAAAGCCGACTTCTGAAAGGCTTGCCTGGGAAATTCGGCCCACACCGCTTTGAACTGCTGTGCCAAGGCGACAACAGCCGCTTTGTCGAAATAGTCTTTAAACGCCTTGCGAGTTGATGACTGGGATGGCTGATCCGTTTTCATCACAACTTGATCCTTGGCTGAGGCTGTCAGCCTGAGGCGCGTCGGCTGATCTTTGTCACACGGTGAAAGCCTGCGGCGCTTGGACTGCCGCAGGCTTTGATTCGTTATGCGAACTAAGCAAGGTTGCCAACGACAAGGTCACACATTTCGGTGGTCGAAACAGAAGCGTCGCCTCCGCCAATGTCCTTGGTGCGATGACCATCAGCCAAAGTCTTTGCAACTGCAGCTTCAATCGCGGCAGCCGCCGCTTCTTGATTAAGCGAGTGTCGGAGCATCATGGCGGTCGCCAAGAATGTGGCCAAAGGATTGGCGATTCCTTTGCCCGCAATGTCCGGAGCAGATCCATGAATGGGTTCGTATAGTCCAGGACCGCTGCTGCCGATTGATGCCGAAGGCAGCATACCCAAAGAACCGGGCAACATGGACGCGGCGTCGGTCAAGATGTCTCCGAACATATTGCCCGTGACAACGACGTCGAAATCTTTCGGACGAGAAATCAAATGCATGGCCATCGCATCAATCAGTACAACTTCGTAGTCGACTGACGGGAATTCTTCCCGCATCACTCGTTCGGCCGTTTGTCTCCAAAGTCGTGATGATTCCAAGACGTTGGCCTTGTCGACAGAAGTCAGTTTGTTTTTGCGTTGCTTCGCCGCTGTGGCTGCCAACCGAACAATTCGCTCTACTTCAGTGGTTGAGTAAATCATTTCGTCGTAGCCCGCTTCGCCCAGATCGGTTTGGCGGCGACCTGATTGCCCGAAGTAGATTCCTCCCGTGAGTTCTCGGAAGAACAAGATGTCTGTTCCTGAAACAATTTCGTGTTTCAGCGGACTGGCTCCGACAAGTTCATCCCATGTTTGAATGGGGCGAAGATTGGCGAACAGTCGCAATTCTTTACGGATTTTCAGCAGGCCGACTTCGGGGCGAGTCTTCGCGGTGGGATCATCCCACTTCGGGCCACCTACGGCTCCGAGCAAAACCGCGTCTGACGCTTTGCAGGCGTCGATGGATTCCTGTGGCAATGGGTCGCCGCAGCGATCAATCGCGATTCCGCCGATCAGGTGTTCCTGCATCTGAAACGTCAGACCGAACTTTGGAGCAACCGCTTCCAAAAGGCGTTTTGCTTCTGAGATGATTTCCGGACCGATACCGTCGCCGGGCAAAAGAACGAGTTTGGCTTCCATGGTGATCTATAAATGAAATGCTGGTGATGAGCGGAAAAGACAAGGCCAGACCAACGGTCCAGACCCAACAACGGCGCGCAACGGCATCCGCTGGAAAAATCGTGACATGGAGCCTAGAAAACGGCTCTTCGGATGCAAGCGTCAGTCGAAAATCACCAAGATTGAGTCTAACGGCGATGCGGATTTTACTGAACACGCCTGCTTGCTTCGCTGTCGAACGCGGTGCAGCAGAATCCGTAGACGAAAAGGCCGTCGATTGCTTCAACCCGCCTTGCCCGACAATCTGACCATGTCAAACGTCAATCAACGGGTGGCGACAGCCTCAAACAGCCTCCTTGGCAATTGAAAGGCTAAGAAACCTAGCCACGAAGTATGGCTGACTTGAGGCATTTGTTTCAGGTCACCCATTCGGCGAACAAACGTTCAGGCTTTGAACAGTGTCTGAGCCGGCATTCACTACAGTCCGAGCCTTCCGCAAGTTCGGTTGAAGCGTCATTGCCGTTACACTTTGCCACTTACTGAGCCTTCACGAAACATGAGTGAAATGAAGAAAGTTTCATCGTGCTGCGACGTTTCCTCGCCAACTATCTGCCTCGCCATCGTCACCCGGTCAACCGTGCTCTGCATGTGGTTGGGGTGCCGTTGAGTTTTCTGGTTGCTCCTGTTTTGCTGCTGCTGGGATTCCCTTGGTGGGCTCATGTGGGCAGCTTCCTCACCGGCTACTTGTTGCAATTTGCGGGTCATGCGGTTGAAGGCAATGATGCCGGAGAAATCGTTTTTGCGAAGCGGATGCTTGGGTTGTCGTATAACGAGTATGCATCAAGCGCCAATGCTTCAAGTGATGCTAAATCGACCGACGATACGACTTCCGCACATCAATAGTATTGGCACGGATGCTCTTACTTTGATGTCGCTGGGCCCGCAATCACACTCGGCCTGTTTTCAGTTCTGAGTGTAACAATGCGTCGATGTATCACGCGACAAGGAAGTCACATGCGTTCTTCAATTCGCTCAATGCTAAAACACTGGACCTCAGTACTGAAGCCGGGCCGAGCCGCCAAGTTTCTTTGTGCTGCAACAGTGGTGACTGGATCAATGATTGGCTGTGCAAGCCAAAAAGCGTCGCTCTGCGATCGGCAATACTGCGACGACATCGAAGGGGTTCGTCACTACAAAGCAACCGCCAGTTCGATCTCATATCCGAACCTGAATACTCAAACCACGCCGGCTGTTGCTTCAAGTATTGAACCTCGAAACATCAGTCGTCGCATCGAAGATGCACCACGAGAAATCTCGTTGACCGATGTCATTCAAACCGCTTTGACTCAAAACAAAGTGATTGAAACGAGTGCCTTGGGTGGAGTGGGTGCGAAGGGTTCGTTGGTGAACCCGGCCACTGCGGCATCTGTGTATGACCCAGCACTTCAGGCTTCAGGAGTACTGTTTGGCCGACGAAGTGTGGAATCCGCCTTGGCTGATTTTGATACTCAGTTTACATCCAGCCTGACGTTCCAAAGACAAGATCTCCAGTCTCCACCAAACTCGTTGGCAGGCGGCGGCAACAGTGCCAACTTCAGCTCAACGCTGTCGAAGTCGTTCGCGACCGGTGGAAGTGTCTCATTGAATCACGACATTAACTACACGGTTGATCCTGCAACAGATGCCGCAACCAACGCAACACCGAACTACGGTGGTCGCTTAGGGCTGCAAGTCCGCCAACCTCTGCTTGCCGGTTCTGGAGTCGGATACACTCGCATTGCTGGTCCTTCCAACCCAGCTTTTGGATCGATCACCGGAGTAAGCCAAGGGGTTGTGATTGCTCGAATCAACGAAGACGTGTCCATTGCTGATTTTCAAATCGCAGTGCGAAACGCGATTAGAGACATCGAGTCTGCTTACTGGGATCTTTACGGTGCCTATCGAATCTTCGACACTGCTGTGATTGCTCATGAAAGTGCGTATCAAACGTGGCGAGAAGCAAAGGATCGATTGGACGTGGGAATCTTGAAGCCTGCAGACGAACTGCAGGCGGAAGATCGGCTTTACGAAACCAAAGCTCAGGTTGAAACCAGCTTGAATCAGTTGTACCAAGCCGAAAGCGAACTGCGTCGTTTGGCGGGAATGCCGATCAATGATGGCACGGTTTTGCGGCCGGCTGAAGAACCCATTCTGGCCGAAGTGATTCCAGACTGGTCTGCTTCTATTACAGAAGCACTGACTAATCGTGTTGAGCTAAGACGTCAGAAATGGCAAATCAAAAGCACCATGCTGCAGCTGCAAGCAGCAAAAAGTTTAGTGCGTCCTCGACTGGACATCATCGCGGGCTACGACATCAACGGAGCTGGTGACAACCTCGTGAACCAAAATAACACCTCGTTTAGCAGCTTCTATGGTTCACTGACCAACCAAAATCTGAATTCATGGAATGCTGGCGTTCAACTGGATATCCCCATCGGATTCCGCTTTACACGCAGTCAAGTTCGCAACTTAGAGCTGCAGTTGTCTAAGGCGAACGCGGTCTTAGCGTCTCAGGAAAAGAATATCGCTCATGACATCGCAACATCGATTCAGAGTGTGACAGCTTCTTATGCAGCGGCTCAGTCAAGTCGCAAGAGACTTGAAGCGGCGGCGAAGAGAGTGGATTTATTGGAGACCGAACGAGAAGTTGGAACGTTGACGTTAGACTTGGTTTTGAGAGCTCAAGCCAGCTTGGCAGAAGCCGAAAATTCGTACTATCAGCAGGTCGTAACGTATCGCAAAGCCTTGGTTGACCTAAACTTTTCAACGGGGCGTCTGTTGACCAACAGCGGAGTCGCATTGGCGGAAGGCCCGTGGTGTGCGGGTGCCTATTGCGATGCGGAGCATCGAGCTCACGAGAGAACTCATGCAAAGGACGCGAACCATCTCACGACGGCTCCTGCTGAATTTGCATCCCCAAGTCCGGCGGGAACAGTCAATCTGAACCAACCAGAATCGGTTCCATACCTGAACATGAATTCTTCTGAAACGGTGGCTCCTTCAAGTCACACGCTGGATGCAGGGCAGCAGGCTGAGGAAGTGCGGCTCGATTTTTCAGATCCGATGTTGCCTGCCGAAGCGATTGAACCCGCCGCCGTTCCTCCTGCCGTTTCAGAGGCTGCCTCGCGGAAGCCCAATCGCTCGGTGCGTGCGGAAGTGCCAGTGAATACCTCAACACTGGTGGAACCCGGAGACCGCAGCCGATTTCAGTTAGACCGCAGCATCTTCAACAACGGAATGGACAAACGACGCACGGCCTACGACCTTGACCCGCCCAGATAGCTTGGGAATTGAACAGGCCGCTTGGGACGACCTCATGTCAGAATGATTCCAATGACAATTGCGACGACTTCAAAACCGCCCTACTACAGCGTCATCTTTACGTCTCATCGCACGACCAACGGATCTGCAGACTATGCGAAGACGGCCGCTCGGATGATCGAGCTTGCTGAACAGCAGGCCGGATACTTAGGTGTTGAAAGCGTTCGAGACGAATCGGGTTTTGGAATCACGGTGTCCTATTGGGTTGACGAAGATTCCATTCGAAAATGGTATGCCGTCGCGGAACACAAGGAAGCTCAGGCAAACGGCCGAGACATCTGGTACGAATCCTTTTGTGTTCGAGTCTGCAAGGTGGAACGCGAATATGGCATGGCGCAGCCAGCGGGCAATCCATAAACGTTTTCACTGGGCACTGGGCACTGGGCACTGGGCACTGCTGAAGCCAGTGGGCTGGTGAGATCAGCTTTGGCTTGGCGAGAAGTCGATCAAAAAGAACAGGCTGGTCTTTCTTCAGACCAGCCTGTTCTCAGTTGATTTGCTGCGGTGCTTATTCAACACCAATTCAGCTACGCGTTTTCCCAGCGGCTCTTCATGAATGCGAGGCCATCTTTTGCCAAAGTGATTTCATCATCGTACATCTTTCGCCAGATGCAGGTGGCGGCAGCCAGTTCAGGAAGAGCCAATCCGAAGGCTTCAATCATCAGGTAACCATCGTCGTAGCCCACTTCTTTTAAGGCTGCAAATGATTCGTCCCAGTTGACTCCACCCTTGCCAGGGGTAGAACGATCGTTTTCCGAAATGTGTACGTGCACCATTTGATCAGCACACGCTTTGACCGCTTCTGTAATTGATTTTTCTTCGATGTTGGCATGGAACGTGTCGTACATCGTCTTTAGGTTGGGATGGTTGATTTCACGAGAAAATCGACCAGCGTCTTCAGCACTGTTCAGGAAGTAGCATTCGAACCGGTTCAGGTATTCGACAACCAAGGTGACGTTGTGAGTCTGAGCGTATTCTGCAGCCTTGGTCAGCGTTTCTTTGCCCCAAGCCCATTCATCTTCAGTGCGTCCATTGCCAGTGAATTGGCCAAGAGCCGAGTGGATTGGTCCTAGCAGTTTGTCAGCTCCAGCCAAGGCACACATATCAATCGCCTTCTTGAGATGATCAAGGCCGGCTTGGCGAACTTTCGCGTCTGATGAAATTGGGTTGGCTTCGGGCGTACAAACTGTGACCGCGGTGGCTCCCAGTTCCAGTGACTCTCGTTGAGCGCCAATTTTTTTGAACATGTCGCCATCAAGTTCAAACATTGGAAGTTCGATGCCGTCGTAGCCCATCTCCTTCAACTGTTCCATGACGGGAAAGTGGTCCTCTGTGATGACAGAATTCCAAAGCAACAGGTTGAAGCCGTACTTGATTGCCACGAGTCGATTCTCCGGTGGTGATAAAAAGTGAGGGACGTAAAGAGTCAGGCAAGATCGCCTGACCGCAAAAAACGGGTGTGGTAGGATGCGGCATCATGGCTCCACATGCAAGCGAAAGACCTCACGATGTTCGTCTGCATTGGGGAATCACGCTGAGGCATTAAACGTTCAAGTCGTAGAAGCCTGCGGCCGTATGGCCGAGAATGGCTGCTTGTTCCGATTCCGACAACTGACCGATACAGTCTTTTAACGCTCTAAAGACAGATTCGTAAGACCCGGCCAATTCGCAAACCGGCCAGTCACTGCCATACATGCAGCGTTCTGGACCAAAAGCTTCCAAAACCACGTCGACGTAAGGCTGCAGATCTGCCGCTGACCAAGTCTTCCAGTCGGCTTCCGTCACCATTCCGCTGAGCTTGCAGTAAACGTTGGGCCGACTTGCGGCGGCCTTGAGATCGACCTTCCAAGAGTCGATAAGACCGGCTTGAATTTGCGGCTTCGACAAATGGTCGATCACCAGCTTTAAACGGGGAACCGTGTCGGCGACCGCAGTGGCGTGTTTTAAGTGCTTGGTGTAGAACAGCAGATCGTAGGGCACCTGGTGTTTCTCCAACACCTTCAGTCCTCTGAGAACGTTCGGGTTCACGATAAAGTTGTCGTCTGGTTCATCTTGAACAACGTGTCGAATGCCAACAAACTTGGGATGATCTTTAAATTCCGACAGCTGTTGTTCGCAAGCTTCGCTGGCCAGATCAACCCAGCCGACGACTCCTGCAATAAAGTCGTTTGCTTCAGCCAGTTTTAACACCCAACGGTTTTCGGCGACATCGTGCTGAGTTTGCACAAAGACAGATTGATCAATGCCACAAGCCTTCAGATGAGGCAGTAGGTCTTGAGGCAGATACGTCTTATTGATCGGGGCATGCTCATCGGTTTTCAGCCAATCGTAGTGAAACGGCTGATCCAATTGCCAGAAATGTTGGTGAGAATCGATGATCATGAGCTGAGCTTTGTATGAAATATTCTGGCTGGCTTCACACGACGTTCAGAGCAAGCCGCGTTGCCAGTCTTAAGCTTGGCAACCATCATTAAAGCTGCTGAATGTCGCCTTCGGCAAAAGTGACGTCAACAAAGGTGGTCACCGATCGCTTGGAAGTCTGATGGATGCCCTTTCGTAATTGGAGTCTCCACCTGAGATCAGCTGCCTGTACTAACCAACCATCAACTCCTTCGCTACTGGCGATAAAAGTTTCTCGACTTTCATCTGGCTGCAAGGGAACTCGACTTTGCATGCCGACGATGTTGAAATTGCTGTTGGGTGAATGGAAGAAGTTAAGAATGCGTTGAGACTCAGTTCCAGAAGTCACCTTCAACCAAGAATTCGCCTTTGTTGACAAATCGATCCCTTCTTCAGGCGTGCGATGATTCATCAATGCCACGTCCCATGGGGCGAATGCGAACTGATCCGACTTGTTCTGAATTTTAAAGTACAACTTCAAGACGTCTTGCGAAGTCATGTTGTCGTCGGCTTTGCCAGAAGTCATTTGAGCAAAACGAATTGGCTCACGAACAACCTTGGTCGGAGTCAATAAAACGTCTCCAAACTGAGCCGTTTGGCCCAGTTTGAGTTCGTGCCCACGCGGTAAAACGGCTGTTTCGGGAACGGCTTGAAATTCTCCCTCCTTTAATGGAGCAACGTCGGGCACGCTTTCCAGCTGGTGACTGCCGCCAAGGCTAATGATCCCCAGCATCTGCAGCATGAGAAGAATCGAAACCAACCCGGCGAAGACAGCCAAGGCTAAAAACTGAGACTTCGGCACCGTGTCGCCGCTCGACGAACTGCCTTCAGTTTCCGAGTTGCCAGCGACGGATGATTCTTCTTTGGACGCAGCAGTTTGCGGCTTCTTCGTCGGGCGGTTGAGCTTGCGTCGCTTTGCTGCGGGGGCTGCTGCTTGTTCAGAAATTGGCGGTTCGGAACGTGTCTGTTCAGAACTTGCCTTGTCGAAGCTAGCCTTGTCAGACGTAGGCCGTGGTTCTGCTTCAGGCGGCGTTGCTGGCGGTGCAGGTGATGTGTCTGTCGGTTCGGTGAAGGAAAACTGATCGGATGGTTCCGGCGGCTGAGCATCGTTATTCAGAAAGCCAAAATCGGGTTCGTCACCAGCTGCCATGATTCGGCTTTCATCAAGTCAAAAAATTTGCTGTCAACGGCGGAAACCACGGCGACAGATTCGTATCCTAGGGCAGCCCGCATCAAAGTGGTGCCAGTCGACAAGTGGTCGACCGGACTTCGTGCAAGTGCTTGGCGAAAGCACGCGTTCAAGTTCGTCTCGGTCCAAATTAACTGCAGCCTCGGATGACCACAGCCAACAATGACCGCAACCTAAAATCACTGCCGCCAACAATGACCACAGTCTCGATCCACAACCAGCTCCAATCACCACTCACCAAAACTCCAGCTGCTTGTCGCTTTTGATCTGGTGATTTCAGACATGATGCGATGCCTTCGATCACTGTGGCGTTGTGCTATTTGGAATCGTCCGAGCCTTCTAAGTCGTCGTCAACAACCACGGCCTTGGTGACATAATCAAGATTTGGGAACTGGCCTTTCAGGTACAGATTTCCCTGATGAGTCAAAGAACCTTGATTTGGCTGCTCACCGTATTCGGAATTAATCTTGTCAACGGAATCCATTCCTTCGGTGACGATACCGAAAGGCGAAAATCCTTGGCCGTCAAGAAAACTGTTGTCCTTGTAGCTGATAAAGATCTGCCCCGAGCGTGAGTTCGGTGCGCCGGTTTTTGCGAACGTTACATAACCTCTTCGGTTACTTTTCACAACGGGATCGTCTTTGATGGTCTGAGACCACTTGGCCGTCATGGCCGGGTCAGCGGCTAAGCCGAACTGAACCATGAAGTCTGGCACAACTCGGAAAAAGCCGGCTTCATCATAAAAGCCATCTTTGACCAGCTTATAAAAACGATCAGCTCCGACAGGAGACCATTCGCGATTCACTTCAATGGTGAAGCTTCCTGCTGTCGAAGAAAACTGCACGGTGAATTTGCCGGAGGCCGGAACGCCCTGTGGTAAGGATCCAGCCATTGTGTCTGATCCGGATTGCGAATCACCCATCGCTGCCCGTTCCTTGGCCATCTTGTCTCGAAGATCCTGCATCTTCTTGTCTTCAGCTTCCTGCTTCAGTTCTTCAAATGAATTCATGGCTTCCATGACAGGTGGAGCTTCCTGCCCGTCGTCGACGCAGCCAACCACAAATGCCAGAGACAACAAGCCAGCGATACAAAGTCGAAACGGATTCATCATTTTGAAACAAGCTGAACAGAATAAAGAAGCGTAAAAAGGTTCGCAGATGCCAAAGCGCCGCCAACGCCTGAATCGATAAAATTCAGATCAGTCACGAGCACAGCCGCGAAATGACACCTCTTGGCATTTTAACGGCAGACAGAACGAAGTCTCAAGTCCCCAATTCTAATCCTCAGCCAGACCGATCGATAAAACTGACTTGCTCACCATGTTTTGGGGACTCGCTGCGTTCCCGTCAATGATTCGGCGAGTCGTCAAGTAAGCTGGTCAACTTTGTTTCGATGAAGGCTTTGATTTCATCTCGAACTCGACGGTAACAGTCAAGCGCCTCTTCTTCGCTGGCTGCTTCCTTCGCCAGCTTGGGAGGGTCGTCGAAGCCGACGTGGACCAACTTGGACTTGGTCAAGAAGGTCGGACAGTTTTCATCTGCATGGCCACAGACTGTAATCACAAGATCCAAGGCCACATCATTGAGCGTATCAGCCAACTTTGACGATTGGCCAGAAATGTCGACTCCTGCTTCCTGCATCACCTGCATGGCGTTGGGGTTCATGCCATGGGCTTGAATTCCGGCAGAATAGGCTTCAATGGTGTCACTGTGAAAATGACGAGCCCAGCCTTCGGCCATTTGGCTACGGCAAGAATTTCCGGTGCAAAGAAAAAGCACGTGCTTAACAGACATGACGATTCAGGCTTTCAAGGGTGAGAAGTGGGTAACTTCGGGACTGTAATCGATCCGCAATCCGACGCCACTAAATCCGCAAAATTCATTCAGCTTAAGAGCAAGGCGAAGCGATTTTGCTAAGACGTTCAGGTCCGACAGGAGGAGACGGTTGCCAAGGGATCAACGTCATTCGGGAAGACAACTGCTGCACTTCCTTAAGAAACGGCTGTTCCGACAACCGTCTTTGCTGCAGTGTCGTGTCGGTGACTGTGTGAGGTGTCAGGCAGTGGTTCACGATCCACGAGAAAGGGAAAATTTCAGCTCGCTGTAAATCTGTCTGCAACTTAGCTGCTTCGTGCACAGGGGTTGCTGCCGGCAATGTCACAATCAGCACTTTGGTGAATTCGGGATCTCTAAGCCGCGGAAGCAAGTCGCGTACGTTTTCTGGGATGTCATGAGTTTGGCGAGACACTTCATGATGGTATGCCAATGCCGCATCCAGCAGCAAAATTGTGTGACCCGTCGGAGCCGTATCCAGAACAACGAATTGATCCTTCCCTTTTGCGATCTCTTCTGCGAATGCCCGGAAGACGGCGATTTCTTCCGTACACGGTGATCTCAAATCTTCATCCAACAACGATCGTCCGTTGTCGTCTAAGTCCTTGCCTGCATTCGCTAAAACTTCCTGTCGATACGCTTCTGTGACTTCTTCGGGATCGACTCGACTGACGGTCATCCGACTGCTGCCCGTGATTCCCTGAGTCACTTGACTCACATGAGCAGCGGGGTCGGTTGTCGACAGGTGCACCTGGTGACCTGATTCAGCCAAGGCAACAGCGACAGCAGCCGCGATTGTCGTCTTGCCGACTCCGCCCTTACCCATGGTCATGATGACTCCATGACCACTTGCCGCCAAATCTTCGATCAGTTTTTGGAAGTCATTGGCCGTCTGTTCTTTGCCGGGCACCGCCGCTTGTTGGCTCACTGAATCACCCGCAGCTGCGATGTCTGAATCACGAGCCAAGGTCTTCGATGGATTCCCAATTTGTCGTAGAGATTCCACTCCGACGACACCCGTGGAATCCAGAAGAACTTTCGTCATCGGCAGTTGTGAAATTTGATGAGGGACTTCAGCGAGAGCTTCATCACAGCGAAGCTGCATCGCAACAGCCAATGCGTCATCGGGATCTTCGCATTGAAAGATGCCGTTGATGATGAGGTGCTGGTTTTGAATTCCAAGCTTACGCAGTTCGTTGCTGCTCCGTTCGGCTTCTTGCAACGCAGCGGGTTCTGGACGAGTAACCAAAGCGAGTGTGGTGACAGCTTGATCACTGAGCGCGGATACCGTCTTTTGGTATAAGTCCTGTTGCTTTTGCAGCCCAGCCAATGGGCCCAAGCAGGACGTTCCCGAAGTGTTTGATTCGATGTAACCAGACCACGCGGATGGCAAGGCCAGAAGTCTTAACGTGTGCCCGGTGGGAGCAGTGTCGAAGATCACGTGGTCGAATTCTTGAGTGGCCGCTGTGTCTCCAAGGAGTTTCGCGAATTCGTCAAACGCTGCAATTTCGACCGTGCAAGAACCTGAATACTGTTCTTCCATGCTGGCAATCGCGACGTCTGGCAACACACCTCGGTATGGCCCCACCATGCGTTCTCGATAATCAGCGGCAGCAGCTTCCGGATCGATGTTGAGAGCCCAAAGATTGGCAACGTTGGAAACTGCGGTGGGCTTGCTGCTTAGCGACGTTTGAAGAACTTCATCTAAATTCGAAGCGGGGTCGGTGGATACCAGCAACACCTTCTTGCCCGAATCGGCAAGCTGAATTGAAATGGCACACGCCATCGTGGTCTTACCGACTCCACCCTTGCCGGTGAAGAATACAGATCGAGTCAGACCGGAAAGCAGCTGCATGTGAGGTCTCCTGAATTGAAGCAAAGCGAATCGACTTGAGCCACCGCTTGCTCGCTAGCAGCAGCCCGACTGTCCGCTGCAGTCGCTTTGATCGGCGATGGGTAGCATTGCCGATGGCTTCGTAATCAAAGTTGTGCCGGACCACAAAGCCAAGTTTTGACGCGAGGGATAATCACCTTGGCTCACGATGCGCCCGTCAACAATGATCACCGGCAAACATTCAACGCCTTGGTCGTCCAACATTTGCTTTACCAAAGCGTTGCTGACGAATTCTGCGGGATCTTGAGCCAAGTTGTAGCGACTGACGTCGTTGCCTTCGGCCTTCAGCCAATCCAGATCAGCGGCGAATTTTGGAAGCACGGGATCAACATCTGGTCCACATACTCCAGTTGAACAGCACATAGCTTTGTCGTAAATCTGAACTGTACTCACGGGATCGTCCTTCTGAATCGATTGACAAACTTGCGGCTGAGCGTCTTACCTACAGATGGATCATAGCCGGTGAGGCGACCGTTCAAAGGTTGTCTTGAGCAACGGTTGACAGGAATTAACAATCGAGAAACCAAGTCCCGGGGTTGACTTTATCGCCACCAGAGGGCTGCCTGTAACAAAGAGACTTCCTCACGAGTGGACACACACTAAGGCGTTCGCCAACATGCCAAGGTCAACGCGTGAACATCGTACGCAGTTTGGCTGTGTGTCAGTCTTCCCTTCGAATTGACTGCTGAACTTCACGTCTTGAGATTCAACAACGTAGGCCGCCGAAATTGGAATTGCCGATGCACAAAGAACATCGAAAGGCGGGGAATCCAGAACACACAAAAGTCGCTTAAGGAAGTTTTCGTTAAGTTGCTCGAACAAGTCCACTTTCCGAGTCACCCACCTATCCATCCATTGGACTGAAAACGAGGCGCACTGCCGGGTCGTTCACCGTGTGCTGACGGTTCGCCTGTTTTCACAGAGCCCCCTGCGAGAAGCGAGTTCTATCAGTCTGGGAAATTGACCAACTTTTGGATCCGATTTGAACAGCTTTAGTTTGATCCTGCTGATTTCGTTTCAGATGATTTGCCGTATCGCATCAGCACACAGGTGGTGTCTCCAGCGGCTCCGATTGTCACCACGTAAAGCCGATCGTATTCCGCCGTTTCTTCGATCGGCAGGCCGGGATCGCCTCCCAAAAGTTTGACCAAGGCTGGGGTGGTGTTGCTGTGCCCAACGACCAGATGGCGTCCTCCAGCACGCTTCAACGACATCGCGAAATTTGCCAGCTTCGCTGGGTTGTACTTTTCAACCTGTAATTCTTCAGTGGCAGCGGTTGCAGCTGCAGTCATCATGGTACGAGCGTAGTCTGTACTGTGGATGTGATCCAATTCTGCGTTTCTGAGTGTCTTAGCCAGCAGCGCTGCTCGTTCCTTGCCAGCTTCGGAAAGGATGGGATTTCTTCCTGCCGACTCTTTTTCAGCGTGACGCACGACGAACACCGTGACGGGCTTCTCCTGTTGAGTATCCGCGGCCTGTGATGCGACGCCAATTTTGGTGGCGATTACGACGACGGCAATCAGGACAAAGCTGATTGATAGCCACTGTTTCGCGGATGACGTTGAACTGAAAGATTCGCGGGGAGAGAGATTGCGATTGTCAGCACGACACCGTTGAACGCGTGGATGAAGCATGATTGTTTCCTTGTTCTGGCGGAGGAGTAAACCAGACGGCATTATGATGGTGAAGGATCGGCAACGCCACTGTTCGATCAGGCGCTGGTGTCGATCCGGCGCTGGTGTCGGTCCGGCGCTGGTATCGGTCATCCTGCAGTGTCCCCATCGCCGGACACGCCCGTCGCAGGACATGCCCTCGCGAAAAAAAAGTCTTCACAAACGCATTGCAGATCCTTTGGCCTGACGCCGAGACCTCGAATCAGTGACTAGCCACCGCTGACGGGTGGAAAGCAGGCAACCGTGTCTGAAGGATGAATGACTTGTTGGCGATTTGCGAACTGGTTGTTGACTGCCACAAGGAGGTTCGTCTGCATGGGCTGCAATTCGGGGGCAGCCTGCACCACGTGGTTTAGCAGATCAGCAACTGTGCCTTGGTCCGGGATCTCAACTTCCAAAGAATCACGGCCAACAAGTTGCTTGGCTTGGGCGAACAATAGAACTTGGATGTTCATGACATCATTGTTCCCTTTGGGATCGAACGAAAGGCGGCTTCCAAAGAAGGCATCAAACCGTAAGCGTAGGCTAACAGCTTGATGGGATGAACAGTCGGTCGACTGCTTTCCTGTTCCATCTGCATGCGACATCCGCTGCAGTCTGATACTCCTGCAATCACATCAAGGCCTTTCATGGCATCCATCAGGTCGCGGCCAATACTGACTGATTGATCAAAGTGCTCGCTTGCAAGGCCAAAGCTGCCCGCCATCCCGCTGCAACCTTTTTCGATGTCTGTGACTTCAAGTCCTGGCACAAGATCAAGTAGGCGTCGCAGGCCTGGCAATTCCGCATTCTTTTTGACGTGGCACGGAACGTGGTATGCCAGTTTCATGGACACTTCATTGAAGTCGGTCTTCAGTTTGCCGACTTCATGCAACTGCGACAAAAATTCTCCGGCGTCTCGAGTCGCAGAAGACACAACGCTCGCAAATTCATGTTCAGTCACAAACGGATATTCTCGACGAAGGCATAGCGCTGCGGAGGGTTCAGAACACAGAATGGGTAAACCTTCAAAGGCTAAGGGGCCTAGCACATCCAAGTTGGCATGAGCAATCGCCTTGGCATGTTCGACGTCTCCGACATTCACCAAAGACAACCCAGAGACTCGTTGCTGCGGAGGAATGTGAACATGAAAGCCGTTGTGGCGAAGAATGCGAACAAAGGCTTCAGCCAACGCCGTGTCGTGATGATTCGCAAAGTAGTCAACGAAGTAGACGACGGTTGGCAAAGTCGATTCTGGAGCCGGCACGTTGTACTCGCTGGTCACAGTCCCGGATTTCAAGAACGGGCGTTTTGCGAAACGTGGCAACCGGCGCCGAGCATCAATGCCCGTCATACGTTGGATTGACTTTCGGAAGATCCGAAGCCGCAGTAGACGATTAAGAAGTCTTGGGAATCGAGCCGCCATTTTTGCGTAGGTGTGGAAGCGAGCAACCGTGCGATCTGCTCGGCTGAGCCCATCTTGAGCCACCTTTTGAGCTCGCAGTTCCAACATCAAGTGAGGAATGTCGACTTCTGACGGGCAGTCGGTTTCGCACTGTTTGCAGTTGAAGCAGCTTTCGGCGACGTCTCGAACAACACTGTCTTCGAGCAGGTCGTCTGGCCGGCTGGCCAGGGCCAAATGACGTAACAGATTTGCTTTTGCTCGGGGGCTCGTGGATTCTTCAGACTGAGTATGAAAGAAGGGACACATTCGCGAATCAGAATGGACTTCACGACAAGTTCCGCAGCCATTGCATCGGAGAGCTGTGTCTAAAGCGCTCGCCGCTTCCCAGTTGAGGATTGGCAACAGCCCGGCTGCAAGTGAATTTGAAGGATCTTCGGGCACCGAAATCGGACGTAGGCTTTCAACGGTTAGCCTCGGATTTTCAGAAATGATCTTGTCGGGATTTAACAGATTCTGTGGGTCAAAAATCTGTTTCACTTCTTTGAAGATGCGATACAACGGCCCATACTGACCTTGAACAAAGGACGTTCGAGACAGCCCGTCTCCGTGTTCGCCGCTAATCGAACCATTGACAGCTTTGACGTGTTGGTAAAGATCGCTGGCGATCTCGTGAAGTCGATCTGCATCTGGGGCGGAAGGCAGAGGCAACATGGGCCTGAGGTGAAGCTGTCCTGATGCTGCATGAGCATATACGGTTGCCGTGACTTCGTGTTTTTGAAACGTGCGTTGAGCCAGCTTAAGGAAGTCCGCGATCAGCGGTGGAGGAACGGCGATGTCTTCAACGAATGGAAGCGGCCGAGAAGCCCCTTTTAAGCCGGCTAGCAACGGGACAACAGCACTGGGAAGCTGCCAAATTTTCTCGACTTCATTCGCATCAGAAGTCGTCACGGTCACTCGATAGTCAGCGGCCTGCCGCTTCAACAAAGCTTCTGCGTCCGTCATGCGTTGGGCGACTTCGGTTTGACTGCCACCCACAAATTCAACGAATAGTCCTGCTTCGGCGACAGGATCTACCATTTCGTGAAACACGACATCGGTGTCTCGACCAAGACTTAGCAGTCGACGGTCTAACAGGTCGCACGCTGCGGGCTCTAAAACCAGCAGTTCCTGCATCGCATTGACGGCCGCCGCCATGCTATTGAACATCACCACCAGCATTCCCTGAGCCGCCGGTACGGGCAAGGTGTGCAAAGTGATCTCGGTGGTAATCGCAAGAGTACCTTCTGAACCGGTGAGCAGCCGAGGGAAATTGATTTGGCCGCGTCCCGAGACACTCCGCAGGACGCTGCGTAAATGATAGCCGCAACAGTTACGGAACAGCGGCGGCTGATGTTCTTTGATCAATGCGATCGATCCAGACAGCAGATTGCTAAGCTGCTGAATCAGGTCTAGCTTCCTGGTGGCCGGAGTAAGTGCGGCGGGATGACCATCGTTCTGTTTACTGGATCGTCGGAATGATTCCGATGCTTCGTCATTGCTGGCGATCACGGGGACTTCGGATTGGTCTTCTGGTTTCACCCATTCTGTTCCGAGCTCTAGAATTTGCCCTCCGATCAAAACCGATTGGATGCTTTGAACGTGGTCTCGAATCGAACCGACTCGAATTGCATGAGATCCCGCAGCATCCACTCCAATCATTCCACCGATGGATGAAATGGAAGAATTTGATGGGTCTGGAGCGAGATATCGCCCAAGCGGTTTCAGAGTTTGGTTGATTTGGTCTCGCGTCGCTCCGGGCTGAACTCGAATCGTATCGACTCCGGCCTTCAGAATCTGATTCATGTGCCGAGAAAAGTCGATCACAATGCCGGCACCCAAACATCCTCCGGCAAGTCCTGTCCCGGATCCACGAGCCACCAGGGAGATGCCGTTTTCTGAGGCGTACTTGGCCAACACGGAAACATCTCGAGTATCACGAGGAAAGGCGACGGCCGTTGGAATGATTTGGTACAAGCTGGCGTCAGTTGAATACAGCGCACAGGTTGCCGCGTCTGTTCGCAGTTCCCCTTGGAAACTATCGCTCAGATCTTCCTGCAATGGTGACCGAACTTCTTCCACTCACACGCTCCGGAATCCAACGTTCGGAGGCGGTTGTGATGTCACCCGCCACCCGATTTCCCTTTCGTCGCGATGCCGCCGACAGAGCTCGATTTTGAACCCTGTCAGCCACGGGCAAACGTTCAATCAAACGAAGCTTGCCATGATCCAGATGTTAAATTCTCTGGAATTCGCAACTGGCGACAGTTTAGCCAGCAATTGCCTCAGCACCAGTCGCCAAAAGCAGGTAAATAGTGATGCCGCGTGTCTCAAAAACGGAGCATCCGGCCTGCGTCGCATTCTCAGCACCACATCGCCGTTGTTTGGGCGACAATCCAGCGTTATAAACTGCGGCATTCTGCTGAATCAGGCTGCAAAGTCGTCGCGGAATCCTGTGGTTGACTCACTTTTGCTAGGTCGCGTTTTGGCTTTGGGCAGACTGGGTAAAACGGTTCAGGATTCCTGAACGGCTGCAGATTACTTCAATCAGAGACCACTCGTTTCGGTCGCTGGTCTGATTTGGCATCACAATCAGGAAATATGTGCTGCTATGCTTCAGGTTCAACTCCCAGATGGAAATGTTGTTGATTCCGACGATCAGGTCACCGCAATCGACATCGCTGCTGGTATCAGCGAAGGTCTTGCTCGAGCCACCGTCGCTGCTCAGATTGAAGGAGCGGTCGTCGATGCCAATCGCCCCTTGGCCGATCTCACGGAACTCCGTCCCGTGCCGCTCACTCTGCTGACCACTCGAGACGCCGCTGCGTCTGCCGTGATGAGACACAGCTGTGCTCATATCATGGCTCGAGCCATCATGAGATTGTATGAAGGTGTGGGCTTGGCGTTTGGGCCAGTCAAAGGCAACACGTTCTACTACGACTTTGAACTTGATACTGCGATCAGTGAAGACGACTTTTCAAAGATCGAAGCAGAGATGAAGAAGATCGTGAAGGAATCAGAACCCTTCGAACGATTCGATCTGGGGCGAGAAGAGGCCATCGCCTTGTGCTCTGACCTGAAACAAGACTTCAAGGTAGAACACATTCAAACGGGCTTGGCAGACCACGAAACTTTAAGTTTCTATCGCCAAGGGGAATTCGTGGATTTGTGTCGAGGACCTCATATTCCCAAAGCGGGAATGGTGAAGGCCTTCAAAATCTTAAGCGTGGCTGGTTCTCATTGGAAAGGCGACACAGGCAATCGTTCGTTGCAGCGAGTCTACGGCACAGCTTTCTTCGACAAAAAGGAACTGCGTGCATACTTGGAACAGCTTGAAGAAGCCAAGAAGCGGGATCATCGAGTTCTTGGTCAGCGTTTGAACCTGTTCACAATCAACCCCGAAGTCGGCCAAGGTCTTTGTTTGTGGCTGCCGAAGGGCGCGACCATTCGAGCAACCCTTGAAGACTTCATTAAGGCCGAACTGCTTCGCCGAGCCTATCAACCCGTCTATTCGCCTCATATTGGACGAGTCGAATTGTACGAAACCAGTGGGCACTTTCCGTACTATCGAGACTCGCAGTTCGCTCCGCTGTTCGGACATTCAGCCGGCCAACTGGTCGACCATTGGTTACGCTGTTTGGATCCAACCGATGACGAATTTCAGGCTCCCGAAGCAGGCGAAGAAAAGACTCTGCTAGAAGCCGCCATGGTTCTTGGCTTTCCCGGAGACGATTTTCCAATCAACGGCAGCGTCGAAGAAAAGCGAGCCGTGTTGCGGGCATGGGAAAAACAACAGGAACGCTACTTGTTAAGACCCATGAATTGTCCTCATCATGCTCAGATGTACAAAGCCATTCCTCGAAGTTATCGAGACCTGCCGGTCAAGCTGGCGGAATTTGGAACCGTGTATCGTCACGAGCAATCGGGCGAATTGAACGGCATGCTGCGTGTTCGCGGTCTGACCCAAGACGACGCCCATTTGTTCTGTACGCCCGAACAGGTCGAGAAAGAATTTAAAGACACCTTGGGGTTGGTCAAATACGTCCTGCAAGCTGTCGGCTTGCAAGATTATCGAGTTCAGTTATCAACCAAAGACCCCGATTCTGACAAATACGTCGGCAGCGATGAGCTTTGGGATAACGCTCAGGACGTGCTTCGCAAAGTGCTGACTGACGAAGAGATCGACTTTATCGAAGTCCCCGGAGAAGCGGCGTTCTATGGTCCGAAGACAGACTTCATGGTGAAGGACTGTTTGGGGCGAGAATGGCAGTTGGGAACTGTTCAACTTGACTATAATCTGCCAGAACGCTTTGAGCTGGAATACACGGGCAGCGACAACAAGCAGCATCGCCCAGTGATGATTCACCGAGCACCGTTTGGGTCGATGGAACGATTCGTGGGAGTCCTGATCGAACACTTTGCCGGAGCATTTCCGCTGTGGTTGGCTCCTGAACAGATTCGAGTTCTGCCGTTGAGCGAAAAATCGGACGAATATGCCAAGGACGTGGCGGCCAAGTTCCGGCAGGCTGGATTCCGAGTCACCACGGACCTGCAAAGTGCAAAATTACAGGCAAAAATCCGCGAAGCTCAGCTGGACCTGATTCCCTACATGCTGGTGGTTGGCCCCAAAGAAGCCGAACAAAATGCGGTCGCCGTGCGTTGTCGGATCGATGGGGATCTTGGAGTTCTGTCGTTTGACGACGCGATGAAGAAAATGGTGGACGAACGAGACAGCCAGCAGATCCGCCAAATCGCAGAACCCACAGCAATCGCCACGGAAGACAGCGAAGCGTCGAATGAATACTAACGCTTGGTCGCTGTGATCTGACAAGATGTGAATCAACCAATGTCGTCGGACTCTGGGAGGCCGATGGCATTGGTGCGTTGGGGGCTCACAGAGCCCCGACCACTCAGCACGTTTTATTGACTTCAGAAGCAAGAACTCGGCGACAGAAACACGAACCCGACGACACGAACCCAACGACACAAAGCCAAACATCTTCTGAACGCTCACGCCAAAGACAAGACCGGTATTGGGCGTTTGAAACCTTCATTCCCGTGGTCCTTCCACTGAAACACTTGCAGCGATTATGACCAGTAAAATTTCGGGCGTCCTTGACGTCAACATCCAAGAAAAAGTTCGGCTGACAACACCTGCCGAACTTCATGACGAGTTTCCTTTAACAGAAGATCTGGCAGAATTCGTCTATGACAGCCGCCAGGCCGTTCGAAATATTTTGAGCGGTGAAGATCGTCGAGTCATCGCTGTGGTGGGACCTTGTTCCATCCATCGCGAAGACATTGCGATGGAATACGTCGAAAAGCTAAGCAAGGTGGCGGCCGACGTGAACGATCGTCTGCTGGTTGTGATGCGAGTTTACTTCGAAAAACCTCGTACAACCGTAGGCTGGAAGGGGCTGATCAACGATCCCGGCTTGAACGATACGTTCGACATGGAAAAGGGAATCCGGATGGCACGCCGAATTCTGTTGAATGTCAACAAGTCTGGAATGCCGGTCGCAACAGAAATGCTGGAACCCATTACGCCTCAATACATCGCCGATTTGGTGTCGTTAGCATCGATCGGAGCTCGAACAACAGAATCACCCACTCACCGCCAAATGGCGAGTGGCCTGTCGATGCCGGTCGGCTTCAAAAACAGCACCGAAGGTAGCTTAGAAGTCGCCATCAATGCGATGCAGGCCGCGATGGTTGCTCATCGCTTCCTAGGTATCGACAAAGACGGCCGTACGTGCCTCGTGAATACAAAAGGCAATGATGCGGGGCACTTGATTCTTCGAGGCGGACGGACGGGACCGAACTACGATTCGAAAAGCGTGGCCGAAGCCAGCCGCATGCTTGCGGCTGCAAACGTCCCTGCAAGATTTGTGGTCGACTGTAGCCATGCCAATTCAAGTAAAGATTACACCAAGCAGCCAGAAGTTTGGAACGACGTCATTGACCAGCGAGCCGCCGGAAATGACACCATCGTCGGACTGATGCTGGAAAGCAATCTCAAAGCAGGAAAGCAATCTCTTGGAAGCAATCCAGAAGAATTGGAATACGGAGTATCAATTACTGACGGCTGTTTGAACTTCGAAGCCACAGAAGAATTGCTGCGGTCTGCCTACGAAAAACTGTCCCACTGCACGAGCTAAACTGAAGCGTGGCAAACGGAGTCAAGTCGCTGTTAATCAGTGTCTGGTGAATCAACGCCTAGTCAATCAACGTCTGGTCGTTGTGGCTCGCTTCGTCACTTTCCTGTTTGCATCGCGAAGTCGTCCACGACGGTCAGCAATCACCAGAATGTTAATCCTCAAGAAACACATCATTTCACGTCCCAACGATCTTGATCTACCGTGCCGATCGAGATCGTCCGGTATGCTAAACCATGCGAGCTGCCCGCGTATTGGCGCAGACGAAGCAACCACAGATTCAGCAGATTCAAAGGGAAGCAGAGAATAGGGCACAAAGCAAACTGCTGACGTTGCCCCAGCACTGATCACATTGAAGACCGCCCCCGGTTTGTGGAAGAATTCATTTCTAGAAGCTGAATGTTAGGAAACATCATCATGTCTCGTATTCTTGGAAGTGTGTCTTTGGCCTTGTTGCTGTTGATCGCAGCCGGTTGTGGTTCACCGAACCCAGCGGTCATCAGCGTCGATGAAAACGACACGGCAATGAATGAAGCCATTGCAGAGGCAAAACAGACGTTCGGATTCTTCATTGAGCATTGGCAAACGATGGAGAGCGACTCAGCCGCGTTTAAAGTCCATGTAAAAGTTGACGACGGTGCTGAACATATCTGGTTCACACCCGTTTCGGTCAATCAGGATCAACTCGTGGGCATCTGTGCCAATGAGCCCATCGACATCGCTGGACTCAAAATGGGAGATCAAAGAACATTTTCTTGTGATGACCTTTCGGACTGGATGATCCTTGATGGCGACCAATGTCACGGCGGCTACACCATTGAAGTCATGTCGCAACTGTCGCCCCAGGATGCTCCACCTTTCGAATTCGTGAGAGCCGATAAGTAGCCAGAGCCGACTTTTCAAAGCAGTTCCAGTGCACGCGGCAATTTACAGGTTGCGTTTGGCCAAGTCAGACGGCGTTGCAATGCAGCGGGAAGTTGCTGCTGCCTTTGCACTCATTCAACGTATTTCTGAAGATCACTGGTTTTGATTTTGTGAGTCAAAACCCGAGCGGTCAGGTACGGTTTACAGACTGAGTCACCCAGAGCCGCTTGGTGCTCGCCACGGTGTTCCACTGCCAACGCTTGCGAGCGTATTGCCGATCAGCAACGGCGACAGATCAGCAACGGGGCCGATCAGCAACGGGCGACAGAGCCTTGTCGTAACTGCATTCAGGTTGGTTGTGAACGTCAGCTATTGTCCAACGTGTCAGCCTTCAGTATCTGGTCCTGAAGGTTGTAACATGCGTCTGACGACCAGCCCAACAACAACCACATACACAAGGCAGGCAATCAGCAAGGGGTACAGAAGGCCGGGAAATGCGACGATCAAGCTTTCTGCCAGCCATGCTTGAAGAAAGCACAACGGGGCCATGCCCAACCCGGTTGCGAACATGATTTTCCAGATGGGGATGCGGCTGAATCCCGCTGCGTAGGAAACGATGTCCGAAGACGTCAATGGATTCAGCCTTAGCAGGAAGATCAAGAGGGCTCCTTGCCGTTCGAGTGCCTGCTGGCTTTTCTCCAGCTTGGCCGCATCAAAGAACTGAGTCAGCCAAGCTGCTCCAAACGATCGACTCAAAAAGCTGGCCAGTCCTGCTCCGATGATATTGCCAATCAACGAAAGAGCTCCGCCAAGAAATGGGCCAAACACGATGCCGCCCGGAGCATAAAGCATTAATCCGGGAATCGGAGCGACCACAACTTCCACGACAACAAACAAGACATACACCATTGGCGCTGCATTGCCAAAGCTGGCCAAGTACTGTTTCAGGAACTGAATGCGGCTTTCAGCATCGTGATCGCCGCCCAGCAGCTGCTGCACGACACCATCCGTCGACCACGACCAAATCAGCATCGCCAACAACGCGATGAAGGTCAGCCCAAGAGCAAGTCGGCCAGAGGTTTTCATTTCGAAGGCAATCGCATACGAGCATCGTGTGTTGTGTGTGATTCCGCGATTTTAGCACGTGACACGTGCACAAAAAAAGGAAGGTCCCCGCATTCACTGCTTGGACCTTCCTTCTGATTGTCGCCTGCTTGGTTTTGTCAAAAACGCACTAAACGTTGACCATCGATTCGATGCCCAGTTTTTCCTGAACCGTGCGGCTCAAGGTTTCTCGAACAATTTCAACTGGGATGCGATCGTAGACCTGTTGGAAGAAGCCTTCCACGATCATATGCATCGCCTCCTTTTGGCTAATCCCACGACTTTTGGCGTAAAAGATTTGCTCTTCGTCAACCTGCCCGGTTGTGGCACCATGAGTACAACGGACATCGTCGGCTTCGATTTCTAGGCCCGGAATACTGTCGCATCGAGCGTCTCGACTTAGCATCAACGCGTCGCTGCGTTGGTAGCCATCTGTTTGCTGGGCCGCTTCGTCAACTTTGATCATTCCCCGCCAAATGACTCGACTGTCATCACGCAGAACTTCCTTGTACAGCAGGTCGCTGTGAGTTCCCTGCTGACGGTGATGTTGTTGAGTATAGTAGCTGATCTTTTGGCGATCACTGGTGAAGGTGACCCCGTTCACTTCAGCGGTCGATGCTCGCCCATTCAGGTTAATGTCTTGGTGAATATGAGACAGCTTGCTGCCCAATCCAACGACAGTCCACTGCAATGAGCCCTGACTGTCAACGTTGCCTCCTTGATGAGCAAAGTGCCACGTGTTCTGGTTCCAGTTTTGCAATTGCACGTAACGTAGATTCGCGTGCTTACCAACGATCAGTTCAACACAGCCAACATGCAGGCCGGCGTCTGTTTCGCTGGCTGATGTGGTTTCTTCAAGCAGAGTCGCTTGAGCTTCGTCTTCGACGATTACCAAAGTGTGACCAAAGTCAGCAATGCCGTTCTTGGTGTGAGCGATTAAGCTGTGCAAAGGAATGTCGACGACAACTCCTCTTGGCACATACAGCAAAGTTCCGCTGGTCCAAAAGGCAGCGTGCCACGCACTAAAGCGGTCGGCATCTGGCTTAACGGCTTGTTTCAGAAAGTAGGGCTCCAACAGTTCTCTGTTGTCCGTCAACAAAGTTTGCAGATCACCAAACAGGACACCTTTGGCCTGAATTTCCTCACTGAAGTTCGAATGAGTCATCTGACCGTCAACGTGGCCGATGCTACCTCCGTATTCAGTTTCGTTGGCCAGCAAGGTGCTGACAGCAGACGTGTCAGATGGTTCAGCAGACGGTCGGAACTTGCCAGCGTTGAAGACACGCAAGTCAACTCGTTTGAATTCTTCGGGGTCCAGTTCTGCTGCCAATAGCTGCTCGTACTGAGCATAAGCCGCTTTACGAGCGTCTGTAATCCAAGACGCTTCATTACGAGTGGCAAGGAACTGGTCAAAGACTTCTTGATCGAAGCCAATACGCGAGACGTTAAGTGTAGCTGTCATAGAGAGTCTCAGATTGATCTTGTGGCATGACGCCGCAAAGAGACAGTAGAAAAGAGGGGTTGAGAAGCGTCGAAAGTCACGACGATCAAAAACTGATGATTCCGCTCGTTAAGCAAAGGGTGCAGAAACAGCTGAGCCGTCCCCGAAGCAACCGGTCAGCCGTGCAGAAAGGACACCTTCAACACGGCCGACATGCTTTTCGATACCGATTTATCCGACACTGCCTTCCATTTGCAGTTCGATCAGACGGTTCATTTCGACGGCGTATTCCATTGGCAGTTCTTTCACCAATGGTTCGATGAATCCAGTCACAATCATGGCACTGGCTTCCGCTTCCGTCAGTCCTCGAGACATCAGATAGAACAGCTGCTCTTCTGCAATCTTGCTGACGCTGGCTTCATGTTCAATCGCCACATCTTGTTCTTCAACTTCGATGTAGGGATAGGTATCGCTTTTGCTATCCGAATCCAAAATCAGGGCGTCGCAAACAACATTGCTTTTGCAATTGGTGGCACCAGGTTCCACCTTCACAAGACCTCGATAGCTACCTCGGCCGCCGTCTTTACTGATTGACTTGCTGATAATTCGGCTGCTGGTGTTCGGAGCACAGTGGACCATTTTGGCACCTGCGTCTTGGTGTTGACCTTTGCTTGCGAAAGCAATGGACAACGTTTCACCACGAGCACCCGGTTCCATCAACCAGATCGCCGGATACTTCATTGTCAGCTTGCTTCCCAGGTTACCATCGACCCATTCCATCAGAGAATCCTGATAGGCCATGGCTCGTTTGGTCACAAGGTTGTAAACATTGTCCGACCAGTTTTGGATCGTCGTGTAACGGAATCGTCCGCCCTTCTTCACGATGATTTCCACAACCGCACTATGCAGACTGTTGCTGCTGTAGGTTGGAGCCGTGCAGCCTTCGACGTAATGAGCAGATGCACCTTCGTCGATGATGATCAAAGTTCGTTCGAACTGACCCATGTTCTCGCTGTTGATGCGGAAGTAAGCCTGCAAAGGAAATTCAATGTTGACTCCGGGCGGCACATAGATGAAAGATCCCCCCGACCACACAGCGCTATTTAACGCAGCAAACTTATTGTCCTCGGGCGGAATCACAGTTCCAAAGTACTGCTTGAACAGTTCAGGATGATCTCGAAGAGCCGAATCGGTGTCAGTAAAGATGACGCCCTGATCTGCCAAATCTTGTTGCAGGCTGCCGTAGATCACTTCTGATTCGTACTGAGCCTTCACGCCGGAAAGGTATTTTTTTTCGGCTTCCGGAATTCCCAAGCGATCGTACGTTTTTCGGATGTCGTCTGGAACGTCGTCCCAGCTACGACCCTGTTCTTTAGCGGCCTTCATGTAGTAGTAGATTTCATTGAAATCTAGTTCCGACATGTCTCCGCCCCAGTTGGGCATCGGACGAGACTCAAAGATTTCCAGCGACTTCAACCGGAATTCCTTCATGAATTCCGGCTCTTTTTTCATCTCAGAAATCTGAGTGACGATTTCCGCATCAAGCCCTTTGCGGCTTTTGAATTCATAATTATCTGTGGAATCAGAAAAGCCGTATTGGTAGTCGCCAATAGACACTTGTTCTTTATCTGGAGCGTCGGTACTCATTATTTTCATCCATCATAAATGAGGAGATTGTTTTAGATTCTAAATTCGCCGTTCTGCTGGCTCGGTGTGAGTCCAGTGTTGGCGACGGATTGACTCAGCCTGATTTTTGGTGATCGCTTGGTCAATCTAGCCAGCGGCCGTCGCTTCGGCTTCGGCGTTGACTGCGGCAGCATCTGGGTGACGTTCGCGAATTGAAGCGTAACCGTTGGCGTGCAAGTCTGTCGCCAAGGCGGCGTCGCCCGTTTCAACGATGCGGCCACCCAACATGACGTGAGTAAACTTTGGAGGATTGAATTCCAGCAGTCGCTCATGGTGAGTGATGATAAGGACTCCCATTTGAGGACCCGATAACTTTGCCAGACCTTCGCTAACAACCTTGACAGCATCGCTATCCAAGCCGCTGTCTGTTTCGTCTAAGAAAGCGAATCTTGGCTGCAACATGGCCATCTGCAGGATTTCCATCCTCTTCTTTTCACCGCCAGAAAAACCTTCGTTCAAATAACGTCGAGCGAACTCAACGTCCATTCCGAGTTCTTCCATGCGGTCTCGAATTTCCTTGCGGAATTCTCGCATGCCAATCAGGCCTTCGCCTTCTTTGCGTTCTGGATTGCGAATATTGCTGACCGCATGGCGGATGAAGTCGGCGACTTTGACTCCGGGAATCACAACCGGGTATTGGAAGGCCAAAAACATGCCCAGTCGAGCACGTTCGTCGGCTTCCATTTCAGTCACATCGATCCCATCGACTTCAATCTTGCCCTTGGTGACGGTGTAGTTGGGATGGCCGGCCAATGCGTATGCCAGAGTACTTTTTCCCGATCCGTTTGGCCCCATCAAAGCATGAATTTCGCCCTGCTTGATCTCCATGTTTACTCCGCGAAGAATCGGAGTTTCGGCGACGGAAACGTGAAGGTCTGTGATTTTCAGAGTACTAGTCATGTGATCAACTGATATTGAAGTGATGGCGAAACGCCAGAGGAAAGTGTTTAAAGTGAAGCAGGCAACGAAGTGATGGTTAGACGTTTAACGCCGAATAACCACTGTGATGAGGAATAGGTAATGATCCCTCACCCTTTGTTAGCTTGCGAGATTTGATTTTGTCTTGAACTCTCATCAGCCCCTCAAGCAAGGCTTCGGGGCGAGGAGGGCAACCAGGGACGTACACATCGACAGGAACCACTAAATCGACTCCTTTGACAACGTGGTAGCCATGTTTGAAATAAGGGCCACCTCCTACTGTGCAAGCTCCCATCGCAATGACGTACTTTGGATCGGCCATCTGTTCATACAACCGACGAACTCGGCTTGCCATTTTGTAAGTCACAGTGCCCGCGACGATCATCAAATCGGCCTGACGAGGAGTCGCTCGGAAGGCCCCAGCACCAAACCGGTCGATGTCGTATTTACTGGCTCCTGTTGCCATCATTTCAATCGCGCAACAAGCGAGCCCAAACGTCATCGGCCAAACACTGGATTGCTGGCCCCAGTTCAGTGCATCTTCTAAAGTTGTTGTGATGACGTTTTCTTCAAAACGCCCCTCAATCCAAGTCATTGAATTATCCTGTCGATTCACATTTGGAATCGTCAACTGTTGTTAGTCAGAAGTGGTCGCCGCTTCGGTTTCCGTAGATTGGATTTCAAACTCGCAGCAGTGATGCCCGTCTCGACATCGATGCTTGAATTCTACTGGAGCCCCTAACACTTCTTCCACCACCTGCCGCTCCATCTCGCAAATGCGATCATCAACGTCGGCTAACATCGGAAATGGGCAATTGCTTTCTCGTAAAATGGGAAGACTGGTGGTCGAATCGCTCTCGACATTAAACCCGGTTTTCCTCATCTGACCCACCAGCTGATCCAGCCGCTCTGCCAAATTCCCAGAACCCTGGATGGAAGGACGAAAACGACTTGCCAGCCGATTTCGAATGTCCGAAAGCAAACCCTCACGAACCGCCTCATCGGGAATTTGACAGATTGCTTCCCACATCACGATTGCCAGCTGGCGATAGTCTTCACCCAGAGAACTGACGCCGTCGGCAGTTAACCGGTAGACATTGCGAGGTCGCCCTCGTCCTTCGCTGATCTGTTGAACTTCAACCAACTGCAAAGCTTCAAGACGAGTGATTCGCGATCGAATGGCGTTTCGAGTCACTTCCAAAAGGTCGCAGAGCTGCTGCACGTCTGCACCGTCGCTGCGGTGCAGAAATTCCAACAGTTGCTCGTCTTTTGAATCCAATCCCGTCATGGTCCGTCACAATTCCTAAGGAATTTTGATGCAGCGATGGCTGCTTTGTCGGGTGATTATTGTGAACTCATCCAATTTGGCAATAAACGCTGCCAAAAATAAGTTAAATGAGATCGGGTCTCAGAGACGTATCTGGAAGAGTCGCAGCAACGCCGGTCAAACGGCAGCCGTTTCTACATTTGGCCAGCGTGACCTCGCAGAGACACAGAAGTGATTCACTGCGGCAGACTCAGAAGAAATGGGCTTGAGCCAGCGGGAGGAACACAGACAGCAGACACAGCCAGCGAGCACAGCGGGAGGAACCTACTTCACCGAACCACGCGGCTGCGATTGACGGTCAGCTTAAAGCGAGCGTGGAACGACCTAGCGTCAGTTATAAACGCCTAGAAAGGCACGATCCGGATTTTCGAGTCCGCTCTGATCTTACCGTTCATCCCCGTAGTGGATGAACGGCACAGAGGATGAACAGCACAGTGACTGTACGGGGGGCAACTTCGGCTATCTGTCCAGTTCTCGTTTGATTGCATTGACGAGGATGCTGGATTGCTGAATTTCACCCGTCATGGTGGAGCGAGGAAACATCAACTTGGGGACAGAACCCTGCCCAACTCTGCGATACAATTCGACATGCTTTTTGATGTAGTCGGTCGCATACGGCATCGCCATTTCGGCATCCAGTTTTTCCTTGCCGACTAATTCAGCCGCCTTGGCTCGAGCTTGAACCAAGCTTCTCTGGTTCGAGCACATATATTCGTGGTAGTCGGCAAACTTTTCTCGTTCAATTCTCCAGACAGCAACAGCCAACTTCGCCATCTCACACGCTCCCGGAGTCCCCATGCCCGAAACCGTGGAATTACAGGCTCGTTCCAACGGCACTGGCAAGGTGATGACGGCCAATCGATCGCCGTATTCCGCAAACGCACCTTCGATGGCTTTGTGAGTCACTCGGCAATGAGGACACGTATAGTCAAACATTTCCACGAAGATGAAATCTGCATCAGGCTTTCCAATCAATGGCCAGTGCTTCGGGTTCAGGCTGAATTGATTTCCGGCAACGACCACCAGTCGATCTTTCTTGGGTGGTGCAGCCTGAGGTGTTTCGGCTTGAGGTGTTTCGGCTTTTTTGCTGTCGTCTTCTTGAACGGTCTGATCCTGTACGGCAACGGCAGACGCATCGCTGGCTGGAACGATCAGAGTACTGAACATGAGGACTTCTGACATTGCCGCATTGGTGGCTCCGGATGCAGAAAAGAACAGATAGCTCATCGCTCGAGATGACGCTTGGGGAAGACTTGTTGAATTCAAAACTTGCAGTCCAGTGGATTCAACAACTGCCGCTTTTAAAGGCTGTTCAGAATCACGGATTGAGGAACTGTTCTGACTTGTGGAAGGGACGGTTGTCGCCGCTTCATCAGATTCAGGTTCTTCTACCGCCGATGGGCTGCCCACTCCCGCTCGAAAGTCGACTCGTTGAATCTGAGAATCGCCCGTTGCAAAAATCACGGGAACTTCCATCGGTGGAGTGTATTCGACACTGCTGCCTCGTCCGGCTCCGGCAAGCTTGGTAGACGCTTTGGTTGGCTGAGCACCTTCAAATGCTTCAAGCGGTAGCAGGCTGTCATCCGATTCGTCTGTGGACGATGGAGGCTCCGTGGTTTCCACTTCCAGTACTGCCGAATCTGACTGCTTTGCCTGCTCTTTAATCTCAGGCGTGTCCTGAGTAATATCGATCGGTGGCGGAACTAAAGATGCCAGCTGAGAATCTTGGTCGCCGTTCTGTGCTTCTTCCAAGTCAGAGGTGTCTGCGTCTTCCGAGGCCACGAGTGCCGGAGGATCAAAGACGGGAGGCGCGAATACTGTCGTGGTCGTTGACAAACCGGGTGCTCCGAATTCTTCAGGAACACCGACTCCGGGCGCGGTGAATTCGCCGGGAGCTGCAAATTCGCCGGGAGCACCAAATTCACCCGGAGCACCAAATGCCGAATCTGAACCCGCTTGCGCTTCGGCGGAGAGATCAGGAAACGTTTCCACAACGTAAGTTGGAGGCGCTTCAGACTGCCATTGCACGGCAATCAAGGCGAGCACCCCGGTGAATGCCATTCCAGAAAAACGGGCTTTGGTCGACCAATCCAACGGGTTCTTTGACAAGACAAGAGTGGCCAAAACCAGCCCGCAAGAATGAGCAACCAGACAGTAAAGACAGAACTTCATTTCAGAGATTTGAAGCCCAGTAAACCAAAGAGCGGCTCCAGCGGCACTGACGGCACCGACTGTCAACAACATCCAGCCCACCTTGAGGAGGCTTTCTGATGCCGATTTGCGAAAGAAGAACAGCACGGACAGTAAAGTTGCATACAGTGCAAAAGCTGGCACGCTCACAGGAACAGTGAGTACCTTGGCATACTTGCTGTGCAGAACGTGATCACAGTCGATCAAAGATCCGCCGCTACATCCATACACCTCTCCCGCTTGGAAAGAGGTCCACGCCAAATATCCGCTAATCATCAGAGCCGTAAGACACAGAAGTCTCATGGACCAAATGACGATTGGCGAAGGCAGCCACGACTTTGTTGTGATGGATGACGGCACGGTTTGGTTCCCCGGAAAAAAGCCGGTTGCTAATCGAATTGACTCCAGCAAAGTTTGACGTCTGCCACAAGTCGATCAATAAATTGTTCTCATCAACGAATTGAATCGTAGACGCCACAACGACAGGCTGAAGCTTCAAGGCAACGGCGGCATATCGTTGAAGTGTTTGATTGCTTACACAAAAAACAATTCAAACAAATCTGACGACAGCCTATCCGGTCGTTGAACATCGTGGCCCCACAAAACAGTCAGATCCAAAGATGCAAAGGCAGTTACACAGTTTGCGTCCAATAGGTTTTCGCAAACCGAATAGTCCCCGCGATCCGCTTCACTCATTTTTCCAAGAGGTCTCAATGAAACTGACTGTTATTTTCAGCGATTAAGCCCTTTTTCCTCAAGACCGACTTTGCAGCTTTTTTCTTCTTGACCGAAAGCGAAGTGGCTTTTACGCCGTTCGGGACCGCCTCAAGGTCAATATGCAGCAAGAAAAGCCGAGACTCGCGAGGTTTTCTCCAATGAAGCTGGCCCGTTTTTCACCTCTGTCTGCCGCATCTGAATGACTGACACAGTTCATGACACGGTGAACGGCACAGTGAACGGCACGGTGAACGACACAGTGAACATGTGACAGAATCGGGGCAAACCAATCAAACGCAGCCGCACTTGGGTTGCTTGACAAGTTGCTGAAGAGCCATGGAGCCTGTCTTCACGACGGGCTATGAATTCAGGATTCGAAGGGCCGCCTTTTGGCCGCTGTCGACGCTATCTGGAATACCGACACCGTGATAAGCACTGCCTGCAAGTTCAAGCCCATGGATCTGTGCGGTCAATTGTTCAATCACGGCGACTCGATCAATGTGGCCGATGTGGTACTGAGGCATCGCGCGGTGGTACCGAGCAATCCACGACTTCGTTGGTGGTGACTTCATCCCGAAAATCCGACGCAGCTCGCCGTTCACAATGCCTCGAATTTCGTCGTCCGGCTTTTCAACCAGATGCGGCTGAGTTGCTCCACCCACAAAGGTTCTCAGAATGATCGAACCATCGGGTGCTCGCCCCGGAAATTTTCGACTACTAAACGACACCGCCAAAATATCTCGTCGCTCACGCATCGGAATCACCAATCCGAAGGCGTCCAGCGGATGAGCAAAGTCACTGATTTGATGAGTCGACACCATAATGACGCTGGATGCATATTCGATTTCAGCCAGCTTCTGTTTTAATTCAACGGTTGCCTCTGTCATCAGCAGTTGACTGGCTTGATGAGTTGGCAAGGCCACGATGACAGCGTCGAATTTTTCGTTTGGCTGCCCTTCAATTTGCACAGTCCAATCCTGATCATGCTGCAGGCCGACAACGCTGGTGCCCAAACGAATCTGACACCTGTTATCTTTGGTGACCCAAGCCTGCAATGCGTCAAACAAGCTGGACATGCCGTTCTGCGGAGCCGCAAATAACCCGTAGCGAGCTCCACTGCTGGCCGTGCTTTCGGCTGTCACATTATCAACCGCCGGCTTGTTGCCCGTGTCCCCGTTGCCCGCTCGATGATCGGCGTTCCCGTTCGCTTCAGGACTGCCAGCTGCCCCCTTTAAATTCTGCAGCAGCGTGCCCACTGTCACACTGCCATACCGCTGCTCCATCTGTTGAAAGCGGGGAAGTGTGGCCTTGATGGACAACTTTTCCGGATCTGAAGTATAGATGCCTCCTACCAACGGCTGGACCAGACGATCCAATGTTTCGCGACCAAATCGACGGCGCACAAAGTTGGCCAAGCTTTCATCTTCGATCTGGCGGGCTGCGGGAATTTGAGATTCCTGCAATAGCCTGAGCCGTCCTTCTTTGGACAACACGTCTGTCTTGGCGATGGCCGAAAGGTTCGACGGAGCCATCAGCATAAAGCCCGCGGGAACAGCAACCGGCTTTCCATCGCTTAGTACCAATGAACGCCGATGCTGGTTGTCCGTTGGAATCAGCTGGTTTTCAAACCCAATTTCTTGGCACAGTCGAATGGCGGCCGGCTTGTTGGTGATAAAGCTGTCGGGCCCCAGTTCCAGCAAGAATCCATCTTCGTGGATCGTCTGAATGATGCCTCCAGCCCGATTGTTCTTTTCGAAGATCGTGACTTGAGCAGTCGGGTCATCTGCCAGTAATCGCTGAGCAGCGCTGAGCCCCGTAATGCCAGCTCCGATGATCGCAAAATGTTTCGAAGCGGAAGACGACGGACGAGATTGCGAACCGGAAACCTGTGGCATGCCAAAAAGTGACTATTCTGAATAGGAATCTGAGTAGGAAAATTCCAGAGGAGTATCCGACCCTTTGTCGGCAACTCGAAAACTGACTTTCCCATCCATAACCGCCAACAACAGGTCTCCGCAAACGTCTTTTCTCCAGCCATCCAACAGTCGCGGCAATCCGTTGGAAGATTCTCCAAACCGATGGTGGCGAACCAGTTCAGTGAGCTCTTTATTGTTGGCGACTAAGGTCTGAGAAATGTCCAGCTTCGCACAACGGTTGGAAAGCGAAAGTGACAATAACTTCGAAATCACCTGTTCGTCGGAAGACGCTTCACTACGGCGACTTCGAGGTTTTTCTGGAAGCTGTTTTTCTGGAGTACTCACGGCTTTGGCAATGACCGCCAGAATATCGTCCAGCCGACGCCGGTAATCAGATCGATTCATGTCTCGAGTCGCCAAGGCTTGTTGAGCCGTCTTGGGTTTTCGTCGAGCCAGATCGATCAGCAAGTCATCTCGCAGAATTCGCCTGACGGGACGGTTCGTATTCGCGGCTTCGTCTTCACGCCATTGAGCCAACGCGTGCACGACGGCCAGTTCCTTGCGATTCAATTTGTGCAGGCCGGGTAGTTTTTGCCACGGCGGCATGCCGTCGTCCCGAACAATTTCGTCGATGACTCGTTGAATTTCGGCTTCGACCCATTCCAACCGGCCGTTCTGCTTGAGCCACGCCGTTTGCTTTTCGTGAATTTCAATCACGTGCTCGACGTCTTCCAGAGCATATTCCAGTTGGTGGTCGGATAGCGGACGTCTCATCCAGTCAGTTCTGGTTTGGCTGCCATCAACCTGTTTACTTAAAACTCGTTGCACAATGGCGGAATACGACAGAGGGTAACTCCGCCCCCGAAATCCCTCGGCCACTTGCATGTCGTACAGGTTTTGAGGAGGTCGGCCGATTCCGTGTAGACAAAATCTGATTTCCGCTTGGCCACCGTGGACCAAAACCAGAGTTTCTTTGTCGGCCATGATTTCCCACCACGTGCCCAAGTCTTGCACGGCCAATGGGTCGACGGCGACGCAGCGTTCCGGAGTCGCAAATTGCAGCAGGCCGAGTTCAGGGCGGTACGAGTTTTCCGAAACGAATTCCGTGTCAAAAGCCACGATACCGCATTCACGGATGTGCTCGCAAAGATCCAGAAAGTCTTCGTGAAACGATATGAGTGTTGAGGTCATTTGCAGACAAATTTTAGGGAGCGATTGAAGCGGAAGGTCGGCTTCGTCGGTCGGCACCCGCCTGAATAAAACGTTCATGACCGGGCACCATCTCCAGCCATCGTCTCGCATCAGCACTTCGAAAGCAACAGGAACCGCATCATCCGTTGGTCAGATTTTCATGTGCCAAGGTGGCTCTGCTGCAGAACATCGAGTTCTGTGGCGTGACTCACAGGTTAGCCGCTCCAATCTGGTGCACAAGATTGCAGGGGTTTCCAGTGTTGTGATTTATTCCCAAACAAAATTTGACGGACCAGTTTCTCGACCTAAGTTTCCGGTGTTCAGAGACAAACGCACCAAACAACGGCTTCGCCAGCCGGCATCACACACCCGCGGCAAGCACCCAACACCAAATCAATCCCTTTGCTGTTGGTCAAATCTGTACAAGGCAAAACACGGCCTCAGAATCACAGCAGAAGACATCGAAACAGCAGCGCGTTAAGGAAAGCTGGGAGCTTTGAGGGGACCTTATCGCGCTGCTTTATTCAAAGACCGTTCAGAGATCATTGGGATCTTTGAACGGTCTTTTTTTACGCGCTGAAGTTCTCTGGCCAATCCGATCACGAGGTCCTAGTAGTGAGGTGGTTTGTCGTCTTCCAACGTGCGTTCTTCTGCACCTTGGTTCAGCGTTTCCAGTTCGTGTTCGATATGCACAAACCGTTCTTCGAATTTTTGAACCTTGCGATAATAGCCAGACAACGCGGTATTGATGCCTTCGATGTCGTGCTGCAAATGAGCCACCGCTGATTCGATTTGAACAAGTCGGTCGGCTAAGTCTTGAAGTTTGATTTCTGACATCACATTTCCTGACTTGTCAGGCGAGCCACTTCATTGACGTCTTTGTCACCTCGACCAGACAAACACACCACGATCACTTCGTCTTTGTTGCGTTTTGCGGCCACCTTCATCGCGTGAGCAATGGCATGGCTGGTTTCAATCGCTGGTAAAATACCTTCCGTTCGAGCCATCGTTCCGAAGGCAGACAAGGCTTCGTCGTCGTTGGCAAACACATAGTCGACTCGACCAGAATCCTTCCAGTAACTGTGTTCTGGACCAACTCCGGGATAATCAAGACCGGCTGATATGGAATGGACGTCTGAAGTCTGGCCGTCGTGATCCTGAAGCACATAGCTGTAGCTTCCATGCAGAATGCCGGGGGAACCGTGAGTCAGCGTGCTGGCGTGTTCGCCCAGTTCGCCACCGCGGCCACCCGCTTCAACTCCAGTCAGTTTGACGCCTTCGTCGTCGACGAATGGGTAGAACATGCCTGCCGCATTGGAACCTCCGCCAACGCACGCGATGACTTCATCTGGCAAACGCCCAATCATTTGCAACGACTGTTCTCGAGTCTCACGGCCGATCACCGACTGGAAATCTCGAACCATCATCGGAAACGGGTGAGGCCCGACCACACTGCCAATGATGTAATGAGTATCTTCAACAGACGCCATCCAATCTCGCATCGCTTCGTTAATCGCGTCTCGTAAGGTCCGACTGCCAGTCGTCACGGGTCGAACTTCAGCCCCCATGGTTCTCATGTTGAACACGTTTAGCTTTTGACGGCGAACGTCTTCTTCGCCCATGTAGACAACACACGGAAAACCGAACCGAGCACACGCGGTGGCCGTGGCGACTCCGTGCTGTCCAGCGCCCGTTTCGGCGATGATTCGAGTCTTCCCCATTCGCTGAGTCAACAAGACTTGGCCAATGGTGTTGTTGATTTTATGAGCACCCGTCAGGTTCAAATCTTCCCGTTTGAAGAAGATTTTGGCTCCACCGCATTTTTCAGTCAGCCGCTCTGCGAAATACAACGGGTTTGCTCGACCAACATAATGAGTCAGTAGGTCGTCCAAACGAGCAATAAATTCAGGATCCTTCTTGGCATCCTCGTACGCCGTTGCCAGTTCATCCAAGGCGTACATCAATGTTTCTGGGACGTAGCGTCGTCCGAAGTCCCCAAACCGCCCTCGGGCATCTGGAACAGAGCTTAATTGTTCAGGAGTAATCGAATCCGTTGCCATGTTCAATATCTATCCCTCGACGCTCAAACGTCGCTTGTGGTCATTTCTGTGAGTTCATTTCAGAACGCTTCACCGTCTGCTGCCGTTTTTGCCCAGCAGCCCCGAGTTTAACCGCAGAATACCAGCGGAAAAACGCAACAAACCGTCCGAGAACTGTGCTTCCGGTAAAACAGTCTCGAATTCTCGATGTCGACGGGCGCGGTTTGACGTTTTCGAACTGCTGGCGGCGCAGCTGCTACGTTCCCTTTAAGTAGAAGACGCGAACCACCGCAAACACAACTGCTGCCAGCGTCACAGCCTCCGCCGATCACCCAGTTCGCCGACAACGAGTCTGCCGATCACTCGACTCCCCCCCCACTTCGATCTGGGCAGCTCGGTGGAGATCGGTTTATTATTGCCGTCGTCCCGTTTCGTCGAGCGAAATTACGACATTTGTGCGACTCGCCGCATGTTCGATTCGATTTCAAAAGAAGACCAGAGCCATGAAGAACATCGCCATCACGCTTCTGTCAGCCTTTTTGGGGGCTGCCTTCACCAGCTGGTTTTTCCTCCCAGCCAACTCGCTTTCCGCTGCTCAAGCTCTCAGCATCCCAAATCAGGGGCAGCAAAATTTACAACATAATTTGGCTCCGCCCAACGCCAATGCGACCTTCCGAAATGGACATATTTGGAATGCAGAAGGTCTCACGCCAGACGAAGCAGCCGCGGCAATGGTTTACGACGTCAACAACCGCAGTGTCGCCAACATAGCGACTCGAATTGGCAACGAGCGATTTCTGTTCCGAGACAATCCGACCGAAGATGCTGGATCGGGATTTGTGCTTGATTCCAATGGTCACATCATGACCAACAATCACGTGATCGAAGGAGCAGTTCGAATCTTGGTGACTTTGTACAACGGCGAAACCTTTGATGCTCGTCCCGTCGGTGTCGATCCCATCAACGATATTGCCATCTTGAAAATCGATGCTTTGCCCGCCGACCTGGTTCCCGTTCAAATGGCAGATTCTTCAGCTTTACGAGTGGGCATGAAGGTGTTTGCCATCGGCAATCCGTTTGGATTGCACCGCACGATGACCACCGGAATTGTTTCCAGTTTGAATCGCACATTGCCCGTTTCAAAAGCTCGCAGCATCAAGTCCGTCATTCAGATTGATGCGGCGATCAACCCCGGAAATTCAGGAGGACCATTGTTGGATTCTCATGGAAGACTCATCGGCATGAACACCGCGATCGCAAGTCGTACGGGACAGAATTCGGGCATTGGTTTCGCCATTCCGTCCAATCTTCTTCAACGAGTCATCCCAGAACTGCTGAAACATGGCCGAGTTCTGCGGCCCGACACTGGCATTGCCGAAGTGTTGCAGACAGATGAAGGTCTTCGAGTTCTTAAGTTAGACCCCGAAGGTCCCGCTGCACGAGCAGGCATCTTGGGACCAAGTGTTCGGCGTCGCCAAAGTGGGATCGTTGTCTGGCAGTTTGAAGACCGAAGTGCGGCCGATTTAATCGTCGGAGTCAACGGACGAAAGACTGTGAACGTGGACGAGTTTCTTTCGGAGATCGAAAGTCACCGACCAGGAGACACAGTGACCATTCATATCGTGAGAAACGAGCAGCCAATGAAGGTGCAGCTGGTCTTGGCCGAATAGACCGTCAGCGTTCTTTTCGTGTTGCAACCGCACGTGGGTTTGCTGAAACGAACAGTTTTAGAGCTTCGGTAGTTTCCGGCGGATTTCGTTCCTGATTCCTCTGGGGTCCCAGCGTCGATCCGACACGGTAAATCCGAATCCGCTGTTGCGTTCATTGACTGCTCTTCGTGCCCACGGAGATTCAGGGTGATCGGCAATGACCTTGTTTAGCAATTCGTTGGCCTTGCGTTCTTCCTTAGAAACCATCTTCAGGTAATCAGCCAGGTCCATGTCGATTGAGAAGCTTTTCTTCAACCGTGAGTACTGACCTTCGTCAGGAGTGATCGTGTTTTTGTTGCGAGAGAAGTTCCATTCGTTGGATTTTGGATCTTTGGGCTTCGGCATCTTCGTTGCGTGTTGATCCATCTGCAAAATAAACTGGAACAGCCGCAGGCGGAAAATGTGCAACTGAGCAAAAGCCAAATCGTAGCCGGCTCGCCAGCGTTCGGATGATTCTCGAGCTCTCAACGGTCCCACGTCTTCCAACAGTGCGATGGCTTGGTTTGTGCGATTCATTGCATAGGCAGCCTTGTTCACTTGCCCCAGTGCAGCGGCAGTGAATTCGGCCTGAGAAAGCGGATAGTGTTCTCGACGAATTAGCAGTTGAGGATCTGCGCGATCACCAAACAGCAATTCATTTTTTTGAGGATTCAGTTCCAAAACCACATTCCAAATGGCCTTGCGGAACGGGCTGGATTCGCGTTCGGCCAAGTATTCTGGTCGAGACAACAGTAAAGGTGTGTAGGGTCTGAGGGCGAGAAATTCGTACTTGCGGACATCGTTCACATCTTTGGTGACCAAGTTGGCTTCGTTGCCCGGCAGTACAAAAAAGATACCTCCGGTTTCCTTGGCCATGCGCACTTGTTCGTACGAACCAAACCCAGCCGACTGGCCTCCCCAGTTTCGTTCAAGGCCATCCCATTGTAGGCATTCAGGGAAGGCAGTTTCTGGCCCACGTCGAACGCTTAACCAAAAGGTTTCTTTGATGTCCTGTTGCTTATCTTCGTAGACGTATTTTTGGCGACCATACGGGTAACCGAACATGCTTTCTCGGCCCATCACATAGATCGGAGCCTTGGCTCGACGAGCTGCGATGATGGCTTCTTCGACGTAGCTTCCATCATCTCCTGATTCATCAGACACCAAGATCACGGCAAGCTTTCGCTTTCTGGCCATGGCTGAATATTTCAGAATGACATCTCGAACCGACTGGCACATATTCTCTTCGCCAGATGGGTCTTCTGGAACCTTATCAATCGCCGCCCGAATGACGTCTACTTTTCCGGTGGGCTTCGGAGTCAATTCATGGATTGTTTTTCCGTAGCTGGCCACAACTGTGAGCAACTGATCGCCATCTCGGTTGCGGCTTCGACTGCCTCTTTTCTCTTCTTGGTTTTCTGCAATGCCAAGTTCGTCGTAGACACGAAGATAGTTTTCACGGATCTCTTTGCGGTCGTCCACGAGGCTGCCAGATTCATCGAATAGCCAGACAACGGTGACCGGTTGTTCTCGCATCATCCGACGGATTTCCTGAGTCACCACTCCCATGGCGTCTCCGTAACCTTCCACCATTGCTCCCACTTCGCCCGTCACTTCGCCTTCGCCAAGTTCGGCGGTCAACAATGCGTCACTCATCAGCATTGATTCAACAGCTGGAGCATCAACGGTGGCTTCCTGCAAGACGTCTGCCGCTTGTACGTCAACCGGAGTCGCAGCGGGTTGAGCCGCCGCGCCGACGTTGGCAGACGGAGTTCCACCAGCGATCACGTTTAATGATTCTGAAGGCTTCGTTTCCAGCTCGAGCCGCTCTTCCATCTGCTCGCGAGGAATGTCTTCCGTAAAGATCGACTCTAAGGTGATTTCGGGGCTCAGCGGCGGCACAATCATGGGCACTGCAAACAACGCGGCCAAAATCGCGCCATGTAAGGCCAGCGAAATCGCGAACGGTGGAGTCTTCCGCAGATATTCCTGCATCATCCAATGCCTCGATAGAACTATTTTGGCCAGAACAAGCCAAATAAAAAAGAGAGCGGAACCGCCCAATGATCACGCCGAAAGAGATCCGGGGTGTTCGTCTCAGTTTACAAGAAAACACAGTAAAAACCAGAACACACCAATCCAGCTGGTTCACAAATATGAAACGGTCAGTGCTGCCGCGATTGGCCATTTCCCCCAAAACTCGCGAAGTCACAGCGAGTCAAGCATTGAGTATTCCGTTGACAAAACACAACGAAACTGCGTATTCAGACCGGCCAAATTCTCCTAAAACTGCGGCAATCACGCGGAGTTTTGAAGACCCCGCCCATAGTCAATAGAAAAGGCAATACGATGCAGGGGCAAAAAGCCATGAGCTACAAACAGCTGTTTCTTCTGATCCTGACGATCTGGTCGGCAGAGCTGTTCACGGCGTTTCTGTTTGATTCCATGATCACCTCTGAAACCGAATTTCGAACGGTGTACTTGGCCAAAAGCCCTGTTAAAGATTCCGACGAAGATCTTTTTCTAGGCAGCAGCATGGCAGACTTGGGGCAAAAAGGCTGGCAAATGAAAGCCGTTGTCCCCAACCCAGATAACGCCGCTGAAGTCGTCGTGTTCTTCGAACGAAAACGAGTACGCCGCTTTTTGCAATAACTGCCTCAACGATGTGCGTCTCAAACAGCGACTTGACCACGCCAACTCAACTTAAGCCGCGGTGCTGATTGAATCGCAGTGTTGACTGAGCTTCTCGTGCTGGTGTTTCCAGCGGCAATCACTGATGGGCGGCCTCCCCATTCGACATCGCACAGCGGCGTGTTGCAAAACTGTCGTGCTTCGCCTTTTCCAGCAGCTTTGATATGAACGCACAGCACGCAATGTCTCGCATCGCAAACACGGACAAAGATCTCTTGGCCGTACCTTGCATCGCCTGCGTTTCAAACCACCAACTTGCTGGGGCATCGCCTGTATTGCAAGAATCAACCATGGCAGCTCACAAAGAACTTTACTTGAAAGGCTCCCAATGAGCACTCATGCTGGATCAGCATCCGCGAAGTCAGAGCTGAATCTACCGCCCGTTGATCTCGAAAAGTTGCTGGAAATTCCCAGTCCAGCTTTGATCTATTTTGCTGATCGCATTCAAGACAACATTCAGCAAATGATCTCGATGACGGGTGATGCCAATCGACTTCGCCCCCACTGTAAAACTCATAAGTCAGCCGACATTGTCGCCATGTTGCTGGCAAGTGGTATCAAACATCACAAAGCCGCCACGATTTCAGAAGTGGAAATGCTGGCGATGGCGAAGGTGCCGGATGTTGTCTTGGCATACTGTGCCGTCGGCCCCACGGTGACTCGTGTTGCGAACTTGATGCAACAGTATCCAAACACAAAAGTCACCGTCACCGTTGACCACCAAGCGTCACTGAATCATCTGTCAAAAGTGATGGCAGATCGTGACCTTGAAGTCGGCGTTCTTTTAGATTTGAACGTGGGGCAAAACCGAACGGGGATCGATGTCACTTCGCCTGACGCGATCAAGTTGTATCAACTGATGCATCAATTGCCTGGTATTCGCCCTGCTGGATTTCAAGCCTACGACGGACATGTTCGGGAATCCGATTTCGCGACTCGCACGGCTCAGGTTTCGTCGTCGTTCGAACAAGTGTTGGAACTTAAAGCAAATTGCGAAGCGAAGATGCTTCCCGTCCACGAAGTTCTTTGCGGAGGAACTCCGACATTCCCCATCTACGCCGCAATGACTCAACCGGAAATCCGTTGCAGCCCAGGCACGTGCGTGTTACATGATTCGGGATACGGAACCGCCTTTCCCGATCTGCCCTTCAAACCGGCCGCCGGTGTGTTGACTCGAATCGTGAGTCGCCCAGCCGCAAACTTGATCACATTGGATCTTGGCAATAAAGCAATCGCGGCCGACCCACCGATGGAACGGCGAGCCCACTTTCCTGAAATTTTGGACGCGAAGATTATAGGACACAATGAAGAGCACATGGTGCTGCAGTCCGATTCGTGCGGCAAGTTCGAACTTGGTCAGTTGCTGTTGGCAATCCCCGGTCATGTCTGCCCAACCAGTGCGCTTTACCCCACCGCCCTGGTGATGAAAAACGGCTGCATCACGGACCATTGGCAAATCACGGCTCGAAATCGCAAAATCAATCTCTAATTCCAGTGATCAGACTGTGTCCTTGTCAGCAAACGCGTCACTGTGACCTCTTGCTCCAAAAACCACTTGCGGGTCTGACGGGATCTGCTTCTAATGCGATCGTCTTGATGAAACGCCCGTTCTGATCAGGCTTAACCATTTCTTCAGTAAAGCGACCGTCAATGAAAACTGTGAACTGGTGTGCAGCTCAAAAATTTGTTGTCGCCATGATGCTGACATCGTTGGCGACCGGCAGTGTCGATGCGGCTGAAGATACCTTTTCCATTCGTGAATTTGTTTCCATCAAAGACAAGTGGCCGACATTTGCTCGGACTTCGACTCAGCTGACCTTGAACGGTCGATTCGCTGGAAGCATTGCTCGGCAATTCCGTCTTCACCAATTGCCGTTCATGGTGACACCCGAACGGACCACCGCGCTACCATCGGATGTCGACGCAGGCGAACGAATCACGATCATCGGGACTCTAGGAAAAACGGGGAGTCGCTATCAATTCTACGCCAGCAGAATTGCCATTGGAGCCAAAGATTCCATTCGCTTAAAACGACAAATTCAGGATCTGCCAGACGGTCACTTTGCCGATGCATACTTGCTTGCAGATCGCTATGAACAGATCGCTCAGTTTTACAAAGACGACATCCTTACGATTCAGATTCAATCACTTCGAAGCAGCACCTTTGCGAAACAACGAAAAGCGGCGGCGAAAGACTTTCAGCAGTTGCAGCGCCTGCTGATATCAGCCAAAAAATTGGGTCTCAGCGAAGACATTCAACAGCACGTGCTGTTTCAAAGCGTTTATCAAATGAGCAAGCAAAAGGGAGTTCTTGCCGTCGACGTATTGAAGCAAATTCGCAGTCGCCTTCCGGGTTGGGATGTCTCTGAAAAGTCACTCACGGCCGAACAGCAATTGGCGTTTCAGAAAGACGCCATTGCAACGTACGAAGGTCTGATTGACCAGCAGCGTCCTGTCTTTCATCGTTTTTTGTACCGTACCGTTCGCCTGCCACAACTTCTTAAGCAGCTGAAGGCCGACGGCAGCAACGGCAACGAAGTGGCGACAAAGATCACTCAAGAATTGCCCGAAGAAATCGACTCGATCAAACAAGCCAACGAGAAGTATGTCGACTTTCGCCTCGTGGCAGTTCCAAAGTTAACTCGACGACAGCTGTCTGAATTGGAAGAGCTGTTGGTGAGCTTAAAGCGACCAGCAGATTTCGACCAAGCACTGAATCACTGGCTGACGGCTCAGGAAAAACGACTGAACAATCAACAACTGGATGGGCTGCTTGAAACGGCTGACCAGTTTCTGTTCGCCTTCGAGCGGTGGAAGAAAAAGCAACACGGTGATACGGGCGTTAAGTACATGAAACGAGCGTGGCAGTTGGCGTCTGGTGCAGCCCCTGAAGAAGCGGCCACCATTGAAACTCGCATGGAACAACTCGGCTGGGTGCGACTACGCGACGATTGGATGACAACAGCGGAAGTGGACGCGTTACCAGATTCGGATATGGATCTGGCGGTCAAGGAAGGCCGAGTTGTCGAGGGCATGTCAGTGGCTCAGGTGGAGCTGATTTTGGGCGGCCCCGAGCGGCGAATCCGAGTGGCTTCCAAGGGCAAAGTTCAGGAAGTTTGGATCTTTGGCGGTGGAGAAGCTTCGGGGATTACCGTGCATCTTTCGCGACGCTCATTTGAAGTTCCTGCATCTGCAGTCGTGACCAAGGTCGCCAGAACTCGGCGATAGAGGGCCAAAGTCGCCTTCTGTGTCATCAAAAATGTGAATGTGGATGACGGACGTCGCGGTGGTGATGGTTGTCTTGGAAATCCAAATACGTCGGCCTTCGGTGTTAGGTCTTCGCGGTTCGCTCGGCGGCCCTGTTTCGTGGACGTTACGAATTTCCCAATCGAACCATCATTCCATTCTAGAACCGGACTCGAGCAAGGTCATCAGTCACGTCCGTGGTGGCTCCGTTTTGTCATTCGTCACTCTTTGAGACCGTTAGTCGTTGCTCATGAGTTCCCAAACGGTGTGATAGGCTCCGATTGATTCGAACCATTCCAGCAGTTCAGTGAAGAACGGATCGGCCCCCAATGTGCTGCTGTCGCCGATCACGATCAGTTTGCGTTTTGCTCGAGTTAACGCCACATTCATTCTTCTGGAATCAGACAGGAATCCCACTTCACCAATTCGGTTTGATCTGACGGTGCACATCACGACGGCCTCTTTTTCACGGCCTTGGAAACCATCAACGGTGTCCACTTCCAACTTGTTGTATTCGGCATTCTGTCGCAGCCATCGCACTTGAGCGGCATACGGAGCAATGACGGCGATGTCCTGTGGGGCCAAGCCTGCGTTGCACAGTTGTTGCACTTGATCCAACACCAGTTTGGCTTCATTGATATTGCGTTTGCTTAAACTGCCTTCTTCCACTTCTTCTTCCCAGCCTGCTCCGGCGGTATCGTAGTAGACCACGCAATTGTCATCTGTGAGATCCTCTGACAGCCGTGGAAGATCAGACAAAACATGATCTTTCACCGATGCATCTGCGACCAAGGTTCCGTTGTAAAATCGGTTGGATGAAAATTCCATGATCGTTTGGTTCATTCGATACTGAACCAGCAGTTGCCGAGTCGCCGTGTCGCCATAGTGTTCGACAAGCCGTTGCATCATACTAATCGCGTAGCCTTCTGCGGCAGCCGGCTTTGAAAGAATGGTGGGAGGCAATTGGCAGTGATCTCCCGCCAAGACAACTCGATTCGCGAATCTCATCGGTACCCAGCAACCCGGCTCAACGCTTTGACACGCTTCGTCAATCACCAATAAGTCGAATGATTGATCGTCGATGACTCCGAAGTCAAAACTGCTGGTTGCGCAGACGACTCGAGCATCAGAAAGCACGTCGGCGATGGCCTGCTTTTCCAGAATGCGCGCGTGGCGTTTTAGTTCTTTGGCTTCCTGTCTCTGTTGATATTTTTGCCCCGGTGCCGGTTTGCCTCGCGTAAACCGATTGGCTTTGCGTTCCAGCTGTTGAGCTTCTTTAAGCATGTCCGAAATGACGGCCCACGCATCATGCTGTTCGACCAAGGCGTCCAAGGTTTGCCGACGAACAGATTCTAGAACTCGAGCCGGATGCCCGAGACGGACGGCGGGTTCGCCGGCCTTCACTAATCGCTCCAGCAGATTGTCGACTCCGGTGTTGCTGGGAGCACACGCGAGAACTCGTTCGCCTCTGGCCACCGCCTGCCGAATCACTTCAACGACGGTTGTCGTTTTGCCGGTTCCCGGAGGACCATGGATGATCGCCAAGTCTGATGCAGTCATCGCGAATGCAACGGCCGCTTTCTGGGAATCGTTGAGGTGTTCTGCGATCTTTTGCTGAACGTCTTTTCCCGCCAAAGTCTTGTTGGCATTCGTGTGGAATGACGGATCTCGACGATACAAAAACAGATCTCGAAGTTGCCCCAATCTTCCCGTCGCACTTTCGACCAACTTCATCGCAGCCACTTGGCGTTTGCGAGTCACTTCGTCGGGACACATATCAAGCCGAAAAGTGCTTCCTTCGGGAAAGGCGTTCACAGCAATTTCAATGCTGTCCATTCTTCGCCCACTGACGACTCCTTGAACCGTGTCGCCCGTGTTCCCTTCGTCTGGAGAAAGCACGATCGGACTGCCCGACCGGAACCGGTGCCACGGCAAGCGATCCTGCTTGCGTCGTTTTTCAAGAGTCACTAAGTAGCGACCGCCCAACCCCGTGGTATGAGTGCGAATGACCAATCCCAGTAAAGTTTCGCCGCCACGTTCGGCGTCGGCTGAATTGCGGATTCGGCGACGTTCTTCCATTCGTTCTCGTTCGGCCTGAGCTTCCATTTCTAGCCAAGAACGAAAGCGGTCGAAGTGCAGAAAGGGGTCAAGGTACTGAGGCATGACGTGTTTGAAGGCCGAAATGACGATTAAAAGGCGTGTTTTGCTTTGAGCCTTCCTTTTAGCAAAATCATGGCGAGCTTTCAGGATGTCATGCAATTGCAGTCAACTGAAGTTCGGAATAACGGCCCGCAAAACACGTTTAGGCCAATCATCACGCCGCTGCTGAAGGCGTCACGCAGACACTGGGCCTGGTCGGAAACTCGGATCTTCGCAGGGGAACGAGACTGAGCCTGTTCCCCTGCAACGAACTTCCACCATTAGTCGTCCTTAAACGCGTCGCGTCCTTCCGACTTTGCGTCCCACTTCAACTTGCTGGCCATTTCGTCTTGAAGCAGCATCGTTTCATACTCTTCATCCGAAACAGCTCCAGCCGCCAAGTTCGGGTCACTTTTCACGTCAATCACGAACGAAGCGACATCTTCTTCGTCGACAATCAATGTCGCTTTGTAACTGCCGTTCCCAACAATCGACCCACGACCGGTTCCTCGAAAACCTCCCGAAGGCCGACCGTTTCGAGGTCGTGCGGCTCGTGACAGATTCCAATCAAGACGCTGCAAGCCCGCTTCCTTCGAGCCCGTCAAAGTATTCACGGTGGCTCCTTGAACGTCGGTAATCTTCACCTGAACTTTTTCGACGTCTTCCGGAAGTGAATACCAAAACTGAGCTCCACGAGCGGGGTTTTCAGCCACATAGCGGCGATTGGTACGCCCGCGGGATGGTTGAGTTCTCCAGCGAGTGACATTCTGCGGTTTGTAAAACGCGGGCCCTTTTGCCAAGTCGGCGACCTTGATATTCCGCAAGGCCGTCACGTCACAAGCCCACAGGCTTCTTCCATGAGTTGCCAAAACGATTTCGCCATTGGTTGGATGAATGGCCACATCGTGAATGGCAACGACAGGCAAGTTTTGGTTGAACTTGGACCAACTTTGTCCTCGGTCAACAGAAACATGAAAGCCAATTTCAGTACCAAGATACAATAGATTTTCGTTGCGAATGTCTTCTCGTAGGCATCGAGTTGTGCCCCATGGCAAACCTTTGTGCAGCGGAGTAAACGATGCTCCAAAATCTTCGGAAACAAACACATACGGATTGTCGTCGTCAGATCGATGGCCATCTAACACCACGTAGACTCGGCCAGTTTCAAAGCGAGATGCTTCAATGGTGTTGACCCACCGCAAATCGCTCAGGCCCAGATTTTCTGTGATGTCGGTCCAGTTGGCTCCCCCATCTTTGGTCACCCAAAGTGCTCCGTCGTCAGAACCCACATACAGCACATTGCTGTCGCGAGGAGATTCGCTTAATGCCGTCGCAGAACCTCGTTTGGTGCGAGTGATTTCTGGTGAAATTCTCTGCAAACCAGAACCTTGATTCAGCGAACGAAAGACATAGCTGCCGGCACTGTAAAACAGCTTCGGGTTATGACTACTAAGAATGAACGGAGTGTTCCAGTTGAATCGATCTTCAACACCGCGTTGTCGAGCTGGTCGAATGCTGGCTCGCTCGCCGGTGACCAAGTTGCGTCGTCCGATGTTGCCGTTCTGGCTTTCGTAGTACATCAGGTTTGGATCTTCCGCGTCCACCCGAGCAACAAAGCCGTCTCCACCGGACACATTCACCCAGTCTTGAATCACGGCTCCACCACTGCGACTAATCGCTGGGCCGGCCCATGTCCCGTTGTCCTGCAGTCCTCCGACGACCCAGTACGGTTCTTTCGGGCTAATTGCCACATGGTAAAACTGACCAATGGCGGCCGTATTGATATGGTCCCAAGTCGAACCATAATCGTAAGTTGCATAAAACCCGCCGTCGCCCGCGATCACCATATGACGACCGTTGCTGGGGTCGATCCAAAGATCATGAGCATCCGCATGTACACTCCGGCCGAAGTCTGAACTAAACGTCCGACCTCCGTCAGTCGACCTGAACTGGCTGACTCCTAAAACATAAAGTCGTTCGGCATCATTCGGGTCGATTTTGATGACGCTAAAATACATGGGACGAGTATTCAAGCTGTTGACTCGTTGCCAGGTTTCTCCCGCATCAGTCGACTTATAGATTCCACCGTACAGATGCCCGCCGGCACCCTGCATGTCTTGAATATTGGGCTGTTGGCCGAAATAACTGTAGGTGTAGGGACGCTTGGAATCTCCGCCTCGACGATCGCCCAAAGTGACCGTCTTTGTCACCTTTTTGCTACCTCGTTTTACTTCAACCTTCATTTGATCGTCGGGTTGTCGAGAACGAATTTCCGAGATCAAGGCCTCGTAGTTGGCCACTTCTTTATCGTCAATTTTTACGACGATATCACCCGTCTTTAAGCCAGCTTTCTCAGATGGACCACCATCTGTAATGCTGGTCAAGGCGGCTCCTTCGCCCGTCGCGTTTCTCCCTTGGATGCCCATGATTGCGTTGCTGCGAGCAGGCGCTGCTCGACCCTGCGCTGCTCGACTAGGACGGTTGGCAAGTTCGACATCCACGATCAACGTGCCTTCGCCCCGAGCCACTTCTAACTTCACTTTATCTCCGGCTGCTCCTGCTTGAACCAGCTTCACCAAATCCTCGTAAGTGGTGGCGTCCTTTTCGTTGACCTTCACGACAATGTCGCCCGTCTTTAAGGTCGCTTTTTCTGCAGGGCTATTCTTAGAAACTGTCAGCAGTTCGGGCTTGCCGTCGTCGTTGTTTTTTCCGGTGACTCCAAGCCATACCGTTGGCATTTGCTGATTGGAACCGGGGCGAGGTGCCAAACGAGTTTCAAAGTCGAGCGGCTTGCCGTTTCGCATGATTCGAAAGGACAACTTCTGTCCGATTTTTTTGTCTCGAAGCACGTCCAGTAGATCGTCGAACTTGCCGACATCTTTCCCCTGAATCTTGTTCAAGATGTCTCCCACTTTGACTCCCGCCTTTTCGGCTGGCGAGCCAGGAATCAGCTGAGACACAGAGGCGACGATTTTTCCCTTGGCAACTCCTTTTGTGATGACTTCGTCAACACCGACGATCCCAAGAAACACGTCGAACGGCTTGGGGCCTTGGCCGATGGTTTCGCAATCAATGATCGCAACCAGTGCGTTGTCACCGCCCGTTTGCCAATCAAGACCGATACGGCCGGTCGCCGATACTGGCAAACCGTCGCTTAACTTGGTCCATGAATTGCCGCCATCGGTTGTCTTATAAAGACCTCCGCTTTGCCCGTACTTTCGAATCGGGTCGTAGCCGTCGACTCCGTCTGGCTTTTTGACGCTTCCTGGCCAGCTATCAAAACCATCACGCATGCGATTCCACAATGCGGCGATAATGATGTTGGGGTCTTTGGGGTGCATCACCATGTCGATCACACCCGTTTGATCGTCGACGTACAGAGAATGTTCCCATGTCTTGCCGCCGTCAGTCGTCTTGTAAACACCTCGTTCACGATTCGTACCGTACAGACGTCCGAGAGCTCCGACGTAGACTGTGTCTGAGTTCTTAGGATCAACCAAAATGCGGCCGATTTGGTAGGTCTTCTTCAGACCAAGATGTTCAAACGTTTTGCCGCCGTCTGTCGACTTGTAGATTCCGTCACCGTAGCTGACGCTGTTTCGAGGATTCGCTTCTCCGGTGCCCACCCAAACCACATCTTTGTTGGTTGGATCTGCCGCCACAGCTCCGATAGAAACCGTGTTTTGATCATCAAAGTGATGACTGAGCGAAACGCCTTGGTTTGTGGTTTTAAGAAGTCCACCACCAGCGGTCCCGATGTACCACAATGACGAATCTTCGGGATGAATGGCGATGTCCGAAATCCGACCGCTCATGTTGGCAGGACCCAAAGACCGAGCCGGAATTTTACCGAGCCATTGATTGTCCAGTTTCGTTTTGCGAGGCAGCTTGCCTCGATCAGCGACGACTGGCTTCTTCGTCGCTTTGGCTTCATCTTTCGTAGACGGCGTTTCAGCAGGTTCTTCAACAGGCTCACCTGCTTCGGCTTTGGCAGTCGCTTCCATTTCTGACAGAGCTTGCATCTGCTGAGCCAGTTTGTCGAGCTTGTCTTCGATTGATTTTAATCGCTTTGCCGAAGACTTATCTTTGCCTCTCTTCGATTCGTTACCAGCCTTCACTGCCGCGGACTTCGCAGCAGATTTCGCTTGTTGAACCTTCTTGGTGACATCTTTCGTATCCGCTGAAACTGTGCTCGATGATTCAGAAGAAGATGAGGAAGACGTCGTGGTTGTTTCTACCGTGACAGTGACCGCATGAGCCGCTTTGGAGCTCGCCGCTGAGTGGTCGGCGGGTTGTTTTTGGGAAGCAGCTTTTTTCGAGACAGCGGGTTTGGCTTCGCCGTGCTTTGGGACATCCTGTTTCAAGGATTTCTCTTTACCGCTCTTCTTTTTGTCGGTAGCGGATTCCGTCGCAGCCGCTTTTGCTGTGGCTGGCTTTGCTGCGGCAGCCATCACTTCGGTGATCGCTGCGACCTGAGGAGCCGCTTGGCTGACAGCAATTGCCGACGCAGGCTTCGCAGCCGGCGACTTCGTGTCCGCAAAACAGGTTTGAGAAATACAGATCGGCCCGATTAACAACAGAAACAGTGCTCTGCTGGTCGTACCGATGGGCAGGAATGGCCGCGTTTTAGTCATCTTTGGCAACTTCTGGTAGGATAGGAAAGGTGAGCTTCCCAGACTCTGGACTTTTGAATCGCCCGAGTCAACGCATACGCCGTCGGTGATGCCCGTTTTTTGCCAGCTATGGCTTATTGTGCCGCCATGTTAGTGAGTTCCTCACAAATACACTGCACATTTAGACACTCAATGCCGTCATGCTGAGCTCCCGAAGTGCAGAAGCTGCGCGATTCCATCCATAGCTGGGACATGCTGCTCAAGGGCACGTTGCTCAAGGACACACTGTTCTACCACTGCTAAGTGGTTGACGTTGAACGTGGCGAGCGCCTCCGACACAGCCCGTGCCGAAATGTTAGTCTAGGCAGGTATCACGCCTGCCGCAGAATAGGCGAAGCTTGCACATCGCGCCGATCTTTCTGAACGTCGCGAAATTTCCGCCCGATAACCTAATCAGGGCACGGCCACCGGTTTGTCAACGGATTCGAAATCTGGAAGCTACCTTCGTGGCGGGTCGAGTCTTCGATTCTGTATTTTGCTTGATCGGCGTAGTCAGGAAGTTGTGAACAAGCGACAATCACTGGCGGGCTGATTGGTGAAGCCTCGGAATGCTGTGTTGAATTTTTTGAGCAACAAAATTCAGTGCCCGTTGTTTGTGTTGGGTTGCTCGATGTCTTCTTGATCCTGAAGTCGCTTTTCGAAGCGTACGGAGTTATTGGTCCATGGCTGGTTCTGTTCGACTCATTCTGGCATTCCACAACCATCAACCCATTGGGAACTTTGATGGAGTGTTCGAGCAGACGTTTCAGGAAAGCTATCTGCCGTTCCTAAACGTTGCTGATCGCTTCCCCGAAATTCCATTCGCGCTGCACACATCAGGCAGCCTGTTGGAATGGCTTGAGGTTGCTCATCCGGAATACATTGACCGAGTTCGCGAGATGGTGGCTCGCGGACAAATTGAAATCATTGGCGGAGCATTCTACGAACCGATTTTGGCGAATATTCCTCGTCGAGATCGTATCGGTCAAATTGGAATGTACACCGAGCATCTGCAGCAATTGTTCCAGACCACCGTGAACGGCATGTGGGTACCGGAACGAGTTTGGGAGCAGAGCTTTGCCGGCGATATCGCGGCCGCTGGAATCAAATACACGTTCCTCGATGACTACCACTTCAAAACAGGTGGCATGCAGCAGGAAGATTTGTACGGTTACTATTTGACGGAAGATGAAGGCCGGCTGCTTTCAGTTTTGCCTGGCAGTGAAAAACTTCGCTATTTGATTCCGTTTCAAGATCCTCATCAAACCATTGACTACCTTCGTGACGTTGCGAACAACAACGACAACGCGGTCGTCGTGTTTGGTGATGATGGCGAAAAGTTTGGCACCTGGCCGGACACCTTTAAGCATGTCTACGAAGACCGGTGGTTAGAACGATTCTTTGAAGCCTTGCGAGATAACCAAGATTGGTTGCACGTCACGACTCCTCAGGAAACCTTGGAACACGTTCAGCCATCAGGCACATTTTACATGCCTGACTGCAGCTACCGAGAAATGACAGAGTGGGTACTGCCCCATAAACCTCAACAAGAACTTATCCGACTCACACACCAACACCGCGAACATGATGAAGACTGGCACAAGTTGATGAAGTTTACTTCGGGAGGTTTCTGGCGAAACTTCCGAGTGAAGTATTCCGAAAGCAATGAAATGTATGTGCGAGCGATGGAAATTAGCTCACGCATCGCCATGCTGGAACAAAGCCGTGATCATCTCAACGACGACCAGCAAGAACAAATCATCGACGCCAAACGGTGCTTGTACAAAGCTCAGTGCAACTGCAGTTTTTGGCACGGAGCATTCGGAGGCCTCTATTTGCCTCACCTGCGCAACGCGGTTTATGCAAACATCATCGAAGCCGACAACATTCTGGAATCCGTTCTTCGCACCGAAGATCGTTGGGTCGATGTCCAGACCGGCGATTTGAACTTGGATGCTCGACAAGAAGTTCGTCTTTCCAATCAACGCCTGGTCGCACTGTTTGCTCCGGCTTGCGGAGGACACATGTATGAGCTTGATCTTCGAGCCTGCAACACCAACCTGTTAGCAACGCTTAATCGTCGCCCCGAAGCGTATCACCAAAAGGTGATCGACCACGCGGCTCGCATGCGAGAAGCAGAAGAACGCGGTGAAGAACTGAACGACGAGGTCGCCAGTATTCACGATTTGGTTCGCTTTAAACAGCCAAATTTGGACCAGAAACTGGCCTATGACAAATGGCCTCGAAAGTCACTGGTCGACCACTTCCTGCAGCCGGGTTTGTCGTTCGAAGAATTCCAACGAGGCGAGGGATTGATCAGCGAATTCGCGACGTCAACCTATGAAGCAGCCGTTCGTCAAGGTGACAACGAGGTTGCCTTGGAAATGGTGGGGCGAGGTTCAGTTTCTGGCTTCGACGTTCAGATCCGTAAAATCATTTTGATGTCTTCAGACCGGCCCAACGAAATTGTGGTGCAGTATCTGCTTCAAGATTTGCCCGCCGGAGTGCCCTTGCATTTTGGAGTGGAATACAACTTCGCCACCATGCCAGGCTCTGCATCCGATCGATACTTTTATGATGCCAACGGAGCTCAGTTAGGAACATTGGATCGCAGCGTCGCACTTGAATCTGCAAACCGAATTGGCTTGGTCGACGAATGGCAGGGAATCGATGCAAGCATCGAAACATCTTCGGATGCATCGATGTGGGCCGCCCCAATTGAAACCATCAGTCAATCAGAATCAGGTTACGAATTGGTGCATCAAAGCGTATCAGTTTTGCCTCACTGGGAATTCATGGCCGACGAAAACGGTTCTTGGGCGGTGGAAATGAAACTGGTTTTAGACACGTCTTTAGCTCGCGCACGGCAGCTTGGCGAAATGAGCGAAAAGCGAAACCACAGCGATTACGCGGTCGCAGAATCGTAGAACGTTGTGGGCCGGCAGTTGCGTGCCGACAGTTGAGTGTTGCG
>JBDWHY010000062.1:0-72895 GCA_039974975.1 Fuerstiella sp. | reverse complement strand
GGCTTGAACATGATTTTTGCGTTGGGAACCGGTTCTCCATCAAGTAAGACGATCCCAGAAACAGTCCCAAGCGGAGGAGTATCTCCTGGTCCATTGTTACAGCCCACGGCCATCAGGCTCGCAGAACATAAGCTAATAACGGACACCATTCTAAAAACACACATGTTGAAAACTCGTTCGAAAATGTTAAACACAGAGCACGACAGACCAGCTGTCGTGCTCAGAAACCAACCGTAGAAATTCAATCAGCCGAATGAAGCACGGCCGTGCTTCGATCGGCTGCGGTGCACACGATTCGTGTGCAGAGCCCTAGAATTCTCCGATGACTTGTCCGTCTGCAATGCCAAACAGTTGTTCGTATGTACTGTCTACGTTTGGCACGCCGCTGGTAAAGTCAGGGGAGTGGTCGATGTTTTCACTCACGAATCGAACAGAGCCATCAAGGAGAAGGAACTGACCACCGCCAACGTGGTTGCTGCTAAACCCACGGCGACACACTGTGTCGTCTGTGCAATTGATTGATGTTTGGCCGGAACCAAGCGAGTAAACGCCTCCGAATTCGGTTTGGTTCGCGAACGATGTGTCGTTCATGTAAAGAACGCCAGCTCGAAGGTCGAAGTTTTCGAGCGACCACGAGCGTTCGCCGACGGCGATGGTATTGCTTGTGCCATCAGTAATGTCGCGAATTTTCACTTTGCTGTTCTGAGTCCAAACACCATCCGCGTCAGGTAAAAATCGCTCAATTCGATTGCTTCCCGCGTTTCCAACGTAGTTGGTCAAAGCGACGCTGATATTCGTAGCGACGGTCAGCTGTCGATTCGTGTCACTGTTGATTTCGGGGCCGGTGTCTGAAGGGCAGCGAAACGCGGTCATTGGCTGCTGCATCAGCGCCACAAGGACCGGGTCGTCCAGTACGGGCACAGGTGGATTGGTGCCGACGTTCAGCTGGTTGTATAGGTTGCTCTGCTCAAGATAAGGCAGAATCATTGCAGTCCAGTTCCACGCGGGATCTGCATCAGGGCCTTGATCGACCCATCCTGGTGGAAACGAGTTCGCGACGTCATGGTAGTTGTGAAGGGCAAGACCTAGCTGCTTTAGGTTGTTCTTGCATTGGGTTCGGCGAGCGGCTTCTCGAGCCTGCTGCACGGCTGGCAATAGCAAGGAGACCAGAATTGCGATGATTGCAATGACAACCAACAATTCAATCAGCGTGAAAGCCTTGCGTCGACCAAGTATCTTTACATTCATTTCGAAACCTTCATTTAAATAATCACGGGATAGGTAAGTGTTGCTATGACTCCAAACGGTCGACGCAACGTGCATTGAGTCGTTCAAGCAGAGTTCCTTGTTCTAACTTCCCTCTGCTAGAATGTGGTCGCAAAAAGACGGAAGGTTCTTTGATTCGTTGAAATAAACATTCATTAGGTGTGGTGAAACGTCCGCTATGCAAAAGTGGAAATTGTTAGTGACTACAGGTGAACGTTTTGGGAGTGTGTGTGACCGTTTTTTATTAAGTTGGATTGCTAAATAAATTGTCGGCGATGTTGGAGTTCATTGGCATCTGGGCAAGCCGTCGCGACCAGACGTCTTCGGGGAAGATCGTTGACGGGCGTGCGAAATCATGTTTCCCATAGAGCGGAATCGTGTCCGGATGTCGTATCGATTGATTCTGTCCAGAGCGACCGTTTTCCGTCGAAGCGGCCAGTACCAATCTTTGTGCTACTGACGGTTTACGCAGTTGGTTCAGCAATGCAGTTTGTTCCGATTCCACAGGGATCTGGTCGAAGGAAATCGCGTGGCGGATATGCCTCAGCCTGTTGACCTGTCGGCTCGACTGACAAATTCGTGGTGCCAACAAGCCGTGGTGCCAAATCGAATGGCAGGAGGACGGAGCCGCTTACCGATCAGGCGGACCAGCTGGGTAGCAACAGAGCTTCTCGGATTACAGATTTGGAAAAATCGCAAGGTGCGATGCGAGGCAGCCCGGCCTGAGGCGTTTGCATCACTAACGCATCCGGCCTGCTACTTTGTGATCCTTTGCCACACCTGTGCGGCTGCGTCTTGGTAGATCATGTCGAACAGTTGAGACGTTTCGACACGTTCGGCGAGTTTGCGTTGCCGAGAACGATCGATGATCACGGTGTCGATTTGGTATCTGTTGAGAAGGGACAGACTGCTTGGTCGGCCGGAATGCAGTCTCAAAAAATCATTCCACACGGCGGGCGGGATGACGTGGACATGCGTGTTGACGAGTGGGCGAAAGGGAAACAAGGCTTCCACGCTGGTTGGGCTTTGAGTGTCTGCTTGCCGAGTCGCCGACATGAAAAAGCCCGTCCATTCGGCGGGACAAAAAATGATGCCTCGCAACAGATCAGCATGGCCTAGCGGTGTATCCTGTGTGGTCTCACTGAGAAACGAGGCAACGGCAGTTGGAGTTCTGGATTCCAACAGTTGCCTTGTCTGCGATTGTTGAGCTGCGTTGGATTGACTGATGGTTTTTTGACCGATCGGACTGATGAAGAAAATGACCATCAGTGAGAAAAATAGTACCGTGCCTTCCAAAATGGGTGATCGCCGAAGAGGCGCTTTTCCGGGTGTTGTTTTTGATTGAAGCTTCAGTTTTCGAGACACTGATGCGGCTTGAATCCCCACAAGGTAGCTGGCCACCGGGGCCCACCAGTTAATCATTCGAGATGACCACAGCATGAGCATTCCGAGGAGCAAGAACAGCAACACGTTTTGTATTTGCCAGCGAAGTCTGGTGGTCATCGCGAAAGCCATAAGCAACATGCATGCAAAAGCTGCTGCACGTCCTTGTTTCATGGAAAGGCTAAGCGGCCGCCATTCGATCATGTTTTGCATGTTGGGATGCCCGCCCACTCGAACGATTTCTTCGTAGACATCAATTCCGTAGGGGTTCAGTAGCGCGGCAACCGCGCAGCCAAGTCCTAGAATGAACAGTCTGTTGAAGCCAGACCGGTGCAGCAGTCGCATGAAGAATGCTCGCTTTGAACACAAGTGGGTCTTCTTTGCTGCCGTGTTGGCGACTTGCAAGCGTCGACGAATTCGGATCGTTAGGTTCAGTAGCCGGCCGATGCCAACGATGCCGATCAGGAACAGGCCCATCGTAAATGAACCGTGCAGATTGGCCCAAACAACAAAGGTCAGCAAGATGGCTGCTTGGCCCGTTCGATGGCGATCTTGCTTTTGATTGAGCAAGACAAAGAGCCCCGTGTAAAACAGCAGTCCGATTGTTTGTGGGCGGAGGACCAAGAACTGCTGCCAGTTCACATACAGGTAAAGCGCAGAAGACAAGACAGCGAAAACGGCGGATTCGGATTCTTTCAGAACGGCCAGTCCAATGATGGTGATGCAAAGCAGAACCATCATTCCATGTCCCGTTTGAATGCCGGCAAGTCCCAGAGATTCAGAATCGACGCACGCCGCCATCAAAACCTGGCTTCCCCACGCAGGATTCACGAACGAATCATCGCTGGCGAAGGGGAGCAACGGTTCGGTGCTTGGCAATTCGTTGGCAGCAATGATGAATCGACCGTAGTTGACATGATCCCAAAGATCGGTCTGCCTTAGCTTCAATCCGTTGAGGTAGGTGGCGAACACGACCGCCATCGCGGCCAAGAAAATGCTGCGGCGCACACTGATTTGGGGAAGGTCACCTAAAATTGAGTCGGCTTTTTTCAGAGACTGGGTTTGGAAGTATTTTTGTCTGACATCGCCGAAGTTTTAGATGACGTCACAGGCCAAAGCGAATGCTCAACTGCCTCATGACATCGAAATGCCGAAAGTCTTTAACAGTTGATCCGACAGTCTGCCTTGCAGCTTGATTTCCTGACCAGATACGCATCCGCTTTGCGCGATGAACGCTACCACGACATCTGGTAGCTGATGGTGGCTTTCCCCGAAGAATCAAACTGAATGGGGGCCAGTAATTCTTGACTGCCGGCCGTTCTTAAAACCGCCTTGTGTATCATCGCCAAGTCGAAGCTTACCGAGCCAACTCGAACACCCGTTGCGTTCTTTTCAAGTTGATTCCCAGCAGCAATTCGGAAGTACAGATTGTCTGGAACTTGGGTGCGATCGCTGACTGAAAGTGTGATTGTGCGAGTGAGTTTCGAATCTGGTTCCGCGGGCAGTGGCACGGTCAGGTCGGTGACATCGATATCGTTCATTGAATATTTGAAGGTGGGGTGACCCTGTTCGTTTAAGTTGTATCCAATGAAACGAAATCCAGCTTCTCGGGCATTCTTCTTGGGCCATTCCACATCTAATGATTCCAATGTGGCGAATGGGATTCCGCCCGCAAGATTCATCACGTGATCTCCCAATGGGCTTTGAAACCCTTGGCCTCGCCCGACCCAATGCTTGGAAGCGTCAATAAACTGATTGTGCCAAATCAGTTTCAAGTTCATGTCATGGGCATCCCATGCGTAGTGAACTTTTTCGCGGTGCCCAACGGCGATTCCTCGAGGAGACAAGCCTTCAATAAAGTTGCGATAGATCATAGGCCGCTCTGTCGGCTTTAAGACGATCGCTTTCTTTTCTAAACCCGATGGGATGGCGGCCTTGTCGCCTTGTTCTAGGTAGTCCCAGATGGCTTGGATCTGCTGAGGCGTATTTGAATCAAGCACGTTGCGCAGAATGCTTCTTCCACGAGGCCACGCTGCTGGCATTCGAGTTCCTTTGCGGTATTCCTGAGGATTCACAAGGTAGCGGTGAAACCAATCTCGACGAAGCCGAGACGTCATGGTGGTCATGTCGAGCGACTGAACTCCAGTCGCCTTGTATTTGCCAAAGGAATGACACTTGATGCAACTTAATGCTTGGTCACCCACCATGTAGCGACCTGCCGCCAGAATTCGATGCGGGCGTTCTTCGTATGTGACGGCTTCGATTTCAGTGCGTTGATCGAGCGTGGCGAATTGCTGGACGAGGTCTCCGACATTCTTCTTGCCGAACCGAGGCATGCGGGTCTTCATGTAAGGTCTGTTTTTTGCTCCTTCGTTCAAAACCTGAGTCATCCAAGATTGTTGCAGCTTGTCTCCCACATTCGTTAGGGTCGGCGGTATGCGAGCTTCGTCGCCCATTTCTGGCACCGTCCCTGTGAAGACGTGATTGAGTTCGTCCGCTATTCCACCCATTTCGTCTCGACCATGGCAGGCATAGCAGTTCAAAGTCAGCAGCGTTGAACGGATTTGTTGCTGCTTTGTTGCAGCAAGCTGGTCTGGCTTTTGAAGAGCTGTTAGAGCCGCTTTGAGGTCATCGACTTGCTGCTTCGAAAGTTGAAAGCGAGGTGTCGTGCCAGCTCGGGTGAGGCAGCCCGTTTCGGAATTTCCATTGAGTGCTGCCAGAGCTTTTGCTTCAGTCGGCTTCGTTGCGATGGCCGTTGATTGTGTGGCAGAATCAGCAAGACCGGCATGCTGATGGCATGATGCACAGCCGACGGTTTGAAACAGTGTTGCTCCTTGCTTCACAAGCGTTGGGTCGGCTTCAAAGGAAGACTTCATTGCCTGAGGGCTATCTGAAAGGCTTAACATGGCGTTCAGAGGTTGTCGTTCCAATTCCTTGGAAGAAAGTTCGAGAGACAGTTCTTCTTGTCCGTGCCATTCACAGTATTCAACGACGATGGCATGAGGGCCGGGTGAAAGTTGAACTTCGCCAGTTTTTGTTGAGGCCGCGTGTACTCCGTCGTGACGAATGATTTCTTCGCCATCGATCAACAGTCGGCTGGCGTCGTCGCTGGTGAGCCAGAATTTGTACTTGTCGCCTTTGCGGATATGCAGATTGGACTGAAAGCGAATCGCAAACAGCTCATCTCTTTCAGCAACACTGATCGAAATTTGACTGGCGTAGCCGGTGGTCTTCGCTTTCAAAGTTGAAAAGTCGGGCAGGTTTTCCCAACTTCCTTCGAAGTATTCATATTGCATGACGGGATCGGCTTTGGTTTCTCGCAACAGGTACGAGGCCACATTGCCGGCTTCTTCTTGAGTCAAATTCAGGCTTGGCATTCGTCCTGATGGGCGAACAGCATGGGGATCCTTAAGGAACGCAGTCAGGCTTAAGAAGGAATACTTTTCATGCAAAGTTCCCAAGGGCATCCCGTAGTCCACGATGCCCTTGGGGCCATTGCGAAGATCTCCATGACAAGCCGCGCAACCGAGGGAGTGAAAGAGCTGCTGGCCCTTTTTGACGGAATCTGTGGAAACTGCTGTGGGGATCACCGTACTGTGATTTGCCAAGAAATGAGTGATCGCTTTGGCCTGTTGTTCAGTCGTCTGGCCGTGCAGCACTTGAGGCATTGCGGTGCCTGGTTTGGTTCCAAACGGGTCGGCAATGTACTGTTGAAGGTGTTCCGGCTGGATGCGATTGGCTACGTCAGTCAGCACCGGGGCCGAACGAGTGGGAATGGCACTGCTTGAACTGGGCTGGTGACAACTGGTGCAGTTTAATTCCGACAGCAACAGGTTTCCGGCTTCGACTTGCGATAACTGTTGTGCTCGAAAACGCTCGTATCCGGGCACGATGACTCGGTCTGTTGGTAATTCTGCCAATGTCGAATTCAGGGTGGAAAATGCGACCAGCAGGCAGCAGGCAAACAGCAAACGAACCGTCATAGGTGGGCTTTCGAGGCAAGGGAAGGCGGGGGAGCTTGAACGGGAAGCCCGCTGCCAGCTGGGGTTAGTGTGAAATGTGGTTGTCAGTTTTGCAATGCCCTGCCCTTGTTTTGAGGCATTACGCCGCACGGATTCATGAATCAGTGTCTCAGGCGGTGGTGGCAACTTGCCGCTGTCGTCAGCCTGATACAAGTTGTGCCTGAAATGAAACAGGTCTCAAAGTTGATCGTCGGGGACTCGCACATTCCGCTGATTCGTGGGGCTAAGAATCGCCGCAATTCATGGGGTGACGAGATGATATGCGGAAAAGGCGAATTGTTCGGGATGTTCGGCACGTCAGATGCTTGAAGGATTGATCAGCAACGTCAGCCGGACTGGTGAAGACGACGTTGCAAAGTCAAAGTCGCGAACTTGCTCGCGATCAACCTGGTCCTGATGCACAAAGGAATTTCATCATGTTTGCCACATCAAATTCAGTTGAAAATTCACTACTGGAAACCGAAGCGGGGCGAGCCGTCTTTGATTGCTTGGTTCAAGCCAATGTTGATCCTCGGCGAGTTCCCGTTGATGCCATCAAGGATATGCTGTTGGCGGAATGCCGTTACCGTCGAAACGGCGAAGATATGGCGATGCACGCCTAAGCTGCGAGACACTCATATGAATGAGCAAACTTCAATTCCCTTGGTGGGACGTCGTTTGTATTCTGCGTCAAAAATTTTGTTGTCGGTAGTCTTCGAACTTTGGTAGTTCGAGCCACCCGCCCCTTCTGTGATTCGTTGTGCAGGTGCAATATTGTGCCGAAGCGCGATGTTGTGCCGGTGCGGGATGGTGCCGGTGCGGGATGGCAGTCGAATAGGACGCGGAAGCTCTTTCGGTGAAACGCAAGAGATCAGCATAGAATGGTGTCGCAGTGAGCTTGAAAATTGTACTGATGGGAACGGGAGCATTTGCGCTGCCCACGTTTCGTCATCTGATGGAAGCCTCAGCCAACGATCCCGACGCCCACGACGTCGTCGGAGTGTTTACTCAACCTGAACGGACTGGCCGAGGTCATCACCGCCATGTGAATCCTGTTCGAGTTCTTGGTGAAGAGCACGGAGTTCCCGTGTTTCAGCCCGATCGAGTGAACGACCCCGAAATGCTGGATGCTTTGCGGGCGTTAAACGCCGATGTGTTTGTCGTGGCGGCCTACGGTCAAATCATGAAACAGGTGCTGCTCGATATTCCTCGACTTGGAGCCTTCAATCTTCACGGTTCTTTACTGCCGAAATATCGAGGAGCAGCTCCGGTGCAATTTACCATCTGGAATGGTGATCCGGTGGGCGGCGTGACCATGTTTCAAATTGAACCGGCCTTAGATTCTGGGCCAATGGTCGGTGTGGTCGAGACGGCAATCACAGCCGACGATACTTCAGCCACCTTGATGTCTCGGCTTGCCGAATTAAGTGTGGAACTGACGGTTGATGTGCTGAACAAGCTTGATTTGGGAACCGCTGACTTTGTCGATCAGGATGCCGACTTCGTCACATTGGCTCCCAAGATTCAAAAGCACGAAGGAGTGATCGATTGGGGCAAATCGGCAGTAGAAATCGATTGCCATATTCGAGCCATGCAGCCGTGGCCCAAAGCGAGCACATGGCTGTTGCTGCCTCAGCGAAAGCCGCTGCGTTGCATCCTGCAAGGTGCGACGGTTGCTCAGGCGTCTTCTCGTTGTGAAGCGGGCACAGTGATTGACGCCCCGGATGGGTCAAGCGATTTGCACATTGTGACCGGGGATGGAGTACTGGCGGTCAGTATGATTCAGCCAGAAGGCAAAAAACCGATGGACGCCGCAGGATTCGCAAATGGATATCTTGGCAAACAGACCGCCCGGTTCGGTTCGAATTCAGACTCTTGAAGTGTCGGTGTCCGAATCTTTCTGACTGCTGACGACTTCACGTACGGCAGACGATTTCGTGATTCTGCGTCGAATGGTGGCCTGCCCAACGGTTCTGTCCGAACGGTTCAGTGCCGAACAGCAAGCCTTGACCGTTGTTGGTTTGCCATCACAATGCCACCACAATGGAATTACGGTGATTTTAAAATCTGAGCAAGGCTGGCTGGGAATCGCACACCAGCATCTGCGAACATACACCGTCTTCGAAAACGAGGTTCTATACGAGGCCACCGGGAATCATGCTGAACAGTCTTGAGGGACACTTTCTGCTTGCCGCTAACCATCTGCGCGATCCCAACTTCTTTCAGTGTGTCATATTGATGCTGGAACACACAGAAGAAACGGCGATGGGATTGATTGTAAATCGCCCGATGTCGACAAAGCTAAACGAGGCTTTGGGTGACTTGGGTTCTGGATCCGATCAGCGCAGCCCGTTGTTTTCTGGTGGTCCTGTTGAAGACAGTTCGATGTTTATCATGCACAACTGTCAGGACCTTTCGACTTCAGATCGCACCATTTGCGATGGAGTCTATGTTTCCAGTAGTAGTGATTCTTTTGATCACTTGATTCAAGAGTCTGTTGAGGTTGAACAAGAGCGGTTGTTCCGAGTTTACTGCGGCTACGCAGGCTGGGCTGGCGGGCAGTTGGAACAGGAAATTGACCGAGGTGATTGGCTGACGTTGCCAGCCAGCAGTGAACGGGTTTTCAAGAATGATCCGTATGAATTGTGGGACAATTGCATGCGAGAACTGAAGGCCAAACATCGGATTTTGCCTCAAGGGCCCTCCGATCCTTTGATGAACTGAGCGGGTGAGAATCCGGTTGAGCTTAACCGTTGATTCGTTTTGCTTTTTCAATCGCAGCGAAAGTCTTGGGCCAGTTCGTTGGCGATGGCTTTGCGGGGATTGTCGCACATCATTGTTCTGATTTCCGCTTCGCTCAGTCCCACGTCGTTTGCCAAAACTTGTTGAAGCCATTTGGCAGTTGCTACGGAACCTGCCAACCGCCCGTCGCTATCGGGCAGCATGGCTCGGTAGGATTCGTCGACGATGACTGGCTGAGACCCCAGAGTGTATTGCCCCGGTTCAAGGCCGGCTGCGGTCATCGCATCGGTGACGATAATGCTGCGTTGGCATCCCGCTGTTTTGAGGTAGTTTTTTAATGCGAACGCGGGGATGTGAATTCCGTCGGCGATCCAGCAACACCACAGTTGGTCTGCCAAACTTAGGACTCGTTGAACCACATTGTCGTGACGATTTTGCATGAGGCTGCAACCGTTGCCCACGTGAGTAAACATCGACAGGCCCTGGTCGATGGCCGCTTGAAGTTCATCGATCGTGGGGTCACAGTGCCCCGCAGAGACGACAATGCCCTGGTTGGAAAGATGCCGAGTCACTTTATGGCCGGAATCACATTCAGGAGCCAAGGTGACTAGCTTAATCGTATGGCCAGAAGCATCCAGGAGACGCTTCATCATATCCATGTCAGCGTGGCAAATGTGTTGTCGAGGGTGTGCGCCCGCAGTACCGTCTGCTGCGTTTAAGAACGGGCCTTCCACATGGATGCCTCGAACCATTTCCGCGATCATCGACGATTGTTCGATGGCCGAACGTATGGCACGCAGCCTTGCTTCCATCCTGGAAATGTCGTCCGTGATGATGGTGGGAAGAAATTCGGTGCAGCCGTCGGCCTTGATTTCACGACAGGCGTTTTCGAAGTCTTCAGTGGTGAGGTTGTCGTGATTAAAATCGACACCAGCGTAGCCGTTGACTTGGATGTCGAAGCAGTCTGTGATCATGTTCGCCCGTCCTGATTAGCTGTCGGCATGCTTGTCTGTAAGTTGACTGGCAGCGGCAGTGTCAATGAACAGCCGAGTGTTGTCATGAGTTTGCAGGATGGATGCTGGCACCGTGTTTGTGACCGGGCCTTCGATGGAGGCTGCGACGGCCACCGCTTTGCGTTCGTCAGGGACAGTGCAAATGATGACAGAGGACTTCAGGATCTGGCGTGGCGACATGCTGATTGCTGTTGCGGGCACATCATCGAACGTTGGAAACCAGCCTTCTGAATGTTGCTGACGCCGGCACGCATTGTCCAAGTTTACAACAAGATAGGGTGTTTCGGTTTCGAAATCAGCAGGAGGATCATTGAAGGCGATATGAGAATTTTCACCGATGCCAATGAACGCAACGTCGATTGGGTGTGCAGCGATGGCTTGGCCAAGCCGCTGACATTCTTGGACAGGGTCTTCTGCCAAGCCATTCACATAATGGAAGAACTTTATGGGCACCTTTTGGACAAAGCGGTCGCGCAAGTATCCGCAGAACGAGGCAGCATGCTGATCGTCGATGCCCAGGTATTCGTCCAGATGGAACCCGGTCACTTTGTCCCATTCGATGCCGTTGATTTGCACAAGTGAGTCGAGCATTGGAAGCTGAGATGCTCCGGTCGCCACGATGATATTGGCCCGTCCTTTGGCTTTGATGGCGGCTTTGATGGCGTCTGCTCCTGCTTCAGCGGCGGCCTGCCCCATTGCCACGGGAGAATCTGAAACGACAGTCTTCATCAGGTCCACTCCTTTTGTGTTGGCGCGCAATCTTTGATGCAGTTCCGGGCGTTTGCACTCGCCATCAGCAACTCTGTTTTGCAAGACAGTGTGGCATTGAGGCGGTCGCTGTGCTGTGCTCGCGGGGCTGTGGTTTCCGGCGGTGGTCTGGAAACCGGGCCGGCCCGAGCATCCGGTGCCCAGCAACTGGTCGCGAGTAACTGGGCCCGAGCAACCGGGCCCGAGTAACCGGGCCCGAGTAACCGGGCCCAGCATTCGGCCTCAAAGAAACCGAACGCTTGCGGTGTGCTGGGAGACCACTTTCGTTGGGCACTAAGCCAAAGGTTCGCTGCGAGGATAGCTGCCCAAGACTTCCAAACGATCGGCCATCGCTGTCAGTGCTTTCAAGGTTCGTTTGACCTTGGCATCTGTGACGTGTCCTTCGAAATCTAAAAAGAATAGATAGCCGGATTCGGGCGCTCGAAGAGGAAACGATTCAATCCACGTGAGATTCACTTTGCAGGTCTTGAAGACTTCTAGCGCGTCGGCCAAGGAGCCTGGTTTATGAGGCACTTGAAGCAAAATTGCCGTGCGATCCGAACCGGTGGGCAAGGCAGTTTGAGAACCGATGATTGCAAACCGAGTCATATTGTTTCGATTGTCTTCGATGCATTCGGCAACAATCGGAATCCCGTATTGAGTCGCCGCTTGTTGGCTGGCAACAGCAGCGGCTCCGGGCTTGTCTCGAGCAAGTTGAGCGGCCGTGGATGTGCTGGTCACTTCGATCTGTCGAGCGTTCGGCATGTTCTTCGATAGCCAGTCTCGGCACTGTGACAGTGCTTGAGGCTTACTATAGATTTCTGTAATTTCACTGCGGTCGCATCGAGCTAACAGGTTGTGATGCACGTTCAACTGGACCTCGCCACAGATTCTCAGTGGGAGTCGAGTGAACATGTCCAGCGTGTCGACGATACGTCCGTCTGTACTGTTTTCGATTGGCACCAAACCGTAGTCAGCATGTCCTCGATTGACTTCTTCGAAGACCGTAGCAATGGTGCTTACCGGCACTAAATCTGCAGAATCTCCGAAGCGATTCATCGCAGCAAGATGAGTAAAGCTGTACGCCGGTCCCAAGTAAGCGACTCTGTCCGAACGGACTCGTTGACGCGCTGCGCTTAACAGTGGACGAAAAACGGCTTTCAGTTCATTGACGTTTAACGGTCCCTTGCTTGCTGTTTCAAGACGGCTCCACAGTTGAATGTCGTCCTGTACGTCGAAGGCCGCTTCGCGAGGATTTTCGGCGGCATTGATGTTTGCCAATGCGACCGTAACTCGCTCGTTCAACAATTCCACCAACTGCTTGTCGATGTCTCCAAGCCGTCGGACAGAAGTTTTCGAAGCAGAGCGCGTTTTTTTCGCAGCCGCTGAGGTTTTCGGAGCTGTTTTTTTGGCGGCCTTCTTGACCGTCTTTTTGGCTGTGGTGGCTTTCTTTTTGGCCATGACAATTTTCTAAGCTGGGATGGGGTGCCGGCTGAGTGCGAGACACTTGGATTTGAGGAGGGAAGTTGTCGGAAAATCACAATCGGTCTATTCCGAAGTTGGCTTGTACACCTCACAAACATCGATTTCAAGCACCCACAAACAGTCTGAGACGTGTTCACACTTTCCCTTGCGGAAACCGTCACACTGGAGTGATTGAGGCAACCGGGGAGCATGTCACTTTGGCATTATGTTGAAAAGTGTCAAAATGGCGTGTCTGAATGTGGGTTTGACCGGTAAGTTGCCTGCCAGTTTGGCCTTGCTGGCGAATAATGAGCATGGGTGTTGATGTGTAAGTTGTTTGTTTGGAACAACTTAGGGAGCTGTGGTGCGATTTGGAACGACAGCTGCAACACGATCATGTCGTTGAAACGGCGAGTGATCGGAACACCGCGGCCCGTTCGGGCGTTTCAGCGGCAGAGCGTGACTTCAGCCCAGGTGGTTCGAATTAGGGTGACCTCATTTGAGCGCGGACGAAGTTTGCAAATTTAACACTTCACCTCAGCATTTTGCTGCTGCAGGTTTTATTAAAAAATCCTTAGGAGCTAGTAGTCATGTCAGCGTCCGGCGAAAAAATCATCGGCATCGATCTCGGAACCACGAACTCGGTCGTTTCCGTGATGGAAGGTGGCGAGCCGAAGGTCATCGCCAACCAAGAAGGCAGTCGGACGACTCCGAGTGTCGTCGCATTCACCAGCAAAGGTGAGACGTTGGTGGGTGATCCTGCCAAACGACAGGCTGTCACGAATCCCACGAACACGATCTATTCGATCAAGCGTTTCATGGGCCGCCGTCATAGCGAAGTTCATTCTGAAGAAAAGACGGTTCCTTATGACGTGGTCGGTGCAGACAGCGATTACGTTAAGGTCAACGTCAATGGCAAAGAACATACTCCGCCTGAAATCAGTGCCTTGGTTTTGCGGAAGCTGAAGGAAGCATCCGAAAGCTATCTTGGTCACACAGTGAATAAAGCTGTTGTGACAGTTCCAGCGTACTTCAACGATGCTCAACGCCAAGCAACAAAAGATGCGGGGCAAATTGCGGGTCTCGAAGTATCTCGAATTATCAACGAGCCAACGGCTGCTGCTTTGGCTTATGGTCTCGACAAAAAGAACGAAGAGAAAATCGTCGTCTTCGACCTTGGTGGTGGAACGTTCGATGTTTCAATTCTGGAAGTCGGTGACGAGCTGGTCGAAGTGCTTTCAACCAACGGTGATACTCATCTTGGTGGAGACGACTTTGATGAAATTCTGATTGACCACATCGCAAGCGAATTTCAAAAGAGCGACAGCATTGATCTGCGTAAAGATCCAATGGCTTTGCAAAGACTTCGTGAGGCGGCGGAAAAAGCGAAGAAGGAACTTTCTTCTGCTCAGACTTCAGACATTAACCTGCCGTTCATCACAGCTGATGCAAGCGGAGCGAAGCATCTTCAATTGTCGATCTCTCGAGGTGACTTCGAGCGTCTGATTGATCCTTTGGTCGAACGATGTCGTGGTCCTGTTCAAAACGCTTTGAAAGATGCAAAGCTATCCGCATCGGACATTAGCGAAGTTGTTTTGGTGGGCGGTTCAACTCGAGTGCCTAAGGTTCAGGCTCTTGTCAAAGAAATGTTCGGCAAAGAGCCACATCAGGGTGTTAACCCAGACGAAGTGGTTTCTTTGGGTGCTGCCATTCAAGGCGGAATCATTTCTGGTGATGTCAAAGACGTTGTCCTGTTGGACGTGACTCCACTGTCTCTCGGTATCGAAACCGAAGGCGGAATCATGACCGTGTTGGTAGAACGTAACACGACGATCCCAACAACGAAATCAGAAACCTTTTCGACGGCAGCTGATAATCAGCCTGCTGTGACCGTACGAGTGTTCCAAGGGGAACGCCGCATGGCCACCGATAACCGATTGCTTGACCAGTTTGATCTGTCCGATATTCCTCCAGCTCCTCGCGGAGTTCCTCAAATCGAAGTCGGTTTCGACATTGATGTGAACGGAATTTTAAGCGTCAAGGCAAAGGACAAAGCTTCTGGCAAGGAACATAGCGTTCAAATCAAGCAGTCAAGTGGGTTGAGCGAGGACGAGATCGAAAGCATGCGTAAAGATGCTGAAGCTCATGCCGACGAAGACAAGCAGAAAGAAGAACTGGCGAAGGCTCGAAACGAAGCGTCGACTTTGGTTCACCAAACCGAAAAGACTCTGAAAGAGCACGAAGACAAGTTGGATGACGCATCAAAGTCGGCCATCACAGCTTCGTGTGAAAAAGTGAAAACTGCTGCCGAAGGCGAAGATCCAGCAGCCATCACGGCTGCTTTGGAAGAACTGGCTCAGGCATCTTCAGCGTTGTATCAGCATATGCAGGCAGCTGCAGAAGCGGGTGAAGGCGAAGGCGATGATGCCACTGCTGCCGCCAGCGAAACTGCTGACGAAGATATCATTGATGCTGATTTCGAGAAGAAAGAGTAAAGCGAGCGAGCAGCGATTCAAGCCGAGAACCCAGTTGTCTGGGTTCTCGGCCCTTGAACGCTGAACCAAAATCAGTCAATTCTTGTGAGTCGACGGCGAGAGCCGCGGACCGAGAGCCGAGGACCGAATGTTGCGTCAACGTGTTTCTCTGTTCCCCGCCAGATGTAAGTGAAGGTTCTGCCAAAGCCACGATTGAACGGCACATTGATTCATCACTTAAACGGACTCGCTCACGATCCCATTGTTTACCGTCACCGTTTCATGACCGCTGTTTCATGACAACTGTTTCATCGTCTCAGTCTTATCACCGTCAACCGAAGCGAATGACCGACACGGTCAGTTCGAACAGGGCTGCTGAGTCACCGGCTTTCACGAATATCTCGTGGTGGCGCAAGACGAAGCTTCAGTCACTCAGTTTATCCAACAAGCTGACACGACGCCGTTGCGTATCAACTGATCTGCAACAGTCGATCAAGTCAAACTGCAGTCGCTGGATATCACGATCAAACGTCGCCGACAATTATACTTCAATTGACTTTACCTTGCCGCAGTCGTCAAGAGTTCGACAGACGCGCCGTGGAGATCATCTGCGGGGAACCTGAGACCGCGTCGAGTGGGCTGCGTTGAATGGAATGCGTGCAACCGAACGGTTGGCGAATTCCGTTTCGGGTCAAGGTGTGATGCCTACGTTTCATAACAGCAGTCGCTGCTGCGCTGAATTTCAGAAGACAGATTAAATAGAATGACTCGGCGAAGGCCGTTTGCAAATAGGAGTTCTTGGTCATGACGTTCAATCCCGAAAAGCTCACTGTGAAAGCCAGCGAAGCCATTCGCAATGCTCAAGAACTGGCCGAATCAAAGTCTCATCGATTCATTCGCCCGCTGCATTTGTTGAAAGCTTTGGTGGATGAGGATCATGGCATTGTGAAGCCGCTGCTGCAAAAAATTGGCGCTAGGGTGAGTCAGTTGAGCGGCATGGTGGATTCTGAATTGGCTCGTCTTCCCGAAACGTCTGGCAGTGGCGAAGCGATCGGAGCCGGGCCTGAAGCTGTCAAGGTGCTGAATGCGGCGGCAAAACAAGCTGCGGCGATGGGAGACGAATATGTGTCGACAGAGCATCTATTAATCGCGCTGACAGAAGTCGATGACCAAGCGAAGCGATTGTTAGCGCTGATTGCGGTTACTGAAGCAGACGTGCTGAGTGCATTGAAAGATATCCGAGGAGGACAGACTGTGACTGACCAGAACCCCGAAGACAAATATCAGGCGTTGGAAAAGTACGGCATTGATTTGGTGCAGTGTGCTCGAGATGGAAAGATCGATCCGGTGATTGGTCGAGACACCGAAATTCGTCGAGTCATCCAAGTGTTGTCTCGCCGCCGCAAGAACAACCCGGTCTTGATTGGTGAACCGGGAGTCGGCAAGACGGCTATTGTTGAAGGCTTGGCACATCGAATTGTCATGGGCGATGTTCCTCAAAACCTAAAAGACAAAACCGTCTTTGCATTGGACTTGGGCGCTCTTGTCGCCGGAGCAAAGTATCGAGGCGAATTTGAGGACCGGCTGAAGGCTGTTTTGAAAGAAGTACAGTCGGCCGATGGGCAGATCATCATGTTTATTGATGAGCTGCACACGGTGATCGGAGCGGGGCAAAGTGAAGGAGCCATGGATGCGTCGAACTTGTTGAAGCCTGCGTTGGCTCGAGGAGAGCTGCATTGTGTGGGAGCAACAACGTTAGACGAGTACCGTAAGCACGTCGAAAAGGATCCGGCATTAGAGCGTCGATTCCAGCCCATCGTCGTGCAAGAGCCAAACGTTGAGGACACGATCAGTATTCTTCGAGGTCTCAAAGACCGGTACGAAAGCCACCATGGGGTACGCATTACCGATGACAGTATCATTGCGGCGGCCACATTGTCGGACCGTTACATCAGTGATCGCTTCCTTCCTGACAAAGCCATCGACTTGGTTGATGAAGCGGCCAGTCGGTTAAGAATGGAAATCGATAGCATGCCGGCGGAAATCGACGAGGCGACTCGGCTGTTGACTCGGATGCAAATCGAGGCAGCGGCGTTGGAAAACGAAACCAGCGACGACAGTAAATTACGCCTGAAGGAATTGCGTCGGCAGATTGCCGAAAGCGAAGAATCGACGAATCAGCTGAAGGCCAAGTGGGAATCCGAAAAGGCGGCGATTTCGGGCTTGAAGCCGTTGAAGGAAGAAATTGAACGGCTCACGACCGCGTATTCTCAAGCCTTCAATAATGCTCAAAAGACGAATAGTAACGAGGAATATCAGAAGGCGTTCGAAGCCGAACAACTGCTGAAAGCATCTGAAGCGAAGCTGACTGAAATGGAAAAGAAGTCAGCGGAATTGAATGATGATCCTGAAAGCCGACTGCTTCGTGAGGAAGTGACAGACGAGGACATTGCTCGAGTCGTGAGTGCGTGGACTGGGGTTCCTGTGTCTCGAATGATGCAGGGCGAACGAGAAAAGTTGTTGCGGATGGAAACCGAAATTCACAAGAGAATGATTAATCAGCATGAAGCCGTGGAGGCCGTGTCGAATGCCGTTCGTCGAGCTCGAAGTGGAATGCAGGATCCCAACCGTCCGATCGGCAGCTTCATGTTTTTGGGGCCAACGGGAGTCGGTAAAACCGAATTGTGTAAGGCGTTGGCAGAATTCTTGTTCAATGACGAACGCAGTATGGTGCGGATCGACATGAGCGAATTTATGGAACGTCATTCGGTGGCTCGGTTAATCGGAGCTCCTCCGGGTTACGTTGGCTATGAAGAAGGGGGGCGCTTGACGGAAGCCGTTCGCCGGAACCCATACTGCGTGATTTTGTTGGATGAAGTCGAAAAAGCTCACCGAGACGTCTTTAACGTCTTGCTGCAGCTTCTTGACGATGGTCGGTTAACGGATAGTCAAGGTCGGACGGTCGACTTTAGCAATTGCATTATTGTGATGACGTCGAATATTGGCAGTCAGACAATCATGGATTTGTCTGCAGAAGACGCGGATCGTAAAGAAATTCACAACCGTTGTATGGACGCGTTGCAAGGACACTTCTTGCCAGAATTCTTAAACCGGATCGACGAAGTGATCGTGTTTAAGCCTCTGGGACGAGAAGAAATTCGTGAGATCGTCGACCTGCAAATGCGTTCACTGAATCAACAGTTGGAAGTCAACGGCTATCAGTTGGAAATCACTGACAACGCAAAGCAGTTGTTGGCGAACGAAGGTTACGATCCGAAGTATGGTGCTCGCCCGTTAAAACGAGTCATCCAACAGCGTCTGCAGAATTCGTTGGCAAACGAAATTCTGGCCGGCAATTTTCCAGAAGGATCAACGATCCGGATCGATGCTGTGGAAGACGGGTTTGTGTTCGCAGCGGGGGGATGATGGCCACGGGCCCTCCGCTTTGAGGCTCGGTGAAACTTTCTAAACCCGTTCGTTCGACGGCTTGATGCTCAGCCGACGACTGACGAACAGCCACGTGCTTCCTACCAGCCCGATGATAACCAGCCAAGGTCCGACGGCGATTGCCCACAGGACGCCAGACTGAAATGTCGACGTCATGCTGGCGACGGTTGATTCCCACTGTCGTTCGATCAACATTGCGAACGTCGGTGTGGCGGGAGGGGCGTAGTGCTGAATTTCAGTCACGGTGATTGAAACTGTGGAATACGATGTCAGGTCTCTTAAGACGCGGAGACGTCCTTGCATGCGTTCGATTTCTTCTCGAACTCGTGACACTTCTCGTTCGACTGTCAGCACATCATCAAGTTTCCCCGGCCGCTCTTCAAGGATTTTGTTCAGGCGTTGTTCTTCCTTTTGTTTGTTTCGGATTCGAGCATCCACGTCATGAAATTCGGCCGTGACTTCTTTGGTCTGTTCGTTCAGAGAAATGATTTCGCCGAGATCACCGGCAGAGGATAGGAATGCTCTGTACTGTTCGGTGGGGATTCGCAAGGTCCAAGAACCTTGTCGGCTGTCTCCGGTTCTACCTGAAATATTTGCCCGAGCAACGAAGCCTCCAAACTGTTGCCCTAAATTCAGAATGCTGTTTTCAACTCCGCTGAAGGATTCGACCGTCAGATTAAGATTCGCTGTGTAGATGATTTTTCGGGCGGGATCGATCTTGCCCAAAGCTTTTGGGGAGCTTTGGGTGGTTGAAGGCTGTTTGCTGGAAGAATTCGACTGCGGTAATTCAGTCGGTGTGCTGGAAGCCAAGTGCAGTTCGGTTGATTCCTGAAAATTGTTGGTGATTGAGGCCCTGGGTGGCGCACTGTCGGTGAAGGATTCGTAATCAGAAGAGTGTGAGTCTGAAGCTCCGCAGCCGAGGATCGCGATGCTAAAGAGTGAAAGCGTGGCTGTGAGAAATGCAGTTTTCATTTGACTGATCCTGTTCGTCAGTAAATTGAGCGCATGCTGTACCGTCAGCGAAGCACATTGTGAAAGCACATTGTGAAAGCACCTTGTGAAAGCACCTTGTGAAAGCACATGGTCGCGTGCTGGCTGCCGTCAGAAGATTGGCGCGTGGATGGTGAGACTTCAGGCAGGTGGTTCACTGCCGTCTGCATTTGAAGTGGGTGCACGACTCAGTTGGTTCAAACGTTTTTGAAAAAGTTTTTCTAAACGTCGAAACCGTGCGTCAACGGATGTTGGTGAGCCGCTTCTTTAAGGTCTTCTTCAGCTGGGCCTTTTGATCAGCCAATGATTCCACCGACGCTAAGTTATGGAACTGTTTCGGGTCGGCTTTCATGTCGTACAACTCTTCGCTGCCATCGGCGTACTTCATGTAGGCCCAGTTGGCCGTTCGAAGAGCGTGTCCTTTGTTTAAAGACAGGACCGCCTGCTTTACAGTCGCTTGCGAATTCTGCAGGATGGGTGTGAGGCTTTTTCCTTGCGCAGATGCTGGTACTGGCATGCCTGTGAGATCGCAGGCAGTGGGAAGTAGGTCGACCAGTTCGACCAGTGATGATGTCCTGCCAGGCTGCATGCCGGGAGCTGAAATCACAAGAGGGATTCGAGTGACTTCTTCGTGCAGATTCGACTTTTGCCAGAAGCCGTGTTCCGCCAAGTGGTAGCCATGGTCGCTGGTGAAAATGATGGCTGTGGAATCCGTCAGTTTGAGACGGTCGAGTTCATCTAAAATACGGCCCACTTGGTCATCCATGAATTCCACCGACGCGTAGTAGCCCTGCCACATTCGCTTTTGATTGTCGGGATATTCGCCAATGGCATTCGTGATGTTGTTGGTCTTTGCAATGCCCTGTTTGGGGATGTCGGCCGTTTCATTGGGAAGATTCATTGGCAAAGGAAGTGTGTCCCACGGGTATGTGGCAAAGTACTGTTTGGGAGCCACCATCGGATAGTGAGGCCGAATGAGACCGACGGCCAGAAAGAAGCGTTCGTCTTGGTGCTTCTGAAGCAAGTCGATCGCCTTTGTCGCAGACTTGTGGTCAGGCTGATCACTACCGTCTCCATCGTATTGAACGGTGACGAACATTCGGTGAGGCATCCGTGTGGATTGGCGACCTTCGAGATCGTCAGTAAAGATGTTTAGATTGAGGCACGCGTAGTCTCCGGGCGTATGAGCTTCTAAGCCGGGTGAATTAAAACGCTCTGTCCAGCAAGCGTCGACATCTGGCCCATTTGTTCCGTCAATGATGTCTCCGGGAACTCGCATGTGAAAGATTTTGCCAACTCGAGCAGAATACAGACCATGCTTTTGAGCGTGTTCTCCCCAAGTGATTTCTTGCTTGCCCACATATCGGCTTCTCATCAATGATGCTCGTGAAGGAGCACACCAGACTCCTTGACAGTACGCTCGTTCGAACAGCATGCCCTGTTTGGCCAGGCGGTCGATGTTTGGCGTTTGACAGTAGGGGTCTCCGTAGCACCCCAACACGCTGGCCTTGAGATCGTCCGAAATGATGAACAGCACGTTGCGGATGGGCTCATCAGCCGACGCGGCTATCATGTTTCCAGTGAGCAGCAAGAAAGTGGTGATGAATCGAGCAGGATGGTTCATGAGCTTTAGGTCCGCTGGAGGGAGGTCAATTGGCGTGCTGTTGCAAGACACGTGCAGCGTGCTGGACCGACGTGACAAGGCATGGCGATGAGGGAAAGCATTTCTTTATTGCAGCAAGTGACGGAACCGAAGGCAATGCAATGGGCTGGCTGCGCCTTAATCTGCCATCCGGCGGGCGACGTCGGTGGCCGGTGCAGATGGTCGGCGCAGATGGTCGGCGCAGATGGTGTTCGCAGGTGGTGTTCGTCGTCAATGAGCGACGCCTGCGATCTGTAGTCCGCTTGTGTGGGTGCCGATGTGTGGGTGCCGATTGTGGGTGCTCGGCGCGTAGATCCGCCCGGCAGAGCCCGATGACAGAAATGCGACGATCCTCGTGCGATCGGTGACCGCAGTGACATCGGCGACGTTAGTGTTCAGAATCAGTCGCTGATGCTTTCAGCGATCATGCTGCCATCGTTTATGACGTTGCTTCTGCGATCAGGTCGTAGTCGTCTCGACGAATGATTTCAGCCGGTACCATGTTGCCGATGGTGAGATCTTGTCCTGAAACGTAAACGCACGGATCGATGTCTGGGGCATCTGCGAAGCAGCGGCCGACATAGAGGCCGTCTTCTGACTTCGAATCAATCAGGATGTCCAGTTCATATCCCAAGAGTGAATCTGCATGGGCGAAAGCGATTTCTTGCTGATCTGCCATCAAGATGTCTCGTCTGGCTTCTCGAACTTCCATCGGCATGTGGCCGTCCAGCTTGACCGCTGGAGTTCCAGGTTCGGTCGAATATGGGAACACTCCCATGCGTTCGAATTTGGTTTCCAAAACGAAATCTCGAAGCTCTTCAAACTGTTCTTCGGTTTCGCCGGGGAAGCCTGTAATGAATGTGGTTCGCAGCACCAAATTGGAAACTCGTTCGCGAAGCTTGCCCACGAGTTCTCGAGTTTGATCTCCGTTGACTCGACGCTGCATGCGTTTGAGAACTCGTGAATTAATGTGCTGTAAGGGCATGTCGAGGTAAGGCAAAATCTTTGATGATCCAGCGATTTGATCGATCAGTTGATCCGTGAAGTTCACGGGATACAGATACATCAAGCGAATCCAGTCGATGCCTTCGACTTGTTCAAGTTGCTGCAGTAGCTCAACTAACCGCAAGTCGCCGTACAGGTCTTTGCCGTAGAAGGTGGTGTCTTGAGCAACGATGATTAATTCTTTGACTCCGTCTGCCGCCAATTCCTTCGCTTCTTCGACGACCATTTCGATCGGCTTAGTCAGATGCTTGCCTCGCATCATTGGGATCGAACAAAAAGTACACGTTCGGTCACAGCCTTCGGAAATTTTCAGGTAGGCGAAATGGCGAGGCGTAATTCTTAACCGTGCTCGATCATCCATGGCTTTTACAGGAGCCGGGCGAAAGACTTCTCTTTGTTCTTGAAGTCCGTCATTTGAATTTCCATCGCCTACAAGTCGGTCGGCAACTTGACTGATTTCGTCTCTTCCGAAGACTCCGACGACGTGATCAATTTCGGGCATTTCTTTGATCAAGCCGCCTTCTTCGAGTCGTTCGGGAAGGCAGCCTGCCACGATGACTCCTTTGACATCGCCCTTGCGTTTTAGTTCCAGCATTTCTTGAATGACAGATTTCGATTCAGCTCGACTACTATCGATAAATCCGCAAGTGTTCACGATGACGAAGTCGCTGCCTGCAGGTTCGGGGACAAGCGTGTAGCCATCGGTGGCCAAGTTGCCCAACATCTTTTCGCTATCGACCAAGTTTTTGGGGCAACCCAAACTGACGAATGCGTAGCTACCCTTGCTGGGACCATCTGAATCCGGCAAGACGGAAGCAGGGTCAGGGGCATTCAAGTCGATGATGGGCAGAGATGTCATGGCAGCACAGTCGGGCTGAAAGAATAAGCGGAACAAACCAGCGGTCACATTTGCGTTGTGCGTTCCTATCGGAAATCACTGTGAAATGCTTGGCGGGAGTCATCTGGCGAGGGCGGAGTCTACCGCCGGCGGATTCGTTCGGCAAAACCCAAACGCCAGAAACGGCTCGAATTCGATCCAGCTGGCCGCGTTTTCCGGTTATCGGTGACACGAAACGAGCTTGCAAAGCTGTGGTAGCCCGTAAACTACGCGGGTTGCAAGTATTTCACTGAGTGGCTGGCGAGGCAAAAAACAGCTTTCGGTGGAAGCCTTGGAATTGGCCTGCCTTTGTTTCCTTCCGAAATTCCATCAAATTGAGATCAATTATGACGATGTTTCGCCTGACTCAGTCTTCTGTTGCAGTCTCCCGCCTGCGACGACTTTTCGCACCTCTTTCCTTGGCAACCGTGTGTGCTTTGCTGATTGCCGTCTGCAGTGCTGCCACAGCGGTCGCTGACGAGAGTGACCAAGTGGTGAGTCCGACACCAGAACAAGAGAAGCAATTTAGTGACAGCATGTCCAACACAACGTTGACCGGGCGTTTCACATTCGACGACAAAATGAATGCCGTACCGAAACCAGAACGCTACGAAATCAAAAGCGTGACCAAAGCAGTTGGCAACCTTTGGATTTTTATGGTCCGAATCAAATACGGAAAAGTGGATGCGAATGTCCCAGTCACTGTGCCCGTTGTCTGGGCTGACGGTACTCCGATGGTGTCTCTAAAAAACGCCACGATTCCCGGAATGGGAAGCGGTTTTTCGGCTCATGTGATCTTTGAAGGCAGTCGTTATGCGGGCACATGGCAGCATAATTCAAAGGGCGGCCACATGTTTGGCACGATCGAAAAGACAAAGGAAGCCATAGAAGCTGATGCTGAATCAAAACCACGCACGAACAAAGCGAAGGCAGATAAAATTTAGTGGGGCCTACGACAATCGAAATTGAAGAATGGCGAAATCCGTTGTGGGCGAAGCTTCTTCGTGAAACGTTTGTTTCTGTGCAGCAATCCGCGTCAGGGCTTCGTTTTTTTTCAGTCACTTCAGTGTTCCATTGAAAGGTCGGCGTACGTTTTAGTATGAGCAGCATGGCAACAGACAAATCGAATCTGCGATCAACACAATTGTGTTTGGCGGCATTGGTATTGATTTTGGTTGCCGGGATAATGTTGCGAGCCGCCGCGGCCGTGATTGTCGATCGATCTGTGCAGCAGGCTGGTCGAAGCTTTTTGGTTGAAGGCGACGCCAACGGGTATTGGGAATTAGCTCAGAAGTTGGCCGCCGGTGAAGACTACGCCATTCATCAGCCTCCACGACGGGTACTTCGAGTTCCCGGGTTTTCGTTGATGTTGGCAGCCTCTATCAAGGTGTTTGGAAACAGCATCTTGGCGGCTCGATTTCTGCTGGCGGGTGTCGGAACGGCATGTTGTCTGCTGACGTATATTTTGGCTCATCAATTGATGGATCGAAAAGTCGGATTAATTGCCGCCGCGTATCTGGCCGTGCATCCTTTGCAAGTGGCAAATAGTGTTCTGATCCTCTCGGAAAACTGGTTCACGTTTTGGATGCTGCTGTCTCTGATTTCTTTGACCGCATTCTTAAAACGCTTTAGCCAACCGATTTCCGATCGGCAGCTGCTAAGCGGCCACACTGTCCAGGACTCCACGAACAGCCGCAGTACTTCGTCGGCCCTTGGTGAGCGACGAGCTGCTTTGTTGACGGGTATTCTTATTGGAATCACAGTGCTGATTCGCCCCGGCTACCTGCCTTGGGTTGGCTTCTGTGTGCTGGCGATGATGGTTTGCCGCCACAGAACTTGGGGCGCTCGAACGGGTCAATCAGTACTGTTGGTGCTTGGCTGCCTGCTTGTGATGATGCCGTGGGCGATAAGAAATCAACAGGCAACCGGCCACTTTGTCTTAACGTCGTTGTGGAGTGGTCCCAGTCTTTATGACGGTCTGAATCCACAAGCCACTGGGGCGAGTGACATGAAGTTCTTCGATGAAGAACAAGTCATGAATAGAATGTCCGAATACGAAATGAATCGGCACTATTCACAGCGAGCCGTTCAGTTCGCCGTTCAGAATCCTAGGCGAGCGGCCGTGCTTGGGCTGCACAAAGCGGGCTTGTATCTGATGCCGGTGCCGAATTTTGCTCGTGAGCGAGGTTGGGTGGTTAGCGGGGTTTGCGCTGTGTTCTGGCTGGCCATCTTTGCGGGGGCTGGGTTGGGTCTGTCTTGGATGGTTCGAGGCGGAATGACGGCTGAATTCGGCGATCGGTTGCTGATTCTGTTCATTGCGGCGGGGCCCTTCCTGCTGTTTCTGCTGGTCCATCTGGCATTTGTTGGGTCAGTCAGGTATCGTTTGCCAGTGGAATTTCCGTTGTCGATTTTGGCATCAAGCGGTTGGATTCATATGCTCTCCCGCACCACTGACAATCGAGATGGAATCATCAAAACGAAATCTGTGGCAACATAGAACAACCTGAACGTGATTTGCTTCTGAAGATTTCGGAGCAAACTTTTGGAATGATTCCAAACAATTTCGCTTCGGCATGGACGCATGAAGTATTTGCCTGTTTTCAACTGGATGATGAAATGGAGCTTGCTAGCAATTTTGCTGGCAGGATCTGCAGGCATCTACGTATGGAAGAACACCGATTCTCTCGTCCACTCGCAGTTGATTACAAAATTCAGAGAGCTTGCTCCTGATCTTGTGCTTGAAGTGGGGCGTACTGAAGTTCGAGGCACTGAGTCCGTCATTTTGCATGACGTGCAGCTGTTTGAAGCTGCGACTCGTAAGGCTTTGCTTCGAGCGAAACAGATTCGCTTAGACATCGATTCTGACCAGTTGCTAAATCATCAACGGTTGGTGTTGGATCAGCTTGTGTTGAGAGCTCCTGATATTTTGATGGAACGTGAGCAGGACGGGCGTTGGAACTGGCAGAATTACGAGTTTCATCCACCGAAGGTTCGGGGAGTTTTGCCAGCGATTTTGATTCAAGATGCTCGAATCCAGCTCACTCTAGATCATGGAGCCGGTTTTCCAGCGGCTCGGTTATTGTTGGCTTGTCCGAGTGCTCAGGCGATTCCCGAATCGGCGGATTCGTACGACTTTGAAGGAGCGTTGGACTTACCCGGCGCGGGGATGTTGCGTGTGTCGGGGGCCGCTGATTTTGCGGCGAAAACATGGCATATTGGTGGAGCATTGAAAGACGTTTCTGCCGACCAACGTCTAATGGACTTAGCGAATTCTGCGGATCCCAGCTTGCAGGACAAGCTATCGGGCATTGATACGATCTTGGCCAGTAGGTTGCCTCCTGTGAGCCAGCAAAGTGATAGTTTTCGGACAGCTGGTGTTCCCGGCGCGGCTTTGCAATTTGGGAACGACCGCCGGATTGCTCCTCAGTTTTTGGGGACGTTGGATATTGATTTCGAGGCCGCATCAAAGGCGGGATCTGCGATACCCAACTTCAAGTTGCTGATTGATATTCGAGACGGTCGAATTGCATCGGGCGTTCTTCCTGTCGGCTTAGATCAAGTCACGGCTCGGTTTTACAAAGACAATGACAGCTTAGAATTTCGCTTAACTCAAGCCAAAATTGCCACTGGTCGAATCAGCGGAAACCTGCTGTTACCTTCGGGGAATCAATCAGAAGCAACGGCCGAATTCTTGATTGAACGGCTGCCGATCAATGGTCAACTTCGTCCGATGCTTCCAGAAAAAAGCCGGCGGATTTTTGATGCGTACGAACCCGAAGGCAGCGTATCGATGAAGGGGCAGGTGGTTCGCACGGCTGACGGCAAGTGGCGTCCTCAAGGCGTCATGATTCAGCTTCATGATACGGAAATTAGCTACGAGAAATTTCAATATCCGGCTGTGATTTCGGGCACTTTGGCTCAGCGGCCTGATTCAGTTGATTTGGCATCTGGTGACCAGTCTCTCGCACCGATTTCGTTGGATGTGAACTTGGATGGCCAGCTTGGTCGACACCCGTTTGATGTGACGGGGTGGTGGAAAAATCCGGGTGAACGTGGCGAGATTCGTTTGCAATTGGATGTCGCCGACTTTCCCTTAGATGGCGATTTTAGAAACGCACTTTTGGAACCTCAACAAAGAGTCGTTGATACGTTAGATCTGACGGGCAGCGCGACAGGTTCCTTCATCTTCATTCGGCCTCCGGGACTGAATCAGCCGACTCATCCGTTTGCGCAGTTGGCCATTCATGATGGATCAGTGAAGCTGGAAAAATTCCCTTATGCGATTAACGAGCTGTCGGGCAAGTTGACGTATCATGGGCAGAAAAAACAATGGGATTTTGTTGACCTCAAGGGCAAGCACGACAACGCGACGATTCGTGCGGAAGGCAGCTATCGTGGAATGCCGGCTCCCGGAGTTCTGCAAATGACATTGCAGGCAAAGAAGGCAGCCTTGGATGCCGACCTATATAACGCGTTGACGGCTCAGCAAAGAAACATTTGGTCGATGCTGAATCCTGACGGCTTTTGCGATTTAACGGCTGACATTCACTGGACAGCTTTACCTGGACAGCCGGCCATTGTGAAGTTTCCAACAGATCGACCGGTCAGAATTTATAACACGAAGATCAAAGCGGCTCCGTTTCCCTACGCGTTGACGATTGAAGAAGCTTTGGTGAGTTTCGATCCGAATAATGCGAGCAAGGCAGGAGTTCAGCGTTGTGAAATTCACTCATTTCGAGCCATGCACGATGATTCGCCCGTTCAAGCGACAGGTTGGTTTGAAGCGAAACCTAACCAAGAATGGCAACTGCATTTAAGCGATTTGTATGCGTCAAAATTGAAGCCGGATCGAGAACTGCGAGCAGCATTGCCGGCGTCGTGGCAAGAATCTTTGACTCGAATGTACAACCAGGGCACGATGAGTATCCTGAATTCTGAGCTGGATTTTCGAGGCGATATTGATGGTGCCAAAAATCCAACCGCGTCGTGGGACATGACGATCAATCTGGATGATTGTACGGTCAACGCGGGATTAGATGTCAGCGAAATTCATGGCCGCTTGACAGCTCAGGGGGTCTGGGACGGCTTTCATCTACAGAACTCGGGACGAATTCGATTAGATACGGCGGCTGTTTTAGAAATGCCATTCACGAATATCGAAGGCCCTTACAGTGTGAATGACGTTGAGCTTGTTTTGGGAGCTCGTCGATTGTTCGAATCGAATCAAAGTCGAGCAAGTGTTCCGAAAGAACAGCGGATTAATGCAAACGCTTATGGCGGTTCCATGTTGGTGGACGCTGTTGTGGATCTTCGAGACGAAGGGCAATACAAGTTCTTTAGTGAAGTGGAAGGTGCGAGGTTGGAATCTTATGCCGCTTTGCATATTCCAGATCAGCCGAACTTGCGTGGAGTCGTGACGGCGTGGATGTCTTTGTCTGGATTCGGAGATGATCCGTCTGACGTTTCCGGCAAAGGGCAGCTTAGGATTAGCCCAGCAGCGCTTTACGAATTACCCGTGATGGTCAAGGTGTTGAGTGCGTGGTCTCGTCTTAACCCGAACGTTCAAAACCGCACGGCTTTTACCTATGCGTTTGTGAATTTTGACGTCGTTGATCAGTTTTTTGAGATGAACAAAATCGATTTGGCGGGTGAAGAAATCAGTTTTCGAGGTCAAGGGAGTGTTGGGTTTAAGGGGGCTGTTGATTTAGACTTCTATTCTCAACCTCCTCCTCGTCGAGGGTTATCGTTGCCGATCATCAACGAGCTGTTTACTCGGTGGACCAAGATTGAAGTTCGAGGCACGACGTCTCGCCCTCAACCGAATGCGAAGGTGCTTGGGCAGCTTGATGAAAACTTACGTCAGTTTTTGCAACCGTTGAACCAGCGTTCGTTGGGGGCCGTTCCGGCATTGCAGGTTCCCAGCCTTTTGCCGTTCCAGCCGCTGGGGCCGCTTAATCGTCAGAACATCGACCGCAGCCGCTTACCTCAGTCTCGACCACAGGCCTCGCCTTTGGCTCGCCCCCGAAATCAAATTCGGCTTTAGCGTAAGAGTTAGGTCGTGATTACGTGCAAGCTGGTGCATTGTGAATCACTTCGTGTGTGAACTCAGCTTGCGCGAATCGTATGAGGAAGCGGAATTTGTGACGGGTTGAGAACTGGTATCAAGCTGATCCTTGTGGAGTCTTGATTCAGAATTTGAGATGGCTGAGATGACTGTTGAGGCGTTTGGAGAAGCTGCGTTCATTCCATGTTCATTTGCTGCAGTGAAGCGATTGAAGTTGTCAATCGATAATGGCTTGACTGAGTGCATATTTGAGTCGATCGATCGGCGAATTTTGCAAATGCTGTGACCGATTCATTAAACTTTCAGTTCGGGGTTTACACAGTTTTAAGATCCTCGTATCGTCCCGAAGTCGGGTAACGAGAAGCACGGATTGCGGCTCGCCGATATCGAAAGAGAGCGAAGCCATGGATGGCGGTGTTCTCTTTTTTTTATGCGCTGAGATTGGATGGCCGAGGCTGAAAAGTTCCCGCTTGAGCCGAAAGGTTTCTTCTGTAGAGGGTGTTGACTGCAGAGGGTGTTGACTATTGTGCGTCCGTCTTGCCTGACTTCATTCCAACGATCGATTTCTATCACGCCTCAGTTCCCCTCACGCCGCAGTTCCCCTTCAAGTAGAAGTGCCAGTGGGACAGACTGGCAAAGCAACCATTATTTGGCGAGCGTGGCTCTTGCGGTGATTGGTTTTTGGCTGGATCTGATAGCGGTTGTGGGAGCAGGCAACCGGAATGGAAGGCTGTTTTTGATGGCCGAAATTGCCGGGCGGGCTGTACTTGGTTCACAGCTGAATCTGCAAGGCTGGCTGGTTGATTCACAAACCGGAATAATCGTTAAAGTCAGCCTACTTTCACATCCGATGCATGTATCTAGGATACGGGGGGATTTCGCGCGATTCGTTGCGCAGTGAAGGTGAAAATCATGAACGTTCGCGTTCTGTTGTTGATGATTGCATGTGTGCTGACTTCGGGATGCTGCATGCCCGGACCGTTCATGAATCCGGGCATGATGCAGTGTTGCCCTGTGGGAACCATGGGGTCGCGCCCGTTGATGAATTTGGCCGCGACTGGTCCGGCTCGGTATCGTTCATTTCACGATAACCTCGTGACAACCCGGCACCAATCTCTAGGTTCATTTCGCTCGGTGCAACAGGTTCCGAGACCCATGAACGCTTGGGCGGCTCAATCTGGAATGCCTATGCAGACTGTGTGTCGCCCAGTTTGTCAGCCTGTTGCTCAGCCAGTCTATGTGCAGCCCGCTGTCGCTTATCAGCCCGCCGTTAACTATCAGCCACGACGTTGCATTCCATCGGCTCCCGTTCATGCGAAGCCTTGGAGAATGCCTTGGGGCTGGGGAAGTTTTCCCAAGTTCAGCTCGCTATTGCCGAAGCAAACTGTGTCTGATCAGTCTACGTTTCAACGCTGGTTGCCTGTTGTGAATGATGGGTTTGCCAGTGCTCCGTGTGGCAATCCAAGCTGTGGTGAAGAAGTTGTTCCGACGTATGGAAATTCGTATCACTTTTCGAACGAAAGTTCCGGCGAAGAGATTCCTTACTTGGGAGTCACTTCTGAACCGATGCCTCACTTGAGCCCCGTGCCAGCTCCTCCTGTGGAAGCCAACGTGCGTTACTTTCCGAACTCGGGCGAGCAGCATGAGGTACCGAAACCGAAACCGAAGAAGGAAGATTCAGAAGCTTACTACCTTGATCCGCCACCTGCGGCTGAGAAACTTGCTGATCCATCGGGCTTGAGTCCAGAAGAGGCTGCCACGCCTGAAGCCAAGCAGCAGCCTGTTGCTCCGGTGATCCCAACGATGATTAATCCTCCTCAGGGGCAAGGAGATGTTTCTCCGGCTTCAAAGCCCGCGATGCAGGAAGAGATCAATCCTTTTGAAGATATCGAAAACTCAGAACCAGACGTTTCGCTTCCTTTAGAAGCCGACATGTCTCAGGCAATCCTGCTGGTTCCGAAGAACGTCTATCCTCCGCTGCACATTCCCAGCCCGAAAGGAGTGTTGCAGGCCGCTGCGATTCAGGACTCGACTGCGTTCGTCAGGCCCGTATCCGCTGTGTCCGCTGAAGTGCCCGAGGCGATTGAATCGGTGGAAATTGATTGGATGCAGCCGATAGAAATCTTGCGTCCTATCCGTCAGGTTTCTGCAGTCAACAGCTCTGTCAATCAGCAAATGCCGTGGGAGGCGATTGAGCTGAATCAGGCGTTTTTCCCACCAGAACAGCTGACGCCGACTGCTCAAAATTCACGTTCGGCAGTGGTTGGCCGGCCCCGTCAGGTTCAGCGGCAAACCGTTGTCCGTCGAACGGTGGTTGAGGAAGCGGAAGAATTGGTGCCGATTCGGCGAGTCATTACGCGGCGCCGTCAGTAGGCTTTGGTACCGGCCGAGACCTGCTTTTAGGTCGAGCAAACCAGAAATCTGGGGTTTTTGACCAGAAGATTTGGTAATCCCGAATCGACGAATCACTTCGGAACCGTTCTCTGCCAAGTTGATCCTGAGAGCGTGGCGCATACGATCCCTTCAGCAATTCTTCCCCGAACCTGTTGAAGTTGTAGTCAGTCATGTCAATTGTAGATCAGATTCGCACCGTCGCCCGTGATGTTATTGAACCTGTGATCGGTCGTAGTCTGAGCGATCTTAACATGCTCGCGGACGTCGTTCAGGATGGTGAAACAATCACCATTCACGTCGACTTGCCAACTCCCGCATATCCCAATCAAGATGCCTTTGTCACGACGATCAAAGAAGCGGTCATCGCCAAAGTCGATGGGCTTGGTGCTTTGGAAGTTGCGTTAACAGCCAAGGTGAAGGGGAAAGATTCGGGAGGGCGGATCGGCCTGCAAGTTCACAACGTGATTGCCGTGGGGAGTGGTAAGGGGGGAGTCGGCAAGAGCACAGTTGCGGCCGCTTTGGCTTGTGGGCTGCATGCTTGTGGAGCCAAAGTGGGCTTGATGGATGCAGACGTCTACGGTCCCAGCATCCCTCATATGTTGGGAGCCAAGGGGCAACCCGGAGCCACTGAGCATAAAGGCGGTGACGGCGAAAAGTTCATGAGAATGGAGCCGATCGACGTTGAGGGTCTGAAGCTGATGTCGATGGGCTTCTTTATTGAAGAAGGTCAATCGGTGGTTTGGCGAGGTCCAATGCTTCACAAAGCGTTGACTCAGTTCTTGCAGCAAACGGCGTGGGGAGAATTGGACTATTTGATCATCGATCTGCCGCCCGGTACAGGAGACGTGTCGCTCACGTTGTCTCAGCAAATTGGTTTGGCCGGAGCCGTCATTGTGTGCACACCTCAGCAAGTCGCTTTGTTGGATGCTGTGAAAGCCGTCGACATGTATCAGAAGGTCAACGTGCCTGTGTTAGGAGTTGTCGAAAACATGACGGGCGAAATCTTCGGGCGCGGTGGAGCCAAGAAAGTGGCGGAAGAACTTAAGCTTCCATTCCTTGGCGAAGTGCCGATCGATGCGTGTATTCGAGAACACGGGGATGCTGGCAAAATGATGCAACTGTTGACGACCGATAATCCAGCTCGAGAATCTCTGCTGGAAATGTGTCAGTCGGTCGCCATGCAGGTTGCCAAGTCGGTCGTTACGGTGAAGTCGGCTCCGACTCTGGAAATCTTGTAGCAGCGAAATTACGGATCATTCATTTACCGTCATCACTGAATTTTTAACCTCACGTTACCGGTACCATGTTCATCACTCCAGAAGAAATTTTCGAAGAATTTGAATCGCTTGATGAACGCGATCAGTCTCAATATCTGCTGGAATTGGGTTTCGATCTGCCTCGTTTTGAAGACGGTGAAAAGCGAGACGAAGACTTGGTGCATGGTTGCCAATCGCAGGTGTGGATGAGTGCCCACGTTGACGCCGGCGAAGCAGACCCCGTGATTCAGTTTACCGCTGATAGTGACGCGGAAATTGTGCGAGGTTTAATTACTGTGTTGCTCGCTTCATATAACGGCAAGCGAGCTTCTGAGGTGCTTGAATTTTCGATCGTTGACGTTTTCAAGCGTCTGAAGATTCAAAAGTATATCAGTCCGCAGCGTCAAAACGGTTTGCAGGGAATGGTGGATCGAATCAAAGACGTGGCGTTGAAACATGCCGTCAAGTCTTCGCATCTACTGAATTCTGGTGACGCTGAGGGCCAGTTCGCAGGCAGTTCAGAAAAGACGGCGACTGCCGTTGAACCATTTGACATTGATGAAGTTCGAGCACAGTTTCCGATCCTGAATCAGACATTGGATGGTGGCGGCAGGCCCATTTATCTGGACAGTGGTGCATCGGCTCAAAAGCCGGCTTGTGTGATCGAAAAAGAGCGTGAAGTTCAAGAGACATATTTTGCCAATGCGTATCGAGGTCGCTACAGCTTTGGTGCTCGAGTTGACGACGAGCTTGAAGCTTCTCGGCAAACCATCGCTGAATTTATCAATGCGAAATCTGCCAGCGAAATCGCGTTTACTCCGGGATGCACGGCGACATTGAACATGGTGGCCTTTGGCTGGGGGGCACGTCACTTGCAGCCCGGTGATGAAATCCTGACGACTCGAATGGAACACCATGCGAACTTAGTTCCATGGCAACAAGTGGCCGCACAGCGACAAGCGAAACTGAAGTTCATCCCCATGACCGACGACGGTCAGTTGGATTTAGAAGCCTTGCCATCTGTGTTGACCGACCGCACAAAAGTGGTGGCCGTGACTGCAATGTCCAATGTTTTGGGCACTGTGAATCCGATCGCCGAACTTGCCAAAGCGGCCCATGCTGTCGGAGCCATTATCGTTGTCGATGGAGCTCAAAGTGTGCCTCATATGCGAACTGATGTGGTCGCGGACGATGTCGATTTTTTGGTGTTTTCAGGCCACAAGATTTATGGGCCAACAGGAGTGGGCGTTCTTTACGGTAAAGCGGAATGTCTTGAGGAGACAGATCCGATTTTGTTCGGCGGTCATATGATCGACCGGGTCTATGACGACCATTCCACGTGGGCTGCTGCTCCGGCAAAATTTGAAGCCGGCACATTGCCCATTGTTCAGGCGATCGCATTGGGCACGGCCGTGCAATGGGTTCAGCAGTACGGGGTTTCTGCCATTCATGCTCACGAACAGCGGCTTTTGGAATTGGCAATCTCGTCTCTGAATCAAATTGACGGCTTGAGGATTTATGGGCCCGACGTTTCTGCACGAGGAGCCATCGTCAGTTTCCGGATCGATGGAGTTCATCCAGAAGACTTGGCCGCGTTGTTAGATCGACGAAACATTTTTACTCGACACGGTCATCACTGCACGATGCCTTTGCATGATTTGCTGCAGGTGTCTGGGACAACTCGAGCCAGTTTTGCTGCCTACAATACAGAAGCTGATGTCAAAGCTTTCACAGAAGCGGTCGCTGATGCTGTTGGCCAAATTCGAGCCGGTAAGGCGGCTACTTCCGCCGGTTAGTTTTTGACTCGCCAGAGTTAAAAGAGTGGATGGGTGCGAAGCCGGGGACACGGGTCGCCAGAGCACGACCTTCTTTAGAGCACGAACTTCTTTTTCCAGTGCCTGTTTGGTGGTGGCTTGCTGCTTGCTAGCGACTGTTTGCTGGCGACTGAAAGTCGAGTTAATGCAGAAGACAGTCCGAGTCAACGGAACTGGGTGGGCCCAAAGCGTGAGACGATGCCCCGTTATCGGTGGTGGTCAGTCGCCGAACTCTCGGCACCGGCAATGGAACTCAAACCATCGTGGATCGGTCGTTTAATTCGAACGGTTGTTGATGCCAGGTCAGGGGCGAGATTGTTGATTGGGGGTTGTTGCTGTGAGGCTGTTTTGTTGAGCATCGCAGCGACTTCGTTTGATTTGAAAGAGTAGCAGGAATTCAATCCGTTAACGCGAAACCGGTTGGTTCTCTGCAGAGAACCAACCGGTCAGGGGTTATCGGATCCGTCCGATGCTAAGTTGTAAGTCACAGACTGGTCTCCTCTTGAGAACAGGGTTGTTAAATGTGGTCAGCACGCCATCGTGGCCTGCGATCTTGACCGTAAGTTTCGGCTTCATTTACTTCCAAACTGTTTTAGGAGCAGTTGATTTTGATTCGCTTGGCTTCAAGCTGTTGCGTTGTGGCTGACGATTTGGTGTGCAGCTTCGAGACGCTTGGGCGATATCTTTGAGTCTCTGGCTTTGAGCGACTTGAATCGCTTCGCTTAAAACTTGATCTCCGTTGATGGGGCCGTCTGCATCTTCGATGTTGATATCTGGTGTGACTCCAGATCCCGACATGGCTCGACCGCTAGGGCTGTAAAAACGTGCTGTTGTAAGTCTTAGGTTTCCACTGATTGATGACAGGGGGAAGTGAGTTTGAACTGTTCCTTTGCCGTAGCTTTGTTGTCCAATCACGATTCCTCGACGATTATCTTGCACAGCGGCAGCAAAGATTTCGCTGGCACTCGCACTTCCTTCGTCGATCAGGACCACCAGTGGAGTGCTCCACGTTCGACTGTAGTCTGCTGTTTCCAGCATATTGTCTGTAGATAGGCGTCCCTTCGTGCTGACAATTGTTCCGCATGGCAAAAACCGGTTGGTGATATCAACACACACGTTGAGCAGTCCTCCGGGGTTGCCTCGCAGGTCAACGATCAGTGACTTCATTCCTTGGTTGTAAAGTTGATTGAGGGCTTGGTCGATTTCCTGAGTCGATTTTTGGCCGAACTGGCTAAGATTTAAGTAAGCCACGTTGTCTGTTTGAGGCAAGATTTTTAGGTCGTTCACGGTGTAGATCTGCATTCGACGTCGAGCCAAAGTGATGTTGCGTGCTCGTTGACCGTCGCGAACGATGGCCATTCGAATTCGAGAACCGTTCGAACCTTTCATTAGGTCAACACTGTTGGCCATCGGCATGTTGGTGATGGATCGACCGTCGATCGCCGTGATGATGTCGCCCGATTTTAAGCCTGCTTCTACCGCTGGCCCGCCTCGCAAAGCCTTCATGATTAACAAGCCGCTGTCGTGCTGCTTGACTTCAACACCGATTCCAACGATTTCGCTTTCCATCGCCGCACTTCGAGTTTCAGATAAAGCGGGGTTTAAAGACGCTCCTCGTGATGGATCGTTGGGTTCCAAGGCTGAAAATTTGTCCAGAGTTTCAACCGTAGAATTCGCGAATTCGAAAGCGACCACGTTAGCCGGTAGGCCTGACTGTTGGCCAATTTGCATGGCTGATTGAACCAGCTGAATGGCGTCGCCTTGGCTACGAACTTGAGCTTGCGATTCGAGTCGAGCCAAGCTGTTGCGAAGTCCGTCCACTTGGAATCCCTGAGTTGGCATTTGATTGGATTGTAGGAAGGCTGGATTTTCTAAAGCCAGTTGAAGGTTTCGCAGTCCTCGGCGAACTCGCAGGTCGTAAGAACTTGGTTCAAGATGGCGACGGTCTGTTTGAGTTGAAACTTCAGTGTAGAGGTTAAGGGCTTGAGCAGAAGACATTGACTGGATGGCTCGAAGAGTCACCGGGTTTGAGTAGCGATTTGTGATGGCTTTGTAGATGTTTTCGGCAGCTTCATTGCCTTCTCGGCGAGGCAAAGGGGGAACGAATGGGTCGGTGCTCGGGCGTTCTGAAGTTGGGCGAGAAGTGGGAGGAGCAGGAAGATCTTGAAATCTGTCGCTAAAGGGATTGCCACCTCGGTTGGTGCTGCCGAGATCTTCGAGTCTCTGAAACGGGTCCTGCAAACGATCGCTGCGGTTCGGCATTGGGCTGCGGTAATCGACAGGAGACAATGGCATTCGATAGCGACGTTGATCTCGGCTATCTGATGGGCCGTAGTTATCGTGCCCAACATTCCTTGGGTCGTCGCTGCGGCGGTCAAAGTTTCTGTCGTCTGATCGTTCGCGTTGGTAGGGGTTGGTTTGGTACCGGTCGGACGTGTTTTCCCACTGTCGGCTGCCAATCCGAAACGGGTTTTCCAATCGCCCCTGGAAATTACGATCTACAAAGCCATCGTTTCGCATATCGCCCCCGCGATCATCGAATCGGCGATCATAGCGATCGTTGTAACGATCAGGCTCCGGTGTTCTGTAATTGTATTCTGGTCGATAGTTGCTGTCGCGGTAATCGTCGTACCGGACGGGGGATCGAAATCGATCTTCGACCGCACTGTCCAGCGGTGCTCGGCGATCATACCCGTTGAGCAACCGATCCATTTCGTCCTGATAGCGATCTCGTACATAGTCTCGAACACCGGCCGTGTTTCCGTGGATGGCTCGATCGGAAAGATTGCATTGGCCGTCTTTGCAATGAGAGACAGGGTTGGTATCTGTGTATTGCCCAAAGGCTGTCGTGCTGGCCAAGCTGACCATCATGGCGACTGCAGTGAGTTTTGAATAAAAGTTGACGTTCATTTCAAAGCCTTCCTGTGATTTGAATCTTCTATTTTTAGGCAAGAGGTTTTGCCCTGAATTGTTTCTGTAAAGCTTCACTGGGGTGTCTGGATACTTAAGCAACGTGTGGGAACTGATCTGAAAGGACTCCGCGAAGCTGGTCTGCCAGTTGAGGCTTGCCTTCTGCGGTGGCTGCCAGGGCGGGAACTTCTTCCAAGGTCAGTTCGCCTCGAATGACTCGAACGTCATTGGGGGCTTCCACTCCGATTTTCACAGTCCCTTTTCCCGTTCGAATCACTTTGACTACAATGTTGTCGCCGATTTGGATTGTTTCTGCTGCTTTTCGAGTAAGTACGAGCATGATTCACGTCCTTTTGAAGTTTTTGCTGGCTTTACTAAGTCTCGACATCCGAGTGGTGAAAGCCGTTTGTTGTCACAGTGATGGTAATAAGCCAATGCCGTGCCAAAACTGACGGCACTCGAGACCGATTTTTCGATTGACCTGTAAGGTGTTGTTAATAAACGACTTGCGTTAAGTGGCAGGCTTTGCCGGTCTCGAAAACCTTCCGTTTTCGGTAAGCTGCGTAGTTTTTGGATTGCAAGATCTTCGAAATCTCGGGTCAAACGGATTGTCATTTTGACAAACAGCGATGTCAGATTGTCGATTCTGCGACCAACGGGCTGGTTCTGAGTGTTCAAGGAGCGTGTGTCAGGTGAAGAGCACGTTGTTTGGAGGCTGGATTTCGTTGCCGCATTGGATTGCCGAGTGGATGTTTTGCCGTGTGGCGGAACGGTCCAGCGGCAGAGCGTTCTGATCAAAGTGTTCTGGGTAGAACGTCCTGCGTAAAACGTTCAGGGCAAAGCAGGCGGTTGACGTTCTTTGCGGCGGTGTGGGTTGCGAACGCAGTGTTTGTTACCAATGCAGTGTTTGTTACCAGCGTAGTGTTGGTGGCAAGCAGCGGTGGTGAAGTCTGGTGGTGAAGTCTGGTGACAACTCATATTGCGTGACATGGGGCAAAACGGCGAAGTCGATTTTTATGTTCATGCCCATCCTTGTCGCAGCAGCCAACTACAGGAAAATTGGCTCCACCTGCCTGAGACAGCTCAGTCCCGGTTTTCGCAGGGGATTTAAACGAGTACAAACCCGACTCGGAAAAGTACGCTCTGTGTTTGGGCTTGTTGCAGCTGCCACCTTTCGGCGTGAGAGCAAACTCATCGGCTGCGTTGTTGCGGTCAGGAAGATTCAATTCGATGGACAAATTAGTACAGCACGTCAGTGGTCAAAATCAGGCGGCATTGGACGAACTGTTTGAGTTCCTGAAGATTCCAAGCGTGAGCGCGGACGAAGCCTTTTTGCCTCATATGACCAAGTGTGCCAACTGGGTCGAAGCTGCCATGCAGAAGGCTGGCTTGACGACAGAAATGGTTCAAACGGCAGGTCACCCGATCGTCTATGGCGAACGTATCGTGAACGCCGATCTGCCAACCGTATTGGTGTATGGTCATTATGACGTGCAGCCTCCGGATCCTTTAGATCTGTGGACGACTGCTCCGTTTGAGCCGCAAGTGCGAGATGGCAAGTTGTTTGCTCGTGGAGCAACCGACGACAAGGGGCAGCTGTTTACTCATTTGAAATCGATCCAGGCATGGATTGATTCCGAAGGCGAGCTTCCTGTGAACATTAAGTTCTTGGTGGAAGGGGAAGAGGAAGTCGGCAGCGAAAACCTGAATCACTTCCTTGAGTCTCGTAAAGATGCTTTGGCAGCCGACATCGCTGTGATTAGCGATACCAGCCAATACGGAGACGGTATTCCGGCGATCACGTATGGTTTGCGAGGTATCGTGGCGTGTGAAGTTCGTCTGACGGGGCCCAGTAAAGATCTGCACAGCGGAGTCTACGGAGGCAGCATTTCAAATCCCGCCAACGCGTTGGCGAAGATTTGTGGGTCTTTGATTGCAGACAACGGCAAGGTTCAGATTCCCGGTTTCTATGACGATGTTCAAGAGCTGTCGGAAATGGAGCAGCAGCAGTTTGCCGCCCTTCCGTTTGACGAATCCAATTTCTTAGACAGTATTGGTAGCAACGCAGTATTCGGAGAAGAAGGGTATTCGACCTTGGAGCGTCGATGGGCTCGACCGACTTGCGACATCAACGGCATGCTGAGCGGCTATACGGGTCAGGGCCCCAAGACGATTGTGCCTTCGACTTCGATGGCCAAAATTACTTGCCGACTGGTTCCCGGTCAGGACCCTGTCAAAATTCTGAAGTCTTTGCAGGCATTCTTGGCCGATCAATGTCCGGCTGGCATTCAATTTGACTTCGCCGCCGATCATGGCTGCGTGGCGTTCGCGTTGGATCCAACCAGTCCTTGGATGACGGCGGCATCGAATGCGATTGAAGCGGCATTTGGGAAAAGCCCGGTCTTCATTCGAGAAGGCGGATCGATCCCTGTGGTGACCAGCTTTCAGCAGATTCTGGGAATCGATACATTACTTCTTGGCTGGGGCCGAAATTCAGACAACCTGCATAGTCCAGACGAACACATTCATGTTGTCGACTTCGAAAACGGAATTTTGGCCAGTACTTGGCTGTGGAAAAAATTGTCTGAAGTGAATGCATAAAACGGCAGGCGAATGTTGCCCCAATGATTGGAGCTTCTTCGTTTTGTCGGCAATTGACATCAAAGCAGAGAATGTTTTGCTCTGCCGCAAAGTAAATCATCTTCTTATTCAACTGAATCAAAACAACATCAGGACCTTCTACGATGCTTGACCTGCAGTTCATCTGCGATAACAGCGATGCTGTCAAACAAAACTGCGTTGCTCGCGGAGTCACGGCTGACGTTGATGCGGTGATACAACTTCGCAATCAAAGTAAGCAGTTGATGATCGATGGTGATGAACTACGTCGTCAGCAGAAAGAAGCGTCTTCGAAAATCCCGAAGGCAAGTTCAGAAGATCGGCCAGCGTTGATCGAACTTGGCAAAAGTCTGCGAGGTCAGATCGCTGAAGTCGAAGGTCGGCAAAAGGAAGTTGACGGGGAGCTGAAAAATCGGGCGTCTTTCATTCCGAATATGACTCACCCGGACGTTCCGACGGGCGGTGAAGACGATGCGAAAGAAATTCGGTTTGTTGGTACCAAGCCCGAATTCGACTTCGAACCGTTGGATCATGTGGCAATTTCTGACAAGCTGGACCTGATCGACTTCGAAGCGGGCGCTCGAGTTGCCGGAAGCGGATTTTACTATCTCAAGAACGACGCTGTGATGCTGGAATTGGCGTTGGTTCAGTTTTCGTTGCAGAAGCTGCGATCTGAAGGCTTCACTTTGTTTACGACTCCAGACTTGGCTCGTGACAGTGTGCTGGAAGGGATCGGTTTTAATCCTCGAGGCGACGAAACTCAGATCTATTCCGTCAACAACACCGACCTGAGCTTGGTGGCGACGGCGGAAATTACACTGGGTGGAATGCTGCAAAATCAGACCGTCGATTTAAAGGATCTGCCTTTGAAGTATGCCGGCTTATCTCATTGCTTTCGAACTGAAGCAGGGGCCGCTGGTCGAAAGACTCGAGGAATCTATCGTGTTCATCAGTTCACGAAGGTGGAGATGTTTGGCTTTACGGCTCCTGATGTCGAACAATCAAATGCTCTACAGGCTGAAATCGTTCGGATTGAAGAAGAAATTTTTCAAGCTCTCGAAGTGCCGTATCGCTTGATCGACACGGCCACCGGAGATCTCGGTGGCCCGGCTTATCGCAAGTATGACTTGGAAGCTTGGATGCCTGGCCGAGGCGGTTTCGGAGAAGTCACTTCAGCCTCCAACTGCACCGACTATCAAGCTCGCCGCTTAAATATCCGCTGTAAAGAAGCGGACAAAAAGGGAACTCAACTTGTCCACACCCTCAACGGGACGGCTGTTTCGTGTGCTCGAGCCATCATTGCGGTGTTGGAAAATCATCAGCAAAAAGACGGCAGCGTGGTGATTCCGACCGCCCTTCGACCGTGGGTTGGCAAGGAAGTGATTGAACCGGCGTGACGGCGTGACGGCGTGACAGTGAGCCAGTGAGCCAGTGAGACGTGTGGCCCCAAAAGCGGCCGTCAGTCGGCCGCGATCAGGTGGCAATCATCACTGTCCCGGTGATGGGAGCCCTCGCAGCAACCTATTGAAATGGAATTTGGGCGGAGCGAGGATTGGTTGTGCTTGGTTCTCGCTGTTTCAGTGTCCGAACTTCAATGTCCGTTCTTCAATGTCCGTTCTTCAAGAGGTCGACGAAATTGAACGTTCGAGTCTGTTGTTCGATCGCATTGACGTCTCTGGGGGAAAGAGAGCGTCTTTGTTTTGCGCAGGCTGCCAGCTACGGATATTCCTGTTTGGTAAATTGAGTGGGCAAGCGGTCATCCGAAAACTGAGGATGCTACGAGCTGAGATTCGATCAGCTTGAACTGGCAATGACCGCTTCTATACTCAACCCACGGATGGAGTGTTTGGTGCCGGGACGGACGTTCGGATGAATCGCCAAACGCTACCTCTTTTCAATGTGACAACATCAGATATATTTTTATCGAATCAGGCAAAGACAAATGACTTTGAAAGTTGGCCACGCTGCTCCCGGCCTTGATATCGCTCTGCAGGCCTACGACCGGTCCAAAGACAACACAGATGATCAGTTCGTTGATCTGAAGCTTTCAGATTTTTCAGGTAAGTGGGTTTGTCTGTACTTTTATCCACTGGACTTCACTTTCGTTTGCCCAACGGAAATCGTTGCTTTTAACAAGGCATTGGGTGAATTTGAAGATCGTGAAACTGTGTTGCTGACGGCCAGCACCGACAGCGTTTACAGCCACAAGGGCTGGTGCGACAGTCACGAAGACTTGGGTGGAATGAAGCACCTGATGATCGGCGACGTCAACCACGAATTGGCAACTGCCTACGACGTTCTTGATGGCGACAAGGGGATTGCTTATCGAGGCATCTATTTGATCGACCCAAATGGTCAGATGCGATACATCAGCGTTCACGACCTGAGCGTCGGGCGAAATGTGGATGAACTGCTTCGAGTTCTTGATGCTCTGCAAACAGACAAGCTGTGTCCATGTAACTGGAAAGCCGGTCAGGAAACTCTGAACTAATCAGAGCCGTGACTGAAGTTGCCAAGACTTCAGTTCGCTCCATGTGAAACCAAAGAAAGCCTGCCCGAAACATTCGGAGCAGGCTTTTTTTATGCGTTGAAAGTGAGCAGCTTGGCACGAAGGTCTCAGCCTGATCACTGAAAAGGCCAATCCCAATTCTCTACAACGTTTTCAAGTACTTCATGCTTTGCTGGATGCTTTGAATGGGATGAGGAGAATGGTCTTGTTCAACGTGGCAGATTTCGACACTCGCTTTTTCAGCAGCTTCAAGAATGGGGCTCATGTCGATCACTCCATCTCCTAATTCTTCAAAGGCTTCGTTGGGGATGCCGCTGTACATCGGAGCTTTCACGGACGCATTCAGGTCTTTTAGGTGCAGTTGAGAAATTCGCCCCTTTAGGTCGCCGATCATTTTGACTGGATCTTTGCCTCCGACCTGCACCCAGAAGATGTCAATTTCGAATTTCATGTCGGCGGAAAATTCTTTGATCATCGTTTCGAACCCGGTGACACCACCTTCCATCGGTTGAAATTCGAACGAGTGGTTGTGGTACGACAATTGGATGCCTGCCTTCTTGGCTTCTTCAGCAGACTGATTGCAGCGTTCGCACAGCAGTTTGTAGTCGTCTAAATTGCGACGGTTTTTGTCGACTAAGTAAGGCACGACCAGGTGCTTGATGTTGGCTTTGTTGGCCTGTTCCAAAACTTCAGCGAAGGGCCGTACACCTTCGTCATCTGGATTGACGACAGAATCCCAATCGAAGTGAGTTGAGTTAATGGCGAGGCCATTATCCTTGGCTGCTGCAATCATCGGATCTGCGTTCGGGAATCCGTAGCATTCAACCTGCTTGTAGCCCGCGTCGGCCACAGCTTTGATGGTGGCTTTGACGTCTTTGCCAATTTCGTTTCGCAACGTGTAAAGCTGAATGCCAATGTCTTTGCGATACTTGTTGTCATCTGAACCGGCAAAGAGCCATTCAGGTTTTGAGATTGCAGCAGCGGCAATACCGGCAGTCGCCATAAAGTCACGTCGTTTCATTGTTGTCTCCCAAGGTGAGGTTCAGCGTGCTTTCTTATGATACTGAGTCGAGATCGAATCACAAAGAAGTTGTCGTTCAGCAGACGTTGTGGCAGAACGGGGCGAGCAAATCAGGCGAGATGGAACCCGTCGGCATTACGAAACATTTTACCATCGCCAGCAGCCTGTTTTGGGCAGTCTGCCATTCGATGCTGACTGAACATCGGCATGGTTCATAGAACTTTAGACTAGCGTTTTGCAGTGTTTGCCCTTCAGTCGGCTCAGTCATTTCGGCGGTCTATTGGTGACAATGGGAGCTCCAAACGCATCAACCAAGGGTGGTTCAACGGAGCCTGTCATTTTTTCGTTGATGAGGTTTTCTAAACGGCGCGAAGCGTCGTGGTCAGCAGTCGTCATTTCGGAGCTTAAGATCAAGGTTTCTTCGAGCGGGCGATCAGACAGCCGGAAGAGGCGGCCGTCTCGAAATCGTTTGTGATCGTGATCTACGGCAAACACGCTGCGGTCGAAGCGTTCTTTGTCCCAACCGGGACGAGGGTCGTACCAGAAGAATGCGGCGTCTCTTTGGTGACCGGGTTTGCCAAGCAGCGTATTCAGAAAACTATGCCCGTCCAAGGGGCGATCGTCGATTGGTTCCGCTTGCCCGACTTCCAGCAAAGTTGGCACGAAGTCGGATGCATCCACAATCCCGTTGGTGATACCGGGCTGAATTCTGTCTTTCCAATAAGCAATCAAGGGAACGTGGATTCCAGTCTGCAATGGAAGAGCTTTCCCTCCTGCAACGGTGCGGCCGTCACTGAGGCTGGAACTTACTGATTGATGGAAGCCGTTGTCGGAATAGAACAGGACCAGAGTGTTTTCGAGTAGCCCCCTGTTGCCCAGAGACTTCATCAAGCGTCCTAGGACGGTGTCAATGTATTCCACCATGTCGACGATATACTTGACGTCCTGGGCGGGAACATTGTCGGGGTTCCAGTCTGAACTTCTTGGCGTCGGTTCAAAGGGTTTGTGAGGCAACGCCATCGGGTAATAGCAAAACGCGGGCTGGTCCTTGTGCCGGTCCATAAAGTCAATGATGTGATTCACCCAGATGTCTTCTCCGTAACTTCCCAGATACGTTTTGGTTTCTTCCGGTTCATTGGCTGAACGGCTCAGCAGTTTGGGGTTGGCGTAGCGGGATCCTTTGTCTTCAGTTCGTCGTCCGTGAAAGACTGCGTATTCGTCGAATCCGGCATCCTTAAGTTGCATGCCTTTGTCTCGTCGTTGGTCAGAATTTGGGAAGTCTGGCGGATCGTAAGACTGCAGTTGCCATTTTCCGAAGATGGCGGTGGCGTAGCCCGATGCCTGCAGGTGAGCAGCCATTGTGGTTTCCTTCGGGTCGAGAATACCGAATGCCTTCCAGTTTCGATGGTTGTATCTTCCCGTCATCAATTGAACTCGAGTTGGAGTACACAGCGGCTGTGCAAACGCGTGAGTGAATTTCATTCCTTCTGACGCCATGCGATCAAGATTGGGTGTGCGGTAGGACGTGCCTCCGTAGCAGCCCAAACCTTCAATTCCCAGATCGTCGGCCATGATCAAAAGGATGTTCGGGCGTTCCGCGGCGGAAGCGGATGAAAGGCACAGCAGGATAACAGCGAGCAGTCTTTGCATTTGCAGCACCATTTTGTTGGGTTGAAAGGCCATCACACAAGTCTCAGACAAGTTCTCAGTCTGCCTGCAACTGTTCGGCTGGACAAGCGAGTTCGTGAATCGGCAAACGACTTTGCTGGATCTCTGGAACCCCACACTTCTACGCCTACAATGCACATCACTGCCATTCCTCGCAATTCACGCTGCGTGGAAAAAGTGGCTGTCCTCAGTCAAGCTCCGCTTATCTCGAAAGCAGCTCATTTATGAAGCCTGTTTCTGCGACCAATCAAATCATTTTCACCGTCTGCTGTTTGCTGGCACCATTTGCTCTCACTCAAGTTGCGTGGGGGCAGGAAGAAGACATCGCGATTGCTGATCCGGGCAAGGCCGCCCAATTGGAACAGCGGTTGATCAGTCGAGCTCGGCAGATCACCTACGAAGGGCGTCGAGCTGGCGAAGGCTATTTTAGCGCGGATGGCCAAAGCATGATTTTTCAAAGCGAGCGGTACGAAGACAATCCGTTCTTTCAGATCTATGAATTGGATTTGGGCACTGGGCGTTCGGAATTGATGTCACCTGGATTGGGCAAGACCACATGCGCTTGGTTGCATCCCAGTGAACCGAAAGTCCTGTTCGCTTCGACTCAGGATGATCCCGACGCCAAAAAAGAACAGCAAGAAGAATTGGACCTTCGGGCATCCGGCAAGCAAAAGCGGTACTCATGGGATTACGACAAGTTCTATGACTTGTATGAGTACAACAAGAAGACGGGAGACTACAAGAATCTGACCAATGCCGAAGGGTACGACGCCGAAGGTTCGTACAGTCCCGATGGTAAGCTGATCGCCTTCGCCTCGAATCGTTCTGGCTATGTCGAGAAACTGACGGACAAACAGCGAAAGGCCTTCGAACTTGATCCCGCTTGGGCGAACGAAATTTATGTGATGGACGCAGACGGATCGAACGTGCGGCGTTTGACAACAAGTCCAGGTTACGACGGAGGTCCTTTCTTTTCGGCCGATGGCACCAGCATTTGCTTCCGACGTTTTTCCGAAAACGGGCTGACGGCCGAAATTATGACCATGGATCTGGATGGTTCAAACCAGAAGACACTGACCAACATGGAAGTGATGTCTTGGGCTCCGTATTTTCATCCGTCAGGTGAGTACTTAGTTTACACGACCAATGTTCATGGATTCAGTAATTTTGAACTGTACCTGGTGGATCGGCAAGGTAAAAAAAGTCCCGTCCGAGTCACTCATACGGCGGGCTTCGACGGGTTGCCCGTGTTTAGCCCCGATGGTACTCAGCTTTCATGGACAACGAATCGAACGGCCAACAAGAAGTCGCAGATCTTCTTGGCCGAATGGGATCATGACCAGGCCATGCGAACGCTGGGCTTGGCGTCTTCAGCCAGTAGTTCTGGTCAGATGGCAGACACCAAGACAGGCAGTGTAAAACCATCGGCTCGATCAGAATTTGCTCCGGCGGATGCGGTTCGGCACGTCGAGTACTTGTGCCGTCCTCAGTTAACGGGGCGACTCACGGGGACTCGAGGAGAAAAGTTGGCCACCAATTACGTCGCGTTGTATCTGGAAACGTTAGGCTTGGAACCTGCAGGAGATGATGGCACGTGGTTCCAAGAATTTGAATTCACGTCTGGTGTTTCCGCTGGCGACAATAACGTGTTGAAGCTGGGCGATCAGGCGTATGAATTGCAGAACGATTATTCTCCGATTGCGTTTTCGAAGTCTGCCGATTTTGGTACGGCGGACGTTGTGTTTGCGGGATACGGTATTCAAGCTCCGGCTGGAGACGGCTTTGATGAATACGATTCCTATGTTCATCTGGACGTCAAAGACAAGTGGGTGATGTGCTTTCGCTTTATGCCGGAAGGACTCACTGCCGAGCGTCGGCAATACCTAAATCGTTTTAGCAGTCTTCGCTTCAAAGCCATGAAGGCTCGTGACATGGGGGCCAAAGGCTTGATTGTGGTCAGCGGGCCGACATCTGGCGTGAAACGACAATTGGTGCCGTTGCGGTTTGATGGGTCTTTATCGGGAACGTCCTTAGGCCTGATCAGTATTACCGATGCCGTCGCATCTGAATGGTTGGCCAGTGTCGGGCAAAATTTAAAGTCGGTTCAGGAAAAACTGGACACCGGTGAACCTGCGATGGGCTGGCCGATCAAGGGGCTTTCGCTTACGGCGGTCATTGACGTTCAGCAAGAAAAGAAGACCGGCCGAAATGTGCTGGGCCGACTTCAGGTTTCCGATCAGATGGCTCATGAAGTCGTTGTTGTAGGAGCTCATATTGATCACTTGGGAGCGTCCGCTGGAGGAAATTCGCTGGCTCGCGATGACGAATCAGAACAGATTCATTTTGGAGCCGACGACAATGCTTCCGGAGTCGCTGCGCTGTTGCAAATGGCTGAAGCCTTGGCTGCTCGACGAGACGCGGGGAATTTGAAGGCGGAGCGAGACATCGTTTTTGCCGCTTGGTCGGGTGAGGAACTTGGGTTGCTGGGTTCGACTCACTACGTCAGCGAACTGGAAAAAATGTTCAGTCAACACGCCGCGGCTGCATCTGGTCCAGAAGAAAACGATGAATCGAAGAATGGAGGTGATTCAGCGGGTGGTGAGAAATCGGCAACCGACTCACTGAATACGGGTGGGTTGCATCTGTACATTGCCGCCTGTTTGAACATGGACATGGTGGGGCGATTGCAGGAAAAATTGGTGCTTCAAGGAATCGGGTCATCGGGTGATTGGAAGCCGTTGATTGAACGCATCAACATTGCAGCCGGCATTCCGTTGACTCTTCAAGACGATAGTTACATCCCCACGGACGCCAGCGTGTTCTTTCTGCATGGAGTGCCTATCTTGTCGGCATTCACCGGTAATCATGGCGAATACCATACTCCTCGAGACACTCCTGAAAAGTTGAACTATGAAGGCATTTCGGAAGTGGCCAAATTGATGACGGCGGTTTGTGTCGACTTAATAAGTGATCGTCGCATGCCGAAGTATGTGATGCAGGAAAAGCCGGAAAACCAAGAGTTGCGAGCCAGCTTGCGAGCATACTTAGGCACGGTTCCAGACTATGCTCAGGCTGATATCGTCGGAGTGTTACTGAGCGGCGTAGCTAAAAATGGGCCTGCGTCTCAGGGCGGAGTAAAAGGCGGAGACATCATTGTGGAATTGGCAGGAAAGAAGATCGAAAATATTTACGACTATACGTACGCGATCGAAGCTCTAAAAATTGGGCAGGAAGTCACGATGGTGGTGAAACGCGGTGCAGAAAACGTCAGCCTGAAAGTGACTCCGGGATCGCGAGATTGAACGCTGATGAGATGAGTCGTCACAAAGTAGCCGTCACTGTCCTGAGTGACGCAGACGGGTTGAGCCGACGTTGCATCAGGTTGCGGTCGCTAACGTCTTTTGGGTTCGGCGGTATCGCTGAATCTGCTTTTGGCCCGAGTTCTTTGATTCGATGAGCTGTTGGCATGGGGCATCCGCATCAACCTTGGACTGGGACCGTGAGGGCGACTGTGGTCGACTTTTCTGATTGAAGCAGTCATTCGGCTCGCACATCACAACCAGTGGTTTAAGCCAGTGGAATTTGATTCTGATGTTGCAGAACGTCGTGAAGTGAATTTTTAGCAGCCTGTTGAAAAAGGTCACCCGACGCGTGAGCGAGGGAGATCGGCTGTGCAGAACGTCAGGGTTTCGAGGGGATTCATCCCTCGCTGACGCGTCGGGTGACCACATCTTGGCTTTTTCAACGCGCTGCGAGGCTCCACCGACTGACTGACCGCCCCATTCGGACCAACCGTCGTTAGGCGTGCAATGGTCGTAGCAATGCGTCACTGTTTCATTACGACCTCGCCCCCTTGGAAGTCCAAGGCGGTGGGGGATTCTGTTCAACGGTCGCAGCCAATGTCCCGATAGCCTGAATGTAGCTTTCGCGTTACGAATGAAAGCACTCATCACAAACAACACAGCACCGATGGACTGGAGCTGGACAAAAGCGAGCCGGAATCAAACCGCTCTCGACAAACATCCACAACTCTCAGACCGACAGTGTGAAGCATGTCCATCGATGAACTCCTCCAACAGCTGGGGGAATATGAAGCAAAGAAAGAACTACGCGACAACCGCCCCGAGTGGTTGGATGCGTTTGTTCATCAGATCGCCGAAGTCTTCGAACCGCTTTCTACGGTTGGTCGAGTCGGCTTTGAATGCCAAGCAGATGAACGAGGTTGGTTGGTATCGATGTTTCTGGGAACGACAGAAATTATCGGAGGTCCTCGAGATGGGCAGATTGATCACGCGGGTTTTTTGATTGACATTGTTCAGCTTCAACAGCAATTTCAAACAGTAGAACGGTTCGAATGGTATTCGGTCGCTGAATCAGATCCTCGCTTCAACGAACCGATTCGATCTTTATTGGTGATGTCGGGACAGGTTGAAGAAGGTCACAACGTTCGTTTAGAACTGCTTAGCAGCCCTCCCAAATATGTGGATTCAGGCTTAAAGAAACCACAGTCATTTAATGACTGACGACGCAAACAGGTGAAAGCAGCAATCGCCATCGAGCGACATTTATGAAACATCAGATCGGGGTTGGGCAACGGCACACTGACTGGATTCTCACAACCAGTCAGTGTGCTGTTTTATTTTGCGCCCAGATTCAGATCTGGCTGGCCTTCGATGTGTTTCTGTCATTGTTGTGGCAGCTGTGGTTGACCCTCACATGTCAGACGGCTAGGCTTAACGTTCTAGGAAACAAATATGACTCAGCCCACGATTCAAATCAGCATCATTATCTGCGATCGCAAGATCGGCAGCTGCGGCTGAATGGCCTGAGGACGACATGCAAAGTACTGCGAGCCCTCGGGAAACCCTGAGGGCTTTTTTTGTGGTCTGATCAATTTTGGTTCACAAAAAATTGCACGTGCTTTGCCTACGTAACACGAATATTTTGCAGCTTCAGCTGCCGAACACGACCAACCACGATTTCTTTTATCAGCGATCAATATCATGGCTCGAATCCAGCTTTACGATACAACTCTTCGAGACGGCGCTCAGGGAGAAGGGGTCAACTTTTCTCTACAAGACAAACTGTTGATTGCCACCAAGTTGGACGAACTTGGCTTCGACTACATTGAAGGTGGTTTTCCTTTATCCAATCCTAAGGACGAAGAATTTTTTCGTCGAGCTGTCGACATGGATTGGAAGCACGCCAAAGTCACAGCCTTTGGGATGACTCGAAGAAAAGAAATCGATGCTTGCGACGACATCGGTATGCAGGCATTGGTGAACAGTCAGGCTCCTGTCATCACCATTGTGGGGAAGACGTGGGATTTGCATGTGACTGAAGTTTTGCGAGTTTCTTTAGAAGAAAACATCGCCATGATTTCCGACAGCATTGCCTATGCGAAGTCGGAAGGCCGAGAGGTGATTTACGACGCCGAACATTGTTTTGATGGCTGGCTGGCGAATCCAGATTATGCCATGGAAACCTGGAAAGCGGCGGCAGCTGCCGGAGCTGACATGATTTGCATGTGTGACACGAATGGGGGCAGTCTTCCGGATCGCATTTCGGCAGCCGTGCAGGCTCTTGCGGCTCAAGTCGATGTGGCGATTGGCATTCATTGTCACAACGATAGTGAGCTTGCGGTTGCGAATTCGTTAGCTGGAGTTCAAGCCGGAGCCATTCAAGTTCAGGGAACGATCAATGGCATTGGCGAGCGTTGCGGCAATGTGGATTTAGTGACGATGGCGGCCAATCTGTCGTTGAAGACAGATCATTCTGTTTTGACAGAAGGCGGCATTGCTCGGCTGACAGAACTGTCTCGTTATGTTTATGAAATAGCGAACATGAATTTTCGCAATGGGCAGCCGTTTGTCGGAGCCGCTGCGTTTGCTCACAAGGGGGGAATGCACGTTCACGCGGTGAATCGAATTGCTCATAGTTACGAGCACATTACTCCGGAAGCCGTCGGGAATACTCGTCGAATTCTGGTCAGTGAATTGTCGGGCCGTTCGAACATCGTGGCCAAGACGACAAAGTTTAAGCTTGAAGAAGACGCGGCTTTGCAGGCGAGGATTTTAAGTCGAGTTCAAGATCTTGAAAATGATGGGTATCAGTTTGAGGCTGCTGAAGCATCGTTTGACTTAATGGTGCTTAAAGAGGTGGGCACGTATCTCTCTGCCTTTACGTTGGATCACTATCGGGTGAACGTGGAAAACCAGAGCCGCGAACCGGTAACTGAAGCGGTGATTAAGCTGACGGTGGATTCAGAAGTCCAGCATGTCGTGGGTGAAGGCGACGGTCCTGTGAATGCATTGGATTCGGCTTTGAGAAAAGCTTTGTCTGGGAAATATCCCAATTTGCAGGAAATGTCGTTGGTCGACTACAAAGTGCGAGTGATTAATAGCACGGAAGGAACGGCGGCGAGGGTTCGAGTTGTGATTGAAAGCAAGGACCGTCAAAGCGTGTGGACGACCGTTGGAGTCAGTGAAAACATTATCGAAGCGAGCTGGATTGCTCTCGTGGATGCCTTCGAATACAAGCTTCACAGCGACCGTGGAGCCATGTCTGGGGTTGATAAAGAGTGAATTCTTGAAAGGAATGGAATTCGTTGTGCCGATTGATCAGATGGGGCTAGGCAGAGAATTTGCAAATTCCTAGAATTTTTTGACCGGTCTTGGAACTGTTTCGCAAGCGAAAAGCGTCTACAATTCAAAAGCGGACTATGTTTGCAGGTCGCAAACTTGTACCCACTTCATTGTCTTTAAAGGAGGCAACCATCAAAAGATCTCGTCCGACAGCGGCTCCCACGAAGGATATGCCGCGTATGAACGAGCGTATCCGAATTTCACCAATTCGAGTCGTCAATGCTGACGGCGAGATGCTGGGTGAGATGGAAACGGAGAAAGCTCTCAGAATTGCTCAGGATCAAAGTCTCGACCTAGTTGAGGTGAGTCCTGAAGCTCGACCACCAGTTTGCCGGATCATGGATTACGGCAAAGTGATTTATCAGCGGCAGAAGAAAACCAGCGGATCAAAGCAACACAAAACGCAGTTGAAGCAACTGCGTTTGCGAGCCAAGACCGGGGCGCATGACATTCAAGTGAAGGTCAATAAAGCTCGCGAGTTTTTGGGTCGTCGGGACAAGGTGAAAATCAACGTGATGTTTCGTGGGCGAGAAAACGCTCACCATGATCGCGGTCGCGAGATGCTTGACGAAATCGTTAAGTCTCTTGAGGACGTCGCGACAGTTGAAGTGGCTCCGAAGATGGAAAGTGGCCGGATGATGTCCGTGCTTCTGTCTCCGAACAAGTAGTCACTGCCGAGTCTTTTCATCGGTGAAAATGGAACAAAGGCGAGCCATCGAGTGGCTCGCCTTTTTTCGTAGAATGGCGGGGCTGGTTTTGAATTTCAGGTCGGCTAACAATTCCGGAAAAAGTCTTGTGCGGCAAGATCAGTTGAATGGCGGCGTGATGCGACACCCCCCCCCAATAGCGCGCTACCAGTATCGCTCTACCTGACTCGACCTGTTCGTTAAGCTTCACCAATCTGATGACCACCACTGGCTTTATCGTTCTATTTTTTTACAGAAGCATCGCATCATGACCGTCGATGAATTGATTCAGTCTGCCGAAAACGACAATTCACCTCAGCCTGAATTGAGCGATGAAATCAAATCGTTGTGGCACACAAAGGCCGGTCACTGGGAGACCGCTCACGACATCGCTCAAGACATTCCTACTCCGATGGGCAGTTGGTTGCATGCGTTGCTGCATTTAATCGAAGGCGACACGGGCAATGCAGGTTATTGGTTTAGCAAGGCCGGTCGGCCGACGAAAACCATGTCCGAAATCGATGCTCTGTGGCTGGAAATCGCCGGTGAACTGCTTGATTCGCCGTGAGCAACATAGAAGTGATCAGAGCAGTGAAGGCATGGCAAATCTGGAGTCGGCGTCTGTGGGGCCGATCGCGAGCGATGCCAAATGGGATGAGGGCTGAGCACAAGCGTGGGCGAATCGTTTCAAGAAGATCATCATGAAAACTCAACCGTTGATTCTGCCAGTGATTCAAAACTGGAGCTGCCATAATTGTGGGGGATGCTGTCGCGAGCACGTGATTGAAATCACGGCAGAAGAAAAGCGTCGGATTGAAAAGCAAAAATGGAAAGCGGCTGATGGCATCGATATGTCGAAGCCCGTGATTCAAACGTTGGGTTCCGAACGCTACCGGTTGGCTCATCGGTCCGACGGAGCTTGCGTGTTTCTAAACGACGATGGTTTGTGTCGAATTCACGATCGCTTTGGTGAAGCGGCAAAGCCGTTGGCGTGTCGAGTCTACCCGTATGCCTATCATCCGTCCGGAGGCAAGTTGGCCGTTAGCCTGCGGTTCAGTTGCCCTTCCGTGGTGCGAAACGCAGGCCAAGCTGTCGCCGCTCAACAGCAAGAACTGATTCGGCTTTCTGAATCTGTCGTCGCGGGCAAAAAAACGAAAACGGCGGCTCCTGATATTCACACGGGGTCCGAACAGGGAATTCAGCAGGTTCCGTGGAGCGACTTTCATCAGTTCTTGAGAGCTTTGGACGAAGAAATCAGCGACACCAGTGTTCATTTTGCCGTGCGTTTGATGAGAATATTGTCATGGCTTGATCTGGTACAACAATCTCAATTCGCAACCATTCGCAATGACAAGTTGATCGAGTTTTTAGGGTTGATTACATCAGCAAGCCGTACGGCTCAGCCAGATAATGATCTGCCGGAACACCGTCCGGGACGATTGGGACGAACACTTTTTCGTCTGATGACGGCTCAGTTGGCTCGCCACGATACGGAAGCTCATCGCCAAGCGGGGCTTAAGTATCGTTTGCGCCTGGGGCTGACGGCGATGAAATTCGCCGGAGGTTTTGGCAGCATTCCGGCGTTGGAAGGTTCTGCCTCTGTTGCGACAGCTTTTGGCGATCCATTTGAAGGTTCGCAAAACCAGGCCGTCCGATTTCGTGATATCGAACGCCCCTACCAGGGCCGCACGGCAGAAATTGATGAGTTGTTTGAGCGGTACTTTCGAGTGAAAATTCAGGGGATCCATTTTTGTGGGCCGGGACATTACGATTCCAGTTTGGTGCATGGGTTTTACAACTTGGCGTTGATGTATCCGGCGACGCTGTGGTTGGCTCGTTGGCGAGCAGCCGCGAAAGGGGCCGATCAATTGCAGCTAGAAGATGTTCAGGCTGCCTTGGCGACAGCCGATCATAACTTTGGTTACAGTCCGGCTTTGGCGATGAAGTCGAGTCAGACTCGAGTTTCACAGCTGGTGAAAATGCAGCAGCTGACTGCACTGGTGGAATGGTACAGTCGGTAGAGCGGCGTTTGTCGCCTATTTTTTTCTCTTCCTGATGACACAGTAAAGCGAATCCTATGACATCTGTCGTAATGACATTGGTGGGCCCTGACCGACCGGGGCTGGTTGAGAAAGTGTCTGACGTGATTCGTCAGCACGAAGGCAACTGGCTGGAAAGCCGCATGGCTCATTTGGCGGGGCAGTTTGCGGGAATTGTCCGCATTGACGTTGCCGATGATCGCATCGCTGATCTCACGAAACAGCTACAGTGTTTGTCAGATCAGCAATTGACGATCGTGACTGCGACTGATACCAACATCGCTCAACCGCCGCTGTCCAGCCCCATGACAGTTCAGGTTGTTGGAAACGATCGACCGGGAATCGTGAAACGCATTACCGGAGTGTTAAGTAGCCACGATGTGAATGTCGAGGAGCTCACGACAGAATGCAAAGATGCGCCCCATAGTGGTGGATCTATTTTCCAGGCGACAGCTCGGCTAAGGATTCCGGAAGGCATGTCGATCGACCTGCTACAGGATGAATTAGAGCGGATCGCCACGGATCTAATGATCGATATTAGTATCGAGTAGCGGCCAGCTTCGGCCCGCTTCGGCGAACAATCTGACTGGGAGAGTCAGGGTGCCTACGGGCCCAGTTTTTAAGTGGGCGACGTTCTCCCTTCTTTGGTCCATCTGAGCTTGTCGTGGATTTCTGTAAAAGGAAAATTCTAAGCGACATCAATCAGCGTCCAAGGCTGTGGGAAGCCAAGATCGACGGAAAGACGTGCTTACCGCCCGTTCAACGTCGATAGCGCATCGCGAGTGAACTGCGAAGTCGTGATGTTTTCACTCATTGAGCTTCATGCGATTGCTCGAATTTATGCTGGTTCGACCATCGCTGGTGTCTTCGAGGAAAATGAGCGATTACACCGGAATCGGCATGCCCACTCTGGACGACCCGCATGGCGTCCCGCTGGATCTTGCACAGATCAATTCTCCGCCACCTGAAGCTCATCCTCGAAAACAATCGCTGCCAACCAGTTGTATGATTCTGCTGTGCGGCCGGACAGTATAGCAGCCGTTCGATGGAGGCTGTGGGCTGCTGCGTCACGGCGGAGCGTTGACAGCGACAGTCCAGCATGCGGATTCCAGCGCGTTGAAAAGAATCCGCGTAAGAACCAGCTTTCAGTTCAGCGAACGAATCAATGAGCTTTGCCCTATTGATATCTGCCGCTTCTCGTTCTTTGCGTTGCTGGCAACTGGCAACGACGTTGAAGTGCGGCGAGCTTGAATCGCGGTCCATGTGTTTATATAACAGTGCTCCCAGGGGGTAGCGGGTCCTAATAAGCTAGTATGCGGGGCGATTAACATCGTGACAAGTACCTATTTATTGAAGGAACAAAGTCTAATGCGAAAAACTTTGGGAGCCACCAGATGCAGGCGTCTGCCTACAGCCTTGGTGATGATTGCTGTTGTGTTGGCAGGGTCAGGGATGTTGTGTTCTGTGGCTGCGGACGAAGGAGTCGACTTTCAGCCTGCAGTTTCCGTAGATGAGTCTGCCATTGCCTTGGAAGTCCGACAAGCTTTAGCCACGATGCTGCAGCTGCTTGAGAATGGTGAGGATGAACAGTTTGTCTTCGATCATGCACCTGGAGAAACATACGGGATGCTTCAGCAGCTGTTGGCAGATGGCAGATCGATTCCTCGGTTCAGCCCGCGTCAACGAAGACCGATCATCGATTATGTGAAGTCGATGCAGCAGATGGATTTGATTGTCAGGCCCAACGGATTGTGTGTGGCGTTGATTCCGCCTGCTCCGACGGGTGAGGATGAAGATAATCCTGCCGCAAAAAATCTGTATGCCAAAATGACGGCGACCGGAATTGCGGGCTACGGCGATCAGCTTCCCTTAGTCATCAAGCTGGCTCTGGCTGATTTGGTGGCTGGTGAAAGTGAAGATTTTGCGGGGAAGATGTTTCCACCATCGACGACAGCGATGATAAAAACAGAAAACCGGTGGGATCATGTTGTGAAACAATTAGCCTCTGGGACCGCTCAGAACCTAGCGATGCAAAAAGACCTGCAGCTGATTCAAGCCTTGAAGCCAAAGATTAACGGCACTACGGCAGTTTACACGTTGGATCGCATTGCGACCGCGTTTCCACAGCGGGTGACTAGGCTTCGCTTCGGTGCGCCCCGAAGATCGCTGACCCCCAAACAGCCGGCCTCTAAACAGCCGGCCACGTCGTCTGACGGCAAACGCGAAATTCGGTTTTCCCTGATTGACGGCCATTGGCGATTCTATGACAACACGAGCCAATTAGCGTCCAAAATTGCCGAAGCCCTGAATCAGAAAATATCCGCCGCGCGGGATGCTGAAAACTCGCAAAATGTGCTGGTCAAGGTGGGGAAAACTTGGCGGTTGCAGTCATTGACTGGCGGCCAAAACTAATCGAACGGTGAGAGATCATCCGAATTCGCAGACGGATGCGGCTTACGACGCTCATTCTTCCAGATCGAACGGTCGTTGGACTTCCCTAGCCCCTGCACTTTGCACTTTGCACTGCTCAGGCATAGGCATAGGCACCGCAGTACTCCGCAGCATCAGGGCCTTCGCTGTTTACACACACACACACACGTATTATTTTAGGCGCGACTGATATGATGGCTCTACCAAGCAAGCGACGAGGTGGGTTTACTTTAGTGGAACTGGTCGTGGTTTGTGCGACCACTGCTGTGCTGGCAAGCTTAACGGTTCCAGCTGTCCAGGATGCTCGGCAGGCTGCCAGATCCACGTTATGTAAGAATCAGCTGAAGCGGTTTGGTCTTGCATTGCACAATTACCACGACGTGAACCTATCAATGCCTGCCGCATGGTATTCTCGGTACGCTGATGCTGATTCGCGGTCGTGGACAGGTTGGGGCGTTGACCTGCTTCCGTTGCTGAAAAATGCCTCACTGTGCAACAGGATTTGGGATGCTCAAGAAACCGGTTCGCAGTGTCCTGCTTGGCCTACGGATGAGGCCCTCCTGAAAATGCCGCTGCCCATGTTTCGCTGTCCGTCAGATAGGATTGGTCCGCAAAATTCCTTTCGTGGCGGGTTTGGGACAAGTAGCTATTCGGGCAATGGTGGGGCTAAGCCGTTTGGGCGTCTGTATGCTGGTACGCTTCAGGAATTCTGGCCGGGTGGGTTGCCGGTCCCGTTTGGCGCGACAACTGTGACGGACAGAAAGACGGCTGGAATTTTTTCAATGAACGGCTGCACGAGATTTCGCGACATAACTGACGGTACCAGCAATACTCTGTTGCTGACGGAACGTAGTGCATTAAGCGGCGGTGGATTGTGGATGGGCGTTCGTTCAAACCAGATGGAAAACGATGCCATCACAGAATTTAGTTGGTTGTCTCCGCTGAACAAGTCGTTTACTGGGGCGTCTAGCTTTCACAGTGGTGGTGTGAATATGCTGATGTGCGACGGGTCGGTGCGTTTTGTATCCGAAAGCATCAGCAGCGGTACCGATGCCGAACACCCTAGCATTTTGCAAGCTTTGGCCGCCCGCAGCGATGGTATGCGGATTGGTGAATTTTGAACAACCCTTGGCCGATGGCGTTTGGACTTGATTGTTTAGCCCCCCGTAGACTCCCGTAGCCCCCGTGTTTTCGAAGAGGGTAATGGTGACGCTTTCGGCCGAACGGCTGGTCACCCGTCACCATGATCACTTCACGATTCCGAATGGTGGTTTCCCGGCACCAGCTTTCAAGACGAACCCGATTACGCTGGAATCGCAGTGAATACAAATCGCAGTGCGAACTTTAGAACTCGCTGCCCACTGCCCACTGCCCACTTACCACTTCCCGCTGCAGTCCATCCGTCACGGCAGAACGCACGGCGGACGGGCGCTTAAAATGAGTTTACCGCTGAGTGTTCTTCCTGCAATCAGTGTTCATAGGGCAATCATGAGGACGATTTATGAGGGTTGAAATTGCGATTTGAGTTCTGGTAGCTGATTCAATCTGAAAGCTCGTCTTGCGCATCCGGCGGCCCCAATGAATCCGGCGGTGCCACCTAAAGATGCGTAGTCGATGGTGATGTTTTGGGCCAAGACCGGAAAGGCTCGTTTTCGAAATTCTGTTCGCACGGTTTCTAAGAAGTCTCGTCCAATCCCTGTTTCGTGTCGACCAAACGTCATGGCTCCGCCTAGCAGGACGATTGTGGGGTCGATCACATGAGCAATCGATGTCGTTGCGACACCTAAGCATCGAGCCATTTCTAGGATCAGCTCACGAGACAGCGAGTCTCCTTTTTCTGCTTCTTCGGCCATTAGCAATGGCGACAGAGGGGTTACGTCGTCCATGCGATCTGAAACGCTAGAGTGCCGTCCATCGGCCATGGCTTCTTTGTACCGAGCAATCAACGCGGTCGCGCTGCAGTAAGCTTCAAGCGTTCCGTATTGGCCCGTTTTGCAAAGTCGACCTCCGTCCATTTCGATGATGATGTGCCCCAATTCCGACCCGTGCGAATGTTCCCCCTGCACGATGGTGTCGTCAACAATCACTCCGCCGCCAAGCCCGGTGCCCAAAGTGAAGAAGACGAGGCTGTCTGCCGTGCTGGCGGAACCTGCCCAGTATTCTCCATAGGCGGCCGCGTTGGCATCATTTTGAAGAATGGTGGGCCGTTGAAGTTTTGTTTCCACGGCTTGGCGAATTGGAAAATTTTGCCAGCCGGGAAGGTTCGGAGGATCAAGCAACATGCCAGTGGGAATATCCATTGTTCCCGGAGTCGCCAGTCCCACGGCGGCGACGTCTTTTAAGGATTTGTCGGCTTGCTTTAAGGCTTGGTCGACAGCTCGGCTCATCTGTGAGACACCGTGTTCGGGGCCTTTGGGTGCATCTGTGGAAACACTTGATCGAGAAAGCACGGTGCCGTCGTCGGTGACAAGCCCAGACTTTATATTTGTGCCACCAACGTCAATTCCTAGAAACAGGCAATCAGATGATTCTACGGTCATTGGTGTCACGTCAATCGAAGGGGTGAAAATGATGCGATTCGACGGCGCTCGGCTGTCAATTGGATGCAGTCAATCGGCGAACGAAACTGAAGGGCAGTTTAGCAAAGTCCTGTCAGGTCGTCAGGATAAGCCTTGTGGTTCCCATAGCCGGGTGCAACAAACGGACGAAATGAGACCACCGTTGAGGACTTTCAGTTTTTCGCCGTGTCTGCCGCAGACCGGCAGGCTATCCCAACTACAATCGTGCAGACTTCAGAACGTCCGCCCTGCCCTTCATTGAATTCTCACATGTCAGCCGATGCTCAGTTTGATCTTGTCAGTGAATTTCAGCCCGCCGGTGATCAACCTCAGGCGATCGATTCGCTGGTTCGGGGAATCAATGAAGGCAAGAAGGCTCAGGTGCTGCTGGGAGTCACAGGGTCTGGAAAAACCTTCACGATGGCCAACGTCATCAAGCAGGTAAAACGTCCGACCTTGGTGCTGTCTCACAACAAGACTTTGGCGGCTCAACTGTATTCCGAATTTCGCGAGTTCTTTCCGAACAACGCGGTGACGTATTTTGTCAGTTACTACGACTACTATCAGCCCGAAGCCTATATTCCTCAACGAGACATCTACATCGAAAAAGATGCGTCGATCAACGAAGAGATCGATCGTTTGAGATTGCTGGCGACCAGTGCATTGGTCAGTCGTCCGGACACGATTGTGGTGTCCACGGTCAGTTGCATTTACGGGCTGGGGTCTCCGAAAGACTATCTGGACATGATGATCCCCATTCATGTGGGTGAGCAGATTGATCGAGATGAATTGTTGCTGAAGTTGATCGACATCCAATACGACCGAAACGACTTCGATCCTGGGCGAGGAAAGTTTCGTGTTCGAGGCGATGTGATTGAAGTTTGGCCTGCATACGAAGAATTTGCATATCGTATTGAGCTGTGGGGAGACGAAGTTGAGAAGCTGTCGGTGATCGATCCGGTGAGTAGCCGAGAATCGAAGTCGTTGCAAGATATTTACATCTACCCCGCCAAGCACTTTGTGTTGCCTCAAAGCAGCATCGACAACGCGTTGGTTGAAATCGAAGATGAACTGAATCAGCAGCTCGAAACCTTTCGCAAAGAAGGCAAGCTGTTGGAAGCGCAGCGTCTAGCGGCTCGAACTCGCTACGACATGGAACTGATGAAGGAAACGGGATTCTGCCCGGGGATTGAAAACTACAGTCGAGCACTCGCGGGTCGCAAACCCGGCGAAGCTCCGTACACCTTATACGACTTTTTCCCCGAAGACTTCCTGATGGTCGTCGACGAATCTCATGTCACGATTCCTCAAATTCGAGCCATGTATGCGGGTGACAAAGCTAGAAAAACCAATCTGGTGGAACACGGATTTAGAATTCCGATGGCCATGGATAACCGGCCGTTGCAATTTGATGAATGGGATTCCAAACAAAAAAAATTGGTGTTGGTTTCGGCGACTCCGGCAGATTGGGAACTAGAACAAAGCGAAGGGGAAGTTGTTGAACAAGTGATTCGGCCGACGGGGTTGATTGACCCTGTGATTCATATTGTTCCTGCTCGAGGCCAAGTGCCTCATCTTTTGGAAGCCATCAAGCAGCGGACTGAAATGGGCGATCGCACGTTGGTGACAACGTTGACGAAAAGGCTGGCCGAAGATTTGGTGGGCTATATGCAAGAAGAAGGGATTCGCTGTCAGTGGCTGCATTCCGAATTGGATGCGATTGAGCGAGTCGAAATTTTGCGAGAACTTCGAGAAGGTGTTCACGATGCGGTGGTCGGGGTGAACCTGTTGCGCGAAGGATTGGACCTTCCGGAAGTCAGTTTAGTTGGGATTTTGGATGCCGACAAAGAGGGCTTTCTTCGCAGTGAAACCAGTTTGATTCAGACGATCGGTCGATCGGCACGAAACGTGAATGCAGAAGTCATTTTGTACGCAGACAAAGTGACAAACAGCATGCAAAAAGCGATTGACGAAACCAATCGCCGTCGAGCGATTCAGATTGCGTATAACGAAAAGCACGGGATTACTCCGGAGACCGTGCAGAAGGCAATTAAGAAGGGGATTGAAGAAGAAATTCAAGCTCGTAAGGTCGAGCAATCTGCGGGCGGGTACGAATCTGAAGAACAGATGGTGACCGACGATTTGATTCGAGAGCTAGAAGCTGAAATGCTGAAAGCTGCGGAAGATTTGGATTTTGAACGAGCGGCCATGCTTCGAGACAAAGTTCATCGGATGAAAAAGAAGGTGGGGCAGGCTGTTCCCGAAGACAAAGGCAGCGACTCACCCGGATTTTCTAGAAAGAACCGTCGACGCAGATCGAAGCGTCAAAAGTAGGGGCGCACCTTCAGGCAGCATTGGGTGTGATTTATCGCATTGGCAATATTGCTAAAAACCGTCCCCTGACGGCGAGAATGCTGTCATTGCCGTGACTACTTCACTGTTGCGACTGAGAAATCATTGTGCGGTTGTTAAACTGCACCGTGTCGGAATCTCAGCCGGTTCAAGTTGCGAAGAGCATTCTTGGAACGTCAGGGGACATTGGGTCAGATCTGCTTTTGTTGTTGATTTGTCTTTCATATTCCGGTTGAACCAAAAGTTCTCGGCGATGTTTTCTGCAAGCAGTGCTGAACGAGAACAGAAAATTCACTCGATGCCTTGTTTTTCAGGCATTTGAGACCTTGAAGAAAACTTGGAATAGCCATGTCAGACGTCCACGAAACACTCGCTTCCGGAGCCACTCCTCCAGAAGCTCGCCATGTCGACCAGCCTCGAATCGAAGCCGCCATTCGCGAAATTTTGGCTGCTGTTGGAGAAGACGTGGGCCGAGATGGCTTGCAGGAAACTCCGGCTCGAGTTGCCCGAATGTACACGGAAATGTTCGGAGGTTTGCACGTGGAGCCAGGTCGGCATTTGCGAAAAGTGTTTGAAGAACAGTACGACGAAATGGTGTTGGTTCGCGACATTGAATTTCACAGCATGTGTGAACATCATCTGCTGCCGTTCATGGGCAAAGCTCATGTGGGCTACATTCCTCGCGGTCGAGTCACCGGGTTAAGCAAGTTGGCTCGAGTCGTCGACGAAGTGTCGCGAAGACCTCAGGTGCAAGAACGGATGACTCATACGGTCGCCGACTTGATGGAAAAAGAACTTGAAGCCAAGGGAGTGATTGTCGTTTTGGAAGCAGAACACACGTGTATGACGATTCGCGGAGTTCGCAAGCCAGGAGCAAAGACAATCACCAGTGCTGTTCGAGGTACTCTGCGAGACGATGCTGCTAGCCGGGCGGAAGCCATGGCTTTGATCAAAGGCGTGTAAGTGACTGGCTGAAGCGGCAATCGTGTTCCGCGCTCAACCGCTTGCCATTCAACGACGAAGTGCCAACGTGTCGCACTTTGGGTGCTGACCATTCCACACGGGGCAGGATCTTCAGCAGTGGTGATCATCACGAAAGAACGTGCCGTGTGGCGAAATTCAAGCCGTCACGGTGTGCTCTTTGGCTTGATGGTAAGTTGCTTCTGACGTGTTCTGGAAGTATTTAAGGCGGTTACTTCGACGCTGATTTTGAGTCATCCAGTGGCGATGGAAAATCAGGTTCTGCGAACCGAGTTTCTAAGTAGCGAGCTTCCAAGTTGTTTACGATGTCGGGGTGTTGAGCTGCGAGGTTGTGAGCTTCCGCTTGATCGTGATCGAGGTTGTAGAGTTCCCAATCGCTTGGCTTCTTCAACAGGTTTCGCCGAACGGCCTTCCACTTGCCGTCTCGAATGGCGAGTAGTCCGCCGTAGCCGTGAAAATCCCAAATCATAAGATTGTCTCGTGTGACATTTGGCTGTCCCTTCAATACGTCTACTAAATTGGCTCCATCCAAATGTTGTCCCTTTGGTAGCTCGGCTTTGGCGATTGCGGCAAGTGTTGGAAACCAATCGGGGAAGTAGGATGGCGCATGTGTCACAGAGCCTTTCGTGACTTGGCCTGGCCACTTCACTACGCAGGGAATCCGAATGCCTCCTTCGTCAACGCTGCCCTTCCAACCCTTCAGGCCTGCCGAAGAATTAAAGAATTCCGCGTCAACTCCGCCGATGTGAAACCTGGGGTCTCGGCCGCCATGAGTGGGCCCGTTATCTGATGTGAAGACAATCAGCGTGTTTTCGCTGAGCCCATGCTGCATGAGCTTTGCTAGGACTGAACCAACGTGTTCATCAAGATCAGAAATCATCGCGGCATAGGCGGCTCGTGGGCGCGGATGTGGTAGATAGCCGTTTTGGCCTCGATAGGGGCCTTTTTCATCGTCCCATTCTTTTGGGTAGCGATCGATCCATTCCTGTGGAGGATGCATGGACACGTGAGGTTCCACGAACGGCAGGTACAGAAAGAAGGGCTTCTTCTTATTTTTGTCGACGAACTTGAGTGCTTCGGCCAAGATCAGGTCAGGAGCATAATTGGGCAGGCGGTAATCAGCGGCGATGACTTCTCCATCTGGTTTTTGCTGATGTCCATAAATGAGTCCTTTGTTGATCCGTTGTTCACGCTCGTTGGAATCCAAGAACAAGGGATAGAAGCTATGTGCATTTCTCTGGCAGTTGTAACCGAAGTATCGATCGAACCCTTGCTTCATGGGTGAGCCTGATGTGTTTGATGGTCCAAGTCCCCATTTACCGAATGCTCCTGTGGTATAGCCCGCTCGTTTTAGAGTTTCAGCGATGGTTTCGATGCCATCGGTGATGGGCCACTGGCCGGGAAAGATGCGTCCATTCCCTGAATCTTTGTTGCCTCGGATTTCAGCGTGAGCCAAGTTTTGACCGGTCAGCAATGTGCAGCGTGCCGGAGCACAAACAGGAGCCCCCGTGTAGTGCTGAGTAAACTTCATGCCTTCCGCTGCCAAGCGGTCGATGTTGGGGGTGCGAATTTTTGTCTGGCCATAACAACCCAGTTCTCCGTAGCCCAAATCGTCAGCCAAAATGAACACAATGTTCGGTCGCTCGACGGGTTGACCGCCGTTCGATTCGCTCGACAACGGAAAGCTTGCTAGGCAGCATGTGAAAAGGAAGGGCACAATGCGGTTAAGGATATGTTGCGACGCATTCATGATGGGGATTCGTTTCATCAGAGCAGAGCTGTGAATGATTTGGGGCATGGAATCAGTCAGGAGGGGAAAGCAGACAGCAAGCAGCCGGCCAATATGGCCCGTCTAACCGAAAGGATGAGCGTTTTGGGCCATGCTGATTCTCAGTGATCTCGGTTGACGATGCAATCAAGACGCCCGTTAAGTTCTCTGGCTGAATTCACCAGTCGCCGATCAGTTTGAGGGGGGGGCGGACTGACAGCCAACAGGATGGGCGGCTCGAACGTTCTGAGGCCAGTGGAACGGGTTTGGCGAGGACTGACGCAGGTCCCGTTTTTCCGCGTTTCGTGTCGCGGAAGTCGGGAGATTGCCTTCGCGTAAACCCTAGGGGGAGGCAACTGCTGCTGCCCGCTGCTATTGATGACCGTATGGCGAAGCAATCTGAACTGAAATCATCAATCCGTCACGTGTGCCCATAGTTTGCCCCGTCGATAAAGTCGTTGCAGGAATTAGTCGCGGCTTAAAGTCAGATTGTATCTGAAACAATTGCAGAATGCCCTGTGATCGCGATAGCATGTTACGCTAAGAAGTCATTCCAAAAGATTGAGAGTTGATGCACCGAGCTGCTCATCGGGCATTTTGCTCAATCAAACTGTTTCACGACGTGTTGTCGTGAGATGTTTGAACCCACCTACCTTGCCTCACACTACTTCGTTGAGTACCACTAAGTCCATGATTTGTCTCTTCAATACAGCGTTTCGACGCTCGTTCCCGCTGGCTGTTTTGTTTGCCATGATTGGCAACTTGGCGGCCAGTCCTTCGGCTCTTGCCGCCGATGAATTTTCCTTTCAGCCCAACGACGTAGTCGCGATTTACGGGAACGGTCTTGCCGACCGTATGCAGCACGACCCTTGGGTTGAAACTGTGTTGCAGCATCACCTGCAAGGGATGAATGTCAGCTTTCGAAACATGAGCTTCGCTGGTGACATGGTGAATAAGCGTCCTCGAAGCAAAGGCTTCACCAACGACGCAGAATACCTGCAACATGTTGCCCCTGACGTTGTCTTCATGATGTATGGATACAACGAATCATTCGCAGGTCCAGCAAAGGCAGATGCTTATCGGTCTGAATTGGTGACCGTGGTCAACAAGTACAAAGCGTTGCGCAAAGAAAAAGGCAAAGACCTGCGTTGTGTTTTGTTCAGCCCTATCGCGTACCAGAACTTGGGCGATCCCAATCTTCCCGAAGGCACCGAGCTGAACAAAAACTTGGCAGCCATTACTCAAGCGACGGCTGCAGCAGCGAAAGAATCGAATTCCACATTCGTTGATTTGTTTACTCCAACGCTGAAGCTGTTTTCACAAAACGCAGAACGCCTCACGCTCAACGGCATCCACTTAAACGCAGCTGGTTACCGTCAGCTTGCCAACTTGATGTCTGACCGCCTTTTCCAAACACAGGCCCCAGCCAATTCTGAACTGACAGATCTGTTCGCAGCTGTCAAAGAAAAGAACTGGAACTGGCACAACCGGTATCACGCCACAGACGGCAATGATATTTGGGGAGGTCGTTCGACTTTGACATTCGTTGATGGTCAAAGTAACGCGGAAGTCCTGAAGCATGAGCTAGTCATGTTGGATGTCATGACGGCAAACCGAGACAAAGCGATTTGGGCTGCTGCGGAAGGCAAGTCGTACACAATCGACGATAGCAATGTGCCTGCTCCGATCAAAGTGATTTCAAACGTTGGTGGTGGTAGCAAAAGTTCGAGCGCTGCAAAAGAAGGCAGTGTTGACTATCTGACTCCCGAAGAATCCATCGCCAAGTTGGTTGTTCCGGAAGGCTACGAAGCCAACGTTTTTGCATCAGAAGTGACGTTCCCAGAACTTGCCAACCCTGTGCAAATGCAGGTTGATTCCAAAGGCCGACTTTGGGCAGCCAGCTGGAACACCTACCCCAAGTGGGAACCCGGCAAGGAAATGAACGATAAGTTGATGATCTTTGAAGACACGGACGGCGACGGAATTGCTGACAAAAGCAAGATCTTCGCTCACGTACACAATCCCCTAGGCTTTGAATTTTGGGGTGGCGGAGTCATCGTGACATCGGGGCCAGATCTTCTGTTCCTAAAAGACACCGATGGCGACGACAAAGCCGATCTGCGGTATCCACTGCTTCAAGGTTTGGGAACGTCTGATACTCATCACGCAGCCAACAACCTTGTGATGGGGCCTGATGGAGGCATCTATTGGCAAAGTGGAATCTTCTTGGTTCATAACCATGAGACTCCGTGGAAGCAGAACTTGAACACCGGCGGATCAGGAATGTACCGCTTTGATCCTCGAACGTTTTCAATTACTCCGCACGCAGCAAATTCTCCAAACCCGCACGGAACAAGCTTCGATAAATGGGGCTACTGCTACGCAAATGATGGTACGGGCGGAAAGTCTTACCAGGTCCGACCTCAGGGTAAGGGCTTCAAGATGCATACTTTGCTGACCAAGGAATTTCGTCCGGTCGCCGCCAACGCGATCATGTCTTCAGATCACTTTCCAGAAGACATGCAACAAGACTTCTTGATCTGCAATACGATCGGATTTCTCGGAGTAAAACAGTATGTGCTTGATCGAGACGGTTCAGACAAAGACCCAACGTTTGGACATGTTTGGGGAACACCGGGGCTGGAATTGATCAACAGCACAGACCGTAACTTCCGTCCGACGGACGCAGTCATCGGGTCAGACGGTGCTTTGTACGTGTCTGACTGGCACAACGCCATCATCGGTCACATGCAGCACAATATTCGAGACCCTAATCGAGACCATGTTCATGGTCGCATCATTCGATTGACCGCAAAAGGCCGCCCTCTGCAGAAGGCTGTCGCCATTCATGATCAACCTATTGCTGCTCTGCTTGAAAACCTAAAGCATTCAGTGAACGGAGTTCGTCATCGGACTCGAGTCGAACTAAGTGCTCGTGATTCCAAAGAAGTTTTGGCCGCCGCGAAGGAATGGGTCAAAGACTTTGATGTCAATGACGAAACAGAAGCTCATCACATGTTGGAAGCACTGTGGTTGCACCAACAGCACGGAGCACAAAACCAACCATTGCTAGAAGCATTGTTGGAATCTGATGTCGGCCACGCGGCTGTTGCCGCCCAGACAGTTCAACACTTCTGGGAAAATGTCGACCCGAAAGGGGCCAGCGGATTTGCTGCTCCGGCCGAAGTTGAATTCGTGAGATTTCGAACACCCAAGCATCTGAAGAAGGCTGACCGGGCCGCCTATGAATTGGGTGCGAAGGTCTACCAACGGGAATCTCATTGTGCCACTTGCCACCTCACTCATGGCAAAGGCAATGCCAATGTCTACCCGTCATTGGTGAATAGCCCTTGGGTTAATGGCAGTGAAGATCGACTGATTAAGCTTTCTTTGCATGGCATGTGGGGCAAAATCGTTGTTCACGGAAAGACATACGATCCGTCTCGCGGAGTTCCTCCGATGACCGCATTTCGGTCTCTGTTGAAAGACGACGAGTTGGCTGGAGTGCTGACGTTTGTCAGAAACACTTGGGGCAACAAAGCGTCAGTGATTAGCGCCGAAAGCGTCGCCCGAGTTCGCAAGGAAACCTTGGCACGAACAACCTTCTGGAAGCCAGAAGACCTGTTAGCTGAGCATCCATTGAAAGATGGATCGGGTTCTGCGGCCGCCGTCGTTGCATTTTCGAACGACGCACTGGAAGCCGAACTTATGGCCATTCCATCTGCGACGCTTGCTAAAGTTGCGATGGAAAAAGGAAACGCGAGACGAGGAAAGAATCTGTTTTATCAATCAGATGCCGCCTGTTTCGCCTGTCACCATCCTCCGAAAGGAGCCGCTCGATTGGGTCCTGACCTAACGAAGATGTCGACCAAGCTGACACCCGCACAGCTGGTTGATTCCATTCTTCGCCCGTCTGATTTGATCGACAAAAATTACGCATCAGTCAGCGTGATCACATTGGATGGATTGACTCGAACAGGAATCCGAGTTTCAGAGACCGATGACGAAATCGTGCTAAGAAACTTGGCGGAACCAAACCCTATCCGGATCAAGCAAAGCGATGTGGACGAAATCATCGTATCGAAGAAGTCTTTGATGCCTGCCAACTTGGCGAAGACATTGAAGAACCGTCGAGAATTCAATGACCTGATGCGGTACGTTCTGGAAACTCGAATGTAAGTCTGCGTCATTGGCAAAGACACGATGTTGAATTGCGATCGGCTTCATTGAGAAGCCGATCGTTTTTTTTTGCCCTGATTCTTCTTTGATTTCATCTGTCTCACCCCCTCAACGCACACCCCGTCAGCGCACACCCGTCAGCGCACCACTGGCAGGACGATTGTTGATCAAGCCCTCGCAACTCCTCGTGTTTCGCTCAGATGCCTTGTTTTTGATTGGCGACTTCGGTTCAGGGTAATTGGTACCAAGTACGGAGCTCGCGGGAGAGCATCTGCTGTGTCACTGTTTCACTGTTTCACTTGCGCTGCTGTTTTCTCCGTGGTTCAATGCAGTCAATGTGCTGTGGTTGGTGGTGCTTGTGCAGTGAGGATGCGTTTGACTGCTAGGCGGCTGCCGCGTTTTGATTCCATTCGACTGTGAAAGCTTTCTTGACTCAGAACAGTGAAGGCGACGTTTGCAGCACGGACCGGGCAGGCATTGGAGGGAGTCACTTCACTTCACTTCACTGGGCTGCGGTGACGCTGATTCGGTTCTGTGGTGATTCGGCAGTGGTCGTCCAGTAGTGATTGTCCAGTAGTGATTGTTCGTTGGAGATCGTGTGTGAGTTGTCATCAGGCAGAAACCATCTCACAGTGAATTGCGTGACCATTCAGATCTAGAGATACTGCACCAGTGTCTGCGACATATCTCTCGTTCAACACCCACCTCACAACGAACTTTTCTCTATGCAAATTCGAATTGTCTGCCTGTTGGTTCTTTTGTCCGCTTCCACAAGCGTCGCCGAAGATCGCCCTAATATTCTGTTTTTGTTTTCTGACGATCACGCAATTAAGGCGATTTCGGCCTATGGCGGACCGCTCGCAGAAATTGCACCGACTCCAAGCATCGATCGCATTGCGAACGAAGGAGCGATCTTTAAAAATTCGTTCTGTGCCAATTCCATTTGCGGACCGTCTCGAGCCTGTATTTTGACTGGCAAGCACAGCCACGTAAACGGCTTCATGAGAAACGGAAATAGCTTTGATGCGAGTCAATGGACGGTTGCCAAAGAATTGCAAAAGGGGGGCTACAGCACGGCTGTGATTGGCAAGTGGCACCTGAAATCTGATCCGGTTGGTTTCGACCACTGGGAGGTGCTTCCTGGACAGGGCAGCTACTTTAACCCGGTCTTCAGTCAGATGGATGGAAGTCAGAAGAAATTCGAAGGCTACGCGACTGACCTGACCACAGAGAAGGCGGTGAATTGGCTGGACAAGCGAGATACTTCCAAGCCCTTCTTTTTGATGTGCCAACACAAAGCTCCGCACCGCACGTTCGCTCCTGCTTTGCGACATCTGGGCAGCTTCGATGATGTTGAAATCCCAGAACCAGAGACGCTATTCGATGACTACAAAAATCGCAGCAAGACTCTAGCCGACAACGAAATGGAAATTGATCGCCATATGGACTGGGCCTACGACGTTAAGATTCGTAGGGACGAACGAGGCGACGTGAAGTTGCCGAAGCCAGACCGCTATGGCAGTCCCGAATACAACCGCATGACGGAAGATCAAAAGAAAGTTTGGGACGCACATTTTAGCCCGGCCAATCAAAAGTTTTTAGCAGACTTCAAGGCCGGTCGACTTAGCGAAAAGGAAGTGGTGCAGTGGAAGTATCGTCGCTACATGAGAAACTATTTAAGCACCGTGAAGTCAGTGGATGAAAGCATTGGCCGGATGCTGAAGTATCTGGACGACAACGACTTGGCGAAAAACACGATTGTGATTTACTCGTCGGATCAAGGGTTCTTTCTTGGAGAACACGGTTGGTACGATAAACGCTGGATGTTTGAAGAATCATTCCGCATGCCGTTTGTGGTTCGTTGGCCCTCTGTCATTAAACCCGGGTCAAAACCAAAGCAGTTGATTCAAAACATCGACTACGCTCCAACGTTTTTGGACATCGCTCATTTGGAGACTCCGGCAGAAGTACAAGGCCGTTCGCTGATGCCGCTCTTAAAGGGGGAAGCCAACGACTGGAGAAAATCGCTGTATTACGCGTACTACGAGCTTGGTGAACACGCGGTGCCGCAGCACTTCGGCGTCCGCACAGAAAACCACAAGCTGTTCTACATCCCTGAAACTCAGGAGTGGAATTTGTTTGATCTACAGAACGATCCCCATGAAATGAACAGTGTTCACGATGACGCGTCGTACAAGGAAGTTCGGGCCGACTTGCAGCAGGAACTGGCCAAGCTCAGAACGAAATTTCATGCTCCGCCCTACCCGAGTGCAAAAAAATAGTGCAGATCTAGCCAGTAGCCTTCTTCTGTAATCGGGCTTTGTGAGCCCGATTGCAGGCAGTCTGCTTGTCGGCATTGTTCCGTTAAGAATCTTCCGCAGAGAACTTGGACTTTAGCAGCGACTGCAGGGTTGATCGGCGAGTGCAGAATGGAGCGGCGATGGCAGGACGTTGGTTTAAAAGGAAGTCTGTTCGCGATCATCTAGGTTTGAGTACCTCAGAACGAGGCGTTTGCAAGCAAGTCGTTCCGCTTGAAAAGCCCACGACGGAAAATCCACAACGGATAATTTACGACGAGGCCAATTAAGCAAGGTCATTCATCTGGCTTCAGCCTCTGTGTGAGACCCTTCATCTAGAGCTCGACATTTCGCACTGCGCACAAAAAAAAAGGCTGCCTTCTGATCGAAGGCATCCTTTTTTGATTTTGCAGTTTGGTGTGGTGTCGGCAACTATCGGCTCATCCACTTATGCAGTTGGTTCACAGAGCCCGTTGGCTTTTGAGAATTCATGTTTCCGCCCGTCCACTTGTTCAACTGATTGGTAGGCTGCTTTATCTTTACGTGGCCGTTGTGATGTTGAACGGCATTGTGGTGTTGAGTGAAATTGTGGTGTCCTGCGTTGTGATCAGGAGCATACTTTTGGCCATGCTGAATCGGGTGCTTGGCGTTTGCTGTAGATGACTTGTTGTATTTCGTTGGGTTGTGGCCAACAAAGCCGTGATTGTTCTTGGATGAAAAGTGATTCCCATTGTGGTGCTGGTTGTTGTGACCTTTGTGCTGCTGAATGGGATGCAGCTGTAGTTTATGATTCTGAACTCCGTGCTTTTGATAGCTGTGTTGCTGAAACTTCTGGTTGCCGTACTGTTGGGTTTTGGTTTGCTGAGTTTTGGTTTGCTGAGTTTTGGTTTGATAGTTTTGGCGGCCCGAGTGTTGTTTCATTTGGTGGCCGAAGTTGCTGGAACCAGACGTTTGATAGCGATGATTGGCATGGTGAGAATTTCCATTGTTGGAAGAGTGGCCTGCCCCACTTTTGCTGCTACTGAACTGTTTGCTACTACTGAACCGTTGAGAACTGCCTTCTCGCTTGCCGTTGCGTCCCCCAGAATTTCCAGCCTCACAAGTCATTGAAGCCATCAGGCAGCAAGTGATGGCAACAGTTGTGATTTTGATGCGAGCGTTCATCGGGGAAGCTTTCGGACTGAAAGGTTGTTGTTTCGAGTATGAAAGCTTCAGCGGATTCTGCGAAGATCTGTGACACAAAAATCGAAAAACGCCGTGTTCCCCGTGTCTTTTGCCGACCGCGGCATCTCGAATTTGTGAATTCGCCTCGTCTCTGTCCCGCAATGGGTGAGCGTCATGCGGCTCACCAGATTCCCCGTGAAGTGAGAATCAAGGGACAGGGCCTGGCAGCCCGTTGAAAAAGCTTAGATGTTGTCACCCGTCGCGTAAGGGCTTGTCGATTTAAAGGGTGGTTCCGGCCTGGTTTTGGGTCTCTATTTTTGGGAGAAATAGGGATCTCAGGAGGTGGTGGCTGCGTTTTTCGAAAGTGAAAGAGAGTCGCGATCAGTAGGTGCTGTTTCCGGAACGACTCGACGAAGCTGTGGACGCTGATCACGATGTGCGGTTGGTTGATAAGATTCTGCACTGCGTGGGTACGACGAAACGCTCGGTAC
>JBDWHY010000061.1:0-1196 GCA_039974975.1 Fuerstiella sp. | reverse complement strand
AAAATGGCCAAAGAAAAGTTTGAGCGTAATAAACCGCACGCGAATATCGGAACCGTTGGTCACGTTGACCATGGTAAAACCACATTGACAGCAGCGATTACAAAAGTGCTGGCTGAACAGAGTGGCGGCGACGCGTTTGCGTTTGATGAGATTGACAAAGCCCCTGAAGAGAAAGCGCGTGGTATCACGATCTCTACAGCGCATGTTGAATATGAAACAGAAAACCGGCATTACGCCCATGTTGACTGCCCAGGCCATGCTGACTATGTGAAGAACATGATCACGGGCGCGGCGCAGATGGATGGTGGCATTCTGGTTGTGTCCGCTGCTGATGGTCCAATGCCTCAGACACGTGAGCACATTCTGCTGGCGCGTCAGGTTGGTGTTCCGGCGCTTGTTGTTTTCATGAACAAAGTTGACCAGGTTGACGATGAAGAGCTCCTTGAGCTTGTTGAAATGGAAATCCGTGAGCTCTTGAGCGAATACGACTTCCCAGGAGACGATATTCCGATTGTTGCCGGTTCTGCTCTTGCGGCTCTTGAGGGTCGTGATGATGAAATCGGCAAGAACAAGATCCTCGAGCTGATGGCTGCTGTTGATGAATATATTCCGCTTCCAGAGCGTGATGTTGACAAAGCCTTCCTGATGCCCATCGAAGATGTATTCTCTATCTCCGGTCGTGGTACAGTTGTTACCGGTCGTGTTGAAAGCGGCGTTGTTAAAGTGGGCGAAGAAATCGAGATTATCGGTATCAAAGACACTGTTAAGACAACCTGCACAGGCGTTGAAATGTTCCGCAAGTTGCTCGATCAGGGTGAAGCGGGTGATAACGTTGGTGTTCTGCTGCGTGGTACGAAGCGTGAAGATGTTGAGCGTGGCCAGGTTCTGGCGCATCCGGGCAGCATCACACCACACACCAAGTTTAAAGCAGAAGCTTACATTCTGACGAAAGACGAAGGTGGCCGTCATACACCATTCTTCACGAACTACCGTCCGCAATTCTACTTCCGGACAACAGACGTGACAGGTGTTGTGTCCTTGCCGGAAGGTACGGAGATGGTGATGCCTGGTGATAATGTTGCTATGGAAGTCGAGCTGATTGCTCCGATCGCCATGGACGAAGGTCTGCGTTTCGCGATCCGCGAAGGTGGCCGTACCGTCGGCGCCGGCGTCGTCGCTACTATCGTCGAGTAAGA